>JAJDUD010000037.1 GCA_022826825.1 Acidobacteriota bacterium | reverse complement strand
CGTCCGTCGACGCTGATGCGCTGGCCCCAGGACTTGGCGAGGTGGCCGCGTGCGGTGCGCTTCACCCGGAGGGACAAACCTCCGGAGCCGCGGCCGTCGCCGTACCATCCGGGTTCCCGTATGGTCTCGACGAATCTCGCGGAGAGTCGGTAGGGGCGTTCGGTCATGTTCTGGCTTCCTCTGGGCGGCAGTTTGACGGCACAAAAGGTGCGGGAACGGGGGAGTTTGCGGCGTTCCGGGAGGGAACAGTATAGCACCGTAAGCCCATGAGGAACCGACCGATTAGAGGAATATCGGGGCACTCTGCGGAACCCTGCGGAACCGGAGTACTGCGGAGCTCCGCGCCGCGCACGTCACAACTCCATCCGCCCTGACGGCGCCCACCACTCCCCAGACCGACTGGTAGGGTGAACCCATGGTCCGCCCGTTCCGCTGGGACCCCGAGCGCAAGGTCCTTCATCTGCTGGACCAGCGCCGCCTCCCGTCAGCGGAGGTGTGGATCGAGTGCGCGGAGGCGCATCAGGTCGGGGACGCCATCCGCGAGATGGCGATTCGGGGGGCTCCGGCCATCGGCATCGCGGCCGCCTACGCGGTGGTGCTCGGGTTTGTCCGTGGCGGCGGGAAATCGCCTGGCTCCCGGTTCGAGGACCTGGCGACCGCGCTGCTGAATACCCGGCCCACCGCCGTCAACCTGCGAGCCGCTATCGCGCGCATGCGCGCCCGGTTGGAATCGCTCGCCAGCGTTTCGACCGCGGAACGGGTTTGCACCCTCGAGGCGGAGGCGGACCGGATCGCTGCCGAGGATCTCGAAGCCAACCGCTGCCTCGGCGCGCTCGGCGCGGGCCTCCTGCCGGGCGAGGGACCGGCGCGCGTCCTGACCCACTGCAACGCGGGGAGCCTCGCCACCTCGGGCTACGGGACCGCGCTCGGGATCGTCCGCGCGATGGCCGAATCCGGCCGTGAGGTGGAGGTGTTCGCTCCCGAAACCCGGCCCTTTCTTCAGGGAGCCCGGCTCACCGCCTGGGAACTGATGGCCGACGGCATCCCGGTCACCCTCCTCACCGACGGGATGGTCGGCTCCCTGCTCGCCGGCGGGGACATGGATGCGGTGATCGTGGGAGCCGACCGGATCGCGGCGAACGGGGACTCGGCCAACAAGATCGGCACCTACCAGGCCGCTGTCCTCGCGAAGGAACACGGCGTGCCGTTCGTCGTGGCCGCACCCTTTTCGACCGTGGATCTCGAGACGCCAACCGGCGCGGAGATCCCCATCGAGGAACGCCGCGCCGAAGAAATCGTGGAGATCGCCGGAACCCGAATCGCGCCGGAGGGCGTTCCCGTCTGGAATCCGGCCTTCGACGTGACCCCGGCGCGGTACATCACGGCCATCGTCACGGAACGGGGCGTCGCCCGCCCGCCTTTCGCGGACTCACTGGCGCGCCTGGCAGTCGTGCTGCGCCAGTGAGTGCTATGTGCTAGCATGATGCCATCAAACACCCAGTGGAGGTCTTGTCATGGGAAGTCTCACGATCCGAAACCTGGACGACAGTGTGATCCAGGCGCTCAAGGCCGAGGCCAGGGCGAACCAGCGTTCCATGGAGGCGGAGGCCCGGCATGCGCTAACGGAGCGATTCGACCGGATCCAGCGGATGGTGCGGCTCCGGGAGCGCACCGATGCGCTTTCCCGGCTCACCGAGGGGATTCCACAGACCGATAGCGTGCTGCTGTTGCGCGAAGACCGTGACCGGTGAGGCTCACGGTTGACGCCAGCGTCGTCGTCAAGTGGTTTGTGTCCGAGGAGCTGGCCGAAACCGCCAAGCTGTTGCGCACCCACCGGTTGGACCTGCACGCTCCGGACCTTCTGCTCGCGGAATTCGTGAACGTCCTCTGGAAGAAATCCCGACGCAGGGAAATCCTGGAGGTGACGCGTTACCTTGATGAGACTCCGCGTCTGCAGGAAGACATCACCCTGCACCCGATGCCCCGTCTGATTGGCCGAGCCGGCCGCATTTCACTGCTCCTCAACCACCCGGTGTACGACTGTCTCTATCTCTCCTGTGCGGAGGGGACCAAGTCGTCGTTCGTGACCGCCGACCAGCGGCTCGTGAACAAGGTGGAGGCAAGCGCCTTGGGGATAACCGTCCGTTACCTGGGTAGCCACGCCTTCGCGGACGACATCGGGCGGGCGGCGGTGGCGCCCGTGATTGCCCGAAGGACCGTCGAAGCACTTGCCGAGGCCCATGATCTCCTGACCGCGACCGGTGAGATCGGTGACTCGGTCGCGCGCGCCCGCCTCGTTGCCTTGGTTGGCGCCCTCTCGGCGGATGAGCGTCTTGACCTGCTCGCCCTGGGGTTATTCGGGCAACCCAACGGGCCGGACTGGCGAACCTGCCATGAACAATCCAGCGCCGAACTGGCCGGGGCCGACGTGAACCACCTCGTTCGCGGGGCCCCGTTCTGGAGGCGCGGAGTGGAGCGTCTGTTCGACACTGCTCCATAGCTGCCATGCTCATCCTCGGGATCGAGACCTCCTGCGACGAAACCTCGGCGGCGATCGTCGAGGACGGCCGGCGGATTCTCTCGAACGTGGTTTCGTCACAGGTCGCCCAGCACGCGCAGTTCGGAGGGGTGGTGCCCGAGATCGCTTCCCGGCAGCATCTCCTGAACCTGTCGCCGGTGGTGCGGCAAGCGCTCCGTGACGCCGAGGTCGGCCTCGATGACATCGAGGCGGTCGCGGTCACGAACGGTCCCGGCCTCATCGGGGCCCTGCTCGCCGGCGTCTCCTACGCCAAGGCGTTTGCCTTCGCCCGCGGGATTCCGCTGGTGGGCGTGGATCACATCGAAGGGCACATCCGGGCCTGCTACCTCGAGGGCGGCGAGGTGCCCCACCCGGCGCTCGCCCTCGTCGTCTCCGGAGGGCACACGAACCTCTTCCTGCTCGAGGCCGAGAGTTCCTACCGGCTGCTCGGCAAGACCCGTGACGACGCGGCCGGCGAGGCGTACGACAAGCTCGCCAAGCGGCTCGGCCTCGGCTATCCGGGCGGGCCGATCCTCGACCGGTTGGCGCAGCGCGGCCAAGCGAACCGCCACCGGTTCTCGCTCCCGCACTTTTCGGACGGGGCAAGGCTGGACTTCAGTTTCTCGGGCCTCAAGACCCAGGTTCTCCGGCTTATCGAACACGAGGGCATCGAGCCGCTCGCCGACGGCGAGGACCCGTTCGATCGCGAAGACCTCCGCGACCTGGCGGCCAGCTTCCAGTCGGCGGTCGTCCGCGCCCTGCGCCGCTCGGTGGACCGCGCGCTTCGCGTGTGCGAAGCGAAGGCCGTGCTGTTGACGGGCGGGGTCGCCGCCAACTCGGCCCTGCGAGCCAACTTCCAGGCGCTCGGCGAAGAGCGCGGCCTGCCCGTCTTCTATCCGAGCATCGCCCTCTCCACCGACAACGCCGCCATGATCGCGGCCGCCGGCCACCTGGCGCTCCTCCGGGGCGAATCGGCGGGTCCGGAGTTGACGGCAGACACTGAACTGCGGCTGGGCGAGACCGGGCCGCGCCGCTCCCGGCGCCACCGCTGAGCCCGGTGGTCAGCGCGCGGCCCGATCCCGGCCGGGTCAGCGTCGTCTATCGCGTCGAGCCGGGCGCCATCGCGCCCGAGGATCTCGCGCGCCTCATCGCCATCGAGCAGACGGTCGAGATTCCCGAGGCGCTCATTCCGCCGGGGAGGATCCAGGACGAGGTCGTCGGCCGGATCGAATCGGTCACACCCGAACCCGAAGACCCGGGTGCGCACCGCATCACGATCAGCTACGGAGCCGAGCTGGCGGGGGATCTCTTCGGACTCCTGGCGGTCGCGATCGGCAACGCCCCGATGTACGGCGGGGTGCGGCTCGTGGAACTGCGGCCGCCGCGAGCGCTGCTCGAAGCGCTGCCGGGTCCCAACCACGGAGTGGAGGGAGTGCGGCGGCGGTGCGGGGTCCTCGGACGGCCGCTGCTTGCGACCGCGCTCAAGCCGCAGGGCTCGAGCGTCACCGAGCTGGCGGCCATCGGGGAAGCGTTCGCCCGTGGCGGCGGCGACCTGGTCAAGGACGACCAGAACCTGACCGACGACTTCGACGTCTTCCGCGGCCGGGTCACCGCCTGCGCGGAAGCCGTGGAGCGCGGCAACCAGGCAACCGGGCGCCGGTGCCTCTACCTCCCGCACGCCGGCGCCCGCGCCGAAGAACTCGAGCGGTACGTCGAGTTCGTCGCCGAGGCCGGGCTTCCCGGAGTCCTCATCTGCCCGATGATCACCGGGCTCGACACGATGCGCGCCCTGGCGGAGCGCTATCCCCTCATCTTCATGGCGCACCCGTCCCTGACCGGGGCGTACACCCACGCTCCCGGCCACGGGGTGGCCCACGGGGTCCTTCTGGGGACGCTGTTCCGGTTGGCCGGCGCCGACATCTCGGTGTTTCCGGACGCGGGCGGACGTTTCCGCTACACCGAGGCCGAGTGCGCCGGAATCACCGAGCGGCTCCGCGAGCCGCTCGGCGCGCTCCGCCCGGCCTGGCCGTCCCCGGCCGGCGGGATGGGCCCGGGGGACGTCGGCCGCATCGCCGAGACCTACGGCCCGGACACCGTGCTGCTCATCGGCGGCGCCCTGCTGGGCCATCCGGAGGGCATCGAGGCGGGGACCCGCGAGATCCTCGACCGGATGCGCGAGGTCCACCCGGAGGTTTCCATCGAGCCCGCGGACCCCGCGCGGCTTTCCCTGCCGGAGCCGCGCCGGCTCGCCTTCGGGCGGGACTGGAACTGGGAGGGCCGGGACAGTTCCCCGTACAAGGACGCCGGAGACCTGACGTTCCGGGGTGTGCGCCGCGTGGAACTCGTGGGCAAGTTCGGGGAGCGCACCCGGTGCGACCTGCGCTACTTCGAGGTGGAGCCCGGCGGCCACACCAGCCTCGAAAAACACCTCCATACGCACGTCGTCATCGGCGCCCGCGGCGAGGGGGTCCTCCTGCTCGGAGGCCGGCGGATGCCGCTCAAGCACCTCGACGTGGCCTGCGTCGGTCCACTCGAGGCCCACCAGCTACGCAACGAGACGGAGGAACCGTTCGGCTTCCTCTGCGTCGTGGACCACGACCGCGACCGCCCGCTGCGACTGGAGGGCACGCGGGCCACCAAACTCTGACCGTGGCGCCAGGACCCGGGCTCCCCGATCCACCGGCTCCGCCCGCCGGAGATACGCCGTCGCCGATCGTCGTCAAGGTGGAGGTCACCGAACCCGACCCGAAACCAGTGGGATGCGGCGGCTGCATTCTCTCCGGTCTCGCGGGCGCCGTATTCCTCTCTATGTTCATCGCCCTGCTCGTGCAGATGTGCCGGGCGCCCGGCTAGCGCTCCGACCTCCCCGCCGGCGCTACCGGACTACGTCGGCAAGCTCCCGGAACCGGCAGAAGGCGTTGGCGAGCCGCATCTGGTGCGGGGTCTTGCATTCGGGAAAGAAGAGTTCCGGGCTCGCGACGACGGCCGCCAGGCAGCGGGCGCGGGAGGTCGCCACGTTGAGGCGGTTCAGCGAGTACAGGAAGTCCATCCCCCGCGGGGCGGCGTCCGGGGTCGAGGTGGCGAGCGAATAGAAGACCACCGGGGCCTCCTGTCCCTGGAACTTGTCCACGGTTCCCACCCGGGCCCGTCCGTCGAGGACGCGGGCGAGGAGGTCCACCTGGGCGTTGTAGGGGGCCACGATCAGGATGTCCTCCGGGGTGATCCGCCGGGTGGTTCCGTGCGCGTCCGTCCAGGAGGCGGCATCGAGCAGGCCGGCGACCAGCGACGCGATGCGGTCGGCCTCTTCCGGAGACTCGCGCTGGTTGCCGTCGTGCGCGACGGGGACGAAACGAAGCCCGGCGCCGGGGAGCGGGCCTCCGGTAATCGTCTGCTGCTCCAGTCCGGGGCGCGACCGGAGCCGGTCTTCGTAGAAGAGCTCTGACGTGAACCGGCCGATGCCGGGGTGCATCCGCCAGGTGTGGTCGAGGAAGAGGCCGCGGCTCCGCGGGATCGTCTTCTCCCCGGCGAGCAGGTGGCCGAGCGCCGAGGCGGAAGATCCCTCCGGGTGGATTCCCTGGGTGACCTGGTCGAGTTGGCGGGGATCGCCCAGCAGGACGAGACTCCCGGCAGCCGGTGCGGAGGCGAGCGCAGCGGCGAGGGAGAACTGCCCGGCCTCGTCCACCACCAGCACGTCCACCGCGTCCTGCATGTCCTCCCGCGCCCAGACCCAGGTCGTGCCGGCGATCACGCGGACCTCGGGATCTTCAACCGCGGCGATGGCGTTTCCGGAACCGGTCTTCACTTCGAACCGGCGATCGGTGCAGCCCGTGTGCGGCGCGATCTGAACGCCCCGGAGCGTGACCGCTTCCCCGTCCGCGGCTGCGCAAACCTCGTTCAGCAGGTTGGTGATGACCTGGTGGCTCTGGGCGGTCACCCCGACCCGCCGCCCGGCCGCCAGCAGCGCGGTGATGACGCGCGCGCCGAGGTAAGTCTTGCCGCTGCCCGGAGGTCCCTGCACCGGGAGCACCTCCCGGTCGAGAGCGACCGCGAGACGCCGGGCGGCGGCAACGAGGTCCTCCCCCGGACGCACCAGGGAAGCGCCGCCGGCGCCGTTCCGCGGTGGAACCCGCCGGACCAGATCGAACGCGGCGCGCCGCGGGCTGTCGTCCGGGAATCCATCCTCGGCAACCAGCTCGCCGAGCCGGAACAGCGAATCGCGCATTGTCCCGGTGGGCAGAATGTCCACGGGGACAAGCGCCCCCGGATGGGGCTGCTGCACCTTCTGGCGGCTGCGCTTCAGGACCAGCGCGTCCTCGGTCATCCCGAAGACCTCGCCGGGCGACGCTCCCGTTGCGGGGTCGCGGACGCTCGTGCCGACATCGATTCCATGGTCCTGGGGCGGAAACCGGTAGCGGTGGAGTACGGACTGCTTTTCGGGACCGATCTCCGCCTCGAACGCCAGACCGCCCAGCGTCGTCCGTTCCTCGAAGAGTTGCTCGGCATCCAGCCCGCAGAGGTGGAAGAACTCCCACCACGCCGACTTGTCCTCCCGCCGGTGGTAGTCGAGGAGGTATCTCAGTAGCTGCCGAGCCTCGGATTCGTCCGCTGGACAATCCGACGTCAGGCGGATCCCGAGGTGTTCGACCCGCGCCGCGGCCTCGCTCTGCTCCTGTTCCTTTTCCGGCGCAATCTCGACGGTTGGGCGACTCCGCGGGCCGATCTCGCCCGTGAGCTCGCGGCGGAGATCCTCGAGCCAGTCGTGGAGCGCGAGGGTGGAAAGGCAGTCCTCGCGGTTGTAGCGCCGGATGACTTCCAGGTCGCCCGGTTCCGCCCGGCCGCCCGCGTCGAGTGCGGCGTCCATCCGGGCGCGCGCCCGGATGGACTCGATGAGGTCCTGTCTCCGGACGAACCCGTAGAACCGTTCCATCTCCTTGATCGAGTAACTCTCCACCGACGCCACCAGACCCTGCCGGACGACCTGGAGGAGGTCCACGAACACCTGGTGGCGCAGGAGCACGTCCATCGCATCCTCGCGGGTGGCATAGCGGCTCATGAGGCGCTTCAACGCCCCCGTCTCGTAGCCCCCGTAGTGGTAGACGTGGATATCGCCGAATCGCTCCCGCCGCTCGGCCAGCAGGTCCATGAAGGACTCGAAGACCTCACGCTCTCCGCCGCGGTCGAAAGCCCAGCGGTCGTCGTAGTGACCGTCCCGATCCACGAAACCGAAGAGATACTCGAGACCGCCGTCCGCAGTCGGCCGGGAACTCTCGATGTCGAAGAACAGATCGCCGTCGGAAGGTTCGGGGAGAGCCAGCAGACCGCGGCCTTCCTCCGGCGGTGCGATCAGCTCGCGAAACGGCCGGCCCGACTCGCGTCCGGTGAGCTGGGCCTTCGCCTGGCGATGGATGCGCTGCAGCGAGGCGGGTTGCACGCCGTCGAGCGGCGGGTCCAGCGGAAGGGCGATCCGGCCCAGGGCCGCCAGAGTCGTGATGCCGCGGTCCTCCAGACGCCTGCGCTGGTGTCGGGAAGCCCCGGCGACCAGCGAGAGGTGGTCATCCGCGCGTCGCCGATCGCGGCACACCTGGTTCCAGTCGCAGCGGGGACAGAGATCCACCGGCTCCGGATAGGTCGGGCCCGGGTCGGCGCAGTGGTCTTCGAACTGCCGCCGGAGCGCGCGCTCGAACGCCGCGAAGTCCGCGACGCGGAAGGGCTCCCCATCCCCGGCGCCGCCGAGCGCGAGGTGCATTTCGACCGGCGCCGTTCCCTGCGCCGCCTCCAGAAGCCACGAGTACACCGCGATCTGGAGGACGGCGTCCGCCTTCGCGACCGTCGCGAGTTTGGCGTCCACCACCTCGTAGGACCAGTCAGCGAGCGCCGAAGGACGGGGGACCCGAACCAGGAAATCGGGGTAGCCGCCCCACGTCCCGCGGCCGAGCTTCCCCTGGTAGATCACCTCCCTGCCGCGCCGCATGGCGTCGAGGGTCCGCTCACTTTGTTCCGCGAACCCTCCGGACGCATCGACGGTCTCGATCGTATGCCCCTCGATCCGGTATCGCTCGAGCATTCGGGCCTCGTGCTCCTGCCCGGCCTCGGCCAGCGCATCGCGGCGGGGGTCCTCGAAGACGGGGGGTGGGGACGTCTCGCCGAGCTTGACGGCGCGGTCGAGGCTCGTCAGGCGCCGGCAGGCGAGGAAGCGGCTGAGGTCGGTGGGGGCGAAGAAGAGTTTGCCGTTATGGCCGCGCATCGCTCGGGACGGCGAAGTCTATGGATGCGTTGCGCACCCACTGCCGCGCTGTCTCGCGGCCTACCGTCCCTGCGACTCCCACAGCCGCCGGATCGGCACGGCATGGAGCCGCTCACCGAAGCGCGCGCTCGTTTCTCCGTCGTAGAGCACGACGCCGCCCGCGAATCGCTCCCCGACCGCGCTCGCGAGCTTGCGGAGCCCCCGAAAGTCCCGTCCTCTCACCGTGGACGATGCCTTGACCTCGACCCCGGCCAATGCTCCGTCCCCCTGCTCGAGGACGAGGTCCACTTCGACGCCGTCCCGGTCACGGAAGTGGAATAGCCCGGTCGGCTGGCCCCGCCAGCCGGCCTGGCGTTTCAGCTCCTGAAAGACGAACGTCTCGAGGAACTGGCCCAGCCGCGACCGGTCCGCGTACATCTCCTCGGCGCCGACTCCGAGCAGCGCGCATGCCAGCCCCGTGTCCGAGAAGTGGAGCTTCGGCGTCTTGATCAGTCGGCTCGGCCGCTGGCTCTGCCAGGCGGGGAGTCGCTCCAGCAGGAAGATCCGTTCCAGCAGGGTCAGGTAGTTCCGGACGGTCGGGCGCGTGAGTTGAAAGGGGGACGCCAAAGCGTTGACGTTGAAGAGCCCGGCGGTCTGGGCGGCCGCGTACCCGAGGAGGCGGGGCAGGGCTTCCAGCGCGCCGATCCGCGCCACATCGCGCACGTCGCGCTCCACCAGCGCCGCCAGGTAGTCGCGGTGCCAGCCGGTTCGGCGCCGTCCGGCGGGCAGGGCGAGCGGGGCCGGATAGCCACCGGCGGCGACCCGTTCGGCCAGTTGCCTTCCCAGCCGCTCGCTCGGCGCCAGGGGAAAGCCCTCGCCAAACAGCGCGTCGAGAAAGTCCGGCGCCGACCGCGCGATCTCTGCCTGCGACAGGGGGTGGAGCCGCACGACCCGGAGGCGGCCGGCCAGGGAGTCCAAGAGCCGGGGCTGGAGCAGCACGTGAGTGGAACCCGCCATCAGGAAACGGCCCGGCACGCGTCTCCGGTCAATCGCCATCTTGAGAGCCCGGAAGAGCGCCGGCGTCCGTTGCACCTCGTCCAGGATGACCCGCTCCGGCAGATCCGCGACGAAGCCGATCGGGTCCGCCTCGGCTGCGTCCCGCAGCGTGTCGTCGTCGAGATCGAGATAGACGTAACCGCGGTCCTGCCCGACCCGCCGGGCCAGCGTGGTCTTTCCGGATTGCCGGGGTCCGTGAATCAGGACCGCCGGAGAGTCCTCCAGGGCTTCTTGCAGTCGGGGCGCCGCAAACCTGGGGTAGATGGCGTGCCGGATCATCGGCGGATTGTGAACTTTCGCATCGGCAGAATGAAACTCCAGGGTTCGGCAGGATGAAAATATTAGTTGCGGCTGAATGAAAACACGGAGACCGGCAAGACGAACGGGCGAAACCAGACGCCGTTCGTTCGGTGATATAACGCCGAACCGCCCAACCTCACCTCAGGAGGCGTCATGGCGAACTCAACCGGCAGCACCCGCGAGTTCACGCTCCGGGCACTTCTCCTCGGCCTGTTCATGGCCGTCGTGCTGGGAGCGGCGAACGCCTACCTGGGCATCCGCGCCGGCCAGACGGTCGCGGCCACCTTCCCGGCGGCGGTCGTCTCCATGGTCGTCATCCGGGGTCTCTTCAAGGGCAGCCTGCTTGAGGAGAACATCGCCCGGACCACGGCCTCGGTAGGCGAGGCGCTGGCCGCCGGGGCGATCTTCACGCTGCCGGCGTTCCTGATGGCGGGCGCCTGGGAGGAGTTCAACTACTGGGAGAGCACCTTGCTGATGCTGGTCGGCGGGCTGCTCGGCATCCTGTTCGTGGTGATCCTGCGGCGGAGCATGGTGACCGACCCAGAACTCCCGTTCCCCGAGTCGGTCGCCGCCGCCGAGATCCACCGCGCCGGCAAAGGTGCGAGCGGCGGCCGGCTGCTCTTCCAGATGATGGGGGTCGGCGCGCTGATCGAGGTCCTCAAGAACTCGAAGGGGATCCAGCTCTTCACCGACCGCATTTCGGGCGCCATCGGATACGGGTCCTTCCAGGGGTCGGTCGCCGTCGGGGGTCAGTCCTTCGGGGCGGCGGCCCAGCCGGGGGTGTTGCCGTTTTCGACCCCGGCCGCTTCGCCCGCCTATCTCGGAGTGGGTTACATCATCGGGTTCCGGCTGGCGGCGCTCACCTTCTCCGGCGGGGTCTTCGCCTGGTGGTTCATGATCCCGGCGGTCCTCTTCTTCAACCCGGAGTTCGCCGACGCGGGCCGGTTGGCGGCGGCGGGCGCGGACTGGACTGCGGTCAGCACGGTGGTCTGGGCCGAACTCGTGCGGCCGATCGCGGTGGGCGCCATGATCGCCGGCGCGGTCTGGACGCTGCTCCGGATGCGGAAGTCGCTCGGCGAAGGGCTCAAGCGGTCCATCGGCGAACTGAGGACCGGGCACCCGGCCGGCTCGGGAGAAGAGAAGGACCGCGACATCCCGTTCAGTTGGACGACCGCGGGCGTCGTCGCGCTGATCATCCCGACCTTCTTCCTTTACAACTACTACACCGGACAGCCGCTCGGGGCGCTCGGTTCGGCGATCGTGATGATCGTCGCCGGGTTCTTCTTCTCGGCGGTGGCCGGTTACCTGGTCGGCGTGATCGGGAGTTCCTCGAACCCGGTTTCCGGACTCACCATCTCGACGCTGCTGCTGGCGGCGCTGCTGATGACCTTCCTCGGGGTCACCGGGACGGAGGGCGTGGCCGCGGTGCTGGGGGTGGCGGCCGTCGTCTGCTGCGCCTGCGCGGTCGCCGGGGACATGCTCCAGGACCTCAAGGTGGGCCAGATCCTGGGAGGCACCCCGTTCCGCATGGAATGGGCGGAGATCATCGGCGTCGTCTTCGCGTCAATGTTCCTGGTGCTGCCGATGATGCTGCTCCACCAGGGGGACATCGCCGCGGGCGGCATCGGCGTCGGCGGGGAAGAGCTTCCGGCCCCGCAGGCCGGGCTGATGGCCCTGCTCTCCCAGGGCATCGTGGGTGGGGACATGCGTTGGCCGCTGGTGGTCTTCGGGATCGCGCTCTGCCTCTTCCTGATCCTGATCCAGGCGCCCTCCCCGATGCTGATCGCGGTGGGGATGTACCTGCCGCTCCAGACCACGTTCGCGATCTTCGTGGGCGGTTTCTTCCGCTGGCTGAGCGACCGCCAGATGGCCAGGCTGCCGGCGGAACGGCGAACGCTCGGCGAGAGCGCCGGAACGCTCATCGCGTCCGGACTCATCGCGGGCGAGGCGCTCATGGGCGTCGGGCTCTCCGGGTTCGCGGTCGCCGAACTCCAGTTGCCGATGCTCGTGTCCACGCCCTCCGGCATCCCGGGATTCCTGGTGTTCGTCGTGCTCGGCTGGTTCCTGATCCGGATCCCGCTCCGCCACGCGCGGGGGTAGGGCGGCCGCACGAGAGGGCGTTTTCAACAGGAGCCGCAGGTCACGTCGGAGCCGACTGGGGGCGGGGTCGCGGCGATACCGGAGTGGGTATGGACATGGCCACATGGCTATGGCTATAATGGGACCATGACGACCATCGGGGCGGGGAAGTTCAAGGACGTCTGCCTGAAGCTGCTCGACGAGGTTGCCCGCACCCGGACCCCCATCATCATCACGAAGCGCGGCCAGCCGGTCGCGCAGTTGATGCCGTATTCGTTCCCGGAGCGGAGGCGGAGCCTGGCCGGCAGCGTCGTGCGTGAAGTGGGCGACCCGTACGGCACCGGCGAGAGATGGGATGCCGATCGTTCTTGATACGCACGCCTGGATCTGGTGGGTCACCGAGGACGATCGGCTTTCCCCTTCCGCGCGTGACGCGATCGAGTCCGGTGCCAGGGAAGGGCGCCTCTGGCTCTCTTCCATCTCCATCTGGGAGGTCGGCAAGAAGATCGAAAAGGGCCAGCTCGTCTTCGACCGCGCCCTCGACGACTGGCTCGACCTCGCCCTGGGCCGCGCCGGACTCCGCACCGCCGAGCTGACCCGGTCGGTTCTGGTGGAGAGTTGCCGGCTGCCCGCCGGACTCGCCGGAGACCCCGCCGACCAGATCATCGTGGCGACCGCCCGGGCGCAGGGAGCGGTCCTCGTGACCCGGGACGCGAAGCTCCGCGAGTATCCGCACGTGCGGACGCTCTGGTAGGTATCCCGCCGCTGCGGCAGGCCGAGCGTTATCTGACGGAATGACCGGCCAGTGACCGTGGCCAACGGGTCGGACGCCGCGACTATTGCGTGAGGCGGAGCGCGGCGAACAGGACTCCGGCAACGCCGATCATGGCGAGCATGAGCCGCCGCTCGGCTGCGGCGATCGCGTTGGCCACATCCGCTTTGGTGGCGAAGTCCCTCCGGATGTTCTCCAGATCCTTCCGGATCACCGCCAGGTCCGCCTTGGTGGCGGCGTCCTTCCGGATGTTCTCCAGATCCTCCCGGATCACCGCCAGGTCCGCCTTGGTGGCGGCGTCCTTCCGGATGTTCTCCAGATCCTTCCGGATCACCGCCAGGTCCGCCTTGGTGGCGGCGTCCTTCCGGATGTTCTCCAGATCCTTCCGGATCACCGCCAGGTCCGCCTTGGTGGCGGCGTCCTTCCGGAGGTTCTCCAGGTCCTTCCGGACCGTCGCCACGTCCGCTTGGGTGGCGGCGTCCTTCCGGAGGTTCTCCAGGTCCTTCCGGACCGTCGCCACGTCCGCTTGCGTGGCGGCGTCCTTCCGAATGTTTGCCTCGGCGTTCTCCAGGTCTTTCCGGAACATCACGCGGGTGCGTTCGAGTCCCTCGCCGATGTTCGCCACATCTGTCCTGGTGGCGACGTTCCGGATCCAGGGTCCCATGTGCTCTTCGGCCAGCACCTCGGCCAACCCTTCCTCCATGCCGGCTTCGGTGAGCCGCTTCACGAACCGGTGGCTGTCGAACACTGCTTCTGCAACCTATGCGGAAGTCATGCTACCAACCTCCCGGCGGGGGTCGGCGGACAGCACCGGTGGCGCGTGATCAGGTTCAGCATCGGAAATCCTCCTCTGGAGCGGTGACGGGAACACGACGTACCCGTCCTGCTAACTCAGACGGAATTCCGCCCCGATTTTTCCCGCATCGGGCCGGAATGTGGAAAAGTCGAAGCGAAGATGCCCGGAAAGCGCGGCGCGACGCGCCCGTGGCTGGTTTCGCGCTCCCGCGTGATGCCGGTCTGACGGCCGGCGGTTCCAGGCGACCAGGTCCCGGCTCACTCGACGGCGCAGGTCGGCTCGGACCCGATACGGCTCCGGTTACGGGCGACGAGGTCGTACGCCGCCTGGCCGACGCGGTCGAAGGCGGGGAAGAAGAAGGCGATCATGGCGGCGATCGCGAGGCTGCGCGCCCACGGGGGTCCCCAGTGCAGGCTCAGGAGGATTCCGAGCATGACGAGGTAGGTGACCGGGTTGTAGAGCAGCATCAGCTTGAAGGCCTGGAAGCCTTCCGCGATGCGCTCGCCGTCCACGACGACGTGCAGGCGCTTCGCGAGGGCGTCCCGGGAGATGCCGTAGCGGTCGCCGGCGCCGCTCTGGAACGTGGTCCACCGAAAGGCGCTTTCGAAGTCGAGGGCCTCGAACCAGCGCTTCGTCTTCGCGCAGATGCCGCAGTCGCCGTCGTAGATGACCTCCGTCGTCGTCCTCGGCCAGCGGGCGAACGCGAAGTAGGCGGCCGGCGCGACGTAGAGGAACAGGACGAACGTGATCCCGGTGAAGAGCGTCATCGCCGCGTGGAACAGGATCCCGAGCCAGATCGCGAAGACCCACAGCCGCGGCCACGCGAAGCCGACGAAGAGGCTCAGCTCGGTCGCGATCGTTGCCCAGCACATGAATTTCGACAGCGCCATGGGCGGCAGCAACGCGGCGGCGCGCCGGTAGAGGTCGTGCTCGAGGTTGACGGTCCAGTGCTCGAAGAACTGGCCGGAAAGCCAGTCGGGATCGAGGATCTTGTTGAGTCCCGCGCCGAAATAGATCATCGCCACCTGGACCCGTAGGAGCCAGACCGACCGCTCCGACGTGTAGAGGCCGATCAGCGTGAGGACCGCCCCCATGAAGAAGGTGTTGTTGGCCCAGTAGACCCTCGACGCGGCGATCCCCACGAGGATCGTGATGCCGACCACGAAGGAAGCGAGCCGTACCCCGCGGTTGAAGAGCAGAGCGGCGGAGCCGGCGAGGAACAGCACCTGCAGCGCGGTCCGGAAGCGCTCGGGATCGCCGATCCGGTCGAACACGGAGAGGAAGGGGAGGAACGGATCCGGGAGGGTCGTCACGTGGCCCGTGGCCAGCATCGTGACCACGAGGAGCTTTGCGGACAGCAGGAGCGGCACCGGCAGCGCCGTGCCCGAGAGCCGCAGCGGATTCCACGACGGTTTCATCGGGGCGGCCAGTGCCAGGTCTCCTCCGGATGCCCGTTCACGGTGTAGGTAACGACCACCTCGGCGCCGTCGTCGCGGCCGTAGGTCTCCTCGTACTGCCGGACCTTGTCGAGCGCGTGCTGGATGGCCTGCCAGTTGCCCCCCTCAGCCGGCTGCCGGTAGCGCGCCTCGATCTCCTCGGGCCCGAGCTCGCGCCCGTCGATGACCACCGCGATCGAGTAGAGGTTCTGCGAGTCCATCGGCGCCCAGCAGAAGTAGCGGGACGGGACGAAGCGCGCGTAGCCGATCATGGCGACCTGGAAGGCGAGCAGCGCGACCGCGGCGAGCGTGCGGGTCACGAACCGAGCGTACCCCTTCGGGGGGTGCGGCTCTCCCACACCGTGCTCACCGTCCAGCCGACGGCGACCTGGACCAGGAGCGACGCCGAAGCGACCCACTGGAAGCTCACCGGGTCGCCTCCGGTCTCCGGGTCGAATCCGAAGATGGGTCCGGAGAACGCAACGAGCGCCGCTGCGACGATGCCCGCGACGGTCCCGACGGTGGCTCCGACGGCCCGCACCCGGGGGAGGAACAGCGCGAAGAGGAAGAGGCCGAAGATGGGCCCGGTCAGGAGGTTCGATGTCTTGGAGGTCACCTCGGTGATGTTGCCGGGGACGAGGTCCATGACGAAGCTGCCGAGCACGATGAGCCCGCCGGCCGCCGCGGCGAGCCAGCGGGCCTGCCGGAGCTCGGTCCGGTCGTCGCGCTGGCGCTTCCGGAAACGTCCCACGAAGTCGGTCAGCACCACCGCCGAGATCGAGTTCACGCCCGAGTCCACGCTGGACATGGCGGCGGCGAACATGGCGGCGACGACGAGTCCCGCAATGCCGGCGGGGAGCCGGTTGGCAATGAAGAACGGAAACACGTGGTCCGCGTCGCCGCGCAGCGACATGCCCGCGCCGAGTTGTCCGGGGAAGGCCTCGAAATAGCCGAGGAGAGCCACGCCCACGAGCGCGAGCACGATCGTGACCACGGCGATGGCCAGAAGCTGGGTTCCGTAGGCCCGCCGGGCCGCGCGCAGGTCGGTGGTCGCCATGAATCGCTGCACCGAGACCTGGTCGCCGCCCGCGGTCGCCGCGTACCAGACCATGGTGGAGACCACCGTCCCGAACGCGGTCACCCGCGTGGCCGGGTCGAAGCTGAACAGGGGCTGCGTGTCCCAGTTGGCTTGCCAGGTCGTCGGAAACCACCCGAAACCGCCGAGTTCCACGGTCACGATGCCGAGCACCAGGAGCGCCCCTCCGAAGAGCAGCAGGGACTGGATGCAGTCGGTGACGACGACGGCCCGGAGGCCGCCGAGGGACGTGTAGATGACCGCCACGGTTGCCGTGAACAGCACGACGAGCGGCACCGCGGAGGGGCCGGCGCCGATCATCACCGTCAGCGCCACCGCTGCCGCGTAGACCACGAGCGACATCCAGGCGAGGCGCAGCAGGATGAACATCGAAGCGCCGAGGAGCCGCGCCCCGGCGCCGAGACGCACTTCGAGGAGTTCGTAGGCGCTCGTCACCCGGTGCTTCATGTAGACCGGAAGCAGGCCGTAGCAGACGACGACATAGACGAGGGGGAGTCCGAGGAGCTGGACGAGCAGCACGGGGCCGCGTCCGAGCGTTTCCCCCGGCACGGACAGGTAGGACACCGTGCTGACGAGCGTCGCGAAGAGCGAAATGCCCACCGCGAATGGATTCAGCCGGCCGCCCCCGACGAAGTACTCCTTCGTCGAGGACTGCCGCCGTCCGTAGTGCCAGCCGAGCCACAGGGTGAGCCCTGCATAGGCCGCGAGAACGAGCCAGTCGATCGGGGCCAGACCCTGGTTCATGGGAGCGCTCGGATATAACACAGACGAGCAAGGAGACCCGAGCCATGACGCCGGCGGACGCCAAGCAAACCATCTGTGGACCGTTGATTCCGGTCATCACCAACTACTCGGACGACCTCAGCGTCGATCACGACGCCATCCGGGAGAACGTCCGGTACGTGGTGGATCGGGGCGTGCGGACCGGAAGCGGAGTGCTGCTGGCCGCCGGCGCCGGGGGCGACTTCCCGATGCTGACGCTCGACGAACGGAAGGCGGTGAGCGAGACCATCGTGCGGGCCGCGGATGGCCGGACGCCGGTGCTCGTCGGCGCCCAGGACACGAACCCCGCCGTGTCCGTCGAACTCGCGCGCTTCGCCGAGGACATCGGCGCCTGGGGCGTCCAGCTCGCCCCGGGCTACTACTACGAGTCGTCGCCCGAGGACGCCTACCGGCTGTTCGAGGCGGTCCACGAAGCCACCAGCACGCTCGGCATCATGATCTACAACACGCACTGGGAGGCCTACGACATGTCGCTCGACGACGTCGCACGCCTCGCCGAGTTGCCCCGCTGCGCCGCCCTCAAGTGGTCCACCGCGCGCGGAACGCTGGACTACCAGCGCGGGGTCGTGCGTTTCCGGGACCGCCTCGCCGTCATCGACAACCACGGGCTCCAGGGGCTGACCCACATGCTCGGCGGGCGGGGATACATCACCCACCTCTGCACCGTCTGGCCCGAGCACGACCTCGAGGTCTTTCGCCTCCTGGAAGCCGGCGAATACGCCGCGGCGCAGGAGCTGCTGAGCACCGTCAACTGGCCGTGGTACGACTTCCGGGTGCGGATGTGGCGCCGCACCGGAGCGGAGAGCCCCGTCGTCAACGCCGCGCTCGAGTTGACGGGCCGGAAGGGCGGCCCGAGCCGGCTCCCCACCCGCCGCCTCGACGACGCGGAGCGCGAGGAACTGAGAACGCTGCTCCTCGGCATCGGGGCGCCCGGCGTTCGGCCGGGATAGGGAGCGCCGACCGCGCGGCCGGTCCGCGTCAGGACCAACCGTAGTGTTCGCGCGCCTGGCGCTCGGTGATGTAGCCGTTCCGGAGGTCCTCGGCAACCAGCGTTCGCGGGCGCTCCTGCGGATCGCCGAAGCCGCCACCAGTGCCGGTGATGAGCCGCACCACGTCGCCCCGCGCCACCGGCAGGCGGGTGACGCTCCCGTGGTGCTCGATCCGGCCGCCCTTCCGGTGGATCTCGATGCGGTTGGGCGAGCCGTCCTGCCCCCCTTCGAGGCCCCAGCACGGGAAGCGGTTCCGCCCGAAGATCGCGGTGAGCCAGGCGTTCTCCGAGTCGATCTCGTAGTCGAGAACGACGCCCTTGCCGCCCCGGTACCTGCCCGCGCCGCCGTCCTCGGTGTGGAAGCCGTAGCGGCGGACGAGCACCCGGTGCCGCCTCTCGGTCACCTCGACCGGGATGTTGTAGGTGTCGCCATTCCCCGGGCAGAACTGCCCGCTCTCGCCGTCCTTGCCGCAACCCGCGCCCCAGCCCCCGGCCAGCGGCTCGACCAGCAGGCTCAGCCCGCCCGAGTCGGGGTCCTCGCTCTTGAGGATCGTGGCGCACACCGAGAGGAAGGAACCCGCCGGCAGCCGGTCGGGAACGTGCGGCGCGAGCGCCTTCCAGACCAGGTCGATGACGAACCCGCCCGACTCCCAGTAGGTTGAGGTCGGGGCGGGGCGCCGGGCCGTGAAGAGGGTTCCGTCGGGAGCGAGGATCCGCAGCGGCCGGAACATCCCGCCGTTCGTCGCGAGGTGCGGCGCGGTGATCGCGCGGAAGATCCCTCGCGCGCGGGACTCCATGCCAGTCCGGGTCGTGTTGATCGACCCCGCGGCCTGGGGATCCGTCCCGGTGAAGTCGATGGTGAAGCGGTCGTCTTCGATGGTGACGGCGGCCTCGACGTGGTACGGCCCGCCGCCGAGGCCGTCGCCGCCGATGGAATCGCTCGCCGTGAACGTGCCCTTGGGCAGGCGCTTCAGTTCCGCCAGCACCATCCGCTCGCCGTAGTCGAGGAGGCTGTCCATCGCGTCCCGCATCGTCGCGGCGCCGTAGCGCCCGAACAGCTCGAGGACGCGCGCCTCGCCGACCCGGTTCGCGGCGACCCCGGCCCAGAGGTCGCCGAGGGTCTGGTCCGGCAGGCGGACGTTCGCGCGGATCAGCTCGATGAGCGCTTGGTTGACCGCGCCCCGCTCCATCAGCTTGACCAGGGGGAACTGGAGGCCCTCCTGGTAGACCTCGGTCGAATCCGTCGTGAAGCTGCCGGGCGCCATCCCGCCGACCTCGGTCCAGTGCGCCTTGCTGGCCACGAAGGCCACGAGGCGCTCCTCGTGGAACACGGGGAGGACGAGCGTCACGTCCGAGAGGTGGGTGCCGCCGCCCTCGTAGGGATCGTTGGTGATGAACAGGTCGCCGGGCTCGATGTCCCCGCCGAACTTGTCGAGGGTGCTGCGCACCGCGGCATCCAGCGTGCCGAGGAAGGTGATGACGCCGTTTCCCTGCGAGAGGACCTCGCCCCGGGCGTCGGTGATGCCGACCGCGCAGTCGAGCGTCTCGTAGATGATGGGGCTCATGCTCGTCCGCTTGAGCGCGGCGAAGATCTCCTCCCCCACGGCGCCGAGGGCGCGGTGGATGACCTCCTTCGTGAAGGCGTCCGCGCTCAAGACTCGGTCCCCGGCGCCAGCGTCAGGTGCAGATGCCCGTAGTCGTCCACCCGGGCCAGGCGGCCGGGCGGGAGGACGCACGTCGAGGCGTCCTCCTCGAGGATCGCCGGACCGGCGATCTCCGCCCCCGGAGGGAGTTTCGCCCGCCGGTAGATCGCGGCCTCCCCGTGCCCGTCGTCATCGAAGTCGACGCGGCGCGTTCCGGTGCGGGCGCCCTCAACGGACGAGCCGTTCGCTGCGATCGCCGGGTGATGCGCGCCTCCCAGGGCGCCCCGGACCGTGACGTGCAGGTTCACGAGTTCGACGGCCTGGTCGAGGCGGAACGAATAGGCGCGTTCGTGGGCTTCATGGAACCCGGCGAGCGCGGCGCCGGTGTCCTTCGGAAACGGGACCTTGACGGTGTGCTCCTGGCCCCGGTAACGCAGGTCGGCATGGCGCGAGCAGGTGAGCGCGACGTCGGGGCTGTCGCGGCCCACCTCGTCGAGGGCGTCGCGCTCGAGGTCGGCGAACGCCGCCGCGAGCAGCGGCGCGTTGGCGTCGTCGACCGGCGTGATGCGCGTCTGGACAAAGTCGCGGCGCAGGTCGGTGACGAGCATGCCCCACGCCGAGAACACCGCCGGGTTCCGGGGAACGATGACCTTCCGGAAGCGCAGCGCCTCGCCGAGGGCGACCGCGTGCAGCGCGCCGCCGCCGCCGAAGGCCACCAGGGTGAAGTCGCGGGGGTCGTAGCCCTTGTCGATGGAAACGAGCTTGAGCGCGGTCGCCATGTCCGCGTTCGCGATGCGGAGCACTCCCGCCGCGAGCGCCCCGACGGTGACCCCGAGGGTCTTCGCGAGCGGAGCGAAGACGCGGCGCGCCCGCTCGACGTCGCCCGCGATGCGCCCGCCGAGCAGGTTGGACGCGTCGATCCGGCCGGTCAGGATGTGCGCGTCGGTGGTCGTCGGCCGGTCGCCGCCGCGCCCGTAGACGGCCGGCCCCGGGACCGCGCCCGCGCTCTCCGGCCCCACCCGGAGCTTTCCGCCGGCGTCGAGGGCGGCGACGCTGCCGCCGCCGCTGCCGATCTCGACGATCTCGACGACCGGGGTCTTGATCGGATAGCCGGGCTCGGTCGCCGTCTTCTCGATGAAATAGTCGGTCGTCACCCGCGGCTCGAGCCCCGGGACCAGCGCGCACTTGGCGGTGGTGCCGCCGATGTCGATGGTCGCGAGGTTCCGCTCGCCGAGCGCGCTTCCGAGTTCGATCGCGCCCAGAACCCCGCTCGCGGGCCCCGACTCCACCATGGACACCGGGTTGCGGGCGGCGGCGGCAACCGTCGTCGCGCCCCCGTTCGACTGCAGCATGAAGGGCGTTACCGAAACGCCCTGCCGGCGCAGGCCGGACGCCAGCGAATCCAGGTAGCGGCTCGTGACCGGTTGGACGAACGCCGAGAGCACGGTGGTGCTCGTCCGCTCGTACTCGCGCCACTCGCGGCAGATGTCGGACGAGAGCGCGATGGACACCTCGGGCCAGCGCCGGCGCAGCTCCGCGCCGACGGCGCGCTCGTTGGCGTCGTTCGCATAGGCGTGGAGCAGGCACACGGCGATCGCCTCGACGCCCTCCTCCCGGAAGTCGTCCACGATCTCCCGGAGCCCCTCGAGTGCGGGCGCTCGGATCACCTGGCCGTCGGCGTCCGTGCGCTCGTCGATCTCCCGCCGCAGATGGCGCGGCACGAAGGGACGCGGTTTCCGGAACGCGAAGTTGAAGAGGTCCGGCCGGTTCCCCCGGGCGATCTCCAGGACGTCGCGAAAGCCCCGCGTGGTGACGAGCGCCGTCTTCGCTCCCTGCCGGGACAGGAGCGCGTTGATGACGACCGTGCTCCCGTGCGCGAAGAACCGAACCGCCCTCGCGTCGACGGTCCGGGTGGCCTCCAGGACGCCCCGCTCGAACGCCGGCGGCGTACTGTCCACCTTGTGCGTGACGAGGCGGGAGATCCTGCCGCCACCGTCAAGTTCGTAGCCCACGAGATCGGTGAACGTGCCCCCCACGTCCGTCGCGATCCGCATTCGATTCAGGTTACCGACCCGCGGGGGCGGTGTGAACCTTCAGCGGCTGCACGGGACGAAGCGCGCACGGCAGTGGAGCGCCGGCCAGTTGCTGTGAGAATGCAGTCCGGCGGGTCGGTCAAGCGCCGTGATGGCGCCGCCGGCTTGGAACGCCGACCTCTGGTCGGCACGCGGGGCGCGCCCGCGCCGCGCACGGCACGGCGCTGAGCTGCGGGGTGGTTCGCTCCCGCGGTGCAACCGGGCGGAAGGGACACGTCCGGGTCTTTGTCGCCCAAGGCGAAATGTGGCACGTCGTCCGCGGGCCTTCGGCCCGCTGTGCCGACCGGAGGTCGGCGTTCCAAGCCGTTTCCGCCGTTTTCATGACGGGCGGGGTGCTCAGGAGAATCCGATCATGGGTGTTTCTCCCGGTGGGGGCCTCCGGCCGGCACCGCGGACCCCGGGCCGCGGCGGTGAGCGGGGTGATGCGTCCTGATCGGGAGGCGGGGGGCAGGTAGAAACCGCTCACCCACGGAACGGGTCAAGCGTCGAGACCCCGAAGGGCTCGAAGTCCCGGACGTTGCGCGTGACCACGGTCAGCCGGTGCACCACCGCCGTTGCGGCGATCAGGGCATCGGTGATGAGGGTGTCGGACTTGCGGTGCATTAGGCGCGCCCACTCCCGGAATACCGCACCGTCCTGCGCGACGACCTGATACGTGGCGAGTACCTGATCGAGCCACGCCTCCAGATCTCCGGCCTTGGCGGCGTCCTGTTCCCGGGTGATCTCGATGCCGGCCTGGATTTCGCCGATGGTCACTCCCGACAGATGGAGCTGCTCGGGCGGCGTCTGCCGCATCCATGCCAGGACGCCGGGGTGAGGACGCGGCCGCCGCAGTTCCGAGACGACGTTCGTGTCCAGCAGGTACACAGGTCTATTCGAATCGGGGCGCTGGACGCCGGTTGAAAAGACGACGGGGGGCCGCCAAGGTTTCGGAGCGTGGCTCGGGAGCGAGCAGCAGTTCCTTCAGGTTCGGCTTGGCCCCTCGCTCCAGGTTGCGCCACAGCTCGATTGGCGCCACGACTGCCGTCTCGACTCCGCGTCGGGTAACGACCTGCGGACCCTCGGTAACCGTCTTCTCGATCAGTTCACTGAACCGCGCTTTTGCGGTCTGGACCTGCCAGCGGTTGTCCATCGTTTTCTCCCGTTGGTTTGTGGTTCCTGACCAGACATAAGACTAGTTTGATCGGGGGCACGGTGCAAGTCTCGGAGCGCTTGTCGCAGCGGGGCGAAGGAACTTTCCGCCGGATGTCAACCCCGCACGGCGTGGCGGGCGACGACCGTGGCGACGGCCTCGGTGAGGCGCTTGGCGTAGGCGATCTCGAGGAACTCGTTCGGTCCGTGGGCGTTCGAGCCCGGGCCGAGGACGCCGGTGATCACGAACTGCGCCTCGGGGAAGCGCTCGCCGAGCATGCCCATGAAGGGGATGGACCCGCCCTCGCCCATGTACATGGCGGGTTTCCCGTAGGCGCCCATGGAGGCGTCGTGGAGGGCGTCGCCGAGCCAGGGCGCGAGCGGCGGAGCGGACCAGCCCTGCGCGGGCTCGTGGAAGTGCAGCGTGACCTTCGCCCCGTAGGGCGGGTCCGGCTCCACGACTTCGCGGATGGCGGCCTGCGCCGCGTGCGGGTCCACCGTGGGCGGCAGGCGGAACGAGAGGTTCAGAGTCACCTCGGGCAGCAGGACGTTGCCGGCCTTTGCGAGCGACGGCAGTCCGCCCGCTCCGGTCACCGCGAGGTTCGGGCGCCAGGTGCGGTTCAGGATGAGCTCGCCGGTGGGGACGCCCGGCCGGCCGGTGTTGCCGGCCCAGGGGAACCGGCTGAAGGTGTCCGAGCCGAGGGTCTGGGCGGCCGCCTCCGCCTGCGCAACCCGTTCCTCGGGGATCTCGGCGTGGAGCGCCTGCGGGATGATCCGGTCGGTCACCGGATCTTCGAGCCGGTCGAGCAGCTTCCGCAGGATCAGGAAGGGCGGGGGAACGACCCCGCCGGCATCGCCCGAGTGCACGCCCTCGGTGAGCACTTCGGCCTGCAGGGTGCCGCCCACCATCCCGCGGAGTGACGTCGTGGACCAGAGCTGGTCGTAGTTGCCGGCGCCCGAGTCGAGGCAGATCACCAGGTCGGGACTGCCGATGACGTCGGCGAAGGACTCCATGTAGGGGGGCAGGTCCGGCGAGCCGCTCTCCTCGGAGAACTCGACGAGCAGGACCACGCGCGCCCGCTTCTTTCCCTCGCGGCGCACCGCCTCGAGCGCGGCGAGCGCGCAGTAGAGCGCGTAGCCGTCGTCCGCTCCGCCCCGGCCGTAGAGCTTGTCGCCCTCCCGGACCGGGCTCCAGGGGCCGAGCCCGTCCCGCCAGCCGACCATCTCGGGCTGCTTGTCGAGGTGTCCGTACATCAGGATCGTGCCGTCCGCCTCGCCGGGACAGTCGAGCAGCAGCAGCGGCGTCCTTCCCGGGATCCGCCCGACGTGAAGGGTCGCGTCGTCCGGGGCGTGCTTCTCCATGAACGCCTTGCCCATCTGGAGCGCGTCCTCCATGTGCCCGTTCGCGTCCCAGTCGGGGTCGAACAGCACCGAGACGTTCGGGACGGCGACGTACTCGGTGAGGGAGGGGACGATCTCGTCCTCCCAGAAACGGTCCAGGAACTCGCGGGTATCGGTCATGGCGGCGATTGTAGGACGCGGAGGAGCCCCGGTGTTCACCCCGGCGTCGCTCCCCGACAGAGGAGCGAAGCCCGCATCGGTATTCCCTTCATGGCGCGCGAAACCAACGCGGATGGCGCCGCGGGGAACAAGCCAGGAGCGCCGGTGTTCACACCGGCATCGCCCGCGCAGCGGGCGAACTCCCACCGCCATTCCCCCGCATGGCGCAGGACACAAACGGCGACAGCGCGGCGCCGTCCCGGCTCAGCTCCAGACCACGGGCACGATTGGAGGGGAGAGTTTCGCGGCCTGCGGCCGCGATGCCAGTCTGAAGACTGGCGCTCCTTGCGGCCATGACGGTGGGAGTTGCCCGGCCTGCGGCCGCGATGCCGCTCTGAAGGGCAGCGCTCCAAACCCGCCTCTCCGGTAGAGTGGCCAGCGGCCAGAAGCAATGCAGGGCCTGACTGACCGCCTCTGGCGAACGCTCGAGACCGGCGCGGCGATCGCCCTCGGACTGATGGCGGCGCTCGTGATCTACCAGGTGGGGGCCCGCTACCTGTTCGGCAGTCCGCCGAGCTGGACCGAGGAGCTCGCCCGCTTCCTGCAGGTCTGGCTGGTGCTGCTGGCGTCTCCGATCTGCGTGCGGCGCGGGATGCATCTCGCGGTGGACTACGTGACGCCCCGCCTGCCGCCGGGGGCGGCGCTGGCGCTCAGGACCGGCGTGTTGCTGATCTCCGCGCTCTTCTGCCTGGGTCTGGCCTTCTACGGCGCCCGGCTCCTGGCGGTGGCGGGCTTCCAGACCTCGCCGGCCCTCGGGGTCTCGATGGTCTGGCCCTACCTGGCGGTGCCGGTCAGCGGGATCCTGATGGCGGTGGCGGCGGGGGTCCTCATCGTGTCCGGACTTCGCCGGGGGACAGGGGACGACGAGCCGTGATCCCGGCCCTCCTCATCACCCTCGCCCTCCTGCTCCTGCTCGGGGTGCCGGTCGCCTTCGCGATCGGCCTGAGCGGCATGGCGGCGCTCGTCGCGAACGGCCAGATCCCCTTCGAGATCATCCCGCAGCGCGCCTTCGCCGCGCTGAACTCCTGGGCGCTCATGGCGGTGCCGCTCTTCATCTTCGCCGGCGAACTCATGAACGCCTGCGGGATCTCCCGGCGCACCGTCGAGGTGGTGGGACGGCTGCGCGGCGGGCTCCCCATCGTTTCGGTGGTCTCCTCCATGTTCTTCGCGAGCATCTCGGGCAGCTCCAGCGCCAGCACCGCGGCGGTGGGCTCCATGATGATCCCGGCGATGCAGGAGCGCGGGTATCCCACCGGTTTCGCCACCGCGCTCCAGGCGGCGGGCGGGGCGCTCGGGCCGATCATCCCGCCGAGCATCATCATGATCGTCATGGGCTACGTGACGGAGACCTCCATCGCGGCGCTCTTCGTGGGCGGCATCGTGCCCGGGTTCCTCATGGCGGCGGCGCTCATCGGCATCAACCTCCGGCGCTCGCGCCGCTACGAGGCCGCGTTCGCCGCGTCCGGAAACGCGCCGCCCCCGCCGGACGGCTCCCTCGCCCGGGCGGTCCTGGGGGCGCTGCCGGCGCTCGGGATGCCGGTGGTGGTGCTCGGCGGCATCCTGGCCGGGATCTTCACCGCCACCGAAGCCGCCGGCGTCGCGGTCGCCTACGGCCTGGCGGTGGGGTTCTTCATCTACCGGGAACTCCGTCTCCGGGACCTGCGTCCCCTGCTGGTGAGCGCCGCGCTCCGTTCCTGCGTCGTGCTCTTCGTCGCCACCAGCGCCTTCCTGCTCGCCTGGATCATCGCGGTGGGCCGGGTCCCCGACCAGGTGGGAGGACAGGTGGAGGCCCTGGCCGGCGGCCAGCTCTCCTTCCTGATCGTCTGCAACATCATCCTCATCGTGGTGGGGATGTTCATGGAGAGCATCTCGGCCATCATCGTGATCATGCCCATCCTGTTTCCGCTGGCGCTCCAGCTCGGGATCGATCCGATCCACTTCGGGGTGCTGGCGTCGGTGAACCTCTGCATCGGGATGGTGACGCCGCCCTACGGGGCGACCCTGTTCGTCGCCTGCACCATCGCGAAGCGGAGCATCAGCGACATCGCGGGCTGGACCGTGCGCCCGGTGCTCGCCATGGTGGCGGTGCTGGTGCTGATGACCGTCTTCCCGGACGCGGTGACGATCCTGCCGCGCTGGCTGGGGATGCTGTGATGCCGCGCCCGGCCGCCGCCGTCCTCGCGGCTCTCGCGTTCATCGCCGGCTGCGGGGCTCCCGAAGAACGCCGGATCACGATCAAGGCCAGCACCAGCACCGCCGCGAACGAACCGGCGGTCAAGGGGCTCGAGGTCTTCGCGCGCGAGATCGAGGCGGCGACGAACGGCCGCATCGCGGTCGAGATCTACCCGAACAACGCCCTCGGCAACGAGCGGGACGTCATCGAGCTGACGATCATCGGGGCGGTCGAGTTGACCACCCCCTCGAACGCGCCGCTCGCCACCTTCGCGCCCGAGCTGCTGGTGTTCGACCTGCCGTACCTGTTTCGCGACCGCCCCCACATGTACGAAGTGCTCGACGGGCCCATCGGGCGGCGTTTCGAGGCGCCCCTCGTCGAACGGGGGCTCGTGCTGCTCGGCTATTTCGAAGCGGGCCTCCGGCACGTCATGACCCGGGACCGGGTGGTCGAGCGGACGGAGGATCTTGCCGGTCTCAAGATCCGGACCATGGAGAACCCGCTCCACCTGCGGGCCTTCGAAGCGTTCGGGGCGAACCCTCTCCCCATGGCTTACGGGGAGGTCTACACGGCGCTCGAACAGGGGGTGATCGACGGCGCCGAGGCCGCCCGGTCGAACTACCTCTCGAAGCGCTTCTTCGAGGTGGCTCCCAACTGGTCGGAGATCGGGTGGATGTACCTGGTGCAGCCGCTGGTGATGAGCGAGCGGTTCTTCTCCTCGCTGTCGTCCGGGGATCAGGCGGCGGTCCGGGCGGCGGCCCGGAAGGCGGTGGAGGCGGAGCGCGAGGAGTACCAGCGGCAGGACGCGGAGGCGTTCGCCACCCTCGAGGCGGCCGGAGTGCGCTTCACCCACCCGGAGACCGGCGCGCTCCTCGGGTTGGCGCGCGAGGTCTGGCGGAACGCCGGAGAGGACGTGGACCTGGCGCTCGTCGAGGCCATCACCGGCCACGACATCGAAGCGCGCTAGCTCATGGACTCCCGCCGCGCGCTGGAACTCGCGGAGGGGGCCCGGGCGGAGCTGCTTCTGCTGCTCGCAACGCTGATCGAAGCGCCGAGTCCGTACGGCGCCTCCGGCAGCGAGGCCCAGGCTCGCCTCGGGGCGTACCTGGAGCGGAACGGCTTCGCGGTCGACAGTGGCGAGGACTCGTGGGAGCCGCTTCGCGATCACCCCGAGTTCAGTCCTCCGCCGCCGGAGATCGAACCACCGGTGAATCTGGTCGCCACGCCGCCCGGCGCTCCACGTCTCACGTTCTTCGCGCACGTGGACACCGAGGCGCCGTCGGCTGGCTGGAGTTCGCCACCCGGCAGGGCCACGGTGCGCGACGGACGCGTTTACGGGCTGGGAGCGGCGGACGACAAGGGTGGACTCGCCGCGGCGGCGGTCGCAGCCGCGCTCCTCGCGCGGCATTCGGGGCAGGCGCCTCGGGTGGTGAGCGTCCACGGGAAGGGGGGCGGAGCGCGGGGCACGCTGCCGGTCCTTTCCCGGATGGACGCGGGTGATTCGATCTACGTCCATCCGCCCGAGAACGGGGCCGGGCTCGACGTGCTCAAGAACGCGAGCCGGGGTGTCCTCGACGTGACGCTCCGGGTCACTGGCTGGTCCGGGAGGCCGCGGGAGATCGGAACTCCCGAGAGTGCTCCCTTCGCGGAGGGCGGCGACGCGCTGGACGCCTGCCTCCGGCTGGTCGGGCGGCTCCGTCGGGAGGAACTGTCGGACTGCGAACTGAATCTCGGCCGGGTGGCGGCTGGTGAGGCCGCGGGACGGACGCCGGTCCGCTGCCAGGCCGAGGTGCGAGTGCTGTTTCGGGGGGCGAGAACGGCGGAAGACGCGCTGGGCGCTTTTCGACACGTCGCGGGCGATCTCGGTGGATCGAAGCCCGGAGGTGCCTTCCACTTCGAGATCACCGCGCCCGGACTGCGGGCCAACCCCGCCGAGACGGCCTGGGACGACACCCTTGCCGTCCAACTGCGGTCGGCGGTCACGGACATCACGGGCCGCGAACCGGTCCCCTACGCCGACCACCTCGCAAGCGACATCCGCTTCCCGATCCGGCTTTGGCGGGCGGCGTCTCTCGGAATCGGTTCTCTCGGCGGCAACTTCTACGGCCCCGACGAGTGGGTGGACCTCGAGGACCTGGTGCGCCTGGTCGCGGTGCTGTTCCTCCTCGGCGCCCGACGCTGACTCCGGGGCTCGGAACGCTTCTCCGGCCGGCGGCGCATACGGCTTGGAACGCCGGCCCGCACCGGGAGAAACGCCCATGATCGGGTCCTCCTGCACACCCCGCTTGTCATGAAAATGGCGGAAACGGCTTGGAACGCCGACCTCTGGTCGGCACCGCGGGCCGACGGCCCGCGGACGACGTGCCGCTATTTGCCCTGGGCGACAAAGACCCGGGCGCGTCCTTTCCGCCCGGTTGCACCACGCGAGAGAACCATCACGCAGCTTGGCGCCGTGCCGTGCGCTGCGCGGTCGCGCAGCGCGGTGCCGACCGG
>JAJDUD010000042.1 GCA_022826825.1 Acidobacteriota bacterium | reverse complement strand
GCGGGTGATGGCCTCGAGTTCCTCCCGCTCCTGCCTTTCCAGCGTCACCACGTAGCGCTTCATGGCGGCCTCCTCGTCCTTGCCGGACGGACGAGAAGGCTACCACATGATACGACACATCACATGTGACATGACACTAGTGGGCGCGGCATTCTCATTTTCGAATCATGGCGCTTCTTCGAGAGGGTAGGCGCAACCGAGCCGGTCAATATCGTAAACGGTGAAAGTGCGTGGTTGGTAGAAGACACCGTCAAGTTTCTCGCTCATCTCGAGTCCGTACATCCTTTGGGAGTCCGTGTCGTCAGGCTCTCCGCGGTCGTGATGACGCATTCCTAGAATGTGCCCGAGTTCGTGAATGACCGTTCCAGTCCTGACGGTGGGTTCCGCCTGCCATCCGACTTCCCTCGGCGGCCGGCAGGCTAGGTCGCAGTACCCGAAGGAGAAGTACAGCAATCCCTCTGTCGGCCTCGCGTAAGCGCTGCTGCCGCGTTCGCATTCCGTCTCAGGGTCATTGCTTCGCGACCGGGTAGTGATTGTGATGACGCCGGGACCCTCCGCAGCGGGAATCGCCTCAAAGATCGCGTAACCGAGCCGTGCTTCAAAGTCGGCCTGAGCGCTCGCGATTCGGCCCACGATCTCCGTCTCATACCAGTCTGGGAGCCCAAGTCTCTCGCCGCACTGGCGTAGGGCCGCTTCATCGAAGAAGAAGCGGAAGGGGCGTTCAGGGTTCCACTCCCGAGCGATGTGGTTCCCGCCTTCGTAGCGAAGAACCATCTCCCGTTCGTTGGTACACACTCGCGGTGGCGGCGTTCCGATGACCCGATGCGCGCCGAGGGCCTCGCCGGGAGCGGCGGGGACTGGCGCGTTCCGCGTGGTAGCGACGGCGAAGATTTCAACCTCGATCTCGGCACCTGATGCGTTAAGCAACGCACCGTGGGAAAAGTCGAACCCGTCCGCGGCGACGCTGATGCCGTCGTGGTCTTCGTCTTCGGGGGCGACCCGGTACTCGAACCGCTGGAGCCAGGAGAGCTGTTCCGGGGGAAAGTCGTCCTCGACCCAGGGCGAGAAGATGGCGTCACGAATCTGCTCGCCGACCTTGATCGCCAGCCGGGGTGAGTCCACGACACTGACTCGCTCTTCGAAATCGGCGATCAGCACGATCCGGTCGCCCACGTAGTAGCCGCCCGCATTCTCTGGCGCGGAATGAAGCCACACCAGCGCCTGAACCGTCGGGACGGGCGGGGGTACCGTTGGCACCGACGGAGCGGTCGGGGGTGGAACGGGCTGGCCGTCAGTGCCTCCGCCGCAACCGAAGGCCGCGACGGTCAGGAGCGTGCTGCAAATCCACGGCGTCCTGCTCACGGGGCGCAGATTCTACGACGCTCCGAAGATGGTGCGAGGCAAACCGGACCAACACCGCTTCTCTGGAACGAGTATCACCGGAAGCGCTGATGACGGCCCATGTTGCTTGGACTTGCTGTAGCGCCGGGCGGGAGCGAGTTCGTGGACTTACCTGGACGGCGCGCCGGGCCAGCGGAGCCTCTGGCAGTGGGACGCGGACAGCAAGCGGAGGCCATCGTCCGGCGCTTCGGAACGGCATCACGATGCCGAGTTCGTGGTGGTGGGAAGACCGGTACCGGTGACTCGCCAAATGCAGCCTTCGCACCAGCGCGCACACGCACGGCGCAGCGGCGCACTGCTGTGATCGGTCGCCATCTCACCCAGGCGGGGCAGGTCGCCTTCGACCAATCGGCGGAGGCCCTCCGGCTTCAAAACGACGGGGAGTTGACCCACAAGTCCGCGAGAAGGGTCCGCGCACCGTGGCCCGACGTCCCCGTCGAGGATCGCGCCGCCTGCGGAGGTTTGCCAACCTCCGTGTGGACCCGCCGGAGGCGGGGCCAGAAGCCTTCCCGCAGGGATCACTCGCGCCATAGGCGCGGGCTGCAAGCGACCCCCGGCCCTGGGAGGAGAGTGCGCCAGTCCCGGTATTGGCGGCGGGTGAAGACCCCGGAGTGGAGACAGACCAGGGCCAGCCAGTGGGCGTCGGCCGCTGACCAGCCGAGGATCTGCACGGCGGCCGTGCGCTGTTCGAGTGTGGCATGGGCAGCGGGCCGGGGTCCGTGGTTCAAACGGCCTCGTTACGTGCCGCGACGGTATCTCTTGCAGGCCCGCTTTCAACGGGCGATGCCCCGGTCTCGGTCTCGCTTCAACTCGACCTCAAGCTCTCGTTCGAACGTCGGGACCTCGCTGGTCGGGATGCGGCCGTTTTGTGCGAGCCATTCGAGTCCCTCTCGAATGGATCGGACCTGGATCAATACGGCCCTGCTCCCGGTTTCGAGGTTCTCCTGGGTCAAGTCGAACCTCTCGGGACCCTTCTCCTCGAACGTGATGCGACTCGGTGGCGGTTCGATGACGCCGGCTGCGGCCATTTGCAGTGACGCCAGCACCCCCTCGTGCGTCTCAAGCTTCGGCCACCGCTCCTGCGGGTTGTGTTGAAGCCGTTCTCCGAGCCGTTCCACGCTCTGCCGGTCCACCTGGGCAATCACGCTTCGGGCTGCCGCCCCGAGGTCTGCTCCCGCTCGCTGGAGTGCCTGGAGGTCCTCGCCGTCACGCGGGCTGTCCCGCTCGATCATCGCCGCCAGTTTCCGAGCCGCGAGGTCGCTCGGCGCTGCTACGTGCAGCCCGTTGTCAGCCCGCAAGGGTGGCGCGGCCATCTTCCACGGGTCGGTCCCGTGAACCTCGATCTTCGGACTCGTCTCCGTGGCGAAGAACTTGATCCGGATGCCCGTCCGCCGTTGCAGGACCTTGTGCTTGCCGAGTTCAGCCCGGATGCTCCTTCGGATCGTGCGAGGGTGTTCGGCCGCCCCCCTGCAGCTGAGGTCCACGTCCACGGATTGGCGATGGTTGCAGTACAGCGCGATCGCGGTGCCGCCAATCAGCGTGTACTGCGGCCCGATACTGCCTAGGTCTTCCCAGATGCGGCGGATTCTTGGGTCCAGCCGTCCCGTGTGCGTCGGCTGCAGGCCTTTGTTCACGGCTTTCCGACCCACACCTCCTGATCCTCATTGAGTTGGACGTAGCAACGCTCGTCCATCGTTTCCTCGGTGACCCCCTCCCAATGGAACGGCTCGTGGAATCGTACGTTGCTGGTGTCGGCCGTCGTTGGCTCCTGGCCGGCCCGCCGGGTCCAGTACGCCCATGTTTCCCGCGTCAGCCGTCCCTGTCTCGCCGCGGCGTCCCGCGCGCGAAGGATTCCGTCTGCTCCGAGCGCCTCGTGGATATACGCCACACCGCCGTGCTGCGGGTGGTCGGGGTCTCCGATCTCGGTCAGCACCACGGCGAGCTGCTCGTCCTCGCTCAGCAACTCGGGCGCTTGCCATAGTGCGGCGTGGCGCAGCCAGTGCCACACTCCGCGTCGGTCGAGTTTCTCGATCGCCTCTGCGACTTCCCCATCCTTTGTCCTGGGTTCCGTCCGCTGGCCGTGTAGGCAGGCGTGGATGCTGAGCGCCACGGGTCCTCTTGGCCCCTGTGTTCTGATCATCAATCGCTCGCTCCGTCGTTTCCGTCAATCGTAGACGATTCTCGGCGCGCTTCCGCTTCACGGCCGCGGTGATCGTCTGCGGCACGACGCGGCGGGCAACGGTTCGATGGTGTCGTACGGTCCCGCCGCTGCTCCACCCGGTACGGCTTGCGGTCGCTGCGTCGAAGGCGGCCCCCACCGCTCGTTGAGGGACATAAGCGGATAGCGTTTATCGTTCGTGCGCATGCTGGAGCTTGACCCTAGGTACGGCGAGCTAGTCCGTATCGACCCGAACTCCGAAGCACCTGAAGAGGTGCTGCGGCGGATTCCGCTCGGCACACCTGTCGCCGACGGTGGGATCGATGAGTCGTCGCTCCGAGAAGGTGTCCTCTGATGGTGAGCCCCGACACCCCTCTCTTTCGGTTCTTGGACCGTGTCACCGATTTCATCGTCTGGTGCTTCGAGCATCCCTTGATCTCCTTCATCGGGATCATGGCCGCTCTGATCCTCTTCACGACACCGCCGGAGGCATGGGCGGAACTACGGAAACCTCTGCCCAGAAGAAGAGATCGACCGTAGATCGACCGGAGAATGTGTCCAGTGGCGGCGGCATGGATCAATACGGCGGGGTTAACCCTCGACATTGCTGGAGTGGTCTTGCTCTACCGTTTCGGCCTGCCGTCGCGAGTGCGAGAGAGCGCACTGGAGTTCTTCGGGTGGAAGAGTCCGGAAGCCCCTCAAGGAATACGAACGGGCGCGGACGCTTTCCCGGACGGGCTTGATCCTCTTGATCTTGGGATTTGCGCTACAGGCGACCAGTAACTGGGTGGGTCGCTAGCCCGGTCAGCAGGATGCGATGAGCAGGCCGCCTCGCCCGGCGGTGGCCATTCGGCTGGTCGTGCCCATCCTGATCGGCGCGGGATGCTCCGCCCCTCCCACGACTGCTCCCGCACCCGTTGCGTCGCCGGTGCCGGTCCCGGATCCGGAACCTGAGCCAGCAGGCCCGACCCCACGCGAATGCGCCGACGAGCGATAGCTGGCGATCAACAAGGGTTTCTCGGATGGCGTGTCTCCAATCCTCGGCACCAGTTGGACGGGTAGCGCTTGGGGCGGCGCCTCGGCCCGTTGGACTCGCGGAACTCGACGTTGCGGGGGATGCGGTGGCTCGCGCGCCAGCTTTCATAGGGGCGCGGTGGTCGAATACGCCGCCGTGAATCGAACGCTACGCGGCCTCTTGCTACTCGCCGCCGCCTGCGGGACGGGCACCGACGGCACACCCGTCGTGCCACCCACCACCCCCGCGCCGCCCCCGGCGCCGCCGACCCCAATGCTGGAGCCAGGCCCGGTCACCGGGGTCAAGGCGGCGGAGCGAGGTCCGGACTTCATCGTCTGGACCTGGGACCCTTGGCCAGGTGCGACCTTGTACCAGATCCTTTTGTACTTGGATGGAGGCTACGAGAGAGAGGTCCATTACAGATCTGAGCATTTCTTCCGCCTCGAAGGACTCGAACCTGGGGGAGCCGCGAGGATCATCGTCCGAGTGCGAGAAATCGCCGGAGAACGCGTGTCGTGGCCGGGATCGGTTGCCGTCCAGACGGAAACCCTGCCGCCGGCACCGCGACGTTGTACCAACGAACAGAGGCTGGCGTTGCGCTACTCCGACTTCGTTTCCGAGTGGGACGGGACGCCCTTTCGGGTGGACCTGATTCAGGACTTCCCGAACTCTGTATCGGAGGCTGGCCTCGACGCGCTGCTCGCTCCGGTTGGGCTCCTCGCGGACAAAATCGAAGCGCAACTCGGCTACCGGATCGTGGAAATGGGCGACGTGATCTCGGTCCCCGAAGGAGCACCGCCGGACTGGAACGAGGATCTTGACGAGTTTCGTCGAACCTGTCCGGTTCCTCGGGAGGTGGGACAGGTGCACTTCTTCCACCTAGACAACTATGTTCCGGGGGTGCGGGACGCCGGGGCTGTCGCCGTACCAGACTGCGGGGCCTTCGCCATTACGAAGTATCGGGTGGAGCGTGAGGATTGGAGGCCCGACGATTGGGCCGGCCCCGTGATGCACGAGCTATTCCATCTGTTCGGCTTTGCCCACATCGACGGCTACGACGGGCGCCGAGGAGTCCCCATGTCCCGCGCACTGGACGACTCTGCTGCAACGCGCGGCGCGGAGTCCGCGACCTGGGTCGATATCGACTACCTGCGCTGCATCTTTCCGGAGGGCGGATAAGTCCCTCCTGCCTGTCGTTTCATGCGTCAGAGTTCCCGCGCAGGCTGAAAACGCCCCGCTGGACCCCGCCCGCGCGGAGGGCCGGACCGGGGGCCAGCGCAGCGGCGCAGGTCGCGGAAACCCAACGGAGCAAACGGGTTGCGGGCGCGACGGTGGCGGACCCCCTTCACACTTTCCCCCGAATACGCGGGCAGCGAACCGCCGGTTCGCTGCCGTCAGTTTTTCTCTCGTTCAGCGCGGTGCCGTGCCTTGTACCGCTTCCGCCGTTGGGGGAAGCGCGAAACGACCTGGAACACCGGCCTCCGGCCGGCACGCCGCCGTACCGGGAAGCGCCTCGGCTATCCCAGACGCTGGATCCAGGACACCGCTTCGGGCGCCAGGCCCGGGCCGTCGTGCTTGACGTAGAGATAGAGAGTTTCCACCCGGTCGCGTAGTCGCTCCAGCATCCCGGAGATCACCTTGCGTTCCTCCGGGCTGTAGGGAGGGTCCCGGCGGAGGCGGACATAGGCGAAATCGGCGGTCACGGAGACGTCCGGCTGCTCGTCGAGCTCCGAGACTCCGGCTACGAGCGCCGCGCCGGCCGCCCGGCAGGCGTCGCGCACGGCGTCACAGTCCCACGAGTCGTGCCGGAACTCGAGCGCGGCGCGGCTTCCCGCGGGCAGGCTCGCCAGGAACGCCGCGAGCCGTTCGTCGTCGCGGCGAAACCACGGGGGGCACTGGAAGAGAATCGGTCCGAGGCGATCTCCGAGCGGCTCGAGCGCCTTGAGAAAGGAAGCCACCGACTCCTCGGTGTCCGCGAGCCGGGCCCGGTGGGTGATCCCCTGGTGCGCCTTGACTGCGAAGCGGAAGGACTCCGGCGTGCTCTCGGCCCAGGATGCCGCGAGTTCGGACTTGGGAAAGCGCCGGAAGGTGTGGTTCACCTCCACGCTCCGGAACACCGAGGCGTAGTGGGAAAGGAAGTCGGCGGGCTTCGTCTTCTCCGGATAGAACGCGCCCACCCACTCCCGGAAGCCGTAGCCGGACGTGCCGGCGAGAAGGTTCAACTGCTCTCGAAGAGGCTGTCGAAGGCGGCCTTGGCGTCCCGCGCGGTGTCCAGCTTCCTCCCGGTCACGTCGAGAACTTCGGTGGGGCGGAAGTGGAGACACTCATTGCCGGCCCATTTGTTGACGATGCGCTCTGGAATGTCGGCCCGGCATTCGTAGCGCTCCTTCGGATCGAAGAACGTGCAGTGCCGGCAGGAGCGGAGCGGGGTGCTGCACGTGGGGCACGTCGAGCCGACGACGATCGAGACCTCTCCGGTTGGCCACTGATACCCGCAGCGGGCGCACCGGGTCACGATGGTGGCGCGCCGGTCTCCGGCGAGCCGAAGCGTTCGCAACTGCTCGGTGTTGCCGAGATCGGCGAGCCGCTCGCCCACTTCGCGCTGGAACCGGCGCTGCTCTTCGCTATCGCGGCGCTTGCGCTGTCCGCGGCGGCGGTACTTCATTCGGGAAGAAGATCTACGGGGGTTTCGAGGGACAGCCCGTGGGGCCATCCGGAGGAGACGCGCAACGGAGGCGCGACACGTTGATCCATGGGATGCCCGGGACGACTCAGCGGCGCTGAATCGCCGATGGTTGGAGCAGTTCGAGGAGCGTCAGGGACGCGGGGCATCAGCCTCGACTGCCGGGTCCGAAGCCTAACACGCCCGGAAGATCGGCCGCCACAGGCCGTTACACCTGGCACCGGGGGCAGTAGAAGGAAGACCGGCCCGCGATCGGGATGCGGGCGATCACACCCCGCGGGCAGCGGGGGCAAGCGTGCCCCTCGCGGCCATAGACGAAGAAGCGGGCCGAGGTGCTCTGCCGGCCGGCCTCGCCGTCGCTCAGGTAGAGGATTTCGGGAGTGCGGATGCTGCGGATCGAGCGGCGCAGCGTCCAGCGGATCGCGCGCTGGAGTTTCGCGGCCTTCCGGTCTCCGAGTTCGGCGGAGTTCCGGGCCGGGTGGATGCGGGCGCGCCAGAGCGCCTCGGCCGCCTGGATGTTGCCGATCCCGGCGATCCGGTCCTGATCCATGAGGAGTGACTTCACGGGTCGGCGGCTGGCTTGGAGCAGTGCCGCGAGGCGCTTTCCCGTGAAGGCCGGTCCGAGGGGTTCCGGACCGAGGCGGGCGAGCCGTTCCTCGTCGGCGGGAAGACACACGGAGAAGTGGCCGAAGCGCCGCTTGTCCGAGAAGAGGATCCGGCGCCCGCCGGCGATCCCGAGAACCGCCCGGACCGCCGGCGGGTCCGCATCGCCGGGACGGCGGAGCGCCCACTTGCCGCTCATGCCCAGGTGGCTGAGGAGCGTCGGGCCGCCCTCTTCGAACTCGAGGCGCAGGAACTTGCCGCGCCGCCGGACCGCTGCCACCACGCGACCCTCGGCCGCCGCCCGGATGGCGCTTTCCGACTGGCCGCGCCGGGTGAGCGGGTCGGGAACCGCGACGTCCAGCAGCGGCTCGCCGGCGAGCCAGTTGGTCAGGTTTTCGCGGTTCGCTTCCGCTTCCGGCAGTTCCGGCACGGCGGTCAGCCGCCGCTCAGGATTTCGCTGACGGCGCGGTGGGCCTCGTCGATGGCGGACTGGGTGTAGGCGTAGGCGCCGGCGTCGGAGTTCGCGATCCGGATCCGCCCGAAGGGCCGGCGACCGATCTCGTTGGGGGCCTCCCCGGGAGCGAAGGGCGGATCCCACAGGGAGTTGAACTCGAAGGCGTAGCCGTGCGGCCAGCGGTTCACGGTGAGCCCCAGGATGTCGCGTGCGGGGTCGAAGCCACCGGGACCGAGGGCCCGCGCGAGTTGGCTCCGCGTTTCGCGTTCGAAGGTCTCGAAGCCCATTTCCAGCAGTTCGTGCTGCCCTGCCGCGTGTTGCACCCGGGCGCTGGCTCCGGGAAGGCACGGCGTGCGCACGGTGTGGAGCACGATGAGGTCTTCGGGGCCGCTCGAGAAGTCGTAGCCACCGATGCTCACCGGGAAGTCGAGCGACACGCTGGCGTGGAATCCGGCGGGGAAATAGATGTTCGAGGTTCCCAGCGAAACGAAGGAGGTCCAGTCCCGGATGAGGACGTTCGAATAGACGAGCGGCACCTTGGGCGGATATGCGAGCGCCTCGCGCTGCTCCTCGGGGAGTTCGGGCAGCAGGTAGGGAATCACCCGGTTGTAACAGGCGAGCACGACGTGGCCCGCGCGGACGCGGGTTTCGGCGCCGTCCTGGACATACGTGACGCTGGCCGGTGCGGCGCCGCCGTCCCGCACCCGAACCGCGGTGCTGTTCAGGCGGATACGGCAGGCGGAGTCGGGAAGGTCGAGGGCTCCGTAGTCGAGCCGCGCCTGCACGATGTCCTCCGCCGTGGTTCCGCGGGCGGCGCCCGGCACCAGCTTGCGCACCAGCAGCCGGGCGATGGTGGCATTCCCGTCCGGGAAGTGGAAGATGTAGGGATCCGGGTTGTCGTTGGGCTTCGCGGTGAGGCTGAGCCGGGGGTGGTCTCCCGCGGTGAGATCCATGTCCTGGAATCCGGGATAACCGAGGCCCCAGAGGTCGAGCGCGGGAACCCCGTCCGGCCCCATGCCGAAGAGTCCGTGAGTGCGCTGGCGGTAGAGCGCCTGGATATCGGCCCCCATCCCGAGAGCTTCCAGGAAGGCCTCATAGCTGGTGGCCGCGAGCCGCTGCTTCTTGGCCGTCTCGTCCAGGTGGGGCCACGGATCGCCGGGGGCCTCGTAGAGCCGGACGAAGTCGGAGCGGCCGGCCTCGCTCATGGGGGTCTCGGCGGCGAATTCGGCGGCCGGACGGCGTCCCATGCCGGTCACCAGCCGGTCCTCGCCGAAGTCCTCGCTGCCGAAGAAGACCGAGTTCCGGAGTCCGTGGGAGCTGTACAGATCGCGGTCGAAGGCGGTGAAGAAGAGATTCAGATCGATCCCCAGATCGTCCAGCAGGCCGTTCACCGCCGGGCTGAAGGTGGAGGGGGAGTCGAGGGACTGGGTCCCTCCGTAGCCGATGACCGTGCGGCCTTCGTGGGTGAACTCGTTCCGTTTCGCGTGGCCGCCGAAGTCGTCGTGGTTGTCGAGGACCAGGATCCGCGCCTCCGGGAAGGCCTTTCGGTAGAACCAGGCCGCGCTGAGGCCGCTGATGCCGCCTCCCACTACGACCAGGTCGAAGTCTCCCCCGTCCGCGGCGCCGGAGTCGTCCCAGGACCCGCCGTTCTCCACGCGGTCGCGGAGTTCGTGGGCGATCTCGAAAGAACCCGGGTGGTTGCCTCGCATCCCCGTCAGCGCCGGGGGATAGGGGCCGCTCGGCCCGGGCGCCGTGCAGGCGCTGAGCAGCCAGCCGGAGGCCCCCGGCAGCGCGAGGGCCCCCACGCCCACCGGAATCCCATTCAGGAACTCCCGCCGGCTGATCTTCCGGTTCATCCCGAGCTCGCGGTCGGTCTTCCGGGTTGGGCCGGGCGAAGGAACAGGGCCGCGATCGGTGGTCATCTCGCCTCGAATCTTCCCACTTTCGAGCGCGATGCGAGTCGCCGTCCCTGCACCGTCCGGTAAATTGGCCGTCCCGCTGAACCCCTCCGGAGCCCGTTCCATGCACACATCAGAGTCCCGGCGCGAGACGTTCCGCGTCCTCTCCGCGCTCGCCCCCGCGACGGCCCTGCCCAAGCGCGTCTTCGCCGGTCTCGGGCATCTTGGGTAGCACAATGCGCCGCCGCCGGTTCCTGAGTTCGGTGGCGGGTGTCGCGGTGGTCTCGGGCTACCGCGGGGTGCCGGCGGCCCAGCGCCTGAACGAACGCATCGGCATCGTCGGCGGGGGCATCCTGGGGTGCTCCATCGCGCTCCACCTCGCGCGCCGGGGCGCCGACGTCACCGTCTTCGAGCGCGAGGGCCCCGCGGCCGGCGCCACCGGGAACTCCTTCGCGTGGATGAACGCCAGTTTCTCGAAGCGCCCGCACTCGTATCACGAGCTGAACTGGCGGGGCCTCCAGGGCTGGCGGCGGCTCGAGGCCGAACTTGGCGGCGCCCTCAAAGTCAGTTGGGGCGGCAGCCTGGAGTACCGCATCGAGGCCGATCGCGTGCGGCTCCTGCACCAGCAGCTCGCGCGCAGTCAGCGTTGGGGCTATCCCATCCATCAGGTGGACGAGGCCCGGTTCCGTGAACTCGAGCCAGGACTGACTCCGGAGGCCCCGGTTCTCGCGGCGATCTGGGCGAGCGCCGAGGGACACATCGAGCCGCGCTCGGCGACCCGGGCGCTCTGGGCGGCGGCCGAGGCCGCCGGCGCCAGATTCCTGATCGCCGAGGTGAATGCGCTGGACATCGGCTACGGCGTCCTGCGGGGTGTCCGGACGTCGGCGGGAGACCATGAACTCGACGCGCTGGTCCTCGCGGCTGGGGTTCAGGCGCCCGAGCTGGCGCGCCAGGCGGGGGTCGACGTCCCCCTCATCGAGTCTCCGGGCATCCTGGCCCATTCGACTCCGGCCAAGTCCGTGGTGAACCGGATCGTGCTGGCGCCGAGCATCCACGTGAAACAGGCCGCCGGAGGGAAGGTGGTGGCTGGTGTCGGCTTCGCGGGCGCGGGCTCCACGGAGCATTCCCGCGCGGTGGGCGAGGAGATCTTCCGGGAGACCGCCAAGGTCCTCCCGGCGGCGGCCGACCTGGAGGTGGACGAGGTCAGCCTCGGCTACCGGGTGCTACCCAGGGACGGGCACCCGATTGTCGGTTTCGATCCGGCGGCGCCGGGCATCTACTTCGCCTCGATGCACAGCGGGATCACGATGGCCCCCGTCATGGGGATGTTCGCCGCCCTGGAAATCCTCGACGACGTCGAGGTCACCCTGCTGTCGGACTACCGGCTCGCGCGCTTTTCCTAGTGTGGTGTCCCGGAAATAGCGCGAGTCACCGAGAGTGGCGAGGCGCCCGGCTGACAAGGAACGCAAGAGAGGAATAGCAGTGCTCTTCCGACCGAAGCGCAACGATGAGGGTCGCAAGGCGACCCGGTTCAGCCGGGATGCAGTCGCCGATCGAATGCTGCGCGATTTCCGGGGCACCGCACGCGGTGGCGCTGGCGAATCGGCGCCGGACAGACCGTCCCCGCAACGCGGTTGGTTTCGGTTTCCAGCCAACCCCCCTTCGGGCTGCCGCTTGGGGATGGGTGGGTCTTCGCGCGACAGCCCCCGGCAACGCCGGACGCCGGATGTAAGGAGGTGAACTTTCCAGCGCAACCCAAATGTAACACATCTCGGGGCTCATAAGCCACTGAATTACCGCGTGTCATAGGCCCGGAAAACGACCTCCAGATCGCGCCGGGCGGTATCGAAATCGGAACGTGGACGGCGCGCGGGATTCCGGACCGACCCGAGGAAATCCCGGGCCATCGCACCGAACCCCATGAAATCCGCGAGCGGCCCCAAACGAAAACCGAATCCCCGCCCGGCGCGCAGGGCGAGATAGAGCCCGTTGCTTTCGAAAACGATGCGGCCGTCCTCACCCTCCACGAAGGAATGCTGGAGGATTCCTCCCGGAAGCGAGGGGGTGTCCCACCCGTAGCGGATTTCGCCCCGCGCTCCGGACGGGTATTCGAGTTCGAGGGAAGCGTGCCGCTCCGGGTCGCCGGCGCCCGGAAAGTCCGCCCGCACCGCCGCCGGCTCGGCGCCGACAATGGCGCCCAGGAGCGCCACGAAATGGATGCCGCCTTCGAGCAGGGCCCCGTGCCCGACCCGCCAGTCGGACGGCTGCTGCCGGGTGAGTTTCGATATGCGGACCCGGCGCAGCGGGCCGATTTCCGGGAGCCACGCCCGGAGCCGGCCCAGGGACGGCTTGTAGAGATAGTTCTCCGCAACCATCAGCGACCCCGGCGGCCGCCCGATCAGGGCGCGGCCGATCGCTTCGACTTCGGCGCGTGACTGCGCCATCGGCTTTTCCACGAGGACCGACTTGCCCGCTTCGAGCGCGGCGACGGTTTGGGCGGTGTGGTGTTCGACCGGGGAACAGATGGCGACTGCCGCGACATCCGGACGCTCCAGGGCCTCGTCGAAACCGGCGAGTGGTTCACCGGAGAACCGCGCTGCGAGGGCCTGGGCGGACTCGGAACTCCGGCTGGTGAACGCGAGCCGCGCACGCGGCGCCAGGTTGGCCGCGTGCACCCGCGCGATCCGGCCGCAACCGACGATGGCGACCGTCGGAAGCCCGGGGGCGGCGCCCGCGGCGGGTTCTCTCGTCAAGACGTTCTCCGGTTCACGATCCCCTCCGCGATCCGGAGGGCCCCCGCTGCAATTGTGAGACTGGGGTTCACCCCTCCGGAAGCGGGGAAGGTGCTGCCGTCGGTCACGAAGAGGTTGTCGAGCCCGCGCACCCGGCCCGCGAGGTCGATTGGCGCCTCATGCCCCTCGTTTCCCATCCTGAGAGTTCCCACAGCATGGGAGAAGGACGAAATGGGCCAGACGCGGGTCGCGAGGGCGCCCGCCGCGCGGAGGATCTTCCGCGCCCGGCGCACGAGTAGCGCCAGCCGGTCCTGGTCGGCTCTCCGGTAGCGGTGCTCGATCCGAATCCGCGCCATGCCGTACGCGTCCATCTCATCTCCCAGATAAACCCGGTTGGCCGGGTCCGGTTCGTCCTCCGCGACGCACAGGAGATTCTGGAGCCGGTGGACGAGCGGCTTCCGGAGGAAGGCGCCGGCGACCTTGCCGGCGGCTCGCCGGACCACGTCGGCGTCCGGGGTGTAGATATCCTGGACGACTCCCACGGCCAGGCCGTCGCGCTCGCGCGCCTCTTCGTAGAAGTCGGTGAAACAGACCTGTTTGTGGAACACCGCTTCCGGGTTCGTGCGGAAGGGAAACACCCCGGCGACGACCGCGTTGCAGTGCCGCATGAGAAAGCGACCGACCGGAAGTGCGTCCACGCCGTCGCCGCCGATCCCGGACCGGAGGAGGATCGCCGGGCTGCCGAGGGCGCCGGCGGCGAGGACGAAGAGGGGCGCCTCGAACGAAACCGGCGCGCCCGATTCCTGATCGACGCACTCGGCGCCGACGACTCTCGTTCCCCGGGTCCGAAGCCTCGAAACCACGATCCCGGTGCGGACCACGAGCGTCTTTCCTTCCGCGCGGCGCAGGATTCCAGCGGCGTCGTTCTTCGCGTCGATGGCGCAGGGGAAGCCGTCACAGGTGTTGCAGCGCACACACTGCGGTCCGTCCCTTCCCGAGAAGTTGATGGCCAGCGGGATCGGGAACGGCCGGAAGCCGAGTCCTTCACCCGCCTGCCGGATGCGTTCGGCGGGCGCGGACCAGGGGATGGAAGCGAAGGGGTAGGGCCCCGACCGCGGGGGTTCGAGGGGATCCGCGCCCGCGGCGCCGTGGACGCCGAGCAGCCGCTCCGCGTCGCTGTAGAAGGGCTCCAGATCGTGGTAGTCGAAGGGCCAGCGGCCGAAATCCGGGGGCCGGAGCCGGAGGGACGCGCCTCCGTAGAACACCGACATCCCGCCGACGGTTTCGTTCATGGGGAGCGGGCGAAACCGGCGGTCGCCGAGCTGACGCACCGAGAGGGGCGTTCTTCCCTGGTAGCGGAGGTCGCTGAGGATCGCCCGCGGGTTCCAGTCGCCTTCGTCCCGGTGCGGCCAGCGTCCGCGCTCGAGGACGAGTACCCGGGCGCCCGCCTCGGCAAGACGGTACGCGGCGAGGGCTCCGCCGAGACCCGAACCGATGACGATCGCGTCCCAGCCGGCGGTGTCGTCCGAGCGGGACACCGTCAGGCGGCGCCGGCCTCGAGGAATGCGGTTACGGCGACCGCCAGGATCAGCCCCCAGGCGCCGTAGTGAAACCCCTCGCGCCGGAAGGATTCCACCCGCGGCAGATCGGGCCGGAACTTCCCCGACATGTTCCGCTGGATGTAGGTCTTGTAGTACTCCACGAGGAAGCGCTCCAGCCCCCCGTTCATGTAGATCAGGATTCCGAGGGCGATGGGCTCACCGGGAGTCTGGAGCCAGAAGAAGAGCGGCGAGGCGACGGCAAGCGTGAGCCCGGAGCGGAAGAACTTGAGGGTGTGGAACCCCTCGAAGGGGGCGTCCTTCCAGGCGCCGCCGCCGGAGACCAGCAGGCCGGTCAGGTAGGCGACGACGAGATACGCCCAGAAGCCGGTCACCGGCGTCCCGATGAACAGGACGGCGATGACGCCCGACACCAGGACCACCCCCGCCGCGATCCGGAACGCGCGGCTTCTCACCGGACGACCCAGGATGGTGAGCGCCGAGGGGACGAAGTACTTCTCCTGCGGCTCCTCGCGGAAGCAGCCCTTGTGGAGTTCGGTGAGGAAGCGCTCGAGCCCCATCACCAGGAAGAAGAGCTGCACCAGCCCGAGCCCCGCGACCCGATCGCGCAGCATGGGAACCGCGAGCAGGAACGCGAAGATCGCGGCCGAGAAGAGGATGCTGCGCGGGAAGGTGCGCGGCTTGAAGCCTTCCCAGGGCGAATCCTTGAAGCCGCCCCAGAGCGAGGTGTAGAGCCCGGAGAGGAGCGCGACGACCAGCCCGCCGAGAACCCCGGCGCTCATTCCTCGCTACCGGCCGTCTCGCCGCCCCGTTACCGGAGGACGTCGAACTGGCGGGTGTACTTGATCGTCAGGCTGCGGTTCTGGGGTCCGATCAGGACGTCGCCGAGTCCTTCGGTGTCGTTGTAGACGACGAAGAGGCCGGTGCCGGCGGTGTTCAGCCAGCTGAAACGCACGTTCGAGGACCAGATGTCAGCGTCGTCGTTGTACTGGACGAGCGCCTGCAGGTAGATCAGCGGGGTGAAGTTGTAGGCCACCCGGAACTGTCCCAGGTTCGCCACGAAGCTGCCTTCGGCCAACTGGATGTCGTTGTAGAGCCACGACGCCGAGGTGATGAGGCGGGTTCCCCAGCGGTAGTTGACGGTGGTGTCCAGTGTGTTCTGTTGCCCCGACAGGAACCCGCCGTAGTCGATGCCTCCCGAATAGGAGAGCGGAGCGGCCCGGTTCGTGTTCCATCGCCAACCGTACTGCCAGTGTGCGTAGGTGCCGGGCGCGACGACGATTCCCTCCCGGATCTCGAACGGCACTTGGAGTCCCTCGGTGATGAGGTTCATCGCCGGGCTGAAGTACCAGCCGTTCTCGAAGTCGAAGTGGTTGTCCACGTGAAGGCGGCTGGTCTCGAGAAAGCCCCCGAGCGTGCGGAAGTCGTTGTAGGTGATGTGCGGCCGCAGTTCGCGGAAGGCGAAGGGAGTTCCCTCGAAGATCTTCGGCCGGTAGTAGCCGAACCAGCCGTAGTTGTAGCTGCGGTACGCGTTTCGGCGCAGGAACCCGACCTCGGGATTGAAGTTGGCTGCGACCTCGGTCACGCCGAACCAGAGCCGGAGGTCCCGGCGGAAGTACTCGCCGCGGGCCATGTAGGCGTACTCCCCGCCGTCGAGCAGTTCGTATCCCGGGGTCTCGGTGCGGGCGGCGAAACCGGTGAAGGTGAGGGTCTCGCCGATACCGAGCCGGCCGTCCACGCCCCAGGTGCGGTTCCAGTCGTCCTCGGAGCTCGGGCCGCTGGTGCCCATCCGGTTCACGAACATGGCGCCGAGCGCGGAGCGTTCACCGAACTCGCGGCTCAGGCTCATCACCGAGAAGTTGTTGGCGGCGACCACCCCGGCGACCTCCTGGGTCTGCATGTTCAAGAAGCCCAGGTTGTAGTCGCCCGCTTTTCCCGAGAGCCGGGCGCCGCCGAGGATCGGGACCGGCGCGCCCCCGGGTCCGATCCCGATACGGCGGCTGAAGAAGAGATCCACCGAACTCCCCTGGCCCATGGAGAAGTTGCCGGCATTTTCGAGGAAGAAGGGCCGTTTCTCGGGGAAGAACAGGTTGAACCGGCTCAGGTTGATCTGCTGGTCGTCCACCTCGACCTGGGCGAAGTCCGTGTTGTAGGTGAGGTCCACGTTGAGGCTTGGCGTGAGGCCGACCTTGGCGTCCAACCCGAAGTCGGCGTTCGTCTGGCCCTCGACCTCGACCACGTAATCGCGGCCGGCGGCGCCGAGAAGGTACGGGGTGACCTTGAGGTTGCGGGGACTCCGGAGCTCCAGCCCGTGCAGTTCGCCCGCCGAGGAGAGCCGGTAGAGGTCGTAGATCCGGGCCACCGGCGACCAGTAGTCCTCCTCGCGCTTCCGGCGAATGTTGCGGTGGAAGTTGAGACCCCAGGTCTGCGGGCTCGAACCGTAGCGGAGGGTGCGCAGCGGGATCGCAAACTCGGCCGACCAACCTTCGTCCGTGACCTGGGTCGCCACCGTCCAGCTCGCGTCCCAGTTCACGTTGAAACCGCCGCCGGAACCGGTCCGGGCGCGCAACATGGGCCCGCCGCCCATGCCCCCGCCACCCCCGCCGGCGTTGCTCAACTGGCCGTCGTACTCGAGTCCCGCCGGGGTGGTCCCGAAGACGAAGCCGTTCTGGAGGTCGTGGTAGGTGTCGAAGACGACGCGGAAAGAGTCGGTGTCATCCAGGTTCGAGTCGCGCCGGGCGTCGGTGGCGATGATGCCCGACGGGTCGCTGTCGTAGAGCATGGCGCCGATGTAGATCGCCTCGTCGTCGAAGAGGATGCGAACTTCGGTGCGTTCGGTGGCCGGTTCGCCCTCGAAGGGATCCGCCTGAACGAAGTCGGTCAGCGGCTCGGCGGCTGCCCAGACGTCCTCGTCGAGCCGGCCGTCGATGGCCGGCGCCTCAAGGGTCGAAAAGGCGCGGCCGATGCGGGCACCGGCCGCGTTCGTTTCGTCTTCGCCGCCGGTGGCGGGTTCCGTCCCCAGGAACAGGCTGGCGAGAACGAGCACGGGGAGGGCCAAAGAGCGCATAGCCGGTCAAATTTACCGCGCCACGAGCCCTCGCGCACGTCGGAAACACGGCGGCGCGGCGACAGGTCTTGCGGGACGCGTGAGAGCCGCGGGACGCAGCGGTGAGAAGACCGTGAAGCCCGTGGGGAGACGCCGTTTCCGAACCGTTCCAGCCCCGACCGCATGACATAGTTCGCGCCGCGCTGCCAGCGCGGCGGGCGAGGAGATCTCCGGAACATGAACGACAAGGCCCCGGCCAGCACTCGCGAGTTGTTGGACTTCGCCACCGAGATCGCCTGGGAGGCCGGGCGTCTCATCATGAGCCACTTCCAGGTGGGCGTGGGCGTCTCCACGAAGCCGGACCGGACGCCGGTCACCGAGGCCGACATCGCCGGCGAGCGGCTGCTCCGGAAGCGCATCGAGGCGAAGTTCCCCCGTCACCGGATCCTCGGGGAAGAGGACGGGGAATCGGGGTCCGACCCGGCGCACCGCTGGATCCTCGATCCCATCGACGGCACCACCTCGTTCATCCACGGCGTGCCACTGTTCGGGATGCTGATCGGCCTCGAGATCCATGACGAGGCCGTCGTCGGCGTGTGCAACATCGCGGGACTCGGCGAGATGGTCACCGGCGCCCGCGGCGAAGGGGCCTTCTGGAACGGCCGCCCGGCCCAGGTCTCGAGGGTGACCGAGATGGGGAACGCGCTCGCCACGACGACCGATCCGGCGACCATCGGCCCCATCTGGGACGCGGTCGGCGCGAAGGGCGCCGTCCGCCGCACCTGGGGCGACGCCTTCGGTCACGCGCTGGTGTGCACCGGACGCTCCGAAATCGGCCTCGATCCCGAGATGAAGGCGTGGGATTCGAGCCCCTTCCTGCCGATCCTCGAGGAGGCAGGTGGCCGCTTCACCGACTGGGACGGCAACCGCACCATCCACGGCCCGAACGCGCTGAGCACGAACGGCGCCCTCCACGACGAGGTGCTGGAGTTGCTGGCCGAGGTCCGTGGGACGTAGCGGGAATCCGGCCGGCACGCCGGCGCGTACGGCTTGGAACGCCGGTCTCCAGACCGGCACCGCCCGCCTCCGGCGGGCGAAGTTATTCCCCTCACACCCGGGACTCCCGTCCGGGAGCTGGGTACTGCGACTCTTCTTCAGTGTGCCACCGCAACGTCACGCGGCGATGCACTGCATGATCCTCTTGGTTTCGACGTGAAGCAGCAGTTCGTCGGCCTGAGTGATCGGCCTTGCGTGCATCGTGTCGAGGTGGATCGGTTGCAAGCGCTGGAACGACTCGCGGACACTCTCGGGATAGCCAAAGAAAGGTCTGAACGCCTGTTCCCAGTTGCCTCGCTCACATACGACTAGTGCGTAGTCGTCGAAGTCGGCATAGATGATCAGGGGAGACCGCTCAGCGGATCGACCTGCCGCCTCCTGCTTCGATGTCCATTCGGCATACTTGTGACCGGGAAGCTGGTGCTGTGGCCAATCTGGGCCAAATGCTTGGGTCATTTTTCTGTCGATGAAACGACGCACTTGGCTTTCGAGGCCTTGAAGCCAGTCGTGAGCCTCGCGGGTGCGGGAGAGAACCTCTACCGTGTCGGCGGGCTGCGCTGGCGGGTCCGGCGGCTCGTAGTTGTCGACAAGGGAAGGAGGCTCGGATTGAATCGTGGTCGCCGTGGCCTCGCGAAAGGCTGCGGCAGGCATGTCGGTAAGGCCCTCGTCGAAACCGAGTTCGGCGTAGAAATCCGCACGGGCACCGAAGTCAGTCCAAATCTCCGTTGGCCAGCTGATCGCACCGCGCCAGTCGCCAAGGCTGGCCCGGAGGCTCTTTGCAACGGCTCGGTCGAACGTCGCTTGCTGCGAGATCAGGTCTCCGATTCCTTGCAGGCTCCAGAGGCGCCGAACCGAGCCGAGCGTGTCCTTGGCATCGAGCCATGGATTCTGCAGTGACTCGATGGTGCGCCGCAGCGCGGTAACTTCGAGCATCATGTCCGAAGTAGCCCTTAGTTCGGTGACTAAGCTTGCGATTTCGGATGAAGCGGGGAGTCGGAACTGCTTGTTGTAGTCGATCAGCCACTGTTGAGTGCGTCTCAGTTCGCTGCAGAAGTTAGTTTCGAAGACCCCCGCACGCCGGAGTTCGTCGAGTGGACTCTCGAGTGCGCGCAGGAGTTGGTGATTACTGTCAAGGATGCGGAATGATCGTTCGGCGCTTCGGAGTTGATCGCAAAGAGCCGTGTTGTGTTCGATGATCCGGAACGCCCCAGCAGCGCTCGCGGAGATGTCCTGCATGGCTCTGGCTGCACGGGCAGCTTCCCGAATTACCTCAACTTGGCGCGGAGTGATCTGCGCCACGTGCGATGCCGCGTCGATCTCTGCCTGGCGAATCTGCCAAGTCTGCTGCAGGTTGAGCCAAAACTGTGCGGTCGTGTCGAAGTAGCGACCCAGGCGAAGGGCAGTGTCGGCGGTAATGCCCCGGTTACCGTTGAGGATCGCTGTAACTCGATTGACCGGCACGTCAATCGCTCTTGCCAACGCTCTGGCCGAAAGTCCAAGCTCGCTGAGTTCCTCGCGAAGGATCTCACCTGGATGAACGGGAGCCATACCGCTCTTAGTAGTCATTTTGCGGCGCCTCTCTTAGTGATAATCCGCGATCTCTACTTTGGAAGGACCGTCATCGGTCCATTCGAAACAAATGCGCCACTGGATGTTGATCCTGATGCTGTACTGACCGGCACGGTCTCCCTTGAGCGCCTTGAGCCGGTTGCTTTGTAGGCCAGCAAGATCCCCCAGTTTGTCCGCACTGTCGAGGATGGTGAGCCGACGTGTTGCTTGGTCCTTGAACGCTTGAAAGCGCGCCACATCGGTACCCTCGAAGAATCGCTTAGTGTCCTTGTCCTTGAAGTCTCGGATCATGCATGTCGTGGGACATTGAGATTACGCGTTACGTAAATAGTAACACAAGAGGGGGCATCGCGCTAGTGCAGGTAGGGTGGGGTCGTGTGAATCCGCCCGACCGAGCCCCTTACACCTCTCGGTGAGAGCGCCTGGGTGACCTTCTGTTGTGGAGTGGCAGCTACCGCCGAGCCTTCACCCGCGCCACGACCTCCCGGATCTGATCCGCGAACCCCAGCGCCTTCTCCATCACCTCGGCCTCGTCGAGGGTGGTGATTTCGCCGTCCCTCACCACGATTCGCCCATTCACGAGCACGGTGCGGACGTCGCTCCCCCGGGTCACGTAGACGAGGTGCGAGTAGGGGCGGTAGAGCGGGGTCATACCGGCGCGGCGGGTCTCGACGAGCACGATGTCGGCCCGCTTGCCGACTTCGAGCGAACCGATGCGGTCCTGCTGGTTCAGCACCCGGGCGCCGTAGATGGTGGTCATGCGGAAGACCGTCTCGGCCGGGAGCGAGGTCGGATCGCCAGTGGCGAACTTGTGCAGCTTCGCCGCGGTGTCCATCTCGCCGAACATGTCGAGGTCGTTGTTGCTCGCCGGGCCGTCGGTACCGAGACCCACCGGCACCCCGGCGGCGAGCAGCGCCTCGACCGGCGCCGCGCGGTCCGCTCCCAGTTTCATGTTGCTCTCGGGGTTGTGCGCCACGCCCGCGCCGCCCGCCGCGATCTTCGCGATGTCCCCCTCCGAAACGTAGGTGCCGTGGGCGAGCACGGTCCCGGGACGAAGGGCCCCGATGGAATCGAGCGCGTCGATGGTGCGCATCCCGATCGCGGCCTCGATCCGTTCGTCCTCGTCGCGCGCCTCCACGACGTGGATCTGGAAGGGAGCCTCGTGGCGCGCGGCGATCTCGAAGGCGGCCCGGGTGGGCTCGAGGGGAGTCGTGTAGAGCGCGTGGGCGGCGGTTCCGGGGATGAGGAGCGGGTGATCCCGGTACCGCTCCATGAAGGCGTCCGCCTCGGCGAGCGATTCCTCTGGGGTGGCGAAGTCGGGGGCCGGAAAGCCGATCACGTTGGGCCCCACTACCGCGCGGATCCCGGCCTCGATCGTGGCCCGCGCCACTTCGTCCGGGAAGTAATACATGTCCGCGAACGTGGTCGTCCCGCTCTTCAGCATCTCGATGGAAGAAAGCAGCGTGCCCCAGTAGACGAAATCGGGCGCGACCAGCTCGGCCTCCGCGGGGAAGATGTTCTGTTCCAGCCAGTCCATCAGCGGCAGGTCGTCGGCGAGGCCCCGGAGCAGCGACATGGCGGCGTGCCCATGGGTGTTGATGAGACCCGGGATCACCAGTTGGCCGGTGGCGTCCACGGTCGGGATTCCCGCCGGCCGGGGCGCCGCCCGGTCGAAAAGGCCCGCGATCCGGTCACCCTCGACGAGCACGGCGCCGCCTTCGAGGATGGTCCCCGCCTCGTCCATGACCACCACGGTGCCCCCGTCGATCAGCAGGCGTTCGGCTGCCTGGGTGCCCGGCGCCTCGGAACCGGAACACGCGGCTCCCGCGAGCGGCACGGCGAGCAGCAGGCTGTGGGTGGGGAAGGGGGTCATGGGATGGGTCCCTCAGCGGGGCGAAACCCTAGCAGCCTGTGCAAAAAGTCACGCGGCATTCGAACGGCGATGCATCCCGTCTGAACCGGGCCGCTGCGCGGCCCTCATCGTTGCGTTTCGGTCGGAATACGCTCGGTATTCCTCTCTCACGCGCCTTGCCAGCCGGGCGCCTCGCCGTTCTCGGTGCTCACGTCACTTTCTCCACAGGCTGCTAGCGGAAACCGGAAGCCGGCGCTCCCGGCCGGTGTTCCCTACTCCATCGGACGGAGTTCCTTCCAGCGCTCGATGAACGCGACCGCGGCCTCGACGAAGGCTTCCGCCGCCAGGCGGCCGCGTTCCACGCTCGATTCCTCCAGATCGCGCTCGCTCCAGACGCCGGTATCGGTGATCTCCCGGGTGGAGGTGCCCTTGCCGGTCTCTTCGGCCTTCAGGCTCTCGGCGAGAAACACCCTCAGCGCAGTGGGATCTCCCGCAACCACTTCGGGGACCATCCGCTCCAGGTGCTCCGGCATCGTGAGGGTGGCGGGGCGGGCCTTCGAGAGATCCACGAGATCGGGGGTGAGGTAGAGCGAACTCGATGTCTCGCCCACGCCCGCGTGCCGGTCGAACACGGGCTCTCCGGAAGTGGGCTCCCCCCTGGTCTCCTGGCGGAACGGTGCCGCCGCGGCGCCCAGCTCGACGGCGATTCCCGCCGTCTCGTGATTGATGCGGTCGGCGATGTACTGGGAGATGACGCGGTTGCCTCCGTGCGCGTTCAGGATCAGGAACCGCTTGAAACCCTGCCGCATGAGGCTCTGGGCGGCCTGGAAGAAGACCTGCTGGATCGTCTCCGCCGGAAGGCTGATGGTTCCCGGAAAGCCCAGGTGATACGGGGAATTGCCGGGAAAGAGGATCGGCGCCACCAGCACGTCGGTCCGCTGGGCGACCAGCTTGGCGCGCTCGAGACCGTTCAGGATGTCGGTGCCGATGGGCAGGTGCGGCCCGTGCTCTTCGAGCGCTCCCACCGGCATGATGACCATGTCCGTCCGGGTGAGGAGGTCCTCGACCTCCGTCCAGCTCATGTGCGGCAGGTAGTTCTTGACCTTCGTCTCTCCCCAGAGCGGATTCGTCTGGGCGCCGGCGCCGCTCGCTGCCAGGACGGCGGCGATGATGGCAAGGGGCAACATTTTCTTGGGCATGTCTCAAGACTCCTTGGGGACGGAGATGCGCCTACCGCCTGAGAACCAGTTCCTCGGTGGAGGTGATCGCTTTTCCGTACTCCGGCTGCAGGTACTTCGCGAGGAAAGCGAGCTGTCTGGTCCAGGCGTCGATGCGATTGTCCGGCTGCCGGAAACCATGGGGCTCGCCAGGATAGGTGAAATAGGCGTGCGTCTTGCCGTGCTTCGACAGGGCTTTGACGAACTGGGTCGATTCGTAGGGAGGCACCTGGGGATCCTCCTCACCGTGCATTACGAGGAGAGGCGTCTCGATTCCGGCAACGTCCAGAAGGATGTTCGCCTTGCGATAGACCTCGGGCTTTTCGTCGGGAGTGCCACCCATCTTCATGATCCACCGGATCGCGGAGCCCCTGTTGGTGCGCTCGATGTAGGTCGCCCGATCCGTGACGCCGAAGAGCTCCACGGCGGCCTGGAAGAGATCCGGATACTTCGTGACCGCGTAGGCGACCATGGTTCCGCCGTGACTGCCGCCCCCGATGCCGAGCCGCGCCGGGTCCGCGAGCCCGTTGTCGACGAGATACCGGGCGCCCGCCGCGACGTCGTCCATCTCGCCGCCGCCGCTGTCCTCGACGTTCAGATTGCGGAACGCCTCGCCGTAGCCCCGGCTTCCGCGGTAGTTCGGCTGCAGCACAAGGTACCCCTCCTGCGCCAGGAGGAGCGCCCACGGATCCCAGTTGAAGACGTCCTGCCCTTCGGGTCCTCCGTGTATCCAGAGGACGGCCGGATAGCGCTTGCCGGCTTCGAATCCATGGGGCTTGTAGAGCATCGCCGCGATGTCGAGGCCATCCTTTCCCCGGTAGTGAACTTCCTCCGGCAGCGGGAATCCGGCCCGCTTGAAGTTCCTGGGGAGGATGTGCGTCACGTGCCGGGGAGCCTCGGTCGCCGCGGTCGCGGCGACCATCAGGTTTTCCGGCTCGAGCGGCGTGCTGCGCGAGAAGTAGATCCGGCTCCCTTCGGGCGACCACCTCGGGGCGCCCTCGACGACCGGGCCCCCGGAAGTCAGCCGGCGAGGTGAGCCTCCGTCAAGCGGCAGGATCCAGACGTGCCGCTCCTCGAGGTTGTGCCGGTTGGAGACGAATGCGAGGAACTTGCCGTCCGGTGAGAACACGGGGCTTCCATCTTCGGAATCGCCCTCGGTAAACGGCTTCGGCTCACCACCAGCCACCGGAATGGAGTAGAGCTTGTCCCAGCCGCTGTGCTGCAGGGCCACCACCAGAGTTTTTCCGTCCGGGGCCCAGGCGGCCTCGGGGATGGCCCAGCCGCCGCCACGGTCGGTGGGGGAGTGGTGGAGCTCGACGGGCTTACCGCGTGCGGTCCCGGCCGTCGCATCGAATTCGAGGACCTTGAGCTTCCCGCTGAAGTACTCGGGCGCCCGCTCCGTGTAGGACACCCGCGTTCCATCGGGTGACCAGGCGGCGCTGAGTTCGTCGGCTTCCGTACGCGTGAGATAGGAGGAGGTCATGCCATCCTCGCTCACGACCATGAGGTCCTGGTTTCCGCCCCGCCCGGTCGCGAACAGGATCCATTTGCCCGCCGGGGACCAGCGCGGGGAACGGTCTGCCGCCCGTCGCGGGTCCCCGGGACCGGGCGGAGCGTGGGTGAGTTGCCGGGGCTCGCCTCCGGACGCCGCGACCACCCAGATGTGGCCGCCGCTCGCATAGGCGAGACGGCCTCCATCCGGGGACCAGCTCAGCCCGGATTTTCCACCGGCGGTCGTTGTCAGGGGAACGGGCCAGCCACCCTCGGCCGGCATCATCACGATCTGGCCGTCCCGAACCAACGCGATCTCCCGTCCGTCGGGCGAGATTGCGGTGTCGCCGAGTCGTTCAACGGAGACGAGGTCCTGAAGCGTGATCCGGCTCTCCGACTCGCCGGCCGTCAGGAGAGCGCCGGAGAACAGGATGACAAGGGTAAGAACGAGAGCGCGACGCTCGGGGTCCTTCATCGGTCGTACCTCCTCGATGGGGTTGCTTGGCTCGGGTGTACCAGCAGGGTGGAACCTCCCGCAACCCGGCCGAAAAAAAGAGGACCCGCACGCCGTACTCCGACGGCGTGCGAGCCCTCGCGTTCACACGGGATCGCGTTCGATCTAGAAGCGGAACATGGCGTTGAACTGGAGACCGCGTCCGGACTGCCGGTTCCGGGGCTGCAGGAAGTTCGGGTTGAACACCGCGTTCGCCCCGTTGTAGGTGTATTGCTGGAAGTCGCCCAGGTTGAGGAGGTTGAAAACCTGGAGCGACAGTTCGATGTTCTGATTCGGTCCCATGATGTCGAAGATCTTCGCAATCTTGACCGAGAGGCGCTTGGTGTCTCCCAGCTTGACTTGCCCGATGTCCCGGGTGTCGAACATGAAGCGGGTCCGGTCCGCCAGTGGGTTCGGCTGCGTGCTGCCGTTCGCGAGCGTCACCCTTGGGGGCCCGAACGTCGGGTCCGGCTCGTCAATGCGCGTGAAAATGGCGCCCGACCAGGGGCCCGCCTGGTGGGTGTAGGAGCCCGTCAGCAGAATGTCCCAAGGGGCCTGATAGGTGGCGCCCAAGCGGAGCGAGTAGTCCCTCCAGGTGGGGCAGTAGGTGGAATTCGAACCAAGCTGGTAGCTGTTGTCGTCGCGGAGGCCGCGCGGCATCCAGATGCACTTCGTGTTCGCGAAAGCGTCCGGCTGGATGAATCCGGCGCGGTCCGTCGGGTTCCAGGTCCCCGCCTGGGAGTGCCACTGCCGGCTGACGCTTCCCATGGCTTGCCAGTTGTTGGACATGCGCTTGGCCACGACGACCTCAATGGCGTGGTAGCGGAGGTCCATCCAGGTGTTGTTGGTCAACTGATTGAGCTGGCCCCGGTTGGGATCGATGAGCCCGTAGCCCCCGAAGGGCATGAAGGGCCCACTTGGGTAGATGCCGTTCACGTCGGTGGTGGCGTAACCGTCGCTGATGTTGCGGTAGATGTAGGCCAGGTCCACCGCCAACTCCCCCTGGAACTGGCGGCGGTAACCCGCCACGAACTCGTCGGTGCGCGGCTGGTGCAGATTCGGGTCGAACTCGTAGTTGGCCACCTCGCCGGCACGCGGCGGAGTTTCCACGACGGTCTCGAACATGCCGTCGAAGTTCACGTCGTACTCGTCCCGCCAGCCGACGCGGGCGGAGGAGCCGAAACTCGTCACGGCGTCACGGCCGTTCACCTGCTCGTGCACCCGGGAGAAGCTGGCGCGCACCACGTTCCGCGCGTCCTCGGTCACGGACCAGGAAAAGCCCACCCGCGGCCCGAACTCCGTGCTGCTCATCCGGGTGATGCCGTTGATGGCGTCGAAGCGATTGACCAAGTCCACCCGCAGGCCGGCGGTGATGTTGAGTCGGTCGGTGGGGCTCCAGGCGTCCTGGAGGTAGAAGGCGATGTTCCGGTCCCGGGCCTCCCGACTCTTGATCTCCGTCGTGTCGTAGATCCGGCGGTGGAAGGGCCGGTGCCCGCTCCCGGCGTTGTTGGGGTCGATCAGGTAGTGGTTCTCCTGGTTGTGACCGCCGTTCAGGTACTGCGTGTAGCTCGTGCGGCGGTTGCGAGGCGCCGCGAAGATTCCCGTCTGGATCTCGTGACTGCCCCGGTAGAGGGTGAAGTCGGTCCGGATGACGAGCATGGAGGAGGGATCCTCGCCGTAGGTCGTACGGTTTCCGACCTCCAGGATCCGGCCGCTTCCGACCAGAACACCGGCCGAGGGGAGCGCCTCCTCGTGGATCGTGATTTGCGGTCCCGACAGCCCAAGATCGTCAATGGTGGCGATGGAGGTCTCGGAGCGCTTGTCGTTGTAGGACACCGTTATGTCCGAGGTCAGGGTCGGACCCCAGACCGAGGTCACCTTCCCGCCGAGGAGGTGGCCGCCGGTCTTGTTGAAGTTGTAGTTGACCGTGTGGTACTCGCGGGCGCTTGAGAGGTGCGCGACGTCGAACTGGTGATAGCCGGAGAAGTTGTGGTTCGGGCCGAGCTGCGCCGTCACCTTGGTGTAGGGCCAGAACCCCTCGAAGACGTTGGGGAACAGGTCGGCTCCCGGCGCGTACTGTTCGAGAATCTCCACCTCGCGTCCGGTCCGGCTGATCTCGGCGGAGTTCCTCGCCAGCCGGCCGGTGTGGAAGAACCACACCCGGTCCCGGGCGATGGGCCCGCCGACGGCGTAGTCGAACTGCTTCACCTCCTGGAGGGTCGGGGTCCCCGCCGCCGAGGGAAGCTCGTCCTGGCTGAAGAACCGCTCGACATCGTCGCTGTAGCTGACCTTGCCTGCGGTGTTGTCGCTGTTCCAGTCGATCGGCTGGTAGGCCGTCCCGACGGAGCCGTCGAACTCGTTGCCGCCGCTCTTGGTGATGATGTTGATGATGAGACCGTTCCCCATCGGGTCGGCGGCGGATGCGCCCACCGTCTTGATCTCGGCGTCGGCGATCGCCTCTGTGGTCAACTGGATGTAGGGAAGCTGGCTGTCGTCGTAGGCGCTGGCGATCTGTCCCTCGAGTTGCATCACGTCGTGGAAGTGCTCGGTTCCATGGCCGAAGAACGTCATGCGGCCGCTGCCGTCGTCCCAGTTGCGGGCGTTGACCCCGGGAGTGAGCTCGACGAAGTCGGTCCAGTTCTTTCTCGCCTGGACGGGCACGTCGCGCTGGAAATCCCCGTCGATGGTGATCACCTGGCCAGGCTTCTTCATCTCGATCATGGGGCTTTCCGCCGTGACCGTGACGGTTTCCTCCACGTTTCCGAGAGCCATCTGCAGGTCGACCCGGAAGTTGGAACCGGTCCGAACCTGGATGTTCTCGCGCCGGAGCGGGGCAAACCCCGACAACTCCGCCGTCAGCGTGTACATGCCGGGCGTCAGGGATGTGAGGCGGTAGCTGCCCTCGGCGTCCGACACCGCCGAGCGGGTGCCCAGCATTGCCTCGCTCTCAGCGGTGACGACGACCCCGGGGAGCGCCAATCCCTCCGGGTCGAGAATTCGCCCGGTCAGGGTCCCTTGTCCCTGCGCCAAGGCCAGCGTGGCCGCGCTCAACAGGATCGTGCTCGCGGCAAGGGTGCGAAGAATGAAACTCACCATTTGGCCAGTCCTCCCTTTCTCCGTGCTTTCGCTGTGCGAGACGTCAGGGGACGAGCCTGGTAACCGACCGCCTCCCCGTCAGCGACCCGACAACAAGTTCTCGATAGGCACCTCCTGATTGCTTCCGAAGGGCGGTCCCCGGGGCGGACCACGTTGCCGGCGCGCCCGATCCGGGATATGCGCATATGCAACTTTTATGCCCGCCTCAGACTTCCCGAGATGGGGCGTATCTCGTTGAATAATCGTGAGATATGCCACAGGACGGTTGGATCTTCTCAGGGGTCGGCAACCGGAAGTCAAAATTCGGGATCGAACCTCCAACGGCCTGTATCGGAGGCGCGGTGGCGGCGGGGATCCGGGGCCGTTGAAGTTGACTTCCCCGGTGCGGCGGTGTTCAGATCAGGTCCGGGGCCCTCATGCTTCGCTTCATCGTCCTCGCCGTGCTCGTCCTCGGTCCGCGGGTCGCCGCGTCCGATGAACGGCTCGAGAGGCTGCCGGAAAGACTCCGGCACTGGCTCGAAAACGAGGTCGTCTACATCATCAGTGAGCGCGAGAGGGAGTTCTTCCTCGATCTTGAGGCGCTGCAGGAACGCGACGCCTTCGTCACGGCGTTCTGGCGCCGGAGGGACCCCGATCCGCTGACCGAAATCAACGAGTTCCGGGAGGAGCACTACCGCCGCATCGACTACGCGAATCGCAGGCTCGGCGGTGAAGCGGCCATTCCCGGCTGGAGGACGGATCGCGGCCGCATGCACATCATCCTGGGCGAGCCCCGGGACCGATCCAACTTCAGGAACGTGGGGGGGATCTATCCCGCCGAGGTGTGGTTTTACGACGGTGACGGGGCAGTGGGCCTGCCGCCGCTCTACCTGCTCTTCTTTCAGCCCGGAGGCGTCGGAGCGCTACGGCTCTACAACCACTTCGTCGATCGGCCGCAAAGCCTGATACCGACAATGGGCGTCCTCAGCGACGATCTCCACGAGGCCTACACGCGCCTGCAGGAGATCTCTCCCGAGTTGGCCAATGCCGCGATGTCGATGCGGGCCGATCAGGGCGGGTACTCGCTGTCGACGGGGATCGAAGCCGGAGCGCTGGATTCGGGCCAGGTGCTGGCGAACATTCATGAGTCCCCGTACCGGCGATTGGACACGAGCTACCTTGACGCCGCCGAGAGCGCCCGGGGGATGGTGGAAGCGGAGTACCTGTTCAACTACCTGCCGAGTTCGGTGGCGGCGCATGTATTGCCCGGGCCGGCCGGAGAGAGCCTGGTGCATTTCAGCATCGAGATCGACCCTCAACATCTCACGCTGATGCGGGAGGAGAACCGCTTCTACACCTCTTTCGAGGTCCATGCCGAGGCCAGCTCGCCGGGCGGAGAGGTGGCGCACGTTCTCTCCAAGGTCGAATATCTACAGTTGGGGCCCTCGGAACTTGAGCGGGTGGGCCGCCTCCCCTTCGCGTACCGGGGGATGTTCCCGCTCACCGCCGGGGCCTACCGGCTGCGCATGGTGTTCAAGAACCGGGCGCGGCGCGACTACACGACGTTCGGCGCCGAACTACGAGCTCCCCGGTGGTGGAAAGGCGAGCCACTCCTGGGGGAGCCTGTGTTGCTCTACAACGCCGAACCCGTTGATCCGGAGACGCGGTCCGGATACCGGAGCTACGTCGTCGGCGGCACGGTCCTTCATCCCAATGCCAAACGCGTTTACGCCATTGGAGAGCCGTTGCGCGTCCACGTGCCCGTCAGCGGCGCATCCGACCGTCACGGGCTGCGTCTCCGGGTATTCCGGGCCGATGGCAGCGCAGTGCCCGTCGGTTCCGAGGTGACGCCGCTCTCGGAGTATCGGAGGCGTCCCGTTCTCGAGGTGCGGGACCTGTCCGACTCCGTGGGCGGCCGCTATCGGCTTCAGGCCGACCTTGTGGATCCGTCGGGAGACTGGGAGGCGAGCCGCTTCTCCGACTTCGACGTGAGTCCGCGCAGCGCGGTTCCGCGCCCCTGGGCGATGTACGGCACGAATGACTTCGCCGATCCGGCCGCCGTGCTCGCCGTCCTTGGGAATCAGCACGACGAGCAAGGTGATCGGGCGCGAGCGGAGGAGCTGTTGGGGCAAGCGCTGGCGCGGAGACCGGAGCTGATGGAGGCCCGGGTGCCGCTCGCCCGCATCCACCTTGAGCGCGGCGATGCCGCCGCGGCGATCGGCCTCCTGGAGCCGGTGTACCGGGAGAACCCGGAGAGCTACGAGGCCGCCGTGGTCCTCGGCAAGGGGTACCGCGAGCAGGCCCAACTCGCCCGGGCCGTAGTGGTTCTCGAGCAGGCGCTGCGCATCCGCAGAGCCGAGCCTGGAGTCCTCAATCTTCTCGCTTCCTGCGAGGCCGAGCTGGGCAACGTGGCCAAGGCGATCGAGTACCTGGAGCGCTCGCTGGAGCTCCTGCCCGATCAGGACGATGTCCGCGAGCGCCTGGGACGACTCAAGAGCGCCTCAAGGTAGGCGGATCGGCCCGGAGAGCTTCGCCGGTGTCGCATCGCCGGCGACCCCGTGAGGAAGGGCTGCTAGCCAGCAGACCGGCTGCGGAAGCGCCCCCGGCGGAGCCGGTTCATGGCGGCGGCGATCTCGTAGCGGCGCGGGCGGGCGAGGCGGCCGGGATGGAGGCCGGCGCGGCCGGCGGCGGTGAGTGACTCGAGACCCGCCTCGTCGAGACGGGTTTCGAGGGCGTCGAGGAGTTCCCCGACCGGGCGGGCCGTGGACTCGCGGCTGGCGAGTTCCATGGCGTAGCCGGCGGCCCGCGTCTGGCTCTCGTCGAAGATCTGATCGACGGCGCGGAGGTCCAGTTCCTCCTCCCCGTAGAGAAGCAGGTCGCGGCGGGCGGCCCGGATGCGCGGCTTTCCCTTGCGGCCGGACGCGTCGAAGGACCGCGGGTCGGGATGACGTACCCGCCGGAGGAAGCCGGCCGCGCCGGTTTCGGGAGCCCGCCGCGTCGGGTACTCCCCCGCCACGGCGCGCGCGAGCGCGGTGACCTCCCGCGGGCGGTAGTCCGCCAGTTGGATCACGGTGTCGGCGGCGTCCAGGTAGTCGCCGGAGCCCCCCATCACGAGGACGGTGGAGACGCCGTGTGCTTCGAACAGTTCCCGCACCCGGTCCAGCAGCGCCACGATCGGTTCCGCTTCCCGGGCCACGAGAGCCTGCATGCGGGCATCGCGAATCATCAGATTGGTGGCCGAGGTGTCCTCGTCCATCAGCAGGAGCCGTGAACCCGCTTCGAGCGCCTCGACGATGGAGGCCGCCTGGCTGGTACTCCCGCTCGCGTTCTCGGTGGTGAACGCGGTCGTCGGCCGTCCCCCGGGCAGTTCCCGGATGAAGGGGCTCACGTCCACCGACGAGACCGCGCGCCCTTCTTCGGCGCGGATGGTGACCGCATCGGTGCGGGTCGCGACCCACTCGCGCCCGTCCCCCGGCACATGGGGGACCACCGAGCGGGCGAGCGCCTGGAGCAGGGTGGACTTGCCGTGGAAGCCACCGCCGACGATCAGGGTGACTCCCTCGGCGATGCCCATTCCGGAAACCTCCGGGGGGCCGTCTCCCGGATGGAGCAGGGGGAGGGTCACCCGGAGATGGGACGGGCTTTCGAAGGGGACGACCCCCTCCTCCCGGAGCGGCAGTTGGGTCGCGCCGTGGGCGCGGGGAAGGAGCGCCCCGTCCGCAACGAAAGCGACGAGTCGCCGGGCGCGGAGTTCCGAGCGCAGGTGCTCCTGGTTCTCGATGGCGTCCACGAAAGACCCTGGGGCTCCCTCGGGGAGGCTCCCGAAGACGAGCGCCTGGCGGGCGATCCGGGGGAGTTCGGCGGCCAGCAGATCGGCGGCCCGGTGTCCGAGGATGCGCCGGCCCGCTGCGGGCAGGCCGACCTCTACCCGGGCTTCGACGAAACGGGGACCGTGCTCGTCGCCGGCGATCCGGACCGCAGTGCGTTCGAGGGCTTCCTGGCCGCCGGCGTCGATGCGGATTTGTCCGCTGTGACCCGAGCCTGCGGCACTCCGGGAACGGCGGATCGCGTGTTGTACCTGGCGGGCCAGGAAGTCGGCGAGAGCCATCCGCCGGATCCGGTTGGAGAAGAGGCCGAGAGGAAAGCCCGCGGCTGTTCCGTCCACCCGGACCCGGACGCGGGAGGGCGGCGCGAAGGGATCCCGCGCCACCCGGTCCACGAACACCGTGACCCCGTCGCCGGCGGACCATTCCCCTTCGAGGTCCCGGTAGGCCGGGTAGCCGCGTCCGTCCAGCCGGCGGCAGGCGCTGGCGAGGTCGGAGTCACGGCGCTCGCCGCTACGTGAAGCGGGGCGGGCGCGGTGCGCGGTGATGAGGTCTCTCCCTACGGTCTGGACCGATCATAGTGGGCCGCCGGGCGGATGCCGTGGCCGCCGCCCCGGAAGTACCATGAGCGGAAAGCATGGGATCCGCGGCGACCGGACGCTCGTACTGGGCCGATCAGACCGGCGAGTTGCGCGCCCGGCTCGCCGCCGCGGTGCCGGCGGAGGAGTTGAAGCGGCTCCATCGGCGGCGTCCGCTGCCGCACTTCCTCGTGCTGGCGTGGCAGTTCCTGCTGCTCTTCGGGGCGGGCGCGGTCGCCTGGCGGTCGTCCGCGTGGTGGATCTGGATGCCCGCGGCGGTCGTCGTCGGGTTCACGGTCTTCAACTTCACCGTGATGCTCCACGAGGTGGTGCACCGGCTGGTGTTCAATTCGGGGGAGCACCGGGGCTACCGTTTCCTGCGCCACCTCTACGCGTTCCCGAGCGGGATTTCGGCGACCCAGTTCACCCGCTGGCACCTGGATCACCACGCCCAGCTCGGCGACGCCGAGGCGGATCCGAAACGGCACTGGTTGTCGCCGAAGCGCAACGCGCGCTGGTTCAAGGCGCTGTACCTGACCCCGGCGCTCATCCCGATCTATTTCCGGGCGGCGCGGAACGAGGCGGCGAGCTATCCGGAAGACGTACGGCGCGCGATTGCCCGGGAGCGGAGGCTGACCGTGGCCGGTCACCTGGCCGTTCTTGCCGTCCTCATCGCCGCCGGAGGTTTCTTCGCGGCGTTCAAGGCCTACCTGGTCCCGGTGTTCGGGGTGTTCCCGGTCGCGTTCACCGTGAACCGGCTGGGCCAGCACTACGACATCGCGCCCGGCAACCCCGCCCTCTGGGGCAGCGTGCTGCGGCCCTCACGGTTCTGGGACGTGGCGTTCCTCTGGTCGGCGTATCACCTCGAGCACCACTACTTCCCGCGCGTGCCGTTTTACAACCTGCGGGCGCTCCACTTCCTGCTCCGGCCCTTCTTCGACGAAATCGGGGCGCGTCCCACCAGCTACGGGCGACTCCTCTGGCAGTGGTTCGTCCATAACCGCGCACCCCATACCGATTGGCGGAAGCCGGCTGAACTGGCCGTCTAAAGGCGGGTCGGCCGTGTCAGAATCCGGGGTCATGGACGAGGGAGTCGTCAAGTGGTACGACCGCCAGCGCGGCGAGGGATTCATCCAGCGGTTCGAGGGACCGGATGTCCACGTTCCGAGCAGCGCGCTCCTCGACCGGGAACCGGGGTTCCTGATCGAGGGTCAGGCGGTGGAGTTCGAGTTGCTCAGAATTCCCGGCGGGTTTCGGGCGCGGGGAGTGCGAGTGGTGGACCGGGGGTCGCCCCGGGAAATGAAGCCGCCGGGCTCGAGATAGGGCGGACAGTCCGGAGTTCGGCCCGGTTGAGCGAGCGACGCGGTTCAGCCGGGATGGATCGTCGCTCGAACGCCGCGTGGGTTTCGCTACAGGCCGCTAAAACCGCTCGAGGGCGTCGGCCTCGGTGTCGGTGATCGTCAGGATCTGATTGAAACCGCTGATCTTGAAGACTTCCAGAATGTGCTCCTTCATCTCGCAGAGCACCAGCTTGCCCTTCACTCCGGCCAGCCGCTTGGCGAGGATCAGCAGAACACGCATCCCCGTCGAATTGATGTAGTCCAGGCCACCGAAATTCATCACCACCTGGGTGGCGCCGTCCGGCCCAATGGCGTGCGCCATCACCGCCTGCTCGAACTCGCTGCTCGTGCGGGTGTCGATGCGCCCCTGGGGCGAGAGCACGAGAACTCCGTTCTTCGTTTCATCCGTCAGGTTCATTGGGCTTCCTCCTGGCCGCCGGCTGTAAGCGACCGGGTCAGGGTGATTCGGTTTCGATCCTTGGTTCGCTCGTAATTGGTCGTGGTCATGAGGGACTGAACGAGAAAAACACCGAGCCCTCCGATTGGCCTCTCCTCGAGGGGAAGGGTCGTGTCGGGGACCGGCGCCTCGTGAAACGGGTCGAATGGTATCCCGTGATCCTCGATCTCGATGTGAAAGGTCCCGTCCACGATCGTGGCCCACATGTGAATGTGGGCGTGTTCCATTGCGCGGGTTCCATACTTGATGATGTTGGTGACCAGTTCGTCCACCGAGAGCGTGATGCGCTGGGTCTGGAGCGGGGACACGCCGTGTTTTTCGGCGAACTCCTCGAGCGCGACGAGCATCCCGCTGAGTTCGCCCAGGTCCTTGTCCAGCTTGCAGGAGAAGGTCGGAGCCTTCGACTTACCGCCAGGGCCGCGCCTCGGTGCCATCGGGGCGTCAACTTTAGCAGCCCCGTGACGGAACCGACGTGAGCCGGGAAACCGGTGAGACACCCGGCGGACGCGGCGCGCGACCGAGGAATACTGGACGTTTTCCGGTCGAAACGCAACATACGAACAGGCGAATCGGCGGGTTCGGCCGCGCGCCGTCACCGCCCGGGTGCTGCCGATGGCGCGTCTCCGAGGGGTGCGGGAGCGCCGGATGGCTCCAGATCGAGCATCGAGATCTTGACCACGACCTCCAGCTCCTGTCGAGCGGCTCCCCGAAAGGTCCCGCGGGTGGGAGGAACGTCGCGATAGTCCCGCCCGCTCGCGACCCGAACGTGATGTCGTGGCGAAACCGTGTTGTTCGTGGGGTCGGCGCCTACCCAGCCGAGGCCCGGGAGGAGGCACTCGATCCAGGCGTGGCTGGCCTGCGCCATGACCTGCTCCCTCCCCTTGTGAACCGGAAAGAGGTATCCCGAGACGTATTGGGCCGGGATCCCCCAGCCCCGCACGATGGCGAGCATGATGTGGGAAAAGTCCTGGCATACACCGCTCTCCGCCGCCAGGGCATCGTCGATCGGTGAGTCCACCCGCGTTCGTCCCCGCTCGAAGCCCAGCACTTCGTGAATGCGGGACGTCAACTCGCGAATGGACGCCAGGGGCGTTTCGCCGCGCGCGATTCCGTGCCGGGCGACGAAGGCCTCGAGCGCGGCGGTCGGCCGGGTCAGCGGGGTGGGATGGAGCAGATGCCAGGTTGAAGGCGTCCGCAGTTCCTGCAGATCGTCCCAGGCCGCCCCGTTGGTCTCATCAAGATCGCTCGCGTGGAGCGCCACCTGGGACCGGGAGGTGACCGTCAACTGCTCGTGTTCGCCGGGCACGTCGAAGAAATGCACCGCGTTTCCGAAGCAGTCCTCGTAGCTGCCCAGTTCGGCGCCGGGATCGGTGACGATCTGAAAGGACCGGAGATGCTGGGAAGCGTCGCTCCGGGGTTCGAGGTAGAGCGTGACGACGGCTTCCCGAATCGGCTCCGAATACCGGAACCGGGTCACGTGTTCGATGCGGTAGAGGCTGTCTTCGGAGGTCACGGGGCTCTTCGTCATCTTCCTGGCAGGGCCTGGTCCGCGGCAAAGAAGATGTAGCGGCGGTAGATCTCGTCGTGGAGCCCGCGCGAGAGTCGGCGCACCTCGGCAAGCGTGTCCGCGAGATCCTCCCGCTCCTGGGATCCGTAGGCGAGCAGCGCCCGAAGCTGCCCGGCGATCCGGTGTGCGGCCTGCAGGGGGTGGCGGGCGCCGCCCGCCGGATCGATACGGCCCAGGCCGTTTCTGATCTCCTCGGCGGCGAAGCGGAGGGTGTGGGGCGACTCCGGTTCATGGATCAGGAAGGTCATCACCTTCCGGGGATCGATTTCGGGCGTGTAGTGGCGGCAGTAGGGCTCGAAACTGGCGCAGCTGCGGAGCAGGAGCGACCAATCCAGGTCGGTGTCTTCGTCGTCCAGGGCTGCGCGGTAGTTGTCGAGGATCTCGGTGGTGACCTGGATGCGCTCCATGAACCGCCCGAGCCGGATGAAGTCCCAGGCGAGTCCGTGCCGGAGCCCGTTGTCGGTCACTCCCCGGAACAGGTAGATCTGCGCGGACGTCTCCTTGTAGAAGTTCTCGGGTTCCTTGTTCCAGAAGAAGTGCAACTGCGTGTCGCGGAGCGAGAGATAGGTCCGGTTGAGCTGACTCCACATCTCCTGGGTGATTTCCTGCCGCGCCTGCCGGGCGTTCTCCCGCGACATGCCCCACAGGGACACCATCGAGCCGGGATTGTCGTGCTCGAAACTCATGAAGTCCGCGAGCGTGTAGGCGTCGGCGAGCAGGAACGAGTCCTCGAGCTGGTCGCCGTAGAGCGGGTCGCCACCGGGTGGCGCGACCTTCAGGCTGCGGAAGAGCCGGGTCCAGCCGGCCGCTACCTGGGCGGAGGTGTTGTCGGTCACCGAGCGCACCTGGACTCCCAGGAGCCGGATGGTCTGGTCCGACCGCTCCAGGTAGCGGCTCATCCAGTAGAGGTTGTCGGCGACGCGGGCGAGCATGATCAGGCGCCTGCGGCGGCCTCCGGGACGTCCACGATCCAGGCGTCCTTGGATCCGCCGCCCTGGCTGGAATTCACCACCAGGCTGCCCTTCTTGAGCGCGACCCGGCAGAGGCCCCCGGGGACGATCTCGGTCCGTTCCGCCTGCAGGATGAACGGCCGGAGGTCCACGTGCCGCGGCTCGATATGGGCCCCGACGAGACACGGAGCCCGGGAGAGGGCAAGCGTCGGCTGGGAGATGTAGTTGTCCGGGTCCGCCCGGAGTGCCGCCGCGAATTCCTTCCGCTCGCTGTTCGAGGCGTGGGGACCCACCAGCATCCCGTAGCCGCCGGACTCGCCCACCATCTTCACGACCAGCTTGTCGAGGTTGGCGAGGGTGTAGGCGAGCCCCTCCCGCTCACGGCAGAGGTTGGTCGGGATCGGCCTGATGAGCGATTCCTCGCCGAGGTAGTACTTGATGATGCGCGGCACGTAGGCATAGACGGCCTTGTCGTCGGCCACGCCGGTCCCGGGGGCGTTCGCGATCACCACCCGGCCCGCCCGGTATGCGTGAAAGAGCCCGGGCACCCCGAGCACCGAGTCCTCGCGGAAGGTGACCGGGTCGATGAAGTCGTCGTCGATGCGGCGGTAGATCACGTCCACCTGCCGGAGCCCGGCGGTCGTGCGCATGTACACGCGCCGGTTGTGCACGAGCAGATCGCGTCCCTCGACGAGTTCGATGCCCATCTGGCGGGCCAGGAAGGCGTGCTCGTAGTAGGCCGAGTTGTAGACGCCGGGGGTGAGCAGGACGATACTCGGATCACCCACCTGCGGCGGCGCGAGCGACCGGAGCGTCTCGAGCAGCAGCCGGCTGTACTGCTCCACGTCCCGGACCCGGGAACGCCGGAAAAGCCGCGGCATGCTGCGCTTGATCGCATCCCGGCAGGCGAGCATGTAGCTGACGCCGGACGGCACGCGGAGGTTGTCCTCGAGCACCGCGAACCCGTCGTGGGTGCGCACGAGGTCGGTGCCGCACACCGAGACGTAGGCGCCGTGGGGGACCTCGACGCCGCGCATCTCGATCCGGTAGTGCTTGTTGCCGTACACCAGTTCCGCGGGAATCACCCCGTCGCGGATGATGTGGCCCTGGTGGTAGATGTCGTGGAGGAACAGGTTGAGCGCCCGGAGCCGCTGTTCCAGCCCGCGGGCCACGTCGTCCCATTCGTCGCCGCGCACGATGCGGGGGAGGCAGTCGATCGGGAAGACGCGCTCGATCGTCTGCTCGTCGCCGTAGACGGTGAAGGTGATTCCCTCATGAAGGAACGAGCGCGTGACCCGCTCCTGAATCTGCCTCAGGTCATCCGGCGGCGTCTCCCGGATGGTCTCGAGGATATCGGCGCAGTGTTGCCGCGGAGACCCGTCGTTCTCGAACATCTCGTCGTAGAACGTCGGGTTGTGGTCGTACTGGCGGAACGCGGGAGCGGCGCTGGGATGCACGCCGGTATGGGTCATGAGCGGAGTCGCACCGGAGTGCCCAGCGCCGGAACGGGACCGACGACGTTCATGTGAGAGATCAGGCCGACTTCGGGAGGCCGTTCCGTGCGACGTCCTCGTACACGTTGCAGAAGTAGTCGAGCTCGGCCATGGTCGTGTAGAGGTTCGGGGTGATCCGCAGTCCCTGGAACTCCTCGTGCATGATGGGCGTGACGATGATGTGGTGCTTCTCCCAGAAGTAGTCGCGGAGCCGGGGCGGTTCGACCGTGGTCAGGTTGATGTTACCGATGGCGCAACTGAGACGGGGATTGCGCGAGGTGTGGAGTTCGGTGTTCGGGAGCGCCGCCAGGCGGTCGGCCCAGGTGTCCTTCAGATAGCGGAGCCGGGCTTCCTTGTTCTTCGCGCCCACCGTGTTGTGGAACGTGATCGCTTCCCCGACGGCCACGAAATTGGCGGCGGGATGGGTGCCGATCTCCTCGTACTTGCGGATGTCCTCGTCCATGCGCTCGGGAGCCGGCATCATGGGCCAGATCTTCGGGATCTTGTCCTTTTTCACGTAGAGCATCCCGGTGCCCTTGGGGGCGAGCAGCCACTTGTGGAGGCTGGTGCCGAAGTAGTCGCAGCCGATGTCTTCGAGCTTGAAGTCGAACTGGGCGAACGAGTGCGCCCCGTCCACCATGACCTCGATGCCGTGTTCGCGGGCCACGTCGCAGACCGCCTTCACCGGCAGGATCTGCCCGGTGAGGTTGATCTGGTGGGACATCAGGATGATCCGGGTCTTGTCGGTGATGGCGCCGCGGAATCCCTCCACGACCTCCTCGTCGGTCTCCGCCGGGGTCGGGATCTGGATGAACTTGAGATCGATGCCCTCGCGGCGCACCCGCTGGCGGATGGTGGTGAGCATCCGCCCGTAGTCCTGCGTCGTGGTGAGGATCTCGTCGCCGGACTGGAGGTCCAGGCCGAGAAGCAGGATCTCCATCGCTTCGGAGGTGTTCCGGACCAGGGCCACCTCCTCGGGATCGCACCCGAACAGCACCGCCAGCCGCTGCCGCACGTTCTCTTTCCGGGGCTGGAGGATTTGCCACATCGTGTAGACGGGGGCTTCTTCCGATTCCCAGACGTAACGGACGAACGCCTCGGTGACCATGCGGGGTGAGGGGCAGACCCCGCCGTTGTTCAGGTTGATGATCGAGCGGGTGACGCTGAACGCCTGCTGGATGTCGCTCCAGAAGGTCTCGTCGCGGGCGAGGTCTTCCGGGCTCGATCCCGCGGTCCGCTGCGCCGCGGCCTCCACGTTCCGGATCGTTTCCGGGCCGAACAGGGTGGTGACGAGCGCGGCGCCGCCCGCTTCGCCAACCGACGAAAGAAACCGCCTGCGCCGCATCAATTCCTCCAATCCTTGAGGGGGACCCGGGCCGCCGCCGGAAATCCGGAAGGAACCCTGAATTCGGAGAAATGTACCACTCCGCCCGGTCCGGAAATCCTCGTTCGGGTCTGCTTGAAGGGCTTCGTCACGGCCGGGGGAATACCATCCCGGCATGCTCGACGCACTCTCCGACCTGCTGCGCCGGATGCCCCCGATCTTCGATACGACCGTGGGTCACCTGGTGATCGCGCTGGGCGTCCTGGTGGCCGCCTTCGGTTTCGCGCTGGTGGTGGTCATCCTGCTCCGCCGGGTTCTTTTCCGGCTGGGTCTCAAGGAGCGGATCGCGTCCCGGGTCGCCGGCGGGGTCCGGCTGGCGCTCGGCCCCGAACGGGCCTCCCAGCAGGATGTCGACGCGATCGCCGGCCGCATCGTCTTCTGGGGGCTCCTGATCCTGGTCGTGGCGGGAGTCGCGTCGGTCGTGGACCTCTCCGGGGTCGGAGGCATCGGCGGGACGCTGTTGGGCCGGATCATGGGGATGGTCGCCCAGTTGGGGCGGGCGCTCGTACTGCTGCTCGCCGCCTGGTTCCTGGCCGCGGTGCTCCGCCGCGCGGTGCGGGTGGCTCTCGAGGCGGTCGGCGTGGACGAGCGGCTCGACCGGGGCGCCGAGCGGCCGCCCGGCCGCATCTCGCACGCGGTGCCCGAGATCGTCTACTGGGTCGTCCTCCTCCTGTTCCTGCCGCCGATCCTGGCGGCGCTCGACCTCGAAGGGGTGTTGCTTCCGATCGAGACGGTCGTGAATCAGGTCATCACCTTCCTGCCGAACGTGCTCGGCGCCATCATCATCTTCCTCGTCGGATGGTTCATCGCCCGGATCGCGAAGGCGGTGGTGACGAACCTGCTGGCCGCGGTAGGGCTCGACAAGGCGGCGGAACGGCTCGGGCTCCGGCGGATCCTGGGTTCCCGGACTCCGTCGGCGCTGCTCGGCGGGATCACCTACCTGCTCGTGCTTTTCCCGGTGATCCTGACCGGGCTCGACCGGTTGAGCCTCGACGTGATCACCCGCCCGGCGAGCGACATGCTCGGGCGGGTCTTCAGCGCGCTGCCGCTCCTGCTGGTCGCGGTGGCGCTCCTGCTCACCGCGTACGTGGTGGGCCGCGTCATCGCGAACCTGACCCGCGACCTGCTCCGGCAGGCCGGCTTCGACCATGTCCTGACCCGGATCGGACTGACCAGCACCGCCACCGCCGATGACCACACGGCCTCGAACGTCGTACGGGTGGTGGTGCTCGCGCTCATCATGCTGTTCGCGAGCATCGAGGCGGCGAGCCTGGTGGGCTTCGACAACGCGGCGGAGTTGCTCACGCGACTCCTCCAGTTCACCGGCCAGTTCCTGCTCGGGGTGGTGTTCCTTGGATTCGGGGTATTTCTCGCGAACCTGTCGGCGCGCGCCATCGGCGCCAGCCGGGTCCCGCAGGCGCGCCTCCTGGCGCTGGCGGCGCGGATCGGCATCCTGCTGTTCACCACCGCGGTGGGACTTCGCCAGATGGGCATCGCCAACGAGATCATCGAACTGGCCTTCGGCATCGTGCTGGGTGCGGTGGCGGTGGCGTTCGCGGTGGCCTTCGGCCTCGGCGGCCGCGACGCCGCGGCGCGGCAGATCGAGCGCTGGCAGTCGCGAATCTCTGACGAGGACCCAGGCCGTTGAGGATGGACACTCCGCCAGGGAGCTTTCCCTGGCGCGGCCGGGTCATCCGCCGCGCCGCGGTCATCGGGTCCGGTCAGATCGGACCCGACATCGCCCTCCACCTGGTCAAGACCCTCTCGCCCGGCGGGGTCGAGACGGTCGTTCTCGACATTTCCGAGGCTGCGCTCGAGTCCGGCCGCGACAAGATGTTCGGCAAGATCGACAAGGGGGTCCGCTCCGGCGCGTTCTCGGGTTCCCAGGCCGACCGGATGCGGGACACCGTCCTGTTCACGAGCGACTACGGGCGGCTCGCGGGGGTGGACCTGGTCATCGAGGCGGCGTCCGAGGACCTGTCGATCAAGCGGCGCATCTTCCAGTCGGTCGAGGAACTCGCCGGTCCCGAGGCGGTGCTTCTCTCGAACTCTTCCCACATCGAACCCTCCCGCATCTTTGCCGAGCTCTCCGCGCCAGGCCGCGCGGCGGTGGCGCACTACTTCTTTCCGGCGGAGCGCAACCCGGTCGTGGAGATCGTCGCCGCCGCCCCCGCCCGCGGGCTCGTGCCGTGGCTGCTCGGTTTCTACGAGGAGATCGGCAAGGTGCCGGTGGCCGTCGCGAGCCGGTTCGGCCACGCCCTGAACCCGATCTTCGAGGGGCTCTTCCTCGCCGCGGCGCTCGCGGTCGAGGAGGGGCTCGGGACGTCGAAGGAGGTGGACGACGTGTCCCGCCGGGCGCTCCGGCTCGGGATCGGGCCGTTCACCGCCATGAACCTGACCGGCGGCAACCCGATCAGCCACGAGGGCTTTGCTGCGATGCACGAGCGTCTTCACCCCTGGTTCCGGGTTCCGCGGCTGCTCGAGGAGGCGATGGCGGAGGAGGGACCCACCGGCCGGGTGTGGGACGTGCCCGCCCGCGGTGAAGAGGTGCCCGTTCCCGAGGACCGCCGGGCGCGGATCGAGGAACGGATCACCGCGGCGTATCTGGGACTGGCCGCCTGGACCGCCGCGGACGGCGCGATCACGGTGCCGGATCTGGACATGGCGTGCCATCTCGCCCTGGCCGTGGTGCATCCCTTCGGGCTCATGCGGAAGCTGGGAGCCGCCCGGGTTTCGGAACTCCTCGCCTCCTACCGGGAGCGGGAGCCGGATTTCTTCGACCCGGCCGGGTTCTCCGGTCAGCTTCCGGAATGGACCTCCCGGCCGGTCTCCCGGGTGGGCCGGCGCGACGTTCTCGCGGGGCCGGGCGCGGTGGCGGTGCTGACCATCCGCCGTCCGGAAGTGCTCGGCGCGCTCGACGAGGACGTCTTCCGGGAGCTGGATGCCCACCTCGCCGAAGTGGCGGCCGACGACCGAGTCCTCGGGGCGGTGATCACCGGCTTCGGGGTAAAGGCGTTCGTTTCCGGCGCCGACGTGCGGACGCTGGCGCGGATCGGGGGAACGGAGGACGGGGAGCGGCTGTCGCGCGCCTCGCACGACGTGCTGAACCGCGTTGCCGGCCTCCCGAAGCCCGTCGTCTGCGCCCTCAACGGAATGGCGGTCGGCGGCGGAAACGAACTCGCCATGGCCTGCCACGCGCGGATCGGCAGGGAGGGACTCAGGGTGCTCGCGATGCAGCCGGAGCCGAACCTGGGGATCATCCCCGGCGCCGGCGGGACCCAGCGGCTCCCGCGGTTGATTGGCGTGGAAGCGGCCTGGGAGATCCTGCGGACCGGGCGGCCCGTTTCCGCGCAGGAGGCGCTCGAACTCGGTCTCGTCAGCGAACTCGCCCCCGGCGAGCGCCTCCGGGACCGGGCGGTCCAGATGGTCGCCGACGCGGCCTCTGGCAACAGCTCATTGCCTCGGGTTCCGAACGGTCCCGTCCCCGTTCCCGACGACCTGCCGGAGGTGGACATCGGACACCTTTCGCGCGCCGTGGACGCGCTGATCGAGCGGGCGGTCCGCGAGGGCGCGGCCACTGGTCTCGCTGCCGGGCTCGAACTCGAAATCCGCCTGTTCGGTGAAGGCTGCGCCCTCGAGGACCGGAAGATCGGGGTCCGCAACTTCATCGAGAACGGCCCCCGGACCAAGGCAGCCTTCATCCACGGCTGAAGCGGAGGCGACGTGCCGGGCGCGACGGCCCGCCCTTATCCTGCCGCGTAGCCGGAGCGGCGGGGAACGCCTACGGGCGTAGGCGACGAAACGGCTTGGAGCGCCGGCCTCCGGCCGGCATCGCCGACCGCAGGGAGGCGAAACGCACGCTCGGGTGTGCCCGAAACCTCCCTCACTTTCCGAGTCCGTCCCAGATCTCGTTCATGCCGAGCTGGTAGGCGAGTTGGCGCAGCGAGTCCGTTGTCGGCAGGTCGAGGAGGACTCCCCGGGTGCGGCGCTGTTCCTCGATCGCGGCGGCTTCCTGTCCGGGATAGTCGATCCGGGCCCGTCGGAGGTGGGAGAGCCGCTCGACCATGCGGTTGCGGAAGCCGGCCCAGGGTGCGAACGCCCGGATCCGGAAGGCGAGAAACAACTGTCCGGTCCCGCCGTGCACGGGTTCGGGCCGGGGCTCCGCGGTGAATTCCGCCGGGAGCGCGGCGCCTCCGAGACTGACGAGGAACTCGAGCGCCAGCGCGAGCGCCAGGTCCCGGTCGCCGCCGTCCGGAAAGCGCAGATTCAGGACGAGCGGCGCCGCGGTCTCCGCGGTCGGCACGGCGATGCCGAGGGCAACCGGCTGGGCCGCGGCGGGAGGGGCTCCGGTGTCTGGATGCTTCGGATCGCCGGCGATCGCGATGCCCGCCATCTGGTGGGGGAGCGCCAGGGCCGCGGCGTGTCCCGCCGAGCCCAGACGGTTGCCGCGCCGCACCGCGGTGCTGCCGACGCCGTGCCGGTTTGCGCCGCCGATGGCCTCGGTCATCGCCCGCTGGGCGACGGCGGGCCCCGGCCCGTTGTCGCCGTCGAGCACCGCCGTCCCGCCCGAGGAGGCCACCAGCTTCATTTCCGGCGCCGTGTTCACGTGCCGGGTGGAAAGCTGCCGGGCCAGGTCGGGCAGCCACGCCACTCCGTCGGCGTCGTCGCCCGCCAGGTTGGCCGCCACCATGGCGTCGGCCGTCTGGGAGGCCAGTTCGGGAGCGAGCCGAACGCGCTTCAACGTTTCCCGCACGAAGAAGTGGAGTTGCCCATGCCGCACGCGGAGGGGCGTTCCCTCCCCGCTCACGAGAAGAGCTCCCGCAGCGTTCCGCTCCAGCCCCAGAAAAGCACCACCACGATGGCCGCGGGGATCACCCAGCGGATCCAGAAGAGCCAGAGCCCGCCGAGCGGCTTCGCCGAGCCCCGGCTCGCTTCGGCCAGCGCCCGGCCGCGCGAGACGAAGAACCCGAGGCCGATCAGGGTGAGCGCCGAGCCGATGGGCTGCATGGTCGAACCCCAGATCAGGTCGCTCCAGCCCAGGTAGTCGGCGCTGACCATGGAAGGCAGCGCCAGTGGGATCTGGAGGGCGACCGCCGCCCCGACCACCGTCCGCCGGCTCCAGCCCGTCCAGGGGACCGCGGAGTTGACGATGACTTCGAGGGCGGCGAGGGCCGACAGGAAAGCGGCCAGGAAAAGGGCGAGGAAAAAGACCGGGCCGAAGAACTCGCCGCCGGGCATGGCGGCGAAGACGCGGGGCAGGGTGAAGAAGACGAGCGGCGGACCCGAAGCCGGCTCTACTCCGAGGGCGAAGGCGGCGGGCAGCACCGCGAGCCCGCCCAGGATGGCGGCGCCCGAATCGCCGAAGATCGTCGTGCCGGACAACCGGCGCAGGTTGGCGTTCGAGGGCAGGTAGCTGCCGTAGGCGAGGAAGAAGGTGCCCCCGAGCGAGAGGCTGAAGAACGCCTGCCCGAGGGCGGCGAGGAACGTCTCGGCGCTCACGTTGCCGAGGTCGGGCCAGAGGAGGTAGCGGACTCCCTCGGAGGCGCCCGGCAGCGTGACCGAGCGGATGGCCACCACGACCAGACCGATCGCCACGAGTGGCATCGCGATCCGTGACAGACGCTCGACGCCGCGCCGTACCCCGAAGGCGGCCACCAGGCCCATCGCCCCGAACACGAGCACCGTGAGGCTGAGATTCAGCCCCGTCATGCCGCCGAAGTTCCGGGCGTAGAAGGCCTCGGGCTCCATCACCACGCCGCCGAGTGCGGCGTAGAAGAGGACTTGGGCCACCACCACCGTGTAGTAGGAGCAGGCCATGAACACGGTCAGGAAGAGCAGGCCGCCGATGACGCGGCCGCCAGGCATTCCGATGCTGGTGAAGGCGCCGCCGGGACCCGCTCGCGTCAGCCGTCCCAGGCTCCACTCGGCGATCAGCGCCGGAGCCCCGAGCAGCAGGACGAACGCGACATAGATGGCGACGAACGCTCCGCCCCCGTACTGGCCCGCCATGTAGGGGAACCGCCAGACGTTCGCCAGACCGACGGCGACCCCGATGAGCGTCATCGCGGTCCCGAAGCGGGTTCCGAAGCGCTCGCCGGCGTTCATCGCGGTGGAGCTACCCGGTCCGGAGGTAGTCGCGGGCGTTCAGCGCCTGGCCCGTTACGCCGGCTGCATCCGGCGACGCGAGGTGCACGAACACCTCGGCGATCTCCTCGGGAGTGGGCAGGGTGAGCGGGTCTTCCGCCGGGTAGGCGGCTGCCCGCATCGGGGTGCGGGTCGCCCCCGGGTTGACGCTGTTCACGCGGACTCCGGTGTTCTTGAGTTCCGCGGCAAGCGTCTGGGTGAACCCCTCGAGGCCGAACTTGGACACCGCGTAGGGCCCCCAGTTGGGCTTGCCGATCCGGCCGACGGTCGAGCTGACGTTGATGATCGAGGCAGTCTCCTGCTCGAGGAAGGCCGGAAGCAGCGGCTTCGTCACGTAGAGGAGGCTCGCGGTGTTGATCCGCAGGGTGTCCTCCCAGACCCTGGGATCCTGCTCGATGATGGGCGCCCGCACTCCCAGGATGGAGGCGTTGTTGACGAGGACCGAGAGGTCGGGGAAGCGGGTGAGCGCGGTGCGCGTCATGCCTTCGGCGGAGTCGGGGTCCCCCACGTCCGAGGCGGCGAAGCCGATCCGCCCCGGGTGCGCCGCTTCGAGTTCGTCGGCGGTCTGGCGGAGACGGCCCTCGCCGCGGGCGGTGAGGAACACCCGTCCCCCCTCCCGGAGGAAGACGCGGGCGAGCCCGCGGCCGATTCCCGAGGAGGCGCCGGTGATCAGCGCCGAGACACCGTCGAGCCGTCTCACGGGTCTTCCGATCGGGCTTCGTCTGCCAGGAGCCGCGCGCGTTCACGGTGGAGGCGGCGTTCGAGCAGCCCGAGCCGGACCACGTACGCCCCGAGCAGCACGAAGAAAGCGGTGTAACCGGCGGACAGCCAGTCGTTCATGGCGCCTCCGCGAGGCGCCGCTGGCGAAGCGCTTCGACCGAACGCGCCTCACGCTCCAATTCCGTCCGCCACTGGAAGAGCCAGATGAAGAGGAACGTGAACGCGGCGAGGCAGATGAGCAGCGCGACCCACATGTCGGGGTGGAGCCCCGAGTCCGGTCCACCCATGATCACCGGCGCCGGATGCTGGGTGCGCCACCAGCGGATCGAGAAGTACACGATCGGGACGTCGGCGCCGCCCAGAATCCCGAGCACCGCGGCCAGGTTCGCCCGCCGGGTGGGGTCGTCCACGTAGCCCCGGAGCAGCAGATAGCCGACGTAGATCAGCCAGAGGACGAAGGCCGTGGTCAGCCGGGCGTCCCACGTCCACCAGATGCCCCACGCCGGCTTCGCCCAGATGATCCCCATCGCGAGTCCGGTGGTGGCGAAGAGCGTGCCGATCTCGGCGGCCGCAAGCGCCGCCATGTCGTAGCGCCGATTCCGGGTGCGGAGCCAGGCGATGCTCGCTCCGGCAACGAGCAGAAAAGCGGCGAAGGCGAGCCACCACGATGCAATGTGGAAGTAGAAGAGCCGTTGGAGGTCGCCCATCGTGAGCTCGGTGGGCGCGTAGAAGAAGACCGCCCAGAGGGACGCCACCAGGCCCAGGGCGGCCGGAATTGCCCACCGGCCGCCACGCTGCGGCGCGCTGGCGTTCATGACTCCCGGGTGGTTGCCGGGTGTTTCGCTGCTCATTCGGACGCTTCGGATCGGCTCGGTCGGGCAGGACTATACTCGGCGAATGCGCCGCTCCCGCTCCCTTCCACGCCTCGCCGCCGTGCTGCTGGCCGCCGTTTTCGCGGTGGCCGGGTTGGCGAACGCCCAGTTGCTTCCTGCGTCCGCCGACACCGCCCGGGACCGGCTGAATTCCTCCCCCCGACACGGCGAGTGGGTCTCGGTGCCCGCGCCCGGCGGGGATGCGGTCGAGTCCTGGATCGTCTATCCGGAACGGTCGGATACCGCGCCGGTGGTCGTGGTCATTCACGAGATTTTCGGCCTCACCGACTGGATTCGGGCGGTGGCGGACGAAATGGCTTCCCAGGGATTCATCGCGATCGCTCCCGACCTGCTGACCGGCAAGGGGCCGGACGGGGGGCGGACCGATTCGGTGGATGGCGACGGGGCGCGGGCCCTGATCCGGGCGCTCGACCGCGATGAGGTGCACACCCGGCTGAAGGCGGTGGCGGACTGGGCCACCGCGCTTCCCGCGGCCCGCGATTCCTACGGCGTGGTCGGCTTCTGCTGGGGCGGCCGCACGAGCTTCACGTTTGCCACCGCCGATGCCGAACTCGGCGCGGCGGTCGTCTACTACGGGACGTCCCCCGAAAACGAGGCGCTCGCCGCCGTCGAGGCCCCGGTACTCGGCCTCTACGGTGAGGACGACGCACGCGTGAACGAGACGATTCCACCGGCGCAGAACCGGATGGAGGAACTCGGCAAGTCGTTCCAGGTGGAGATCTTCGACGGCGCCGGGCACGGGTTCCTGCGCGCCCAGGACGGCCGCGAGGGACGCAACCTGACGGCGTCCTCGCAGGCCTGGCCGCTCACGGTCCGCTTCTTCCGGGAACATCTGGGTTCCTGACTTCCACAACGGGGTTACCAAGGAGGGTTGCCATGTCGGTTACGCGACTGCTGTGTGCGACGCTGGGGTTCAGCGTTGCTGCTGCCGGGTCCGCCCTTGCCCAGGAGGCCGAGGCCATGAGCTTCGTGCTGATCGGCAAGCGCGACTACACGACCATTCAGCACCCGGGCAAGGTCATCGTCGCGGGATCGCTGCACGGGGTGCTGCGGGTCACCGACGCCCCCGAGGGCAACGCCATGCCCGCGGGCACCACGCTGCACGGCACCTGCGCCATCTTCATTTCCCGGTCGGCCGAGGAGTTGGACATCCACAGCGAGTGCGCCTTCGAGGACGATGACGGGGATGAGGTCTACACCACGGCGTGGCGGCAGGAAGGTGACGCCGAAGTCGGGGGCGGCGGCGACGGCGGGTTCGAATGGGTCGGCGGCACCGGCAAGTTCGAGGACATGGACTCCCAGGGACAATGCCCCTACACCGTGAACTACCTCGAGGACGACGACGTCATCATCGTCTCCGACTGCGTGCGGTAAGGGTCAGGCGGACGCCTGGGAGCGCCGGCCTCCCGCCCGCAACGCCGACCGGAGGGAGGCGCGACACGCGGACGGGCGCAGCGGGCCAGCGGGGACGCCATCCGTGTCTAGGAGACCGGTTCGCC
>JAJDUD010000020.1 GCA_022826825.1 Acidobacteriota bacterium | reverse complement strand
GTGCGCTGGGGCTCCCGGGGCAGGCCATCGCCTGGGGCGCCTGGTCGGAGCTGGGCGAAGCGGAGGAGCAGCGCGAGCGGATCGCCGGGCGGCGGGAGGCATCGGGCACCGGCTGGTTCACCCCGGAGCAGGGCTTCAAGGTATTCGAGCGCCTGCTGCGACACGATGCAACGAGCGCGGTGGTGGCGGCGGTCGACTGGCCGGTGTTCGGAGAATCCCTCGAAGGCCGTCCGTCCCTGCTGGAAGACCTGCTCGCCGTCGCCGCGGACGACGGCGACGATTCGACCGCGTCGGAAGACCTGCTGGCACGGCTCGGGGCGACGCCGGAGGCCGGTCGCGAAGACCTGCTGGTGTCTTTCCTGCAGCAGGAAGTGCAGGCGGTGTTGAGGTTGCCCTCGGCACCGGCGTCCGCGGTGGGGTTCTTCGATCTCGGGATGGACTCCCTGATGGCGGTCGAGTTGCGGAATCGTCTCAACCGGTCCTTCTCCGGGACCTACGCGGCGCCGAATACGCTGGTGTTCGACTATCCGACGATCGCCGACCTCGCTCGACATCTGGCAGACGTGCTCGGCGCGCCCGAGTCCGAGCCCGCCCCTGCCCCCGTGGCGGAACCCGATCCGGTCCCGCGTCCGTCCATGGAGTCCGGGGACGATGGAGTCGCGATCATCGGCATGGCATGCCGGTTTCCCGGGGCGCCGGACCTCGCGGCGTTCTGGCACCAGCTCGAAGCGGGCCGCGACGCGGTGACGGACGGGCGACAGGACAACGGGGACTGGACCGGTGTCGTCGGCGGCCCCGTGGCCGGGGACGGGGCATGGGGGCATGGCGGGTTCGTCGAGGAGATCGACCACTTCGATGCCCGCTTCTTCGGCATGACGCCGATCGGCGCGCGCATGACGGACCCGCAGCAGCGGCTTCTCCTGGAGACGAGCTGGCGCGCCCTCGAGGACGCCGGCGTCGATCCGGAGGGACTCAAGGGCAGCCGCACCGGGGTCTACGCGGGTCTCTCGACCAGCGAGTACCGCGATCTGATGATGACGATGGGCGGCGAGGCCTTCAACTATCTCGGAACCGCGAGCGCCATGGCGGTCGGCGGCGTCGCGTTCAAGCTTGGTCTCATGGGGCCCGCGATACCGGTCATGCTCAACTGCGCGGCGTCGCTGGTCACCGTGCAGCAGGCGGTCGCGGGCTTGCGAAAGGGAGAGGTGGATCTGGCCCTGGTCGGCGGCGTGAACGCGGTCTTCTCGCCCGGGCTCACGAGGGAGATGGCGGAGCTCGGGATGCTGTCGCGGCAGGGGCGCTGCAAGACCTTCGACGCGGCGGCGGACGGCTTCGTGCGGAGCGAGGGCTGCGGGATGGTGGTCCTGAAGCGGCTGAACGAAGCGGAAGCCGAGGGCGACCGCATCTGGGCGGTGATCCGCGGCGCGGCGGTCAACCAGAACGGGGCGAGCGCGGGGCCGACGGTGCCGAACGGCCCGGCGCAGCAACGGGTACTCGAGGAGGCGCTGTCGCAGGCGGGTTTCCCGCCGTCGGACGTCGACTACCTGGAGGCGCACGGGGCGGGCTCGGCGCTGGGCGACCCGATCGAGGTGCAGGCGGCGGCGGCGGTTTACGGCCGGGGGCGCGTCGAGGATCGTCCGCTGCTGATCGGTTCGGTCAAGACCAACATCGGCCACCTGGAATCGGCGGCGGGAGTCGCGGGTCTCATCAAGGTCGTGCTGGCCATGCGCCACGGCGTGATACCGAAGCAGCTCCATTTCCGGGACCCGAACCCGCACCTGGACTGGGCCCGGCTGCCGGTGCGGGTGGTGTCGGAGGCAACGGACTGGCCGCGCCACGCGGATCGGCCGTCGCGGGCCGGGGTCAGCGCCTTCGGGATATCGGGAACGAACGCGCATGTCGTCGTGGAGGGCTACGGCGCCCCGAACGGTGTCTCCCCCGAACCGGAGGGCGCCCCGCAGCCGGTCGCGGTACCGCGGTCGGACGTCGCTCCGGGGTTGCCGCAAGGGGACGACGGGCTTGCCGCACGCGGAACCCGGCTTCTGCCGCTCTCCGGCAAGTCGGACGAGGCGCTTCGGGCGCTCGCGGGGCGCTACCTCGCATGGCTCGACGAACGGGGATCGGCGCTCGCGGGCGAGGGCGAGGGGTGCGACCCGGCGTTCTCGGACATGGCGTGGACGGCCGGGGTGGGGCGCAGTCACTTCGACCACCGCGCGGCCGTGGTGTTCGCAGACGCGGAGTCGTTGCGCGAAGGTCTGCGGGCGCGCGCGGAGGCGGACGGAAGGCCGGAGGCGCCGGAGACGGCGGCGAAGGTGGCGTTCGCCTACCCCGGTGAGGGGACCCGGTGGGTCGGGATGGGCGAGGCGCTCTACGCGAGCGAGCCGGTGGTGCGGGCGGTTCTCGACCGCTGCGAAGAAGTGCTGGGCGAAACGCGGGGAGCCTCGCTGCTGGACGTGATGTTCGGCCGGTCGGGCTCGGCGGGCGAACTCGACGATCCGCGCTGGAATCGGCCGGCGGTCTACGCGCTCGAGTGCGCGCTCACCGCGCTGTGGTCGAGTGTCGGGTTGCGGCCGAGCGTGGCGGTCGGGCAGGGCCTAGGGGAGCTTGCGGCCGCGCAGGCCGCCGGGGTGTTCGGCCTGGACGATGGCTTGCGCCTTGCCGCAACCCTCGACGACGAGGGAGCGGTGCCGGAAGGCGTCGTGATGGGCCCGCCGTCACTGACGTTGGTGAGCGGCGCATCGGGCCGGGAGGTGGCGCCCGACGAGGCCCGGGACGCGGCGTACTGGCGCCGGCAGGCGGCGGGCGCTCCCGCGGCGTTCGAGGGCTGCATCGGGACGCTGGCGGCGCTCGGTGTCGACGCGGTCGTCGAGATCGGCCCGGACGCGGCGCTGGGGGCAACGGTGGCGGCCGCGTGGCCGGAAACGGTCCGCAACACCGCCCGGCCGGTCGTCCTGTCGAGCCTGCGGCGCCCGTCGGACGGCGAGGAAGCCCCGGTGGCAGGGTCGGGCGGCGGCTTCGTGCAGGCGGTCGCCGGGGCCTGGGAGGCGGGGGTCGCGGTGTCCTTTGCGGGGCTGTTCGCGGGCGAGACCCGGCGTCGGATCTCGTTGCCGGACTATCCGTTCGAGCGCCGGCGCCACTGGATGAAGAAGGCGGAGCGACCGGCCACGGCTCCGGGTTAGACGATCTCGTGACGCTCGAGAAACTCGCGGACCAACGCGGCGCACGCCTCCGGCCTTTCCAGCGGGAGCAGGTGCGTCGCGTCGGGAATGAAATCGTAGTCGGCCCTCATGACGTCGCTGAAGTCGAGGGTCGGCAGATATGACCAGGGCAGGGTCGGGTCGGCTCCGATGACCTTTGTCGGACAGGAGACGAACTCCAGCTCGATAAGGGGGAAGAAGCTCCTCGCGTAGTCCATGAGCTG
>JAJDUD010000011.1 GCA_022826825.1 Acidobacteriota bacterium | reverse complement strand
CGGAGTAGTCTTGCCCCTCGATCCCGCCCTTCCGGACCAACGATCCCGGCTCTCCTCGGGCGCCGGCGCGGCGGCTGGCTCCGCTGCTAAGGCAGCTAGGCCAGCATACACAGTGTTAAACACTGTGGACTGGCTCACCTGCTACGGCAGGAGAGCCAGCAGACCCAATGTTGAACATTGGCGCTGGCGAGGGGAGGCTGCGCCCCCCTTCGAACCCCCGCTCTCTCGCGCCGCTGCCGAAGCACCGGACGACCGGGGGCGCAGCCCCCGAACCCCCACGCCAGTGCGCGCACGGCGCAGCGGCGCACCGCTGTGGTCGCCGCCGACCTCACTCTGGCGGAGCAGGTCGCCTTCGGCCAGGCCGCGGAGGCCCTCAGGCTCCCCAATGCCGGGGAGCGGACCTCAGAGGCCGCGAGAGGCGTCCGCGGGCTGTCGCCCGGCCTCCGCGTCCGCATCGAGGACCGCGCCGCCTACGGAGGCTCCGCCGGCCTCCGCCTGGACCCGCCGCAGGCGGGGCCGGAAGCCTTCCCGCAGGGATTCATCGCGCCAGAGGCGCGGGCTGGGAGCGACCCCGAACCCCGCAAACAAGGGCTTGCATAAGCCCGGTTGCCGGGGCCGTAGAACGTACGTTCGGAGGGGGGTCGCTCCCAACCCCGCTCTCCGCCCAAAAAGCGGAGAGCGGATTCGCCAGCGGGCGACCGGAACGCGACGGGGCCAACGGGTTCCGGGAACGGGCGCCCCGGAGCGGTACGCGCATAAGTACGCAAATAAGGGGGGTCTGACTTATTTGCGGACGAACGCGACCCCGGGTGCGACCCCGCAGCCGGCATTCCTCGCCGGGATCGGACCAGGATCGCGCCTCGGGCCGGAAACTCCCGGCGAGACGGCGATTCGGGTCGGCGGCGCGCCGCTTCCCGATCCGCTGACAGCGGTGATCGTCGAGGACGGCCAGTTGGTCCGCGTCACGGTGGTGATCGTGATCCAGGGGCGGCGCACCGGGCAGCGGTCCGAAGGTGTTGTATGTTCCTGTCGCTGCTCCACCCGGTGCGGCTCGCGGTCCCGCATCCTGTCGCCCGGTGCGGTCGAACTTCCCGCCGCTGCCCTCTCGGACTCGGGACTGCCGGGCCGTCAAAGAAGTGGCCCCAGATGTGACCTCCGTTTTTGGAGAACAGGTATAATCGCCTTCAATGACAACGACTTACGAGCGATCTGCGGCGGTCCTCCGGGCCGCGTGCCGACCGGAGGCCGGCGTTCCCAGCCGGCGCGCCGTCACTTCTGCCGCAGGGTGCTACAGGTCGTCGTAGGTGGTCACGAACACCTCGGCCGCGTCCGCCGACGAGGCCCCCTGGTCGTCGACCACCACCAGGTCGAACACGAACGTGGTGTCCTCCTCGAGCTCCGGCACCGTGAAACTCGGGGTCGCGGTTTCGGAATCCTCCAGGATCACCTTGACCTCGTTGTCGATTCTCGGGGTCCACCGGTAACTCACGATCGTCCCGTCCGGGTCTCGGCTCCCGGCGCCGTTTAGCACGACGTAGTCACCTTCGCGAGCCCGCTGCGTGGGTCCGGCATCCGCGATGGGACGCTGGTTCGTTCGCCCGGGCCCGGGGTTCGGAGCGGCGGGCGGCGGCAGCGTGGAAACGCCCGCCGGCTCGGCGCAACCCGCGAGGACTCCAAGAGCGGCCAGCAGCGCGGCGCCCAGCCGCGTTCGTCGCATCGGTCCCATTCGTCGAGAACGCAGGATGGACCAAACCCGAGCGATCCCGCAACCGGATGCCGGACGTGCCGCACCGGTCGGGGCCGGGTTACGCTTGCCGGCCACAAGGCGGACGAAGAGGCCATGAACGATTCCAGACAGTGCACCCCTGACCGACACGGCCGCACGAGCGGCTGGCCCGTGCTGGCCGCCGTGTTGCTCCCGGCCCTCGTCGCCTGCGGCGGCGGCTACGACTACCCGGACACCCGGAAGGACGACGTCTCCGAGGAACTCCACGGCATCACCGTCGAGGACCCCTATCGCTGGCTCGAGGACGACCAGGCCCCCGAGGTCCTCGAGTGGGTGGACGCCCAGAACGAGGTCACCTTCGAACACCTGCATTCGCTCCCCGGACGCGAGGCGATCCGCGGACGCCTGCTCGAACTCCAGGACCACGCCCGCCAGAGCGCCCCCTTCCGCTTCGGCGATCAGTGGTTCGTGCGGGCGAACGACGGCCTCCAGGACCAGGACGTCCTCTACCGGATCGAATCACCGGGCGAGGACCCGACCGGTTGGGAAGTGCTGCTCGATCCGAACGAACTTTCCGAGGACGGCACCACGAGCGTCGGCATGACGGCGTTCACCGAGGACGGCGCGCTGCTCGCTTACGGGCTCGGCGAAGCGGGCTCTGACTGGCGCGAGTTCCACGTGATGGAGGTCGCGAGCGGCGAGAAGCTCGACGACCACCTCCGCTGGATCAAGTTCTCGGGCGCTTCCTGGACCCACGACAACGGCGGTTTCTTCTACAGCCGCTATCCCGAGCCGGACCCCGGCGCCGCCCAGGGCGGCATCAACCGGAACCAGACCGTCTGGTACCACGCGCTCGGGACCGCGCAGGACGACGACACGCTGATCTACGCCAACCCCGAGTTCCCGGACCGCATGGTGAACGCCCAGGTTTCCGACGACGGCCGCTACGCGGTCTTCAGGATCAGCGAGGGCACCGACCAGCGGAACCGCGTCCACGTGCTGGACCTGGGGCGGCCGGGATCACCGAGCTTCGACGGCGAGATCGTGCCCGTCCTCGACGAGTTCGACGCCACCTACGACTTCCTCGGCAACGACGGCGAGCGTTTCTACTTCCTGACCGACAACGACGCGCCGCGCTACCGGGTGGTGGCGATCAACGTCCGGCGCCCGGACCCCGGCAACTGGCTGGAGATCGTCCCGGAGAGCGAGGACACCCTGCTCATTGCACGCATCGTCGGGGACCGCTTCGTCCTCGGCTATCTCGACGACGCGAAGAGCCGCCTCGCCGTCCACACCATGGACGGCGCCTTCGAGCGGGACGTGCCGCTTCCCGGCATCGGCTCGGTCGGACAGTTGAGCGGGACCCGGAAGGACGACGTCCTCCACTTCACCTTCGCCTCGTTCCTCTTCCCGCCGTCGGTCTACCGCTACGACCTCGCCTCGGGCGAAACCGAGCCCCACTGGGCTCCCGAGGTTCCCTTCGACTTCGAGCAGTACGAGACCAACCAGGTGTTCTTCGCCTCGGAGGACGGCACCCGGATCCCCATGTTCCTCACCCACCGGAAGGACATGTCGCGCGACGGGAACAACCCGACCCTGCTCTACGGCTACGGCGGGTTCAACATCAGCCTGCCGCCGAGCTTCAATCCGTCGAACCTCGTGTTCCTCGAACGCGGCGGGGTCTACGCGCAGGCCAACCTGCGGGGCGGCGGGGAGTACGGCGAGAGCTGGCACCGGGCGGGCATGCTCGAGAACAAGCAGAACGTCTTCGACGACTTCATCGCCGCCGCCGAGTTCCTGATCCACGACTCGGTCACCCAGCCGTCCCGGCTCGCGATCGCGGGGGGCTCGAACGGCGGCCTGCTCGTGGGGGCGGTGCTGAACCAGCGGCCGGAGCTGTTCGGGACGGCGCTCCCCGCGGTCGGGGTGATGGACATGCTCCGTTTCCACAAGTTCACGATCGGCTGGGCGTGGGCCTCGGACTACGGGAGCCCGGACGATCCCGAGATGTTCGAGGTGCTGCGCGCCTACTCGCCGTACCACAACGTCGCGCCGAGCGAGGACTTCCCGCCGACGCTCGTCACCACCGCGGACCACGACGACCGGGTGGCCCCAGGGCACTCCTTCAAGTACGCGGCGCGCATCCAGGAGATCCACGGCGACGGCCCGAACCCGGTCTTCATCCGGATCCAGAAGAGCGCCGGACACGGCTCCGGGATGCCCGTCTCCATGCGGGTGGAGCTCGAAGCCGACCGCTGGGCGTTCGTCCTGCACCACCTCGGGGTGAGCTGAGCGCCGTGATCCTCCGCCTCCAGCACATCGGCACGGCCCACCGGAGCCACGCCTCCGCCGCCGAGCGCCTCCGCCAGGTGGGGCTCGAACCGGCGGAACTCCGCACCGACCAGGGGCGCGGCTTCCAACTCGATTCGCGGAAGCTCCTCGGCAACGAGTGCTGGCTCCACGTGGTCCACAACTGGAACCCGGAGGCGCGCGTCTGCCAGTACCTGCGGACCATCGGCGAGGGACTCGAACACGTCGCCATCGAGACCGACGACATCGAGGGGGCGGTCGCCCGGGCAAAGGAATCGGCGCCGATCTTCGAGGACCGGATCTTCCACGCGGCGGACGGGTTCGAGGCGTTCGTCTATCCCGATGACGCCTGCGGTTTCACCGTGGAGCTGATCCAGCCGCACGCCTCGAGCTGGAACTGGCCGGACCCGCCGCCCCCGCGCGTCAGCCCGATGCTCTCGGTCACCCACCTCGCCGAAGTGGCCGCGGGCGCCGCGGACCCCGAGGCGGCGGGGCGGCGGTTCGAGGAACTCTTCGACGTGGGGTTCCAGATGGATGGGGCGACGGCCCGCGTCCCGTTCGGGAACGACTGCGCGCTCCGTTTCCAGCCGGGCCGGCCCGGACTCCGGAGCCTGGTTCTGGAAAGCACGGATCCCGACGCCGATCGCCGGGCGCTGGAGGCGGCCGGAACCCCGGTCGAGTCCGCCTCGGCAAACCACGGGACGGAGCTGCGGATACCGGCCAGCGTGGCGGGCTTCGAGGTCGTCGTGCGTGGCTCAGACACTGCGTGACACGAAATCAGAGTCCATTTGACTCAGATTTATGTGGCAAGTTACGGCTAACAAGTACTTGACAGGAACGGCCCCCGCGCGTATCGTTCCCGCTGTCCGGCGCTCTTGACCGGCGCCGCCGGCCCGCCGCGCGGACCGGCGAGAACGGCCCGAGCCTCGAAGCCCGGCCGACCGGACGCATCGCAACCCAGTCATTGGATGCCGTGTGGCGTCCATCCAGAAAGAGGAGACCCATTCCGATGAAGTTCAAGCCTCTGAGGGAGAACGTTCTGCTTCGCCGTCTCGAGGCGGCCGAAGAGAAGATCGGCTCCATCATCGTCCCCGATACCGCCAAGGAAAAGCCGATGACCGCCGAAGTGATCGAGGTGGGCGCCGGCAAGGTGCTCAAGGACGGCGGCCGTCAGGCTCCCGAGGTCAAGCCCGGGCAGCACGTGCTGATCGGGAAGTACTCCGGTTCCGAGGTCAAGCTCGACGGCGAGGACTACATCATCGTCCGCGAGGACGAGATTCTGGGCATCGTCGAGTAGACGGCCCCACCTTACAGAAGGAGAAGCAACAGCAATGGCCAAGAACATCGTCTACGACGAGGAAGCCCGGCAGGCCGTGATGCGCGGCGTCAACAAACTCGCCGCCGCGGTCCGGGTCACCCTCGGCCCCAAGGGACGCAACGTCGTCCTCGAAAAGAAGTTCGGATCCCCCGTCGTCACCAAGGACGGCGTCACCGTCGCGAAGGAAGTGGACCTCGAGGATCCGGTGGAGAACCTCGGCGCCAAGATGGTGCGCGAAGTCGCCTCCAAGACCTCGGACGTCGCCGGCGACGGCACCACCACCGCCACCGTCCTCGCCCAGTCCATCTACCGGGAGGGCCTCCGGAACGTCACCGCCGGCTCCAACCCGATGGAACTGAAGCGCGGCATCGACAAGGCCGTGACCACGGTCGTGGACAAGATCCAGAGCTCTTCGAAGCGCGTCAGCGGCGACATGATCGCCCAGGTCGGCACCATCTCCGCGAACGGCGACAAGGAGATCGGCGAGATCATCGCCAGCGCCATGGAGAAGGTCGGCAAGGACGGCGTGATCCAGGTCGAGGAGAGCCGGACGCTCGACACCGAGCTCGACATCGTCGAGGGAATGCAGTTCGACCGGGGCTATCTCTCCCCGTACTTCGTGACCGATTCCGACCGGATGGAGGTCGTCCTCGAGGACTGCCTCGTGCTCGTCCACGAGAAGAAGATCTCCAGCATGAAGGACATGCTCCCGGTGCTCGAGAAGGTCGCCCAGGCGAGCAAGCCCGTCGTGGTGATCGCCGAGGACGTCGAGGGCGAAGCGCTCGCCACCCTGGTGGTCAACAAGCTGCGCGGCACCCTCAAGGCGGCCGCGGTGAAGGCTCCGGGCTTCGGTGACCGGCGGAAGGCGATGATGGAAGACATCGCCATCCTGACCGGCGGGAAGGCCATCTTCGAGGATCTCGGCATCAAGCTCGAGAACATCGAGATGGGCGACCTGGGCCGGGCCAAGAAGATCATCATCTCCAAGGAAGACACCACGATCGTCGAGGGCGCCGGAACGCAGGACGCCATCGAGGGCCGGATCCAGCAGATCCGCGCCCAGATCGAGGACACCACCTCGGACTACGATCGCGAGAAGCTCCAGGAGCGCCTCGCGAAACTGGTCGGCGGCGTGGCCCTCATCAAGGTCGGCGCGGCCACCGAGACCGAGATGAAGGAGAAGAAGGCCCGCGTCGAGGACGCCATGCACGCCACCAAGGCGGCCGCCGAAGAGGGCATCGTCCCCGGCGGCGGCATCGCCCTGATCCGCGCCAGCGCCGCGCTCGACGAGCTGGCGACGAGCAAGGACCTCACCCACGACGAACAGGTCGGCGTGCGGATCATCTCCCGCGCCATCGAGGAGCCGCTGCGCTGGATCGCCCAGAACGCCGGCCACGAGGGCTCGATCGTCGTGAACAAGGTCAAGGAGACCGCGGGAGCCCACGGTTTTAACGCGGCCACCGATGAGTACACCAACCTCGTCGAGGCCGGCGTCATCGACCCGACCAAGGTGGTCCGCTACGGACTGCAGAACGCCGCGTCCATCGCGGGGCTCCTGCTCACCACCGAGGCGCTCGTCTCCGAGATCCCGGAGAAGGAGGACAAGGCCGCCGCCGGAGGAGGACCTCCGGGCATGGGCGGCATGGACTACTAGTTCACTCCCTCCCCACCAACCTTGGGCGTCGGCGCTACGCGCCGGCGCCCTTTTTGTTTCCACGGAGGCCAATGGGAACGGCCCGACGGAGGACACCACATGGACGATCAACCGAAACAGACTCCGGTCCAGCCGGGACAACACGAGCGCCGCGAGAAGTCAGCTTCAGGAACGGCGCTTGGAACATTCACAGAATCTGGAGGCGCGCGCCAGACGTCCAATCGCGAGATCGACGTGCAGCGGCCCGTCCGGGACGAGATCCCGCCACCGCCCAAACCCACTCCCGACAAGGGCGAAGACTGAGCCCGAATCCATGCGTCACAATAAGACGGACATGTCCCCGACTCTCGACCAGCGCTGGCACGACCTCTTGTTCGCCGTCCGCAAGTCGGTCAGGTATCACGAGCGACGGCAGCGGTTCTTCCTGTCGTGCAACCGGTTCGTCTCCTTCGTCACCGCCGCCTCGGGAACATCGGCCGTAGTGACTCTGCTGAACGACGCCGACAAGACAATCGTCATGGCCATCGCGCTGCTCATCACGCTGGCCGGACTCATGGATCTGGTGTTCGGCACCGCACGCAGGATTTCGGAGCATGGGAATCTCGCGCGGGAGTTCGTGGCGCTGGAACGACGGATGGTCCTCGCAGAGGAATCGTCAGGAACGCTCCGGGAGTTGACGGCGGCGCGACTGGAGATCGAGGAACGCGAGCCGCCGATTCTTCGGGTGCTGAACGTCCTCTCGCACAACGACGTGATGCGGGCCATGGGCCATCCGCAGTCCAACTGGGCGCGGGTGACGCCCTGGCAGCGCCGTTTCGCCCCCTTCTTCGATTTCCGAGCGGATCGCTTGACCGGCGAACTGACAACCTGACAGCCTGCAGCAAGACCCCCGCAGCCCACTTGCTCTGACAATCCGGTCCCGCCGGATGACGGGGACGGCTTGGAACGCCGACCTCCGGTCGGCACCGCCCGCCTCCGGCGGGCGAAGGCGCGCCTGCTGCACCGGGAGGACGGCGCGACGGCGTCTCGCAACGCCATCTTGCCCAGGGGCGGTACGTCGGTCCGGCCCTTCGAACCGCGGTGCCGACCAGAGGTCCGCGTTCCAAGCCGGCGCGCCATGAGATCAACTGGAGATCCGCCTGCATCCAACATTCTCGTGCCCCGTGGGGGAAGCCGACGACCTAGCGTAGATCGCCAGATTCCCGAAGGTACTTGGGCGGGAAGGAGCGAACGTGGACGACCGCTACGCAGCAGCAGAGGCGTTTTTCCGGCGCTGTCTGGGAGAGAACTGGCAAAAGGCGGCTCCTGTCCACCTGAGCGGCGACGGCCCACTGGAATTACGATGTGCCTATGGCTGTTCTCGCCAAGATCGTCCGCATCGGGAACTACCGTGGACTCCACATTCCCAAGGTCTTCCTTGAGGAGGCCAGCCTGACCGACAGGGTCGCACTGCGCGCGGAGCCGGGCAAACTGACGGTGAGCGCGGTACGGTCCCCGCGCTCCGGCTGGACAGAGGCCGCCCGCGAGGCGCACGTTGCGGGAGACGATCGTCTGGTTGATCCACCGTCTCAGACCGACTTCGACGAGTCCGATTGGCGTTGGTAGGGCGAACGGCGGTCGCACTTACGCGTGGCGAGTTTCCTCATCGCGCTGCGCGACCGCGCAGCGCACGGCGCGGCGCCGACCCGCGGGATGGTTCTCTCCCTCGGTGCAAATGGGCGGAGGGGACGCTTCCGGAGCTCCGTCGCCCAACGCGCATAGCGGCACGCCGCCCGCGGGCCTTCCGGCCCGCTGTGCCGACCAGAGGTCGGCGTCCCAAGCCGTTTCCGCCATTTTCATGACGGGCGGGGTGTGCAGGAGGACGCGCGCATGGGCGTTTCTCGCGGTGGGGGCCGGGGCCGCCTGCCTCCGGCCGCGCCCGCGATCAGGTGCGGTCGGCCAGCCGCCGCGCCGAAGCCGGCAGGCTCGGGCACAAGGCCGCGCGCTCCCGCCCGATCAGGGCCACGACCTCCGCGACCCGCTCCATCGGAACGCTCATCCGGGCCTCGCGGAGCGCAGCCACGATGGCGTCCGCCTGACCATCCTCTCCCAGAGCGCTCCTGACGGCGGGATGCAGCAGCAGTTCCACGGTGGCAACCACCCGGACGGCGGGGAAACGCTCTTGACAGATCCGTCGCGCCTTCCGGTCGTCCATCATCGCCGCCCGACCGTACGCCGCGGCGTAGGCGACCGTCGCCGCCTCTCCGTCACCAAGGGTGTCCGCGGCGCGTCCTTCCACCAGGGAACTCCGGATGGCAGCTCCGTTGCCGATCTCCACGACGCGGCACGCACCGCGGCGAACCAGCGCGTCCAGGCCCGCGATGTCCTGATGTCCCCGGGCTTCGCCGGCCTGTAGCTCCCACCGGACGGTTTCCGTCACCACCGGGGGCGCGGGGAAGAGCCGGAAGATCTCCTCGGCCCGACCCGTCGCGTTCAGGTTGATGATCGCGCTCGTGTCCGCGACGATCGCACGCCACGACTCAGGCAGTGAGTGCGACACGCCCCGCGGCTTCGACCCTTTCCTCCTCGGCGCCGTCGAGGAGTTCGCGGACCTCCACCCGTCCGAGGTCGAGCAGACCGGCGAGCTGGCCCTCGCTGTACAGATCCTGCTTCCATGCCTCCCGCACGAGGAGTGCAAGACGCTGGGGCACCGGGCCGCTCGCGGCGGGCCGCATCCACCACGTTTCCGGGGAATGCCCAAGGACCTCGTCGCTCTGGGCGTCCGTGATGCCGCCGTTCTCCTGGAACCAGTCCCAAGTCCCCCGCCGCACCAGCCGCAAGTCCTCCAGTCGCCGCACGATGGCTTCCCGCGACACCGCGAAGGCGTGCGCCAGCAGGATCACGTGACGTCGGGTCAGGTGGGACTGCCCGGCGGTGATCTCCTCGAACCGCTGGCGCACGGCCCGGCGCGGAGTCAGAAACGACCGCGCGAAGGCGGTCGCGTACCTCGCTTCCCGTGACCGCGAGGTGTCCCCTTCCACAAGCAGTTCGGGTTCCTCCCGACTCGTCATGAGGCGCCCGAGCGCCTGCGCGCCGGTCTGCGCGATCCGCCCCATCGGGTGATTCGCGTTGAGCAGCACGCACGCGCCGGCCGCTTCGGTGCAAGCGAACAGCCCGGAAACGGATTCCGCCATCCGTCGCACATAGACCCGCATCCCGACCTGCAACTCCAGGAACGGCACCATGTCGAGAACCGGACCCGACCCCAGTCCGAACCGGGACCGCAGCTCCTGGGCATCCTCTTCCGCCTGAACCGCAACGTCGCCCGGACGAATCGGCCTCTCCCTCGGAACCTGCCGCCGGCGTGGAACTCCGAGCACGTCCTCCAGTTCCACTTCCGCGCTGACGAGCTTGTTCAGCAACCGCGCCGCATCCTCCCGGGCCGGTTCGGAACTCCTCGGCAGCTTCCGGAACCGGGGCGCGAGATCCAGGTGAACGGCCTCCCGCCGCAGGATTGCGTTCACGGAGACTCCATAGAGCCGGGCGAGCTTCTGGATCTCCTCGCTACGGACCCGGCGACTCCCGTTCTCGATCGCGACGAGGGTGGTGCGAGCGACCTCGATCCGCTGCGCCGCGTCGCTTTGCCGTAGCCGCGCCGACTCCCGGACCGTGCGCAGACGCCGACCGATCTCCCGATTCGGGAGCATCTGGTCTTCGAACGGAATCACGGGAGCAGGCGCCGACAAGGGTGGTCACTCACTACATGTCAGTATATCGGTTCATTCCTCTGACTTTGTCAAACTCGACCGCAGGGATCGGCGACGCTGGCGGCACGACTCCGGGCAACTGGCCAGATACGTGACACCAACGGTCTGTGGTGAGACTCAGGCGGCCCCGTTGCCGTGACAACGCGTCCCCGCCGGACGACCGCAACCGCGGGAACGCTCCGGCCGAAACGGGGTTAGGCTGAGCGCGGGAAGACGGACATGCCCGCAATTCGCTCACCGCGTGACGGGTGGAGGTGGAACGAGATGGCGATTGACCGAACGCACGGGTCCGTGACCGCGGACAATCCCGCCGGGCTCTGAACCGATGTCCTTCATGACGCGCCGGCGCGGCATCTTTCTGGCCGTCCTGGCGGCGCTGGTCGTGGTTGTCGCGTTCGCCGTGACCCGGTTCGGGCGCATCCTGCCGGTCGGGGTCGAGATCAGGGTGACGGATGAGCCGGCGCCGAAGCCGAAATCGGGTCCCGCGTCGGTTTCGGTGATGCGCATTCCGTTGGGTGATGATCCGGAAGAGGAGGCCGAACCGGCGGACGAGACTCCCGAGAGCCAACTGGTGGCGGCGGCGCAGGCCGGCGACGCCGCGCGGGTCGCTGCCCTTCTCGACGAGGGAGTGCCCGCCGACGCTCGGAGCGCCGGGTTTCCCGCCCTCCACCGGGCGGCGCAAGCCGATGCGGTGGCGGTGCTGGAGATGCTTGTCGCTGCGGGAGCCGACCTGGAGGCGGTAGACCGTACAGGGCATACGGCGCTCGCGCGCGCCGCCGTGTTTGGCCGTGCTGCCGCGGTGGCCTTCCTGCTGGAGTCGGGGGCGGATCCCAACGCCCACGCGGAGCCGAACGACCAGACGCCGCTCCTCGCCCTTCTCTTCGGATGGTCGCTCGGCCAGTCCCCGAATCCGGCCGGGATCGAGGCGAACGAGGAAGCACGGCTGGCGGCGGCTCGAGCGCTCCTCGCCGCGGGCGCCGACCCCCAGCTCGCTCCCCAACTGCTTTCGCCGGTAATGATGGCGGCGAGCATCGGCGGCGAGATTCACACGCTGCTCCTGGGCAGCGCGGCCGACTCCCCGGAACGTCCCTGCTGAGACATCCGTGCGCACCAGAGCCGCGTTCGCCGCCGCCTGGCGTTCCCTGACCGCGGCGCCGGCGAACTCCGCCGCGGCGGTGCTGGCGCTGGCGTTCGCGGTGGGGGCCTTCCACGTGGTCGGCGCCGTCTGGGAATCGGCGGTGGATCGCGCCCTCCCCTACGAGGAGCCGGAGGGGCTGGTCGCGCTGCGCGCGGCCGGAGGGGAGGCGATGTTCGGCCGTTTCCTCTCCGACCGCGAGACGGCCCTGCTGCGGGAGCGCGCCGCCTCGTTCGCCTGGGTAGGCCATCTCTGGGGCGCGTCCATAATGCTCGGCGATCCCCCGATGCAATCGGTGACCGTGGGGGCGCTGGAGCCGGGATTCCTGGAGATGCTCGGGGGGGCGCCGGCCCTCGGTCGGCCCTTCCGGCCTGAAGACCACGAAGGGGAAACGCGCACCGGGGCCGGCCGGCCTTCTCCGTCCACCCCGGACCGGAGCCGGCCGGTCCTTCAGGTGAGCCGCGATTTGTCCACCCTGGACCGGGGCCAGCCGGTCGTTCTGGTGAGCCACGACTTCTGGAGAACCGCGCTCGGCGGGACGGCGGAAGCAGTGGGGACCGAGATCGTGCTGGATCGCGAGCCGATGCGCGTCATCGGGGTGCTGCCGGAAGGGTTCTTCACGCCCACCCTGGCCACCGAGATCTGGGTGCCGGCGCGTCGCCGCCAGGTCGGTACCGGCCCCGGCGGGAGTTCGCGTTCCACCAATGCCTACGGCCGGCTCCAGGCGGGGGTGACCCCGGCGGCAGCCGCGGCCGAAGCCACGGCCCTGCTCACCGACGCGGGATTCCGCCGCGACGAGGACCACATCCAGGCGATTCCACTGGCGCAGTCGCTCACGGCGTCGGTACGCCCGACGCTCGAGATCCTGCGGGCGGGAGCACTGCTGCTGGTGCTGGCGGCCGCGATCAGCGTCTCGGGCCTCCGCCTCGCCCGCTCCGTCGCCGGGCGGCGCGCGGCGGCCATCCGGCGGGCGCTCGGCGGTTCCTTTCGCGACGAGTTCCTGGCGGCGCTCTTCCGCGTGACGCTGCTGGCGGCGGCGGTGACCGCCGGAAGCGCGCTGCTCGCCGCCTGGGTCGTGCCGTTGCTGCGGCGCTACGGGGCGGACCTCCCGTTCGCGGCGGACTGGACCACCGGTTGGGAGGTCGCCGGACAGGCCTTTGTGGTCGCGCTGCTGGCGTGCGCGGCGGCGGAGGCCGCCCCGCTCGTGGACACGCTGCGCGTCCGCCGGCAGGCGTCGGGGATGGGGCGCTTCGGCGTCGCGCACCGGGCGCGCGCGGTGTCACCGACCCTGGCGCTCGGGGTGGCGACCGCCACGGTGATCCTGATCGCCACCGCGGTCCTGGGCGGCAGCGCGTGGCGGTTGTTCGCCGGCCGGGGCGGCTATTCGGATGCGGGACTCGCGCAGCTCTCCGTGGACTTCGGCGGCGGGGCCGCGGGTGCCTCGCTTCCTCACAGCGAGAAGGTGGCGCTGCTGGATCGGCTGGTCGAACGCATCGAAAGGGTCCCCGAAGTCGAGTCGGCGGCCTACGCGGACGCCCTGCCCGACGAGACGGGTGGCTCGATCATGTTCACCGCCGCGGGACCTGGAAGTCCGCGAGATCCGGACTCGGGCCGCGCGACCCGCTCGGTCAGCCCCGGTCTGCTCGGCGTGCTCGGCATTCCGCTCGTGGACGGGCGGGGAATCACCGGGGCGGACACGCCCGGGTCCGAGCGCGTGGCGGTGGTGGACCGCTCGTACGCCCAGGCCGCCGGGCTCCCGGACCCGGTCGGCCAGACGATCCGCATGGGTCCCACGGAGCCGCGGGTGGTCGGAATGGTTCCCGATCTCCGGGTCTTTCCGGACCGTTCGACCTTTCCCACCGCCTACGTGCCGTTCGCGATTCCGCCGACGATCCTCGGCAGTCCCAAGGTGGAACTCGTGGCCCGGTTTCGCGACGGGCCAACACCCGAGCAGGTGGCGGCGCTTAGCCGCCTGCCGCCCGCGGTGGACGCTTCGATGCGCGTGACCGCCGCCTCTTCGGTGCGGGACCGCCGCATTCGGCTGCTGGGCGCACCCTTGCTGGCCGGGGTCGCGCTCGGCATCTTCGCCGTCGCCGGACTGCTGCTCGCAGTCGTCGGCGGGATCGGCCACATCGCGGACTTCGTGGTTCGGGAAGCCCATCCGACAGCGGTGCGAACCGCGCTCGGCGCCGATCCGGATCTCCTCGTATGGGGCGCGTTCCGTTCGACGGCCTTCGCCGCGATGGCCGGCGTCGGGTCCGGAACCCTGTTCGGCTGGATGCTGTCGCGGGCGGTGGCGGCGCGGGTGCCGTGGATCGAGACCGGGGACTTGCTCTTCTACCTGGGTCCGGCGGCGCTCCTCCTGCTGCTGATGCTCGCCGCTTCGGCGATCGCCGGGCTCAGGACGCTGCGCGGCGATCCCTGGGCCGCGCTCCGATCGCTGTAGCAAGGGCGGCGCCCAGCGTGGGTGCGGACGCTTTCGCGCGTCCGGCTCAGCGGGGGCGCTGTACCGGATCGGCCGGATCCCCGGCGAAGAGCCGCCCGATTTCGCCGCCGAGGGCTTCCGCCAGCACGGCCGGCGGTGGATGGTCTCCGGGACCGAAGTGTGGATCGGCTCCCGCCTCAATGAGCGCCCAGGCCGCCGCGAAGCGTTCCTCGTCCTTCCGAGGGAGCGGCGACCGCCGCGACAGGGTCATCGTCCAGCCGCTCAGGATCGCCCTCAGGGGCGTCTGGTTGGTCGGTTCGGCATGGGCGTTCGGATTGGCGCCCTGGCTCAGCAGGAACACCACCGCTTCCGAATTGCCGTAGAACGCGGCTTGGGTCAGGGCCGTCCGCCCTTGCTGGTCCAGCGCCTCGAGGTGTGCTCCGGCGTCCACGAGCAACCGGAGCACGGCGACTGAACCGCTGGCGGCGGCCCGGTGAAGGGCGAAGGATCCCTGACTGTCGGAATCCGCCGCCACTCCGGCAGCGAGCAGTTCGCGCACACGATATGCGTCGCCGGCTCGCGCCGCTTCCACGAGCAATTCTGCCGGACTGTCGTCGTCCGACAGCCCGTCCGCCGGGTCGCGCAGCGGAACGTCGCTCCCGGCGGAGCCGTCGTCCAACGGAGCCTCTGCGACGCTCAGGGCTTCGTCATCGGTTGGTCCGCAAGAGGAGTTGGCAGACAGCAGCAATGTGGCCAACCCCACACAGTGGATCCCGTACCGGTTCCACGGGGTCGTTGTACTCACGTGTCCTCCCCTGCTACGCGAGCGAGAATTCCTCACATTCGGTGCGGAAGCGTCCGTTGGCCGTCCTGTGGCCTACGGCGCTCCGCGCGGGCCTCGAGGGGCGCAGTCTCCGCCACTAGATCCACATCTGACGTCGTCCAGCGGCTTCCTTCGTGGGATTACATACGATTGTGACCTCGCGGGGCGTCGGTCTGGCGGGCGTTGTCCTGTGGTCGTCCCCGGCGAGGCCATCCCATTGAGACGCTTTCCATTCTTGCTCGTCTCCACGCTCGCGATCATCGCACTCCTGTCCACGTGCAGCGAGCGCCGCGCCCATCCCGAACTCATGGCCGGCGCTGCCGCCGATCTCGAGGCGATCCACCTCGAGCGCGCGATGCAACGCTTCCATGCGGCCCGGACTACCAAGCCTGAAGATGCGGAGGCGCATCGCCAGTACGCCCTGCTGGCCTCCTATTTCGACCTTCATACGAGGGCGGCGGAGGCTTGGGAGCGCGTTCTCGTACTGGAGCCGACGGACGCGCCAGCGTGGGATGGCTACGTCCATGCGCTGCGCTCGGCAGGCACCTTCGAGATGGATCGCAGGTATTGGGAGAAGCTGTTGCAAGTCCTTCCGGACGCGTTACGCAGCGGAAGCCGGCGACCGGGCGTGTATGACAGCGCCGAGGGCGCGGCAGCCGATCTCGGACGGCTAGAGGTCTATGGCGCCGCCCTGATGAACCGTCGTGAAGCGGAGGCGGACAACCCGGTATTCCTCCATTACCTCAACGCGGCTCAGGTGGAGGTGGCGAATCGGGAAGAGGATGACCGTGGCCAGACGCTGAAGGACGCGATGCGGAAGGAGCTTGACGACCTGGCGGCCCGGCACCGGGACATCCCCGAGGTGCCGGCGCCGATCCTCTACCGGCTGGCCAAGGGCTACGACTTCCTGGGATTTCGCCCGGAGGCGGACTTCTGGCTCTCGCGGCTGCTGGCGGCCCCGGACCGCGGGGTCCTCGGCGAGAGCCTGCGCTATTGGAATCTGGTTTCCGAATTTCAGACTCTCCTTCGGATCCTCCGTAGCGGTCCGTTGCCCGCGGAGTCGATGGACGAGATGTGGCACATCCTCGGCAAGGGAATGAACGCGGCGACGCTGAGCCGGCGCGCCGCGTGGGTCCGCAGCCGGGTGTCGCTTGTTACGGCGCTCGCGGCTCAATCCATGGCCGAGGAGTCGACACAGGGCAACCACCCCATCTCCACGGCGGCCGAGCCACCGAGACCAGGACTCGCACCGGACTACGCCGAATCCCTCTTTGGAGCCGTCATGGACCAAGTCGCCTGGCGGACTGGGGGACGCCTCTCGTCGTTGAGCCGTCTGCTCGATTACGGAATCGAACCCCAGCGGGTCCTGAAAGAGACCGTCACGCTGGAAAAGGCGCTGCGTACCGACCGCCCCGGCTACCTGTATCCCGGAGATCGGGGCGAGGCCCGGGAGCGTTCCAGGCAGTCCCGGATCGTTTCCGCACGCGTGCTGCAAGCTCGCGCATTGGCACAGATGGGCGAAACTGAGGCGGCGGGTCAGCTGTTCGAGGAACTTGCGACCGATTTCCCGGGTAGCCAGACGCTCGCAGAGTTCGGGCGCCACCTCGTGCGCACCGGCCAGCCCGAGCGGGGGCTCGACATGCTGGTGGAAGCGCTCGCCCACGGTGGGGATTGGCGCCGGGCCGCGGATGAGGCCGCTGCGACCGCCGGACTGACGGTCGGGGCCGTCGACGAACGGCTGGCGGTGCGGCAACCCATCGTCCAGGCGGAACTGGAAGCACAGGTCCTCGGCGAGCGTCTCGAACTCGAGCCTCCCGGCCTCGCCCTGTCCGATCAGAACGGCGACGAGTGGGCGCTCGGCGATCTGTCGGGCAAGGTCGTCGTTCTCAAGTTCTGGGCTTCCTGGTGCGGGTACAGCCTCGCCGAACTCCCACATTTCACGAGGCTGTTGGAGAAATACGAAGACGACGACGCGGTCGTGTTCCTCACCGTCGCGACGGCGGGCTCCTCCCGCGAGGAAGTGGACGCGTTGCTTTCGGAAAACAACTACACCTTCCCGGTCCTCTTCGACGACGAAGCCAAGGCCATCGACTTCGCGGTCCTCGCCTATCCCACAACCTTCTTCCTGGACCCGGACGGCCTGATCCAATACCGGCGCGAGGGGTTCTACGAAGCCGGATACGCGCGCCAGACGGCTATTCGAATCGACGCGTTGCGATAGCGGTGCCCCTGGCGCGCCAATGGCTCCCACCGGAGGCGGGCGCGCCCGGGGCGGTGGAGCCGTAGGATCGATCCGCTCCCTCCGCCGGGCCGCGCCCTGACCCGAAGCTGGCCTCCTATCGAGGAGCACCGGTGCGTAAAGGTAGGTGTCTCCCAACTGCGTGAGAGCTCGTGTCTCTCGACCGGACCTCCTCGCACCGACCGGGGTTATCGACCGGAGCTTCCCCCCGACAACACGTCGGGCGCGCAATCCCGGCCCCACCCCTCAAGTGCGGCCAAAGTTCACCGTCACCGTCATGACGACGGGGACCGGAACTCCGTTGAGCAGCGTGGGCTGGTACTTCCACTGCCGTACGGCATCCATCGCCGCCTCGTCGAGCAGCGGAATCGAACGAAGCACGTTGACGTCCGTCACGTTGCCGTCCGGGTCGATGACCGCCTCGAGGATCACCGCTCCCGAGACTCCCGCCCGCTTCGCGATCTCCGGATAGACCGGCTCAACATACGTGGTACGAGTCGCCTCCCGCACCTCCCCCCCTACGCGCGCCGGCCCGGCCTGGACCGATGGCGCCACCCCGCCGGACCGCTCATTACCGCCGTCAATCCCGCCACCCTGAAGTGCCAGGTCGCCCGCACGACGTCCCCCGCCGAGCCCTCCCGCTTCTTCTTCCGTCTGGCCGAGACGCCGGGTGACGGCGGAATCCTCCACCGGCACTCCCTCGGGCTCCCGGTCATCCTGCGTCTCCACCGTCTCCAACACGACCGGTTCCGACTCCGCCTCATTGCCGCGTCGCCCCTCCTCGAAGAGATCCGCCGCGAACAGCCAGATCACGGACAACCCCACGAACCCGGCCATCATCCACCTGACGGCTCGCCCGCTCCTGCCCCACCGGCGGCCACTGGCGACCGGATCCTCGATCCCTTCCTCCGACCCATCCCGCTTCCACCGCCTGAGCCCTTTCGGAACCCCTGAACGTGCCAGAACCCTCCGGGTCTCCTTGCCCACCTGGCCGATGAACCGCCCCACCATCTCCGGACACTCCGCGTGCATCCGCTTCAGAAACCACTCGTACCTCACCGCCTCCTCACGCGTCGCGACCTCTACGACGTACACCACCTCAACGGCCGCGCCGGCCGTCGTCTTTACGGCGCCGTCCGCGTGAGCCCTCAGCCGTCGCCGCGGGTTCTTTGTCTGCCCCACATACCGGCCCGGCGGGCGATCGATTTCCAGAATGTAGACATAGAACCGCTCGACCCCATGGTCCCACTCTTTCCACTCCTCGGCGTCCTCGCGCCGGAAATAACCGCCCAGGCCCGCGTAGTACTCCTTCCAACTGACCATTCCTCTACACCATCTCCGTCCGCGCTGGGAAATAGGATTATCGCAGCCCCTCCGGAGGGCGCCGTCGCGGCGCTTGCCCCCTTCATGCCGACCAGAGCGGTGTTCCAGGCCGTCTCGCCTCGCGCCAGACACCTCAACAAGGACCAGGAGTGGGATCTAGGGCAGAGGACGTTTCGCCATGATCACATCCACGATGACCACCCGCGGGCAGACGACGATCCCCAAGGCCGTGCGCGACGCGCTCGGCCTTCGCGCTGGAGCTCGCGTCAGCTACACGATCAAGGGGGGGTGTCGCCGAGTTGCGTCCCATGCGCTCGGTCGTCCATCTCAGGAACTTCTTCCGGTACAGCGGGCCGACCGTGCCGATCGAGGAGATGAATCGCGCTGACGCCGACGGACGACATTGACCGGACCCCCTCCCACCGGCTGGCGATATCGACCGGACCCCCCTCCGCAGACCGGCGTTATCGACCGGACCCCCGCCCGCAGAACACCGTTATCGACCGGAGTTGCCCCCGGCCCGACGGCGGCACGCGCCTTCGCTGCGCTCCGCGCAGCGGTGCCGACCGGAGGTCGGCGTTCCAAGCCGTACGCGCCGTGAGGGCGGGTGGAATCTGGCTCTTCGCGGCCCTTGGGGGCCGCGATGCCGGCCAGAGGCCGGCGCTCCGAGACGCTCTTACGCGATGCGGTACGCCGCGATGTTGTGCGCCGGCAGGGTGAGCTGGCTCTCCACTACGCCCCCTGCCCCCTCGATGCGCTCGACCAGTTCCGTGAGCGTCATCAGCTCCCGGTAGCCCGCGTTCAACTCGTCGGCGAACGCGCGGTAGAAGAGGCGAACCGCCATCCGGTCCCGGGGACAGCTACAGATCTGGAGTCCCCCCGGCCTGAGGAACTTCCGGAAGTGAACCATGAGTCGCCGCTTTCCCGGGGCGTCGAAGTGCTCGATCAGGCCCCAGTCGATGCCGACGTCGAAACGGCCCTCGGGCGCCACGTCGAAGAAGTTCTTCCGCAGGTAGCGCCAGCGGTCAGGATCGCGCTTCACGAGGAGTTCGCGCCGGCCGGAACCCCGCGGGGCCCGAACGCGAACGCTCCGCGGCGCGCGGAGGAAGCGGTCGTACGCGGCCGGATCCTCGTCGATCAGCACGACTTGGCCGCCCGCTCCGAAGAGCGCCTGCAGGATCGCCGCCTCCCATCCCGCCTCGGCGCCGAAGAACACGATGCTGGGGTCGGGTGGAACGCGCAGCCGGGCGAGCGCCGCCGCCTTGCCCGCGAAGTCATGGATCGCGTCCTGCTGCCGCTGCGCGCAGGCGATGCCGAGACGCAGGGGACGCAGCCACGCCGGCCCGCGATGTCCCTGGTTGACTCGCCACCAGGGGGTGTTCAGGAACCGTTCGAAGTTGGCGTTGAAGAGCGCCCAGTCCACCGCCCCCGAGCGTTCGGGGTCCTTGATCCGGTCCGGATCGAAGTCCCGCGCGAGCGGCCGGGTTACCCACATGACGGTTCATTCAACACGGAATATGCTCACCATGTCCATGCGGGCCCTGCTTCGGAACACCCTGACCGCGTTCATTCCCCTCGCGGCCGGGCTGGCGCTGGTCCCGGCGTGGGCCGCCGGGTGCAACGGGGCCGCTCCGGCGCCCGCTTCCCCCGACGGACGCCAAGCGATCGCCACCGCCCTCGGCAGCGTCGACGACTCGGCGTTCACCGACCTCGGCCGCAGCATCTGGATCGGCACGGCGGACGGCGAAACCCTCTACGAGGAGTCCCCCGACACCCCCCGCCCCGCCGCCAGTTCCATCAAGACCGCCTACCTGGTCGAGTTCTTCGCGGACCGCGCCGACACGCTCGACGAGCCCGTCCCGGGGGCGGTGGACGTCGTCGGCAACCCGGAACATCCCGCCATCGTCCACTTCGACGCGGACACGCAGACCGAGATCAAGGAGCACCTCGAGACCGCCACCGCGCGGACCGTGGGACGCCACATGATCCGGGGGACCGGCGTCTCGAACCCCGTCTACAACGCGGCGGCGAACCTGGTCACCGCCTTTCTCGGCGGGCCGCCGGAACTGACCGCCCGCATCCAGGCCCGCCACCCGGATTTCGCGGGCATCGACTCGCGCCGCTACATGCTGGCCGCGCGCGACGTGACCGGCGACAACACCGCCACCGCGGGCTCGCTCGCCGCCGTCCTCGCCGCCATCGCCCGGGGCGACGTCCCCGGGGTCTCGCCCGAGACCCACGCGGCGATGCGGGACATCCTCTTCCTCGAGGACACCGGGGACGGACGCCACTTCTACAAGGGCGGCTCGCTCAACTCGAACCCCATCACCCGCGTGCTCTCGGGGTACTACGCGGTCCCCGGGGAACCTGCCGGCCGGGAACTCGTTTACGCCTTCATGGCCGAGGTTCCCGGACCAGAGAGCGTCGCGCCGGGCGATCTGGAGTCCGGCGACGCCGGACGCCGGCTCCAGGACCATCTCGAAGAACTCCGGGCGGCCGCGCTTCCCGCCGCCCGCCAGTGGCTGGGCAGCCGGGAGGCTTCCGAGTGAGGTTCGCCGCTCTCGCCGCCCTGCTACTCCTCCCGGGATCCGCTACCGCCGACGAAGACTGGCCGCAGTGGCGGGGGCCGAACCGGGACGGCATCTCGCTCGAGACGGGGCTCCGGCAGAGCTGGCCCGACGGCGGCCCGCCGCTCATCTTCCGGGCGGACGGCCTCGGCGCCGGCTACTCGACCGTCGCGGTGGCCGACGGCCGCATCCACACCCAGGGCATGTACTCGCGTCAGGAATGGGTGATCACCCTGGATGCCGCAACCGGGGCCCAGCTCTGGGCGACTCCGCACGCCGAGGCCTATCGGGACGGCCGGGGTGACGGCCCCCGCGGCGTCCCCACGGTGGTGGACGGGACGGTGTACGCCCTCGGCGCCCGGGGGCAGCTCACTGCCCTCGACGCCGCCGGCGGCGAGATCCTCTGGACCCTCAACCTCCTCGAGCGCTTCCGGGGGCGAAACATCAGTTGGGGCATCAGCGAATCACCGCTCGTGCTCGGCGACCGGGTGCTGGTCTCGCCCGGCAGCCGGCAGGTTGGGTTCGCCGCCTTCGACCGCGGGACCGGCGATTTCCTGTGGGGAACCGGAGGCGACGAAGCCGGCTACTCGTCACCGCTGCCGGTGGACCTCGCGGGAGCGCCGCACATCGTTTACTTCAGCGGCGAGCGCGCCGCGGGCATCCGCGCGGACGACGGCGCCTTGCTCTGGAGCTACCACCGCGCCTCGAACCGGACCGCCAACATCGCGACGCCGATCCTGGTCTCGAACCGCGGGAACATCGCGGAGGTCTTCCTGTCTTCGGACTACGGCACGGGCGGCGCCCTGCTGGAGCTACAGGCCGATGGCGCCGGCGGGGTGACGGCCACCGAGAAGTACTTCACCCGGAACATGCGGGCCCATCACTCCACCCCGGTGCTCCATGAAGGGGTGCTCTACGGCTTCTCCGGGTCCATCTTCAGCGCGCTCGACATCGAGACCGGCGCGCTCTTCTGGCGCGACCGTTCCATTCGCAAGGGATCGCTGACGTTTGCCGACAACCGGCTCTACGTGTTCAGCGAACGCGGGGACGTGGCCCTCGTGGAACCGTCCCGCGCCGGCTACGAGCAGCGCGGCCGCTTCGACCTCCGGCAGCGGGACCGCTCCGGGGAGAACACCTGGAGCCATCCGGTGGTGGCGAACGGCCTCCTGTATCTCCGCGACCAGGACGTCCTGGTCGCCTACGACGTCAGCGCCCGTTAGCGAGGAGCGCCGGCAAGTTGACTTACCGGGGTAATGCGAGTGCCAGTGGCGCGGGGCGCGACGGCGCAGATCAAAAGATGGAGAGCATTCAGTCCAGGATCACCTCCCGGGGTCAGGTGTCCATTCCGGTGCGGATTCGCCGCAAGCTGGGCTTGACGCCGGGCTCTACGGTCGAGTGGTGCGAGCGGGGTTCCGAAGTGCTCGTGCGGCGGGCGACAAAGTACTCGTCGCTGGACGTCCAACGGGCCGTTTTCTCTTCCGCGCCCGAGGCGAAGACCGTCGAGGAGATGGACGCGGGGATCGAGACCCATCTGCGGCACCGGCATGCGCGCCCTTGACACCAGCGTTCTCGTTCGGCCCATCGTCCGGACCGATGCAGATCAGGTAGCCCGCGCCGAGGCGTTCACAGGGTCCCGAGCCTGTGTTAGGCGGCCCGAAGGGTTGCAACGAAGTACCGCCCCGGGCGAGATGGCGCTGCCAGCCGCCGGCGCGCCGTCCCCCGAGCAACAGGTGCGCGTTCGCCCGCCAGAGGCGGGCGGTGCCGACCGGAGGTCGGCGTTCCCGGCCGGCGCGCCGTCAAACGGAGCTACCCCGCCCGTGCCGCGACCCACTGCTCCATGCGCTCGTAGAGCGTCGGCAGCACGACGAGCGTGAGCAGCGTCGAGGTGACGATGCCTCCGATCACGACCGTGGCCAGCGGACGCTGCACCTCCGCCCCGGCGCCCTGTGACAGAGCCATAGGCAAAAAGCCGATGGACGCCACCGTGGCGGTCATCAGCACCGGCTTGAGCCGCGAGCCGGCGCCGGTGACGATCGCCTCGCGGAGCCCCATCCCCTCGTCCTCCCGGAGCGCCCGGATCGCGGCGAGCATCACGATGCCGTTGAGCGTCGCGATCCCGAAGAGCGCGATCAGGCCGACCGAGGCCGACAGGTTGAGCGTCAGGCCCCGGATCCAGAGGGCGGCGATCCCGCCCACCGCGGCGAACGGGACGTTCATGAGGATCAGGAGCGCCCAGCGCACCCGCCGGAAGGTGACGTAGAGCAGGCCGAAGATGATGGCGATGGAGAGCGGCACCACGAGCGTGAGCCGGGACATGGCGCGCTGCTGGTTCTCGAACTGGCCGCCCCAGGTGAGGTAGTAGCCGGAGGGCAGCGTGACCGCGTCGGCGATCCGGTCCTCCGCCTCGGCGACGAAGCTGCCCACGTCCCGGCCCCGCACGTTGGTCTGGACCACCAGCCGGCGCTCTCCGTTCTCGTGGTTGATCGCCTCCGGGGTGGGCGCGGCGGCGATCTCCGCGATCCGGCCCAGCGGGATGTGCTCGCCCCCGGGAGCCGTGAGCGGCACTGCCGCAAGCGCCGCGGCGTCGGCGCGCCGTTCGGGAGGGAAACGCACCACCACCGGAAACCGCCGGGCACCGTCGATGAGCTGGGTGACGACGCTGCCGGCGACCGCGGTCTCGACGAACTCCTGCACGTCGCCCACGTGGAGCCCGTAGCGGGCCAGCGCCTCCCGGTCGAGACGGACTTCGAGCTGCGCGGCTCCGGAGAGCACCTCGACCTGGGCGTCGGCGGCGCCCGGAACCGCTTCGACGACCCGGAGCACTTCTCCTCCCAGGCGTTCGAGGACCGCGGCGTCGGGCCCGAAGATCTTCACCGCCACGTCCGCCTTGATCCCGGAGACGACCTCGTCGAGCCGCATGGCCATCGGCTGGGTGAAGTTCACCGACAGCCCGGGAATCTCCGCGAGCGACGCCGCGAGCGCGCCGATCAACTCGTCCTTGGAACGCCCGCTCTCCCAGTCGTCCTCCGGGTGGAGGAGCACGTACACATCGCCCTGGTAGATGCCCATCGCCTCGGTGGCGAGGTCCGGCCGGCCCATCTTGGTGACGATGTCCGAAATCTCGTCGAACTCGGCGAGCAGCTTTCGCTCCACGCGCGTCGAGATCTCGACCGACTCCTCGAGCGACACCGACGGCAGCTTCCGGGTCTCGATCAGGATCGAGCCCTCGTCGAGGCGCGGCATGAACTCGGTGCCCAGAAAAGGAACGGAACCGATGGCGGTCAGGATGATGACCGTCGCGATCCCGACCGTTGCGGCCTTCCGCGTCATGGCGACCCGGAGCACCCGGAGGTACCGCTCCCGGAGCCGCAGGAACCAGGACGCCTCCCGGTGGACGCCGCCGAACTTGAGGAGGAACGACGAGACGACCGGTACGCCGGTGAGCGAGAGGAGGAGCGACCCGAAGAGCGCCGAACAGACCGTGATGGCCATCGGCCGGAACATCTTCCCCTCGAGGCCTTCGAGGGTCAGGATCGGCAGGTAGACGGCGATGATGATCAGCACGCCGAAGAGCACCGGGCGCGCCACCTCCATCGCCGCGCCGCGGATCTGCGCGACGCGCCCGCCGCCCTCTCCGGAGGCGGCCCGCCGCCGGACAAAGCTCTCCATCATCACCACCGCGCCGTCCACGATGAGCCCGAAGTCGATGGCGCCGAGCGACATCAGGTTGGCCGAGATGCCGAAGGCGCGCATGCCCGTGAAGCCCACCAGCATCGAGAGCGGGATGACGGCGGCGACGATGAGCGCCGCCCGGACGTCGCGCAGGAAGATGAACAGCACCAGGATGACCAGCAGGCAGCCCTCGATCAGGTTGCGGCGCACGGTCGCCGAGGTGCGGTCGATGACCTCGCTCTGGTCGTAGAAGGGTTCGATGTCCATGTCCGGCGGCAGGCCCGGAAGGATCTCCGCCATCCGCTCCTTGACCAGGTCGGAGACCTCGAGCGCGTTCTCGCCCTTCAGCATGACCACCATCCCGCTCGCGACCTCCCCCCGGCCGCCCGCGGTGACGGCACCGCTCCGCTGCATCGCCCCCAGCCCGATCTCGGCGATGTCGGCGAGGAGCACCGGGACGCCGTCGTCGGCGCGCACCACGACCCGCTCGAGGTCCTCGGTGCCGGTGAGCAACCCGATTCCGCGCACGGTGAAGCGCTCGTCGCGGGCCTCGATGAACCCGCCGCTGAACGCGCGGTTGCTGTCGCCGATGGCGTGGAAGACGTCCCGGAGGGTGAGGTCGTACTCCTCGAGCGCCTCCGGCCGGACGACCACCTCGTATTGCTGCGTCAGCCCGCCCCAGGAGTTCACTTCGCTCACCCCCGGCACCGAGCGCAGCCGGGTGCGCACCTCCCAATCGTGGACCGTCTTGTTCGCCATCGGGTCGTCGCCGGTGACAACGTACTGGTAGATCTCGCCGAACGCGGTGGCGGGAGGGCCGAGCGTGGGTTCGAGCCCGGCGGGCATCTGCCCGCGGACCTCGGTCAGGCGCTCGGTCACGAGCTGCCGCGCGAGGTACATGGGTACCGCGTCGTCGAAGACCACGGTGACCAGCGACAGGCCGAACTTGGAGACCGAGCGGACCTCCTCGGCGTCGGGGACCCCCATCAGCGCGGTCTCGATCGGGTAGGAGACCTGCTGTTCGACCTCGGGGGCCCCGAGGCTCGGGGCCTCGGTGATGACGACGACCTGGTTGTTGGTCAGGTCGGGAAACGCCTCGACCGGCAGGTTCCAGAGCGCCGCGACGCCGATCACCGCGAGCGCGGCGACGAACAGCAGAACGAGCGCGCGCTGCCCGGTGGCGGCGCCGACGAACCGCTCGACGAGGCCCAAGGAGTTACTCCTCCTCGGGAAGGCCGATCAGGGCCGACTTGAGCAGGAACGCCCCCTCGGTGGCAACGAGTTCGCCGGCCGTCAGCCCCTCGCGGATCTCGATGTCACCGTCGAAACCGGCGCCGGTGACCACGCGCCGGCGCCGGAACTCGCCGGGGCCGGTTTCGACGAAGACCACGGACTCGCCGGCCAGGTCCTGCACCGCCGCGGCGGGAACCACCAGCAGCTGTCTCGGCGTTCCGGAGGCGACGGTGAGCGTCGCGAACATCTCGGGTTTGAGACGGCCGTCCGCGTTGTCCGTCTCCGCGCGGACCGTGACCCTCCGGGTGTCCGGGTTGATCACGTCCCCGATGGTCGTCAGGGTGGCGGCGAAGACCTCGTCCGGCCACGCCGTCACCCGGAACTCCACGGACTCGGGCGCCGCCAGGCGGTGAAGGTCGTCCTCGTCGACCTCGGCGCTGATCCAGACCCGCGACAGGTCGGAAACCACCAGCAGCGGCTCACCGAGCGTCACCGCGGCTCCGGGTGACGCCAACCGCTCGATGACCGCGCCGGCAAACGGCGCCCGCACCGGCACATGCTCGTTCTCGCGCGGCTCCGCGTCCGGACTGGGGGTCAGGCCGTAGTGCAGGAGATCCTGCTCGGTGCGCCGGACATCAGCCCGGGCGGACGCCAACTCCTCCTCGGCCGCGCTCAGCTCGGCGCGGACCCGTTCCAGCTCCTGCTCCGCGAGCGCCTTGTCGGCCACCAGGCGCTCGGCGCGCCCCGCCGCGGTCTGCGCGTAGCCCAATCCGGCCTCAGCGTGCCGCCGCCGCGCCGTTGCCGTGAAGTACTCGGCCCAGACGTCGTGGAACCGGTCGCTGAGAATCCGCGCCAGCACCGCGCCGGCCTCCACCCGGTCTCCCGGCTGCACCAGCACCTCGGCGATGACGCCGTCCACGACCGCGCCCAGGCGGGCGGTACGCCGCTCGTCGAGGCTCACGACCCCGACGGCGTGGAACGCGTCGGACCGGGTCACCTCCCGCACCGCGACGGTCGCGATGCCGGCGGCTTCACGGCCCGCACCGGTCATGGTGACGATCCCGGTCGCGGGATCGGCGGTGGCCGCGGTTTCGGGCGCCTCCTCGGGCGCGCCGCCGCAGGCGAGCCCGAAGAGGAGGGCCGCAAACAGGGCGCGGATCACGGCAGGGGCGCCTCCCCGAACGCCAAGCGGGCCGCAATGGCGGCGGCGACGGCTTCGACCTGAATGTCGTTTTCGAGCAGGCGGGCGTCGGCGAAGGCGCGCTCCGCGTCCACGACCAGCAGGATGTCCGCCGCGCCCAGGTCGAACGCCGACCGCATCGCGGTGCGCGCGACGGTAGCCGGCTCGACCAGTTGCGCTTCGGCCCCCGCGGCGGCCTCGGCCAGCCGCCGGGCATTCAGGAGCGCGGCGGTGGCGTCCGCCTCGGCGCGCCGGGTCACGTAATCGCGTTCGAGCCGCGCGGCGCGGACCTCCCCGCGGGCGCGCGTCGCCGCCACCTGGTTGCGGTCGAAGACCGGCAGCCCCACTCCGAGCGCGAAGACGCCCGTGTTCGTGTCCAGCGTGCGCTTCAGGCCGGTGTTCACCGTCAGATCCGGAATCCGCAGCGAGTTCTCGAGGTGGAGCGCCCGTTCCGCGGTCTCGACCCGCGCGGCGGAGGCCCGGACGTCCGGACGCTCGGCCGCGGCTCCGGCCGCGAGTTGGGCCGGATCTCCGGTGGGTAGCGGGAGCGGATCGGGCCGGACAAGGGCCGCCGCGCCCGCTCCATCCGGAAGTGCGGCCAACGCGCGGAGTTCCAGGAAGGCGCGTTCGGCAGCCGCTCCGGCGCGGGTGACCGCGATGGAGACGGCGGCCGCTTCCGCGGCGAGGCGGGCGCGTTCGGCGTCCGGCGCGAAGCCCTCGGCCACCCGGCGCTCGAGGATGCGGACGAGTTCGGCGAGCGCGTCGCGCTGTCCGGCCAGGATCCTTGCCCGATCCCGCAGGCGGACGGTCTCCAGGAAGCGCCCGGCCAGCTCCCGCTCGATTCCCCGCGTGGTGGCGAACGCGTCCACCCGGGCCATCTCGGCGCCGGCCAGGGCCGCGCCGCGCCGGGCGCCTCGCTTGCCGCCGAGTTCGAGCCGCTGGGTGACGGTGGCGAAGCTGTCGAGGCGCAGGCCCGGGATGTCCGCACCCCAGTTCTCGCTGCGGAGTTCAACGGCGGGATTGGTCCAGCGCCCGGCGACCCCGGCGGCGGCAACTGCCGCCCGCTCGCGGGACCGCGCCGCGGCGATCGCCGGCGACCCGGCGCGGCCGGCCGCCAGCACCTCGGCCAGCGTGATGGGCTCCAGCGCCGGGCCTTCCTGGGCGGCGACCGGAACCGCGGTCAGGAGCCAGGCGGCCAGCAGAGCGATGCTGCGCATTGACGGCCTCCTTGTACAGGACGGGAGCCTACCGGCATCCGGGCGCAAGAGACCGCCGCTCTTCAGACCGGCACGCACGGCGCCCTCCTGCGGAGCTGACGCGACGGCTTGGAACGCCGGCTTCAGCCGGCACCGCCGCGTGGAGCACGGCGAGACCGCGTACCGCCACATCCCCGTATGGCGCTCCGACCTCGGAACGATGCCCTACGCCCGGTGAGGCAGACAGCTTGGAACGCGGGCCGATTCTCGCGGTAGCGGCCTCCAGACCGGTACTCGCGGCCCAAAGGGGCGCGAACTACCCGCGACTGCTGGTTCGCCACGTATGCCACGCGGCCAATCCGGTGGGCGTCAATCACCCATTGCCGTCGTGGATCATCGTCTATGACGGCGTTCTTCTTGTGAGGCCTGTAATGGTCCTGGCTTTCCGCAATTCGCTGCGATTCACACGAGTGAAACGGGGCGCATCCAAACCCCGTCCTCTTGCGGAGTGTTCCCCAAGCGCCTCCACTACATTCAGGGAGTCTGAGCGCCCCTCCGCACCAGCTGGACGAAACGGGAGTGCAACGTATTCCGCCATGTGATGGTTGACGACCATCCATTCCCATTGCCCAGCATCTGTGGGCACGAGCCCCGTCGTGCCCACAAGAGTTCCGCCACCTGTGTCGACTTCTCCGCTAACCGCACCTGCGATTGCAACCGACTCGTGGAAACGGCATGTGGTCCATCCCGTCACCTGACTGTTGGCTATTTCGATTTGCCCTTGCCGCGCTATCAGTTCGTCTATAGGGTCCGGTCCGCCGCACGGGAGCATGACGACCTTCTCGTTCCACATCGGAACAATCCAGAAGGGAGGGCGCGCACCGTGGCACAGAAAGACCATCGGCTTACTCGTCTTCTCTGTACCCGGTATGGTGCCCTCAGAGACGAAGCAGCCCCTTAGTGCTCTTCTTGCGGGATTCATGATTTGCTCCCGAACCGAACCGAGAGCTGCGCTCCCACCAAACCCGTAACCAGCTGGACCCATCAGGGACAACACCATCAGGTAGGCAGCCTTAACCATCCCGACAGACTCATAGTGGGCGGTACCAAGCATCCTGAACCGAACCCCTTTACTTGAATCCAAGGCCTCTCCACGTGGCAATTTGCCCAACCTGATGGAGCCATTCCGAAGCTGACTTACCCGAGTCGGAAGAGGTGCCTGTGCATCATTGGGGATGTACCGCAACGACTTCTTGACTCCGAAGAAATCAACCTCAACACGGGTTCCCTGGCCCAAGGACCATTCGTCTCTCGCTCTCTTTGCCAGGATTGCCCGTTCGTCTATCCGGCTCGTGCCGTTATTGCACGGGCTGCACGTCAAGCAAATAGGTGAACCCCGCAACCCCTCCGGAGGCACATGTTCTAACGTCATCTTCCCGGCTATAACGTCAGACTCGGTGAAGTCAGAGAGACAAATTGGGCACGTGGAATTGCCGGCGCGAAACAGCCGCAGCCGTAAACGGCGGTCACGTCCAGGCTTTCGTTTTTCTTTCTTTGACACTTCGAAGGGACTATGGCGGGAACGGCGACTTGGGTGCTAACTCCTCGACTCGTCGCCGGGTACCTCAAGAAGGCGCTCGCTCCGCCAGACCCGCACAATCGATACGCCTTCCTGCTCGCGGCGGTAGACGATCCGGAATGGCGGCCGGATCAACTCGCGTAGCGAACCCCGCCCGAACTCAGGAACGACGCGCCCCATCTCAGGCAGTTCGGCCAGGAGGCCGATGCTGTCCAGAATCCGCTTGAGAGTCCGCTCCCCGGTTTCCGGAACACCCTGCTGCGCGTACCAACGCCTCAGTTCCTCCAGGTCCCGGACCGCCGACTCCGCGAGCCGAATGGCTCCCTTCGGCATGAAGTCAGCCGATGCCGAGTCGTTCCAGGGCTTCGGCCATGGACAGGTCCCGGCCAGCCTCCAGGTCCGCAAGACCCGCAACCACCGCGCGCATGAATTGCCTTTCCTCGGCGGCCGCGTCAAAGGCGGCGGCGGACTGCACGACGGCCACGCCGCGGCCACGGAGCGTCAGGAGTACCGGTCTTCCCGCTTCGGTCACGTGCCGAACCACGCGGGCCGGATTGGTCTTGAGATCGGTCAGGGGCATCACGTCCTCGGAGAATCTGGTCGTCATGGTTGCATCTCGAAGGTCTGGAACAGGCCGTTGAACAGCACCTGTTGAAAGGCATTATAGCGGTTGATCAGCCGTCTGCGCGGATCGGCGAGGTGCCCTTCCGCGGCCCGGAGGGCCGCGGGTGCCGGTCTGGAGACCGGCGTTCCAAGCCGTACGCGCCATCGGGAGGAATGGCCCCACGCGATTCCGCCCGCCTGCGGCGGGCTGTGCCGGCTGAAGCCGGCGTTCCAAGCCGGCGGCGCCACTGGGGCCGGGGGGACTCCCGTCCGCTAGTCCGTGGGGAGTTCGTCCTTGAGGGCGGCGTTGGCTACGCGGGAGATCCACCGGATCAGGTAGAAGGTCGCGAGGAGGCCGAGGATGGTGAGCGCGGCGGACCAGGAGAAGCTCTCGGTGGCGAGCGCGGCGCCGGCCTTTCCCGCCGCCCCGAGGTGGGCGAAAAAACTGGCCCCCACCGGAACGGCGAGGAACGAGCCGAGCGCATAGTTCCGGAACCTCACCGGGGTCGCCGCCCAGCCGAAGTTCTGGAACGCGAAGGGGAAGAGGGGGGAAAGGCGGGTCAGGCAGACGGTGCGCACGCCGGCGTCGCCCAGGGCGGCGAGCACCCGGGAGGCCGAGCGGAACTGGCCGAGCCATCCGGTGAGCCAGCGCCGGAGGAACAGCCGGCCGACGGTGAACGCCGCGAGCGAACCGAGGAAGGTGCCGAGGGTGGCGTAGAACATCCCCGGACCGAGCCCGAACAGGAACCCGGCGGCGAGGCAGAAGACCGTGTTCGGCACGGCCACCGCGACCGCGAGGGCGTGCACGGCAACGAGCGCCGCCGGGTTCGCCGGGATCCACTCGGGCGGGACGAACGGTTCGTCCCCCGCCCCGCCGAAGATCAGCGGCATCAGGAGGACGTTCAGGACGAAGAGGGTCCAGAGCGCCGGCTGCCAGAAGCGGCGAACCAGTCGCCGGATCGTCCCCCCGCCGGGGTCGGTGCTCAAAAGCGCTTCGAGGCGTCCCGGGGCCAGCGCTCCACGACGACCTTGGTCTGCGTGTAGAACTCGATCGCGTGCGCCCCCTGGGCGTGCAGATCGCCGAAGAAGCTGCCCCGCCAGCCGCTGAACGGAAAAAACGCCATCGGAGCGGCCACGCCGACGTTGATCCCCACATTGCCGGTCAGAACCTCGTGCCGGAACCGGCGCGCCGCCCGACCGTCGTTCGTGAAGACGCAGGCCATGTTCCCGAACTCGCCGCCGTTCACGAAGGCGATCGCGTCCTCGACGCTGTCCACCCGGATGATGCCGAGCACCGGTCCGAAGATCTCGGTACGCGCGATCTCCCCCTCGGCGGGAAGCTCATCGAGCACCGTGGGCCGGACGAAAAACCCGTCTTCATGGCCCGGGATCCGGACGCCGCGGCCGTCCACCACCGCGCTGGCGTTCTCTTCGTCCACCGCCACCCCGATCAGCCGCTCGATCCGGTGGCGGCTCTCGTCGCGGATCACCGGGCCCATGTCCACGGACTCGTCCAGCCCGGAACCCACCACCCGGCTCGCAGCCACCGCGCTGACCCGTTCGCGGAACGGCGCGTGGGCGTCGCCGACGGTGATCGCCAGCGAGGCCGCGAGACACCGTTGTCCCGCGCATCCGAAGGCGCTTTCGGCCACGGTGGACACCGCGGCCTCGACGTCGGCGTCCTCGAGCACCACCACCGGGTTCTTCGCCCCGCCCTGACACTGGACCCGCTTCCCGTTGCCCGCCGCCCGGGCATAGACGACCCGCGCCACCGGCGAGGAACCCACGAAGCTGACCGCCGCAACGTCCGGGTGGTCGAGAAGCGCCTCGACGGCCGCCTGCCCGCCGTGAGTCACCTGGACCACCCCCGGGGGGAACCCCGCCTCCTCGATCAGCGCCGCCACCCGCTGCATCGTCAACGGCGTCTTTTCAGACGGCTTCATGACCACCGTGTTGCCGCAGGCGAGCGCGTAGGGCAGGAACCAGAACGGGATCATCGCCGGGAAGTTGAAGGGCGCGATCACCGCCACCACGCCGACCGGCTGGCGGATCATGAGTTCGTCGATGCCGCGCGCGATGTCCTCGAGCACCCGGCCCTGCATCAGCGACGGGATCCCGCAGGCGACTTCCACGTTCTCGATGGCCCGCCGCAGCTCGCCGCGGGACTCGGCGAGGGTCTTCCCGCACTCGGTGGTCACGCACCGCGAGAGTTCCTCGAAATCGCGCTCGAGAAGCGCCTTCAGGCGGAAGAGCGGCTGCACCCGGTCGGTCGGCGGCGTCTCCCGCCAGTCGCGGAGCGCCTCCTTCGCGCTGGCGACCGCCCGACCCACGTCCTCGGCGCCCGAGAGCGGAATCCGGGAAAGGATTTCCCCGGTTGCGGGGTTGAAGACCGGCAGCGTTTCCGAGGCCGACGGGGCCAGGGTTCTCCCGCCGATGAGGTTGGGAAGGATCGCGGTTTCGGCCATGGTCGTGGGCGCGTAGGATACGCCCGCAACATGCGACGGTTTTCCTGCACGTTCTTCGGCCTCCTGCTGCTCGCGCCGCTCCCCGGGGCCGCCACCGTTCCCCCGAATGACGGCGCGGTGCAGGCGCTCGCCGAAGGGATGGAAGGTCCGGTCGTGGATGGGCTCGTGACCGACGAGCAGTGGTCGCGCGTGGAGCCCTTCACCGGATTCACCCAGCAGGAGCCGAACAACGGCGCGCCGGCCTCCGAGCGGACCGAAGTGCGCCTGCTGCTCTCTGAAACCACGCTCTACGTGGGGATCATCGCCTTCGACAGCGCACCCGATCAGGTGCTCGTATCCGAGAGCCGGCGGGACGGCGACCTGAACGAATCGGACTCGGTCCAGATCATCCTCGACACCTTCAACGACAGCCAGAACGCCTTCCTCTTCGGCACCAATCCGGAGGGCATCGAGTACGACGGCCAGATCGCCGGCGAGGGCGCCACCGGGGGTTACAACCCGCGTCCCGGCCAGCGAGGTTCCCAGCGCGGCGGCATCGCCGGATTCAACGCCAACTGGGACGGCGACTGGACGGTGCGGTCCCAGCGGTCCGTCCGCGGCTGGGAAACCGAGTTCGCGATCCCCCTGCGGACGCTGCGCTACGAGGCCGGGGCGGACCGGACCTGGGGCATCAACGTCATGCGGAACATCCGCCGCAAGAACGAGCAGGCGTTTCTGGCGCCAATCCCCCGCGGCTACAACATCTACCGGGTCTCGCTGGCGCAGAAGATCACCGGCCTGAATCTCCCCTCGCGGCGCGACATCAAGGTCACCCCGTTCGCCCTCGGCGAGGCCAACCGGAACCCGCTGGCCGTCCGCTCGGAGAACCGTGCAACGGAGGGTCTCGACATCGGCCTCGACGTGAAGTGGGGAGTCACCCCGAACCTCACCGTGGACCTCACCGCGAACACGGACTTCGCGCAGGTCGAGGCCGACGACCAGCAGATCAACCTGACCCGGTTCCCGCTCTTCTTTCCCGAGAAGCGGCCCTTCTTCCTGGAGAACGCGTCCACCTTCCAGTTCGGGGCGCCGCAGGAGGTGGACCTCTTCTTCAGCCGCCGCATCGGGCTCTACGGCGGCCAGCCGGTGGGGATCGTCGGCGGCGCCCGGCTCTCCGGGAAGGTGGGGTCCACGAACGTCGGTCTGATGAACATGCAGACCGACGACGCCTTCGACAACGAGACGGGCGCCCTGGCTCTCGCGGCGAACAACTACACCGTCGCCCGGGTCCAGCGGGAGGTCGGCCGGTCCAACTTCGGCGGCATCCTGGTGAACCGGCAGGCCACCGGCGAATGGGCCGGGGAGGGCGACTACAACCGGGCCTTCGGCGCCGACGCCGCGATTCAGCTCGGCGAACACGCCCGCTTCTTCACCTTCCTCGCCAAGACCGCCTCAGACGGTTCGGACCCGGAAGCGAGCGCCTCCGACACCATCGCGGGCCGGGCCTTCCTGAACTACGCCGATCAGCTCCATCAGGGGCACGCCGGCTTCACCCAGGTGGGCGAGGACTTCAACCCCGAAGTCGGGTTCGTGCCCCGCCGCGGCTTCCGCAAGTACCAGTGGCGCTACTACCTCGACTGGCAGCCCACGCATCTGCCGGGCATGTCCTGGGTGCGCCGCTTCTCCCCGCACGTGACCTGGAACGCGTACTACGGCTTCGACGGCGAGGTCCAGTCCGGCCGCGGGCACTGGCACCCGATCGAGTTCCAGCCCAACGGCGGGGGCCGCTTCGGGATGTTCATCGATCGGTTCCGGGACCGGCCGCTTCACGACTTCGTCGTGTACTCGGGGGTGGACGGCCACCAGGTGGTGATCCCGCCCGGCCTCTACCACTGGAACCAGGTGAACTTCAACTACATCGGAAACGCCAGCGCCCGCCTGTATCCGACCGCTTATGTCCGCACCGGCGGGTTCTACGACGGTGACTACCTGGGTATCAATTCCACCCTGAACGGACGCATCGGGGCCACCTTCCAGGCGAGCATCGGCTGGAACCGCGACGTGGTGGAACTCCCCGTCGGCAAATTCACCACCAACCTGATCCCGATCCGGGTCAACTACTCGTTCACCCCGCTCCGCCGTCTCGAAGCGCTGATCCAGTACAACAGCCAGACCGCCTCGGTCTCCTCGAACATCCGGCTCGTGATGCTGAACCGGAGCGGGACCGGCCTGTTCCTCGTCTACAACGACCTCAGGAACACCGCCAACCTCGACCGCTTCGACGACGAGACCGGCTTCCTGGTACCCAACGTGATGGGCCGGTCGCTGATCATCAAGTACACGCGTCTCTTCGACTTCTGAGGGGAACGCCCGAAGCGGGCGCCGGGCGTCCCGAAACCGGCCGTCAGGATGATCGGACCGGGGAGCCGGAGCGCGTCAGCTCGCGAGAACGGGAATCTTGTCCAGAATCTCGTCGTTCTCGGGGAACCGGCCGGTGTCGTACTTGGAGTAGACGAGTTCGCCGTCCACCGTGACGTCGAAGATGCCCTTGCCGCCCTCGATGAGCTCGGGCTCGATGCCCCGAGCGTCCTTGATTGCCGCCGCCAGACTGGAGGCGTTCGGGAGGTAGTTTCAAACGACGCAGTAGGTGATGGTGATCTTCATGAAAGGCCTCACGGAAGGGGCGCCGGAACGCGGCTGCAGGGAAAGCGATGATGGCGGGGCCGACGGGACTCGAACCCGCGACCTCCGGCGTGACAGGCCGGCGTTCTGGACCAACTGAACTACGACCCCATCTCTCGCCAGGACGGTGAATTCTAGCAGCCTCCGGGGCGCCTGGAACAGCCGGGGAAAACCCGCGTCCGGTCCGTCATGGATGCCGGTGGCCGCACGCCCCTTCGCTGTGTTAGCCTTTTGGGTTGCCTGCCCATGCGCCTCACCAAGAGCCAGATCCAGTTCCTCGGGTACCGTATCACCGACGACCTGCAGGTCGCCGGCTATATCGATCCGGAAGATCCGAACGCGCTGATGGACGCCATCGTGGATCTCATCACGGAGGACCTGCGCCAGGAAGACGACCTCAACGAAGAGGTCCGGAAGCTCCTTGACGGTTACGGCGAGGAGATCCGCACGGGCGGCGTCGAGTACCGGGAAATGTTCAAGCTGGTCAAGAAACGGCTCGCCCGCGAGCAGGGGATCATTCTCTAGGCCTCGCCGGAGATCCAGCCATGCGCCTGACCAACGGGAAGATCAACCACCTCGCGAACCAGATCATGGATCTGCTGCGCCAGGATGAGACGGTCGAGTTCTACGCGGAGGACACGGAGATCCGCCGCATGATCATGCGGATCATCAACTCCGAACTCGAGGACGACGAGCGCATCGACCAGATCGTGCGCCGGAAGATCGACAGCCAGAGCCGCACGGTCCAGCAGGGCACCGAGACCTGGGACATCCTCTATCGCCGTTACTACGACGAGGAGATGGTCAAGAGCCGGCGCGTCATCCCCGGCCACGAACGCACCACCGAGTAGGTCGAGCGGCTCGCGCCGATGGCGCCGCCGGCTTGGAGCGCCGACCTCTGGTCGGCACCGCGCGGTGCTCCGCACCGCGCACGGTGTAACGCTGGCCTGTCGGCGAGACGAACCCCGTACACAGGTGAGGGGCCGGCTCGCGCCGACCCCTCGGGTGTCGCTCAGTTGACGCTGACGTCGATCTGGCGCGGCTGCGCCTTCTCGAGCTTCGGCAGGACGACCTTGAGGACGCCGTCCCTGGACTCCGCCCGGATGGCGGAGCTGTCCACGCTGTCCGGCAGGTCGAAGGAGCGGCGGAAGCGGCCGAGGCTCCGCTCGCGCCGGATCCAGCTTCCCGACGCACAGGCGGTCTCGCAGTTCTCCGGACCGGTCTCCCCGGCCTCCTCCCGCTTGCCTTCAAGGACCAGCCGGCCGTCGTGGTAGCGGACGGAGATGTCCTCGCGGGCGATGCCGGGCAGCTCGGCCTCGACGACGACCTCGGTGTCGGACTCGCGGACGTCCACCGGAGGCGTCCAGAGCGAGGCGCCGCTGCCCCGGCCGCCCGCGCTACCGGCGTAGCGGACCGGCAGATCGAAGAACGGATCGGCGAAGAGACGCCGGAACGAAGGGTTGAAGAGAGTCAGATGGGTCATGTGGTGTTTCTCCTTGAGTGTTTGGCGGGAAGCTGTTTGGGGCCGCTCCCGGCGCCCATCAAGTGATCGGTATCGCCTGACGCAAGGAATATAACCGGAGAGGACATAAATATCAAGTGATTCAACTATGATTATCTAGTGTGCAGAGACTCATATCTGGAAGAGAGTCCGAATTCGTTGACCCTTCGAGCGGCCCTCCCTATGATCGCGGCCATCTTCGGGGTGGGGAGCCTTTACCGGGAACGGCCGGGTCATCCCCGGCACGCAGGGGACCAGCCCAAAGGGGAACATCGTGCGCATCGGCATCAACGGATTCGGCAGGATCGGCCGCAACATCTTCCGCGCGGTCCAGGACGACCCGGACATCGAGATCGTCGCCGTCAACGACCTGACCGACCCGGCCACCCTGGCCCACCTGCTGAAACACGACTCGGTCTCCGGCGCGTTGCCGGGCACCGTGCGCGCCGAGGGCAACGAGATCGTCGTCACCTCGCCGGGGGGACGGGAGACCCGGATCGAGGTACTGAGCGAGCGCGATCCGGCCCAACTGCCCTGGGGACGTCTCGGTGCGGAGATCGTCGTCGAGTCCACCGGGATCTTCACCGCGCGCGAGCACGCCGGGAAGCACCTCGCCGCGGGCGCCCGGAAGGTCATCGTCTCGGCCCCCGCCAAGGGCGAGGACCTGACCGTCGTCATGGGGGTCAACGAGGACCGCTACGACGACGAGTCGCACCACATCCTCTCGAACGCCTCGTGCACCACGAACTGTCTGGCCCCGGTGGTCAAGGTCCTCCACGAGGCGTTCGGGCTCAAGAAGGGCGTCATGACCACCGTCCACGCCTACACGAACGACCAGCGCCTGCTCGACCTGCCCCATTCGGACCTCCGCCGCGCCCGCGCCGCCAGCGTGAACATGATCCCCACCTCGACCGGCGCGGCCAAGGCGGTGACCAAGGTCCTCCCCGAACTGGAGGGACGGCTCGACGGGATCGCGGTCCGGGTACCCACCCCGAACGTCTCCCTGACCGATCTGACCGCGTTCCTCGAGCGGCCGGCGAGCGCCGAAGAGGTGAACGCCGCGCTCCGCGAGGCCGCCGACGGCCCCCTGAACGGCGTGCTCGAGGTCTCGGACGAACCGCTCGTCTCGGTGGACTTCCAGGGAAACCCTCACTCCTCCGTCGTGGACGCCCCGTTCACCAAGGTGGTGGACGGGGACGCCGTCAAGATCCTCGCCTGGTACGACAACGAGTGGGGGTTCTCCTGCCGGGTCCGCGACCTGATCCACCACATCGCGTCGAACTGACGGGCTCTAGCCCAGGAGCGCCGGTCTTCAGACCGGCATCGCCCGCGCAGCGGGCGAAACTCCCGTCGCTGATTCGCAGGAAGGCGCTCCGGCGCCCTACCGCGGGCTCCACTCCAGGTTGACCCGGGCCACCCGTCCCAGCGGCCGAAAGCCCCCGCTCTGGTAGGCCGCGTCGTCGAACGCGTCCTGGACGAGCGCGCGCAGCGTCAGCCCGCGCCCCATCTCGAACGAGAGCGCCACGTCGAGGCGGCGCATCCCGGCGAACCGGAACACGCGCGACGCGAAGGTATCGGGGTCGAAGAGCGGGGCGTGGATGCCCCCGGAGAGGAGGAGATCGGCGCTCCAGCGGAGCCGCTCGGAAAGGGCGCCCGACAGCAGCGCGCCTCCCTGGTGCCGCGGCACCAGCCAGTCCGATGCGAGTTCGTCGGGAGCGTTCGCCGGCGGGTCGGCGTCGGTGAACGTGTAGTGGAGCTGCGCCCGGGTGCGGCCGGGGAGGGTCACCCGGTACGCCAGTTCCACGCCCCGGGCGACGCCCCCCTCGGTGTTCTCGTAGCCCGCAAACCGTCCGAACGGGTCGGACGCGAAATCGAGGGACCCGAACGCGATGATCCGGCCCCGCTCCGACCAGAACCACGCTCCCCGCAACTCATGGCGGCCGTCCTCCGATGAGGCCGAGAAACCAGCGTCCATCGTCGTGGTGTATTCCGGTCTCAGCCGCGGGTCCCCGAACACCGAGTAGCCGAAACTGGAGTACCACGTCCCGAACCGCTCGTAGAGCGACGGGGCGCGGAACCCGCGTCCCGCCGACGCCCTCAGGCGCAGACCCGGAGCGAGCGTCAGCGAACCGGCGGCCTCACCGGTGACGGCTCCCGCCTCCGGCGGCGGCGCGGCGCCCTGCCAGGGGCTCCCCTCGACGGGCGCCAGCTCCGGCGCCGCCGTCGAAAAACGCTGGGCCCGCACCGCGCCCCGCAGCGACGCCCGTCCGTCGCCAGGCGCCGCCTCGGCCTGCACGAACGCGGCGGCGCTGGTCTGGCGAAGCCGGGTTTCGAAGCCGGGGTCGGTGGTCGCTGCCCGCTCGGCCTCGAACTCCCCGCCGGTGACCACGCGGACCGGCCCGCGGAACAGCTCGACGCGGGCGGCGCCGCTCCGCACCTCCCCCTCATGGACGAGCGTGGAGGGAGAAGGAGGGTCGAACGGGTTGACGCCGGCCGGCCCGTCCTCGTTCTCGCGACGGGTCCGCAGGTCGTGGAGCCGCAGGTTCCAGGCGAGATCCGGGCCCGCCGACCCCTTCAGCGCCACCAGCGTCGAAACGAACCTCGTCTCCTGGCTGTTGTCCGGATCGTTCACGGACGGCATGAAGTTGCCGGGGCCGAGGTCGAGACTCGCGAGCGGAGTCCCTTCCTCGTAGCCGCGGATTGCCGCTTCGGGAACCGGCTCGGCCTCCGTGATCCCGGGTCCGGCCGGACCGAGCGGGAACGGACTCTCGTTCAGACCCACCGTGGCCAGCGAAAACAGCGAGCGCGCGGTCACCTGCAGGGAGTCGGTCAGCCGGAATCCGGCGCGCGCGACCCCGGTGTGGTTCGTGAACGGATCGTCCCCGTCCGCGCCCTCGCTCACCGCGAGCCGGGTGAAGCCGGCGGAGATCCCGCCGCGCGGGCCGCCGGCGCCCGCTTCGCCGCTCGCCGCCGAGTGGCCGTACTCCCCGAGACCGACGGAAAACCGCAGCGCGTCGGGAGCGAACTCCGACCGGGTCACGATGTGGAGCACCCCGCCCATCCCGTTCGAGCCGTAGATGGTCGAGCCGCCGCCCCGCCGGATTTCCACGCGGTCCACCCCGAGCACCGCCAGCGACGGCAGCAGCGCGGTCGCATCCGACTGGGGCGCCGCGGCATCCCGGAGCGGCGCCCCGTCCACCACGACGGCGCTGGCCTGGGCCGGCAGTCCCCGGAAGCGGAGGGCGAGCTGCTGTCCCTGGCTGCCGGTCTGATAGACCAGCGTGCCGGGCATTCCGCGCAGGCCCTCAAGCAGGAACCACTCGTCCCGGTCCCGGAGCGCGTCGGCGGAGAACGCGTCCACGAAGGTGCCGGACTCCTCCTCGCGGCGTGCCCCGAGCGCGGCGGACACCACCACCGACTCCCGGACCGCGGTGAAACGGAGCGCCAGCTCGACGGCGCCCGTCCCTCCCTCGGACAGCGCGACTTCGATCGGGGCCGCCGAGAGGTCGGCGGAACGGGCGGAGACCAGGTACCGCCCCTCGGGGACTCCCTCGATCAGGGCGCTCCCGTCGTCACCGGTGGTCGCGGAGAGCCGGCTCTCTCCGGCGAGGGCGTCGGCGACGACCAGAGCGCCGGCCGCCGGTCCGCCGTCTGGGTCCAGGACGACGACCCGGAGGTCCGCCGCCCCGGCGGCGGACGCCAGGACGGCCAGGGCCGCGATGGCGAGGGTTATGGATTTGGTCCAGTGGGTACGAGAGAGAAAACGCATGAGCCGGCCCTCCTTGAGGCGCGGAGCGCTCCTCGGGGGCCGACTTCGGTGCTGGACGACGCGCGCGGCCACAGTCCACCCCGAACTCGGGAGACGAAGTGGCGGCGGTCGAGTCTCAAGAACCAGTCCCTTCCCAACGAAGAGGATGTGTGATTCGGGCTCCCGGCAGGTCTCCTGACTTACGGACCGGACGCTTCGAGCCTGAAGGCCGAGGCGTCCACCCTTTCCACCTTCCCCCCGGCGGTTGCCGGGAGTGGTTGCCGCCCCGCCGAGGCGGGACCGCCCGGAAAGGGCATTCCGATCACAGTGGCGTGGGCCGTCCGGGAATGGCACCCGGTTCCCTCTTCGTCCGGCCTGACGGCGAACCGCCGGGCCGAAAACCTGAAGCCGCGTGTGGGCGGCGGAAGATACCACCGCCCCGGCGCCGGCGGTAAGGTTTGGCCGCCGTGCCCCCGAACGCCCGGAAGCTGACGCTCGCCGACCTCGAACTGCGCGGCCGCCGGCTCCTCCTCCGGGCCGACCTGAACGCCCCCCTCGCAAACGGGCGGGTGGCGGACGACGGCCGCCTCCGGACCGCGCTGCCCGCGATCCGCGACGCGCGCCGGATGGGAGCGGCGGTTGTGGTCACCTCCCACCTGGGACGGCCCGGCGGAGCGCCGGACCCCGCACTCAGCCTGCGCCCGGTCGCGGAGCGGCTTCAGGAACTCCTCGGCGACGCGGTCGGCTTCGAGGCCACGCCGGTTGGGGAGCCGAGCGGCCGTCTCCCCGAACTTCGGCCCGGCGAGGTCCTGGTCCTCGAGAACCTCCGCTTCCACCCGGGAGAAACCCGGAACGCGCCCGAGTTCGCGGCGGACCTCGCCGCCTACGGCGACGAGTACGTGAACGACGCCTTCGGGGCCGCACACCGGGCGCACGCCTCGGTTGACGCCTGCGCCCGCCGCTTTCCGCGGGCCGCGGCCGGCCCCCTCCTCGAGGCGGAACTCGAGGCGCTCGGCCTGGCGCTCGGGAACCCGCCCCGCCCCTTCGTGGCCATTCTCGGCGGCGCCAAGGTCTCGGACAAGCTGCCGGTCATCCGGTCGCTCCTCCGCCGCGCCGACCGGATCCTGATCGGGGGAGCGATGGCGTACACCTTTGCCGCCGCTCAGAGGCTTCCCACCGGCCGGTCGCTCGTCGAGCGCGACCGGGTCGCCGAGGCCGGGAAGCTGCTCGAGGACCATGCCGACCGCCTGGTCCTCCCCACGGATCACTGCACGGCGCCGGCTCCGGACGCGGGTCCGGTGCGCACCCTTCCCATCGGGGAGATCGCGGACGACTGGATGGGGCTCGACATCGGCCCGGCATCGCGCGCCGCCTTCGCCGCCCACCTCCGGGACGCAGCGACGATCGTCTGGAACGGGCCCATGGGGCTCTTCGAAGATCCGCGCTTCGCCGAAGGGACGACCGCCGTGGCGCACGCCGTGGCGGACGCGACCGACCGGGGCGCGACCAGCATCGTCGGCGGCGGCGACTCCCTCGCCGCCGTCCGGCGGTCGGGACTGTCGGGCCGGATCAGTCACCTCTCGACCGGCGGCGGGGCCTCCCTCGCCTTCCTCGCCGAAGAACCGCTCCCGGGGGTGGAGGCCCTCGCCGATGCCTGACCACGAATCGACCCGCCGCACCGTCGTCATCGGCAACTGGAAGATGCACAAGACCAGCGCCGAAGGGGTCGCGCTCGCCGCCGAACTCGTCGCCGGCCTCGAGCCGGGCCGGGCGGCGGTCGCCGTCGCTCCCCCGTTCACCGCCCTCGCGCCGGTCGCGGACGCGCTCCGGGGAAGCTCCGTGTCGCTCGCGGCGCAGGACGTCTTCCACGAGCGGGAGGGCGCCTTCACCGGAGCGGTGTCGGCTCCCATGCTCGCGGCGGCCGGATGCTCGATCGTGCTGGTCGGCCACTCCGAGCGGCGCCACGTCTTCGGCGACCGCGACGAGGATGTCCGCCGGAAGGCCCTCGCCGTCCTCGATGCAGGAATGCGGCCGGTGGTGTGCGTCGGGGAGACGCTGGAGCAGCGGGATGCCGGAGACGCCGAAAACGTCGTCCGGTCACAGGTCGAGGCAGTGGTCGCCCGGCTCTCGGAAGCCCAGCTCGCCCGTCTCACGGTCGCCTACGAGCCGGTCTGGGCCATCGGCACCGGCCGGACCGCCACCCCGGAGATCGCGGAAGCCATGCACCGCGTCATCCGTGCGAGTCTGGCCGCTCTCGCGGGATCCGGGGCGGCCGAACGGACGCCGATCCTTTACGGAGGGTCGGTGAAGGGCGATAATGCGGGCGCCATCCTTGCCGGCGCCAACGTGGATGGCCTGTTGGTGGGCGGAGCCAGCCTCCGCGCCGATTCGTTCCTGACCATCTGTCACGCCGCCGGCTGAACCGCAATGACCATCCTGCTCACGATCATCCACATCCTCGTCTGCTTCTTCCTGATCCTCGTCGTGCTCACCCAGCAGGGCAAGGGCCAGGACCTCGCGAGCGCCTTCGGCGGCGCCGGCAGCCAGGCGGCGTTCGGCGCCCGGGGAACGGCGACGCTGCTGACCAAGGTGACCGCGGTGGTCGCGGCCACCTTCATGGTCACCTCGCTCCTCCTCGGCTACGTGCAGGACGACGTCGAATCACAGACCGTGGTGGACATGCCGGGAGTCACGATGCCGGCGCCGGCCGCGGAAACGCCAGCGGCAACCGAGGATCCGGAATCCCCCGAATCCGGGGAAGAAAGCCAAGAGCCCGAGCCGGGCTCCTGAGCGAGCCCCGGCGCCCACCCGAACCCTATAATTCCGCGTCCGGCGGCCAGAGAGTTCCGCCGGTCCTCACCGCTGCCGAAGTGGTGGAATGGTAGACACGTGCGCTTGAGGGGCGTATGGGAGTTATCCCGTGGGGGTTCGAGTCCCCCCTTCGGCACCACAGGGAGCGCCGGTCTCCAGACGGGCACCGCGGTGCTCCGCAGCCCGCACGCCCCACCCGTCCCCACGGCGAGGCCAGCCTGACGCACGACGGCAAGTTTCGATACCCAGCGGATGCGCCGACAGATCCGTGCCGGGCTGGGTCGACGAGTTCAGCTCGCCGAGGCACGTACCCGGACATCGCGGCGGAGGCTCGCGAGCCCCTGGTTGTGAAGCTGGCGGACCCGCTCCCGGCAAAGATGCAACTCGCGGCCGATCTCCGTGAATGAGGCCATCCCGTTCCCGTCCAGGCCGTAATGGCGTCGCATTACATGGCGCACACGCGCGGGCAACGCGGACACGGCCGCCCCGATGCGCGACCGGCATTCTTCGGCGGCTGCGCACGCCTCGGGGTCTCGTTGCCCCGCATCGGCCAGGCGGGAAGAGAGAGGAAGGCCGTCCCCGCGGACGGGCGCGTCAAGGGACGCCATGTCAGGCAGCCGCTCGATCGTCGTCCGCAGGCGCCCGGCCGAAACCCCAAGCTTGCGGGCGCAGTCCTCAACCGTAGGCGCCTCGTAGTGGCCGGAGCACAGGGCATCGTTATGGGCCTCCTGCTCCAGGTCGGAGAGGACGCTGTCCGCCCGGCGGCGGAGCCCCAGCGCTTCGAGAGGAATTCGGATCGTCCGAGTCTGGACCGAGATCGCGCGACAGATCGCCTGCCGGATCCAGCCGACCGCGTACGCCGGAAACGGCACGCCACGATCCGGGTCGAATCCCTCGATGGCTGCCAGGAGACCCATGTTTCCCTCCTGGATGAGGTCCTCGAGCGGGAGTCCGAAGCCCAGGTAGTGCCTTGCCACCCGTACGACGAGGTCGAGGTGTCCCTCCACGACCTCGTCCCGGTGCGCCCGGAAGACCGCGCGCGCCGGTGGCGTTCCGTTGCGTGCGCCCGCCGTGGCGGCGTCCACACCGTGCGACGTACAGCAGTAGCGTCTCGCATCGCTCTCCGAAAACCGGTGGCGCCGGGCTTCCCGCTGGTAGTGCGCGAGGGGGTCGCACTCCGCCTCGTGCGTTCCATTCGGGGAGCCGCGGGCCGCCGGCTCCGCCCTCGCTGCTCCCGGGACCCCCTCACCGCCCGCGACCTCATCACCGTAGTCGCCGTTCAGGAAATCGTGGGCTTCGCGTTCGTGGTCCACGCGGTGGTTCCCGCCGTTCCCGCGGCCTGAACGGCCGACCCGACAACCGCGACGAGATTCGCGTCCGAATCGGGTCACCGCGGCCGCGATAACCCTTCTTTTAGCCGCATCGGGCCGGTTTGGCAAATCTCGGCGCGTCAGACCAAATGCGGGTTGGCAGTTGGGGGTTTCCCCGCTAAAGAAAGGGGTGGAGGTCGCAGGGGACGGGAAACAACCTCGGGTCGCCCCAAGGGGATCATGATGCAGGTCTTCGAGACTTGTTCCCGCAGATTCGCGATGCCCCCGTCAGTAGGGGCCTCCCGTCCGTCATCGTCCGCGCAAACCGCGGGAGGAGAAAAATGAAGATGAGAATTCTCGCGGCTCTCGTGGCCTTGGTCGCGGGTGCCCTGGTTTGGGTCGCATGTGACCGGACGACCAGCCGGCCCGGCGCGAACGCAACTCCCACAGCTCCAGCAGCCTCGCCCGAGAGCGGAATGGCGATTCCCGGAGGGACCACTTCTGGTAACCCCGTCCGCGGCTCCGCGGCTCACCGCGCCGCACTCGAACAGGAGGAGAGGCGGGACTTCGCAAGGAGAGTGCGGGACTGGAAGGCAGCCGGAAAGTCAGACGCTTTCATTGCGTACATGCGTGAGAAGGGGCTGGAGCGGCGGCTTTCGGATATCCGAAATCAACCGCAGGGCTGGTTCACCCTTGACGCCCTCAAGGCCCGGATTCGGGAACGAGAGGAGCGCGACGCCGCACTGTTCCTCAGTTCGGGATACCCGCGCGAGGAAGTGAGGAGACTTGTCGGCGAAGAACTGGAGGCGCTGAGGCGATGAAGCGCCTCCTCATGGCTGTGCTCGTGAGCGGGGGGCTGATCCCCATGCAGAGTCTTGCTCAGCTTTGTCAGGTGTGCGTGTCCGAGTACTGGAGCTGCCGCTGGGAAGCTCAGTCCACGCGCACCAGTTGTCTGAGTGCCGCCAGTTCACAGAGCGAAAAGGATCAGTGTTGGGAGGACTACGATCGGGACATGTTGTACTGCGAGTTGCACTTCAACTGGTGCCAAGACCACTGTGAGGCATCCCCTCCCCCTTCTGGTCCGCCGGGGAATGATGGGGCGCCCAAGCGATAGAGATGGACTCTCCGCGCCCTTTGTCGCAACCAGACAGGAACCCGAAGGTTGCTTCTATGGGTAGCTGGTCCGTCCTCTGCGGCCATGGTCGTTTCGGCGGGCCGGGCAGCCCACGTCAGGTTCGGGGAGGTGAGAAATGACCCGACGAAGACTCGACGTGAATCCGACGGACTACGGGATCCACTACCGGACCCGGCGTTGGTCCGTGACCCTGATCATCGCGAAGACGCTGCGCTGGCTGGCGGCGAGAATAAACAGGTCTGCCCGCCGGTCGGGCGCGACGTCGGCCAGAGTGCTTTGCCGAGGGCACGGCTTCCGGCCGGTGACAGGGTGGATGACAGCCGCGATCCGGCGCGGTCACGACCCCCTCCGGGCGAGAGGATTAAGCCGATGACGCGGAAACGCAGGGTAGATCCCGAGATTCCAGGCTGGCCTGGGTTGTGGAGGCCGGGGCCACTGCGACCGACCCGGAATGGGCACCGAGCCTGGAGGAGACTTGACCCGAGTGGAATTCTGCTCATGAATCGGCTCACGACGACTCTCTCGGTCACTCTCGTCTTGACCGTCGCCAGTTCCCATCTCGTCGCGGAACCGGGCCGCGCAACCGAGAGCAGCCTGCTCCTGCGGGCCATGGAGGAGGAGTTGCAGCGCTCGATGAACGAGTTGAGCGTGAACGCCGACCCGCCTCCCTATTTCATGAGCTATTCGGTCACCGAAACCGAACAGACGAGGCTCGCCTCGTCATACGGGGCGTTGCGCTCGAGCGCCTCGAGGCGATCGCGGCTTCTCGACGTCGAGGTGCGGGTCGGCGACTACCAACTCGACAACACCCACGAGGTTCGGGAATCGATGCCCTTCGCGCGGCTGCGCGACTTCAGCGGGCCCGTGGACATTCCACTGAAGGACGACTCCGAGCCTCGTAAGGAGAATTGATGTCAATATCAAGGACGCCGAGAAAACCCCTCCCCGTTACGTCCCTTCGTCGGAAAGTCAATGGGAACCACGTTCACCTCTACTTCGATCGTCCCCCTCCCACTCCAGCTCACGTGGCGGCGGAGAGAGAATTCTTGGAGGAGAGGATGCGTTCTCTTGAGGAGTCCCTACCCGTTGGTTCCATGAACATCGAAATTGCGTGTGGGCGGGGACCAACACCCGAAGGACTCCAAATGTTGGCGAAGCACATACAGGAGATGTACGACATCGCAGAGAAGGCAGGCTTAGGCCCTGTCACGGTGACGTTTGGACAGGAAGAGGAGGAGGACGACGAGTCCGAGCCTCCGCAGGACGACTGACCGGGAGCACATAGGCCACGGGAAAGTCAAACTTGAGAGCGTTTAATTTGAGGAGTCATCTCCGCACAGCCCGCCGGAGGCGGGCGGCGGGAAGGATGCCGGCGCCGCGGTGGCGTCCGCTTACAGCAACTGCGAGAGGAAGGTCCGGGCCGGAACCTTTAGCAGCCGTCCCCGCTGTGCGAAGGGGTCCCGGTCGACGTACTCCATGCCGAGGTCAACCTGGAACGCGAACGGAGCGCCGATCTGATCCCGAAAGTGCTTTAGGGACGGACTGAGCGGGGCCTCCCCCCACTTCGCCTCCACCAGGAACCAGGGATCCCCGTCCCGGACGACGACGAAGTCCACTTCCCGCTTCTCCTTGTCCCGCAGGTACCCGAGTTCGAACTCCCCGAGGCCCAGATCAGTCCAGCCCTCAACGGCTTTCAGAAGGTGGCAGGCGACCAACGTCTCCGCTCGGGCTCCCGGGTCGCGAAGGGGTGACCAGTCCCGCAGGTACCACTTCGGTTCCTTCCTGAGCGACCGGGTGACATTCCGGTACCAGGGCCTCACCAGGAAGCCGAAGTGCAGGTCGCAGAAAGCCGTGGTCCAGCGCCGCACCGTGTCCTCCGCGACGCGAAGCTGGCGAGCGAGATTTCCGAAGACCAGTTGCTGTCCGGATCGGTCTGCGAGAAGCCGCGCCATCAGTTCAAGCTGATCGAGCTGCTGGATCCGGGTCAGGTCCCGGACCTCTTCGCGGATGAGCTGGCGCTGCCGGAGCGCCTGCCAACGCCGGGCGAACCGCGGATCGCGTTTCAGGAAGGGCTCCGGATAACCGCCGTACCGCCAGAGGCAGTCCCACGTCGATGCACAGAGAGGCCGCGGCTGCCGGACGACCCTCGTGCTGTCAGGAAGGTCCTGAGTCACCGCCTCGGCCAGCGAGAACGGATGCATGCGGTACAAGAAGTACCGGCCCATGAGGCTGTCGCCGCCGCGGCGGTAAACGTCGAGGCGGCTGCTTCCCGTGACCACGATGCGCGCCTCGTCGCCGTACGTATCGAAGAGCCCCTTCAGGAACTGTCGCCAGAGCGGGTACTTGTGGAGTTCGTCGAGCAGGACCGTCGGCCGGCTCTCGCGCAGCCGATCCAGACCGAATCGCTCGGCAAGCGCACCCGGGCCAGCCAGAACGAGCGCGCGGTCGTCGAGGTTGTCCCAGTTGACGTAGGCATCCGAGTGGACGCGTCCAGTCGTCGTCTTCCCCACCTGGCGCGGACCGCCGAGGAAAGCCATCTGCCGGTTGCTCCTGAAGTGCTCCGCGAGCATGGCGTCGTAGATTCGGGGGACCGGCATAGCTGACCATTATCGTTATCATCGTGGAATAGTCAAGACCAATCCACGATATAGCCCGTTTTGGTCGGCTCGCGAACAGCCCTGAGATGGTTCAGGTCGCCAGCACGGCGCACAGCACGTGGTGCGGCGTGCCGCCCGCGTCCTCGGCGCGCTCAAGCGTCATCCCTCCGAACCCAAGCTCGCCAAGCCACTCCCGGACGACGGGACTGCCGGCATCCACCGGGGCGTCCTCACCGGCCTCCCGGTGGAAGCGGGTGTGCTGGTGGTCCTCCGGGAAGTCCTCGTCCACCAGCACCAGACGTCCGCCCGACCCGAGCACCCGCCGGACCTCGGCCAGCCCCCCGCGCCGGTCCTCCCAGTGGTGGAAGGCGTTGATCGAGACGACCAGCGTCGCCCAGCCGTCCGGGACCGGCAGCCCTTCCGCGGCGCCGCGGCGCACCCGCACGGCCCGTCCCCGTCCGAGGGTGCGGAGCGCCGTGGCCAACCGGAACCAGAAGACCGGATCGACCGCCACGACCTGCACTCCCGGCGCGGCGGCGGCAGCGAGCGCCACGGACTCGCCCGGCCCGCAACCGATGTCCACCACGCGGTCTCCGGCGCGGACCTCGGCGCGTTCGACGACCATGCGGTTCCGGGGTTCGGTGTAATGGCGGATCGCATAGCCGATCGCCGCCGTCGTTCGGAATCGCTTCCACCAAGGGCGCTTCTCCCGACCGTGATGATGGCCCCCGTGATGGTGCGGCATACGTGGAGGACCGTACCAGCGGCCACCAGGAACTCTCCGTTATCGTTGGCGCCATGACCCAGGCAACCTCCTCCGCCACCGGCATCGTCTATCGCGAATCCTTCCTCCGCCACAACATCCGCCGCGGCCATCCCGAGTCGCCGCTCCGGCTCGTCAAGATCCGGGAGGCGCTCGACGCCGCCGGGCTCTTCAACATCCTCGTGCCGGTGGAGAAGTGGCCGGCCCCCTTGGCCTACCTCCTCGGACACCACACCCGCGAACACGTGGACCGGATCCGGCGCATCCCCACCACCGGGGAGATCGCCGAACTGGCCGTGGGCGGAGCACTCGCGGCCGTGCGGGAGGTCTCCGAAGGGAGGCTCAGGAACGCCTTCTGCGCCATCCGGCCCCCGGGACACCACGCGAACAACACCGGCGCCGAGGAGGGCTTCTGCTTTTACTCGAACGCCGCGGTCGCCGCCCGTTACGCCCAGCGGGCTCACGGCCACAAGAAGATCCTGATCGTGGACTGGGATTACCACCACGGGAACGCCACGCAGAACGCCTTTTACGAGGATCCCTCCGTGATGTTCTTCTCCACCCACAACTGGTACGACTATCCGGGCACCGGGGACCCCTCCCTCGGTGGCGCCCGGGACGGCAGCGGAACCAACATGAACGTCCACCTCGGTCCGGGGAGCACCGACCGGGACATGCTGAGCGCCTGGGACCGCACGCTCCTGCCGGCGGTCGAGAAGTTCCAGCCCGACTTCGTGATCATCTCGGCCGGGTTCGACAGCCGGAAGGAAGATCTGCTCGGCTCCTTCGAATGCACCGACGACGTCTTCTCGCGCATGACCCGGACCCTGATGGACGTGGCCGACCACTACTGCGGCGGCCGGCTCGTGTCGCTGCTCGAAGGCGGCTACAACGTGGACGGGCAGGCGCGCGCCGCCACCGCGCACGTGAGCACGCTCACGGATTGATCGCGCCGGCTACCGGAAATAGAGCCGGTGGTCGACGGCGTAGATCTCTGACGCGGGCCGCGTGATGGCCGACGTCAGGCCTGAGTTCCGGCGCGTGCGTCCCGCCGCGTACTGGAAACCCGGGCCGGAGACGTGCTCGTCGCACGCCAGACAGGGATTCAGGTTCCCGTCTTCGTCGGTGTTCGGGACGCGGATGTCGTTCGTCAGCACGTTCCACAGACCGTAGTGCCCGATGCAGGGCGCGAGACAGCGACGCCTGGTGTGCAGGACGTTCCTGGCCCACGTTGCAGCGCAGTGCTCCTCGAAGCCGATTTCCTCCATGAGACACGCCTTCACTCCACCGGCCGTCCATCGGCGGGCGCAGTTCCGGACCGGGGAGGTCAGATCCGGGTGCTCCAGGTACACCGCGAGATTCCGCAACGAGGAACAGGTTCCGCAATGGTCGCGGTGCGTGACGACATAACCCTCAGCGAGCGCGCTCTCCCGGTCGGGGAAGGTGCGTAGCCGGTAGTCCACCCGGTCCGGATCGACGAAACCGACCGCGCACACTTCGGCGTTCCCGCGCCGCGAGGAGTGCCACCGCCGGACCTCCGGAGCATCGAAGAACGACGCATCACCCAGGTCCAGCCGGCGGTACATCTCATCGCCGTTCCGCAGCGTGGTCCTTCGGAGCCGCTCGATCAGCGAGGCGGTTCCGGGTGGACGCGCCGCAATGCCGGGCGCGAGCGGCCCGGGCTTCGAGTCCGGTCCTCCGCGGAACACGGCGGACCCCGCGAGCCACAGCAGCAGCGCGGCCACGCCGAGACCGAGCGCCTTTCCCTTCACGGAAGGGCCGGGCCGTTGCGACATGGTCATTTACCCTTGGGCTTCCATGATGTCCGATCCGACCATGCGGTACCGCCCGTAGGAGATCTCCCCATGCGCCACAGTCCGCTCACCCGCTTCGCGCTCGCCGCCGCCCTCCTGTCCGCCCCGGCAGCGGGCGCGCAGGAAGCGCCGCCGATCAACGAAGACCTGCTCTCCGGCCTGAAGCTCCGGGAAATCGGCCCCGCCGCCCGGTCCGGCCGCGTCGCCGACGTAACGATCGACCCGAACGACCGGGCCACCTGGTACGTCGCGGTCGCTTCCGGCAACGCCTTCAAGACCACGAACCGGGGCACCACCTGGGAACCCATCTTCGAGAACTACCCGGTGTATTCGACCTCGACAATCGTGATCGATCCGACGAATTCCAACGTGCTGTGGCTCGGCACCGGCGAGAACAACGGCCAGCGCTCGGTGGGCTACGGCAACGGGGTCTGGCGGAGCCGCGACGCCGGAGCTTCCTTCGAGCACCTGGGGCTCGACGAGTCGGAGCACATCGGCAAGATCGTGATCGATCCGCGCGACAGCGACACCGTCTTCGTCGCGGCGCAGGGGCCGCTCTGGCGGGCCGGCGGAGACCGCGGCCTCTACAAGACGGCCGACGGCGGCGCCACCTGGGAGCGGGTGCTCCACATCTCCGAGGACACCGGGATCAGCGACGTGGTGCTGGATCCCCGGAATCCCGACGTCCTCTACGCGTCGAGCTGGCAGCGGCGTCGGCACACCGGCCTCCTGGTCGCCGGCGGCCCGGAGGGCGGCATCCACAAGTCCGAGGACGGCGGGGCCACCTGGCGGAAGCTGACGAAGGGTCTCCCCTCCCCCGACCGGCACGACATCGGCCGCATCGGGCTCGCGCTCTCGCCCCACAACCCCGACGTCGTCTACGCCCTGATCGCGGCCTCCGACGACGCGAGCGGCTTCTACCGGAGCACCGACCGCGGCGAGAGCTGGGAGAAGCGCAGCGACTACATCTGCGTGGACCCGCAGTACTACATGGAGATCTTCCCGGACCCGCACCGGCCCGGGCGCATCTACTCGATGGACGTGTGGACCCACGTCACCGACGACGACGGCGCGACGTGGCGCCAGGTCAACAGCCGCTGGAAGCACGTGGACAACCACGACCTGGAGTTCGACCCCGACGACCCGGACTACCTGATGATGAGCTCCGACGGCGGGATCTACGAGAGCTGGGACCTCGGCGAGCGCTGGAAGTTCCACGCCAACCAGTCGCTCACCCAGTTCTACCGGGTCGGGATCGACAACGACTTCCCGTTCTACAACGTCTATGGCGGGACGCAGGACAACGCCACCCTGGGCGGACCCTCGCGGACCATCAACATCCACGGCATCCTCAACAGCGACTGGCTCGACGTCATCGGCGGCGACGGCTTCCAGACGCGGGTGGACCCCGACGACCCGAACATCGTCTATGCGCAGTACCAGTACGCCGGGATCGCCCGCTTCGACAGGCGGACCGGCGAGCGGATGGAGATCCAGCCGCAGCCGGAGCCCGACGACCCGCCGCTCAAGTGGAACTGGGACGCGCCGCTGATCATCTCCCCGCACAACGGGCAGCGGCTCTACTTCGGCGCGAACCGGCTCTACCGGAGCGACGACCGGGCGAACACCTGGGTCCCGATCAGCGGCGACCTGACCCGCGGGATCAACCGCGCCGAGCGGACGGTGATGGGCCGCACCTGGAGCACCGACGCCGTCTGGCGGAACGTCTTCACCTCCACCTACGGGAACATGGTGGCGCTCGACGAGTCGCCGCTCGTGGAGGGGCTGCTCTACACCGGGATGGACGACGGGCGCGTCCAGATCACCGGCGACGGCGGCCTCGAATGGCGGGCGGTGGACACGGTGCCGGGAGTGCCGCCGCGCACCTACGTGGCGGACCTCCACGCCTCGCGCCATCAGGAGAACACGGTGTTCGCGGTCTTCAACAACCACAAGGAGGGCGACTTCAGGCCCTACGTGATGCGGAGCGACGACCGGGGCGTGAGCTGGGAGGACATCACCGGCGACCTGCCGGAGGACCAGCTCGCCTGGACGGTGGTCGAGGACCCGGGGCAGGAAGGACTGCTGTTCCTCGGCACCGAGTTCGGGCTCTTCGTGACCCTCGACGGCGGCGACCGGTGGGTGCGGCTGAAGGGTGGGTTGCCGACCATCGCGATCCGGGACCTCGAGATCCAGACGCGCGAGAACGACCTCGTGCTGGCCTCCTTCGGGCGCGGTTTCTTCATCCTCGACGACTACACGCCGCTCCGGCATCTGTCGGTGGAGGCGCTCGCCGAGGAGGGCACGGTGTTCCCGGTGAAGGATCCGTGGATGTACGTGGAGGCGAACCCCCTCGGCGGCGGCGAGAAGTCGCAGCGCGGCGACGCCTTCTACACCGCGCCGAACCCGCCGTTCGGGGCGGTGGTGACGCTTCACCTGAAGGAGAGCGCGCTGAGCGTTCGGGAGCAGCGGCGGGAGCGCGAGCGCGCCCTGGCGGCGGCGGGGGAACCGCTCCCCTACCCAGGCTGGGACGAACTGCGGGCCGAGGACCGGGCCGAGGACCCGGCGGTCTTCGTGGTGATCCGGGACTCGGACGGCGAGATCGTGCGTCGCATCGCCGCGCCGAAGACGGCGGGCATCCACCGGGTGGCCTGGGACCTCCGGTATCCGGATCCCGAGCGGGGTCCGGTGGGCTATTGGTCGCAGCGCGCCGGGCCGCTCGCGATGCCGGGGGCTTACACGGCCGAGCTCGTGCGGCGGGACGAAGACGGCGCCACCCGCCTCGGCGAGCCCCAGTCCTTCACCCCGAAGGTGCTGGCCGCGGCCGGCGTGCCGCCTGCGGACGCGGAGGCTCGCGCTGCCTTCCAGCTCGAGGTCGCCGCGCTCCAGCGACGCGTGTTCGGAGCGGTGTCGGCGCTCAACGCGTCCATCGAGCGGGTGGAGGCGCTGGCCGCCGCGATCGACGATTCCGGGGCCGGGGGTGACCTCCGCGCCCAGGCGTCGGCCATCCGCGCCGGGCTACTGGACGTGCGGGTCCGATTCCTCGGGGACGACACGGTGCGGTCCCGCCGCGAGGCGGTCCTTCCCGGAATCCGCGACCGCATCCAGCGGGTGGTGGGCGCCTTCTGGTCCACGGCCGACCCCACCACCACCCACCGCCGTCAAGTCGAGATCGTCCGCGAGCAGTTCGGCCCGGCCAACGCGGAACTCGTCAACCTGGTGGAAGTGCAGCTCGCGGGTCTTGAAGCCCAAGCCGACGCGGCGGGAGTTCCCTGGACCCCAGGCCGGCGCATTCCGCGATAGGAGAAACGCCCATGCGCGCGTGCTCCTGCCCATCCCGCCGGGCATCAAAACGCTTGATGGAGGCGGAATCCCACGCGACCTGATGGGCGCGCCGGCTTGGAACGCCGACCTCTGGTCGGCACCGCCCGCCGGAGGCGGGCGAACGAGTACTTGCTGCCCGCGGGGTTGCCAGGGGCAAGCTCACGCTACCCGGAGCCGGCAAGTCGCAGACATCGAGCGTCACTCTCTATCGTCTCTCGGTCTCCTAGTATCGCGCGGATCTCATGCTCGCCGGAGCAACGCCAGTGTGATTCGCCTGCGAAGGGATTCTGCGTTGCGTTGAGAGGAACTGCCTGCGGCGTCGCCATCGAGGTTGGTGCGCGGCCAGGCCAGGGAAGCGAAGACGTGCGACGCGCGGCACGCGGCTTGCGGAACTGGCGCAATCATGAAACCGAAAACCGGTTCCTTCATCGCCTTCCGGGAACGCTCCGGCAGCGCGAGCGTTCGTACCGCGCCTTCGCGTTCGTTCCCCGTGCAGTCCGTCCGGCCATCCCTTCGCGCCGCGCGCGCCGCCGCGGCGACGGCCGGGATGTGGATGCTCTTCGCCGCCGCCCCGTTCGCCGCCGGCGGCGGGGCGCCGCCGCCCGGGTCCGCTCAGCTCGCCCCGATTCAGCCGCGTCTCGGCGCGGCGCTCGCGGACCGCATCCTGGGGCCGCCCGCCCCCGCGAACGGCGAGGCCGTCAACCGGGGCCCCGACGGGCGGGTCACGCTCCGCGCCTTCCCCCTCGCCGGCCCGCTCACCGTGGACGGGGTGCTCGACGAACCCGCCTACGGGCAGGCGCCGGCGGCGGAGGGGTTCGTCCAGCAGGAGCCGCTCGAAGGGGCGCCGGCGTCGGATTCCACCCGCGTCTGGGTGTTCTACGACGCCGACAGCCTCTACATCGGGGCGGCGCTGGAACAGGAACACCCGGACCAGCTCATGGCGAACGAGATGCGCCGGGACCACCGCAACATCGCGCGGAACGACAGCTTCTCGGTCATCCTCGACACCTTCTACGACCGGCGGAACGGCTTCCTCTTCCACACGAACGCCCGCGGCGCGCTCTTCGACGGCCAGGTGACCGACGAGCGGAACACGAACAGCGACTGGAACACGGTCTGGTGGGTGCGGAGCCAGGTCGTCCCCGACGGCTGGACGGTCGAGATGCGCATCCCCTTCCGGTCGCTGCGCTACCCCGCCGGGGGACCCCAGCTCTGGGGGATCAACTTCCGCCGCCTCGTCAAGCACCGGAACGAGCAGGTGTTCTTCACCCCGACGCCCCAGGCGTACAGCCGCGACGGGCTGATCCGGCTGTCGAACGCGGCGACGCTCGTCGGCCTCGAGGCGCCCGCCGGCTCGCGGCGGATGGAACTGAAGCCGTATGCGATCGGCTCCCAGAGCCACGCTCCCCTGCGGGACATCGATAACGACTGGTCCGGCGACCTCGGCGCCGACTTCAAGTTCGGCGTCACCGACGGGCTCACCGCCGACGTCACCTGGAACACCGACTTCGCGCAGGTGGAGGATGACGAGACGCAGGTCAACCTGAGCCGCTTCAGCCTGTTCTATCCGGAGAAGCGCGAGTTCTTCCTCGAGGGCCAGGGGGTGTTCGACTTCGGTGGCCGCGAGACGCGGGCGTTCGGCGGAGGCGAGGACGTCCCGATCCCCTTCTTCAGCCGGTCCATCGGGATCTCGGGCGGCAGCGCCGTTCCGATCCTGGGCGGCGCCCGCCTCCACGGCCGCGCCGGCGCCTACCAGATGGGGCTCCTGAACATCCAGACCGGTGACGTTCCCGGACTCGGCGTCGAGAGCACGAACTTCAGCGCCTTCCGCCTGAAGCGGGACCTGTTCTCGCGGTCGAACGTCGGCGTGATCGCCACCCACCGGAACGTCGGCGCCGACGGGTCCGGGTCGAACGCGCTCTACGGCGTGGACGGGAACTTCGCGCCGAGCGAGAACGTCCGCATCAACACCTACTACATGGCGACCAGCGACCCCGAAGCCGACGGCGGCCACCGCGCCGCCAGTTACCTGGGCCAGTTCAACTACAACACCGACCTGATCGACATCGGGGCCGAACGGCTCTACCTCGGCGAGGACTTCAACCCCGGGATGGGGTTCGTCCGGCGGCGGGACTTCACGAAGAACGGCGGCCGTTTCGGCTTTTCGCCGCGCCCGCGCGGCATCCGGCAGATCCGCCAGTTCGAGTTCGAGTTCGAAGCCGCCGACTACCTGCGTCCGGGCGGCGCGCTGGAGACCCGCGAGATCGCGGTCGAGGGGACGGCGCAGTTCGAGAGCAGCGACCGGTTCACCGTGGACCACAGCGTCACCGACGAGCGCCTCGACGAGGGGTTCGATCTCTCGGACGGCGTCACGGTCCCCGCCGGGAACTACCGCTTCGCCCGCACCGAACTGCGGCTCGGCTTCGGATCGCACCGCCCGGTCTCGGGATTCCTCGGCTACGAGTTCGGCGGTTTCTTCGGAGGCTCGCGGCGCGAGTTGAGCTACTCGGGACGCGCCGAGCTGAACGAGCGCTTCTCCCTCGAACCCGACGTCAGCCTCAACTGGATCGAGCTGCCGGGCGGCGAAGTGCGGGCCGCGGTGAGCCGGCTCCGCGCCACCTACACGGTCTCGCCGCGCAGCGTCCTGAGCGCGCTCGTCCAGTACAACTCGGAGTCGGAGCGCTACTCGGTCAACCTGCGCTTCCGCCGCGAGTACTCGCCGGGAAGCGATCTCTTTGTCGTCTTCAGCTCCAACCGGGACGGCGACGACGGCCTCTCCGGCCTCACCGACCGCGCCCTCGTCGTCAAGTTCACCCGCCTGTTCCGTTTCTGACGGCGCTACGCCCGGCGGCGCGCCGGCCAGGAGCGCCGGTCTTCAGACCGGCATCGCGGCCGCTGGCCGCGAAACTCCCGGCGCTATCGCGCCACATCGCGGGGACCCGAAACGAAGATGGCGAAAGCGGAGTAGGCGCGCGCAGTTGTCGTCGCGCCACTCCCTTGGACGGGGGCGCCATGCGACGAAATGAAGCCCAGGAGTTTCGCCCGCTGCGCGGGCGATGCCGGTCTTAAGACCGGCGCTCCTGGCGCTCGTCAGCGCTCGGCGGACTCCAGTTGGCGGAAATGGTCCACATAGGCGCGGTACCGGTTCCGGATGTCCCGCACGTACCCCGTCACTTCGGAACCCCGGACGTACCCGTAGGCGGCCTGGCCCGCGTACCGGGGTTCGCTCAGCCGGAGCATCGCCTCCTCGACGTGCCCGAACCAGCGCGATCCGTCGAGTCCCAACCGGCGCGCGAGGTGGCGGGCGTCCCGGACGTGCCCGAAGCCGCCGTTGTAGGAGGCCAGCGCGAACCAGAGCTGTTCGCCGGGCGGCAGGTCGGGGAACCGGTCCCGGCTCCACGCGAGA
>JAJDUD010000032.1 GCA_022826825.1 Acidobacteriota bacterium | reverse complement strand
CGATTCGGCCTCCGGTGGGCCTCTCCCGCATGATCCGGGATTGGTCCCGGATCTCCCGCGCACTTGCCGAGGCCCCTCGAAGACGCCTGAACCAACTCGCCCGCCGATTTGAGTAGCAAAATAAGTTAGCGCTTATGGGGGCCAGCCCCCCTTTCACACTTTCCCCCCGGCCGGCGCTTCGCGCCGGCTAGGACGACTTCCCTTGCGCGCCGCCGGCGGCGCGTGGCGGAGAGTTGCGATTTGGCCTCGCTGTTTTTGTGAGAGGGGGCCAGCCTCCTTTCACACTTTCCGCCCGGCGCTGCGCGCCGGCGATGGCGCCTCGCGCGCCTCAGCGGGCGAAACTGGCGACCCCGAAGACGATGAGCGCCCCGAGAGTGGCCCACTGCAGCCGCTGGGTGGTGTCGAACCGCGCCGCCAACGCCGCAACCGCCGTTTCGAGGGCGGCGACCCGAGCCTCGAGCTTGTCCATGCGGGCCTCGAGCTTGTCCATGCGGGCCTCAAGCCCTTCCATGCGGACTTCGAGCTTGTCCACCCGCAACTCCAGCGCGTTCACCCGATCCACCAGATTCTGGAGCACGCCGACGAGGGTCGCGGCGGTGGCCGGAGCGTTGTCGGCAAGCATCGCGCGGAGGAGGTCGGCGACAGAATAGGTTCCGGGCTGGTCCGTCGCAACCGTGGCGGGTCTCTGTTTCGCACCGGTCTTCGTCACTGGGCTCATTCGGTTCTCCCTTCGGGGACTCGGTCCCTCGAAGACATAGACGCGAATCGCGCCGAAAAATTCCCGCGGGAGGCCGATTTCGCGTCGTTTCGAGGAAAAGTCGTCCGCAACGGGCCTCTACGGCCGCCGTTCGTGGCGGGCTCAGAGACGAATTTGGCTTCCGAGGACGCTGAGGGCGGCGGCGGCCGCCACCTTGTGGTCCTTGCGCCACGGCGGTCCTGCCTCGCGGCCGAACCGGGCGATGAGCGCATGGACGTCGGCGACCTGCACCCCCATCGCTTCGGCCGCCAGCAGCGCCGGGTCGGTCTTGCGGGGGTATCTCCGGACGTCCAGGCCGAGTTCGAATGCGGCCTGGGCCAGCGACTCGCGGTAGAGCATGCCGTCGGCGGCGAGGGTCAGCGGACGCGAGCCGAGCACCTCGGCCAGTGAGCCGGGTAGGCGGCCACAAGGACTCGCCGGCAGGATCAGCATCGCGGCGCGCCAGGTCGCCAGCATGGTGGAGATCGCAGCGCTCGCGTGTTCGGCCACCGACCGCCTCACCCGATCCACCAGGGCGGTTGCCGCCCCGATGTCCAGTTCCAGGGCCTCGTGGTGGTAGGGCGCGCTTGGGAGGCCTTCGCCGATCAGCTCGACGCGCCGCCGGTCGAGGAATCGGGGAGCGCCGTCTCCGACCGCCAGAGTGACCAGTTCGGCTCGCCCGTAGTGGACGGAGGCCCCGATGACGGCTTCACCGACACTCATCGCCGCCGACTGTATAGGCGGGTCGGAGTTCCGGGCGCTCTGTCCTGCGAGAACGAACAGCGACATGCCCTTCCGCGGCCCCCCGGGCCCGCGGGTGCCGGCATCCTGATCAAGCATTCGTCCCCGCAGGTCCGGCCGCGGAACGCGTTCGGAATGGACGGAACATTCCCGGTACACTGCTCGTTGATCCCTCATTCTGAGGGACGGGACGCTCGGGTCTTGAATCGTCAATCGCCGATCGGCAGACAGGTCCGGACAACTACCGCGTTTGGCGTCTTCGTACTCGCGGGAACCTTCCTGGCCGGCGCCGGCGCCGCCCAGGACACTGCCGCTCCGGCACCCGCGAATCAGCGTCTCCAGGACGATCAGGGCGACCTCGACACCTCCTCCCGCGGTTCCGGCCGGCTCGCGGACCGCCAGCAGGACCTCAGTTCGTCCATCGCGGACCGCATCCTCGGTCCGCCGGCGCCCGCGGCGGACGAAGCGGTCAGCCGCGACGCCGACGGCCGGGTCACGATCCGCGCCTTCCGGCTCTCCGAGCCGCTCACCGTGGACGGGGTGCTCGACGATCCCGTCTACGACCAGGTGCCGGCGGCGGACGGGTTTACCCAGCAGGAGCCCGACGAGGGTTCCCCGGTCTCCGAATCGACCCGCGTCTGGGTGCTCTACGACGCCGACAGCCTCTACGTCGCCGCCGAGATGGAACAGCAGCACCCGGAGCTGCTGATGGCCAACGAGATGCGCCGCGACAACCGCAACATCGGCTGGGGAGACAGCTTCTCGGTCATCCTCGACACCTTCTACGACCGGCGGAACGGCGTCCTCTTCCACACGAACGCGTCGGGCGCCCTCTATGACGCCCAGGTCACCGACGAGCGGAACACCAACGCCGACTGGAACACCGTGTGGTGGGTGAACACCCAGCGGCTGGACGACGGCTGGACCGTGGAAATGCGGATCCCCTTCCGTTCGCTCCGCTACGCCGCGGGCGGCGCCCAGCTCTGGGGGATCAACTTCCGCCGTCTCATCAAGCACCGGAACGAACGGTCCTTCCTCACCCCGACGCCCCAGGCCTACAACCGGTGGGGGCTGCTGCGGCTGTCGAACGCGGCGACCCTCGTCGGCCTCGAGGCGCCCGCCGGATCGCGGCGGATGGAACTGAAGCCCTACGCGATCGGATCGCAGAGCCACGCTCCCCTGCGGGACATCAACGAGGAGTGGTCCGGCGACGTGGGCGCCGACTTCAAGTTCGGCGTGACCGACGGGCTCACCGCCGACGTCACCTGGAACACCGACTTCGCGCAGGTGGAGGACGACGAGACCCAGGTCAACCTGAGCCGTTTCAGCCTCTTCTACCCGGAAAAGCGCGAGTTCTTTCTCGAGGGGCAGGGGGTCTTCGATTTCGGAGGCCGGGAGACCCGGTTCTTCGGGGGCCCGACCGACGTCCCGATTCCGTTCTTCAGCCGTTCCATCGGTATCTCGGGCGGCAGCGCGGTGCCCATCGTCGGGGGCGCCCGCCTCCACGGCCGCGCCGGCGCCTACCAGATGGGCCTGATGAACATCCAGACCGGCGAGGTTGGCGGCCTCGACGTGGAGAGCACGAACTTCAGCGCCTTCCGGGTGAAGCGCGACCTCTTCGCGCGGTCGAACATCGGCGTCATCGCCACCCACCGGAACATCAGCGCCGACGGTTCCGGGTCCAACTCCCTCTACGGCGTGGACGGGAACTTCGCGCCGACGGACAACATCCGGTTCAACACCTTCTACATGGCGACCAGCGAGCCCGGGGTGGAGGCCGGCCATCAGGCCGCGAGCTACATGGGCCAGTTCCGCTACGACACCGACCTGATCGACGTCGAGGTCCAGCGCCTCTACCTGGGCGAGGACTTCAATCCCGGCATGGGCTTCATCCGCCGGCGGGACTTCACCAAGAACGGCGGTTCGTTCCTGTTCGCGCCGCGCCCCCGGGGCATCGACGCGGTGCGGCAGTTCGAGTTCGAGGTGGAGGCGAACAACTACGAACGGCCCGACGGCGAATTGGAAACGCGGGAGTACACGTTCGACGTGAGCACGATCTTCGAAAGCAGCGACCGCCTCATGTTCGACCACACCGTGACCGAGGAGCGCCTCCTCGAGGGCTTCGACCTCTCGGACGAGGTTTCGGTGCCCGCCGGCAACTACCGGTTCGCGCGGACCGGGGTCCGGGTGCGGATGGGGTCCCACCGCAAGGTGTCCGGAATGTTCCGCTACGAGTTCGGGGACTTCTTCGGCGGCACCCGGCAGGAGGTCAGCTACTGGGGACGCGCCGAGGTGAACCAGCGCTTCTCGCTCGAGCCGAACATCAGCCTGAACTGGATCACGGTGCCGGGGGGCGACGTGCAGGCGCAGGTGAGCCGCCTCCGGGCGACCTACACCGTTTCGCCGCGCAGCTTCCTCGGCGCGCTCGTCCAGTACAACTCGGCGGCGCAACTGATCTCGGCCAACGTGCGCTTCCGCTGGGAGTACTCCCCCGGTAGCGACCTCTTCGTGGTCTTCAGCTCGAACCGGGACGGAGACGACGGCCTCTCCGGGCTCAGCGACCGGGCGGTCGTCGTGAAGTTCACCCGGCTGTTCCGGTTCTGACGGGAGCGCCGGCCTCCGGGCCGGCATCGACCGCCTCGGACGGTCGCCGGAAACGGGTTCGCGACGCGGAGACCACGCGGCTATAGTCCGCGCCGGTATCACCCCTGGTTCGGAAGAAAGTCCCCTTGTTCCGCGGCTTGCCAACTGCTCTTCCGGTGAGGGTCCTTGCCGCGGCCGGCGCCCTGGCACTGGCCGCTGGCCCGCCGGTTGCCGCCGCGTCCGTCCGACCTGAGGGACCGGTCCCACCGTCTGCGGACCGCCGCCTCCAGGACGTCCAGGACGACCTGGGAATCCCGAGCCGCGGCGCCGGCCGGCTCGCCGGCGACCAACAGGGCGTCAGCTCGTCGATGGCGAGCCGCATCCTGGGTCCGCCGGCGCCCGGGGCCGGGGAAGCCGTCAGCCGGGACGCCGACGGCCGGGTCACGCTCCGCGCCTACCGGCTGGCCGAGCCGCTGACCGTGGACGGGGTGCTCGACGACCCGGTGTACGACCAGGTGCCGGCGGCGGACGGCTTCCTGCAGCAGGAGCCCGACGAGGGCGCCCCGGTTTCGGAAGCCACCCGCGTCTGGGTGCTCTACGACGCCGACAGCCTCTATATCGCCGCCGACCTGGCGCTGGAGGAGCCGGAGCTGTTGATGGCCAACGAGATGCGCCGCGACCAGCGGAACATCGACTGGGGTGACAGCTTCTCGGTCATCCTCGACACGTTCTACGACCGGCGGAACGGCTTCCTGTTCCACACGAACGCGCTGGGCGCGCTCTTCGACGCGCAGGTGACGGACGAGCGGAACACCAACAGCGACTGGAACACGGTCTGGTGGGTGAAGAGCCGGCTTGTGGAAAACGGCTACACCCTGGAGATCCGGATCCCGTTCCGCTCGCTCCGTTACGCCGCCGGCGGACCCCAGCTCTGGGGAATCAACTTCCGCCGCCGCATCAAGCACAAGAACGAGCAGGCGTTCCTGACCCCGACGCCCCAGGCGTTCAGCCGGAACGGACTGGTGCGCCTCTCCAACGCGGCGACGCTCGTGGGTCTCGAGGCGCCGGCCGGTTCGCGGCGGATGGAGCTGAAGCCCTACGCCATCGGCTCCCAGACGCACGTCCCGCTGAACGACCGGCTGAACGAGTGGTCCGGCGACGTCGGCGCCGACTTCAAGTTCGGCGTCACCGACGGGCTCACCGCCGACGTCACCTGGAACACCGACTTCGCGCAGGTGGAGGACGACGAGACGCAGGTCAACCTGAGCCGGTTCAGCCTCTTCTACCCGGAAAAGCGCGAGTTCTTCCTCGAGGGCCAGGGGGTCTTCGGCTTTGGCGGCCGGCAGGCCCGGGGGTTCGGCGGCGGGGGCGGAAGCGACATCCCGATCCCGTTCTTCAGCCGCTCCATCGGCATCTCGGGAGGGAGCGCGGTACCGATCCTGGGAGGCGCGCGCCTTCACGGCCGCGCCGGCGCCTACCAGATGGGGCTCATGAACATCCAGACCGGCGAGGCGCAGGGGGTCGACGCGGAGAGCACGAACTTCAGCGCCTTCCGGATGAAGCGCGACATCTTCTCGCGGTCGAACATCGGGGTGATCGCCACCCACCGGAACGTGACTGCCGACGGTAGCGGATCCAACTCCCTCTACGGCGTGGACGGGAACTTCAACCCGACCGACCACATCCGCATCAACACCTTCTACATGGCGACGAGCGAGCCGGGCGTCGAGGCCGGGCACCGGGCCGCGAGCTACCTGGGCCAGTTCCGCTACGACACCGACCTGCTCGACATCTCCGCCGAGCGCCTCTACCTCGGCGAGGACTTCAATCCGGGAATGGGCTTCGTCCGCCGCCGGGACTTCACGAAGGACGGGGGAAGCGTCACGTTCGCGCCGCGTCCCCGCGGTATCGAGGCGATCCGGCAGGTCGAGTTCCAGGTGCAGGCGGACAACTACGACCGTCCCGACGGCGAGACCGAGACGCGCGAGTACATGTTCCAGGTCCAGACCATCTTCGAGAGCAGCGACCGTCTCTTCGTGGATCACACGGTGACCGAGGAGCACCTCCTCGATGGGTTTAGCCTCTCCAGCGAGGTCGCCGTTCCCGCCGGCGACTACCGCTTCTCCCGCACCGGCGTCCGCGTCCGCATGGGATCGCACCGCCCGTTCTCCGGGTTCCTGCGCTACGAGTTCGGAGACTTCTTCGGCGGCACCCGGCGGCAGGTGAGCTACCGGGGACGGGCGGAGTTCAACACGCGCTTCTCCCTCGAGCCGAACGTCAGCCTCAACTGGATCGAGGTGCCCGCGGGCAACGTGCGGGCGCAGGTCAGCCGCCTGCGCGCGACCTACACCGTCTCTCCCCGCAGCTTCCTGGGGGCGCTCGTCCAGTACAACTCGGCGGCCCAGCTCTTCTCGGCGAACGTCCGCTACCGCTGGGAGTACTCGCCGGGCAGCGACCTGTTCGTGGTCTTCAGCACGAACCGCGACGGGGACGACGGCCTCTCCGGGCTGAGCGACCGGGCGCTGGTCGTGAAATTCACCCGTCTGTTCCGGTTCTGACCCACTTTTTCCGCGGCCGCCCAGGGCGCCTTGCGGTGGGACCTTTCCGCTAGAATTCCCGCTGGTTTTCGAGATTTTCTCCTGCCGAGAGCCGGCTGCCGTGTACCGTCCCTTCGCGACTCTTCCGGGTTCTCCGGGCGTCGCCGCCCTCGCGTTCTCTCTCCTGGTGGCGGGGGTTTCCGCAGGTGCCGCCGGACCCGCTCCTCCGCCCCCTGACCGCCAGCTACAGGACGACTCGGGCGACCTCGCGATTCCGTTGCGCGGGGGCGGCCGCCTCGCCGCCGATCAGCAGAGCGTCAGCTCGTCGGTGGCGAGCCGCATCCTGGGGCCGCCCGCGCCCAAGGCCGGCGAGGCCGTCAGCCGCGACGCCGACGGCCGGGTGACCCTCCGCGCCTTCCGGCTCTCCGAGCCGATCACGGTGGACGGCGTCCTCGACGATCCCGTCTATGAAGAGGTGCCGGCGGCGGGCGGTTTCCTGCAGCAGGAGCCGAACGAGGGCGCCCCGGCGTCCGAGTCCACCCGGGTCTGGGTGTTCTACGACGCGGAGAACCTCTACATCGCCGCCGATCTGGAGCATCCGGGTCCGCTGATGGCGGGCGAAATGCGCCGGGACCACATGAGGATCGGGTGGAACGACAGCTTCCAGATCGTCCTCGACACCTTCTACGACCGCCGGAACGGCTTCCTGTTCCAGACCAACCCGCTCGGCGCCTTCTATGACGCCCAGGTGACCGATGAGCGGAACACCAACAGCGACTGGAACACCGTCTGGTGGGTGGAGAGCCGGATGGTGGAGGGCGGCTGGAGCACCGAACTCCGGATCCCCTTCCGGTCGCTCCGCTACCCGGCCGGCGGCGCTCAGCTCTGGGGCATCAATTTCCAGCGCAACATCAAGCACCGGAACGAAAAGGTGTTCTTCACGCCCACGCCGCAGGCCTACGACCGCGAGGCGCTGATCCGCCTGTCCAACGCGGCGACGCTGGTGGGTCTGGAGGCGCCCCCCGGGTCCCGGCGGATGGAGTTCAAGCCCTACGCCATCGGCTCCCAGGCGCATGCCCCCCTGCAGGACACGCTGAACGAATGGTCCGGCGACATCGGCGCCGACTTCAAGTTCGGCGTCACCGACGGGCTCACCGCCGACGTCACCTGGAACACCGATTTCGCCCAGGTGGAGGACGACGAGACCCAGGTCAACCTGAGCCGCTTCAGCCTGTTCTACCCGGAGAAGCGGGAGTTTTTCCTCGAGGGACAGGGGGTCTTCGATTTCGGCGGCCGCCAGACGCGCGCCTTCGGCGGCCAGGGACCGTCCGACGCCCCCATTCCGTTCTTCAGCCGGTCCATCGGCATCTCGGGCGGCAGTGCGGTGCCGATTCTGGGCGGCGCCCGCCTCCACGGCCGGGCCGGGGCCTACCAGATGGGGCTCATGAACATCCAGACCGGCGAGGCCCAGGGAGTCGACGCGGAGAGCACGAACTTCAGCGCCTTCCGGGTGAAGCGCGACCTCTTCGCGCGCTCCAACATCGGCGTCATCGCCACCCACCGGAACATGACCGCGGACGGCTCGGGATCCAACTCCCTCTACGGCGTGGACGGCAACTTCGCCCCTACCGACAACGTCCGGTTCAACACCTTCTACATGGCGACGAGCGAGGCCGGAGTGGAGACCGGACACCAGGCGGCCAGCTACATGGGCCAGTTCCGCTACGACACCGACCTGATCGATGTCTCCGCCGAGCGTCTCTACCTCGGCGAGGACTTCAATCCGGGGATGGGTTTCGTGCGGCGCCGCGACTTCACCAAGAATGGGGGTTCCTTCACGTTGGCGCCGCGCCCGCGCGGCATCGAGACGATCCGGCAGTTCGAGTTCAAGGTGGATGCGAACCAGTACGACCGTCCCGACGGCGAGATGGAGACGCGGGAATACAACTTCGAGGGACGGGCCATCTTCGAGAGCAGCGACCGCTTCGTGGTGACCCACTCCGTGACCGAGGAGCGTCTCCTCGAGGGATTCCGCCTCTCCAGCGACGTTGATGTCCCCGCCGGCAACTACCGTTTCGCGCGGAGCGGGGTCCGGTTCTGGTTCGGCACCCACCGCGCCGTCTCGGGGTACGTCCGCTACGAGTTCGGCGACTTCTTCGGGGGCACCCGGCAGGAAGTCGGCTACTGGGGTCGGGCGGAGGTCAACCGGCGCTTCTCCATGGAGCCGAACCTCAGCTTCAACTGGATCACGGTCCCGGCGGGCGAGGTGCGGGCCCAGGTCAGCCGCCTGCGCGCCACCTACACCGTGTCACCGCGCAGTTTCGTCGGGGCGCTGGTGCAGTACAACTCGGCCGCCCAACTGATGTCCGCCAACGTGCGGTTCCGCTGGGAGTACTCGCCGGGCAGCGACCTCTTCGTCGTCTTCAGCATGAACCGGGACGGGGATGACGGCCTCAGCGGGCTGACCGACCGGGCCCTGGTCGTCAAGTTCACGCGCCTCTTCCGGTTCTAGCCCGGGCAGCCCGTGAACGGGGCCGCCCCCCCGCGGGGCCTGTCCCCGACTCTGTTTCATTCCGGGAACACGGGCCCTTCCTTCGCGGCGGCCGCGGCCGCCCGCTCCGCCGCGGCCGGCAACTCGTTATCGGGGTCGTAGGCGGCGCGGGCGTCCGCGATCAGGCCTGGCATGTCGGGCTGGCTCACGCCGAGGTGCTCGATCAGGACATCCGCCGGAGATTCCCCTCCCTCGACGCTCCGGTCGGCGCCCGCTGCCCCCAGCAGGTCGAGCGCCCGCAGGACCGCGGCGCCGGTCGCGTAGAAGCGAACGAAAGCGTAGTACTCCTTGATCCCCAGCCTCCGTTGCGAGAGGGCGTCCGGGTCCCCGACGAGGCCGGCCTCGTAGTTTCCGCCGTGGCGACGGAACCGGGTGTCGTCGCCGGCCATGCGGTGTTCGAGGTAACGGGCGGAACCCTCGAACCGCTCCTGGTCGTGGTCCAGCACCACCCGCCGGTCGGCGAGAAAGCGGGTGCTGCGGATGGCGGCGAAACGGCGGGCCGCCGCCTCGCGCGTCGCCCGATCACCCGCCGTGACGGCCTCCTTGAGCGCTCGCTCCTCCAGCGTGGCCATGGCGATGTTGTCGGCGTCGAAGGCGTAGTTCTCTATGTCCTGGGCGCCCCGGCGGCCACCGAAGCGCGCAAACTGATACCGATGGAACATCTCGTGAATGAAGAAGGAGGTCCAGTCCAACCTGGAGGGGTCGAGAAAAGCGTCGCCCCCTCCGGCGACCATCACGAACGAATCGACGCCGCCCAGGACGAGGTTGAAGTCGAAGTACGGGATCTCGCGGAGCTTCGTCTTGATGTCGGCATTCACATTGGCGATGCGGTGCAGCGACCTGAAGGGTGGGTCGGCGCTCAGCGCCGTTGCATCGCCCAGTTTTTCGGGAGCGGGAAAGTTGATGGCCAGCGCCGATTCGACCTCTCCCCCGTCGGACCTGTACGGCACCACCGATGGATGCTCGCCGGGGTCGAAGCCCGTCCAGACTCCCTGGGCCCCGGTGTAACCCAGGGCGAGGTTGGCGACCGCCGCGACGGTCCAGTCGTTTGGGTCGACGGGTCCGCCCGCCGGTGGGGTGGGCTCGCCCGCCGTGGGAGGGGGGCTGACGGGCGTTGGGACGATGGGTGTGGAGCCGCCTCCGCCGCAGGCCCCGGCGGCCAGCCCGACCGCCGCCAGGGCGGCTATGGAAAAAGCTCGCATACTGCGCACGATGAGGTTTCTCCGGGCAGGCGCGTGGGGCGCTCCTGCGGTTGCTTCATGGTGGCATCTCCTCCACCATCACCTCATGCGTGAGACGAGAGGATATTGCCGGGGTGGTGAAACTCGCGTGACCGCCGGGTCCGGGGAGGCGCCCGGCGGACAAGGCGCGTGAGGGAAGAGCCGGGATGCATCGCCCGTTGAACGGCGCGCGGGTTTCACCACCGGCTGCCCGCGGCGTCGGGGCCGTGTTCGGCTCTCGGATCGGACCGGGTGTGCGCCGGATTCGGGTGTGCGCCGGCGCCTTGGCGGCTGTCGGCCTGCTGGCTGTCGCCGCTGCGGCTCCCGCCATGCCGGGGTCGGGTTCTTCGCAGGCGTCCAGGGCTCAGCGGCCGGCTCCGGTGATCCACGGTCCCGCGCCCCCCGAACCCCCGGCGATGATCCGGCGCGACGACCAGGGCGGCGCCACCATTCGGGCCGTCCGCCTCGAAGAGCCCCTCGACTTCGACGGACGCCTCGACGAGCCGATCTACGACCAGGTTCCCGGAATCAGCGATTTCATCCAGACCGAGCCGCTCGAAGGAGCGCCGGCCACCGAAAAGACCGAGGTCTGGGTCTTTTTCGACGACGAGGCGATCTACATCGCCGGACGCTGCTGGGACACCCAGCCCCACCGGATCGTGGCCAACGAACTCCGGCGCGACCACGGGAGCATCTGGCTCAACCAGCACCTGGCCGTCACCTTCGACACCTTCTACGACCGCCGGAACGCCTTCATCTTCTACCTGAACCCCCTCGGCGGGTTCTTCGACGGCCTCATCACCGACGAACGCAACTTCAACCGGGACTGGACCGCCGTGTGGGACTCCCGGACCGCCTGGTTCGAGGACGGCTGGACGACCGAACTGCGGTTTCCGTTCAAGACCCTCCGCTATCCCGCCGGAGGCCCCCAGGTCTGGGGCATCAACTTCCGCCGGGTCGTCCGCTGGAAGAACGAGATCTCCTACCTGACCCAACTCCCGGCCGCCCTCGGCATCTGGTCGATCACCAAGGTCAGTTCCTACGGCACCCTGGTCGGCCTCGAGGCGCCGCCCAGCTCCCGGACCGTGGAGGTGAAGCCGTACCTCACCGGCGATGCCGCTGGGGCGCGGAGGGAGGACATCCCATTCGACCGGGAGTTCGGTTCCGACTTCGGGGTTGACGCCAAGGTCGGCATCACCAGCGGGCTCACCGCCGATCTGACCTGGAACACCGACTTCACGCAGGTCGAGGCGGACGCCCAGCAGATCAACCTGACCCGCTTCAGCCTCTTCTTCCCCGAGAAGCGGGAGTTCTTTCTGGAAGGACAGGGACTCTTCGCCTTCGGGACCTCGGAGCGGACGCCGCGCGCCTCGGCCCGCCGATTCGGAGCGCCGAGCAGCGTTCCGCTCCTCTTCTTCAGCCGCCGGATCGGGATCGCCGGGAACCAGTTGGCGCCGATCCGCGGCGGCGCCCGGGTGACCGGGAAGCTCGGCGACTTCGGCGTCGGCGCGCTCGCCATGCGGTCCGGCGAGAACGCCGCCACGGGCGCCCCGGGAACCGACTTCTCGGTCGTCCGGCTGAAACGGGACATCCTCGGCCGCAGCACCGTCGGGCTGATGGGGACCCATCGCTCGGACGCGGGAGGCGGCCTGGGGAGCAACGCCGCCTACGGGATGGACGCGCGCTTCGGGTTCTACGAGAACCTCGACATCCGCAGCTACGCGGCCTGGACGAAGAACGAACACGAGGAGCGGACCGGCATGAGCTATCGCGGCCAGTTCGACTACCAGGCCGACCGCTACGGGCTCCAGCTCGAGCGGCTGGTGGTCGGCGAGGGCTTCGATCCCGGGATCGGGTTCCTGCGGCGCCGGGACTTCGAGCGCAACTACGCGGAGGCGCGCTTCAGCCCCCGGCCGCGCTCGATCGCCTGGCTGCGGAAGATCGGCGGCACCGGCAGCCTCGACTACACCACCGACACGGACGGGAATCTCGAAACCCGGATTCTTGCTCTCCGGTCCGACGCCGAGCTGGAGAACGGAGACAGCTTCCAGTTCGAGCTGGCGCGGAACCGGGAAGTGCTCCACGAGGAATTCCGGCTGGCGGACGACCTCGCGGTGGCCGTCGGCGCCCATGACTTCGAAACCGCCCGCCTCAGCTACCGGGCCGGGCCCCAACGGCCCGTCTCGGGAAACTTCGCCTACCAGCAGGGCGGGTTCTTCTCGGGAACGAGACGCGAACTCGCCTGGCGCGGCCGGCTCGAAGTCATTCCCCACTTCATCGTGGAACCGACCGTCTCCCTCAACTGGATCACTCTCCCGGGCGGGGTCTACGACACCCGGCTGGTTGCCGCGAGGCTCAACTACAACCTTTCTCCCCGGAGCTTTCTCGCCGCCTTTCTCCAGTACAACAGCGCCGCGAACAGCCTCTCCACGAACATCCGGTTCCGCTGGGAGTACCAGCCGGGCAGCGACTTCTATCTCGTCTACAACTCGCTGCGGGACACGCTGATGCCCGGGTATCCCGAACTCGACACCCAGTCGTTCATCGTCAAGTTCACCCGTCTGTTCCGTTTCTGACAGGCTCCGACCCGTGGCCCCCAAGGTTCCGCCGCCTGACGTCTCTTTCGTGCCCCGGACCGCGTTCCGGTTCCTGCTGGCCGGTGCGGGTCTGATGGTTCCAGCGTTCGCGTGGAGCCAGTCGAACGAGCCCGCCGACCGCCGGAGTGGGCAGGGAACGGCCCCGGCGGCTGCCTTTGTCGTCCGGGGTCCCGCCCCTCCCGATCTTCCCGAGATGGTCCGGCGCGACGACGTCGGCGGCGCCACCATGCGCGCCGTCCGCCTCACCGAGCCGCTCGACTTCGACGGCCGCCTCGACGACGCCATCTACGACCGGGTTCCCGGCGTGGGCGGCTTCATCCAGTCACTGCCGCTCGAAGGCGAGCCCGCCACCGAGACGACGGAGGTCTGGGTCTTCTACGACGACGACACGCTCTACGTCGCGGGCCGCTGCTGGGACTCCCAGCCCCACCGGATGCTCGCCACCGAGATGCGGCGCGACCACTTCGGCATCCACAACAACGAGAACTTCGGCCTCATCCTGGACACCTTCTACGACCGCAGGAACGCCTTCTTCTTCTACCTGAACCCGATCGGCGGCTTCTTCGACGGCCTCATCGTGGACGAACTGAACGTGAACCGCGACTGGACCGCGGTCTGGGATTCGCGCGCGGCCCGGTTCGAAAACGGCTGGACCGTGGAGATGGCGATCCCCTTCAAGACCCTGCGCTACGCGAGCGGCGGTCCCCAGGTCTGGGGGATCAACTTCCGCCGCATCGTGCGCTGGAAGAACGAATATTCCTATCTGACCCAGCTTCCCGCCGCCCTGGGGCCGCGTGCCATGACCAAGATCAGCTCGGCGGGCACCCTCGTGGGCCTCGAAGCGCCGGCGAGTTCCCGGACCGTCGACGTCAAGCCCTACGTGATCGGCGACGGCGCCGGGGTTCGCTCGGGCGCCGGCGGGCTGGAACGCGAGTACGGCGGCGACTACGGGGTGGACGCCAAGGTCGGGATCACCAGCGGGCTCACCGCCGACCTCACCTGGAACACCGATTTCGCCCAGGTGGAGGCGGACGCCCAGCAGATCAACCTCACCCGCTTCAGCCTGTTCTTTCCCGAGAAGCGCGAGTTCTTCCTCGAGGGGCAGGGGATCTTCGGCTTCGGCACCGCGTCGCGGGCGCCGCCCTCCGGATCCACGCGCAGCTTCGGCCCGCCGAGCAGCACTCCGGTGCTCTTCTTCAGCCGCCAGATCGGGATCGCCGGCGGCCAGGTGGTGCCGATCCTCGGCGGCGGGCGGGTGACCGGCAAGCTCGGCGACTTCGGCGTCGGGGCGCTCGCCATCCGCAGCGGCGCCAACAGCACCGCGGGCGCGCCCGAGACCGACTTCTCGGTACTGCGGCTGAAGCGCGACATCCTGAACCGCAGCACGGTGGGCGTGATGGGCACCTATCGCTCCGACACCGCCAGGGGGCTGGGGCGGAACGTCGCCTGGGGGATGGATGCCCAGTTCGGGTTTTTCGAGCATCTCACCATCCAGACCTACGCCGCGTGGACCCAGAACGAACTCGAGGACGAGACCGGGATGAGCTATCTGGGCCAGTTCGACTACAACGGCGACCGCTACGGCCTCAAGACCGAGCGGCTGGTGGTGGGGGACGGGTTCGACCCGGGAATCGGGTTCCTGCGGCGGCGGGACTTCCAGCGCAACTACGCCGAGGCGCGCTTCAGCCCGCGGCCGCACTCGATCCCCTGGCTCCGCAAGATCGGCTGGACCGGCAGCGTCGACTACACCACCGACAACGAGTCCGTCCTCGAGACCCGGATTTTCTCGCTGCAGACGCGGGTCGAAATGGAAAACAGCGACCGGCTGAACCTCGACGTCACCCGCAACCGGGAGGTCCTGAGCGAGGAGTTCCTGCTGGATCGGGACGACGGGATCGGCGTGGGAGCCGGCGCCTACGACTTCGACTCCGTCCGGGTCAGCTACAACGCCGGGCCCCAGCGCCCGGTCTCCGGCAATTTCGCCTACCAGCAGGGGGGATTCTTCTCCGGGACCCGCCGCGAGGCGGCATGGCGCGGACGGGTGGAAGTGACGACCCGGCTCACCCTCGAACCCATCGTCTCGCTGAACTGGATCGCGCTCCCGGCCGGCGACTACGACACCAGCCTGATCGCCTCCCGGATCAACTACACCCTGTCGCCGCGCAGTTTTCTCGCGGCGTTCCTCCAGTACAACACCGCCGCGAACAGCCTCTCGACGAACGTGCGCTTCCGCTGGGAGTACGAGCCGGGGAGCGACCTCTACGTCGTCTACAACTCGCTCCGGGACACGCTGGTCCCGGGATACCCCGAGCTGAACACCCAGGCCCTGATCGTCAAGTTCACCCGCCTCTTCCGTTTCTAGGGCAAGGAGCGCCGGCCTACGCATCCCGGCGTACAGTTCCGCTGCCCGTGTTCCCGTCCTGGCGCCGCTCCGCGTACGGCTTCCTGATTTCCGGCGCCACCCTGATCGCTCCGGTTTCGCTCCGGGCGCAGCCCGCGGAGCTCGCGGACCGCCAGGACGGTCAGGGGGCGGCGCCGGCGCCCGCGGCCGCGGTGCGGGGACCCGCCCCTCCGGATCTCCCCGAGATGGTGCGCCGCGACGACGCCGGGGGCGCCACCATGCGCGCCACCCGCCTCACCGAGCCGCTCGATTTCGACGGCCGCCTCGACGACGCCATCTACGACCGGGTGCCCGGGGTGGGCGGGTTCATCCAGGCGCTGCCGCTCGAGGGCGAACCGGCCACCGAGCCCACCGACGTCTGGGTCTTCTACGACGACGAGGCGGTGTACATCGCCGGCCGGTGCTGGGACAGCCAGCCCCACCGCATGGTGGCCACCGAGATGCGGCGGGACAACTTCGGCATCTTCAACAACGAGAACCTCGCGGTCATCCTGGACACCTTCTACGACCGCCGGAACGCCTTCTTCTTCTACATGAACCCGATCGGCGGGTTCTTCGACGGCCTCATCGCGGACGAGAACCCTCCCAACCGCGACTGGACCGCGGTCTGGGACTCGCGGGCGGCCCGGTTCGAAAACGGCTGGACCATGGAGATGCGGATCCCGTTCAAGACGCTGCGCTACGCGAGCGGCGGCCCCCAGGTGTGGGGAATCAACTTCCGCCGCATCGTGCGCTGGAAGAACGAGCTGTCCTTCCTTACCGGGGTTCCCACGGCCCTCGGACCCCGCGCCATCACCAAGGTCAGCTCGGCGGGCACTCTGGTCGGCATCGAGGCGCCGGCCAGTGCCCGGACCGTCGAGGTGAAGCCGTACCTCATCGGGGACGCCGCCGGAATCCGCGCCGGCGCCGGCCGGCTGGATCGGGACTACGGCGGCGAGTTCGGGGTGGACGCCAAGGTCGGCGTCACGAGCGGCCTCATCGCCGATCTCACCTGGAACACCGACTTCGCCCAGGTGGAGGCGGACGCGCAGCAGATCAACCTCACCCGCTTCAGCCTGTTCTTTCCCGAAAAGCGCGAGTTCTTCCTCGAGGGGCAGGGGACCTTCAGCTTCGGCACTTCGAGCCGCAGCCCTCCCGCGGGATCGACGCGCAGCTTCGGCCCGCCGAGCAGCACCCCGGTGCTCTTCTTCAGCCGCCAGATCGGGATCGCCGGCGGCCAGATCGTGCCGATCCTCGGCGGCGGGCGGGTGACGGGCAAGCTCGGCGACTTCGGCGTCGGGGCGCTCGCCATCCGCACCGGCGCGAACAGCGCCGCCGGCGCGCCGGAGACCGACTTCTCGGTGCTGCGGCTGAAGCGCGACATCCTGAACCGCAGCACGGTGGGCGTGATGGGCACCTACCGCTCCCACACCGCCAGCGGCCTCGGCCGGAACTTCGCCTACGGGATGGACGCCCGCTTCGGGTTCTTCGAGAACCTCACCATCCAGTCCTACGCGGCCTGGACCCAGAACGAACTCGAGGACACGACCGGGATGAGCTACCTGGGCCAGCTCGAATACAACGGCGACCGCTACGGGGTGAAGACGGAACGGCTGGTGGTCGGGGACGGATTCGATCCGGGGATCGGGTTCCTCCGGCGCCGTGACTTCCAGCGCAACTACGCGGAGGCGCGCTTCAGCCCCCGGCCGCATTCCATTTCCTGGCTGCGCCAGATCGGCTGGACCGGCAGCATCGACCACACCACCGATAACGCAGGGACTCTCGAGACCCGGATCCTCCAATTGGCTACGGAGGTCGAGTTCGAAAACGGTGACCGACTCAACGTGGATACCGCCCGGAACCACGAGGTGCTCCGTGAAGAGTTCCTGCTGGACGAGGACGAGGGGATCGGCGTGGGGGCGGGGCCGTACGACTTCGACCACGTCCGGGTCGCCTACCAGGCGGGGCCGCAGCGTCCGGTCTCCGGAAACTTCGCCTTCCAGCAGGGGGGCTTCTTCTCCGGGACGCGCCGCGAGGCGGCCTGGCGCGGACGCGTCGAGGTGACGACGCGCTTCTCCCTCGAGCCCACCCTCTCGGTGAACTGGATCGACCTCCCGGCCGGCGACTACGACACCAGCCTGATCGCGTCGCGGATCAACTACACCCTCTCGCCGCGCAGCTTCGTCGCCGCCTTCCTCCAGTACAACACCGCCGCCGACAGCCTCTCCACGAACGTGCGCTTCCGCTGGGAGTACGAACCGGGCAGCGACTTCTACGTCGTCTACAACTCGCTCCGGGACACCCTGGCCCCCGGATACCCCGAACTCAACACGCAGTCCTTCATCGTCAAGTTCACCCGCCTCTTCCGCTTCTAGGAGAGGAGCGCCGGCCTTCAGACCGGCAAGGTGGCGCGTACGGCTTCGAACGCCGGCCTCCGGCCGGCACGCGGGCCGAAGGCCCGCAGAGCGCGAACCGCCGCTCCGCCGCACGGCGCGGAGCTGCCGAAAGCAGTTGGGGGCAACAAAGCTCGAGCCATCCGGATCAGAGGCGAATCCCGACGTACAGTTTCGGAGCCCAAGCTCTGCTCTTGTCCCGCTACGCGTTCCTGGCCGCCCTGTTCACCCTGTTCGGTCCGGTCGCGCTGTGGGCGCAGTCGGCCGAACTCGCGGAACGCCCCGACAGTCAGGGATCGGCCCCGGCCCCCGCGGCCGTGGTGCGCGGTCCCGCGCCTCCCGAGCTCCCCGCGATGGTCCGCCGCGACGACGCCGGCGGGGCCACCATGCGCGCTACCCGCATCGACGAGCCCCTCGAACTCGACGGCCGGCTCGACGACGGAATCTACGACCGCGTTCCGGGCGTCGGCGGTTTCATCCAGGCGCTGCCGCTCGAGGGCGAGCCGGCCACCGAGGACACCGAGGTCTGGGTTTTCTTCGACGACGACGCGGTGTACGTGGCCGGGCGGTGCTGGGATTCGCAGCCGGACCGGATCGTGGCGACCGAGATGCGGCGGGACAACTTCGGCATCTTCAACAACGCCAACCTCGCGGTGATTCTGGACACCTTTTACGACCGCCGGAACGCCTTTTTCTTCTACCTGAACCCCATCGGCGGCTTCTTCGACGGGCTCATCGTGGATGAACGGGGGGTGAACCGGGACTGGACCGCGGTCTGGGATTCCAAGGCGGCGCGCTTCGAGAACGGCTGGACCATGGAGATGCGCATCCCGTTCAAGACCCTGCGCTACGACCGGGGCGGCCCCCAGGTGTGGGGCATCAACTTCCGCCGGGTGGTCCGCTGGAAGAACGAGATGTCCTATCTGACCCAGGTCCCGGCGGCGCTCGGGCCGCGGGCGATCACCAAAGTCAGTTCGGCGGGCACCCTGGTGGGTCTCGAGGCGCCGGCGAGTTCCCGGACGGTCGAGGTGAAGCCGTACCTGATCGGAGACGCCGCCGGGGCCCGGGTCGCCACCGGGGCGCTCGACCGCGACTTCGGCGGCGACTTCGGGGTGGACGCCAAGGTCGGCATCACCAGTGGGCTCACCGCCGACCTCACCTGGAACACCGACTTCGCCCAGGTCGAAGCCGACGCGCAGCAGATCAACCTCACCCGCTTCAGCCTCTTCTTCCCCGAAAAGCGCGAGTTCTTCCTGGAGGGTCAGGGGATCTTCGACTTCGGCGCCTCGGGGGGCCGCGGCGCGCCGCCGGGGTCCACGCGCAGCTTCGGGCCGCCGAGCAGCACGCCGGTGCTCTTCTTCAGCCGCCGTATCGGCATCGAGGCCGGACAGGCGGTGCCCATCACGGGCGGTGCCCGGGTGACGGGGAAGCTGGGCGACTACAACGTGGGCGCCATCGCCATCCGCAGCAGCGAGAGCCCGGCCGCCGGATCCCCGGAGACGGACTTCTCCGTCTTCCGGCTGAAGCGCGACATCCTGAACCGCAGCACCGTCGGGGTGATGGGGACGTACCGCTCCCATACCGCGAGCGGCCTGGGGAGGAACTTCGCCTACGGGATGGACGCCCGCTTCGGGTTCTTCGAAAACCTGGACATCCGCAGCTACGCGGCCTGGACGCAGAACGAACTCGAGGACGAGACCGGGCTGAGCTACCTGGGCCAGCTCGACTACAACGGCGACCGCTACGGCGTGCAGGCGGAGCGGCTGGTGGTGGGGGACGAATTCGACCCCGGGATCGGGTTCCTGCGCCGCCTGGACTTCCAGCGGAACTACGCGGAGGCACGGTTCAGCCCCCGGCCCCACTCCATCGCGTGGCTACGCAAGATCGGCTGGACCGGCAGCGTGGACTACACGACGGACAACGAAGGCGTGCTCGAAACCCGGATCTTCGGCTTCCGCTACGACATGGAGTTCGAGAACGGGGACAGCTTCAACGTGAACGCCAACCGGAACCGCGAGGTGCTGAGCGAGTCGTTCTCGCTGAGCGACGACCTCGGCGTCGGGCCCGGCAGCTACGACTTCGACACGGTGCGGGTCAGTTACCAGGCGGGCCCCCAGCGACCGGTGTCGGGCGGCTTCGCCTACCAGCAGGGCGGCTTTTTCTCCGGAACCCGCCGCGAACTCGCCTGGCGCGGCCGGGTCGAACTCATGACCCGGCTCACCGTCGAGCCCACGGTCTCGGTGAACTGGATCGCCCTGCCCGAGGGGGACTACGACACGAACCTGCTCGCCGCCCGGATCAACTACACGGTCTCGCCGCGGAGCTTCCTGGCCGCGTTCCTCCAGTACAACAGCGCCGCCGGCAGCCTCTCGACGAACGTCCGGTTCCGCTGGGAGTACGAGCCCGGCAGCGACTTCTACGTGGTCTACAACTCGCTCCGGGACACCCTGGTCCCCGGGTATCCCGAGCTGAACACCCAGTCGTTTATCGTCAAGTTCACCCGGCTGTTCCGGTTCTGAATCGGAGAGCTTCGGAGCGCCAGCCTCCGGCCGGCGTCGCGGCCCGAAGGCCCGCGAGCTCCCCGACAACGCCTCCGCCGCGCTCAGCTGGCGTCCGCGAACCGATGCGCGCCCCGGAACCCGCTCCAGTCCTCCCCGTCGCTTACGTCCTCGACGCCGGAACCCGGCTCACGGCACAGAGGCGAACTCAACGAGGCGGTTCGCGCTTCAGCGCCTCCTCGTCTTCCCGCCGCCGGGCGGCCCGGTCGTAGAGGTCTTCGCGCGCGAGCCGGTCGGCGGCGCTGAACTGCGAACCCCTGGCGCGCATGGATTCGTCAATCTCCGCCAAAGTGCGGAGCAACCGTTTGTTGGGGCTCTCGACGGCGCCATCTTGCGCCATTTTCCGCAGGAAATTCCTCACCAGGGCGGAAACGGAAGTACCTCTCTCCGCTGCGACGATACGCGCCTGCCGGTACGTCTCTTCATCCACGGAAACAGTGATGTTCTTCATGGGCACAGGCTAAGGGTTTCAGGAACTTACAGAAAAACGGCCAGGACCGGTGGGAGACAGCGCTGGAGTCCTGCGGCTACCAGACGGTGATGTCCACCCGGGTCTCGCCGTCGCGGACCTCGACTTCCGAGCCGCGGGCCGCCGAGAGGAGCGACCGGGCCATCCCGAGGGGACGGCAGCGGATTTCGGAATCGTCCGACACCTCGCAGGCGTTCCCGATGTCCTCGAGCACGCGAAGCGGCGTTCGCACGAAGGCCCGGTTGCCCGGATCGCCGCCCTCCTGCACCCGGATGACGAGGTCGTCGCCCTCGGTGGCGATGAGGACGTGGTCCTTCCCGTCGGTGACCCGGACGAGCACGGCGTCGCCCGCCTCTTCGAGGGCTCTCGCGAACGGCCCGAGCGCCAGGACCGCCGCTCCGCCCAGCGCATCCATCTCTTCGTGGACCTCGTCGTCCACCAGGTGTTCCGGCACGAGATGGAGGGCGGCCAGCGGAAGCATCAGGGGAACGGGCGCCACGATGTTCGGCCCTTCCTCGGCGACCACCGAGACCACCGCGACGCCGCAGGCCGCGACGCAGGCGCCGAAGACGAGCGCCGAAATCAGGGCCGCGGCCAGCAGGATTCCGAGCAGGCGGAGCATGGCGGGCTACCGGGGCTCGATCCAGATCCGGACCCGGCCGTCGTCCCCGCCCACCGAGACCAGGACGTCGTCGTGGTCCGCGAGCGCGCGGATGGCCGCGCCGAGGTCGGGATCGCTGCCCTCGTCGCCGAAGAGCGCGTCGCCGAAGGTCACGGGAAACCGGATGTCGAGCGAGCCGTCGTCACCGGTGCCCTCGATCCGGACTTCGTCGCCGTCCATCCGGGCGCGGAGGCTGCCGCCGTCCTCTTCGTCGATGGTCATCCAGGCGCCCGGGTTGTCCCGGAGCGACTGCCAGAAGGCGCGGAGGTCCTCGGCGTCCATGTCCACGTCGCCGCCCTCTTCCCACTCGTGCGTCATCTCGTCGAGGATCTTCTCGCCGAGCGAGTCGCCGAGGGCCTCCACCGCGGCGAGCGGCAGGTTCACCTCGACCTTGGTGTTGTCGTCGTCGCCCTCGACCTGGACGTGGAGCCAGGGTCTTTCCTGCCCGAGCGCCGGGAAGGCGGCCAGGCCGAGAGCGATGGTTGCAAGGGTTGTCGTGCGCAGCAGTCTCATCATGCCTATCCCAACGATGGCCGCGACCGAGCGGTTCCCGTGGAATACTCGAACAGGTGAAGGAAACGCTGCGCCCCCACCGCTCGCTCCTCTACGTACCGGCGTCCAGCGAGCGGATGATCGCGAAGGCCGCCGCCCGCGGCGCCGACGTCCTGGTGCTCGATCTCGAGGACGGCGTCCACCCGTCGCACAAGGAGGCCGCGCGGGAACGCCTTCAGGAGTCCCGGGCCGCGCTGGGGGCCGGCGGGGCGGTCGTCGCGCTCCGGACCAATCCTCCGGAAGGACCCGGCGGACAGGCCGATCTGGAAGCCGCGGCGACCGCCGGATTCGATGCCGTCCTCCTGCCCAAGGCCGAATCCGGCGAGGTCGTCCGGGTAGCCCGCGACGTGCTGGGCCGCGCGGCGCCGCTCTGGCTGATGATCGAGACGGCGCCCGGCGCTCGGAACGTCTTCGACCTCGCCCGGCTACCGGGAGTCGAAGGGTTGGTCTTCGGGTCCGCCGACTACCGGCTCAGCCTGGGCGCCCGGATGCGGCAGGGCGAGTCCGAGCTCGATTTCGTCCGGCAGCGGATCCTGCTCGCCGCGCGTGCCGCGGGCATCCACGGCTGGGACGCGCCCTGGTTCGCCTTCCGCGATCTCGAAGGGTTACGCGGCAGCGCCCGGCGGGCCGCCGAGGCGGGCTTCGACGGCAAGTCCGCCGTCCACCCGGCGCAGATCCCCGTCATCCACGAGGCCTTCGCACCCACCCCGGAGGAACGCGCCTGGGCGGAGCGCGTGGTCCGCGTCATGGAGGATGCCGGCGCCCGCGGCGTCGCGGTGGTCGAACTCGACGGGGAACTGCTCGAGGAGTTGCACCTCCGCCAGGCCCGGCGCCTCCTCGCCAGGTAGCCGACCCGGGGAGGACTGCCGGCTCAGCCCGTCGCGTCCAGCCGCCCGGCCCTCGCGAACTCGGGGTCCTCCCAGCGCGCGACCACCGCCGGGGCGGCGCAGTGGCTCGCGACGTTCGTGCTCGTGCGGATCGGATCGATCAGCGCGTCGATCCCGAGCAGGATGCCCAGCCCCTCCATGGGCAGGCCGTGCCCCTCGAACACGGCCGCGAGGATCACGAAGTTGGCGCGCGGGATTCCGGCCACCCCCTTGCTCGTCACCTTCAGGGTCAGCAGGATGATCGCCGCCTGCTCCCACGAGAGGTCGATTCCGGCCGCCTGCGCGATGAACAGGGTGGCCATCCCCAGGTGGATCGTGCTGCCGTTCATGTTGAGGCTCAGGCTCAGCGGCGTCACCACTCCGAGGATGCGCCGCGGCACCCCGAAGCGCTGCAGGTTCTCGAGCGTCTGGGGGAGGGCGGCGGCGCTCGAGGTCGTGGCGAAACCCACCAGGAAGGGCTCGCGCATGTGGTGCGCGAACCGCCGCAGCGGGATGCCGCATCCGAACAGGCCTCCCGCCAGCACCACGAGCAGGAAGAACCCCTGCGCCAGCCAGGCGACGGCCGCGAACTCGGCGAGGCCCTCGAGGCCGGCGGACCCGCTGCCCGCGACCGCATTCGCGGCGGCTGCGAACACCGCGAGGGGCGCGAGGTACATGACGTAGTCGGTGTAGCGGAACGCGACTTCCGCGAGCGCCTCCGCGAAATCCACCACCGGCCGGGCCCGGTTGCCGACCGAGAGGCACGCGATTCCGAACACGAAGCAGAACACCACGATCTGCAGCACGTCGCCCCGCGCCAGGGCGTCCACGATGCTCGTCGGGACGGCGCTCTCGAGCGCCGCGAGGAAGCCGGCCGGTTCCGGGAGTTCCACGCCGGACGCCCCGCCGAGCGACAGGCCGTCGCCCGGCCGGGTCGCCGCCACGCTGAACCAGCCGAGCAGCAGGGCGACGGTGGTGGCGATCTCGAAGCACACCACCGACTTCCAGCCCAGCCGCCCCAGCGCGCCCATCGACCCGGCGCCCGCGATCGCCCGGATCAGCACCCCCACCAGCACCGGCGCGATGATCGACCGGATCAGCCGCAGGAACAGGGTGCTCAGGAACTCGATGCGCCCGGCCCAGTGCGGCGCGGCGAGACCGAGACACACGCCCCCGGCCATCCCGATAAGGATCCACCAGGCGAGCGAGATGCGGGGGATGCGGGGCACTCGGGCGTCGCGGCGGAGACCCCGATCAGCGGAGAGCCGCCACCACCTCCGCGAGCGCCGCGAGCGACAGCTCCGTCAGGTTCAGGCCGTCGCCCCCCACGTTCCGGAGCAGGATCACCGCGGCGTCGGTTTCCGGCTCGATCCAGGCCGCCGCCCGGTATCCGGCAACGCTTCCCCCGTGGCCGTAGGCGGTGAACGAGTCGCCGCCGGCGTCGTCGAGGCGCCGGGCCATGAACCCGAAGCCGTAGCCGCTCGCGAGGTCCCCGGTGGCGAAGGCCTTGGTCAGGTTGTCCTGCCGGACGCTCGCCGGGATCACCCCGTCGAACGGCTCGCCCTCGGTCCCGATCAGGAAACGCAGGAACACGCTCAGGTCCTCGACCGTCGAATAGAGCGCGCCGTTCGGCACCTTGTAGCCGCGCCCGGCGTGTTCCCGCGCCGGCGTCTCGGCATCGAGGCTGCCGTCGTCCTCGACGGTGACCCCCTCCGCGATGCGGTCCTCAAGCTCCGGGACTGGGTAGAAGGTGCTCGAGTCCATCCCGAGCGGGGTCAGGAGGCTGTCCCTGACGTGGTCCATGAAGGGCTCGCCGGCGGCCCGCTCCGCGGCGGCGCCGAGCATCGCGTAGCCGATGTTGGAGTACTGGTAGCGGGTCCCGGGTTCGTACTCGAACGAAACCTCTTCGAGCGCCCGGAGCGCGGTGTCGAGCCAGTCCCGGGGAGCGCCCACCAGGTAGCGCGGGAGGTTCCGGGGCTCCCGGGCGAGCCCTCCGGTCATCGTCGCGAGCTGGAAGATGCTGGGGCCGGGCGTCCAGGAATAGGGGTTCTCGACATCCGCGAGCTCCGGAACGAACTCGGTTACCGGATCGCCGAAGCGGGCCTTCTCCAGGTGGACGAGCCGCAGCATGGCCATCGCGGTGACGGGTTTCGTGATGGACCCGATCCGGAACAGGTGGTCGGCCCGGGCGGGCGTCTCTGCCTCCGTATCCGCGAAGCCGAATCCGTCCGCGACGAGAACCTCGCCGCTTACGACCACGCCGAACGCGGCGCCGCCCCGGCCATCCTCCTCGATGACCCGCCGGATCTCTTCGGATGCGGCGGCCGCGGCTTCCGGCGCCGACCGTGCCGGCTCGGGTTCGGCTGCGGGCCCGCAGGCGAGGGCGGCAATGCCGATCGCCAGGCAGCCGGCAGTCGGGCGGTGGAAACGCGGAGTGGGAAAACGAGGGGAAGAACGCATGACCGAAGCGAAAGATATCGGGAGCCGCGCTGCTAGGATCGCCGCCGATGAAGGGCCTCTCGTTTGCCGCCCTGCTGATCGGCGCCGGTTCCGTCGCCGCCGGGGCGCAGGAAGCCGGCGAGCGGATGGTCCGGGTGACGGAGGGGACGAACTTCGCCGTTGCGGCGTCGCCGGACGGCGAGCAACTGGTGATGGACCTCCAGGGGACGCTCTGGCTGCTGCCGATGGCGGGCGGGCCCGCCGAAGCGCTCACCGACGGGCTCGGCGACGACCGGCTGCCCGACTTTCATCCCGGGGGCGGCCGCGTCGCCTATCAGTCGTTCCGGAGCGGGACCTGGGACATCTGGCAGTTGGCCCTCGGAGGAGCGCCCGAGCAGCTCACCGACAGCGAGTTCGACGACCGCGAGCCGGCATGGTCCCCCGACGGCGCCCGGATCGCCTTTTCCTCGGATCGCGCGGGCAGCTACGACATCTGGATTCTGGACGTGGCGACCGGGGAGGTGACGCCCGCGACGAGCAGCCTCGGCAACGAGTCCCAGCCCGCCTGGACCCCGGACGGTGACGGCGTCGTCTTCGTGGCGACTCCCGAAGGAGAGGCGGACGGGGCGGTGCACCGGCTCTCGCTGGAGGCCGGCGCCTCTCCCGTCACCGTGCCCGGAAGCGAGGGCAACGTCGCCGCTCCGGCGGTGAGCCCGGACGGGACCCGGGTGGTCTTCCGGCGCCTCGAGTACGAGGGCCTCACGCTGATGGGAAGCCGCTTCGACATCGGCACGGCGAGCGAGTGGGTGCTCGCGCCCCTCGCGGCGCCGACGGAGGCATCCGGCCCGGACGGCGACGACGGGAGCGCCGCGCCGCGGGTCCTCGCCGGGGCGGGCGAGGACCTGTTCCCCTTCCGGCCCCAGTGGCTGGACGACGCGACGCTGCTCTATACCGCCGACGGCGGAATCCGGCGCCTCGGGGCGGGTCTTCCCCCGGCGAGTGACGAGGCGGGGGAAAGCGCGTCGGCGGTCGCCGAACTCGTGCCGATGTCGGCCGAGTTGGGCGTGCGGCGTCCTCCCGAGCGCCGCGGCAAGATCCGCACCGAGTCGGACGAGGCGCTTCCGGTCCGCGGCATCATCCGGCCGAGCATCAGTCCGGACGGGACCCGGCTCCTCTATGCCGCCCTCGGGGACATCTGGACCGCCCCGCTCGACGGTTCGGAGGCCCCGCTGCCGCTGACCCGCGACACCTGGCTGGACACCGATCCGGTGTGGCTGCCCGACGGGGCGAGCGTGCTCTTCGCGAGCGATCGCGGCGGGACGATGGACATCTGGGAAAAGCGCCTGGGTTCGGGACCCGGCGCGGGGCTCAGCCAGCTCACCGCGCGGCTCGGCGCCGAGGTGAGTCCGGCGGTGACCCGTGACGGGACCCGGATCGCCTGGCTCGACGAACGCGGCAACCTCCGCGTCACGAGCCGGGACCTGGACACGGGACCGGATGCAGAGCAGGAGGAGCGGGCCGTCTATACCGCGCGGCGCGGCGCCGGGATGCCCAGTTGGTCGGCCGACGGCGAAACCATCGCGCTCGCGAGCCTGGTCCCGTATTCCTCCCGCTACCGGGAGGGGCGGAACCGGATCGCGCTCGTCGCCGCGACCAGCGGCGAGACCCGGTTCCTCGACGAGCCCGCGGCCAGTTTCGGCACGCGCGACTCCGACGGACCGGTGTTCTCCCCGGACGGGAGCCGGCTCGCTTTCGCGCTGGGCGGGGGACTGGCGGTCCTGCAACTCGACGCGGCGGGTGCACCCACGGGGCCTCCCGAGACCATTTTCGAAGGACCGGTGGACTTTCCCTCCTGGACGCCTGACGGAACCGCGATCGTCGCCCTGTCCGGCACGGAGGTCCTGCGCATCAGCGCCGACGGCAGCGGCTCCGAGACCATCCGGCTGCGCCACGACTTCCCGCTCGCGCCGGCGTCGGGCACGCTGCTGATTCACGACGTCGGGGTCCTGGATGTGGAAGCGGGCGAGGTCCTTCCCGGCCGGGACGTCCTGATCGAGTCCGGCCGGATCGTCTCGGTGACCCCGGCCGGCGACCCGCTCCCCGAGGAGTTGCGGGTCGTGAACGGCGAGGGGGCCACCCTGATCCCCGGACTCATCGAGATGCACACCCATCCGATGACCCCCGCCTTCGGGAACCGCTTCGGGCGCGCGCATCTGGCCTACGGGGTGACCTCGGTACGGATACCCGCGGCGGCCACCTACCGGGTGCTCGAGGAGCGGGAGTCCATCCTGGCCGGTCTCCGCGTGGGCCCGCGGATCTTCCTGACGGGCGGCACGCTGGACGGGACGCGGATCTACTACCCGGGAGCCGCGGCGCTCGGGAGCGCGCAGGAGCGCGACGTGCTGCTGCGGCTCGCGAGGGAACTCGATTACGACGTGGTCAAGACCTACGTCCGGCTCGACGACGCGTCCCAGCGGGACGCCATCCGCCGCGCCCAGCGCTTCGGCGCCTTCGTGACCTCCCATGAGCTGTATCCGGCGGTCCGCTACGGGGTGAACGGCCTTGAACACGTCAAGGGCACGTCACGGCGGGGCTTCTCGCCGAAGATGACCGATCTCGGCTACTCCTACCAGGACGTCCGAGCCCTGATCGCCGAGTCGGGAGTGTTCTTCACCCCGACCATGCTCATTTACGGCGGCTGGGACCTCGCGCTCGCCCGCGAACCCGATCTCGTTTCCTCCGATCGCCGGATCCGGGCGTTTCCGGCGTGGCTCGCCGCCTCGCTTACCGCGCCACGGGCGCCCGCCGGCGACCGCGAGGCGCAGATCGAGCGCGGCCTCGCCCTGATGCGCCCCATGTGGGAAACGGTCACCGCCATCGCGGATGCCGGCGGCCGCATCATCGCGGGGACGGACACTCCGATCGTTCCGTACGGGCTCGGGTTCATCGTCGAGATCGAGCAGATGTCGGAGGCGGGGCTCGGGCCCGCCGGAGCGCTCCGGGCCGCAACCGTGACGGCCGCGGAGGCGCTGGGGCTGGCCGGAGATCTGGGGGTCATCGCACCGGGCGCCCTCGCCGATCTGGTGCTGCTCGACGGCAATCCGCTGGAAGACATCTCGAATCTGCGGCGGGTGCGCGCAGTGCTCGCGAACGGGCGTCTGGCAACGCTGGACCAGCTTCTGGGCTTCTGACGGAAGCTCGGAAAAGGCGCAAAAGAGACTCAATTAGTCGGACAATGTTCGCGCTGGCGTGTGATACGCTGCGGCGCGTCGCGCGCTCGCGCCACTCGTTTTCGGGTGGTCGAGGGCACCAACCCCGCTTGGGCGAAGAAAGGAACCAGATCGAGAATGACCAAGGTGGAACTCGTAACGACCCTGTCAGAGTTTGCCGGAATCAGTCGTCGCGAGGCCGGTGCGGTTCTCGACGGACTGCGTGATCTGGCGATTGAGGAACTGCGGGCCGGCAACGGTTTCGTGCTTCCGGGAATCGCCAAGTTTTCGGTTGCCCACCGGGAAGCGAGGATGGGCCGGAACGTCCGGACGGGGGAAGCCATCGAGATCCCGGCCCGGAACGTGGTCCGCTGCAAGGTCTCCCGCCCCTTCCAAGCCGACTGCTGCGACTAGGCTTCCTCGCCGCCTTCCGGCGGGAAGGCCCGCCGGCGTGACGACCGCGGCGATTTCTCGCCGCGGTTTCGTAATCTCCCGGTTGCGCGGATCACCTCCAAGCGGTTATCCGTTATCAGTCCATCGAAGACGATGGAACTCTGAACCGAGGACATTGATCCGTTGACCAAGGGCCGGGCGGCGCGCGCATCGGAGGCGCCGTCTGCGCTTTACCCCGCGGCGGACCTCTCGGGGTATCGCGACGATCCCGCACTCTGGCGCAGCGTTCCCATGGAACTCGTCCGGCGGCACCGCTTCGTTCCGCTGGTAGAGGACGGCGAACGCCTTTCCATCGTCGTGGCGCCTCCGGTCGTCGAGTCCGAGGTGGACCGGCTGGAGTTGCTCCTCCGGCGCCCCGTGGTCGTCCACGTGGGCGATCCGGGGCAGATCGACGCGATCATCGAGCGGAATACCGACTCCAGCTTCCTGCTGGACCGCGCGTCCGAGGACCTTCGAATCGAGAGACTCGGGCGCGGCGACGGTGACTCCGGTCCGCCCGTCATCTCGCTCGACACGCTCGAAGACGGTCAAGCCGGGAGTCCCGTCGTGCGGCTCGTGGATTCACTGCTCCTGAATGCCATCGAGCGGCGCGCCACCGACATCCATATCGAGACCAAATCCGGGGAAGTCGTGCTGAAGTACCGGGTGGACGGCGTTCTCTATCCGGCGATGGAGCCGGTGGATCGCGCTCACCACCAGACCATCGTGGCGCGGCTCAAGGTGATGGCGGAGCTTGACGTCGCGGAGCGGCGCGTCCCCCAGGACGGGCGGTTTCGCGCGGTGCTCCCGGGCGGGGGCGAGCGCACCCCGCGGACCGTGGATTTCCGGGTCTCCGTCATGCCCAGCGTGCACGGCGAGGACGTGGTGATCCGGGTGCTCGACAAGCGCAGCCTGGGAACGCGTTTCGAGGCGCTGTCTCTCGAGGCGCTCGGATTCTCGGGCCGGGAACTGGCGCTGCTCCGCGAGCACGCGCGCCGGCCCTTCGGGATGCTGCTCGCCACCGGCCCCACCGGCAGCGGGAAGACGACGACCCTCTACGCGGCCCTTTCCGAGATCGCGACCCCGGAGGAGAAGATCGTGACCGTGGAGGACCCCGTCGAGTACGAGATCGCCGGAGTCACCCAGGTCCCGGTGAACGAGAAGAAGGGCCTGACGTTCGCCCGCGGTCTCCGATCCATCCTGCGGCACGACCCGGACACCATCATGGTGGGTGAGGTCCGGGACCCGGAAACGGCCTCCATCGCGGTGCAGGCGGCCCTGACCGGCCACCTCGTTCTCACCACGGTTCATGCCAACCACGCGCTCGACGTGGTCGGACGCTTCCTGCACATGGGAGCCGACCCCCACAACTTCGTTTCCGCCCTGAACTGCATCGTCGCCCAGCGCCTCGTCCGGGTGCTCTGCCGCGAGTGCCGCGAACCGGGCTCGCCCGGTCCGGCGGAGACGAAGGCTCTCTCGGCGCTCGTGTCGCCTTCCGATCGGGTCTTTCAGCCGCGCGGCTGCCGGAAATGCGACGGAGCGGGATACCGGGGGCGGACCGTGGTGGCCGAGGTGCTGCCGCTCAGCGCGTCCATCCGGGAACTCATCCTGGCGCGGAAGGGAGTGGGCCCGATCCGCACGCAGGCCGAATCGGAGGGGATGGTCCCGCTGCGCCGGAACGCCCTCGAACTCGTGGCGCGCGGAGTGACCACACTCTCCGAAGTCGATCGGGTGACCGCCCGTGACGTTTAGCGGCGGAACAGCCGACCGGCCGCCCCCCCGTGCGGACCTGGCGGCGACGCTCGTCACCCGGGACCAGCTTTCGCCGGACGCGCAGTTGCTCCGTTTCGAGAGCGAGGCGCCCCTTCGGGTCCTGCCGGGCCAGTTCACCATGGTCCGGGTCGACGGGGGCGGACTGCTGCGGCGGCCGTATTCCTACTGCGACCTGCTGGACGACGGCGCCTTCACCCTGCTGGTCAAGGAAGTCGGGGTGGGGACCCGGGCTCTCATGCGTCTGCCGGTGGGCGGGGAGGTGTCGAGCCTGGGTCCGCTGGGGACGACGTTCGATCTGCCGCCCCCGGACCTGACGCCGGTGATCGTTGCCGGTGGGGTGGGGATCGCGCCGTTCGTGCTCTTCTGCCGGCGGCTCGCGGAAAGCGGGCGGCGGGGCATCGTCCTGCTCGGCGGGAGGCGCCGTCCGGACCTCTACCTCTGGGAGACGTTCGAGCGGTTCGGAATGGACGTGCGGGTGGCCAGCGAGGACGGCAGCGCCGGCCACCACGGATTCGTCACCGCTTTGCTCGAGGCGGCGCTGGCGGACGCGGGCCAGCCTTTTCTCTACTCCTGCGGTCCGACGGGCATGTTGCTGCGCGTGGCGGAGCTGGCAACGGCCGCCGGCGTTCCCCACCAGGTCTCGATCGAGCGCCGGATGGGGTGCGGGATGGGCTGCTGCCTCGGCTGCGTCGTCTGGGCGCAGCCCCCGTCCGGCGGTCCGGCGGAATACCTGCGGAGTTGCACCGAGGGGCCGGTCTTTGACGCCGAAACGATCGCCTGGAATCGGGATCCCCATCCACTCTGATGACCGAGCCAGGATCCGCGACCGTGGACATGGGAGTGGAAGTGGCCGGACTGCGGCTGCCCACCCCCCTGATCGCTGCGAGCGGCACCTTCGGGTACGGCGACGAGTACCGGCAGGTGGCGGATTACGACTGCATCGGCGCGATCTCGGTCAAGGGCCTCTACCTCGAGCCGCGAGAGGGGTGCCCGCCGCCGCGGATCTGGGAGACCCCGTCCGGGATGCTGAACGCCATCGGCCTCCAGGAGGTCGGGATCCGGCGGTTCCTCGCCGAGAAGCTCCCGGCCGTCCGGGCGCTCGGAAAGATCGTCATCGCGAACATCTGCGGGAGTTCGCTCGAGGAATACGGCGAGCTGTCGAAGATCCTCGACCAGGCGGAAGGGGTGTCCGCCATCGAGGTGAACATCTCCTGCCCGAACGTCGCGGAGGGTGGGATCGAGTTCGGCTGCGATCCGGACATGGCGGCGCGGGCCACCGAAGTGGTGCGCCGGGGAACGCGGCTTCCGGTGATTCCGAAGCTCAGCCCCAGCGCGAGCGACATGGCCGCCGTGGCCCGGCGGGTCGCAGACGCGGGCGCCGACGCGGTGTCCCTCATCAACACGATCCCTGCGATGGCGGTGGACGTGGAGACGCGGCGCCCGCGCCTCGCGAACGTCGTCGGCGGACTGTCGGGCCCGGCGATCCGTCCCATCGCGGTGCGCATGGTGTGGGAGGTCGCGCAGGGAAGCCGGCTTCCGGTCATCGGAATGGGCGGCATCGCGAACGCGGAGGACGCCCTCGAGTTCCTGTTGGTGGGGGCCGCGGCGGTCCAGATCGGCACCATGAACTTCGTGGATCCCGGGGTCTGGCGGCGCACCTTCGACGGGCTCGCCGCGTACTGCCGCCGGCACGAGGTCGCCGCGCTGCGACATCTGACCGGGGCGATGCGGCCGGGGACGACCGGGTGACGATGCCCCCGGCCAGCCCGGGCCCGGCTCCGCCGCCGCACCCCGACTGGGTGGCGGGTCCCGGGGCCGGCGAGCTGGTGGTCGCGGTCGATACCCCGTCCCTCGACAAGGCGCTCCGGCTTCGGGACACGCTGGCCGGCGCGGCCTCGTTCTACAAGGTGGGCAAGGAGCTCTTCACGGCGGCGGGGCCGCGCGCGGTCTCCGAGTTTTCGTCAGTGGGGCGCGTTTTCCTGGACCTGAAGTTCCACGACATTCCGGCCACGGTGGCTGGCGCGGTGCGGGCCTCGGCATCTTCGGGGGCGAGCATTGTCGATGTCCATGCCTCCGGGGGACGGCCGATGCTGGAGGCGGCGGCCCGAGCCGCATCGTCCGCTCCGGCTCCGCCGCTGCTGCTCGGGGTAACGGTCCTGACGCACTTTGACCTTGAGAGTGCCGCCGAGGTCTACCCCGGGGTGTCCATTCGGGACCAGGTTCTGAGCCTCGCGCGGCTCGCCCGGACCGCCGGTTTGGGGGGCGTGGTCGCCTCCGCCGCCGAAGCCGAGGCGCTCCGGGACGCTTTCGGTGACGATTTCGTGCTGCTCGTGCCGGGGGTCCGGCCCCGCTGGGCGGCCCAGAACCATGATCAGCGGCGTGTCGCGACCCCCGGGGAAGCGGCGCGGCGGGGCGCGAACTACATCGTCGTCGGACGGGCCATCACGAAGCACGCGGATCCCCGGACGGCGGCGCTTCGGATCCTCGAGGAGACCGGGGGCTGAGCCGGATTTTCCGAGACCCGGAAGACGCGTCGACCGCGCCGGAAACCGCCGGTCTGTCGTTGACTTCGGTGAGAGCGATCCGATAGCCTCTGACTGGCTCTTCATTCGATGCCCCCGGAGGTTTCCTTGTGAGAAAAGCCATCGCCACTCTGCTGTTGCTGTCTCTCGCGACGGTTGCTCTCGGGTTCGCTGTCTCGGCGTGCTCCCAGGCGCCGCCACCGCCACCGCCGCCACCCGAGGAGCCGCCGCCACCGCCTCCTCCACCGCCGCCGCCACCGCCGCCACCGCCGCCGCCGCCACCGCCGCCGCCGACGGAGCGGGACATCTATCTGGACACGGACATGATGGAGTTGCAGCAGAACCTCTCGGACGTGTACTTCGCGTACGACGAGTCCGAGCTGACCGATGCCTCCCGGAGCGCGCTCCAGGCCAACTCAGCCTGGCTGCAGCGGCCTTATGTCTCCGCGACGATCCAGATCGAAGGACACTGCGACGAGCGCGGCACCGTGGAGTACAACCAGGCGCTCGGTGAGCGCCGGGCTCGTGCCGCCTACGACTACCTCGTTTCGCTCGGGGTCCCGGGCAGCCGGCTCGAAATGATCAGCTACGGGAAGGAGCGCCCGCAGTGCACCGAGAGCGACGAGGACTGCTGGCAGCGGAACCGTCGCGCCCACTTCAAGATCACCGCGAAGTAGCACTCCCGCTCCAAAGAGCGTCCCGGATCTTGCCGATGCAAGGTCCGGGGCGCTTTTTTCGTTTGGTGAGGGTCTCCTGACCGACACGCGCGGCGTTCCAGGCCGGCGGCGCCATCGAGGCGCTCGGCCGACCCGCCGGACTGCATTTCCACAGCAACTGGCCTCCGCTCGGCGCCGCAGGCCTCAGGCCCGCGGAATGCGTGCCGCTATCCGCCCTGCGCGACGCCGGTCCCGGTCCGGCGTTCGCCGGATTTCCGCGACCCGGAATCCGCGCCCGCTCGGCGCAGGAGTCCGTGACGCTTCATCTTTTCGTGGAGCGTCGTGGGGTTCATCTGGAGAAAACGGGCAGCCCGCTTCTGGTTTCCTCCCGTTCGCTTGAGCGCCCGCTCGATCAGCCGCTTCTCGATCCCGGCGATCACTTCCTTCAGGGGCCGGGCGCCGGTGCTCGGGGTGTGTGGGGGCCCGCCGTCCGGTGGGATGCACAGTGCCTCGGGCAGGACGGCGCCGGAAAAACGGGACACCCGGGCGGTCGCCACCGCGCGTTCCACCCACATGCGGAGTTCCGCCGTGTTTCCCGGCCAGTCGTAGCCGCCGCACTGTTCGACCGCCTTTCCGGAGATCCCGAACGGCGGCTCCCCCGAGGTCTCGGCGGCCCGCTTCAGGAAGTGCAGGAGGAGGGCCGGGATGTCTTCCCGGCGCTCCCGTAGCGGCGGGACACGGATGGTGGAAGTCTCCAGCCGGTGGAAGAGCGCGCTTGAGAATGTGCCGGCCCGCACCCTCCCGCGGAGGTCGGGAGTGGCGGAAAGGATGAGCCGAAACGGCGGCGGCCGCCGGACGGCGTCCTCGAGCGTGGCCTGGTCCCCCGGGCGCAGTTGTTCCGCGCCGCTCAGGTAGAGACTGCCCGGCCGGGCACTCGGCGCCTCGGCGGTGAACCCCCGGTCACCACGCCGCAGTCTGGCGAGGATGGGGCCCAGTTCGGTTGCCAGGCTCGCCGCCTGGAGCGCGAGGAACGGCAGCGACGACTGCCGCCCGAGGCGGTGAATGAGTTCGGCGGCCAGGCGCCGGCCGCTGCCCGGCTCGCCGACGATCAGGACCGGGCCGTCGGAAAAGGCGGTCGTGACGATCGCGCTGCGGATTCCGGCGGCCTCATCCGAGCATCCGACCCAGTCCTCGAGGCGCGTCGCCGCGCGGAGCTGGTGCCGCAGAATGCGGTTCTCACGCAGAAGTCCCCGATATCCGATCTCCGCTTCGAGAGAAGTCAGCAGCGACTCCCGCTGGACCGGCACCGGCACCAGCCGGGGGCGTCCGGAGCCGAGCCCGGCGAATTGCGGCCTGGGCGCATCCGCCGCGGGGAGCAGGATCGTTGCCGCCTCGGGACACACGCCTTGCAGGTGTTCGATCGTCGCCTGCAGCGCTTCGGGTACTGCCGCCGCGTCCACGATCACCGCCGAGGCGTCCCGGAGGAGTTGGTCCGCCGACTCCTCGAGGACCGTGGACACCCGCTCGACCCGCCACGATGCCTCGCTCAGGAACCGGGCCGCCTGGCGGGCCGGCTCGCTGTCCCCGACGACCACCGCGACCGGGTTGCCGGCGGCGGATGGGGTTTTCGGTACCAAGGCGGGCGCGGCGAGGGGCATGGAGACGCGGGTGAGCCCGAGCCTCCTTCCTCCACGATTCCGCCGTCCGCCCGGAGACCCGAAGCCCGGAAAGGCTTCCAACCAAGAGAACGCTCTCAGCCCAAAATGGTTCCGCTCTTCTTTCCCGCCGTGGTCTGGCGAGTCTCATGCGCCAGCTTCAGGAAATACGCATGAATCCGCGTGTCGTCCGTCAGTTCCGGATGAAAGGTCGTGGCGAGGACCCGTCCCTCGCGGACGAAGGCCGGCGCTCCCCGCCATGCCGCGAGCACCTCCACGCCCGGACCCGTGTCGCTGATCACCGGACCCCGGATCATGACGAGGGGCAGGTCCGGCTCACCCAGTACGGGGCAGGGACAGGCGCCCACGTGGCTCTCGAGCTGGCGGCCGTACCCGTTGCGCTGAATCTCGATGTCGAGCAGCCCGAGCGACTCCTGCGCCGGGTTCTCGACAGAGCGGGCCAGCAGAATGGCGCCGGCGCAGGTCCCGTACAACGCGCCTCCTTCCCGGTGGAACGCGGTCAGGGGGTCGAAGAGGTCCTCCTCGAGGAGGAACTTGAGCATGGTCGAACTCTCCCCACCCGGGATGATCAACCCGTCGAGTCCCTCGAGGGCCGCCGCCCGGCGGACTTCCACGGCTTCGATGCCGAGCCGGCGCAGGACGGCGGCGTGGAGCGCGAAGCTCCCCTGGAGCGCCAGCACGCCGATGCGCGGCGGGGCCGGCGACGGGGCAGGCCCCGGCCGGAGATCAACGGTCGTCGTTTCGGGAATCGCTCCCATGGGTCACCTCGGTTGCTGAAGACAATCCACCCTGGCGCACGCTGCCCGGCAGCGGCGCCGAACCCGGGATCCACCGAACCCGGGAAGAACCCTCACTAGTTGCCGCGCGTCTGCAGCAACTCCTCTTCCGGCATGGTAGCGATATCGAGGCCCCGCATCGGCTCGCCGAGGCCCATCGAGACCTCGACCAGCATCGCCGGGTCGCGGTAGTGGGTCACCGCCTTCACGATGGCCTTGGCCCGCTGCTCGGGATCCGTCGACTTGAAGATCCCGGATCCCACGAAGACGGACTCCGCCCCGAGTTGCATGCAGAGCGCGGCGTCGGCCGGCGTCGCCACCCCTCCCGCCGCGAAGTTCGGCACGGGGAGGCGTCCGTCGCGCGCCACCATCCGCACGATCTCGTAGGGAGCGCGGAGTTCCTTGGCGGCCGACATGAGCTCGTCGTCGGTCAGGATCGTGAGGCGGCGGAGTTCGTTGCCGATCCGGCGCAGGTGCCGCACGGCCTCCACGATGTTTCCGGAGCCGGCTTCGCCCTTGGTGCGGATGAGCGCCGCGCCCTCGCCGATCCGGCGGAGCGCCTCTCCGAGGTTGCGGCAGCCGCACACGAAGGGCACTTCGAACGCGTGCTTGTCGATGTGGTTCTCCTCGTCGGCCGGGGTCAGCACTTCGCTCTCGTCCACGAAGTCCACGCCCATCTCCTGAAGGATCTGGGCCTCCACGAAGTGGCCGATGCGCACCTTGGCCATGACCGGGATGCTCACCGACGCGATGATCTCCCGGATCTTCTCCGGCGAGGACATCCGGGCCACGCCGCCGTCCCGGCGGATGTCGGCCGGCACCCGTTCCAGGGCCATCACGCTCACCGCGCCGGCGTCTTCGGCGATCCGCGCCTGTTCGGCGTTCGTGACGTCCATGATCGCGCCGCCCTTCAGCATGTCGGCGAGACCCGTCTTCAATCGGAAATCCGTGCTCATTCCAGTCTCCTGAACGGACCTGGCGTCCGTCGCAAAGGGTTGTCGGGTTCTGTTCTTCAGCGGCCGGTCCGGCCGTTGCCCGATCCGGAACTTTACCGTCTGCGGAAGAGGTCCGGTGAGCGCCGGAAACGGGGGGTCCGGTCCTTCCGGTGAGTGGGTGGTTCAGCCGGGATGCAGGGCCGTTCGAACGTCGCGTGACTTTCTGCGCAGGCTGTTGCTTCCCCACGTCTGGTGCATGCGGGCGAGGGCGATGCCCGCGATGATGAGGACCGCTCCGATGATCTTGGGCGCCCGAAGAACCTCTCCGAGCCACAGCCACGAGATCAGCACCGAGGGGATGGGGAGGACGTTCGAATAGATGCCGGTGAGCGTCGGACCCACCCGTCCGGCCGCGTACACCCACAGCATGTTCCCGAGGCCGATGGCGGCGAGGCCGGAAACGAGTGCGGCGTACCACCACTCCGCCGGCGCCTGCCGGAAGTCCGCCAGGGTCAGCAGGAAAGGACTCGGAAGGAGCAGCAGAACCGAGGCGACCGCGGAACTCCAGGCGGTCACCCGCAGGGCGCCGTACTTGCGGACGAGCGCCGCGCCCCGGACCGTGTAGACGGCCCAGCCGATCATGGCGGCGAAGAGCATGAGGTTGCCGAGGTGGGCGCTCAGGTTCGGCTCCGCTCCCGAGACGAACGCGATCCCCGCCATCGTGAGCACCAGGCCGAGAGCGGTGTGCTGGCAGAACGGCTCGACGCGCGTCACCCAGGCCAGCACGGCGATTGCGACCGGAGTGAGGCCGAGGATGAGCGCCGAACTCGTGGCCGAGGAAGCGTCCGTTCCGTGGATGAACCCGACCTGGAAGACCACGTGACCGGCCACCCCGAGCACGAACACCGGACCGGCGTCGCGCCACTCGAACCGCCTCGGCGCCGGCGTCCTGCTCGCGGCGAAGAGGAGGACCAGGGACGCCGGGATGAGCCGCGCCAGGTTGAAGGCGTAGGGGTCACCCAGCCCGACGCCGAACTTGACGATGCTGAGGCTGGCCGCCCAGGCGAGGACGACGACCGCCAGCGCGAGTTCGGCGCGCCGGCGCGCCGGTCTCCGACCGGCATCGCTCCCCGCGGGGGAGCGAAACCGCGAACCCGGGATCCGACCCGTCGGCGTTCCGGACGCGGTTGCTTGCTTCACGCCAGCGCGCGCGGCCTCCCGCCTACATCATCCGCCGGACGATGCGGTCGCGCTGTTCCTGGGTGATCGCCTCGGAAACGTGGGACACCGGGGGCGCCCCGCCGTCCAGGATCGGCTCGAGGGCGTGCAGCGACTGGACCCCCTGATCCTGGTAGAAGAGCCCGGTGTAGATCCGGTCCTCCCACTCCATGGCCCGTTCGCAGGCGGACTTCCAGTCCGAGGGATCGTGCCCCTCGTCCTCGAGCGGGGCGACCCGCTTGCGGAAAAAGTCGTAGGTGTTGTCGCGGTTGAAGGTCACGCAGGGACTGAAGACGTCGATCACCGCGAAACCCGGGTGCTCGATGGCGCCCTTGATGAGCCGGACCAGTTGCTTGATGTTGCCGGAGAAGCCGCGCCCCACGTAGGTGGCGCCGTTCATGATGGCCGAGGTGATCGGGTTCACCGGCCGCTCGATGTTCCCGAACGGGGTGCTCTTGGTCTTCATGCCCACGCTGCTGCTCGGGGAGACCTGTCCCGTCGTGAGCCCGTAGATCTGGTTGTTCATCACCAGGTAGGTGAGGTCCACGTTCCGCCGGGCAGTGTGCGTGAAGTGGTTGCCGCCGATCCCGTAGCCGTCCCCGTCTCCGCCCGTCACCAGCACGGTGAGGGTCTGGTTGGCCATCTTCACTCCGGTCGCCACCGCGAGCGCCCGCCCGTGCAGGGTGTGCATCCCGTAGGAGTTGAAGTACCCGGGGAAGTTGGAGGAACAGCCGATGCCGCTCACGCACACGATCTGGTGCGGAGAGAGGCCCAGTTGGGCCACGGACATCTGGGTGGCCCGGAGCAGGGCGAAGTCGCCGCAGCCGGGACACCAATCGGGATCGACCTTCCCCTTGAAGTCCTTTGCGGTCAGCGGCTGTTCCCTGAGCTCGATCGTCACGATGGTCTCCTGTGTGTGGTCTCCGCGGCAGTTGGCGCTAGACGAGGATTTCCTGGTCCGGCACGAACACGCCGCCGGACACGCTGCCCGCGAGGTGGGCCCGGACGCCGTCCGCGATGTGGTGCGGCATGAACGGCTCGCCGTCGTACTTGCGGATGTGGCCGTCGGCGGTGATGCCGGTCTCGCTCCGCAGGTAGCGGTGGAACTGTCCCGAGTGGTTGTTTTCGATGATGAGGGTCTTCCGCGCCCCGGAAAGCGCCTCGGTGACGGCTTCGGCGTGGAAGGGCAGGATCCACTTCACGGCGATCCGGTTGACCTTCACGCCGTCGGCCTGGAGCTGTTCCATCGCTTCCGCGATGACGCCGGCGGTGGAACCCCAGCCCACCAGCGTGACCTCCGCGTCCTCGTCCCCCTCGACCTCGGGAGCGGGGACGCGCGTGAAGTAGTCGTCCAGCTTGCGGGCGCGCTTTTCGACCATCTGGCGGCGCTTGATCGGGTTCGTGAACTCGTCCGAGATGAGGATGCCTTCCTCGTCGTGCTCGTCGGTGGCGACCACGTGGACATGGCCGGGAACCCCGGGCACGGCTCGCGGAGAGATGCCGTCGGCGGTATCGACATACCGGTTGTAGGGTCCCGCGTCCCCGTTCGATTCGCGGATCAGCTTGCCGCGCTCGATGGTCGGGAACATGTCGATGTCGTCGGGCGGCACGCTGAAGGTGCCCTCGGAGATGAGCAGGTCCGAGAGGACGATGGCCGGACACTGGTAGCGATCGATCAGGTTGAACACCTCGGCGATGGTGCCGAAAGCGTCGTGGGCGTCCTGCGGGGCCACCACGATCCGTTCGAAATCGCCCTGGCTGGCTCCGAGCGCCTGCCAAAGGTCCCCCTGCTCGGTCTTGGTGGGCACTCCGGTCGAGGGCCCGGCGCGCATCACGTTGATGAAGACCACCGGGATCTCCATCATGGCCGCCGATCCGATGGCTTCGGTCATGAGGGCGAAGCCGCCGCCCGAGGTGGCGCACATGGTGCGGGCGCCCGTGTGGGCCGCTCCCACCGCCATGTTGGCCACGCCGATCTCGTCCTCGACCTGGCGCACCATGATGCCGAGTTCGCGGGCGTTCTTGGCCATCCAGTGGAGCACTCCCGTCGAGGGGCTCATCGGATAGGCGCAGTAGAACTTGACGCCCGCGGCCGCCCCGCCCATCGCCAGGGCTTCGTTCCCGGTCCAGACCGCGAGCGGGTCGGGATTCTGCGGCAGGGGGTTCGCGAGCGGGGTGAAGTGGGCGCTCGAGTATTCGTAACCGGCGCGGGCGACCGCGACGTTGGACGAGACCACCGCCTCGCCCTTGCGCTGGAACTGGAGCGTGAGCGCCGACTCCAGGACCTCGAAGTCGAGGCCCAGCACGTGGGCCATGACGCCCAGCGCGGCGGTGTTCTGCGCCAGCTTGTTCTTGGCGTCCCCGGTGAGCTCGGTCACCGGCATGCCGCAGAGGTGAACGCCGTCCTGATGCTCTCCGGGGGTGATGTTGTCGGCGTTGTACACGGCGTAGGCGCCGGGGCCCAGGTGACGCAGGTGGCGCGTCATGGTGTCCTGGTTCAGGCAGAGCAGCAGGTGGATGTGGTCGCCATGCGAAAGGGCTTCCTGCTCGCGGACCCGCATGGTCAGCAGGATGTGCCCGCCCCGGATGATGGACTGATAGGCGTTGTAGGCGTTGAGGTGGAGTCCCCGGCGGACGAACATCCGGGCAAGGATGTTGCCGGGCGTGGCGATTCCCTGCCCGGCAGCACCCCCGATGGCGATGGAGAAGTCGAAACCTTGTGACATGTGCGAGTGCGGGACCTCTGGTCTGTTGAGCCTTTTGCTGGTGAACTCCGAGTTTCTTACCGGACGCCCGGTCTTGCAGTTTCCGGTTCTTCCAGTGTCCGGTTCTTCCCAAAAGCGAGCGGGCGACGCGAAGTAAGCCGAAAAATTGTATCACCCGGGGGGCCTCGACCTCCAGACGAAGAACCGGTGGCGCGGGGGCCGCGCGGCGGGCAGCCCGTGGTGAAACCCACGTGAGCGCCGAGACGGACGAGGCGCCCGGCTCACAAGGCGCGTGAGCGAGGAATACCGGGCGCATGCCGGCCGAAACGCAACGCAGAGCGCCGCAGAGCGGCGCGGTTCAGGCGGGATGCATCGCCCGTCAAACGCCGCTTGGGTTTTGCCACAGACTGCCGGGAGGGCTCGTTGACAACCGGTCGTGCGCGCGCCTAGTATGGGCGACTCCCCGCGTCACTACGGCAACCACCGCCGGGCCTGAGGGTTCATGGAGAGTGTCGAGCGGGGGCAAGAGGGGTCTTCGGAGCGGGCGGTTTCCCGTGTGTCCGAACGCCCCCGCTCAACCTGGAGTTTTTTCTGCTCAATGAGAGAGGGTATGCCCGAAACGGACGAAGGAGCGACCGCGGTGGCGGTCGGTGGTGAGGTAGCCGCGGAGCAAGCGACCGCGGTGATCGCCGGGGAAGCGACCGAGGCCCCGGTCGAGGCGGCCGAAGCGGCCGCCAGCGAGGGAGACGGCGCCGCCGAAGTCCCCGAAGCGGCAGGCTCCGCGGGCAACGGAGCCGCGGCGCCCCAGGATGGCGCGCCGTCGAAGGTTTCCGCGGAGGAAGCCGCCGAGTTCGAGGCCTTCCTCGATCAGTACGAGACTCACCTGGTGGAGGGGGACATCGTCACCGGGACGGTCCTCCACATGACGGACTCCGACGTGATCGTGGATGTCGGTTACAAGTCCGAGGGCATCATCCCGCTCGACGAATTCAAGGATGTCGACGGGAACGTCCGGGTGCGGGAAGGGGACGAAATCGACGTCCTCGTCCAGCGTGCGGACAACCGCCGCGGACACCTCGTGCTTTCGCACCGGAAAGCCGAGAAGATGAAGGTCTGGAACCAGATCGAGGACGCGTTCGAGAAGCAGACGCCGGTCCGGGGCCGGGTCGTGGACCGGATCCGCGGCGGACTCGAGGTGGACATCGGGGAAATCGGGGTGCGCGGTTTCCTCCCCGGCTCGCAGGTTGATCTGCGTCCCGTGCGGAACCTCGGCAGCTACAAGGGCCGCGAACTCGAGTTGCGGGTCATCAAGCTGAACAAGCGGCGGGGCAACATCGTGCTCTCGCGCCGGGTAGTCCTCGAGGAAGAGAAAACGAAGACCCTCGCGGCGCTCGAGGTCGGGCGCGTGTTCCGGGGCGAGGTCCGCGATCTCACCGAGTACGGCGCCTTCGTGGACATCGGCGGAATCTGCGGCCTTCTCCACATCCGGGAAATGTCCTTCCGCCGGCTGGAGCATCCCTCCGAGCTCATGAAGGTGGGGGACCAGATCGAGGTCGTCATCCTCCGCTTCGACGCCGAAGCGGAGCGGGTCTCGCTCGGCTACAAGCAGCTCAACGTGGATCCCTGGACCACGGCCCACGAGCGCTACTCGGTGGGAACCCGGGTCCGCGGGAAGGTGGTCAGCATCACCGACTACGGCGCCTTCATCGAGATGGAGCCCGGCGTCGAAGGGTTGATCCACGTCAGCGAGATGAGCTGGAGCAGCCGCACCAAGCACCCCTCGAAGCTGCTCTCCAAGGGCGATTTCGTGGAAGCGATGGTGCTCCGGGTGGACTTCAAGGCCCGGCGGATCAGCCTCGGCCTGAAGCAGGTGGAACCGAACCCGTGGCCGCGGCTCGCCGAGCAGTACCCGATCGGCTCGAGGCTCACCGGCACGGTGCGGAAGTTCACCGATTTCGGCGCGTTCATCGAGGTGGACAACTCGATCGACGGGCTCATCCACATCTCCGACCTGAGCTGGAACAAGCGGGTGAACCATCCTTCCGAAGTCCTGCGGGTCGGCGACTCGGTGGAGACCGTGGTGCTCAGCATCGATCCGGAGAACCGCCGCCTCTCGCTCGGACTCAAGCAGCTCTCGGATGACGCGTGGGAGGGCTTCTTCACCCGGCATCAGGAAGGCGATCTGGTGGACGGCACCGTGATCCGTTTCGCAGACTTCGGCGCCTTCGTTCAGATCGAGGAAGGGATCGAGGGCCTGCTGCGCCTGAACGACATTGACGAGCCGCCGCCTTCCAAGGCGGAGGACCGGCTGCACCTGGGGCAGCCGCTCAAGTTGCGGATCGTCCGGCTCAGCCGGGACGATCGTAAAGTGGGACTCTCGCTAAAGGCCGCCGAGGAGGGCTACACCCGACACGGCGAAACGGGTGAGGTGTCCGTCAAGATCGGAGACGTTTGGAAGCGGTGAACGACACAGCGATCACCCGCGCTCGCCTGGCCGCCGAGGTATCGGAGGCAACGGGGATTACGCGCCGCGAAGCCGATCTCATCGTCGAGACGGTTTTCGACGCGATCGCCGGGGCTCTCCGCTCCGGAGACGAGGTGGAGATTCGCGGATTCGGCAGTTTCCGTCTGCGCAGCCGGAAGGCGCGCCTCACGCGCAACCCGAGAACCGGCGAGCAGATCATGGTGCCTCCCAAACGGGTGCCGTTCTTCCGGGCGGGGAAGGCGCTTCGCGACCGACTCAATCGGGAGCCGAGCGAGGAGCCCCTCGGGGCCTCCTGACCGCCGGTTCGGGGTCTTTCCCCCGAGAGCGCCGGGTACCGCGCCAACGGGCCGCCCCCCGCGGTTCCCGTCCGCGCCTCCCGCGCTCTTTGTAGGAGTGCTACCTTTTCCGAGGAGGTCGTTTCGAGGCGCCGCCCCCGCGCGGCGCCGTCCTGGAGGTTCCCGTTGAGTACGCGCGTCCGTCTTTCCCCGGCCGGGTCGGAGCCCTCGCGGGTTCCCTTCGATCCGCTGGCGGAGCTGCCGCTCCGCTTCGTCACCGGGACCGCGCTGTTCGACGGTCACGACGCCTCGATCCACGTCTTCCGCCGCCTCCTGCAACGGGGGGGCGCCGAGGTCATTCACCTGGGCCACAACCGCGGCGCCGGCGAGATCGCCGCCGCCGCCCTCGAAGAAGACGCCGACGCCATCGCCGTCTCCTCCTACCAGGGGGGACACAACGAGTTCTTCCGCTATCTGGTAGATCTGCTCCGGGAGGCGGGGCGAGGCGGGATCCGGGTCTTCGGAGGCGGTGGGGGCGTGATCCGGCCTCACGAGGCCGCCGCCCTCGAGGCGTACGGGGTGGCGCGGATCTATTCCCCGGGGGACGACCGGGTCACCGGCATCGAAGGCGTGGTGGACGACATGCTGCGCGACGCCGCCGAGGCGCGCGCCGCGCGCCTCGAGACGCCTTTCGACGAGCTGATCGCGGATCTCGCCGGAGACGATCCGCTCCGGCGCAGCGGCGCGGCGGCGCGCCTGATCAGCTTTGCCGAGAACGAGGGGCTGGAGGCCGCCGACCGGGCGGCGCTCGCGGAGCTCGTAGCGACGCCCGCCCCCGTGTTGGGCATCACGGGCACGGGCGGCGCCGGCAAGAGTTCGGTCCTCGACGAGCTGCTGCTCCGGTTCCGCGCCGGGCGGCCGGACCTGGGTTTTGGGCCGGTGAGCCGGATCGGTGTTCTCGCGGTGGACCCCTCGAAGCGGCGCACCGGGGGCGCGCTCCTCGGCGACCGCATCCGGCTGAACGCGCTCGCGGGTACGGACGTGTTCGTCCGCAGCGTGGCGACCCGCCGCTCGGGCACCGAGCTCGCGACCGTGGTGGACGACGCGCTCCTCGTCCTGCGGGCCGCCGGCTGCCAGCTCCTCGTGGTGGAGACGGGAGGCATCGGGCAGGGTGACTCGCGGATCGTGGACATCAGCGATTTCTCGCTCTACGTGATGACGTCCGACTACGGCGCCGAGAGCCAGCTCGAGAAGATCGACATGCTGGACCTCGCGGACGCCGTAGCGCTCAACAAGGCCGACCATCCGGGCGCCGAGGACGCGCTCTTCGCGGTGCGCCGGGCGTTCCAGCGGGCGCGCTCGCTGCCGCGCTCCGCCCCGGCGCCGGTGCTGCCGACGGTGGCGAGCCGGTTCGCGGACCCCGGGCTCGACCGGCTCTACGAGGCTGTCCGGGACGGCCTCGCCGGGACCGAGGCCGTGCTCCCGGCTCCGCCGGACGCGCGTCCCGACGACCTGCTCGCCGGGGTGCGCCTCATTCCGCCGGCGCGCGCCGGCTACCTGGCCGAGATCGCCGACACGCTCCGAAGCGAGCGGGACCGGGTTGCCGGCGAGGCCGAACGGGCCGGACGGGTCGAGCACCTCGAGGCGGCGCTCGCCGACCTGCGCGCCGCCGGCGGCAACGGGGCGGCCGCCGAGGCCGTCGAAGCGCGCCTCGCCGAGGCTCGCGACGCACTCGACCCCGCGAGCCGGGAACTGCTCGCGGGCTGGCCCGAGCTGGCGGCCCGCTACCAGGCGCCCCGCTACCAGGCGCGGGTCCGGGACCGGGTGCGCGAGTACGGGACCCACCGGGAAACGCTGTCCGGCACCCGGCTGCCGCGGGTCGCGCTGCCGCGCTTTGGAAGCGGGCGGGACACGCTGCGCTTCCTGCTCGACGAGAACCTGCCCGGGCACTACCCGTTCACCGCGGGGGTCTTCCCGTTCCGGCGCGAGGAGGAGAGCCCGCGGCGGCAGTTCGCGGGAGAGGGCGGCCCGGCCCGCACCAACCGGAGGTTCCACCTGCTCGCGGAATCCGAGGACGCCACGCGGCTCTCGGTGGCCTTCGACAGCGTCACCCTCTACGGCGACGACCCGGCCCGCCGGCCGGACATCTTCGGCAAGATCGGCGAGGGCGGGGTGTCCATCGCGACCCTCGACGACATGTGCGAGATGTTCGAGGGGTTCCGGCTCACCGATCCGGCGACCAGCGTCTCGATGACGATCAACGGCCCCGCGCCGGTGATCCTCGCGATGTTCCTGAACGCCGCAGTGCGGCAGGAAGAAGGGATCTTCGAGGACGAGCACGGGCGTCCACCCTCCGCCGGCGAGCACGAGGAACTGAAGGCCCAGACCCTCTCGGCGGTCCGCGGGACGGTCCAGGCCGACATCCTCAAGGAGGACCAGGCCCAGAACACCTGCATCTTCTCCACCGGCTTCGCGCTGCGCCTCATGGGGGACGTCCAGGAGTACTTCATCCGGCGCGCGGTCCGGAACTTCTACTCGGTCTCCATTTCCGGCTACCACATCGCCGAAGCCGGGGCGAACCCCGTCACCCAGCTCGCCTTCACCCTCGCGAACGGCTTCACCTACGTCGAGTACTACCTGGCGCGGGGCCTCCCCGTGGACGCCTTCGCGCCCAATCTCTCCTTCTTCTTCAGCAACGGCCTCGATCCCGAGTACGCGGTCATGGCGCGGGTGGCCCGCCGCATCTGGGCGCGCGCCATGAAGCTCCGCTACGGCGCCGGAGAGCGCAGCCAGAAGTTCAAGGTCCACATCCAGACCTCCGGCCGTTCGCTCCACGCGCAGGAGGTGCAGTTCAACGACATCCGGACGACGCTCCAGGCGCTCATCGCGACGAACGACAACTGCAACTCGCTCCACACGAACGCCTACGACGAGGCCATCACCACCCCCACCCCGGAATCGGTGCGGCGGGCGGTGGCCATCCAGAAGATCATCCGCGCCGAGTTCGGCATGGCCTGGAACGAGAACCCGCTCTCGGGTTCGTTCATCGTCTCCCAGCTCACCGATCTCGTCGAGGAAGCGGTGCTCGCCGAGTTCGATCGCCTCAACGCCCGCGGCGGCGTGCTGGCCGCCATGGAGCGCCAGTACCAGCGCAACCGGATCCAGGAAGAGTCGCTGCTCTACGAGACCCGCAAGGACTCCGGCGAGATCCCCATCATCGGGGTGAACACCTTCCTCACACAACCCGAAGACGGGTCGCCGGAGCAGGTGCCGCTCGCGCGCGCCACCGACGACGAGAAGGAAGCGCAGGTGCTGCGGGTGGAGGCGTTCCGGCGGCGCCACGCGAAGGACGCCCCGGAGGCGCTTGCGCGGCTGCAGGAGGTGGCCCGTGCGGGCGGCAACGTCTTCGCCGAGTTGATGGAGACGGTGAAGGTGGCGAGCCTCGGCCAGATCACCGGGGCGCTCTACGAGGTCGGCGGCCGCTACCGCCGCGCGATGTGAGCGCGACCGCCGCGGCTGCCGGGCGCGGGACGGCGGCGAGTCCGCCATACCGCATCCTGGTCGCGAAACCGGGGCTCGACGGACACGACCGCGGGGCGCTGGTGGTGGCGAAGGCGCTCCGCGACGCGGGTTTCGAGGTCATCTACACGGGGCTCAGGAGAACTCCGGAAGAAATTGTCGAGGCGGCGCTTCAGGAAGACGTGGAGGCGGTCGGCGTCTCCATCCTTTCGGGCGCCCATCGTCCGCTGGTCCGCCGGATCCTGGAAGGGCTCTCCGAGCGGGGGCTCGCGGATGTTCCGGTCTTCGTCGGCGGTCTGATTCCCGACCGCGACATCGGGCATCTCCGCGAGATGGGCGTCGCCCAGGTGTTCGGGCCGGACACCCCGACCTCCGAGGCCGCCCGGATCCTCGGGTCGCGGCTCGCCGAGCTCCGCCGCCAACGCGCCGTATAGCCGACATCTTGCCCACCGGCAGCGTGACTCCCGCGAGAGCCCGGAGCGCCGGTCCTCAGCCCCCACCGGGAGAGATACCCATGCGCGGGTCTTCCTGCACACCCCGCCGGGCATGAAAATGGCGGAAACGGCTTGGAACGCCGACCTCCGGTCGGCACAGCGGGCCGAAGGCCCGCGGGCGACCTGCCGCTGTTCGCCTTGGGCGACAGAGATCCGGGAGCGTCCCCTCCGCCCCGTTGCACAAAGAGAGAACCATCCCGCGGGTCGGCGCCGTGCCGTGCGCTGCGCGGTCGCGCAGCGCGTGCCGACCAGAGGTCGGCGTTCCCAGCCGGCGGCGCCATCGGGTCGTTCGGCCGACCCGCCGGACGGCATTCTCACAGCAACTGGCCGGCGCTCCTCGCCGTTCCCGCCGTCGCGCGGCGCTGCATTCTTACAGCAACTGACCGGCGCTCCTCGCCGTTCCCGTCAGCCCGGCTAGCGATCCGTGCTTCCCGCGATAGCGTCTTCGCAGCGGACGTCCGGGTCGGTGCGCCGCGCCATCCTGGATGCCGGCGGGTCGCGGCCGGCGCCGTTCCTCGGGATCTGGGGCTCGGTCCCGTCCACGAATGAGGTCGCCAAGGCCATCGCGCTCGACGCTGGGGCGGTTCGCTCGGCGGGAAGCGTGGTGATTGCCGCAATGCAGACGCAGGGGAAGGGGCGCTTCGGCCGCACCTGGTTCTCGCCGCCGGGCGGGCTCTACCTGAGCGTCCTCGTCGAACCGCCGGCGGACGCTCTGACCCTGTTGCCGCTCGCGGCGGGAGTCGCGGTGGCGCGGGCGGTGCGGCGCGTCGCCGGCGTTCCGGCGGACCTCCGGTGGCCGAACGACCTCGACTGGAAGGACAGGAAGGTCGCCGGCGTCCTGGCCGAGGTCGGATTCCGGAAGGACGCTCCCCGGCTGGCGGTGGTGGGGTTCGGGGTCAATCTGACGCCGGTCTCGCTCCCGGAGGCCGTGACGGCGGACGCCGCGGGGGCCCTGTCCCCTCCGGGCGCCCGGCCGCCGGGCTGGCTTCCGGACGGCGTGGACCGGATCGCGCTCGCGGGCGCCCTGGTGGCGTCCCTGCACGGGGCGCTCGACCTGGTCCGGGAAGACCCGGCGTCGCTGCGGGCCGGCTGGGAATCGCTCAGTCCCACCGCCCGTGGCTGCCGTTGCGACGTGCGGCTGCGCGCCGCCGCGCCGATGTTCGGGACGACCGACGGGCTCGACGCCGGGGGAGGCCTGCGGGTCCGGGCCGACGGCGCCGGGACTCGCGTGGTGACCGAGAGCGACGCCGTGCGGATCCTCCATGCCTCCCAGCGTCCGCGGCGCCCGCCCGGGACTGCTTCCGGATGAGCTCGACGCCGGCCCCCGACGACTACTTCCGGGCGGTGGAGCGTGCCTTCCTGGAGCTCCGCGGGGGCGGTCTGGTTCTGAGCCCGGCCGACTGGGACCTGGTCCGCCGCTGGGACGAACGCGGGATTCCCCTCGAAGTCGTCCTTTCCGGGATCCGCGCGGCGTTCTCGGGGAAGGTCCGCGTGTCTTCCCGGATGCCGCTCGGCGAGTGCGCCGGCGCGGTCGAGGCCGCTTTCGGCGCGCGGCGCGTCCGGCAGGCGGGCGCCGCCGCACCTCGCGATGCAGCGCCGCAGTCCGGAACCGATCCGGAAGGGCTCGTGGGCCGGCTGCGGAGCTGGTCGCCGGACCGAACGCGTCTCGCGACCCCGGAGATGGCGGGTGACCTTGTTGCGGCGGCCCGCGCCGCGGCCGCGCGGATCGAGCGGCTCGGCAAGTCCGCAGATGCCCCGGCGAGCGCCGGGGAAACGGTCCAGGCGATCGAAAACGACCTTGTGATGCGGCTTCAGGCGGCCCTTCCCGATGCCGCCCGCGAGCAGATCGAGACCGAGGTGCGGGGCAAACTCGCCCCGTACCGGACGCGCATGCCGGCAGCGACCTGGCGCACGACGTTCGATCAGTCGGTCCGGCGCCGGGTGGGCGAGTTCTTCGGGCTGGGGCCACTCATCGGATAGAGGGGCCGCCGGTGGCGATCACCGGTCCCCACCCTCCCGGCGCCCGGAGCGAGCCGCGGGCCCGCTCTTCCGCGGAGGCTTCCTCCGGCAAAACGGCGCCGGCGCCCCTCCTCCTGCTGGCCGCCGCCTTCTGGGGAGGCATTTCCGCATCGGCATCGCTGCTCGATCCGTTCCCGGAACCGGGCCCCCTGTCGGCCGTGCTGGTGCTCCTCGGGGTCGGGGCGCTCCTCCCGGGTCTCCTTGCGGGGCGTGGGCTCTGCGGACTGCCCGGCCCCGGCCCGGGCGCGAAGACCGGCCTGCTCCTGCTTGCGGCCTTCCTCGCGGGCGTCCTCTCCCGTCCCGTCCCCGGTTCGGGCTCCTCGCTGTCGCAGGCCGTCCGCGGTCTCGGCGCCGAGCGCCTGAGCCGCCCCGTCCGCCTCGAGGGGGTGCTGCGGGCGGAGCCGGAAGATTCCGGCCGGCGCACCTCGCTCGCGCTGCGCGTGGACCGGCTGGGCGCGAACCGCGGCGCGTGGGAGGTCGCAGGCGAGGTCTCGCTCCGCGTGGACGGCCATCGCCGGGACCGCCTCCGGGGCCTTTCCCGGGGTGCGCGGATCGAGGTCTGGTCCCGGGTGTCCGCTCCGCGCCCGCCGGGAAATCCCGGCGCGCGGGAGATCCGGGGTCCGGTCGCCCTCTTCGGTTCGACCAAGAGCGGCCTGCTGGTCCGGGAGGTCGCGCCGGGTCCCGCCCCCTGGCGGGTCCTGCAGCGGGTCCGATCCCGGATCCGGGAGCGCCTCGCAGGCGGCGGTTTCCCGGACGACGTGCTGGGGGTGGTCACCGCGATGCTCATCGGGGACCGCGCGCGGGGGCTCCCGGAGACGGAGCGGGCGTTCCGCGACGCGGGCACGCTCCACCTGATGGCGGTGAGCGGGCTCCACGTCGGATTGTTGAGCCTGCTGATCTATGGGACGCTCGTGCTGGCGGGCGTGCCGCGGCGGACGGCGCTCACCGTCCTGCTCTTCCTGCTCCCCCTCTATGCGGCCCTCTGCGGGGGACGTCCGTCCGTGGTCCGGGCGACGCTGATGGCGGCCGTCGTGATCCTCGGCCTGCGCCGAGGTCTCACCGGGCACGCCATGAACGGGCTGGGACTCGCCGCGCTGGCGCTGCTCGCCCATTCCCCGTGGAACGCCCTCGACGTGGGGTTCCAGCTCAGCTTCGCCGCCACGCTCGCGATCATCGCCGCGTTCCGCCCGGAGGATCCCGCCGATGTCGCCTGGGACCTTGCGCCGCGTTGGCGGGCCTGGATCCTGGCCCCGCTCGGGGTGACGCTGGCGTCACAGCTCGGCACCTTCCCCATCGTCGCCTGGCACTTCGGCCGGGTGGTGTTCGGCGGCCTCGTGGTGGCGGTTCCCGCGGGGCTTCTGGCGGGGCCGGTGCTCGGTCTCGGGTTCGCCTGGCTCGTCCTCGCCGGGACCGGTTTCCCCGGGGCCGCGGTGGGTCTCCTCCTGACGGTCTCCACGGAGACTCTCATCCGGCTCAGCGAATGGGGCGCGGGGCTTTCCTTCGGGGCTTTTCCCGTAGCCCGGCCGGGGGTCTGGTGGTTGGTGGTCTGGCTGGCTCTCGCGATCACTCTCCTGAAGCTCCGCGGCAAACGGAGGATCCGTCCGGCCATCCCCCTGGTGCTGCTGGCCCTGTTCACGCTGCCGCTTGCGGAGCCGGCGGACGGGACGCTCGGGCTCACGGCCCTCGACGTCGGGATGGGGGACGCCCTGGTCCTCTCGCTTCCGGCCGGCGGCGCGGTGCTCCTCGACGCGGGTCCCGCCTTCGGCGGCTGGAATGCCGGAGAGGCCGTCATCACTCCGTTCCTGGCGGACGCCGGCTACCGGCGGCTCCGCGCCGTCGTCCCCACGCACGGCGATCTGGACCACGTGGGGGGATTCCCCGCCGTCTTCCGGGACTTCCGCGTGGACGAGGTCTGGGAGGGTGGCGGAACCGCGGAGGATTCCCGCCGCGCCGTCCGGGGGATGCACCGTGAGCGCGCCCGGCGAGGGATCCCGCTCCGCCGTCTCCGCGCCGGAGAGCGGTTTGAGCTGGGCGGCGCCCGGTTTTCAGTGCTGCTCACCGGGGACCACGGCGCCGGACGGGAAGAACGCCCCAACGAGCGGTCCCTCGTGCTGGCGGTGGACTACGCCGGGCGACGCCTGCTGCTCACCGGCGACGCCGGGGAGGCGACCGAGCGGGTGCTGCTCCGCCGCTACGGCGCCGCGCTGCGCGCCGACGTACTCAAGGTGGGCCACCACGGCAGCCGGTTCTCGACCACCCCGGAGTTCCTGGCCGCGGTCGCCCCCGACGTGGCGCTGGTCCCCGTCCGCGCCGATCCCCGGCGGGGCCTGCCCGACGGCGGGGTCCTGGAGCGGCTGCGCCGGAGCGGCGCCAGGGTCTTCCGAACGGACCTGTCCGGTGCGGTGACGGTGGCCGTCGGGCCGGACGGCCGGATGTCCGTCAGAACGTTCCGGCCCTGACCGGCGTGAAAATGCAATCCGCCCGAAGCGCGGACGGCAGTGGAGCGCCGGTCTCCGACCGGCATCGCCCGCGCAGCGGCCGAAACTCCAGGGCTTCCTTCCGCCGCCTGGCGCCCCCGTCAACGGGAATGGCGCGACGACAACGGCGCGCGCGTACTCCGCTTTCGCCGTCTTCGTTTCGGGTCCCCGCATAGCGGGTCCTGCGGAGGCACATGTCGCTGGAGCGGATGCTGTGTTCGTAGCCGTTCCGGCGGGTGAGGCCGCGACGTGCGCAGCACGCCAGTTGGCGTGAAAATGCAATCCGTCCGAAGCGCGCACGGCAGTGGAGCGCCGGTCTCCGACCGGCATCGCCCGCGTAGCGGGCGAAACTCCGGGGCTTCCTTTTGCCGCATGGCGCCCTCGCCAGAGGAGCGGCGCGGCGACAACTGCGCGCGTACGTCGCTTCGTCGTCTTCGTTTCGGTTTCCGCGACGGGGCCGGGGTTTCGCGGCCTGCGGCCGCGATGCCGGTCGGAGACCGGCGCTCCGCTGCCGCGCGCGATGGATGTGGGGGGAGCGTGTGGCGTGCGTGGATGGCGGGCGGAGGCCGGCGCTGCGGGTGGTTCAGCGGGGTAGCCGCCGGACCGCGTTGCGGAGCGCCGCCTCGGGGTCGAGTCCGTCGCGGCGGGCCCCGCGTGCGACCGCGAGGAGCAGGTCGCCGAGCGCCGTCTCGAGTTCGTCCCGGTCTCCCGCGCGCCGCGCGGCGTGCATCCGGTCGAGGGCGGGAAGGACGCCGTTCGGGTCCGCTCTCTCCGGGTCTTCGGCCGTGCCCGCTCGCTCGACGGCCTTCATCGCGAGCAGCAGCGCCGGCAGGCCCCGCGGCAGGCGGTCCCCGGACGCCGCGCGCCCCGGTTTCTCGGTGGCCTTGATCGCCTCCCAGCGGGCGAACGCCTCGTCGGCGTCGGAGGCCCGCTCCTGGTCTCCGAAGACGTGGGGATGCCGGCGGATCAGCTTGCGGGTGATGCCGCGGGCGACCTCCGCCATCCCGAACCGGCCCTCCTCGTGGGCGATCTGGGCCATGAAGACCACCTCCAGCAGCAGGTCCCCGCATTCCTCGAGGACGGCCGCGGGGTCCTTCCGGTCCACCGCGTCCACGAGTTCGTACGCCTCCTCGAGCACGTAGCGGCGGAGCGAATCCCACGTCTGCTCCCGGTCCCACGGACACCCTTCCTCGGACCGCAGCTTCGCCATGACCTCCACCAGGCCGGCGACCTCGGCGGCGCCGGCCGCCGCGGGACCGGGGTCGGCGGAGGACTCTTCGGGTTTCTTCATGGGTTCGCCGGGACGTTCGCGCCGGCATTGTCCCCGCGGCCGGGCCCCGTTTCAAGACACCGGCGGCTCGCGGAGCGGGTGGCGGGACAATAGGATTCCGGGAAGCGGGCCGCTGCCCGACGCGGCCCGGACTACGGATGAGTGAAGAGGAGCAAACCCCGCGCATTGTCGTCAGGGACCGTCGCGCCTTCGCGGCCGACGGGTCCCGCCGCCAGGACGTCGAACCCCGCAGCGAGCCGCCCGCCGGCGCCCCCTCAATCGGGGCGGAACCGAAGCCCGCGGCCGGGGCGTCCGCCGCGTCCGCTCCGGCCCCGGGACCGGCGCCGGAAGAGGACCCCCGCTTCAAACAGCTCATGTCCCTCCTCTTCTCGCAGGCGGCGATGCTGCTCGAGCAGACCGCCGAAGGCGCCGAGAGTTCGGGAGCCGCCGGCGGTCCGCAGCGGGCCGAAGCGCTCCAGGGACTCCAGACGGTGATCGGGCTGCTGGAGGTCGTCGAGGAGAAAACCAGAGGCCGCCTCGCCCCCGGCGACGCCCGCCTCGTCTCCCAGGCGCTCTACCAACTGCGGATGGCGTACATGGAACGCTCCCAGGCCCCGGGCCGATGAGAATCGAGCGCCTCCGCGAGCTGCCCGCCTCGCCGCGCGGGGCGAACCGCGGCGCCCCGGCGGGGCCGGCCGTCGTGGCGGTCGGCAACTTCGACGGCGTCCATCGGGGTCACCGGATGGGATTGCAGCTCGCTCGGGAGGAGGCCCGGGAACGCGGCGCCGAGTGCGTCGCGGTGACCTTCGATCCCCATCCCGCCCGGCTGCTCCGGCCGGACCGCGCTCCCGGGACCATCACCAGCTTCGCCCTCAAGGCGGAGCGGCTCGCGGCCGCCGGGGTGGAGCGCCTCGTCGTGCTCGAGTTCGGCGAAGCGATGGCGCGGACCTCCCCTGCGGACTTCGTGTCCCGGCTGCTTGTGGACCGGCTCGGGGCCGTGACCGTGGTGCAGGGCGCGAACTTCCGTTTCGGCCGCGGCCGCGCCGGCGATCTCGAGACCCTCCGCGCCCTCGGTGACCGTCTCGGGTTCCGGGTGATCGAGGCGCCGTCCGTCTCGTGGGAGGGGGCGGTCGTGTCGTCCACCAGAATTCGGCGGACCCTGGCCGAGGGGAACATCGAAGCGGGCGCCGCGCTCCTCGGCGCCTGCTACGAGATCGCCGGCACGGTGGTTTCGGGACGGGGCCGGGGCCGGGAGCTCGGGTTCCCCACGGCGAACCTGGCGCCCGAAGGGGACGTTCTGGTTCCCCACGGGGTCTATGCGGTGGATGCGGTGCTGACCTCCCCGGGAGAAGGGCTCTTCCGGGCCGTGCTTCACTACGGACCGCGACCCACGTTCGACGATTCGGCTTCCCTGGAGGTGCACATGATGGGATTCTCCGGTGAGGCGTCGCACCTCCGGGTGCGCTTCCTCTCCTGGCTGCGGGAGGTCCGGGCCTTCCCCGGCCCGCGGTCCCTCAAGATGCAGCTCGAACGCGATGTGGCGCAGGCCCGCGACCTGGTTGCCTTCCCCACGCCCGAGACCTGGTCCCGAACCGCGGAGGCCGAACCGGAGACGCTCACCCATGCCTGACCTGCAAGTCGCGACGCGCCGCGCCGCCGAAGTGGTCGTGGTGGAACCGCAGGGGTTCATCAATGCGCACACCGTGGCCGAGTTCGAGGGAGTGCTGAACGCGCTCGTCGAGGCCGGCGACGTGCGGATCGTGATCAGCGGCGCCCACCTGTCGTACGTGGCGAGCGCCGGCTTCGGGGCGATCATGGGACTCATCGAAGAGGCCCGCGCGGGCGGCGGGGACATCCGGGTCGCGGCGCTCACCGGGACCGTCGCCCACATCTTCCGGGTCCTCGGTTTCGACCGGCTGTGCCGCACCTTCGAGACCGAGGAGGAAGCGGTTCGCAGCTTTGGAGGGCACTGACCCTTGGGTAGCGATCGGGCGCCGCTCGAGATCGACGTACCGGCGACCTGCGAGTGCCTGAGCCTCGTGCACGAGGCGACGCGGAGAGCAGCGATCGCCGAGGGCTTCGATCCATCCGCCGCGGACGAGATTGCGGTGGCGGTGGGAGAAGCGATGACGAACGTGATCGAACACGCCTACCGGGGCGAGCCGGGTCACGCCGTCCGGCTGCGTTTCCGGCCCGCGCCCGAGGCGCTGCGGATCGAGATCGAACACCGCGGCGCCGCGCCCGAGAACCTGCCGGCCGGGGTGGATCTCGGGCGGTTGGCGCGCGAGCGGCGGCGGGGCGGCCTGGGGGTGCATCTCATGCGCCGGCTCATGGATCACGTCGTCCACGAGGAACTGGCGGCCGGCGCCTGCTGCTGGGTGCTCGAGCGCAACCGCGCGGGTTCCCGCTCGCCGGATCCCGGGTCGGAGTCCTGACCCCGTGCGCGAAGAGTCAGGCCGCGGATCCCGCCGGCCAGGCGTCCCGGTTCGCGCCCGAGATCCGCGGACCTGCCTGCCGTGACCACGCGCACCGTCCGAACGACCGCGCCGGACGGACCGGCCTCGCCCGGTACGCGTTATCAGCGACTGGTCGCGGAGCACATTGGAGACATGAACCCCGGTCTGGAACGGCGAGTGTCCGAACTCCTGGCCCTGACCGACTTCAGCGCGGCGGCCTTCGCGCGGCTCAACGTGGCCGAGGTGGCTTCTCTCATCGTTCTGGTGGCGCTCGGCGAGTCCGGCGCCCGCTGGGCGGGGTTGCTGCTGCCCGACGAGGAGGGGGTCCTGCGCCCGGCCAGCCGGAGGGGGGCCGGGAGTCCCGATTGGGAGGAGCTTCAACTGGAAGTGCCGGATCTCCTGCCGGGGGCGCTCGTCCTGCGGTCCGGCGGCGAGCGGCCGGAAGAAGACGCGGCGGCGGAGCCCTTCCGCCAGCTCATGCGCGACGCCGAGGCGTCGTCGGCGACCCTGCTGCGCACGCGGGACGGACTCCGCGGCCTGCTTCTGCTCGGCGAACCGCATCCGGATCTGGCCGGATCGCGGACCGACTTTCTGGAGGCGCTTTCGGTTTCCGCCGCGGCGGCCCTCGAGAAGTGCCGCCGCGACGAGGAGTTGCGGGTGGCGAACCGGCGGCTGTCGCTCCATGTCTATCAACTCCGTTCGCTCATGGATCTCACTGCCGGCCTGCACCGGGCCCGCGACGAGACGGCGGTCTGGGATCTGCTGCTCCACGGCGCCATGGGGCACGTACTAGCGAGCCGGGCCGCCGTGGTGGCGGGGGGACGGGTGGTCGCCGCCAAGGGACCGAAACGCCCGGAAGACGATGGGGCCGTCTTCGTGCGCGCCGCCGAGATCCTGGCGGGCGAGCACAACATCCGTCCGACGACCGATCTCTCGCACTGGGCCACCTCCTGTGACCTCGCGCGGATGGAAATCGGCTGGGTCGTGCCCTTCGCTTCCGGCGCAGTCCGGGGAACGCTCTTCCTGGGAGCCGCCGGGTTCGGCCGGGAGCTGTCGCCGGCGGACCGGGCCTTCCTGAACTCGCTCACCGGACAGGCTTCGGCCGCGGTCGAGAGCCTGCGCCTCACCCGCGCCTCGATTCAGAAGGAGAAGGAGCTCGAGGTGGCCCGCCGCATCCAGGCCCGTTTCCTGCCGTCGGAGGCTCCGGAGTACCCCGGGTGGGACCTCTGGGGGATCAACATCCCCTGTCTCTCCGTCGGGGGCGACTACTACGATTACCTCACCCTGGACGAGGCGGTCTTCGTCACGATCGCGGACGTATCCGGCAAGGGAGCCGGACCGGCTCTCATCATGGCTTCGGTCCAGGCGTCGTTGCGCGCTTTCTTCCGGCACGGTCAGCCCGGCATTGCCAGCGCCGCGCGGGACCTGAACCACCACCTCCACCAGAACACCGAAGACAACCGCTACATGACCGCCATCCTGGCCCGCCTCGAACCCGCGACCGGCCGGCTCGACTACCTGAACGCGGGGCACGTGGTGCCGGTGCTGGTCCGGGGCGACGGTTCGGTCGAGCGTCTGGACCGGGGTTCCACGGTGCTCGGCCTCTTCCCGGAGATCGACACCGAGGTGGGCACCTGCGAACTCGGACCCGGCGACCTGGTGGCGCTCTACACCGACGGCCTGAGCGAGGCGGAGGATCCGGCGGGCGGCCTCTTCGACGACGCCCGCATCGTGGACGCCCTGATCGCCGCCCGCTCGCTGAGCGCCCGCGACATCTGCGGCGACCTGCTCTCGCGGGCCCGGGCCTTCTCCGGACCCAGTCCGCTGCGTGACGACCTCACCCTCGTCGTCCTCAAGCGCCGGGGCCGGCAGATCGTCGTCTAGCGCGTTCGCGATGCCCGACAAGCGCACGTTCCGGCTCCGGAACACGCTCGGCGGCCGGGTGGAGCCGTTCCGGCCGGGACGCGCCGACGAGGTGCGGATGTACACCTGCGGACTCACGGTGTACGCCCGGGGACACATCGGGAACTTCCGGACGTTCGTGGCCCAGGACATCCTGCGCCGCTACCTCGAATTCAAGGGCTACCGCGTCCTGCAGGCGATGAACTTCACGGACGTGGACGACAAGACCATCCGGGGGGCCGCCGAGGCGGGGGAGCCGCTGCGCGGCTACACGACGCGCTACATCGGGGAGTTCTTCGAGGATGCCGACGCGCTCGGGATCGAGCGCGCCGAGCACTATCCGAGAGCCACCGATCCGGAGTACGTCGGGGCGATGATCCGGCTGGTCGAGCGCCTGCTCGAGAACGGGATCGCCTACGAAGCCGGCGGTTCCATCTACTTCCGGGTCACGGACTTTCCCGGCTACGGGCAACTCTCGGGGGCGGCGGCGTCCGACCGGCTGGCCGGCGCCCGGGTGGATTCGGACGAGTACGACAAGGAGGACGCCCAGGACTTCGTCCTCTGGAAGGGCCCGAGGCCCGGCGAGCCGGTCTGGGACGCGCCGTTCGGCCCGGGCCGTCCCGGCTGGCACCTGGAATGCTCGGCGATGGGCCTCGAACTGCTGGGCTCCGGTTTCGATCTTCACTGCGGCGGGGTGGATCTCGTGTTCCCGCACCACGAGAACGAGATCGCCCAGAGCGAGGCCGCGACCGGCGAGACCTTCGTGCGCCACTGGTTCCACTGCGAGCACCTGCTGGTGGACGGCCGGAAGATGTCGAAGTCGCTCGGGAACCAGTTCACCGTTCGGGAACTGCTCGACGAAGGGTTCGCGCCGGCGGCCATCCGCCACCTGCTGGCCAGCGTGCACTATCGCCAGCAGCTCAACTTCACGAAGGCCGGTCTCCGGCAGGCCGAGGTGGCGATCGGCCGGGTGGACGACTTCCTGCGGCGCTCCGACGAGGCGGCCGATGGTTCGGCAGGTTCCGGGAACGATGCCGTGCCTCCGGCCGAGGCCACCGCGGCGCTGGTCCGTTTCGAGGAAGCGCTTGATGACGACCTGAACACCTCGAAGGCGCTCGCCGAAGTGTTCATCGCCCTCAAGGAAGGCAACCGGGCGCTGCATTCGCCGGGAGGCGCCGCCGAGGCGGCCGGGTGGGCGGCCGCGATCCGCCGGATGAACTCGGTCCTCGGCAGTTTCGAGATGGGTTCCGGGCAGGAGGCTGCCGGAGACGCGGAAGAGCCGCCCGACCTGGGGGCGTTGATCCGGGAGCGTCAGGAGGCCCGCGAACGCCGGGACTTCGCCCGCGCCGACGAAATCCGGGACGGGCTGGCCGCCCGCGGGATCCTCCTCGAGGACTCGCCGTCCGGCACCATCTGGCGGCGGCGCGGGGACTGACGTGGCCTCGCGGCGCAGAGTCCGCTGGCCGTTCCGGAGACGCGCCCCCCACCTGAGACTCGGCGCGCGCGGCGAACGGATCGCCGCCCGGACGCTGCGGCGTTCGGGCTACCGGGTGGTGGCCCGGAACTATCGTCCGGGTCGGCGCCGGAGCGACGCGGAGCTCGACATCGTGGCGTGGGAGGGGCAGACGCTCGCCGTCGTCGAGGTGAAGACCCGGCGCGGCGGCTTCGGCGACCCGGCGGAGCGGGTGGACCGGGAGAAACGCCGCCGGATCCGGCGCTCCGCCGCCCGGATGTGGCGGCGGGAGTCTTCCCGGAAGCGGATCCCTCCGGGTTCCCGGCTGCGGATGGACGTGGTGGAGGTGTGGTTTCCGGGGGTGCGCTCGCGGTGCTTCCTGGCCCGCCTCCGAGGAGCTCTCCGCCGGCCGGTGGTGCGAATCCGGCGGGACGCGTTCTGAGCTGGAGCGCCGGTCTCCAGACCGGCATCGCCGACCGAAGGGAGGCGAAAGCGCATCTCCAAACGGCCCGTTTGGCCAAGAGTCCCGTGCCGAAACGCCGCGTTATACTCGCCGCCTTTCGCCCAGAGCGGGACTAACTCAGTGGTAGAGTGCAACCTTGCCAAGGTTGAAGTCGCGGGTTCGAATCCCGTGTCCCGCTCCAGCCGTGCGTGGGTCAAGGCGGCGTAGCCAAGTGGCCAAGGCGGAGGTCTGCAAAACCTCTATTCGGCGGTTCGAATCCGCCCGCCGCCTCCGCTACTTAGGCTGACCGGATGCGCCGCGGACGGCGCGTTCGGTGTGTGTTTCCGGGCTTGCGGCGATCGGATTTGGCCGCGGGACGAGCTTGCCGGGATGGCGAAATCGGTAGACGCGGGAGACTTAAAATCTCCTGTCCCTCACGGGACGTGCGGGTTCGAGCCCCGCTCCCGGCACGGCTTGGAGCGTCGGCCTCCGGCCGCGGTGTCCATCCGCTTGAAACACCCGCTTCACTGCGGAGGCGTTTACAATGCGAAACGAACCCGAGCGGTCCACGCTTCCGGCTATGGAACCGAACGGGAGTCACCACTGCCGGGTGGGACGCGCCTCCCGCCAAGCGGCGCCTAACGGCGCCGGGCGGGAAGCCCGAGCCCGGCACGCGACGCCCACCTACGCCCTCGTAGGACGGAACCGGAGGATCGCCGGGTTCGCCTGTGTACCGGGGGACCTGCCGGGACGGGCTTGCGTCTGAGAGGTTGTGCTTGAGGGGCACGGGGGCGATGAGCCGTGCGCGGCGCTGCGCGCCGCTGTGCCGGCCGGAGGCCCCCACCGGAAGAAACGCCCATGCGCGTCCTCCTACGCACCCCGCCGGGCATGAAAACGGCTGAAACGGGTTGGAACGCCGACCTCCGGTCGGCACAGCGGGCCGAAGGCCCGCGGACGACGCGCCGCTATTCGTCTCGGGCAACACAGATCCGGGAGCGTCCCCTCCGCCCGGTTGCACCACAAGAGAGAACCATCCCGCAGGTCAGTGCCCCGCCGTGCGCTGCGCGGACGCGCAGCGCATGCCGACCGGAGGTCGGCGTTCCAAGCCGGGGACGCCGTCCGGGTGAAGCAGCGGTACGCGGTTCCGCGGCGCTGCGCGCTGCTGTGCCGGTCTGAGGGCCGTCCCTCAGCCCAGAGCTTGGCGCAG
>JAJDUD010000027.1 GCA_022826825.1 Acidobacteriota bacterium | reverse complement strand
TTTGCGACGCCGGCGGGGATCAGCTTCCCGCATTCGCGGGGCCAGTGAGCGTCAGCTTCCCGCATTTGCGACGCCGGCGGGGATCAGCTTCCCGCATTCGCGGGGCCAGTGAGCGTCAGCTTCCCGCATTTGCGACGCCGGCGGGGATCAGCTTCCCGCATTCGCGGGGCCAGTGAGCGTCAGCTTCCCGCATTCGCGAGCCGGAGGTCGTCAGCTTCCCGCATTCGGGGAGCCGGTGGGCGTCAGCTTCCCGCATTCGAGGTGCCGGAGGGGGTCAGCTTCCCGCATTCGGGGCGCCGGTGAGCGTCAGCTTCCCGCATTCGCGGGGCCGGTGAGCGTCAGCTTCCCGCATTCGAGGGGCCGGTGAGCCTCAGCTTCCCGCATTCGAAGGGCCGATGAGCGTCAGCTTCCCGCATTCGCGGGCCGGTGGGTTTCAGCTTCCCGCATTCGGGGGGCTGGCGAGGGTCAGCTTCCCGCATTCGGGGCGCCGGTGAGCATCAGCTTCCCGCATTCGCGAGCCGGAGGTCGTCAGCTTCCCGCATTCGCGGGGCCGATGGTCGTCAGCTTCCCGCATTCGCGAGGCCGGCGGGGGTCAGCTTCCCGCATTCGCGAGGCCGGTGGTCGTCAGCTTCCCGCATTCGCGAGGCCGGTGGTCGTCAGCTTCCCGCATTCGCGGGGCCGGTCGTCGTCAGCTTCCCGCATTCGGGGGGCCGGTGGTCGTCAGCTTCCCGCAGTCGCGGCGCCGGCGGGTGTCAGCTTCCCGCATTCGCGAGGCCGGCGGGCGTCAGCTTCCCGCATTCGAGGGGCCGGTGAGCGTCAGCTTCCCGCATTCGCGACGCCGGTGAGCCTCAGCTTCCCGCATTCGCGAGGCCAGAGGGGGTCAGCTTCCCGCATTCGCGGCGCCGGTGAGCCTCAGCTTCCCGCATTCGCGAGCCGGAGGTCGTCAGCTTCCCGCATTCGCGAGCAGGAGGTCGTCAGCTTCCCGCATTCGCGGCGCCGGTGGGCGTCAGCTTCCCGCATTCGCGACGCCGGTGAGCCTCAGCTTCCCGCATTCGCGAGCCGGAGGTCGTCAGCTTCCCGCATTCGCGAGCAGGAGGTCGTCAGCTTCCCGCATTCGCGCGGCCAGAGGGGGTCAGCTTCCCGCATTCGCGAGGCCGGTGAGCGTCAGCTTCCCGCATTCGGGCGGCCGGTGGGGGTCAGCTTCCCGCATTCACGGGGTCAGTGGGGGTCAGCTTCCCGCATTCGAGGGGTCAGTGGGGGTCAGCTTCCCGCATTCGGGGACCGGTGGGCGTCAGCTTCCCGCATTCGCGAAGCTGGTGAGCGCCAGCTTCCGGCATTCGAGGGGCCGATGAGCCTCAGCTTCCCGCATTCGCGGGGCCGGCGGGTTCAGCTTCCCGCATTCGCGAGCGACGAACGCGGCATCGCCGTCTGCCTCCTCCATGCAAGCGTCCAGATAGGCCGCCATTTCCTCGGGCGTGCGGACGTGTTCGGCGACGTCGTACGGGGAAGTGACCATCTCGGTCATGGCACCCGCCTCCAGGTGGTGTGCGAGGCGCAGGACCAATTCGGGACCGATTTCAAGATTGTAAAAACTTGGACAAACGACGGAGCACATTCTCCAAATCTGCTCAAGTTGGCCTAAATGTGCCAGGAGAACAGCGACCCCTGCCCTGGCCGGATCGGCTACCGAGCCCCCAACGGGCGTAGCAGGCACGCCAAGGCTCATGCCGCCGGCGCCCGGCACCGTTCCTCCCGCGACGGCAAAGCGATGACCCACCGGATTCCGACCCGGAAAGCACGCGGTTGCCGCGCGACATCACGTTCATTTATTGTGGCATATCCGTCACCTCAAAATGAATATTCAACAACAGGTGGACCGTCCCGAACTCCGGCGCGCCGTTCGGCGGGGCCTCACCGAAGCCCCGGTCGTGGCCCTGCTCGGCGCCCGGCAGGTCGGCAAGACGACCATGGCGCGGCAGATCGCGGCCGAGTGGCCCGAACCCACCGTCATCTTCGACCTGGAACGGACCGAGGTCCGCGAAGCCCTGTCCCAGGCGCCGGAGCGGGTGCTGCGCAACCGGAAGGGGCTCGTCGTTCTCGACGAAGTACAGCGGCTGCCCCGGCTGTTCGAAGCGCTCCGCCCAATCTGCGACGACCCGGACCGGGAGGCGGTCTTCCTGCTCCTGGGCAGCGCCTCGTGGGATCTGGTCCGCGGGATCTCCGAAACGCTCGCCGGACGGATCCAGTTCGTGGACGTCGCCGGCTTTTCCCTCGACGAGGTCGGACCCGGCCACCAGGACCGCCTCTGGATGCGCGGCGGCTTTCCCCGGGCGTCGCTCGCTCCCTCCCAGGCGGCGTGGGTGCGGTGGATGCGGTCGTTCACGCGCACGTTCCTGGAACGGGACATCCCCGGACTGGGCTCGAAGGTCGCCCCCGACGCGCTCGGGCGCTTCTGGCGGATGCTCGCCCACTGGCACGGCCAGCTCTGGAACGCGTCGGAGCTGGCGCGGTCCATGGACGTGAGCCCCACCGCCGTGAACCACTACCGCGACCTGCTCGCCGGCTCGTTCATGATCCGGGTGCTGCCGCCGTGGTTCGAGAACCTCGGCAAGCGGCTCGTCAAGTCACCGCGGGTGTTCCTGCGGGACAGCGGCGTCCTGCATTTCCTGCTGGGGATCGAAGATCCGGAGCAACTGCCGCTGCATCCGCGCTACGGCGCCAGTTGGGAGGGGTTCGCACTGGAGCAGGCGCTGATCGCGCACGGCGCGCGCGAGGCGTATTTCTACCGGACCCAGCGGGGGGCGGAGCTGGACCTGCTGCTCCTCCGGGGCGGGAAGCGGTTCGGGTTCGAGTTCAAGTGTTCCGAGGCGCCGAAGACGACGAAGTCCATGCACATCGTCGCCGATGATCTTGGGCTCGAGCATCTGTGGGTCGTCTATCCGGGGGAGCTGGACTACCCGCTGACCGAGCGAATTACCGCCTTCCCACTCCGTAAGGTCCGAAGCTTGTCCCTCTCGGGATCGCGTCGAACGTCCTGACGGCGATTCGCCGGCGCCGCTCTACCGAACGGTGGGCGAGGTCACATCGAGAACGCGTACCTGAATCTTCGGCTCGCCGTCGTGGGACGGCTCCTCGAGAGCCTTCCTTAGATCCTCCGGAGTCGTCGGCCGCCGGTCGGACGGACCCTTGCCGACGTGGTCTCCGCCGAACCAGAGGACGAGGTAGATCCCATGGCCGTCGGCCGCCGGGAGCGTCGTGTACTTCGGGATGAGCTGTTCGGAGACGGCCGTCCAGAGGCCCGGATGGCCCGCGCGCTTGATTTCGATGGGAACGGCCATTCCGTCGCAGGACACGCGGAGGTCACTGCGGGCGCCGCCGACGTGACCCGCCTCGGGCAGCACGTCGATCCGACCGCCCAACCTCCGGCGCAGCGCCCCAAGCACCGCATCGCGGCACGAGTTCTCCGGCTTGGGACTCGCGGGACGTCCGTACGAGTCCTCATTCCAGAAGCCGCGCCAAGCGTTCTCGTCCCCACCGCGTAGGTCGGCCGCGAGATCGTCGAGATGATCGGTGACAAGTGCCAGTAGGTCGGCCGCGTTGGTCGGACGTCCTCCGCGCAACGTCTCCGCAACGCGCTCCACCGAAGCAGGCGCATAGCCGGCGTCGCGGCTCGCAGTGCGCTGGCGGTCGCGCGCGAACTCCAGTGTCCGCCTCCACTCGGCGAGAGTCGGATCCGCGAGCAGCGAGTCCAGCGCCTCGCCCGCCGCGGCGCTCGGCTGCGCACCGAGGATCTCGATCCACGCATGTGTCTTTGCCGCCGCCCTGTCCGGAAGGTCCATTAGACCTTCCTTCCACTCCTCGTCCGGCGCGAACATCGGCGCGAATCGCTGGACGAGCAGCCTCAGAGTCGCAGGATCCGTGACGCTCACCCGGAACGGGACGGCCCGATCGGGGCACAGAAAGACCGCCACCTCGCGCGTGGCCTCGTCCTGGGCCCGCGTGAATTCGTCGAACCGGACCCGGTAGTCCTCCGGGGCGGCGACCAGACCCGCCGCCAGCCAGTGCGCCCGCTGCGCGGTGGTGACGCTCTTCGAGGCGACTTTGCGCTCAATGATCTTCTGGAGTTCCGTCCGGTCGGCGTGCCGCAGGGCCGCCCAGAGCAGACAGTCAAGGACCCGAAGCTGCGTTCCCAGGCCGCGCAACGGGAAACCCCGCAAGAGCGGTAGCGAGACTCGGCGGGCCACCTCCGCGTGATCCTGGTCCCTGACCAGACGATCCAGATGCACGAGGCTGTCGCTCCCGGCGGCGATGTTGGGTTTGGCCCAGCGGAGGAGAACCTCGGCAACCAACTCCGGGCGCGACCGCAGCAGTTCTCGATACCACGGAGGTGTCTCCAGCCGACCCGTCGGGAGCGTGTAGTAGAGGGTCAGTGCGGTCCGTCGCTGCGTGTCGTCGAGGGTAGCGAGTCGCTCCGGATCCTCTCTCTCCATTACTTCGAGTCCGGCGAGAAACGGCAACGAGAGATAGTGGAACCGGGATTCGGCGCGCAGGCGAAGGATCTCCGCCACCTCGGGGACATCATCGCGGAACGGGACGCCGCTCAGTCCGCGAAGCGCCGCCTCCACGAGGGTCGCATCGGAGAACCAGTCTCCATCGTCCGGGCCGCCGAAGTACTGCTGCAGTGTCCCGAGATACGCCTGCGCGACCCCGTGCAGCAACTGCGGCACCGCCCGATTCTCCCGGAGCGCCACGACTTCCGAGCGCACGCGGCGCTCCCACTGCCCAACCCGCTCTCTGCGTTCCGCCGTGTAGTCCTTCCTGTCGCGCTTGATCCCGAGATACCCGGGCGACAGCGGGGTTCGCAGCAAATCTGGAAGCCGCTCCTCCAGACGCCCGCGCCGGCGCGTCCGTTCGTCGAGTTCCTCCAGAGTGATTCCCTCTTCGGCGGCACGCTTGATGGCCTCCCCGAGCAGCCACTCCGCCAGCCGAGGCCGGCCGTCCGCCACCTTCAGGGCCTGTTCCAGACAGAACCTCCCGAAGTCATCCGGCAGGTTGGCCCCGTACAGGTTCTCCTCCACCTGCCGAACGCAGGCCAGAAGGTCGTTCGCTTCCGGGCACCGCCGCAACCCCTCCAGCCAGAGTGCCTTGTGCAACTCGGGACGCCGTTCGAGGAATGCGCGGATATTCCGAACGGGTTCGGTGGCGTGCGGGTGCGCGATTCGAGAGCGAGCCCCGATGCGGAGCCAATCGTGCACCCGAGTCACCGGCGTTCGGTCCCCAACGCTCTCCAACGTCCGGGCAAGCAGTGCGACGGGAAGATCCTCGAGGAAGCGCGAGTGCAGCACTGACCGCAATCCCGGGAGTCGGGAGCCGACGGTCTCCAGCAGATCGGGGAAACGGCCTTCCCGCGTACGGTCGAAGAGATCTTGCCGCCAGAACATGTAGTACCGGCCGATGAGCCGGGTCGGGTGGTCGAGGAGGTAGTTCCAAATCTCCCCGGGTGGAATCTCTTCGGGATACATCCGGGCAAGGAGGGTTCCGAGAAGCTCCCGGTCGACATCGCGGACCTCGCCGCGGCGGATGTCAAGCAGGAGCCGGTGCGCGCCGTCCCGCCGCGCCTCCGCAGCCACGCAGTTGTGGAAGAAGGCATCCAGCGCTCGCCGGTGGACGACGGACCACCGGGTTTCATCGCGGACGATCTCGAGGAGGAGACCCGTGAACTCCGGCATCGGCTCGCCGAGCGCCAGCGCCCGGAGCACGAAACCGGTGACGACCTGGTCGGCGTCTTCGCGGCCCGTTGCTTCAAGGACCTGCCGGAGGGTCGAGGCCAGATCGGGGATGGCAAGGGATCGCAGCGCGTCCTCGGGCAGCCGTCCGGCGTCCAGTTTCGGATCCTGAGCGTGGATCCGGTTCAGGAGTCGCGCCTTCTCGCCGGGTGAGAAATCGTGGAGGTCCCCGTAGGCCGCCATGCCGACGGCGTCCCGTTCGATCAGGCGCGCCCGGGCCGGCCGGTGGTGGGCGGCGAGCCACGCGGCAAGACCGCGGAGGGGCGTCGGCGGGGCGCCGTCCGGCGCCGTCAGGAGAGCGAACACCCGGCCGATGGGCAGGCCGCTCTCGATCCTCCGCGCGAGGTACCGCGCTCCCAGGAACTCGGCGATCTGGCGGTGATGGGGTGCGAACCGCCGGACGCCGGCCGGGACAGCCTCGGTGAACAGTTTGGTGTCGAGGGCGGCCCGCGCCAGACTCCGATCGGTCGGGCGCAGTTCGTCCAGTGACGGGAAACCGTCGTCCGATGACGAGGCGTCGAGCGAACACCCGACCGCTCCGCAGAGCAGCAGCGTCGCGGAGAGTTCGGCGGCGGCGTCCAGGATTTCAGCAGGACTCGGCCGGCCCTTCGCCGCGTCCCGATGCTCGGTGTTGCGCTCGCCGGCCATGCGGAGGCAGGCGGCCTCGAACGCCGCCCGGCGGCTTGCGGGCCAGCCGCGACCGGCAGCGAAGGCCGTGATGAGGATTTCGACGCCCTGCGGGTTCCGCAGCCACCCGGAGAGACCCTTCTCCCCGGCGGACTTCAGGAAACGCCGGGCCTCGGCATCGCCCAGGTTCGCGTCCAGCAAGTACTCGATGTCCGGATCGCGGAGCGGATCGAGTCGAAGCGCGGTGACGGTTTCGTCCGGGGACACCGCCCTCAGGCGTTCCCGATCGCTCCCGAGCCAGTCCGTCGCGCGGCACGCGAGCCGGAACGGCGGCCTGCCGAGCGCATCGAGTTGTCGCCGCACGTCGTTGAGCACCGCTCGCGGATCACCCTGTCCCGCCCGCACCTCGTCGAGTCCGTCAAGAAACAGCGTCTTCCCGGACCACGCGTCGGCACGGGTTCCGGCGAACGTGAGGAAGTCCCGGACCGGAAGGAACAGCGCGTCGGCCCCCAGGGCCTCGACCTCACGGCGGAACTCGGTCGTCTTGCCCGCTCCCGGATCGCCGAGGAGCACGAAGGCTCCGGCGTCGCGGAAGGCGGCAAGCGGGCGGGACCGGTCGTCGCCGGCTTCGGTGACGGTGCGGGGTACCAAGGTCATTCGTCCGGCGCCACCCAGTACGTGGCGGGTTGGCCGAGGAAATCCGCCAGGGAAACGCCTCCCGGCCCCACGAGGACCGTGCGGGCGTGCTCGTAGCGCTGCTGGAACGCCGCGAGGCCGCGGCCGCTCGACCGGTCGCGTCCGGTCTTGACCTCGATCGCCGCCAGCTTCGGCCCGCGTTCGATCACGAAGTCCACTTCGTGCGCGTCGTCCCGCCAGTAGTGGACGCGGAGGCCGATCCCACCGGTGTTGACGAGGTGCGCCCCCACGGCGGTCTCGACGACCCGGCCCCAGAAGGTGCGGTCCGCCTCCGCCTCCTCGAAGGTGTAACCGGACGCCGCGGTCATCAGAGAGGTGTCGAGGACATTCAGCTTGGGGCTGGCCGCCCGGTCGGACAGCGGCCCCGCGTAGCGCGCGAGTCCGGCGACCAGTCCGACGCGGCCCAGCAGGTCGAGATAGCGGGCGAGCGTGGTCGTGTTGCCCGCGTCCCGGAGCTGGCCGAGCATCTTGTTGTAGGCGACCATCTGCCCCGACATCTGACAGGCGAGCCGGAAGAGGCGCGTCAGCAGCGCCGGCCGGTCCACCCGGGTCATCGCCAGCACGTCGCGCTCGACGCTCGCGTCCGCGATCGAGCGGCGCACGTAGTCGCGCCACTCCGGAGGGGTTCCGGCGTGCGGCGCCGCGCCGGGGTAGCCGCCGTAGAAGACGTAGCGGTCGATGTCGAAACCGAAGGCCGCGGCAATCTCCGGGAACGACCACTGCGCCACCGGCATCGTCTCGAAACGCCCGGCCAGGCTCTCGTTCAGGCCCTGCTGCATCGTCATCGGACTCGATCCGGCGATCACGACCCGCAGGGCACGGTCGGCGAGCCGGTCCGCGTCCCAGAGTCCCTTGACTACCTCCGACCAACGGGGGACCTTCTGGATCTCGTCGAGCGCCAGCACGAAGCCCCGGCCCGCCGCGGCTTCCTCGCGCGCGGTCTCCCAGCACTGCACAAGCCAGCGTTCGTCCCGCATCGCGGCCGGGAACGGATCCGTCCGCGGCGCGTCCCGCCCCGGGCGGCGCCCGGGCGAAGGGTCCGGCTCGTCCACCGCGATGTAGCGGAACGGCATCCCGCAGCGGACTAGCGCCTGCCGGATGATGGTGGTCTTGCCCGTCTGTCGGGGCCCGAACACCGCCACGATCCGGCGGGGCGTCTCGCGGAGGCGGTTTGCCAGGGCGGCGACCTGGCTGCGCTCGAAACGGGGCATTGCAGGAAATTAGCGTAAATGTTGGAGTTCACTCAATGTCGTAATCTGCCTTTACGCACCGCAGGTTCACCAGCAGATGCGGAAGCTCCGGCCTCGGGACCAGCGCCCGGCACCCCTACTCATGTCGGCGCCCTCGTGACTGTTTGGCATTCGACCCCCGGTCCCAGGTCTCGGCGGTCACCCTTCCCAAGCATCGATCACTCTTGACGGGTGCCCTCATCCCGTTTCGCGTAACATCTGTCACGTGGCCATTACAGTCGGTCGCGGAAACTCGGCTTCGACAGCCCTCGGTGGCGATTTCATCCCCTTCCTATCCCACGTTCCCGGAGCAGCAGGTCCCAAGTCCTGAGCATCCTCAGAGCTCCGTAATCCCGCACTACCCGCACGATGGCTCTACGGGAGATTCAATACAAGCCCGACTACCGTTCCGGCTACGACGACCTAGTCGCCGATCTATTTCGCCCGTCTCTGCACGCGGCCAAACACTATTGGCGTGCCGTCGGTTACTTCTCTAGTTCAGCTCTAGAGTCATTTGGCGCCCCTTTGGGCGCGTTCCTGAAGCGAGACGGGCACATTCGTCTCATTACGTCCGTCGAACTATCGGCTGATGACCTAGAGGCCATCAAGTCCGGCATCACCAAGAAAGAAATCTGTAGCCAACGCCTTGAACACATTATTGACACAACCTTTTCAGAGGGCGTTGGTGACGGGACCGCGCGTCTTGCCCTCCTGCTCGAACTAAAGCGCTTGGAGATTCGGATCGCCGTTCCGAAGAACGGTACTGGGCTGTATCACGAGAAGATCGGCATCTTCTTCGACGAGCAGGACTTCGTCGCCTTCACCGGATCGTCCAACGAAAGCCGAAACGCATTCGAGAACAACCGCGAATGCGTCGACGTCTACTCCTCTTGGAACGACACAAAGCGTGCTCACCGAAAGCGCGCGCATTTCGAGGCGCTGTGGAATAAAACGGATCCTGGGGTTCTGGTCTTCGAATTTCCCGAAGCGGCACGCCGCAAATTGATCCGCGCGTCTCAAACTCCCCGTTCACCTGCCGCTGAATTGCCCAAATCGCACAACAAATGGCGTCACCAGGATGAGGCACTGGCCGTCTTCATGAAGGCAGAACGCGGCGTCCTCAATATGGCCACTGGCACGGGGAAGACACGGATTGCCCTCAACATCATCGAGGCTCTATTCGACAAAAGACTCGTCGATACCATTATCGTCTGTACCGATGGCATCGACCTTCTTGATCAGTGGTACGAAGAAGTACTCGGCTTGTTTGCATCCGTACGAAAAACACATCAACTTCTCCGTCACTACGAGAAGCACAAACAACTCAATGACTTCATTCTATCTCCTGCCGGATCCGTATTACTGATCTCCCGTCCCCAAGCCCACCGAGCGCTCCGCTCACTCAGCCCAGCCCATTCCGGTCGAACTCTTCTAATCCACGACGAAGTCCATCGCCTCGGCAGTCAGGGCAATAGAAATCGACTCGGTGGGCTTTCCGATCCCGTCCGTTTCCGCCTGGGCCTGAGTGCCACGCCTGAGCGCAAATACGATGAGGAAGGCACCAAGTTCATCGAGACCCATATCGGGCCCGTCCTAATGAGCTTCGGACTCGAACAGGCTATATGCCGCGGAATCCTGGCACCCTTCCACTACTTTGCTCTACCCTTCGAACTGTCGCAGGCCGATAAGAGACGTATCCAGGCCGTCTATCGAAAACAGGCCGCACGTACCGCCGCGGGGAGTCCAATGTCCGAGCAGGAGGTGTGGACGGACATCGCACGTGTGTACAAGACTGCCGAAGGCAAGATACCCGTCTTCGCTGAGTTCATTGAGACGCACCAAGACCTACTCGAACGCTCCATCGTGTTTGTAGAGACCCGGGACTATGGCAACGCGATTCTAGAAATCATCCACGGCCATCGAGCCGATTTCCACACGTACTATTCCGGCGAGGAGAAGGCAGTTCTCAAAGACTTCGCGAGCGGTCGTTTAGAGTGCCTAATGACCTGCCATAGGTTGTCCGAGGGAATCGATATTCGCTCCTTGAACTCTGTCATTCTGTTCGCCTCTGACCGCACGCGTCTTGAGACCATCCAAAGGATCGGACGGTGTCTTCGCACCGACCCGAACAACCCAACAAAGATCGCCAACATCGTCGATTTCATTCGAGGCAGCACAGCTGGCGCCGATCTTACGGCGGACGAAGAGCGCCGTGATTGGCTATCACCTCTAGCCAACTTACGCCCCGACTAGGACACCTAAACCATGGATCCCCGAATCCGCACCGCTATTCACGAAGCTGCGAGAGAGCACGGCCAAAGTTCCGCACTTGCCAGGAGGCTTATCGGTTGGTTTACCGCCGTCGCTTCGGGCGCCGAGGATATCCACGACCTGGACGCATCACGTCGTCATCTTGATCTCGCTTACAAGGAAGTGCGCCTGGAACCGGAAGGGTCCCCAAACGAGTCAGGAGACGCTCCTGGCTCTAACGCCGAAGGCGCCGCCGCGTCTGCCGGCCTTGATTCGTAGCCGTGACTACAAACCTGCGCATACTTGGCTGGCGGGCTAAGGGCCTTCGCTGTCCGGACCATGAAGTGAATTGCCGGCTTAACGACGGTAGCGCTGCCGCGGTTTGTCTAATCCAGATGCCTAATGGCACGGGGAAAACCACTACCCTGACACTTCTCCGGGCTGCGCTTTCCGGTGCCGCTAGTGACTGGACGCCGGACGCTGTGCGGGCCATGGCGAAAAAGAATGGATCGGATGGTCCGGCACTATTTGAGGTAGGTCTACAGGTCGACGATAAGCGGCTCACCATCCTCATGAACTTTGACTTCGACACGGGTTCTGTTGGATACAAGACCACGTGGGGTGCCGGACAGAAGGCGGGCTTCGATCCGCCCGTCGGCGTCAAGCGATTCATGAACAAAGCGTTCGTCGATTTCTATGTGTTTGACGGGGAACTCGCAGACCGCCTGCTCCAACCAAAGTACACACACGCCGAGACTGCCGTTGAGAGCCTCTTTCAGCTCAATATCTTTCGTGACATGGAGCGTCCAATCGAGTCGTACTGGGAACGGCAGACACAGCATGTAGGAGCACGTGAACAGCGCGGCCACAGTCGCCGCACTAACCTATTGCGCCGCTGGAAGGAGCGTCGCGAAAAGCTATACCACGAGAGGGAACATTGGGATGCTGAGCTTTCCTCAGTCCAGGAATCGCTGCGTCGGGCAGAGGAACAGTACGACGTCCAATTGAGTCAGGATAGGGGTCGCCAACGTGACGTTAGTGAGGCCGAACAGTTGGTCACCCAACTCAACGACAACGTTCATGCTAGTTCGCGCAGTCTTCTCGAACAAATGCGCGACCCACACGCGTTAGCCGAGGGATTTGCGGACCTCGTTTTCGAGCTCCGTGAAACGCTTGATAATACGAAACTCCCAGAAAGCGCGGCGCGCGAATTCTTCGAGGACTTGGCGGCCGAGAGCGAGTGTGTTTGCGGTCGCTCTATCGACGCGGACGTTCGTCGTGCAATTCAGTCGCGCGCCCGCTCCTATCTCAGCAGTGACAACGTAAGCGTGCTTAACGCAATGAAGTCACAGATCGCGGATGTCGTTGGGGATTCACGCCAGGCGCCTGCCGCACTAGTGTCTCGTCGTGTGGCGAAACTCGATCATGAGTCGCGCGCACTGCAACAGGCGAAGACTCAACGCGACATCGTTGCCCGGAAGGTGGAGGAACCAGATCACGTTCTGCGAGACCTAGGGCAGCAAATTGGGCGCCTAAAAATTCAGCGTGAGACCATTACCGAGCGACTCAAGGCCTATAACGATAGGGACGAAATGGTCCGCTTGGATCAGCCGTCGACGGTCGACATTGAACGTGTGTTCTCGATAGAGACCGTAAGTGACGGCATTGAACGCCTGACGCGTGCTGTTGAAGAGGTCACCAAGAGTCGAGGCTTGAGCCAGAAGCGAGACTTGTTGATTCGCGTTCTAGAATCCGCGATGGTCAAGGCTAGAACAGCCATTACGGATGCAATTTGCGAAGATACGAACGATCGAATTGGCGCGTTGATGCCTCACAACGACATTCGTGTGGAGAGAATCGATGGCTGCTTGAAGCTGAGGGATCAGGAGGGAGGCAGCGCAGGAGAGACGCTCTCTATCGGTTATGCGTTCTTGTCCACGCTCTTGGGAAGGGCAGATCAGCATCGCTTGCCCTTTATTGTTGACAGTCCGGCAATTCCGATCGATCTGGCGGTGCGTCCGAAGATCGGCGAATTGGTACCGCTACTTACGGACCAGTTTGTTGCGTTCGTTATTTCGTCTGAGAGGAACGAGTTTGTGCCGAGTGTGGTTCGGTCCGGACGCGGCAGTGTCCGATTGCTCACGTTGTTCCGGAAAGGTGCGACGGACTACGAAAATACGGCACTAGCGAGTCAGGGCTGTACCGTGACCGACGACGGGATGGTTGTTACGGACGAAGGCTTCTTCGAAACATTTCAGCACAATACGGAGTAGATGATATGGATTTCTATATCAGGAGGGATGCTCGGAAGTGGTTTGAGGAAATTCGCGTTGACCTGGACATCGACTTCGACGCGTACTACTTCTGTCTTATGGCGGGAATCGCCACGAAGCGCAAGAGGTCGATGAACGTGGGCGAAACTGCACAGCTTGTGGACTACTACCCTGGCGAGTACAAGAAGCGGGGCCGATTGTTGGTAGCTTTATTTCTACGGCGGGAGCTCGACTACCTGAACGTGGATTTGGAAGAAAGGACCGCTGTGCGGGAGACCCTGGCGAATCTCGTGGATCCTCTCTCGCAGAGCTATTTGAGCGATGAGGCTGTCCGTGAATTCAACAAGTACGCCCACGGAGGATTCGATGTTCTACAGGAGTGGTTTGACGACAAACCACGCACATTGGATACGTTTCTCAGGATATTCCGTCTTCGCGTGGAGGCAACTCTTGGGACGGTTGGACGGGCGGAGGGGGAGCAGGCGATCTGAGGGGAGACAGGGCGGTCGGGAAGATTCGTTACTTGATGAGGGTCTGGTGGAGAGAGTCCTATGGGCTAGTTCGATCACGCGGCTGTCCGGGCAGGCGTTATGGCGGGGAGCGGCGGAATCTAGCGAGAGTGCTCAGGCGAATCACACTGTTCGGTAGGCGGAACGCTCTCTGGTCGTGTTCTTGAATCTCGGGGAAGGCGACTTTAGGCCGGGATGTTGGCAATGGAAGGACGTGAGGACTTGGCTCCGACCAATCGATGGCCACGGTGCCCGAGGCCGGCAGCTGTCAAATACTTGTCCCAATCCTGACGTCGCCCAATTGCCGAAGGATGCGAATACAACCCATGCCGCTCCTCCTGCGCTGACAAACGGGCGAACACCGATCGCCGCGGATACGACGGATCCACGAACAGCTCCTTTCTGTGCAGAACAGGTCTGTTGCTCTCGTAGCAACGCACCTTCACTTTGAATGACCGGAGGCAGATGTTGACGGACCGGTGAAGCTCCGGATGGGGATCGTTGTCAAAATCGGGATACTCAAGATAGGAGACCTTGGACTGGGTACGATAGAGCTTGATGATGTTGGCATCCTCCACGGCTCCGAGGTAGCTCCGAGCGCAGCCCTCGTAGACGCGAAGTACCGGCGCTAGGCGTGACAGTGCGGATTCGTGCACGTAAAAGGCTGTTGGTGTGATCTTGCCGACCGGTGAGTCGCGGCAGGACTTGTCGATCGCTTCGGCGTCGCCGGCGCGAAACAGCAGAGTGTCTGCTGTCGAGCAGGCAAATTTGTAAGTCGAGAACAGCGACCGGATATCCAGTTGGAGCGCTTGGGGCAGCTCTGAGAGCCGCGGTCTGCCGCGAAACCGAGCTAGCGCGAGATAGACCAGCAGATCGGCCGAGCGCTCTCGGCGCGCATCGTCCCATCGCCGTGCTCCGACGAGGCCGCGCAGGAACCGCGCGGCCCGTCGCACGCTGCCGAAGGCACTCACGAGGGAATCAGATTGCGGGAACTCTTCGGTCCGGGGCAACCGGCCGCGATCACAGTGGAACTCCATGAGCCCATCCAACGCCTCACTGTTCTCGCGATAGAGATCAACGGAGGCGGCGATCGATAGCTGCCGCCCCCGGGACCTGAATCGGGCTGCCGCGAAGGTCTCTCGCCGAACCGCGTCCCGGAATACGTAGAGAACACCCGGCGCGGCCGCGAGTGCCGCCTCCCCGGTGGCCTCGTTGACCCACTCGGTCAACTCGTCCTGGGCGAAGTACTTCTGGAAAGTTCCCAGCCGCGTGAGGGTCCCATCGCCCAAGTTCGGTCCGAGCCAATGGCGCCGATCGACATCGAGCCTCGCCGCCACAACCAGAACCTCGCGCGCGAGCCGCCACGCGTCCTGCAGAGTGGCAAGCCGCTCATCGGGATCCTCGATGACGTTGGCTACGTATCCAAGATTCACCACGTCAGCCGCGCACCTGTCCCCCGGGCGATGCACCGGATCCCAGCCATCCGCATCAAATCCGCGTCGAACCAGATAGCGAACGTCCGCACCACGCCCGCACCCATAGTCGAAGAAACTCTTGCCGCGCGCTAGGACCCCATCGTTGAGTGCAAGCCGAACCGGTCGCGACAGCTCGGTTCGGTGCAGCGCAGTGCGATGGCGCTCGATGCCCCTCAACGCAGCAGAAGGCGCTCCGAATCGGACGGCACGACGCTACCGATTAACTCGCCGATGCTCCGGATGTACTGGTCGCCAACGAGGTATCCGATCCCCCGATGGAGATGCAGCCGGAACTGGGTTGCCAGTGTCTCAGTGTCCGTCCCCAGTCCATCCTGAATGCACCGCTGCCGCAGGATCGCCGCATAGATGTCTTCGTGCTCGCCTCCGAACACCTGCCAAGCCATTTCGAGGTTGCTGTCCGATGGTACCGGGACCATCGGCGGCTTCGAGGGCTCGGCGATGGACCGACAGAACGCCCACCGGCACACCCAGTTCCATTGGCGGAGTCCCGTCCGCCGACGCAGCGTCACGAGTTGGTCCTGCGCCCTCTTGGAGACACGGATCCGCTCCAACGGGGCAAAGTGGTGTTTCACCAGAAGTACCCCTCGCGAATCGAAGTCGCGCCCCTCTGATCGTCGTGGACCAACGTGTAAGCGTGGCCGACATGGCGGTGGATCCTCTCCCAGTACGGCGGCGTGATCTCCTCATCCGTGGAAAGCAGGATTACCTGGTGGCTCGCGCTCGGGAAGTAACGCCGCACGATGTGGTCACGGTGGGTCGAGTCCAGCCGTCCGAGCGGAGTGTCCACGATGTGGGGCAGCGGCCGACCGCAAGCACGCGCTAGGGCCCAAAGGATCGCGACGGCCAGAAGTTGGCGTTCTCCCGCGGACAGCCGCTCCGATGGGAGATTGCGGCCGTCCGGTCCCCGCAGCGCAAGCACCAGCTGTTCCGGGTCCAGTTCGACTCCGGTGATCAGCGCCTTCTTCCTGAGCAAGTGCTGGAAGCCTTCCTGCACCAGCGAGGCGATGTGTTGGCAACTGCGGTCCAGAAGAGTGGACCGGAAACGATCCAATGTGTCGCGGACGCGTCCCGAATGATGGAGCGCGCGCTGTATGTCATCGATCTCCAATGACTGTTCCGCAGCCTCGGCAAGCAAGCGTTCGTACCGCGCCCGCTGTCGTTCCCTGGCATGGTCGATCCGGTCCACTGCGGACTTGGCCTCGCCCAACTCCTGTTCCGCCCGAATCGCCGCCCGGCGGGCGTCATCACGATCCTCGATCAGTGCCTTCACCGATTCGCCGACCGGGACCATGCTGAGCGTCCTTTCGGCCTCTTCGAATTCAGCCTGTGCCTCGAGCAGGGCTCTTCTGGTCTCCGCCAGGGAAGACCGAAACACGGACAGCCCACCGCTGCTGAGTCGCCGCAATTCGTGACGGGTGAAGTCGGATGCACCCAGCAGAACCTCAATCCTCGTTGCCGATTTCCTCTCCTCTCGATCGCGGCGGAACAGATCGTCCAGTTCTTCAACGAGCCGCGCGTTGCATTTTCTTCCGCGTAGCGCCTTCAACATCTTCCGGTCTCGCGTGGACAGCACCTCGTGGGTCCGCTGGGCTTCGACCGCCGTCCACTCTTCGTCCGCTCGGTCAGCCGCAGCCGAGATCACGTCCTCGACGAGCAGGAAGGGAGCGAGCGTGGTCGCTTGGTCTCGGAGTCCATCTTCCGCCTCGCGCACTCTCCGGTGACACGCGTCACGCTCCTCTTCGAGCTCTTTCCGCCGCTCGTAGAGGTCGCCGCCCTCCGCGCGGAACCGGGCTTCACATTGCTCGACGCGCTTGCGGGCTTGGTCGAGCACGTTCTGGCGGGAACCGCGTTCGTTTGCCCACGACTTCCGTTCTCTTTCGAGCCGTTTGAGTTCAAGCTCCGCAGCCTTCACCGCGGTTTGGTCCGAACCCCGGATCAGCCTGCTCTTGCTACGTCGTTCGTAGACCATCAGGTCGGCACCGAGGCGTTCGACGATGCCTAGCCCGAGGAGCGCGTTCACACCGGCTCGTAGCGCCTCGGACGAGGTGCTGGGGTCCGCGAGCGCCTCAATCTTCTCCCCGTCGAAGAACACCAAACGGGCAATCCCGAGCGGGATGAACTGTTCCACGGATTCCACCCAGCGTTCGGAGAGCGTTCGGTGAGGGTGGTCGTCGCGGAGGACTTCGACTTTCTCCTGGACCGTGCGAAACCTGCTGCGCCAGTGGCGGCGGACCCGGTAGCGGTGCTCGGAACTTGCGTCCCGATGCCGAAAGGAGAGTTCCAGACTCGCGCCCGTGGAAGACCGAACACCCCGGTGAATGAGCCCCCTCAGGTAGCCGTTGTAGCCGCCGCCGTTTCCGTCAACACACGGTGCGCGCTTCCCGAAGAGGGCCAGTTGCACGGCATCAAGAAGGGTAGTTTTCCCGGCACCGTTCAACCCTCCCACGACCACAAGGGGCTTTCGACGCGACGGCGGGGTGAGTGACAGGACGTTCCGTCCGCGAAAAACTCCGAAATTCTCGAGAACGAGTTCGTCGAGAATCACGACCCGACCTGCCGCACGGCCATCAGACCTCGAACAAGGAAGGCTTCGCGTAACGGGGAGCCTCGTCGATCTCGCGCGCTGCAAGTTCCCGGGCGGCGTCCAGCGCGTGCTTCCGTTTCCGCGCGTAATCCGTCGCGTCGTCGGCGCTCTCGTAATACCCGCGGCGCACCATCGCCTCGATTCGGTCGAGAAGCCCCCTCCGCTTGAGATGAGTTCGATACTGCCACTCGAGCGACAGGAGATTGCGCGTCAACTCGTAGTGGAGCGAGTCGTCGCCACAGACCTGTTTGAGCGCTTCCAGCCCTTCGGGCCCGAGAGGGCTGTCGTTTCTGCTTGCGGCGTCTGGATACGGCTCGCCGGTTTCCTCCTCGTAAATCCCGGGCAACAGATCCTCGATCTCGTGTTTCTCCACGACCCAGATCCGCCGAATCTCTGCAAGTTCGGCGGCGGTGATGAGTTCGATTGACCTTACGTCCTTGGGGCCGTTCTCCCGGACCCAGCGCTGGGCCTGGAGCACGCGACGCAGCCACGTCTCGCGTGCTTTCTGCGTGTAGGGGCCGGGGATGGGACGGTCGTGAAAGAGCTGGACCGCCCCGGTCATCCGGCGGAAGTCCCGGAGCGGCCGGTCATTGGGCGTGTCGAGTTCGTTCCGGAGTTCCAGCAGCGGCAGCATCCATTCCTTTTCCTCGTCGTTCTGGATCATCGCGGTCATGGACCGGTCCTTGTCGACGAGCGTGCACACCCAGCAACCGAACCGGCTGTCCCCACAACTGGGCGTCGAGGTATCGACCACCAGTGGGCACTCGCCGTCCTCCGAAGCTCCTTGGTACATCGTGAGGAGATCCTTGTTGCGGTAGCCCCAAGGGTTGTCCACCTGCATGAGGAAAAGCCACACGTCGTCGTTCGACCAGTCCTCTAGGGGCGACAGCACGAGGCATCCGGGGAGACTGGCGTTCGGGCTCAATCGGTCGCGGACCCTATGTTCTTCCAGTTTCTTCATCGTGGAAGCGCGCTTGGCGCTCTCCGCCTTCCGAGTACCGAGGACCAGAATCGCTTCCCCGTTCCGGCGCACGACATTGCGAATGAACCGGTTCGAGGGCTTGATCTTGAGCCGTTCCGTGCACCAGCGGAACTTGTGACGGGGCGCCGGATAGCCCTTCCCGATCAGGTTGACCCAAAAGGTGTCCTCCACCTCGGGGGTCAGGCGGTGAGCAACGAACGGAAGGGAAGACGCCTTTGCGGCTTCGTTGATCTTGTCGAGCGAATGGGTCACCCACGCCGCAACGATGGGGTTCTCGACGAGCGTGTCGGTGCTGATGACGTGGACGGGCTTTTGGCGCTGGGACTCGTCGAGTTCCGCAATCGCAAGCCAGACGAGTTGCAGGGTCGCGGTGGAGTCTTTCCCCCCGCTGTAGCCCACGACCCACGGGACTTCATCCTCCAGATACAACTGCTGGACGAAGTGCTTGTGCTGACGCAGGGTCTCACCGATGCCGTCCTCCTGGAACACGGACGGAAGGCCGGCGAGCCGATTAGCCATTCTTCTTCTTGCGGCCGCGCTCGAAGGCGCGCTCTACCCGCTGCTCTTCCGTCGTGAGGGGCAGTCCGAGCTTCTGCTTGAGGAGGTTCGTGGTCAGGACGACGCTGTTTCCGGACTTGGAAACCCGCCCTGCGCTCAGCGCCCTGCCTTCCCACAATTCGGCGTTGGACCGAGACCAGTCAACGTCACGCAGGGGCCGCAGCTTGGGTCCGTACGCCTCCTCGCGAAAGAGGCCGTTACCGATCCGCCCGAGCGCCTGGAGAGTGATCCCGTGGGAATGGATGAAATCTCTCCGGATCTCTCCCGCGGTCAGCTTCCGCTCTTGCACCTTTCGCCAGTCCGGGAACTGCTTGCTCACCACCTGCCAGAAGCGGACGGCGTACTCCACACGTTCCTCCAGCGAGAGGTCGCCGTGCCCCGTGGTGAGAGCGTTGGTGGCCGTATAGATCGCGCTCAGGGTGAACAGCTTGCGAGAACGTGCCGAAAGGGTCGTCCGCTCCTGTTCCACCACGTCCTGGAAGAGCGGGAATCGCTCAACGACCAAGCGGACCAAATACGCCCGTTCATCTCGATGGTCGTAGAGGACTCCGAGCGACTTCGAAGGCCGCACGGCGTGGCGGTTCAGGTCCGCGAACATCTGCTGCGATCGCTCCAGCCCCCGATCCAGGAAAAAGACGATCGCGATGCTGTCGTCGGCGAGATCCGGATCCTCGCGCAGAGCGTTCTCGATGGCCGCCCGCCGATGCTGTCCATCGTTGATGAGAAACCGCGTATCCATGTGGACGTGAAGCGTTCCGATCCGTCCCGGCTCCGTCCCATTCGAGAGCGGTTCGAACCTCACGGGCCCATCCAAGGATGCCGTGAGCGCCGAAAAGCAGTAGCTCTCGCGGTTCGCGAGGATGTAGTTGGTGAGTTCCGGCAACCTTGCGCGATTCAGGACCCGCTGGGCGCGCAGGCCTGGAACGAGCTCAGCTTCGTTGAACAGGAAGACCTTGGGGACGAACCGGAGTGGGCACATCGAGACGTAGTACTCACGTCCCGCCTGCACTCCCCGGATCGCCGGGAAGCTGTATCCGAAAGTCGGCTCAGTCGCCTGGGGCGTGCGAGTGGAACTGGCGAGCATAGGGACCTCCGGCTGATCGCAGTTTGTTTGTATTGTACCATTGTTTGTCAAGTACATTGCATACACGCAAACTGGGGCGAAAGTGGTCTAGACCGGGTGTTAGCCTGCTTCCGTGACCGCCTACCTCGATTGCAACGCCACCACTCCAATCGAGCCTCGGGTGCGCGATCTCGTGATCCAGTACCTGGACCCGGAGTTCGGGAACGCCGGATCCCGGACGCATGACTACGGCGTACGGGCGAAACGGGCCGTCCAGCACGCCCGGGCGCAGGTCGCCGGGGTCGTGCAGGCGCAACCAGATGAGGTGCTGTTCACGTCGGGCGCCACCGAGTCCAACAACCTGACGATCCTCGGGTTGGAAGGCGAGGGACGACGCTCGGGGCGTCGCCACGTTATCACCACGCAGATCGAGCACAAGGCCGTGTTGGAGCCCTTGGAGGTCCTCGAAGAGAGGGGTTTCAAGGTCGTCCGCCTGCCCTGCGGGCCATCCGGTTGGGTGCATCCAGAGGCGGTCGCCGAGGCGTTGCGAGACGACACCTTGCTCGTCTCCGTCATGCACGTGAACAACGAAACCGGGGTGATCCAGCCGGTAGAGAAGGTGGCGGCGGTTCTGGCGGATCACCCCGCGTACTTCCATGTGGACGCCGCCCAGGGGTTCGGAAAGGAGTTGGACGCCTTGCAGGACTCCCGGATTGACCTGATCAGCGTAAGCGGCCACAAGGTCTACGGGCCGAAAGGGGTGGGGGCCCTGGTGGCCCGCCGGCGACGTTTCCGGCGACCTTCACTTAGCCCGTTGTTCTTCGGCGGAGGGCAGGAGCGTGGCCTACGGCCCGGGACGCTCCCGGTTCACCTGATCGCCGGGCTGGGTCTGGCGGCGGAGCTGGGGGCGAAGGAGGCGGGGGTGCGAAAGGCCAGGTGTCTTGCGTTCCGGGAGGAGACCATGCGCGGGTTAGCACCGCTTGAGCCGGTGATCCACGGCGATCCGGACCGGACCAGTGCGCACACCGTGAACCTGTCATTTCCAGGGTTGGACGGCGAAGCCGTAATCGTGGCCGTCAAGGACCTGATTGCGATCTCGAACGGGTCAGCGTGCACCTCGCAGAGCTACACACCAAGCCATGTCCTCGAGGCGATGGGACTGTCGAAAGAGCAAATCCGAGGGGCTCTTCGCATTTCCTGGTCGCATTTGACAGGTCCGGTTGACTGGGAGGCCGTGACCAACCGGATCACGTCACTTCTGTAACATCGGTGTCACGTCCAGCCGGACGGAGAACCGATGACCGGGCACGAGTTCCTCCGAGCGCTCGACAAAGACAACCTCAAGGTGTGGAAGCGCGGGGGGCGGCGGGCTCCGCACAAGCCGCTACTCTTGCTGCTCGCGCTCGGCCGGATCGCGCAACGAAAACCGCGCCTCGCCAGCTACTCGGACGAAATCGAACCGAAACTCAAAGACCTGCTTGTCCATTACGGGCCACGGAGAAGCAGCCTCCATCCGGAAGATCCGTTTGGCCGATTAGTCGGCGATGACCTTTGGGAAATCCCAAGGGTCGAAACGCTTCCGACAACATCCGCAGGGACCCTTCGCGTGACCCCGCTTCGACAGCGGGGTGTAAGGGGCGGGTTTCCGCCGTATCTGGATCGCCTGCTGCGCGGCGACGCGGAACTCGTCGAGACCGCAGCAGCCCGCTTGCTGGTCCAGAACTTCCCGGAGTCCTCGCATGCCTCCATCCGGGATGCAGTCGGACTTCCAGAATCGATGGCGCTTGAGGCCATGACACTGTACGGCGAGAAGACGGTCAAGCCGCGGAGGCGGGACCCCGATTTCCGCCGCCGCGTCCTCACCGCCTACGAGCGCCGTTGCGCCATCTGCGACTTTGACGTCCGGCTCAACGACGATCTCCTCGGGCTCGACGCCGCGCACATCAAGTGGCACGCCGCCGGCGGACCGGACCGGGTGCCCAACGGGCTGGCGCTTTGCACGCTGCATCATCGCGCTCTCGATCGGGGCGCCATCGGGCTCGAAGGTGGGAGCAGTGCAGGATTCGTCCTGCTCGTGTCGAACGAATTGACAGGCGTGAGCGATGCCTACCACCAGCTCGTGGACGCGCGCGGACGGCCTCTCCGGGCTCCCCAGGAGTCCGCGCACCTGCCTGATGCCGCCTTCGTGGCCTGGCACCGGCGCGAGGTCTTCCGGGGCGAGCCGCGCAGCCGGTGAGGCAGTGCCGGTCTGATCCGGGGAGTACCGCGCCCTTCCTGATCGAGACGCGTGGCGGCTGCCCTCTCCGCCGGTTCTGCCGGTCGGCCAACTCCGTAAACGGCGGACCGTCCGTCCGTGTGACGTTGGTCGGAACATTGGCCGGCTCTCCCAGAGGGGTCGGGAATCTGGTTGAGCAGCCTTGCGCGTGTGGTGGAACCCGGTCAAGCCGGTGGGTTCGTAAGGGTGATCTCGTAGTCGGACAGCACTTCCCCGAGGGCTGACAGGGCCATCAGGGGCGCGGCATCCGTCGCTTGCAGTTTGTGGATCGCCCGGTCGAATACCGCCACACACGTCTCCGTCGTGAAGCGCGAGGGATACAGAATGCCGTCCACGTCCGGCAAGTCGCCGTAAACCACGGCCGAGAGCGCCCGGCCGGCCGCATGATGGGCATCATGAATTACTGCGGTCGGAGCACCCATCCTGACGGGACCGTCGGCGCGCAGATCCACGAGTGCGAGCGGCTCCGTGGAACACAGCCACACGACGAGTTTGGTCTCTATATCCTGACGCCGCATTTCCCGACGCTTGCGCCGCGTGAACCGGCCCCGCGCGATCGTTTCCCAGAACGCGCAGCGCAAGGACGCCGCGGCATAGAGAACCGCGTAGCTCCCGCGGGGATCACTGAAACGACTGGGCGTCGGCACAACTCCCAGCGGACTCTCCCGATGAACCCGAGAAATCAGGCGAATCATCCGCTCAAACTGGAAGGGACGGACACAATCGCGAATGCCCGATGCGTCGTACCCGGAGGTCACATGAAGTCGCCTTGCGTTTCTCCTCGCGCGGCGGCTGCGACCGATTCCGCGTGCCCCCGCCTCAACACATCGAGTGGCGCGGCCCCATCCAGCGCCGGTTGCGGCGATTGAAGCCACATCCACGCGGAGTATCCGTCGGCGAAATGCGGCACGACGCGCTCCAATCCCGCCGGAGGCCTGCCCCGTTCGTCGAGCTGCCCGGCCGGAAAGACGAAACCCCGCCGAACGGTCTGCCAGCCCACGATCCTGCCCTTGATGCGTTGGTTGTGGACTGACTGACGGGTCTTGAAGCCCATGCGGGCGGCAAGCTCGTCGGAACTCAGCACGTCTTCACTCGGTCCGGGTTGGGTGATGGCATCCAGACGTCGAGCCCCCTCCGCAGCGCTGATCAGATTGGGCGCCTCGCCCCTGATCGTCTCGACCTCCCCAGTGGGCACCGGCGCTCCCTCGGTCGCCAAGGTGGCCGCTACCGCCGCCAATGCGGATCTCACGGCTTCCGGATGTTGCGCCAGTGCGGCGATGTGGCGGGCGCTCAGATGGCGAGCGGCCGCATGCACCACACCTTCCAGCGCCCCAATTGGATCTTCCCCTGCTTCGATGACCGTGTTCTTCATCCTGTTGGCCTCGTTAGGCAGATTATCGTCTATTCCGTCTATTTCGTCAATCCAGTCGATGCACGCACAGGCGTTGCTCAACCCCTGTCCACGGCGCGGGACGATGCCGGACGACCGGGGAGGCCATCGTCATCAGCGATGGCTCGGTGCAACCCGTCCGTATGGAGGCCATCGGGAGCGCCCGTCATCGGACCGGCATCGCGGCCAACGGCGTGAAACGGGCATGACCGGGATGTGCCGCACACCCCGCCGGTGATGAGAACGGCGGAACGACTGGGACGCCGGCCGGCGGCGTTCTCACGGCGCTTGGCCGACCCGCGGGACTGCATTCTCACAGCAAACTCGCGGCACCATGGCGCCCCGTCGCGGGGGTCCGGAACGGGGATGGCGACGCAGCGTACGCCCGTGCAGGCGCCTCGCCGTTCCTTTGAGCGGCGGTGCAATGCGGCGAAATGGCGTCGGGAGTTTCGCCCGCTGCGCGGGCGATGCCGGTCTGAAGACCGGCGCTCCGATTCCGCTATCGTGTTCGGGCATGGGCGTGGGACGGGGCTGTGGCGTGATCCCCGATCTTGCGCCTTTGTGTGCCGCGCTGCTGATGATCCTGGCTGCGGTCACGCCCGCCGCCGCGGGACCAGCACCCCGGCCGCTCCAGCAGCAGGCGGACCCGCCTGAACAAGAGCAGCCGGAGCAGCCCGAACCCGAACCGGGGCCGCCCCGGTTCACCGAGGAGGTCGTGGTGGTCGGTACACGGGCCACGCCGCGCTCGATCCTGGAATCGGCGGCGCCGATTGACGCGATCCGGCCCGAGGACCTCCTGAGCCAGGGAACGCCCTCCATCTACGAGCGGCTCCGCACTTTGGTCCCGTCGTTCGCCGTGAACATGCAGCCGATCAGCGACGCGGCGACCCTGGTGCGGCCGGCGATGCTGCGCAACCTGGCGCCGAACCACACGCTGGTCCTCATCAACGGCAAGCGCCGCCACCGGTCCGCGGTGATCGACTGGAACGGCGGGAACGGGGTCTCCTTCGGGTCCCAGGGGCCGGACCTCGCGGCCATCCCCGCCATCGCGCTCCGGCGCGTCGAGGTGCTCCGCGACGGGGCGGCGGCGCAGTACGGCTCGGACGCGATCGCCGGGGTCATGAACTTCCTGCTCCGGGACGACCGCTCGGGCGGGGCCGTCGAGTTCCTGAGCGGCATCCACGGGGAGGCGTGGGACGGGGAGACCTGGAACTTCGCGGGGAACGTCGGGCTTCCGCTCGGGAACGCGGGCTTTGCGAACCTGAGCCTCGAATACGGCGGCGCCGCTCCCACCGACCGGAGCACCCAGCGGAGCGACGTGGCCGCGCTGATCGCGGCGGGGAACGGCCACGTCCGGGACCCGGCCCAGGTGTGGGGCTCGCCCGACGTGGACGGCGACCTGAAGCTGTTCGGCAACTTCGGCCACCTCTTCCAGGGCGGCCTCCAGCTCTACGGGCACGCGGGCTACGCGGCGCGGACGGCGAGCGGCAGCTTCTTCTTCCGCAACCCGAACAGCCGGAGCGGCGTCTTCAGCGTCGACGGCGGGCGCACGCTGCTCGTCGGCGACGTGCTCGCCGCGCACGGCATGGGTTCGGCCGGCTGCCCGGAGGTGCGGGTGGTGGGCCACGTCCCGGATCCCGGCCCGCTCGCCCGGGTGCTCGCCGACGACAACTGTTTCTCGTTCCAGGAGCGCTTCCCGGGCGGGTTCACCCCGACGTTCGGCGGCAGCTCCGCCGACCTGTCGGTGGTCTGGGGTCTCCGCCGGCTCTCCGCCGGGGGCGTCACCTGGGACGCGAGCGTCAGTCTGGGAAGCCACGAGGCGAGCTTCTTTCTCGAGGACACGGTCAACGCCTCGCTCGGGCCGGAGACCCCCACGGACTTCGACCTCGGGGTCAACCAGCAGCGGGAGATCGCCGTGAACCTGGACGCCACCCGGCCGCTCGGCGACCGCCTCCACCTGGCGGTCGGGGCCGAATGGCGGCACGAGCAGTACGAGATCCGCGAGGGCCAGCCGGAGTCGTGGCAGGTCGGCCCCTACGCGGCGCAGGGGTTCGGGGCGGGGTCCAACGGCTTCAGCGGCTACGGGCCGCTGGCCGCCGGACGCTGGGGCCGCGGGAGCGTCGCGGCGTACGGCGACGTCGAGCTGAGCGGCCGGCGCGGGCGCTGGCTCCTCGGCGCCGCCCTCCGCGCGGAGCGCTTCGAGGACTTCGGGAACACGGTCAACGGCAAGCTGTCGGGCCGCTACCGGCTGAACCGCGGACTCTCGCTGCGCGCGAGCGCGGGCACCGGGTTCCGGGCGCCGACGCCCGGGCAGCAGAACTCCTTCAACGTCTCCACGAAGTTCGATCCGATTCTGCGGGACCTGACCGAGCGGGGGACGATCCCTTCCATCTCGCCGGTCGCGATGCTCCGCGGCGGGGGGCCGCTCGCCCCGGAAACCTCGAGGAACTACTCGCTCGGAGCATTGGTCGAGCGCGGCCGCTTCACCCTGACGGCCGACCTCTTCCGGGTGGACCTCGAAGACCGGCTCGCGGTCACCAGCGACTTCACCCTGAACCCGGAGGAGGTGGAGGGGCTCCTCGCGGCGGGGGTGGAGGCCGCGCGGGGGCTGGCGAGCTTCCGCTTCTTCACGAACGACATCGCGACCCGCACCCAGGGCGTGGACATCGTCTCGACCTGGACGCCGCGGGCGCTGGGAGGCGACACGCGCTTCAGCGCCGTCCTGAACCACACCACGACCACCGTGACGGACTTCAATCCGGAGATGCTCCAGGCCGAGCGCCGGGTGCGGGAGTTCGAGTCCTCCCTGCCGCGGAACCGCTGGAACGTCAGCGTCACGAGCCGCGTCGGGTTCGCGGAGGTGCTCGCCCGCGTGGCCTACTACGGGGCGTGGTTCGACTGGGACAGCGCCCAGACCCTCTTCGCCGGGAAGCCGGTGGCGGACCTGGAGGTCAGCCTGCCGGTTTCGGGGCGGACGACGCTGGCGGTGGGGGCGCAAAACGTGTTCAACACCTTCTCCGACGAGAGTCCGAACGCGGGTGACGTGGGGGAGCGGTACAGCGAGTACACGCCGTGGGGTTTCAACGGGGTCTTTCTGTACGCGCGGTTGCGGTATGCGTGGGAGGGGTGAGGGGCGTTCCAGCGGGCGGCGTCCTCATTGACGGTCGGCGGATGTGTGGTTTCGCCCGCTGCGCGGGCGATGCCGGTCAGAGACCGGCGTTCCCATCAGCCGCCGGTGCGAGCCTGGGCGATGAGCTGACGGAGCCGGGCGCCGTCGACGGCGCCGGGCACCAGCGTGTTCCCGATCACGAAGGCCGGGGTCCCGTTGATCCCGAGCTCGCGGGCAAGACGCTGGGTGTCTTGCAGATAGGCGATGATCTCGCGGTCGGCCATGTCCCGCTGGAGGCGCGCGACGTCGAGGCCGACCTGTCCCGCGATCTCGATCACGGACTCCTCGCTGAGGCGGTCCGCCGCCCCCATGAGCGCCTTGTGGAACGCCAGGTACTTCCCCTGCTTCTGCGCCGCCATGGACGCGAGCGCGGCGAACGTCGAGACCTGCCCCAGCACCGGAAAGTCCTTCCACACGACCCGCAGTCCCGGGTCGGTTTCGAGCAGGTCCATGACCGGCTCGAGCGAGCGCTTGCAGTAGCCGCACTGGTAGTCGAAGAACTCCACGAGCGTCACGTCGCCCTCCGGGTTGCCGGAGACAGGCGACATCGGGTGGTCCACCAGCGCCACGCGGTTCTTCACCAGCGCGTCCCGCGTCCTCGCCGCCTGGTCGGCCTGGCGTTTCGCCTGGAGCGCGCGGATCGCCTCTTCGATCACCTCCGGATGCTCGAGCAGATACTCCCGGACGATCTCCCGGATGGCCTCCTTGTCCGGGGGCGGTTGCGGCCCGGTCTGCGCCGGAGCGTCGCCGGCGATGGCCGCGCACGCCAGCGCCGCGGAGAGCGCGAGCGCCATCTTGGATCTCATGCGAAGTCTCCTGGGAAAGGCCGGGCGCCGCCGTGGCGCCGCGTCCTACGGGCCTGACTTCCCCGGTTCGGGGGCGATGGAGGGATTGTAGATGCGCCTCGCGGTGCGCTCGGGGCTCCCTCTCAGCGGGATACGCCCTCGAGGTACCCGACCCCGGGCGTCGGGGAGGTGGTAGCAGGGGGAGTTCGCGAGGTAGCGGTCCCGGTGCTCCTCACGCCGGCCCATCTCCTTCCGCAGTTGCTGGAGGTGGCGGAACTCGCCGTCCTCGAAGAAGGTGACGCGGTCGCAGAGCCGCCTCAGGCCAGCATCAGGCGTTCGCCCTTCGGTTCCGGCACGGGATCACCGAATTCGGTGGCGGTATCAATCCAGAGCTCCATCGCTTCCTTGACGTTCCGGATGGCGGCCTCTTGCGAGTCGCCGTGAGCCATGCAGCCGGGCAGTTCGGGTACCTCGGCCACGAACACGCCGTCCGCGCTGCTCCAGTAGATGATGACTTCGTATCGGTAGTTCATGGACGCGACTTCCGGCGGACCAGTGCCCGTCGTGCAGCCATGGCAGTTCAGATCAATCCGCGAGCAGGGGGTTGAGGCGTTCCAGGCAGTTTCCGCGATTTTCGTGACGGGCGCGGTGTGCGGGAGGACCCGATCATGAGCGTTTCGCGGCGGGGGCTCCCAGTCTACGCGCCATACGGCTGATGTACGCGCTCCGCGGCCCAGCACTCAGTGCGACACGCCCTCGAGTTCCTCCAGGTATCCGACCCCCGGCAGGTTCACGTTCCGGCCCAGCAGATAGAAATCGAAGAACGCCTTCATGTCGGCGAGCATCTCCATCGTGTTGTCGAAGCCCCGGACGTAGAAGTTCTCGCCGGGATAGGCCTTGTAGCGGGCGGGTTTGTAGAGGCGCTGGAGCTCCCGGAAGAACTCGGTCATCTGCGGCGAGCCCGGGTAGCGGCCCTCGCCGTGGAGGACGAAGACGGGCGCCTGCGCATCGGCGAGGTGGTAGTAGGGGGAGTTCGCGAGGTAGCGGTCCCGGTGCTCCTCGAGCCGGCCCATCTCCTTCCGCAGTTGCTGCAGGTGGCGGAACTCGCCGTCCTCGAAGAAGGTGACGCGGTCGCAGTAGCCGGACGCCGCGATCACCGCTCCGAAGGTCTCGCCGCCGAAGCTCACCGCCGCGCACGACATGAACCCGCCGTAGCTGGTGCCGGTGGTCCCGATGCGCTGCGGGTGGACGTAGGGGAGGGTCCGGAGGTACTCGGCGGCCGCCACCGCGTCGGCGAAGTCACACTTGCCCCAGCAGCCGTCGTTGGCCTCCTCGAACGCGCGCCCGTACCCGGAGCTGCCGCGCACGTTGGGCAGCAGCACCACATAGCCGCGCTGCACGAAGAACTGGATCGCGGGCTCGAAGCTGTCCTCCCACTGCGACGTGGGTCCGCCGTGGGTCCAGACGATCGCCGGATGGCGGCCGTCCTCGTCGCCCCAGCCGGCGCCGGGCCGGTAGAGGTAGGAGGGGATTTCCAGACCGTCCCCGCTCGAAAACGCCACCTTCCCGGGCTTGGCGAGGCGACTTTCGATGCCCTCCATCGGCACCGAGTCGGTCAGCCGGGCCGACGTCCCCGAGGCAAGGTCGTGGACCACCAGATCCCCGGGACGGGTCGGGGTCTCGAGGGTGGTTGCGATGCGGCCGCCGTCCGGAGACCACTGGGGGGATCCGACGATTCCGGATTCGGGCGCCGCGATGACGCGCGGCTTCCCGCCGTCCGCCGGCGCGACTTTGAGCTGGTAGGTGCCCCCGTGGTTCTCGACGTACGCGAACCCGCCGCCGTCCGGGGACCAGGCGCCCTCCGTCTGGTCGGCCTCGGCCGCCGCCAGCCGCGTGGGTTCTCCTCCCGCGCGGGGCACGCTCCAGTAGTTGATCCACCCGGAGCGGTAGGACGGGAAGACCACCGTCGAGCCGTCCGGGGAGATGAGGGGATAGCCGAACGTGCCCCCCTCGCCGTAGTCGAAGAAGTCCTCGTCGCGCACGATGACCCGCTCTTCGCCGCCGCCGGCCGGGATTTCCACGATGGTGTGGTCCATCCATGCGCCGTCGAGCCGGACGAACAGGACGGAGGCGGAATCGGGGCTCCAGGCGGGATAGACCTCCAGTGCGGGTCCGTCGGTCAGCCGGCGGGCCTCTCCGGACGGGACCTCCACCGTCCACACGTCGTACTGCCCGTGACGATTGCCGGCGAACGCGATCCGGCGCCCGTCCGGCGACCAGGAGGTGCCCTTGATCAGCCGTCCGCCGTTCCCGGTGAGGCGGAGCGCTTCGCCTTTCTCGATGGACCAGAGCCAGATCTCCGGGGTGCCGCTTCGGTCGGACACGTAGGAGATCCATCGTCCGTCGGGCGACCACTTCGGCTCGGCCGACGCCAGGAAATGGCCGCTGCCTCCCGTGGATAGCGGGAGTTCGCTGATGGCGCCGCCCTCGGCGCGGAGGAGCCGCAGGTTCGCGCCGCCGAGGAGGATCCGCTCGCCGTCGGGGGCCCAGCGCGGCGTCTCGCCGCCCACGGCGGAGGAGAGCGACAGGAGCGTCTCGACGGGGAGTGGTTGGGGTGCGTTCTGGGCGGCGGTGGGAGCGGCGAGGACGGTCGACAGGAGGGCCGAGAGAGCGATGGATTTGGGGAGCCTGGGCATGGGATACCTCCCGGCGACGTGGGACCGGGCCGATTCTACGGAGCGCGCCCTGGATGCCGGTGGGCGTCCGCGCCCTCGCTGCGCTTCGCGCAGCGGTGCCGACCGGAGGTCGGCGTTCCAAGCCGGTGTGCCGCCTCCGCTCTTGCGCTCCACGCCGAGGTGAGAGCCACCGTTTCCGGGGGCGGTTGTGACGTGCGCGGTGCGGAGCACCGCGCGTGCCGACCGGAGGTCGGCGTTCCAAGCCGGCGCGCCGCCTCCCCTTTCCCTAGCCGAGCGCTTCGCGGGCTTCGCGGTCGGCCTCGCGGCGGCGGATGGTCTCGCGGCGGTCGCGGGTGCTCTTGCCCTTGGCAAGGGCGACCTGGACCTTGATCCAGCCGTTCCGGAGGTGGATGCGGAGCGGCACGAGCGTCAGGCCGGCGGTGGTGAGCTTGCCGGCGATCCGGCGCATCTCGTCCTCGTGGAGGAGGAGCTTCCGGTTCCGCTCGGGGTTCCCCTGGTCGGCGGGTGCGTTCACGTAGGGGGCGATGTGGCAGTTCACGAGGAAGATCTCGCCGTTCCGCTCGCGGCCGTAGGCGTCCTTAAGGTTCGCCCCGCCCGCCCGGCAGGACTTCACCTCGGCGCCGGTGAGCGCGATGCCCGCCTCGAACTGCTCGAGGATGACGAAGTTCCGCCGCGCCCTCCGGTTCTCCGAAAGCACCTGCTCGTTGCGGAAGCCTCCCCCGTGCGCTCCGGCGGAGCGCAACCGGCGTTTCTTCCTGGCGGTCTTCTTTCGACTCATGAAACGAGTCTAGCCGTCAAATGCCGGAAACAACACGGGTACCGCGGCCACGTTTACCATCCGGAAAACCCCCGATGCCCGAATTCCTCTGCCAGGTCGGCGAACCGGCGGGCGACCTGCGGCGGCTCCGGCTGACCGCCCGGGACGAAGGCGCCGCCCGCCAGGAACTGCAGAGCCAGGGGCTCCACGTCTTCGCGATCCACCGCACCTCGGCCTTCGCCTCGCTCGGGCGGCTCTTCGAGGGCGGAACGCCCTTCTTCCGGCGGCGTCCGGTCCGCAGCCGCGAGGTGTTGCTCTTCAACCAGGAGCTCGCCGCGTTGCTGCACGCCGGGCTGCCGCTCGCCGAGTCGCTCGGCATCATGGTCGAGCGCATGGAGAATCCGACCCTGCGCGAGGCGGTCCAGACCATCCTCTCCGAGGTCAAGTCCGGGGTGCCGATGAGCACCGCGGCCGCCCGCTATCCGTTCTTCCCGTCCGTCTATCCGGCGTGTCTCCAGGCCGGCGAGACCAGCGGCGACCTCGCGGGGATGATCGTGCGGTTCACGGACGCCATGCGCGTCGCGGTGAAGGCCCGGTCGAGCCTGACCGCCGCCATGGTCTATCCCGCCTTCCTGCTCACCGCGCTCCTCGGTACCGCCGCCTACCTGCTGCTCGGGGTGGTCCCGAACTTCGTCCCCTTCTTCGCCGGGTTCGGGCAGGAACTGCCTCCCCTCACCACGACGCTGCTGACGACCGCGGAGTTCGTCCGCACGCACCTCCTGTGGGTGGTTGCCGGCCTGCTGGCCGCGGTGCTGGTCTTCGCCGCCTGGTCCCGGACCGCCCGGGCGAAGCGCATCCGGGACCGCGCGGTCCTCCGCCTGCCGGCCATCGGCGAAGTCCTCCGGCTGTACGCGGTCTCCCAGTTCGCGCGGTCGCTCGGCACCCTGCTCGCCGGGGGCATGCCGCTCGTCAGCGCGATCCCGGTGGCGGCGCGCGCGGTGGGCAACCGCTATCTCCGGAGCGTGCTGGAGCCCACCGCCGGGCCGGTCCGCGAGGGCCGCTCCTTCGTCGAGACGCTGGCGGAGACCGGCGAGATCCCCGGCTTCGCGCTCCAGATGGTGCGGGTGGGAGAGGGCACCGGCGATCTCGCCCGCATGGTCTCCTCGGTCGCCGACTTCAACGACGAGGTGATCGAGAACCGGGTGACCGTGCTCCTCAGCCTCCTCACCCCGGTCGTGCTCCTCATCCTGGGCGGCTTCGTCGCGCTCGTGCTGCTCGCGATCTACCTGCCGCTGTTCAGCCTCGCCTCGGTGCCCCAGTTCTGATGCGGCCTTTCCGTCCCGAACGACAGCGCGGCTTCACCCTCATCGAGCTGGTGGTGGCCGCCGGGATCCTCGCGGTGCTGGCGATGGGGATCATCCCGGTCGCCAAGGTCGCCTCGGTCCGCGCCGACGAGATCGAGCTCCGCCGGAACCTCCGCACCGTCCGGATGGCGATCGACGCCTACCGCGAGGCCGCCGAGGCCGGCGAGATCGATCCCGACTTCATCGAGCCCGACCACGAGGACTACCCGCCGGACCTGGAGGCGCTGGTGGAGGGGGTGCCCGGCCCCCGCGACCCGGACGGCCGGGTCCCCGTCGTCCGCTTCCTCCGCCGCCTCCCGGTGGACCCGATGACCGGGCGCGCCGACTGGCTGCTGCGCTCCTACCAGGACGACCCGGGCCGCCTCTCCTGGGGCGGCCAGAACGTCTACGACATCCGCTCCGCCTCGCCCCGCCGCGCCCTCGACGGCACCCCCTACCGGTCATGGTGATGCGACCCGCCCGCGCCGGAAAGAGCGCCGGGTTCAGCTTCATCGAGATGGTGCTGGTACTGCTGGTCCTGGGGATCCTCTTCGCCATCGCGGTGCCCCGCTACCAGGCGCAGATCGTCAAGGCGAAGGAAGCGGTGCTGGAGCACAACCTGGCGACGGTCCGGGAGCGGCTCGACCAGTACCGGGCCGACCACGACGAGTTCCCGGCGAACCTCGCCGACCTCGTCGTCTCCGGCTATCTCCGGGAGATCCCCGAAGACCCGATGACCCAGTCCATCCTCTGGGAGGAGGTGCGCGACGGCTACGACCCCATGTTCCCGGACGCTCCGGCCGGGGTCTCCGACGTCCGCAGCCGCTCGGAGGAGATCGGCAGCGATGGACGGCCGTACCGTGAGTGGTAAGGACGCCTCCCGCGGTTCCGAGGGCTACGTGCTCTTCGGCGTGCTGGTCGGCGTCACGCTGGTGGGGGTCGGCCTGACCGCGGCGGTGACGCTCTGGAGCCAGGCCGTGCAACGCGACCGGGAAGCGGAGCTGCTCTTCCGGGGCGAGGCGGTCGTGCGCGCCCTCGAACGCTTCCAGCAGGACCGGCCGGGGACCCTGCCCGAGACCCTTGAGGAACTGGTCGAGGGCAAGTACCTCCGCCGCGCCTGGGACGATCCGATGACCGGGCGCGGCTTCCGCATCCTGCGCGCCGAGGAAGCGGCGGCGCCGGCCACCTCCGCGGCGGGCGTCATCGGCGCGCGGGCGCGGCCCACCAACCCGGCCGGCGCGGAGTTCGGGGAGCGGGACGCAGGCGCGGCTTCCGGGGAGCGGGACGAAGACGAGGAGCGTCCCGATCCCGACGCGCCCGGGACGGTCACCGGGATCACCGGAGTGGTGAGCACCAGCGACCTCCTCAGCTTCCGCACCTACGAGGGGGCGCGCCGCTACAGCGACTGGCGCTTCGAGGCCCAGGTCGGGGCGGCCGCGACCGGCGCGTCCCCGGACCGGGAGCGACCCGGGCGCGAACGCGACCCGCGCTGAACGCGGGGTTCTCCCTCCGCACCGGCGTACGTCGCCCGTCCCGATCGCCTCCGGCCCGGCGCGCCCTGGCGCACTTCAAACCGACTTTTCCACAAAGCGCCGCCAGGTGGGAAAAAACCGGCTCGATTTACGTCTATGCATCATGGAGGACTCTTCCATGAACGAACGCATCGAGACGCCGGCGGGTACACCCGCCCCTTCGCCGAGGACCCCGAACGAGCCCTATACTCAGTTGCGTGACAAACGGGGTAAACCGATGACCCGCGGAGCCGTAGAGCCCGCCGGGAATCGCGGCGGCCACTCCCGCGAGCCGCTCACCCGGACCGAGAGGCTGCTGGTCACGATGTTCGTCACCATGTTCGGGACGATGCTCGCCGCCGGCGCGCTCGGGTTCACGACCCTCAGCGGCCAGATGCTGGAACTTCAGAACCAGATGCTGGACTTCCAGAAGCAGATCGGCGAGCTCTCCGAACGGATGGTCCGTGTCGAGACTTTGATCGAGACCCACCTGGTCCAGCCGGCCGGGGAAACGCCGCCGTCCGGCGGCTGACCGCGCTGACGCGCGGCGATCGCGGCCTACCCGCGCCGCGCGAACGCCTCGAGCCCCGCCGCCGGGCAGGTGCTCCGCTCGATGTAGTCGAGCAGGTTGACCGCCAGCCGGCGGGTCCGCTTCTCGACGGCCTCGTCGAGGCATCGCCCCTCCGCGTCGAACACCCGGCCCACGCCGGCGACCGACACCGGTCCCGGGAGCACGATGGCCCCGACGTGCGACAGGACGCTCCGCAGGTGCTCGAGGGCCTTGACCGCCCCGATCGCGCCGGATGCGGCGCCGATGAGCGCGGCCGGCTTTCCCGCCAGTTCCGACGGGTACCCGAGATTCTCGATCACGAGCTTCATGGCGGCGGCGTAGCTGCCGTGGTACTCGGGGGTCGCGAAGAGCACTCCGTCGGCCTCCCGGACGGCGGCCTTCAGACGCTCCCGGCCGGGGGACTCGCCGGGCTGGCCGGGAAACGGCAGGTCCAGTTCCGCGGGGTCGATCCGGGTCACCCGGACACCGGGGCGCTGCAAGAGCTCGTCCACCGCGAGGGCGAGCACCCGGGACGTGAGGTTGCCCGGACGGGTGGTGCCCAGGATCGCGGCAACGCGGATCTCTCGCGCTTCGTCCTGCATCGTTCGGATTCTCCGGGATCCAGCTAACGCGAACGGGGGCCGGAGAGTTCCGTGGGCTACGCGCCCCCGTCGGGGCCGCTGCCGTCCGGGAGGTACTGCGCGATGTACTCCGCCGGGTGGATCGCGTAGCGTTTCGTCGCGTCGTGCACCTGGTGCCGGCAGGAGGTCCCGGCCGCCACCAGCGCGTCCTCGGTCGCGAGCCCCCGCACCGCCGGGAAGAGCCGGCGTTCGCCGATGGCGAGCGACAGTTCGTAGTGGTCGGAGGTGTAGCCGAAGCTGCCGGCCATCCCGCAGCAGCCGGAGTCCGCCACCGTGACCTCGGCGCCGGTGGTTCCGAGGAGGCCGGCGAGCGGGCCCGTCCCGCAGAACGTCTTCTGGTGGCAGTGGCCGTGGGCGAGGACGTGCGAACCCTCGCCGCGGCCGCCGGTCAGCCGGAAAAGCTCCTCCCGGTGATCGGCCAGGAACTCGTCGAACAGCACCGCGCTCCGCGCGACGTCCTCGGCCGCCGCCCGCTCCTCCTCGGGAACGAGCTCGGGGATCTCGTCGCGGAAGCTGAACAGGCACGAGGGCTCGAGCCCCACGATCTTCGTGCCCTCCGCGGCGATGCCGCCGAGGGCCCGGACACTCTCCCGGGCCAGCCGCCGGGCCCGGTCGAGCAGGCCCCGCGAGATGGCGGGCCGGCCGCAGCAGACCTCGGGGGCCAGCTCGACGCGGTACCCGAGCGCCCAGAGCACCCGGCAGGCGGCGGCCCCGATCTGCGGCTCGAAGTAGTTCGTGAAGGTGTCGGGGAAGAGCGCCACCTTGCCCCGCGGCGCGGCCGGCTGGGAGGCGGCCTCCACCCGCCGGAACCAGCGCGCGAGCGGCTCGCGGGCGAGGCTCGGCAGGCTCCGGCGCCGGTCGAAACCGATGGTCCGGGACAGCAGCGAGGCGGCCCAGCCCCGCCGGTCCACCCAGCGGGCGAGCGGCCCGAACCGGCTTCCCCAGCGGGCCAGCACGTCGGGCGCCCCGAAGATGCGGTCGGCGAGCGGTCGGCGCCGGTCGCGGTAGTAGTGGTGCTGGAAGTCGGACTTGAGCCGGGCCATGTCCACCCCGGACGGGCACTCGGCCTTGCAGGCCTTGCAGCCGAGGCAGAGGTCGAGCGCCTGGAGCACCCGGTCCTCCGACTCCCGCTCCGGCGGCAGCCGGCCGTCGAGCAGCGCCCGCAGCAGGTTCGCCCGGCCCCGGGTGGAGTGCTCCTCCTCCTTGGTCGCCATGAACGAGGGACACATCGTCCCCACGAGTTCCTTGCGGCAGACCCCGGCCCCGTTGCAGAGCTCGACCGCCCCGGCGAAGCCGCCGTGGCGCTGGTAGGGATAGACCACCGGCAGCTCCTCGGCCCGGTAGTCCCCGCCGTAGCGCAGGTTGTCGGTCATGGCGGGCGCGTCCACCACCTTCCCCGGGTTCATGAGGCCGGCCGGGTCGAACGCCGCCTTGAGGCGCTTGAACGCGTCGTAGACGCGCGGCCCGAACACCTTCTCGTTGAAATGGCTGCGCGCGAGGCCGTCGCCGTGCTCGCCGCTCATGGCGCCCCCGAAGTCGAGCACCAGCTCGCAGATCTCCTGCGCGAGGGTGTCCATCTTCCGGATCTCGGCGGGGTCCTTCAGGTTGATCAGCGGCCGGATGTGGAGGCAGCCGGCGCCGGCGTGCGCGTAGAAGCTCCCCTCGGTGTCGCGGCCGGCGAGGATGTCCTCGAAGCCGCGGATGAACTCCGGCAGCCGCGAGGGTTCGACCGCGGTGTCCTCGACGAAGGCGATGGGCTTCTTGTCGCCGGGAAGGCTGAGGAGGAGCGGGAGCGCGGCCTTCCGGACCGCCCAGACGTTCTTCTGTTCCGCCGGGTCGAGCACGCGGAGATGGGGACGGCCGCGGTTTCCGAGCCGGCGTTCGAGCGCGGCCAGCTTGGCGGCCACTTCCCCGCGGGTCTGGCCGGCGAACTCGACCAGGATGAGCGCCCCGGGCTCGCCCTCGATGAAGTGGAGGCGCCGTGAGTACTCGAGCGACTCGCGGGCGAGCTCCATGACCATTCGGTCCACGAGTTCGACGCAGGTCGGACGCAGCTCGAGCGCCACCACCCCCGCCTCGAGCGCCGGGAGCATCCCGTCGAAGTGCAGGACGGCGAGTCCGACCGCGGGCGGCAGCGGGTAGAGCTTCACCCGCGCCTCCACCACGGTCCCGAGCGTCCCCTCGGAGCCGACCACGAGGTGCGCGAGGTTCACCCCGGACGGATCCAGCAGGACATCGAGGTTGTAGCCGGAGACCCGCCGCGGGATGCGCGGGAACCGCTCCCGGATGTCTTCCGAATACTCGTCCCGGAGCGCCAGCAGCTCGCGCAGCAGCGGGCCGAGCGCCGAGTTCCCCCGCGCCCGGCGCCGGATGTCGTCCCAGCTCAGCCAGCCGAGGCGCTCGCAGCTCCCGTCGGGCAGCACCACGGTGGCGTCGAGGACGTTCTCCACCGTCTTCCCGTAGACGAGCGAGCGGGCGCCGGCCGAGTTGTTGCCGATCATGCCGCCGAGGTTCGCGCGGTTCGAGGTGGAGGTCTCGGGGCCGAACCGCAGTCCGTGGGGGGCAAGCGCCGCGCTGAAGGCGTCCTGCACCAGCCCCGGCTGCACCCGGGCCCACATCTCTTCCCGGTTGATCTCGAGCACATGGCGGAAGTGCACCGACAGGTCGAGCACCACCGCTTCGCCGACCGCCTGTCCGGCAAGCGAGGTGCCGCCGCCGCGCGGCAGCACCGGGGCGGCCGCCTCCCGGGCGACCCGGACCGCTTCCGCCACGTCCGCGGTGTGGCGGGGGATCACCACCCCCAGGGGCTCGACCTGGTAGATGCTGGCGTCGTTCGAGTAGAGGATCCGGCTCGCGCGGTCGAACCGCACGTCCCCCTCGATCCGCGACGCGAGTTCGCGCGCCAGCTCTCCCATGGGGCGGGGAGGGTACCGGAGGGACGGAGCGCCAGGAGCGCAAGAACCGGCCCGCGCTCCTACGGCATCGTCCCTACCGCGAATCCGCCAGCGCGTTCAGCGTCATCTCCGCGATCGCGAGGTCCTGAACCCCCATCCCGGTCAGATCGACGACCGAGATCCCGTCCCGCGCCAGCCGCGGGTCCGGCTCGGCGAGCGCCAGCATCTCCCCGAAGGAAGCGTCGCAGTCCTCCGCGATCTCTCCGGCCCGCACCGCGGCCCCGAAGTCGCTGTTGCTGAGGCATTCCTGGTGAGCGTCGGTGACGATGGTGTGGGCCCTGCCCAGGATGCGCGAGTCCAGTTCCGTCTTCCCCGGGGTGTCGGCCCCGACGGCGACGATGTGGAGCGTCTCGGGAACGTCTTCGAGATGGACGACGGGGCTCGTGGCGGGAGTGGTCGTCACCAGGATGGCGCTCGCGTGGCACACCTCGCGGACGGTGGCCATCGGGGTCGCCGCGAGCCCGCCGGCCCGCAGCCGGTCGGCGAGCGCGGCCGCCCTGGTCGGGTTCCGCCCCCAGACGGCGACCGAACCGAGCCCGAGGTGGGCGCAGATCATCTCGGCCTGCATCTCCGCCTGGGTCCCGGTGCCGATCACGCCCAGGGTCGCGTCCTTCGAGACCGGCTTCAGGCCGGCGGCGAGGGCCCCGGCGGCGGCGGTGCGGACGTTGGTGAGCCAGCACTCGTCGTGCAGGATCGCCTCCGGGAGCCCGGTCTCGGAAGCGATCAGGACGATCATGCCGCCGGCGCCCGGCAGGCCGCGCGCCGCGTTCCGGTAGGACCCCGACGCGATCTTGACCGCCGCGTACGGGAGGCCCTCCCAGGTGGCCGACTTGACGTGACACTCGCCGTGGTGGTCCCCCTGCTCATCGCGGAACACGATCTGCGTGGGCTCGGGGCACTCCACCAGCCCCTTCGCATGGGCGATGAACCCCGCCTTCACCGCGTCGATGGCGGCCTCCGGGGCGATGGCCGCCTGAATCTCGGCCAGGGAAACGATGCGCATCGGGGTCCTCCTCGCGGCCACGAAGCGTAACGGGCGCAGATCAGGGAAACGGCTGGGACCGCCGGCCTCCAGCCAGTTGCTGTGAACATGCAATCCTGCGGGGTCGGCCAACAGCCGTGATGGCGCAGCCGGCTTGGAACGCCGACCTCCGGTCGGCACGCGGCCCGCAGGGCCGCAACGGCGTAGGGCTGAACCGCCCCGTGGCGCGTACGGCTTGGAACGCCGACCTCGGGTCGGCACAGCGGGCCGAAGGCCCGCGGGCGACGCGCCGCTCGTCGTCTCGGGCGACAGAGGTCCGGGAGCGTCCCCTCCGCCCGTTTGCACCGAGAGAGAACCATCCCGCAGGTTGGCGCCGTGCCGTGCGCTGCGCGGTCGCGCAGCGCGTGCCGGCCAGAGGCCGGCGTTCCAAGCCGGCTGCGCCATCAAGACGCTCGGCCGACCCGCCGGACTGCATTTTCACAGCAACTGGCCGGCGTTCCAAGCCGGTGAGCGATCTCGCCCGTCGGCGGACCGGTCTCGGACTCCGGTCCGGAGCCCTCAGGCCTGGCGGCGCGCCATCACCCCGAGCGCCGCGGCGATGACGATCAATCCGAGCGGAACGAACGCGGTCACGAGCCCGAGCCCGACCCCCAGCACCGGCGCGCGGAGCAGGATGACGCCCGCGTTCACCAGGCTGGCGATGAGCAGCCACTTGAAGAGGCGGCCCCGCCGCCGGTAGGGGCCCCACGCGATTCCGAACAGCAGGATCCCGTAGGAGAGGCCGAACGCGGCCGCGGTGCCCCGCCGCGCGGAGAGCGCAGCCGCCACCTCGGGGTCGCCGTCCGACAGCTCGGCCGGGGTGAACCGGCCGGCGATCAGGTCGGCGTCCGGGTTCAGGTAGGCGGCGCTGAGCGAGGTGAGCGAGACCACGATGGTGATGGCGCCGAGCAGGGCGAAGATCGCCCAACTGACGGTGTGCGCGTGCTTCATCGCCGGTCGCCTACTGCCCGCCGACCCAGCCGGCGCTCAGCCCGGCCCGGTCCACCTCGTCGCCCCGGAGGTACACGGACTCGATGTCCCGGGTGTTCATGATGTCGTCCAGCGGGTTCGATCCGAGCACCACGAAGTCCGCGCTCTTGCCGGCTTCGACGGTGCCGGTGTCGTGCAGCATGAGGAACTCCGCCGCCTCGCCGGTCGAGGCGACGATCACGTCGTGCGGGCTCATCCCGGACTCCACCATGTCCCGCATCTCGATGTGGGGCCGCCAGCCGCCGTTGCCGTCGGTGCCCATGACGATCTTCATCCCGGCCTCGTGCAGCCGGACCAGGTTGCGCGCCTGGATGCCGAACGACTCGTGCGCCTCGGGCCGTTCCTCGTGGGCGGCCTGGGCCGCCTCGAGCGCCTCGCCGCTCAGGGTGCCCGAGAGCCAGCTCATGTCCTCGTAGGCGCCGCGGGCGCCCATGTTCGCCATCAGGACCACGTTCGGCCGCTCCTGGACCATCGCCACGAACTCGTCGTCCACGTCCATGTCCCGAACGCTGTGGGCGAACGAGTCCACCCCGGCCTCCAGCAGCCCCTTGGCGTCCTCGAGCGTAAAGATGTGAGCGGTCACCCGCAGGCCGTGCTCATGCGCCTCCTCGATGATCGGGCCGTAGAGGTCCGCGGTCACCTTCTCGTACTGGCCGCCGCGGTCGTCCACCCAGATCTTGACGATGTCCACGTTCGCGGCAGCGATTTCCCGGACTGCAGCGCGGCCTTCCTCCGGCGTGTCGATCCAGTAGGGGACCTCGGAACGTCCCGGCTCGGGCCGGGTGATGCCGCGGCCCGCGGTCAGCGCCAGCGCCGCGCCGGGCACCGGGTTTTCCCGCACGGCGGCGGCCGCGTCGCCGTCGTCGTGGCCGAGGCTCATCGCGGCGCCCACCCCGTAGTAGGCGCGCCGCCGGAGGTCGTCGATCAGGCCCTCGCGGTCCACCCGCAGGTGCACGTGGGTGTCGAGGAGCGCCGGGATCACCGTCTTGCCGGCGAGGTCCACCCGTGCGGCGCCCTCGGGCGCCATCACGTCGCCGGCGGCGCCGACGGCGACGAACCTGTCACCGTCGATGACGAACACGCCGTTCTCGATCGGGTCGCTGCCGTCACCGACGATGACGGTCGCGCCCTCGAATACGGTGGCGGTCGACTGCGGGACCTCCTCGGTCGGGGCGCAGGCCCCGAGCAGCAGCAAGGGGGTGAAGAGAGTGGCGCAGACCGCGCCGGTCCGGTTTCGGAACATGCTGTCTCCTCCTGGTCTTGCGGCGGGTCTCGGGACCCGTCCGCGGGAGCTTCGATTGGAAAGGAGAGCCTACCGACTGTGAGGCCGTCCCCGCATCAGCGACCGCGGCGCGCATCCAGTAGTCTCCGTCCTGTGTTCCGGTCGCGCGCACCGCGGCCGGGAGGAGCCGGGGTCATGAAACAGCACCGATTTCTTGCCGTCGCAGCCGGGTGCGCGCTCGCCGCGGGGCTCGCGTGCGCCCTGGAGGGAGGCGGCTCGCCGTCCGGGACGGCCGACGAGCTCACCGGCCCGATCGGCGCCGCCGAACTCGTAGACCTGCGCGCCGCGGTCGGGGGAAGCCGTTCGCCCCAGTGGGCGCCGGACGGGTCCCTGATCACCTTCGTGTCGGCCGGGGGCGACCTCGCCGGCGTGGACCCCGGGGACGGCTCGTTCCGGGTGCTCACCGGGGACCTGGCGCTCAGCGGGGTGGGATCGCTCGGGGCTCCGCAGCCGGTCTGGTCGCCCGACGGCCGTTTCGTCGCCTACACCACCGACCGTGACGGCGCGCCGGACATCTACCTGTGGTCGGCCGAGGAGGGTACGGACCGGCGGCTCACCCGGCTCTCGGCGCGGGCGAACGGGCTCGCCTGGTCCCCGGACGGCGCCTGGATCGCGTTCTCCGGCGACCGGTTCGGCACCATGGACATCTGGAAGGTGTCGGTCCCCGGCGGCGAGGTGCACCGGCTCACCAGCGACCCGCTCTACGAGGGGTATCCGAGCTGGGCCCCGGACTCCGGGGCGCTCTTCTACGTGCGCATGGACGACCGCTGGGTGGACCACGACGTGATCGAGGTCACCCCCGACGGCCGGAATCCGCGCACCGTGATCGCGGACACCGGCTTCTTCGACTACCGCGCGGGCCGGGCGTTCGGCGCCGCCCAGCCGTCGCCCGACGGCGAGCACCTGCTCTTCCGCTCCCAGCGCAGCGGCTGGCTGAACTTCTGGATCGCGCCGCGCGCGGGGGGTGAGCCCCGGCCGCTGGCGGCTGCGGACCACGACCAGAGCGACGCCCGCTGGTCGCCCGACGGCGCCTGGGTCAGCTACACCGAGAACCGGGGCGGCGTCCATTCCCTGCGGCTGGCGGCGGTGGACGGGTCCGGGGGCCGGACGCTCGTGGAGCGGGAGACCGGAGCGGCGCTCCGTCCCGAGTGGTCGCCCGACGGGACCCGGATCAGCTACACCTTCGAGACCCCGGCGCGCCCCGCGGAACTCTTCGTGCTCGACCTCGCCTCGGGAGAGAGCGCGCTCGCGCACAGCGAGATCGGCGCGGACGCCGAGCCCCGCGTCGAGCTCCCCGAAAAGATCCGCTACCCGAGCACCGACGGCCTCACCATCGAGGCCTACGTGCACACGCCGCCGGACGCGGCGCCCGGCGAACGCTTCCCCGGCGTGGTCTGGATCCACGGCGGACCCACGTCCCAGTTCGACGACCAGTTCCGGCGGCACCAGCAGGTCCACTTCTTCGCCCAGCGCGGCTACGTCGTGCTCATGCCGAACATCCGCGGCAGTTCCGGCTACGGCCTCGCCTTCGAGGACCTCAACAACGAGTGCTGGGGGCACTGCGACCTCGAGGACGTCCTCGCCGGGGTGGACTACCTGAAGGGCCGGTCCGACGTGGACCCCGACCGGATCGGGGTCACCGGGACCAGCTACGGCGGGATCATGACCATGGCGGCGGTCGCCTTCGCCCCCGACGTCTTCCAGGCGGCCATCTCGCTGTCGGGCTATGGCGACATGACCGAGTTCCACTCCACGGTCCACGAGCTCCAGCACATCAAGCTGGTCGAGTACGAACTCGGCCCGTATCCCGAAAACCGCGAGACGTACCTCAACAGCTCGTCCATCCTGAAGGCGCACGAGGTCACGACGCCGACCTTCGTGATCCAGGGCGAGGGCGTGGCGGCCGGCTGGCGGATGCGCGAAGACCAGCCGCAGGCCGCGCTGAACTTCGCCCGCAAGCTCGACCAGCACTACAAGATCGTGCGCTACAAGGCGTATCCGGGTGAGGGGTACTACGTCTACGGGAGGCAGAACACGATCGACAAGCTCCACGACATGCTCGATTTCTTCGAGGAGTTTCTGGTCACCGACATCGAATACCCCGCGGGGGAGTGATCCTGGCCCGCGTGGCGCACCGGCTTGGAACGCCGACCTCCGGTCGGCACAGCCCGCCGAAGGCGGGCGGCGGGACGGACCTCATTCCCCCGGATGGCGCAGCCGCTCGGAACGCCAGCGTGAGCCGGCGTCCGGCGCCGGCTCCGAAGGCGAATCCAGGCAGAGTACGGATCAGGTCCCGGTCGGGGAAGGCCGCAGGAACCGGAACCCCAGCCACCCCATGAACAGGTCCCACAGGACGTGGAACACGATGCCGGGCCAGACGGAACCGGTTTCGATCACCATGAATCCCCACGCCAAGGCGCCCCCCGCGGCCCCGACGACGCCGCGCCATCCCTGGGCGGCGTGAGCGGCCCCGAAGAAGACGGCCGGTAGCCCGACAGCGAGCGCCGCTCCCTCCCATCCGGGGCCGAACCAGGCGCGGAGGACGGCGATCATGAAGCCCCGGTAAACGATCTCCTCGCAGATCCCGGCGCTCACGGCCAGGACCGTGTAGCTCCGGAACTCGGCTCCGGAGACCGGGATGTAGGGGTTCTGGATCCGCCATCGCTCCCGGGTGCCGGAGATCCGCGACGGCGCCGTTTGCCTTGCGGTATCCGCGGCCAGCCAGACGATGAGGGCGAGGGCGGCGCCGGCCGCCGGCCAGGTCCAGCGCGGCGCCGCGAAGCCCAGCGCGGCCCAGTCCCGCCCGGCGAAGCCCCACCAGGCCAGGGTCCCCACCGCGAGCACCCACAGCATGACGCTCCCGCGCCGGTAGATGGAGCGCTTCTCGGCCGCCGTCAACTCCGGCGGCGTCTCCCGCCGGGCCTCCCGGACGGCGAGGGCGCCCGACCAGGCCGACACGCCCGAAACCAGGATCAGGACTCCCAGCCAAAGGGCGTCCACCAGTCCCGGATCGATGCGCTCCAGCGTTCTGCGCCCCTCGTCGCGGCGCGGAGTATAGGGAGCGTCGGACAGCGGGAACGGTGGCGAAGCCGTGCGTCAGGCTGATCCGGCCTTCGTCCGCTGGGCTGCCTCCAGCCGGTGCCGACCTGAAGGCGCACCCGCCTACTGCGGCTCTCCCAGGTCCACCGGCTGGTCCTGCGTTCACAGAGATTTCGCAAATGACTGCTTAAAGTATCGCTTAATGATACATTATGTGGATGAAATCGGAGTCGAGGCCACGCCGAGCCGGCAGCCTGGTTGCCGACTTTGCGGCTGCCGGCCGACACCACTTCACGGCGATGGAGATGCGCCGGCTTCTCGGCGTCTCGCCGGCGGCGGCCAGACTCGCGCTCAGCCGGCTGGCGAACAAAGGGCTGATCGCGAGTCCCGGGCGCGGCTTCTACGTCGTCGTACCCCCAGAGTACCGGCGCCTCGGCTGCCTGCCGGCCGAGCAGTTCGTCCCCGCGTTCATGGCGCATCTCGATCGGCGCTACTACGCCGCGCTCCTGTCGGCAGCCCAGTTCCACGGCGCCGCGCACCACCGTCCGCAAACCTTCCAGGTGGCGCTGGCCGGGTATCGCCGGCCGATTTCGTGCGGCAGCGTCGCGGTTTCCTTCATCACTCGCACCCGCCTCGCCGAGGTTCCCGTCCAGAGCTTCAACACGCCGCGTGGGGCGATCCGGGTATCGAGCCTCGAAGCCACAGCCGTTGACCTGGTCGGCTACCAGAAACGCGTCGGGGGACTTGCTCAGGCGGCCACGGTCATTGCGGAACTCGCCGAGCACATCCGGCCGGGTCGGCTCGCGGCAGCAGCGGGGACGGCGCCGGTTTCCTGGGCGCAGCGCCTCGGTTACCTGCTCGACCTCGTTGGCGCGGCCGACAAGGCATCGACCCTCGAGCGCGACGTGCGCCGCCGTGCGCGCGACACCGTGCTGCTCGTGCCCGGCAGCCCCCATGACGGTCCGCGCGACCGGCGGTGGCGGCTGCGCATCAACGCCGAAGTCGAGGTGGAGACGTGATCCCGCGCGACTACATCACCGAGTGGCGAGCGCGCGCGCCCTGGGTCCAGGATGCCCAGGTCGAGCAGGACCTCGTGGTCGCCCGGGCCCTGGTCGCACCCTTGCTGCCGGGCGCTCCCGGGAGGGGCGATCGGTAGCGGGCTCCCCCCTACTGCGGCTCTCCCAGGTTCACCGGCTCCGGGTCCACGAGCTTCACCGCCCAGAGGCCCGAGTGGTGGTCGGCGACGAAGATGTGACCCTTGTAGGGCTGCGGCCCCCAGACCATGGGCGCGTTGGGGATGAAGCTCTCCGGGTCCTGCGGCCAGAAGACCGCGATCTCCCGTCCCTGCCGGTAGAGGTCGCCCCGCAGGTCGCCTGAGATGTCCACTACCCGCAGGCCGCCGTTGTAGTAGCCGATGTAGAGGATGTCGTCCTCGACCCACAGGTTGTGGGTTCCGGCCTCGGGCACCTGGTAGCGCGCCACCTCGCGGGCGTCTTCCCATTCGTCCCACTCGTAGATGTGAATCCAGCCGGCGGCCCGGTCCGGCGTGTCCGATTCCCCGATCGTCTGGTACGGGAACGCCTCGTCCCCGCCGATCATCAGGAACTTGCCGGTGGACTCGCTCCGATAGGGATACGCCGCGTGGTTCCAGCCGCTCGGGTGCGGCGCGCTGCCGAGCATGACCGGGTTGTTGGGCGCGCCGCCCATGCCGCCGCCGCCCACGTCGATCGCGACGATGCCGTCGTCCCAGTTCGAGGAGTAGGCGATCCCGTCCTCCACCCACACGTCGTGGATCGAGTGGCCGGGCGTGTCCAGTTCGAAGCGGCCCACCCGGTACGGGTTCGTCGGGTCTTCGGCATTCAGGATGTCGAAGCGCCGCCCCGCCGACAGTGCGTAGATGTGGTCTTCGGCGATGAAGACGTTATGGACCCCGCCGGTGAGCTGGTCGTCGTAGCGGGCGATCACCTGGACCCCGCTCTGCGGGTCGCTGATGTCGAGGATGACGAGACCGTTCCGCCGGTTGGAGGCCCCTTCCCGGCTGATCACGCAGAACTTCGCGTCCTCCGAGACTTTCACGTCGTTCACCGTCCGGGCGTCCACCCGAACCGTGTCGATGAGCGACATCGCCGCGGGATCGGTGACGTCCCAGAAGTAGGCGTGGCCATCGGCGCCCCAGGTGCCGGTCACCGCGTAGTCCCGGCCGTCCGTGCCCTCCCAGACCCAGAGGTCGGAGGTGTAGCGGTCGCGGACCGGGCCCTGCCCCACGATCTCGACGTCCTTTCGCACGTTCCGGGACGTAACCGCCACCGTGGCGCTCGCCGACTTCGTGAACCCGTCGGCGATCACGGTGTGCGTCCCCGACCGTTCGGCGACGAACGCGCCGTCCGCGTCCACCTGGCCGATGGCTCCGGGCGCCACGATCCCGTCCGCGGGAATCCCGAGCGTCGCGAACTGGACCGGGTAGTCGGGAACTTCGTTCCCGGAGGCGTCGGTGACCTGCGCCTCGAAGAAGACCACGTCGCCGGTGCGGATCGCGTCCGCCGGCGCCCCGGTCAGCGTGATGGAGGCAACCGGGTTGGCGAGCACCTCGATCGCGGTGTCGCCGGACGCCTCCTCGGCGGTGACGGTGACGGTCGTCCGCCCCACGCCCGTCAGGGTGAGGACCCCGAGGGCGTCCACGCCGGCCACCGACGGGTCGGCGCTGCTCCAGCCCACCTCCACGTCGCTGCGGACCGCGCCCGAGGTGTCGGTGACCGTCGAACGCAGCCCGATCTCGGTGCCGGCGTAGAGATGGCCCGGCAGGTTGGCCACCTCGACGGTGGCCACCGGCGGGTTGGGGATCGTGACCGGGATCTCCACCATCACCGCGGGTTCGGCCCGCCGGTCGGTGTCCTCGGGGTCCCGCGGCACCATGGCGATCAGGGTGTGCTCGCCGGGCCGGAAGGCCTCCACGATCCCGGCGGGGTTCACGCCCACCGAACGGCGCCGGCGCGAGAAGAAGACCACGGTGCGGTCCATGACGTTGCCGTCGTCATCGCGGACCTCGGCCTCGAGGGTCGCCGTCGCCCCCACCTCGAGCGTCAGCTCGCTCGGGGTGATGACGAGTTCGGCGGGCTCGGGGCCGGCCGCCTCCTCTTCTTCCTGCGCGAACGCCGGGAAGGCGAGAAGGAGCAGTGCGGCGGCCACAAGGGAGATGGGATGGAAACGAAAGGTTCGGGTCATGGTCGTGCGGTCCCTCGACGCTCGGGAATATACGCCCGCCCCGCCGCCTGAGCCATCTTCACTCCGACTTTTCCACAAACCTCCGCGCAGCGGGAATTTTCGGGCCGGAATTGCGTCTGGAGAAGTAGGGGAAGACACCCGCGTCTTCCGACAGCCCATTTCCGAAGGAGTTCCCGGTGCCCGAGACCGACCCGCAGCCACCTACCCCCGGACCAGAGAGGTCCCAGCCGCCGCCGGACGCGCGCGCCCCCACAGCAGACATGCCGTCTTCGAAAGGCGCGCCCAACGGCGCCCTCTTCCACACTCTGTTGGAGGCCGGGTTCGACGCCCCCGTCGCCTATACTGCGGAAAAGCGGATCCGCGCCGTGGTTTCCGAAGCCCTTACCCCGCAGCTTCAGCCGTTCCTGCTGGAGATGCGCCAGCGGTTCGACGCACAGGATCGGAAGCTCGAGGCCTTGACGGAAGCCGTCGCGAAGCTGACCGATACCGTCGCCGCCCATGGCGAGCTGCTCGCGGAACGCGACCGCAAGCTGGACGTCATCGCCGCCCGTTTGGATGGGCTGAAGGCTCAGGTACAGATCCTGTTTGGCGCCTTGGCCCTCCTGATCACGGTGCTGATCGCGGTCTTCGGCTTCCTGTTCACGACCTGAAGACGCGACCGCCCCGCGGGTGTAGACGGCACCGCGGGGATTTCGCCCGCCTGCGGCGGGCGGTGCCGGCCAGTTGCTGTGCAAATGCAGCCCGGCCGACGGCGGGGATGGCGAGGAGCGCCGGTGTTCACACCGGCATCGCCCGCGCAGCGGGCGAAACTCCCGGGCTTCATTTCGCCGCATGGCGCCCCCGTCAAAGGGAGTGGCGCGACGACAACGGCGCGCGCGCACTCCGATTTCGCCGTCTTCGTCTCGGGTCCCCGCAATGTGGCGCGATGGCGCCGGGAGTTTCGCGGCCTGCGGCCGCGATGCCGGTGTGAACACCGGCGCTCCTGGTCTGAAGGCCCCACCCGGGAGGACTGGCCGGCGCTCCCAGGGTTCTCCTTACTCCGGTTCGCCCAGGTTGATCGGCTCGGGATCCACCAGCTTGACGGCCCAGAGGCCCGAGTTCATGTCGCTGAGGAAGATGTTGCCCTTGTAGGGCTGCGGTCCCCAGACCATCGGGGCGTTCGGGACCCGGCTCTCGGGATCGAACGGGCGGAACATGGCGATCTCGCGCCCCTGGCGGTAGAGGTCGCCGCGCAGCTCGCCGGAGATGTCCACCACCCGCAGGCCGCCGTTGTAGTAGGCGATGTAGAGGATGTCGTCCTCCACCCACAGGTTGTGGGTCCCCGCCTCGGGCACCTGGTAGCGGGCTACCTCGCGGGCGTTCTCCCAGTCGTCCCACTCGAAGATGTGGATCCAGCCGGCGGCCCGGCCGGGAGTCCGCTCCGCGCGCATCGTCTGGTAGGGGAACGCCTCGTCCCCGCCGATCATCAGGAACTTGCCGGTGGACTGGCTCTTGTAGGGATACGCCGCGTGGTTCCAGCCGCTCGGATACGGGGTCTTGCCCAGCATCACGGGGTTGTTGGGAGCCCCGCCCATGCCGCCGCCGCCCACGTCCACGGCGACCACGCCATCACTCCAGTTGGACGAATACGCGATGCCCTCGTGGACCCAGACGTCGTGGATCGAGTGGCCGGGGGTGTCGAGCTCGAAGCGCCCCACCCGGTAGGGGTTCGTCGGGTCCTCGGCGTTCAGGATGTCGTAGCGGCGTCCCGCGGAGAGCGCATAGACGTGGTCTTCCGCGATGAAGACGTTGTGGACCCCGCCGCTGAGCTGGTCGTCGTAGCGGGCGATCACCGAGACGCCGTTCAGCGGATCGCTGACGTCGAGGATCACGAGGCCGTTCTTCCGGTTCGAGGCCCCCTCGCGGCTGATCACGCAGAACATCCCGTCCTCGGAGACCTTCACGTCGTTCACCGTGCGGGCGTCCACCCGCACCGTGTCGATCAGGGCGATCGCCGAGGGGTCGGTGACGTCCCAGAAGTAGGCGTGGCCGTCCGCGCTGTGGGTGCCGGTGACCGCGTAGTCCCGGCCGTCGACGCCTTCCCAGACCCAGAGGTCCGAGGTGCGCCGGTCGCGGACGGGGCCCTGCCCGACCACTTCCACGTCCTTGCGCACGTTCCTCGGCACCACCGCCACCGTCGCGCTGGCGGACGTCGTGAACCCGTCGGCGATCACCGTGTGGGTGCCGGTGCGCTCCGCCACGAAGGCGCCGTCCTCGTCCACCTGTCCGATGGCGCCGGGCGCCACGATCCCGTCCGTCGGGACCCCGAAGGTCGCGAACTGCACCGGGTAGTCCGGCACCGCATTCCCCGAACCGTCCATCGCCGTCGCGGTGAAGAACACCACGTCGCCGGTCCGCACCGCGTCGTCGGGCGCTCCGCTCAGGGTGATCGAGGCCACCGGGTTGGCGAGCACCTCGACCGCGGCGTCGCTCGACGCCTCCTCGGCGGACACCGTGACCGTCGTCGTGCCGGCGCCCATCAGGGTCAGCACCCCGAGGGAGTCCACGCTCGCCACCGACGGGTCGGCGCTGCTCCAGCCCACCTCGACGTCGTTCCGGACCGCGCCCGAGATGTCGGTGACCAGGGAACGGAGGCCGATCTCGGTCCCCGTGTAGAGGTGGCCCGGGAGGTTCACGACCTCGACGGTGGCCACCGGGGGATTGGGGATGGTCACCGGGATCTCCACCATGACCGCAGGCTCGGCCCGGCGGCTGGTGTCCTCCGGGTCCTTCGGCACCATGGCGATCAGGGTGTGCTCACCGGGCCGGTAAGCCTCGACGATGCCCGCCGGGTTGACCCCCACCGAGCGCCGGCGGCGCGAGTAGAACACCACCGTGCGGTCCATCGGGTTGCCTTCGCTGTCCCGGACCTCGGACTGGAGCGTCAGCGAGTCGCCGACCTCGAGTTCCACCTCGGACGGGGTGATGACGAGTTCAGCGGGCTCGGGCGCGGCCGTCTCCTCGGCTTCCTCCTGGGCGAACGCCGGGAAGGCGAGCAGCAGAAGCGCGGCAACCGCCACGGGCAAGGGATGAAGGTGCAGTGTCCGGTTCATGGTTCGTTGTCCCCTAGTGCGGTTCACCAAGGTTGCGCGGCTCGGCGTCCACGAGCTTGACCGCCCAGAGGCCCGAGCTGTTGTCGGCGATGAAGATGTGGCCCTTGTAGGGCTGCGGCCCCCAGACGAAGGGGGTGTTCGGCTTGACGGTCTCGGGATCGAAGGGGCGGAACATGGCGATCTCGCGCCCCTGGCGGTAGAGGTCGCCGCGCATCTCGCCGGAGATGTCCACGACCCGCAGGCCGCCGTTGTAGTAGGCGATGTAGAGGATGTCGTCCTCGACCCACAGGTTGTGGGTTCCCGCCTCCGGCACCTGGTAGCGGGCCACTTCCTTGGGGTTGTCCCACTCGTCCCACTCGAAGATGTGGATCCAGCCGGCCGCCCGGCGCGGGGCTCGCGGCCCTTCCATCAACTGGTACGGGAACGCCTCGTCCCCGCCGATCATCAGGAACTTGCCGGTGGACTTGCTGCGGTAGGGATACGCCGCGTGGTTCCAGCCGCTCGGGTACGGGGTGCTTCCGAGCATCACCGGGTTGTTCGGCGCACCGCCCATGCCGCCGCCGCCCACGTCCACCGCGACGATCCCGTCGTTCCAGTTGGAGGAGTAGGCGATCCCGTCCGCCACCCACACGTCGTGGATGGAGTGGCCGGGGGTGTCCAGCTCGAAGCGTCCCACCCGGTACGGGTTCGTCGGGTCCTCGGCGTTCAGGATGTCGTAGCGCCGGCCCGCCGAGAGCGCGTAGATGTGGTCCTCGGCGATGAAGACGTTGTGGACGCCGCCGCTGAGCTGGTCGTCGTAGCGGGCGATCACCTCGATGCCGTTCTGCACGTCGCTGACGTCGAGGATCACCAGGCCGTTCTTCCGGTTCGAGGCGCCCTCCCGGCTGATCACGCAGAACTTGCCGTCCTCCGAGACCTTGACGTCGTTCACCGTCCGGGCGTCCACCCGCACGGTGTCGATCAGCGAGATCGCCGACGGGTCGGTGACGTCCCAGAAGTAGGCGTGGCCGTCGGCGCTGTGGGTGCCGGTCACGGCGTAGTCCCGGCCGTCGGTGCCCTCCCAGACCCAGAGGTCGGAGGTGCGCCGGTCGCGGACGGGGCCCCGTCCCACGACCTCGACGTCCTTCCGCACGTTCCGGGCGACGACCGCGACCGTCGCGCTCGCCGAGTGGTTGAACCCGTCCACGATCACCGTGTGGGTTCCCGACCGCTCGGCCACGAAGGCGCCCGCGTCATCGACCTGGCCGATCGCGCCCGGGGCCACGATCCCGTCGGCGGGGATGCCGAAGGTGGCGAACTGCACCGGGTAGTCGGGCACCTCGTTCCCGGAGGCGTCCGTGACCTTCGCCTCGAAGAACACCACGTCGCCGGTGCGCACCGGCTCCGCCGGCGCCCCGCCGAGGGTGATCGAGGCGACCGGGTTGGCGAGCACCTCGATGGCGGTGTCGCTCGAAGCCTCCTCGGCGGAGACCGTCAGGGTGGTCCGCCCGGCGCTCACCAGGGTCAGCACCCCGAGGGCGTCCACGCTCGCGACCGACGGGTCCGCGGTGCTCCAGCCGACCTCCACGTCGTGCCGGACGGCCTCCGAGATGTCCGTGACCGTCGGGCGCAGGCCGATCTCGGTCCCTGCGTACAGGTGCCCCGGCAGGTTCGCGACCTCGACCGTCGCCACCGGCGGGTTGGGGATCGTCACCGGGATCTCCACCATCACTGCGGGTTCGGCCCGCCGGTGGAGGTCCTCCGGGTCCTTCGGCACCATGGCGATCAGGACGTGCTCGCCCGGCCGGTAGGCCTCGACGATGCCCGCCGGGTTCACGCCCACCGAGCGCCGGCGGCGCGAATAGAACACCACCGTGCGGTCCATCGGGTTGCCGTCGCCGTCCCGGACTTCGGCCTCGAGCGTCAGCGAGTCGCCGACCTCGAGCTCGAGCTCGGACGGGGTAACGATGAGCTCGGCGGGCTGCGGGCCTTCCTCGGCCTCCGCCTCTTCCTGGGCCAGCGCGAGTCCCGGGACCAGCGCGAGGGTGCAACCGAACGCGATCAGGAACCGCGTCCAGGAATTCGAGTGCTGCTCGGTCATCAGTGCCTCCCAGGCGCGATTTACGGCTCGCCCTTCCAGTAGATGATGCCGCCGGCCTGCTTGCCGACGTCGATCTCGGAGACCCGCTGGGTGGTGGCGATGTCATAGACCTCGACCGTCCCCGGCTCGCCCCCGACCCCTTCGAGGGTCACGATCGCGTAGCGGTCGTCGTCCGAGACCACCACGCCGTGCGGCACCCGCCGCGTGGTCTCCGGCGCGGCGATCAGCTCGCCGCTGCCGAGGTCCCAGAAGCCGAGTCTCTTGCCGGACTTGTAGGTGGCGACCAGCACCGAGCCGTCCGACGTGATCTCGAGGTTGTAGGGGTTCTCCCCCGGGCCGGCATCGAACCGCCGCGAGACCTCCCATCCCTCGAGGTCCACCTCGTAGATGGCGCTGTCGCCGTTGCCGGCCACGTACACCTTGCCGGCGGGCGAGGGCTTGGTCGCCCAGGTGGGCTTCACCACCGGCGCGCGCATGCCGCCCATGTCACCGTGGTCCATGCCGGCGTGTCCGGCATGCGGGTCGGTCCCGAGATAGAGGCGCCGGGCGATCTCGAAGCGCATGGTGTCCACTTCGACCAGCTCGTCGTCCATCATGTTCACCGAGTAGAGCCGGTCGCCCTTGCCGTTCATCCGCGCGCCGTGCGGCATCACGCCGGTGTCAATGGTGGCCACCTCGATCATGGTCCCGGTCTCCACCACCGAGATGGTGCTCGGGACGTGGTCGCCGTGGAGGTTGAAGTTGACGACGTAGAGCAGCCCGGTGCTCGGCGAGACGTCCATCGTCGCCGGGAACATGCCGAGGGTGGCGTCCCCGAGCCACTCGTTGGTCCCGGTCTCGTACTTGTGCACGGCGCCGAACGGCATGCCGTGGGCGATGGAGAGGAACCAGTAGCGCCCGTCGGGCGAGATGTTGATTCCGTGCGGGCCCTCGGTCTCCGTCGGGAAACTGCCGACCGTGATCTGGTCGAGCTCCTCGAAGCCGGTGGGGCCGTAGCGGAGCAGGTGGACGGTGTCGTCCGACTCGGCGCAGACGTAGACGAAGTAGTTGCGCCGCGGCGGCTCGGGATCTTCGGCGGCCGCCAGCGGAGCGAGGGACAGCGAAAGGACCAGGACGGACGCCGCCAGGAAGCGGATGCGGGAGCGGGAAGGCATCAGTTGGGTTCCCCCATGTTGCGCGGGGTCTCGGGATCCACGAGCCGGACGGCCCAGAGGCCCGAGTTGAAGTCGGTGAAGAAGATGGTGCCCTTGAAAGGCTGCGGGCCCCAGACGAACGGGGCGTTGGGCTTGAAGCCTTCGGGATCGGCCGGCTCGAAGAAGCTGATCTCCCGGCCCTGCTGGTAGAGGTCGCCGCGCAGCTCGCCGGAGACGTCCACCACCCGGAGGCCGCCGTTGTAGTAGCCGACATACATGATGTCGTCCTCGATCCAGAGGTTGTGGGTGCCGGCCTCGGGGACCTGGTAGCGCGCCACCTCGCGGCCGATCCCGCCGTCCTCATCCCACTCGGCGATGTGGACCCAGCCCGCCGCCCGGTCCGGGAGCTTGCCCTCGGGGTCGAAGCCCCAGGGGAAGTTCTCGTCGCCGGCGAACACCAGCATCTTGCCGGTGGACTGGCTCCGGTAGGGGAAGCCGGCGTGGTTCCAGCCGTTCGGGTACTTGAAGCTGCCCATCATCACGGGGTTGTTGGGGGCGCCGCCCTTGCCGCCGCCGCCGATGTCCACCGCGACCACCCCGTCGGTCCAGTTCGAGGACCAGGCGATGCCGTCCTGCACCCAGACGTCGTGGATGCCGTGGCCGGGAGTGTCGAGCTCGAAGCGTCCCACCCGGTAGGGGTTCTCGGGATCCTCGGCGTTCAGGATGTCGTAGCGCCGCCCGGCGGAGAGCGCCAGGATGTGGTTCTCGGCCACGAACGTGTTGTGGACGCCGCCGGTCAACTGGTCGTCGTAGCGGGCGATGATCTTCACCCCGTCGGTGGGGTTCGCCACGTCGAGGACCACCAGCCCGTTCCGCCGGTTGGAGGCGCCTTCCCGGCTGATGACCGCGAACTTGCCGTCGGGCGAGACCTTCACGTCGTTCACGGTGCGGGCGTCCACCCGGACGGTGTCCACGAGGTGGATGCTCGACGGATCGGTCACGTCCCAGAAGTAGGCGTGCCCGTCGGCGCCCCACGTCCCGGTGATCGCGTAGTCGCGGCCGTCGAGACCCTCCCAGACCCACAGGTCCGAGGTGTGCCGGTCGCGCACCGGACCCCGGCCCACGATCTCCCAGTCCTTCTTCAGGTTGCGGCCGACCGCACGGATCGTCTCCCGGGCGGTGAGCGAGCCCCCGGCGGCCACCACGGTGTGGAGGCCCGGCCGCTCGGCGACGAAGGCGCCGTCCGGCTCCACGAAGGCGGCCGCGCCGGGCGCCACCAGGGTGTCCGGGGTCCGGGTCGAGACCGCGTACTGGATCGGGAAGTCGGGAACCTCGTTGCCGCCGGCGTCGAGGGCGCGCCCCTCGAACCAGACCACGTCGCCGGTGCGAACCTCTTCCTCGGCAGCGGAGACCTCGAGGCGGACCGCCGGATTGGCGCTCACCCGGACCGTGGCGTCGCCGCTGGCGGACTCGGCGCTCGCGGAGATCGTCGCCGACCCCTCGCCGTGGAGCATCAGGACCCCGTGCGGGCTGACCGTCGCCACGTCGGAGTCGCTCGACGACCACGCGAAGTCGGGTTTGCGCTCGGCCCCGGAGGTGTCCGTGGCCGTGGCGGTGACCCGCAGGGAGGTCCCGGCGTAGAGATTGCCCGGAAGCGCCGCGATCTCGACGCTCGCGAGCGGCGGCCACGGCACCGTCACCGGAATCTCGACCATCAGCGCCGGCTCGGCGCGCCGGTCCATGGCGCCGGGGTCCGCCGGAACCATGGCGATCAGGGTGTGCTCGCCGGGACGGTGGGCTTCCACCATCCCCGCCGGGTTCACCCCCACGTAGCGCCGGGCCCGCGAGAAGAACACCACGCCGCGCTCGAGCGCGTTGCCGGCCGCGTCCCGGACGGTCGCGGTGAGCTGCGCGGTTGTTCCGACCTCGAGCGTCAGCTCGGGCGGATCCACCACGAGTTCCGCGGGATCCTGCGCCGCGGCGGACCCGGCGAACAAGAGCCCGGCGCACGCGAGCGCGCCAAAGAACACCAGCCGGTCAGAACGCCTGCCGACAGAAGAACGAATCATCTTTACCATGGCCGTGGAGAGCCCTCCTGCTGCTGCCGCGATGGGCAACGGGACATTTTATGCGGCTTGCCGCAGCGCCGGGAGGAGCGCCGGTCTTCAGACCGGCATCGCCGGCCGGCGGCCAGCGAAACTCCCACCGCCAATCCCGGGTGACGCCTACCAGATGTCCCCGACCGTGAACCCCTCCGGGAAGGGATCCCCCGGGTCCACGGAATACTGCGCCGTCCCGGTGATCCAGGCGGTCCCGCTGATCGTCGGCACCACCGCCGGCACCCCGCCCACGGTGGTGGTGCGGACCAGCCGTCCCACGAACTCGGTGCCGACCGGACCGAGGTGATGGAAGTCCTCGCCGATTCCCAGCAGGCCCCGTGCGTGGAGGCAGGCCATCCGGGCGGACGTTCCCGTCCCGCAGGGGGAGCGGTCGAGCGCACCGGTCCAGGTCTCGGGGCGGTCCCAGTCGAGGTCGCCGACCGCGACCGAGACCGCGTTCGCGGCGGTCCGGGTTTCGGGGTCGAAGGGTCCGGTGAGTTCGCCGATGCTCGCCTGCCGGATCTCGGGGTTCTCGGGATGCACCGCCTCGAGCTGTTCGCGCGCCGCCTGCTTCACCATCGCCCCCACCCGGGCCAGCTCCCGCCCGTGCTCCGGGACGATCCGGAGCCCGAAGCGGGCCGCGTCGGCGATCGCGTAGAACATCCCGCCCCAGGAGACGTCCACCTCCACCTCGCCGAAGGTGGGAATCTCCACCTTCGCCCCCAGGTGGACCGGAAAGGCGGGCACGTTCTCGAAGGTGACCCGGGTGACCTTGCCGCCGTCCACGCTCGCCTGCACCTGGATCAGTCCGGCGGGCGTCTCCAGGGTGAGTTCGGTCAGCGGCTCGACGGCCGCCACCATGCCGGTCTCGATGAGCGCGGTGACCGTGCAGATGGTGTTCGTTCCGGACATCGGCGGGTACTCGGTCTGCTCCATGATCACGAACCCCGCGTCGGCGTCGGGATGGGTCGGCGGCAGCACCAGGTTGCAGTTGGCGGCCGGATATCCGCGGGGCTCCCGGAGCATGAGCTTCCGGATCCCGTCGGCGTGGCGCTCGAGGTACTGCATCTTCCGGAACATCGTCTCGCCCGGCACGTCGAGGACGCCCCCGACGATGACCCGTCCGGGCTCGCCGGCGGCGTGGAGGTCCACGGCCTGGATGAGTCGCCTTGAGCGCATCGCTTCTCCCTAGTCTGGTTCTTCGACGACCGGGAACGACCCCGGCCCGTCCACCCGAACCGGCTGTTCGGCGCCGGCAGGCCAGCGCACCCTAACCGAGTCCGGGACTCCGGGCCGAAGGCCGATCCAGACCTCCCGGGCCCCGGACGACAGATAGCTCGATCCGGCGGTGACCACCGACCGGCTCGATCGTCCTCCCCGGTCCACCACGACCTCGGCGCCGACCCCGTCGCGGTTGGAGGCCCGTCCCACGAGGCGCAGCACCGCCCGGGGAGCCGGGTCGCCGCCATTCCGAAGCAGCGCCGCCGTTCCGCCGGAGCGGGAGACGGCGAGATCGAGGAGGCCGTCCTCGTCGAAATCGATCGCCACCAGGCCCCGGCCGACCGCCGGAGGCAGGTCCAGCACCACCGGCTCGAACGAACCGCCCAGGTTGCGGAAGCAGACGTCCCGCTGGCGGTAGTCCGTTCCGGGAAAGAGGATCGGCGCGTTGTCGAGGACGTGGCCGTTGGTGACGCAGAGGTCCGGCGCGGCGTCGTTGTCGAGGTCGGCGAAGACGGCGCCGAAGCCCAGCCAGGCGAGCGACGGGCGCCCCACCCCGGAGAGGAAGGAGACGTCGCGGAACACGCCGTGCCGGTCCGACACGTAGAGGTTGTTCGCCTCGCCCTGGAAGTTCGTGACGAACAGGTCGAGGTCCCCGTCGGACTCGATGTCCGCCGCCGCGATCCCCATGCCGGCGAGGGCGTTCCCGTCGCCGTCGTAGGCGACGCCCGCCGGGAGGCCCCGTTCCCGGAACCGCAGCCCTCCCAGGTTCTCGAAGAGGAAGTTGGGCACCGTGTCGTTCGCCACATAGAGGTCGGGGAGAAAGTCCCCGATCAGGTCGGCGGCGAGGACGCCGAGCCCCTTGCCGGTCCGGAGTCCCACGCCGGCGGCCTCGGTCACGTCGGCGAACGAACCGTCGCCGCGGTTCTCGTAGAGCAGGTCCGGCACTCCGGAGAAGGCGTCGGGGAGGCAGTAGGAGCGGACCGGCTCGCCGGCGATCGTCCGCGCGCACACCGGGTTGTTCGCCGGGGACCAGTCGAGGTAGTGGGTGACGAAGAGATCGAGATCGCCGTCCCCGTCGAGGTCCGAGAAGGCGGCGCTCGCGCTCCAGCCCGCCGCGTTCAGTCCCGCGTCCCGGAGCGTGAACGTCCCGTCGCCCCGGTTCGCGTAGAGGAGGTCCCGTCCGGCGCGGGTGATCAGCAGGTCGGCGTCCCCGTCGTTGTCGTAGTCGGCGGCGACCGCGCCCATCCCGTGACCCTCGACCGGGGCTGGCGCTCCGAACCCGGCCGCCACGCTCACGTCCCGAAAGCGCCCGGCCCCTTCGTTGCGATAGAGCGCCCCCACGGGTCCCGGCGGCCGGCCCGTCCCCGGCACCTCCCCGCCCTGCACGAAGAAGAGGTCGGGCGCCCCGTCGCCGTCGTAGTCGAGGACGGCGACGCCGGACCCCATCGTCTCCACGGGGTGCCACTCGCCCCGGGCGCCCCGCTCGTGCCGGAAGGAGATGCCGGCGGTCTCGGCAACGTCGCGGAACGCAATCTGACCGGCCGCAGGCGAGGTTTGGAAGGACGCGAACAAAAGCACCATGACGGCGACGCCAAATCGTGGCGACGAGAAGGCAGACTCGCCGATCCGCCGAACCCCGTGATGGCAGCCCCGGCTTGGAGCCCCCACCGGGAGAAACGCGCCTGCGCGCGTCCTCCTGCGCACCCCGCCGGGCATGAAAATGGCGGTAACGGCTTGGAACGCCGACCTCCGGTCGGCACAGCGGGCCGAAGGCCCGCGGGCGACGTGCCGCACGTCGTCCTGGGCGACAGAGACCTGGGCGCGTCCCTTCCGCCCGGTTGCACCGCGGGAGAGAACCATCCCGCAGCTCGGCGCCGGGCCGTGCGCTGCGCGGTCACGCAGCGCGGTGCCGCCCGGAGGTCGGCGTTCCAAGCCGGCGTCGCCATCAAGGCGCTCGGCCGACCCGCCGGACTGCGTTTTCACAGCAACCGGGCCGGCCTCTGGCCGGCATCGCGCGGGAGCGCGAAACCAGCGTCGATGGCACGGTGCACCCGCATCGTGAGTCCGACGCGGCTTCTCGAGCCCCGATGGACTCGCCGACCGTTCCGAACGCGAGGCGACAACACTCCGGACCGGAGGACGCGGAGAATCAGGCCGTGCAGGCCGTCGTCTCATAGCGCACGACCAGACGCGGCCCGGTGGAAGGAGCATGGCGGTCCAACCCCTCCCCGTCGAGGTGAACCGTCAGGGCTTCGCGGAGACTTGCGACCCTTTCGTCCAGCGTCTTGCCCTGGGTGACGACACCAACCTCGCGGCATTCAGCCACCAACCAAGCAGCCACCAACCAAGCCTCGCATGCAACGACGTCAGCATGGATGGTCGGGAACGGATTCTCCCCTTCGGTCCGGATCATCTGCATCGGCAGTCTTCCAGTTGGGACCTGGGGTTTCAAGTGATGCTGACCTGCGCAGATCAGGCTCGGCCTCGCGAATCCACACAGTCGTCCGAGCAGAACGTCCGTCCATCCCGGACCACCGCCCGCTCCTTCGGGACGTGGAGGTCGCAGCGTTCGCAGCGGACGACCTCGCCGCGCTGTTCGGTCTTTCCGGCGGGCGCCGCCCGAGGTGGACTCGCCGGCTTCGAGAAGAGCGATCGAATGAGGCCCCACAGGATCCGGACCACCAGGAAGGCGAGCAGGAACTGCAGGAAACGGACGATCACGGCGTTTTGATCTTAGTCAGGCACCGGCCCCGAAGCGGCCCGCCGCCCGGACAGGACGCCGGTGCCCTACGGATGCGCGGTCCGGAGCGACTCGATCTGGGCCCGGAGCGCCGCCGCCGCGGGTGAATCCGGCGCCGCGGCGATCGCGCGTTCCCAGAGCTCGATGCCGGCCGGCAGGTCCTGCCCCACGAAGAGGCGGACGCGGCCGAGCGCCACCAGGCTCTCGAAGTGTTCCGGATCCTCGGCGAGCACGGCCTCGTAGCCGGCCACCGCCCCGGCGACGTCGCCGGCGCCGAGCTGCGCGAAGGCGAGACGGGCCCGGAGTTCGAGATCCGACGGCGCGAGATTCCGCGCCTGTTGCAGCCAGTACACGGCTTCCCCGAAGTCCAGCGCGTCGAGATGGAGATCCGCGACGGCGGCCCGGGCCGCCGGATCCTCGGGCCGCGCCTCGACCGCGGCGAGCAGTGTCTCAAGGGCCGCGGGGTCGACGGGCCGGGGTTCGGGGGCGGCGGCGGAAGCGGTCTCCGGGGCGGCCGCCGGGACGGGCGGCGGCGCGGGCGCCGGCGGCCCCGAAGATCCGGACACGAGGAACCCGACCAGGATCCCGAAAGCCAGGCCGGCTCCGAAGAAGAGCGCGCGTTCGAGGAGTTGGTTCATTCGGCAGCGGCGGCGGCGCGGCGCGCCTCGAGGAGCGAGCGGCCTCCGACGTAGAGGTAGCCCGCGGCGAACAGGAGCAGGAACGGCGCCGAGGCGGCGACGCCCTCGACCACGGCGTAGCAGGTGGCGCCCGCCATCACGACTCCGAGGCCGAACTCCAGCGCCGGGACGGCGCCGGCCGGCATCCGGTAGGTCTTCTGACGCCACCGGCCGCCCGTTCCGGCAATCCCGTATTTTGGCGTCCGGATGAAAGGCGTGCGGCGGCCGAGCACGCCGGACAGGACGGCAGAGGCGTTGCTGAACGAGATGCCGATGCCGACCGCGAGCGCTGCCGGGATGTTCCGCGCCCGGCGCCAGAGACCCTCCCGCGCGTCCTCCGGCTGGAGCCGCAGCACCCGGCTCTGGGAAAAGGCGTAGAAGGACACCACCGAAAGGGTGGCGGCGGCGAAGATGGGAATGTCGAGGAGCGCCATCTCCCGGAGCCCGGTGCTCACCCGGGCGAAGAGGACCGGCGTCATCAACAGGCTCAGGACCGCCATCAGCGGATAGGCGAGGTTGCTCGTGAGGTGGAAAAAGGCCTCCGCCCGGACGCGCAGCGGCAGTGGCGACGCCAGGATCTGCGGCAGCAGCTTCCGGGCGGTCTGGAGCGATCCCTGGGCCCAGCGGCGCTGCTGCGCCTTGAAGGCGTTCATGGAAACCGGGAGTTCGGCCGGGGCCGCGATCTCGGGCACGAAGACGAACTTCCAGCCCCGGAGCTGGGCGCGGTAAGAGAGGTCGAGATCTTCGGTCAGGGTGTCTCCCTCCCAGCCTCCGGCGTCCTCGATCGCCGCCCGCCGCCAGATTCCCGCCGTCCCGTTGAAGTTGAAGAAGCACCCCGCGACGTGGCGTCCGCCGTGCTCGGCCATGAAGTGCCCGTCCAGCAGAATGGCCTGCACGTCGGTGAGGAGCGAGTAGTCCCGGTTCAGGTGGTCCCAGCGGGCCTGCACGAGGCCGGTCCGTTCGTCCGCGAGCAGGTACGGCAGCGTCCTGCGCAGGAAGTCGGGTTCGGGGACGAAGTCGGCGTCGAAGATGGCCACGAAGGGCGCGTCGGAGGCGTCGAGGCCCACCTGCAGCGCCCCCGCCTTGAAACCGCGGCGGTCCGTGCGGTGGAGGCGCCGGATGTCGAGTCCGGCGGCCGCGCATTCCCCGATCACGGGGTCGGCGATCTCCCCGGTGTCGTCCGTCGAGTCGTCGAGCACCTGCACGCTGAGCCGCGACCGCGGATAGTCCAGCGCGGCCACCGCCCGGATCAGCCGCTCGACGACGTAGCGTTCGTTGAACACGGGGAGCTGGATGAGCACCCGCGGCGGGTCGCCCGCGAGGAGCGGCGCCCCGCGGACCCGCAGCCGTTCCGCGGCCGCCGCGGACCGGCCGGCAAAGCGGGACAGCCGGTACACCAGCACGTACCGGTGGGAGCCGTAGACCGAGAGCAGCAGCAGGACGACGAAATAGGCCGTCAGAACGGCGTCGGCGAAGGGCAAGCAGGTGAATTCTGTCTCCCGGCCGGCAACGCCGCGCGCCGAACGGGTTGGTACACACTCCGCGCGCGGTGAATTGGCGTTGGCTCGCGGCGGCCGGGGTGCTCCACGTACTCCTCGCCGGGGCGCTGTCGCTCGTCTTCATCCGCGACCTCGGCTGGGAGGCGCACGCCGCGGTTTCGCTGTCGCTGCTGGCGCCGCTACTCCTCGCCGCCCTGCCCCTGCTCCGCGGGAGCGGCTTCGGCCTCTCGGCGCGCGGGGTGTTGCTGGTCGTTGTCGGGGCCGGGGTCCTCAGCCGGGCCCTCCTGGTCGCGGTTCCGCCTTCCCCCGAGGCGGACATTCACCGAATGATCTGGGAGGGACGGGTTCCTTCGGTGGGGGGCGATCCCTATCGGCACGCGCCGGACGATCCGGAGCTGGCCGAGCTCGCGGCCGCGCTTCCGGAGACCCATGCCGGCGTCAACTACTGGAAGCTGCCCGCCATCTATCCGCCCTTCGCGCAGCTCTTTTTCCGGGTTGTGACCGCGGTCTCGGTCCACCCGGCAGTGATGAAGGCGGCGCTGGTCGTCGTCGAGGGGCTCCTCGTCGCCGCACTGGTCCTGCTGCTGCGGCGCCGCGGGCTTCCCGCGGGGATTGTCGTTCTCTACGCCTGGAATCCCCTGCCGCTCACCGAGATCGCCGGTGGAGGCCACGTCGATGCCCTCGGCGTGGCCCTGCTCGGGCTCGGGATCCTGGCCGCCGAGTCGGCGCGTCCGGCCGCCGCCGCGTGCCTGGCCGCCCTCTCCGGGCTCTCCAAGATCGCCGGCGGCGTGCTTCTCCCGTTCCTGCTGCTCCCTGCCCGGCGGGAGGCTCGCGGGCCCCTCCGCGTGCTGCTCGCGGCGCTCGGCACCACGGCGCTGGTCGCGGCCCCCTTCCTCACGCCCGCGCTGCTCGATCGGGGTCTCGGGGCGCGTCTCGGGGAGATGACCGGCAGCCTCTGGTTCTTCGCGCGCCACTGGCGTTTCAATGAATCCGGCTTCCTCCTGCTTGAGACGGTCTTCGGCGAGTACGGCCGGTTCGCGGTGCTGGCTTCCGTCGTCGCGCTGCTCGCGGTCCTGCTCCACCGCCGGGTGGGACCCGCCCTCGCCGTACCCCTGCTGGCGGGCGCCGTGTTCCTGCTGTCCCCGGTGGCCCACCCGTGGTACTTCCTGTGGACGCTCCCGTTCATGGTCCTGCACCCCGGGCGCCGGGTGCTGCTGGCGGCGACGCTGGCCCTCTCCGGGACCCTGGTGTTCGCCTACTGGGCGCCCTGGAACATTCCGCCCGGCGAGCCGTGGTTTCTTCCCTGGCCCATCCGGCTGGCGGAGTTCCTCCCGGCCGGCCTGATCCTCGCCGGGGGAGGGGCCTTGGCCCTCGTCCGGAGGCTACGGCGAGTCCGACTCGAGCCTCCGGAAATGCGCCACCGCTAGCGCCGCGGCGTAACCGCCGCCGAATCCGTTGTCGATGTTGACCACGGTGACCCCCGGGGCGCAACTGTTGAGCAGGGAAAGGAGCGCGGTAAGCCCTCCCCACGACGCCCCGTACCCCGTGGACGTGGGGACCGCGACGATCGGGCAGGGCGCGAGCCCCGCCACCACCGGCGCGAGCGCCGCTTCCATGCCGGCGACCACCACCATGGCGTGCAGCGAGCGGAAATGGGACGCCTCGGTGAGGAGCCGCTGGATGCCCGCGACCCCGATGTCGAAGGTCCGCCGGACCTCGGCGCCCATGAGCTCCGCGGTCAGGGCGGCTTCCTCGGCCACCGGGATGTCGGAAGTTCCGGCCGACACCACCCCGATCCGGGCGCCCGTAGGCTCGGGGGCCGCGCGGGAGACCACGACGGCCCGGGCCTCGGCATGCCAGACCGCGTCCGGAACCGCTTCCCGGACGGCGCGCGCCGTCTCGGGGGCGGCCCGGGTGACGAGCGTCTGAGTGGCGGTTTCGCGGAGCGCGCGAACGATCTCCACGACCTGTTCCGCGCTCTTCCCCTCCGCCAGCACGACCTCGGGGAAACCCCGCCGGAGCTCCCGCTGGTGGTCGAGGCGCGCGAACGGCGTCTTGCCGTCCACGCCGATGGTTTCGAACGGAAAGCGCAACCGCCGCGCCGCCTCGCCGGGCGTCACCTCGCCGGAGGCGACCCCCTGGAGCAGACTGCGCAGGGCTTCGTCATTCATCGCGGGGTGGGGAGTATGCTCGACCGATGGCCGGACGGGAGGCGTTCCGGGAGCAGGTCCGGGAGTCGAACGACATCGTCGAAGTGGTCGGCGAGGCCGTGGCGCTGCGTTCGGCGGGGCCCGGCCGCTTCACGGGACTCTGCCCGTTCCACAACGAGACCGCCCCCTCCTTTCACGTCAACGCCGAGCGGGGTTTCTTTCACTGCTTCGGCTGCAAGGAGAGCGGCGACGTCTTCGGTTTCCTGATGAAACGCGAGGGGCTGTCCTTCGTGGAAGCCCTCCATCAACTGGCGCGGCGCGCCGGGATCCCGATCCCCGAGACCGACCCGCAGAAGTCCTCCCGCGACGAGAGGCTCCGGGCCGCCAACCGGAAGGCCCTCGACTACTTCCAGCGCGCGCTGCTTGGCGAAGACGGTCACCAGGCGCGCAGCTATCTCAGGAAGCGCGGCCTCACCGGGGACACGATCACCGAGTACGGCCTCGGGTTCGCTCCGGGCCGCTGGGACGACCTCACGACCACCCTCGGGAAGTCCGGCATCGACCGGGACACGCTCACCGAAGCGGGCCTCGCCCGCGAGGCGAAGCGCGGCGGACACCACGACTTCTTCCGGAACCGTTTGATCGTTCCCATCTTCGACAGCCAGGGACGCGCGGCCGGCTTCGCAGGCCGGAGCCTCGACGGGTCCGAACCGAAGTACATCAACAGTCCCGACAGCCCGATCTACCGGAAGCGCTCGGTCCTCTACGGACTACACCGGGCACGGAGCACCATCCGCCGGGAGCGCACCGCCATCCTGTTCGAGGGTTACTTCGACTGCCTATCGGCGTGGCAGGCGGGGATCGCCGGCGCCGTCGCCGTCTGCGGCACCGCCCTCACGCCCGATCACGCGAAGCTCCTCTCGGCCCAGACCCGCGACATCGTCCTCGCGTTCGACGCCGACGCCGGAGGACGGCGCGCCACCCTCCGGAGCCTCCCGATCCTGCTCGAAGCCCAGCTCCGGGTGCGGGTGGCGCCCCTCTCCGGGGGCCGCGACCCGGACGACATCATTCGCGAAGACGGCGCGGACGCCTTTCGGGAGGCCATCCGGACGGCGCCGGCGTTCGTGGAGTTCCTGGTCGAGGAGGCCCGGCAGCCGGCCCGCTCCGGCGGCGGGCGCGCGGCCGCCGCCCGGGAGGTACTCGAGATCATCGCCCGCGCCCCGAGCCCCCTGGACCGCGAGGAATGGCTCACCGAGGCCGCCGGATCGCTCGGTTTCTCGCTGGAGAGCGCCCGGCAGGAGATGGCGCGGCTCCGCAGCCGGCCCTCCCCCGGAGGCGTGCGCAACGAGAGCGTTCCATCCCCCGTGGAAGCCTCCCCCGCCCCGGCTCCCGGCCCGCCCCGGGGGCCGCCCACCCCGGCCGAGCGGGACCTGATCCGCTGGGCGGATGCGGAGCCCGACGAGGTCGCCCGGCTCCTCCGGGAGGCGGAACCCGGGGAGCTCGAGGGGTTCGTCAGCTCGTCCATCCTGCTCGACCTGAAACAGGCGGCGGACGGGGGCGGCTCCCGGCTCGCGGACCGGCTCCGTGGGTTGGCGGCCGAGACTTCGGATCGCCAACGCCTCCTGATCGAGATCCAGATGGAGCCGGTGGGCCTCAACACGGAGAAGCAGAATCCGGGAGAGTGTCTCGACGCCCTGCGCATCCTGAGCCTCCGGCAGAAGCTGCCGGCCCTCCGGGCAACCGCCCGCGGCGACGGAGACGAAGCGCTCGCCGCCCTCGCGGAACTCCAGCGGATCAACGAGGAGGTCGACCGGCTGCGGCGTGGTTCGGCCCCTTCCGATCGCGGCGCCTGACGTCGGTCCGGGGCGTTTCGGCCCTTCTGCATGCTAGAGTGCCCGGTTGCTGTTTGGTGTCACCCGGCCGGCAATACGAACGGGCTGAACGCCGGACCGATCCGAACTTGCCCGCCTCTGCTGTCCGTTCCCGCCGGGAATTGCCTTTTTGGAGAGTTTGCGGAATCCGTCTGTGCCGGGGCGCGGGAATCCGAATGAGCAGGCCGGCGACTGTGTCGGCTGAACATCTTGCCGTTGCGGAGCCGGGAACGGCCTGAGAGACTCGCCCGGAGGATCAACCATGGAACACGCGGAAACCCCCGGGTACGACCTGGAGCTGCTCCGTGACTTCGGAGTCGAGGCCCAGACCGATGAAGTCAAGGCGCTCGTCGCGCTCGGGAAGGACCGCGGTTATCTGCTGACCGAAGAGGTCCAGGACGCCTGGGGGGGCGACGACCCGCCCGAGGAGTTCCTGGAGAGCCTGACGGAATGGGGCATCCCGCTCTACGAGTCCGAGGAGGCGTACGAGAAGTCCCGCGACACCGAAGGCACCACCCTCGACCTGACGCCGAGCGCCATCGAGCGCACCAACGACCCGGTCCGGATGTACCTCCGCGAGATGGGTGTCGTTCCCCTGCTCGACCGGGAGGGAGAGGTCCGGATCTCCAAGCGCATCGAGCGCGGCAAGAACCGCTCGAAGCGCGCCATCACCCGGCGGCTCTACATCATCAACCAGTTGCTCGTGGACTTCCGGCCGCAGATCGAGGCCGACACGATGCAGCTCCGGGAGAACTTCGAGGTCGCCGAGGGCGGAACCACCATCCGTCACGACCAGCACCGGGAGCGGATTCTCGCCGCCCTGGGCCGGCTCGAATCGCACTACAAGCTGTATCGGAGGCGCGTCTCGCTGCTCCGCAACGTGGCCCGCCGCACCCGCGCCTACCGACGCCGGGCGAACGCCGCGGCGCGCTCCCGGATCGAGATGAGCCATGTCATCTGGACCATGCGTCCGACCGACGGCCTGCTCAGCCGCTGGATGGAGGAACTGAAGGGGCTTGCCCTCGACGCGCGCCGGGCCACCCGTGAGATCGAGATCTGCGCCGTCCTCCGGAAGGAAATCGACGCCGCCAGCGACACGAGCCCCGAGGCCAAGACGGCGCTCCGCCGCGAGGTCATGGGACGCCAGCGCGAGGCGCAGGAGACGCTCGACCGCGCCGGCCACGTCATGCCCGAGTTCGGCACCGCCAAGAAGATCAAATCGGCGCGCCTCGAAGTGGAGCCCGAACTGGAAGCCGCCGTCGCCAACATCGACCTCGGGGAAGAACGCGCCCAGCTCGCGAAGCAGGACCTCGTGCAGGCGAACCTGCGCCTCGTGGTCTCGATCGCCAAGAAGTACACGAACCGCGGGCTCCAGTTCCTGGATCTCATCCAGGAGGGCAACATCGGGCTCATGAAGGCGGTGGACAAGTTCGAGTACCGGCGGGGCTACAAGTTCTCGACCTACGCCACCTGGTGGATCCGCCAGGCGATCACGCGCTCCATCGCCGACCAGGCCCGCACCATCCGCATCCCGGTGCACATGATCGAGACTATCAACAAGCTGGTGCGCTCCTCGCGCCAGATGCTGCACGAGATCGGGCGCGAGCCCACGCCGGAAGAGCTCGCCGAGCGGCTCGGCATGCCGCTCGACAAGGTGCGCAAGGTGATGAAGATCGCGAAGGAGCCGATCAGCCTGGAGACGCCCATCG
>JAJDUD010000062.1:122500-158079 GCA_022826825.1 Acidobacteriota bacterium | reverse complement strand
CTCTGGTCGGCACGCGCTGCGCGACCGCGCAGCGCACGGTACGGCGCCGACCTGCGGGATGGTTCTCTCTCTCGGTGCAACCGGGCGGAGGGGACGCTCCCGGACCTCTGTCGCCCAAGACGACGAGCGGCGCGTCGCCCGTGGGCCTTCGGCCCGCTGTGCCGACCGGAGGTCGGCGTTCCAGGCCGTTTCGGCCATTTTCATCACCAGCGGGGTGCGTAGAAGGACGCGCGCATGGGCGTTTCTCCCGGTGGGGGGGCGCCGCGCGTGCCGGTCTGGGGACCGGCGTTCCCGGCCGGCGGCGTTTTCACGGCGCTGGGCCGACCCGCGGGACTGCATTTTCACAGCAAATTCACCCGGAGGCGCCGCAGCCGGGATTCCGGCAGCCGGGAGCAGAGTCCGCGCCGTCTCGCCTGGCGGTCTTCGTTCTGCTCGCCGGACTGGCCGCGTGCGGGCCGGGCGTCCGCGACGACCCGGGAACGCTCGCCGGCGAGCCGCTCGAAACGCCCTATACGAAGACGTTCCGCGTCGTCGAACGGAGCGGCTACCGCATCGTGGACATCGAAGCGTCCCTGGTCGCCTGGGGCGGGTCGGCGGGCGGGCCGCGGCAACACGCCCGTCTCGTGCTGGTCCCGCGGGGCCACGAGCCGCCGCCCCTGACGGGAGAGCTGGCGGGCGCCTCGCTGATCCGGACGCCCGTCCAGCGGATCGCCGTCAACGACCAGCCCCACGAGGCCATGCTGCGCGCCCTGGGGGTCGAGGACCGGATCGTCGCCGTCGGCGGGCACAACAGCTACGACGACGACCTGCGCCGCATGGCCCGGTCGGGTGAGATCCAGCAGATCGGCTACGGCTGGCACATGCCGCCGACGCTCGACGCGCTGGTGGCGGCGCGGCCGGACGTGCTGATCAAGCGCATGGCCGACCTCACGCACACCCAGCACCTCGAGCGCGTCGAGGCGCTCGGCATTCCGGTCGTGCCCACCTTCGTCAATGCGGAGCCGCACTACCTGGGCCGGGTCGCCTGGGTGCTGCTGATGGGACTCCTGACCGGGAAGGAGGCGGAGGCCGAAGCGTTCGTCGCGCACGTCGCCCGGGAGGTGGACCGCCTGAAGGCGCTCGCCGCGGAACAGCCGCGCCGGTCGGTGCTCTGGTCCTGGTACCGGAGCGCGGGCAATCGGTGGGCGGTGACGCAGCGGAACGCCGACGCCGCCCTGATTCGCGACGCCAACGCGGAGCTCGTGCTCGGCGCCGAGGACGATCCCGAACTCGACACCTTCTCCGATCTCTCCACCGAACGGCTCCTGCGGGACGCGACGGATGCCGATTGCTGGATGATCCGTGAACCGCTGGCCGCGGTGTTCGACGATCGGGCCGTGCTTTCGCGCTTCAAGGCCTATCAGGACGGCTGCGTCTTCTGGGCGCCGGGCAAGCGCAACCCCGAGGCGGACTCCTGGGAGATGTGGGAGATGGGGATCATCCGGCCGGACTGGCTCCTGGGGGACATCGTGAAGATGCTGCACCCCGAACTGCGCGACGGCGAGATGCGCTACCTGGCGCCGGAAACGTGGAAGGCGAGCTATGCGGATCACCAGTAGAGTCGCGGCCCTCATCGCCGCGCTCGCCGGACTGTCGCTGCTGACGCTGACCTGCGGGCAGATCGCGCTGCCCCTGGCCGACACCGTCGGCGCGTTGACCGGGACGCAGTCGAGCGACCTGGCCCGCCAGATCGTTCTCGAAATCCGCCTCCCGCGGGTGGCCGCCGCGATCATCGCCGGCGCCGCGCTCGGCATGGCGGGGGTGCTGATGCAGGCGCTGTTCCGGAACCCGGTCGCCGACGCGTGGTCGCTCGGCCTGCTCGCCGGCGGCCAGTTCGGCGTGGCGCTCACGGTGACCGCGGCGGCCTTCGCCGGTCCCGCGGCCGTCTCCTTCCTCACCGTCTTGGAAGGCCCCAGCATCACGCTCGCGGCCGCCGCGGGAGTCGCGGCGGCGGCGCTCTTCATGCTCGCGCTCGGCCGCCGCGTCGGCGCCATCACGCTGCTCGTCATCGGCCTGATGCTCGGGTTCACCTCGCAGGGTCTCACGAGCGTCCTTCTTCATTTCGCCGCCCGCGCCGGCGGCCGGGTCTACGGCGGGTGGCAGGATGCGAGCTTCGCGGCGATCGCTCCGTCGGCGCTGCCGTGGCTCCTCCTGCCGATCCTCATCGGCGCCGGGGTGGCCGTCGCGACGGCCAAGCCGCTCAGTTCGCTGCTGCTGGGCGAGACCTACGCCCGCAGCCTCGGCGTCAAGGTGACCTCCCTGAGACACGCCGTGCTGGCGGCGACGGTGCTGCTGGTGGCGCCGGTGGTGGCGTTCTGCGGCCCGGTCAGCTTCGTCGGCCTCATCGCCCCCCACTTCGCCCGGGCGCTCGCGGGAACGGCGCGGATCCTCCCGCTCCTCCCGCTCGCCGCGCTCGGCGGCGCCCTGCTGGCCCTGGCCGGCGACGCCATCGTCCACGCGCCCTGGGAGCAGCACTTCCTGCACCTGAACGCGATCCTCGCGATCCTCGGCGCTCCGGTCGTGATCCTGATCCTGGTCTTCTCACCGGCCGTGAGGCAGTGGCGGTAATGCTCGATCTCCGGTCCCTCGCCGTGGGATATCGCGGCGCGGGCGGCGCGCTCCTTTCCGGCATGGACGTATCGGCCGACCCGGGCGACTTCATCTGCATCCTGGGCCGCAACGGGGCCGGGAAATCGACCCTCATGCGCACCATCGCGGGCCTGCAGCCGGCGCTGGGCGGCGTCGCGGCGCTTGACGGCGAGAACGTCGCTTCCATGCGTCCGGGGACGCGCGCCCGCCGGATCGCGGTGGTACTGACCGAGCGGGCGTTCAATCCGGGCCTGCGCGTCGAGGACGTCATCGCGCTGGCCCGGCAGCCCTTCACCACCTGGGAGGGCCGACTGGGGGACGATGACCGGGCCGCCATCGCCGACGCGGTCGCGGTCATGGGCATCGAGCCGTTCCGGCGCCGCTACTTCAGCCATCTCAGCGACGGGGAGCGGCAGCGCGTCATGATCGCGCGGGCGCTCGCGCAGACCCCGCGTCTCATGGTCCTCGACGAGATCACGGCCTTTCTGGATCTTCCGAGCCGGGTCGAGATCATGGCCCTCCTGCGTTCCCAGGCGAAGGCGAAGGGGCAGGTCGTGCTGCTCTCGAGCCACGACCTCGACCTGTCGCTGCAGCTCTCCGACAGCGTCTGGCTGCTCGACGGCGCGGGTGGATTCTCGGTCGGCACGCCGGAGGCGCTCAGCCGGAGCGGGGCGGTCGGCCGCGCCTTCGATACCGACGCCATCCGGTATTCGCCCTCGCAGGGGCGGTTCGAGATCGAAACGCCCGGACCCGCGTAGCTGCATTGGACCGAGTCGGTTTCTCCGTTCGCGCGTGCGTTTCGAGGGAGAGGTCAGGGACTACAAGCGGGCCATCGCCCGGCAGGTGGAAGCCAAAGTGCTCGCCGGCGAACGGCTGACGTTGGCCGAAGTCGATGCGGTCCCGGGGGCGCCGGTGCGTCCTCGCGCGCGATTGGCGCGAGGGAGCGTTGTGGTGGTGGGCGGGGTGTGACGTGCGTGAAAGGCGGCGTGCGGGTTTCGCGGCCCGCAAGGGATACGAAACCGCGCTCCGACAACCCGCCCGAAGCGCGCACGGCAGTGGAGCGCCGGTCTCCGACCGGCATCGCCCGCGCAGCGGGCGAAACTCCCGGGCTTCCTCTCGCCGCATGGCGCCCTCGGCAAAGGGAACGGCGCGGGGACAACTGCAAGCGCGTAGGGCTCTTCGTCGTCTTCGTTTCAGGTTCCCGGGACGGGGCCGGTGTTTCGCGGCCTGCGGCCGCGATGCCGGTCAGAGACCGGCCCTCCGCTGCCGCGCGCGACTGGCGCGAGGGAGCGGTGTGGTGGTGGGCGGGGGGTGACGTGCGTGAACGGCGGCGTGCGGATTTCGCGGCCCGCAAGGGCTACGAAACCGCGTTCCGACAACCCGCCCGAAGCGCGCACGGCAGTGGAGCGCCGGCCTCCGGCCGGCATCGCTCGCGCAGCGGGCGAAACTGCAAGGCTTCCTTTCGCCGGATGGCGCGCTCGCCAAAGGGAACGGCGCGGCGACAACGGCGCGCGTACGTCGCTTCGTCGTCTTCGTTTCGGGTTCCCGCGACGGGGCGTCGCGGCGCCGGGAGTTTCGCGGCCTGCGGCCGCGATGCCGGTCAGAGACCGGCGCTCCGCTGCCGCGCGCGAAGCGGGATCCGGCGGAGCGGCAGTTCGGAACTCCGAAACGGAAGCAACTTGACGCTTCCGCCCGAACGGCCAAGAATGCGCGCCATGCGGAACTGGCGCCGGATGCTTCCGTGGGCTGCCCTTGCGGCGCTCGCGTTGCTGGCGTTCGGCGCCGGCCCTCATCTGCACGACGAGGTCGAGGGGCAGGGGGAGCATTGCGTCCTCTGCCACGCCCAGGACGCGCCCTTCATCGCGTCCGGCCTCCCGGCGAATCCGGACCCGGCCGTCCGCGCGGCGGTCGTCCCGGTTGCCGTTCCGCGCGTCTACGGGATCACGCCCACGGGGGGCGGGTCCCGGGCGCCCCCCGTCTGACTCCGCAGCAGCCGTAGCCGGCCCGCGGGCCGGCTGCCTTGTCCTGTTGTGGCGCCCGCGCCCGTTTCGGGGCGCCGGCGTTCCCTCATCCGGGAGGAGAGTCCGATGTCCACCCAAGCCGTCCTGGAGACCCCCGCCGCCGGCGAGGCTCCAGCCATTCCCGTCCGCGAGGCCGCGTTGGAGGATCCCGTCCTCGAGGCCCGCTCCCTCGTCAAGCGCTATGGCGACATCGAGGCCGTGGCCGGTCTCGACCTGTCCATTCAGCCGGGCGAGGTCTACTGTCTGCTGGGCCCGAACGGCGCCGGCAAGACCACCACCATCCACCTGTTCCTCGGGTTCATCGAACCGGATTCCGGCAGCGTCCGGGTCTCCGGCTTCGACGTGGCGCGGAGTGCGCTCGACGCCAGGCGGCGCCTGGCCTACGTGCCCGAGCAGGTCATGCTCTACCGCAACCTGAGCGGCCTCGAGAACCTCCAGTATTTCGCGGCGCTCGGTGGCCGGGAGACGCTCTCGACGGAGCGCCTGACCGAGATCCTGGTGGATGTCGGGCTGCCCCGTCCGGCCGTCGGGCGCCGGGTCGCCGAGTACTCGAAGGGCATGCGCCAGAAGGTCGGGATCGCCATCGCGGTGGCGAAGGACGCCGAGGCGCTGCTGCTCGACGAGCCCACCTCCGGGCTCGATCCCAAGGCCTCCCGGGAGTTCTCCGAGCTGATCGAGACGCTCCGGGGCCGGGGGGTGGCGGTGTTGATGGCGACCCACGACCTGTTTCGCGCGAAGGAGTCGGGCACCCGGATCGGGATCATGCGGCACGGCCGGCTGGTCACCGAGCTGAGCACCGACGAGATCGGCCACGCCGACCTCGAGCGCATCTACCTCGACCACATGCACGAGTAGGAGGACAGTGATGATCCGGCACATCGTCAGAAAAGAGTTCACCGACCTGCTCCGGGACGGCCGCTTCCGCTGGTGCGCGGCCATCGTGGGCGTGCTGCTGCTCGTCTCGCTGGGGAGCGGCCTGGTCGAGACCCGGCGGGCCGAAGCCGCCCACTCGGCGGCGCGGGAGACGGCCCGCGAACACTGGGAGTCCCAGGGGGAGAAGAACCCCCACTCGGCGGCGCACTACGGCATCTACGCCTTCAAGCCGCGGCTGCCCCTGTCGTTCCTCGACCAGGGGGTGGACCCCTACACCGGCACTTCGGTCTGGCTGGAGGCCCACCGCCAGAACGACTTCCTCATGCGCCCGGCGCAGGACGCGACCGCGGGCCAGCGGCTCGGCGCGCTCACGGCGGCGCAGGTGCTCCAGTACCTGGTGCCGCTGCTCATCATCCTGCTCGGCTTCGGCGCCCTCGCGGGGGAGCGCGAGCAGGGCACGCTCCGGCAGCTCCTGGCGACCGGAATCTCCCGGCGGGACCTGGCCCTCGGCAAGGCCCTCGGGGTGGCCGGCGCGCTCGCGCTGCTCCTGATTCCGGCGGCGATCGTGGGAAGCGCCGCGATCACCATCGGCAGCCCGGGCCCGGCCGCGACGCCCTTCGCCCGGGGCACGGTGCTGGCCGCCGGCTACCTCGCGTACTTCGGGGTCTTCGTCGCGTTGTCCCTCGCCGTGTCGGCGTGGGTCCGGTCGGCCCGGACGGCGCTGGTGGCCCTGCTCGGGATCTGGGTGCTGAACGGGCTGGTGGCGCCGCGCGTTGCGGTGGACCTCTCCAAGTGGCTGCACCCCACCCCTTCGGCCGTCGAGTTCGCCCGCACCATGGAACGGGAAATCCGGTCCGGCGTCCCGGGGATCGAGCGTCCCGACCGCGGAGAGACGACCGCCCGGCTGCTCGCGGAGCACGGCGTGGAGACCGTCGACGACCTCCCCGTGAACGTCATCGGCGTGTACCTCCAGGAGAGCGAGGAGTTCGCCAACCAGATCTTCGACCGGAACTACGGCGCCCTGTGGAACCGGTTCGAGCAGCAGGGACTCGTTCACGAGGCCCTCTCCGTCGCGGCGCCGCTGCTCGCGGTGCGCACCCTCTCCATGGGGCTCGCCGGGACCGACGTCGAGCAGCACCGGCACTTCGCCACCGCGGCGGAGGGGTACCGGCGCGACCTCATGCGCCGGATGAACGGCGACCTGGCGGAGAACTCCCGCACCGGGGAGACCTACATCGCCACGGCGGACTCCTGGGCGGAGGTTCCACCCTTCCACTATGACGCTCCCTCGCTCGGGTGGGTGCTGCAGAACCGGACCCTGTCCCTCGCGATGCTCGGGCTGTGGCTGGTGGTGGCCTTCCTGGCCGCCGGGTCGCTGGTGCGCCGCGCGGAGGTCGCGTAGCCATGATGCTCCGCACCGTCCTGCGGAACGAGTGGCGCCTGCTCCGGGCCGACCGCGCACTCGGCCTGGTGTTGGGGGTCTTCGCTCTGCTGTTCGCCTACGCGCTCGCGAACGGCCTGGCCTGGGTGGACTTCCAGGAAGAGACCCTCGCCGCCGCCCGGGAAGGCAACGTCGAACGCGTGCAGGGTTTCGAAGCCGAGCTCCAGCGCATCGCCGACGGCGGACGGCCGTCCTCCCCGTTCCGGGACCCCCGGTCGCCCAGCGTCCTCGGCGGGGCTTCGGGCGCCCACACCGCGGTGCTGGACCCCGGCCCGCTGACGGCACTCGCGGTGGGACAGAGCGACCTGTTGCCCTACTACTACGACGTCAGCATCCAGACCAACGAGTCCTCGTTCCTGCAAAACGGCGAGATCGAGAACCCGCTGAACCTGCTGGTGGGGCGCTTCGATCTGGCCTTCGTGGTGGTGTACCTGCTGCCGCTGCTGATCCTGGCGCTCAGCTTCAACGTGCTCTCGGGTGAGCGGGAGCAGGGAACGCTGGCGCTGACCCTCTCCCAGCCGGTCTCGGCCCGCGGGGTGGTCACCGCCAAGCTGGCCTTCCGCGCGATCCTGGTGATGGGGCTGGCGCTCGGCGTCTCGCTGCTCGGGGTGCTCTTCTCCGGAGGGTTCGGGACTCCGGGCCGGGTCGCGCTCTGGTGCGCGGCGGTCGCCGCCTACGCGCTCTTCTGGTTCACCCTGGCCGCCTGGGTGAACGGCCTTGGCCGGTCCTCGGCCTGGAACGCCACCGTGCTGGTGGGCGCCTGGCTCCTCCTGGTGGTCGTCCTTCCGGCCGGCGTGAACATCACCGCCGGGCTGCTCCATCCGCTGCCGTCCCGGGTGGAGATGATCACCGCCCAGCGTGAGGCCTCGAACGAGGCCGTGAACCAGCGGAGCGAACTGCTGGCGCGCTACCTCGAGGACCACCCCGAGCTGGCCGGCGGGGTGGCGGCGGAGGAGGCGAACCGCGCCGCGCTGGCGTGGGCCGCCACCGACGCGGTCAATCGCCGGCTGGAAGAGGTGACCAGCGTTTACAACGAGCGCCTGGCCGCCCAGCGGACCCTGGTGCGCCGCTACCGGTTCCTGTCGCCGGCGCTCCTGACGCAGGAGGCGCTGCTGGACGCGGCCGGCACCGGAGACGCGCGTTTCGCGCGCTTCCAGTCCCAGGTGCGCGAGTTCGCGGAGCACTGGCGGACCTTCTTCGTGCCGGCGATCCTCGCCGGGGAGCAGATGACCGCCGAGGTCCTGCCCGGACTGCCGTCGTTCCGGTTCGTGGACGAGCGGATGGGGGATGTCAGGGCCCGGGCGGCGATTCCGCTCGCCGCGCTCGGAGGACTCCTGGTTCTGGCCGGCGCCGGCGCCGTCGTGCGCCTGAGGAGAGTGACCGGGCCGGGATAGCGGACGAGGGCGCCCGGTCGCGGCGTCCTCCCGGTCGCCCGTGGCGGAGGCTCCGTTGCGGGTTGGGCCGGAAGGTCCGCTCCCCTACGGATCAACGCGTGTATGGTTTTCCACGTGAAGACGACGCTGAACATTGCGGATCCGGTCATGCGGCGGTTGAAGGAGGAAGCGGCGCGGCGGGGAACGACGATGTCGGCGCTCGTGGAAGCGGGCCTCCGGCGCGTCCTCGCCGCTCCCGACGGCCCGGCAGAGCGTGAACCCCTGCCGCCGCTGCCGTCGTGGGACAGCGGCGGGTTTCTGGTGGACATCGCTGACCGCGAAGCCCTGGACCGGGTGCTGAACGAGGATCGCGATGCCGCCCTGTACGGCTCTGATCGGGGAACCTAGTGCTGGTCTCCGACACGAATGTTCTGGTGTACGCAGCCGACCGGCGTTCGGACAGTTGGCGGTCCTGCCGCCGCGCTCTGGACCGGGCGCGGCGCGGTCCGGCACCCGCGTTTCTCACCTGGAGTGTCTGCTACGAGTTCTTGCGGGTGACGACGCACCCGGGCGCCCCCCCGGTCACCCTGGAGTGCGGAGGGGGCACGGGCATTCCTGGCCAGCCTGCTCGCCCCGCCGGGGTTCGAACTTCTCGTCGCGACTCCGCGGCACGCGACCGTGCTCGCCCAGACCCTTTCCGAACTGCCCGATTTTCGCGGGATTGCGATGCACGACGTACACACCGCCGTGCTGATGCGTGAGCATGGCGTCAGCCGCATCTGCACCCGCGACGCCGGCTTCCACCGCTTCCCGTTCCTCACGGTGGTGGATCCGCTCTCGGAGTCGTGACCGGCTGACCGGCACCGCGCCATGACGCCACGCCCCTACGACGCCATCGTCATCGGCGTCGGCGGCATGGGCAGCGCCGCCGTCTACCACCTGGCGAAGGGCGGCGCCCGGGTGCTCGGCCTCGAGCGGTTCGAGATCCCGCACGCGTTCGGCTCGTCCCACGGCCTGACCCGCATCATCCGACTCGCGTATTCCGAGGGCTCCCACTACGTCCCGCTGCTGCGGGAGGCCTATCGGCTCTGGCGCGAACTCGAGGAACTCTCCGGGGAGTCCATCCTGCGGGTGACCGGCGGCCTCGACATCGGGCCCCCGTCGGGCGGCATCGTCCAGGGGTCCCTGAAGTCCTGCATCGAACACGGCCTGCCGTTCGAGCAGCTCGACGCCGGCGAGGTCAACCGGCGGTTCCCGGGCTACGGACTCCCTCGGGAGATGCACGCGATCCACCAGCCGGATGCGGGGTACCTGCACTGCGAAACGGCGATCGGGGTCCACGCGGCGGCGGCGCGTTCCCTCGGGGCCGACATCGCCACCGGCGTCCGGGTGCGGGGTTGGGAGGTCGGTTCGGCAGGTGTACGGGTCGAGACCGAAGACGCCCGCTACGAGGCCCGGAAGCTGGTGATCACCGCCGGTTCGTGGGCGGGCGAGCTGCTGCCCGCTCTCGGGCCGATGTGCCGCCCGGTCCGGCAGGTCATGCTCTGGACCGACCCACTCGATCCGCCCGCGTTCGAACCGGAGCGGTTCCCGGTGTTCGTGATGGAGTCCCCGGCCGGCAACTTCTACGGCTTCCCCGACAACCGGGGCGAGGGGTTCAAGATCGGCAAGTTCCACCACCTCCGGCAGGAGGTTCCGGACCCGGACGCCCTGGACCGGGAGTGCCACCCGGAGGACGAAGCCGTCCTGCGCGAGGGGATCGAGGCGTTCTTCCCCCGGGCGAACGGGCCGACCCGGCGGATGACGGCGTGCATGTTCACGAACAGCCCGGACGGGCACTTCATCCTCGACCGCCATCCGGACCACGAGAACGTCTTCGTCGCCGCGGGGTTCTCGGGCCACGGCTTCAAGTTCTGCGGCGTGGTCGGCCGCATCATGGCGGACTTCGCGCTGGAACGGCCGCCGGAATGGGACCTGCGCCCGTTCGGCCTCACGCACCACCGCCCTCCCCGCGTCGCGCACGCCCCGCCGGCCGGCGAAGGGTTGGCGTAGCCCGACCCAGTCCCCCTCAGCGGGGAAGTCAGCCTTGGAGCGGATTACGGGTCTTCAGATCCGGGAAGCGGCCGAAATCGCGATCGGCGGTCCAGAACTCGGTGACACCGTGGTCCAGGCAGAGGGCTGCGATCCGGGCATCGTGAACCATGGGTCCCTTGACGCGGCCACTCTCGAGCTGCTGTCGCAGGATTTCCCAATGAGCGCCCGTTTCGGTAAGCAGCGCCGCGACGGGCGATTCGAGCCATACCTCCACCTGGTCGGCGGCCTCGATGATCGTGGAAGGCGGATCGTAGATACGGGGATGGGTCACGATCGCGAGGAACTCGTGAACGCACGCCCAGGGCAACCCCCAGCTCACCCTTCCTTCGGCAAGCGATCGAATCGCCGCCCGGGCGGGTTCGTGCCATTCGGAGTCGCCGCGATGGGCGTACACGAGGATGTTGGTGTCGGCGACGATCAACTGCCGCGCCCCTCGTAGATGGAATCGCGGATACGCGGCCACTCGGCGTCCCGGTAGGGCGCTTGCAGGCCGCGTCCCGTGACGCTCCGGTCTCGAAGGCGGAAATGCTCCCGTTCGCGATCGGCGCTGATGGCCAGGCGCAGTCCGCGTTCAATCAGCGAGCGCAGGGTCAGGCCCTCTCGGGCTGCGTAGCTCTTCGCGGTCGCGGCGAGATCGTCGGACAGTTCTACGGTTGTCTTCATATGGGCACCCATATCCTACCTCCTTAACGGCGCTTCGCCGACCCGTCGGACTGGGTTTCACAGCCACTGGCGCGCCGCGTACGTCGCAACCCCTCCCACCCTCACGGCGTGTACGGCCGGGAACCGGCGATGGATTTCCATGAGTTCGTCTACACACGAACAAAGGGAGCATCTAGCCACGTACTTCGGTTATGGACGAAGTTGTGTGCATGCCACCGACCGGGCGCGCGCCTCTCGGATCGGGCATGGAGAGCCCGTCGGACGACGGCGTTTCCGGCGGGTTCGCCTACTCCAGCGGCCGGCCGACCCGGATCACCTCGGTTCCCGCCCGGATGACGATGGCGTCGTCCACCACGGCGAAACCGGTGACCGGGGCGTCCACCGAGAGGTGGTTCGTCGCGATGACTTCCGGTGCCTCGGCTGACGCGGCCAGGACCTGGGTCACCCCTTCCTGGGTGAAGAAATACACGTATTCCCGGTGGCCGAGCGGCGTCGCCCACATCGAGGCGGGCAACCGATGGGTCCACTGGACCGCGCCCGATTCCGGAGCCAGGCAGCGGGCCGCGCCCGCGGGGTTCACCCAGTAGACGCAGTCGCGGTAGAGGAACGGGGAGGCGAAGTTGGAAGCGGAGCCCGCTTCCCAGGCCACGCTCGACGGACCGAGCGCTCCCGTCCCACCCCGCCGGACCGCCAGGTTCGCTTCGACCGCCAGGCCTCCGACGATGACGAGGTCCTCGGTGACGGTGGGCGAGGGGACGTTGTTGCCCTCGATGTCCTCGAAGAACCAGAGGCGCTCGCCGGTGTCGGCGTCGAACCCCTCGATCCATCCCGAGGCGCTGACCACGATCTCGTCACCGGACGGCGCCAGCACCGGCGTGCTCCAGGCAATTCCAGGGTCGCGGTCGGCCTTCCACAGGTTCTCTCCGGTGGCCGGGTCCACCGCCAGAAGGTATGAATACGTCCGGCGCGCCAGCATGACGACCGCGGCACGGCCGGTCAGCAGCACCGAGTTCCCCACGCCGTGGTTGCCCCCGACCGTTCCGTATTCGGCCCCCAGCTTCCGGTGCCAGACCGTCTCTCCCTCGTGGGTCAGCGCCATGAAATCCCCGCTGTCGAAGAACGCATAGACGCGCTCGGCGTCCACCGCCGGGGTCGGCGCGCCCTTCGACACGTAGTCGTTCCACTCGAAGGTCTCGGCGGCTTCGAAGGTCCGCCGCCAGCGTTCCGCGCCGTCGGAAAGGCTGATCGCGGTGACGAAGATCGTTTCCTTCATCGCGCCTTCGAGCGAGGTCAGGAACACCGTGTCGTCCCAGATCACCGGACTCGACTGGCCGAACCCGGGCGTCTTCGTGCGCCACGCGACGCTTTCGTCGTTCCAGGCCAGCGGTAGCCGCGCCGCCCGGCTGATGTTCGGTTCCGACCTGCCGCGGAAGCCGGTCCAGCGGGTTGCGCCCCGCTTGGGCGTCACGGAGTCCACCGGAGCGCCGTCAGGCTCGCTCTGGGCGGAGAGCGAACCGGCCAGCGACAGGATCCCCGCGAGGACGGCCACGAAGCGGGCCTTCCGCGGAAGGGTGGCGATCCGGGTGTTTCTGGCCATGTGATGAGACCGGGTCTCGATGGTCAGTGTACGGGACCCTGCGCTGGGATCGGCGGATGGTCAAGAGCATCGCGAGACGGCCGGATGAGGGCCTGCCGACGGGGTGTACGCTGCGGTCCCGCCGCTGCCGGGCCCCCATGACGGCTCCGCGGCACCCGCGATGAAGGCCCATCTCTTGTCCCGCAGCCAACGCTGGTGGTGCGCGCTCGCCGTGGCCCTTCTGGCCGCCCCTGTCTCGCTCGCCGGACAACCTCCCACCCGGATCACCGTCGCGACCTGGAACATCGCCTGGTTGGGTGACGGGGTCCGCGACGGGGTTCTCCGGGGCAATCAACGCGGCGGTCAGTACCTGCGCCGGGAGGCTGATTTCGAGCGGCTCCGCGGCATCGTTGCGCGGCTTGCGGACCACGGCGTCGAGGTTGTCGGGCTTCAGGAGGTCGAAAACGCGGCCGCCGTCCGCCGGATCTTCCCCACGAGCGATTGGGACCTCTTCCTCTCGACCCGCGCGACCGATCCGGAATGGTCCCAGCGCACCGCCATCGTCGTTCGTCGCGGCGCGGGCTGGCGGGTCCAGCGGCACCCGGACGTCAGGGAGTGGTCCCCGCAGGGACGCGACCGGCACGGGGTGGACCTCACTCTCACGCGCGGCGAGGAACGGGTGCGGATGCTCACCATCCACTTCCAGTCCGGCTGCAACAACGAACCGCTGCATTCCGGCAAGCCGCAGTGCGGTTTCCTGCGGATGCAGCTCGCCGTCCTCAAGGGATGGCTCTTCGAGCGGCTGGAGGAGGAGGTCCCCACGGTCGTGGCCGGCGACTGGAACCGCGTCCTCTCCCGTCCCGGCGATGAAGCGGCGGAGGGACTGCCCGGCGACCCGGTCATCCTGCCGCCGGTCGGGAGTTCTCCCGCGTGCTGGGACGGCTTCTTCGACCACTACGTGGACCACATCGTGGCCTTTGCGCCACGCGGGCGGAAAGTCAGCCGGAAACGGTTCGAGGAAGTGCTCTACCGGGCGCCCCGCTCGGCGCGCGACCGGCTCTCGGACCACTGTCCGCTGGTCGCGGCGGTCGTCTTCGAACCGCGGCAATAGCTCCTTTCTGCAGGAAATCAACGACAGTTAAGTTTCTGCTTGAAGTGCGGGCCGCAGGCTGTCGTACACTGGCCGATTCTGTCCCGACCGGCCCCTCCCTTCCGTCTCGAAGCCACGCTGGCGACCTCCGGGCATCTGCACTTCTGGGCGCCCGGCATGCGGCCCGACGAGCTCTCCGCGTGGCTCAGCCAGCGGGTGGGAGACCGCTGGCCGGCGCCGGTGGAACCCGCCGCCTTCGCATCGGGTTCGCCGGATTCCGGTGGTCCCGGACTCACGCTGGCGCCGCTCGAAGCGGCGGCGACGCTCGCGGCCTGCGCTCCGCGCGACGGCGATCCCGATTTCCGGTCGGCGTCGCTTCGTTTCTGGTCCCTGGCCAGCCGCTTCCTGCTGGGCCTGTTGTCCCGCGGCCGCTTCCGTCCCACGGTTCAACGAAACGGCGGTGACGACGCTTCCCTCTGGCAGGCGGATCTCGGCTCCCAGCAACGGGAACTCGACGCGCTGCGGCTCGCGGCGCCGGCGGGGGCTCTCGGCGGACTGGACGCCGAGACGGCCATCAGCGGCTATCTCGTGGCGCTCGGAGACAGCGTCATTCGGGACGCGGGGCGGCGCCTCGGCTGGTCGCCGGGCGCCGCGGGCGCCCCGACGGGCCGGCGGGAAGTCCTCGAGCGGGTCCTCGACGACCTTTTCTCGGGGACCTCCGGCGGACTGGCCGGCGAGAACACCGAAGCGCTCCGGGAGGTGGACAGCGCGCTCGGCGGCGGTGCTGCGGACCCGGGCGCGGGAGCCGTCGGAAGCGCCCGGCTGGTCTTCCTGCTCGAGCCTCCGGCCGAGGACTCCGAGACGAAGTCCGCCGCGGCCGACCCCGACGCGCTCCGGTGGCGGATCCGCTTCCAACTGGTGATCCCTCCGGATTCCGGCGCCCGGGCGGCGGCGAACGGGGCGGCCGCCGCGGGGGAGGCGCTCGCGCCGCTCGGCGAAGTCTGGAACGCCCGTGACGCCGCGGCGAACCTCCGGCGGTTCGGGATTGCCGATCCGGCGATCCCGCTCCTCGAAAACCTGGGCCGGGCGGCGCGCGCCTGCCCGGTGCTCGAGCGCGGCCTCGCGTCCACCGGCCCCGAAGAGGTCCGGGTGTCGGCCGCCGAGGCCTACGAGTTCCTCCACGAAGGGCAGGAAGCACTCGCGGGCCAGGGGTTCGAGGTGCGCATCCCGCCCACCCTCGCCGGGCGGCGCGGCCGAAAACCGACCCTGCGGCTCACCGTCCGGCCGGACGCCGATCCCGCCGGCCCGGCCCCCCGCACCGTTCGGGCGGCGGAACTGGGCGGGTCCGCTCCGGACGGCGGTGTGGGCCTCGACGCGCTGGTGAACTACTCCTGGGAAGTGGCCATCGACGACCACACCTGGACGCTGGACGAGTTCCGGCGCCTGACCCGGGGAAAAAGGCGCCTGGTGCGGGCGAGCGACGCGTGGGTGGAACTCGACCAGGACGCCGTGAACCGGCTCTTCACGGAAGCGGCGCGCCGCCGGGCGCATGCGGACCGGTCTCCGGTGCTGCGGGACGCGCTTCGCGAGCGGCTGCGGCTCGCCCCGCCGGCGCCCGATCTCTTCGAGCCGGAGGAAATGGCGCCGGTGCTGTCCCGGATCGAGGGCGAGGCTTGGATCGGGTCGCTGTTCAAGGCCCTCGAAGCGGCCGCGGAGCAGTTGGGACCGCTCGATCCGCCGTCCGGGCTGAGGACCGAGCTCCGCCCCTACCAGCGGGTCGGCTACGGCTGGCTGCGCCTGCTGGCGGACCACGGGCTCGGCGGCTGCCTCGCGGACGACATGGGGCTCGGCAAGACCTGTCAGGCGCTGACGTTCCTGCTCGGAGAGCAGGAGGCGGGCCGCCTGACGCGGCCGTGGCTCCTCGTGTGCCCCAACTCCATCGTCGCCAACTGGAGGAAGGAAGCCGAGCGCTTCGCGCCCTCGCTGCGCCTCCACGTCCGCCAGGGCACGGGACGGTCACGCGGGGCCGATCTGTGGCGGGCGCTCGAGGAGAGCGATCTCGTGGTGTGTTCCTTCGGCATCACCCACCGCGACTTCGACCAGTTGCGCCACGTGGAGTGGGGCGGCCTCATCGTGGACGAGGCCCAGAACCTGAAGAACCCGGGGGCCAAGCAGACCCGCGCGGTACGCCGGCTCCAGGCGCCGATCCGCTTTGCGCTCACCGGCACGCCGCTCGAGAACCGGCTCACCGACCTCTGGTCCATCATGGAGATCCTGAACCCGGGTTTCCTCGGTCCGGAACGCACGTTCCGCCGGACGTTCACCGCCGCCGTCGAAGGCGCCCAGGATCCGGAGGCGACCGAGGAACTCCGCCGGCTGGTCCGTCCCTTCATCCTGCGCCGGCTCAAGACCGACCCGAAGGTCATCCGCGATCTCCCGGAAAAACACCAGACCCGCGTCTACTGCAACCTCACCGTCGAGCAGGCCTCGCTCTACCAGGCGGCCGTGGACCAGTGCCTCGAGCGGATCGAGCGCAACACCGGTTTTGCCCGGCGCGGCGAGATCCTGCGCACCCTGACCCGCCTGAAACAGATCTGCAACCACCCCGAGAACTTCCTGGCGGGCGGCGGGCTGCTGGCGGGACGGTCCGGGAAGCTGACGCGCCTCGTCGAGATCCTGACCGAGGTGGCGCAGCAGGGGGAGCGGGCGCTGGTCTTCACGCAGTTCGCGGAGATGGCGAAGCTGCTCGCTCCCTATCTCTCGGAAGTGCTGGACGCCGAGATCCCGGTGCTGCACGGATCCGTCTCGCTCCGGGAGCGGGACGCCGTCGTGACCCGTTTCCAGGAAGCGGCGGACCCGCCGCCGGTGCTCGTGGTATCGCTCAAGACCGGCGGCTACGGCCTCAATCTCACCCGGGCGAGCCACGTGGTGCACTACGACCGCTGGTGGAATCCCGCGGTCGAGAACCAGGCCACCGACCGGGCGTTCCGGATCGGCCAGAGCAAGCGGATCCTGGTCCACAAGTTCCTGTGCACCGGCACCCTGGAGGAACGCATCGCCGACCTCCTGGAGCGGAAGTCCGCACTCGCGGAGTCGGTGATCGGCACGGGCGAGGGCTGGCTGACCTCGCTGTCTTCCGAGGCGCTGCAGAACGTGCTGGTGCTCGCTCCGGAGGCGGTCGCCGAATGAATGACGGACTGCCGTGGTGGGCGGCCGACTTCCTGAGGGCCTCGAGGAACGGCGTCGAGGGGCGCGCCCGGGGCCAGGTGAACGTCGTTCCCGGCCGAGTGCAGACCCTGGTGGAGGGCCGCGGTTTCCGGCCGACGGAGGTCCTGCTGGAGACCCCGGTCCTCGACCGGCGGAGGTGGAGAGCCTTCTTCGAGGTCTTCGCCGACCAGGCGCTCTATCCCGCCGCGCTCTTCGCGGGTTACCTGCCCCGATCGGCCAAGTCGGCCCTCGCCCGCCGGGGCGTGCGGCTCGTGCCTCCGCCCAGCCGCCTCAACCTGGGTCCGCACGGCTGCCCCTCGGAGACCATCGCCCGCGCCCTGCTCCTGATCGCCGAGCACTTCGCGGCCGACCCGTTTCGGCTCCTGCTGTTCCGCGGCGCGGACCGGCAGTCCGTCCTCACCGGGATCGCCCGGCGCTGGAAGGCGAGCGGCGTCCGCCGGCCGGCGATCGAACTCGACGAACTGCGGGAAATCCTCGATCAACTACCGGACCCGGCGTCCGATTCGCTGCTGCCGGCGGTGCAGAAAGCCGAGGCCTTCCGCGACGACCCGATCCTCCGCGGGAACCTGGCCCGCCTCTACACCAAGGTCTCCGAGCGCGCCGCCGCCGTCACACCCCGCTCCAGGTCCTGAGGAACTCCCGGCAGGAGCGCCGGTCTTCAGACCGGCATCGCGGCCGCAGGCCGCGAAACTCCCACCGCCATTGCGCGCCAGGGAACGCCGGCCCCCACCGGGAGAAACGCCCATGCGCCCGTCGTCCTACGCCCCCGCTGGTCATGAAAACGGCGGAAACGGCTGGGAACGCCGACCTCCGGTCGGCACAGCGGGCCGGAGGCCCGCTGGCGACGTGCCGCACTTCGTCTTGGGTGACGCAGATCCGGGATCGTCCCGTCTGCTCGTTGCACCGAGAGAGAAACACCCCGCAGGTCAGCGCCCCGCCGTGCGCTGCGCGGTCGCGCAGCGCGTGCCGACCAGAGGTCGGCGTTCCAAGCCGGAGGCGCCATCCGGGCGCCTGGCCGCAGCGCCGGGCAGGAGCGCCGGTCTTCAGACCGGCATCGCGGCCGCAGGCCGCGAAACTCCCACCGCCATGCTCGCATGTGGCAGGGACCCCAACCGTGACGGCGTCACGTTCCCCCTCGCCACTAATCCCACTCCCAGCGTTCCCCCGCGCGGATGGTGTCCCGGCGCGCGAGGAAGTAGGCGAGACCCAGACAGATGCCGAAGAACAGTCCGATCCCGTGAGCCCGGTAGCTCACTTCGGGACGGATGGAGGTCGGGACGAGGACGACGAGAAAGAACCCGACCACCCGGACGATCCGCTTGGCCACCGACAGCCGGCGCTCCACCAGCACGTAGAGCGTGAGCCAGGCGCCGGCGAGCAGGTAGAGCATTCCGGACGCCCCGACCACCCGGATGTTCGGCGGATACCCCTCGAGGGTCACCGCGAGCGCGACCGCCGAGAGCGGCACTGCGCTCCACGGATAGAGGCTCGGGCCGAACGCCCCGTACGAGAGGTAGATCAGCCAGGCGAGGAAGACCGCGTTCGAGAGCAGGTGGATGGCGTCGGCGTGCGCTGCGATCGCGGTCACGAGGCGCCAGGTCTCCCCCCGTTCGAACACCGTTTCGCCGCTCGCCGGAAGCGCGGCCGCGAAGCCCGGCGGCCCCCACCAGTAGAGCGCGCTCACCACCGCGAGGATCCCGAGCGTCAACGCGACCGCCCGGGCGGCGTCCTTCCCGGGCTTCTTCGAGAGGATCGTCGAGACCACGTGCGGCTGGGCGGCCTCGGTGTCCGGCGCGCCCCGCGCCGGCCGGCCGAAGAAGACCCCCCGGAAGGCGCCGGGCCGGTCCTCCTCCTCTTCCTCCTCCGGTTCCAGCTCGTACTCCCCGGCGTCGGAGCCCTCGGGTTGCGTGAACTCGTCGCTCTCCCAGGGTTCGAAGATCGCGGATTCCGGGTCGCGGCCGGCGGGTTCCTCGTCGGGCTCCGGGACTTCGCGAAGCCGCCCCTCCCCGAACGGATCGGAGCGGGGACCCCCCGGTGGCCATTTCGGTTTCCTGCGCCGCCAGAAGGTCACGAGACAGTATTCTCCGCGCCCCGGCCCGTTTCCCGGCCTTCGCGCTGCTCCGGCTTCCCGCAGCCCGCGGCCGCTTCTCCCATCCGGCGCGCCGGAATTGGACCCGCATCGCCATGCCCCAACGTATCGCCCTCGCCTATTCCGGCGGACTCGACACCTCCTGCGCCATCCCCTGGCTCAAGGAGAACTACGACGCCGAAGTCCTCGCGGTGATTGCGGACGTCGGCCAGAACGAGGACCTTCAGGCGGCGTCCGACAAGGCGATCGCCTCCGGCGCCTCCGCGGTGTTCGTCGAGGACCTCCGCGACGAGTTCGTCGGCAACTACGTCTTTCCGGCGGTGCGCGCCGGCGCCGTCTACGAGGGCCGCTACCTGCTCGGCACCTCGCTCGCCCGCCCGACGATCGCCAAGTACCAGGTGGACATCGCCCGGCAGGAAGGCGCCGACGCGGTGGCCCACGGCTGCACCGGCAAGGGGAACGACCAGGTCCGCTTCGAGCTTGCCTTTCACGCGCTCGCCCCCGATCTCGAGGTGATCGCTCCCTGGCGTCTCTGGGACATCCGGTCGCGGGAGGACGCCCTCGCCTACGCGGCGCATCACGGCGTGCCCGTCGAGCAAAAGGCCGGCGACCTCTACAGCCGCGACCAGAACCTCCTGCACCTGAGCCACGAAGGCGAGGACCTGGAGGATCCCTGGAACGCTCCGCCGGCGAGCCTCTATCGCATCACGCGGAATCCGGACCGCACCGAGCCGGACCCGGAGGCGGTGGACATCGGTTTCGAGCGCGGCATCCCGGTCGCGGTGGACGGCGAGCGCCTCGCTCCGGCCGCCCTGCTCACCCGGCTGAACGAGGCCGGGGCCCGGCACGGGGTCGGCCGGGTGGACATCGTCGAGAACCGGCTGGTCGGCATGAAATCCCGCGGGGTGTACGAGACCCCGGGCGGCACGATCCTCCACGAGGCGAAGGCCGCCCTCCAGAGCCTCACCCTCGACCGCGCGACCGACCATTTCGCGGCGTCGGTCGCACTTCGCTACGCCGAGCTGGTGTACGACGGCAAGTGGTTCTCCGCGCTCCGGGAAGCTCTCGACGCCTTCTTCGCCGAGGCGCACCGGAACACGACGGGAACGGTGCGGGTGCGCCTCCACCGGGGCGTCGCGCAGGCCGTGGGACGCAAGAGCCCGAAGAGCCTCTACCGGGAGGACTTCGCAACCTTCGGCGCCGACGAGGTGTACCGGCAGTCGGACGCGGAGGGCTTCATCCGCCTCTTCGGCCTTCCCGAGCGCATCCGGCGTCTCTCCGGCGCGGACGCCCCGGACGAGGAATCATGAAGCTCTGGGGCGGGCGGTTCGCCGCGCCGCCGGCCGACGCACTCGACCGGCTGGGGAAGTCCGTCCACTTCGACCGCCGGCTGCACGCGGAGGAGATCCGCGTCAACCAGGCCTACGCCCGCGCCCTGGCGGGGGCGGGGGTGCTGGACGCCGGCGAACTCGAGCGGATGCTCGCCGGACTCGACCGGGTGGCCGCGGTGCTCGGCGCCGATCCCCCGCCGCCCCTCGACGACGAGGACATCCACACCGCGGTCGAGCGGCTGCTCTTCGACGAGATCGGCGAGCTGGCGCGGAAGCTCCCGACCGGGAGGAGCCGGAACGATCTGTCCCAGACGGAGTTCCGGCTCTACCTGACGAGCGCGACCGCGTCCCTGGTCGAGGCGCTGGACCGGCTCCGGATCGCCCTGCTCGCCCGGGCCGAGGAGTCGGCGGACGCCCTGGTCCCTGGATACACGCATCTCCAGCGCGCCCAGCCGGTGGTCTTCGGACACCTGCTGCTGTCCCACTTCTGGGCCCTGACGCGCGACCGCGAGCGTCTCGAGGCCGCCGGCCGGCGGGCGTCCGCCTCACCGATGGGCGCCGGCGCGCTCGCCGGCAACCCCTACCCGGTGGACCGCGAGGCGATCGCCGGCGAACTCGGCCTCGCGGAGGTCCTCGAAAACAGCGTGGACGCGGTGGGGACCCGCGACTACGCGATGGAGTTCCTCGCGGCGGGCGCGATCCTCGGGGTGCATCTCTCCCGGCTCGCGGAGGATCTCGTGCTCTGGTCGTCCGCCGAGTTCGGCTTCGTGCGCCTCGGCGACGCCTGGTCCACCGGGTCGAGCCTGATGCCCCAGAAGCGCAACCCCGACGGCTGCGAGCTGATCCGCGGGAAGGCCGGCCGGCTGATCGGCAACCTGGTCGCGCTCCTCACCGTGGGCAAGGGACTCGCCTCCGGCTACCAGCGGGACCTCCAGGAGGACAAGGAGCCCTGCTTCGACACCCTGGACACCCTCCGGCTCGCGCTGCCGGTCGCCGAGGGCACCATCGGGACGATGCAGGTCTCCGAGGACCGGATGCGCGCCGCCCTCTCCTGGGATCTCCTGGCGACGGATCTCGCCGAATACCTCGTGGCCAAGGGACTGCCCTTCCGCGATGCGCACCGGGTCGCCGGCGAGGTCTTCGCCCACTGCGAGCGCGAGTCCGTCGAACCGCCCGACCTGGACCTCGCCACCCTCCGCGGGTTCTCCCCCGCCTTCGACGAGGACGTCACGGCGGTCTGGGACTACCGCGCCTCCGTGGCCCGCCGCAGCGTCCGCGGCGGCCCCGGCGACATCCAGTCACAGCTCCAAGCCGCCAAACAGACCCTGTAGGGATCGCCGGTCTCCACCCCGGCACGACAGCGAGACGGCCGGGAACGCCGGCCTCCGGCCGGCACCCGCTGGGCGCAGCCCAGCGGAACGCGTAGGGCTGATGCCCCCGGATGGCCCCTCCGGCTTGGAACGCCGACCTCCGGTCGGCACCCGCTGGGCGCAGCCCAGCGGAACGCGCAGGTCTGATGCGCCCGGATGGCCCCTCCGGCTTGGAACGCCGACCTCCGGTCGGCACCCGCTGGGCAGAGCCCAGCGGAACGCGCAGGTCTGATGCGCCCGGATGGCCCCTCCGGCTTGGAACGCCGACCTCCGGTCGGCACGCCGCCCAGGGAGCCGCAAAGGCCGTTCGCCGAGCGCGACCCGCACTTACAGCCGGCCGAACGGCAGCGCCGTCACCCCCGGCGCGAGCGGCAGCGCCACGTCCCCCGGGTGGACCACGAACCCCGGTCCCGCCGCACCGCCCAGATCCCGCTGAAAGCGTCGGATGCCGTTCCCCATCGCCGGCCTCGGGGTCGCCGACAGCTTCACCTCGATCGGAATGAGTTTCCCTTCCGTCTCCACCACGAAGTCCACTTCGGCGCCCGCGGTGGTCCTCCAGAAGAAGAGGCGCGGCTCCACCCCGCGGTGGGTGAGCATCCGGAAGATCTCCGCGAGCACCGCGGTTTCCAGAATCGCGCCGCCCATCGGGCCGGAGGCGGCGTGTTCCGGATCCTTCAGTCCCGCCAGGTGGCACAGTGTCCCCGTGTCGGTGAAGTACACCTTCGGCGTCTTGACAAGCCGTTTCCCGACGTTCGCGAAGTAGGGCCGCAGCACGATGACCTGGTAGGTGGCTTCCAGCACGGACAGCCACGCCTTGACCGTGTTGACCGCCACCCCCAGATCCCGGGAGACATCGGTCAGGCTCAGAAGCTGCGCGCTCCGGGCCGCAAGGATCCGGAGGAAGTTCTGGTACTCGGTGAGACTTCCGATCTGGCGCAGCGACCGCACGTCTCGTTCGAGATAGGTCTGGAGGTAGCCGGCGAGCCAGAGGGAGACGTCTCGGTCCGGGTCTGCGGCGAGTTCCGGATACCCGCCCCGGAGGACGTTGTTCCACAGCGCGGCGAAAGCCGCGTCCGTGGCCTCGCTCGCGTCAGCGGGCCGTTCCCACGCGGGCGGTTGCTCCGGGCACCCGGCGATCTCCCGCTGCGACAGGGGAAAGAGCCGCAGCATCGCCGTGCGTCCCGCGAGCGACTCCGTAATCCGGTCCGCCAGCAGCAGGTTCTGTGAACCCGTCAGGAGGTATTGGCCGGCTACGGAACGGTCGCGGTCGATCCTCTCCTTGATGTAGGGGAGAAGTTCCGGCGCGTTCTGCACCTCATCGAGGACGACGGGCGGCCGATGGGTCTCGAGAAAGCCGCGGGGATCCGCCTGAGCGGCCGCGCGAACGTCCGGTGGGTCGAGCGAGACGTAGCGATAACGATCTGCGAAGAGGTGTTGCAGAAGAGTCGTCTTGCCGGATTGGCGTGGTCCCGTCAGGACCACCGCGGGGAATTCGGACGCGGCCGTCCGGATAACGGGCTCCAGCGAACGCCGGATGTACCGCGACCCGTTCGGTTCATTCACAAGTCCATATTATGCATTCATAATGCAAATATTCAACATTTCCAAAGAACCCCGCCCGAGGCCCTTCCAGGATTTGTAGCGCGTTGGCGCCGGACCCAGGGCAAACAGAAGGCGCCGACCAAGCAGCAAATCACGATCCGTCTCGATGCAGACGTGGTGGAGCACTTCCGAAGCCGAGGCTCAATGCCGGATTACGCCGCGCCGTGTTCGGAGACTGACTCCACACCAATCCACGCGGTCCGCCGGTGAGCTACCGGGCCCGGGTCGCTCGTAGCCCCGCCTCGAACCGCCGTTCGGCCGCCCCTTTCCCGGTTCCGGGGAGGCCCCACCACGGCTGGGGGCGCGAGCCCCGACGCCGGGAAACTACGGCTCGTTGGAATTCGGGTTCGAAAAACCGGAATTCCGGATCGGCACGTTTTTGCGGTTCCCGCCGTCCTCACCACAAACCATTGAAAAAATGGACCCTTATCGCCCTTGCATTCCGGTCTGGGACCGTGTACTACGCGGGAATGCCCCTTGCGTGATACGGTGCGCCAAATTGACTCTTTCTGTTTTCCGGCCGAACTGCGTGTACGGACGCGCCCTCACGGGGCGGCGGCGTCCGGCCACCGCGCATTCTCCCCGGCGCCGCCTCGGCAGCCCGGGCTCGGTCGTTCCAACCACGCCTCGTGAGGAGGTTCTTCATGCGTAAGACCGCAATTCTGGTCGCGCTCGCAGTGCTTGCGGCGGTTCCGGTGTTTGCCCAGCAGACCGGAACGATTACCGGGACCGCGACCGACGAACAGGGGGCCGTGCTCCCCGGCGTGACGGTCACCGTCGAGAGTGACGCGCTGATCGCCGCCCGCAGCACGACTACCGGGGCCGGCGGCTCCTACAGCCACCCGGCGCTCCCACCCGGCGAGTACAGCGTCAGTTTCGCGCTCTCCGGATTCCAGACCGTAATCCAGGAAGGTGTCCGGCTCAGTGTGGCCCGCACCCTCGAGGTGAACGCGTCGCTGGGGATTTCGGGGGTTGAGGAAACCGTGACAGTCACCGGCGATGCTCCCGTCGTCGATGTCCGGAGCGCAACCGTCCAGACCAACATCGAGCGCGAACTGCTCGAAGCCGTCCCCACCGGACGGAACCCGTGGGTCATGGCCGGGCTCGTGCCGGGCATGGTGACCACCCGGATCGACGTCGGCGGTAGCAACGGCATGCAGCAGTACGGAATGGAGATGTTCGGCTCGTCGGCCGCTATGCAGACCTTCAGCGTGGATGGCCTCAAGGTGAACTGGCCCGGCAGCACCGGCGGCTGGACGATGCAGTACTACGGTTTCTCCATGTACGAGGAGTTCAACTTCCAGACCTCGCAGCACACGGCCGAATCCGACACCGGCGGCGTGCTGATGAACATGGTCGTGAAGACCGGCGGCAACGAGTTCAGCGGCGACGCCATCGGGCTCTGGAACGCGGTGGATCTCCAGGGAGAACCCGCCGAGGCGGGCGGCGCCCCCATCACCAAGTCGCTTGACATCAACGGCACCCTCGGCGGCCCCATCGTCCGGGACAAGGCGTGGTTCTTCACCGCCTACCGGGACTGGATCCACGAGCAGGAGGTCAGCACCCCGGCCGACTATGTCGGGCCGCAGCCGATCGACGACAACCGGATTCGCAACCTCAGCGGCAAGTTCACTTTGCAGGCCACCGACAATGACCGGCTCTCGGTGACGCTCCAGCGCAACTGGAAGGACCGCTACCACCGCCGCGACCCTCCCTACACCGCGGTCCCGGACGAGCTCGCACGCTTCCAGGACCAGTGGGCCGACAACTACATCGGTTCCTACAACCGGGTGCTTGGCGATGCGGCGCTCCTCGATCTGCGTTTCGGGCGCATGACGGGTGTGACTCCCTACATCCTGTATTCGGAGTACTGCGGCATTCCCGTGGATGAGTATCCGGACGCCAGGGCCTGCACGGAGAACGACATTTCGGTGATCGATTCGGTCCGCTTCGAGCAGTTCAACGCCGATCGGCGTGGCGAGTCTTGGGGACCGAACTCTCGGAACCAGTTCAACGGCTCGCTGACCTACTACCTCGACACCGCCGGCGGTTCCCACAACTTCAAGGTGGGCGGACAGGCCTCCCGCGAGTACATCGAGAGCCGCCAGTTCAAGAGTGGCGACGCCTACGGCGAACTCGTGGATGGGGTGCCCAACCGCATCAACATCTCCCGGACTCCCAAGACCTCGCACGAGCGGCTGAACACGTGGGCCATCTACGCGCAGGACGCCTGGACCATCGGCGACCGGCTGACCCTGAACCTCGGCGTCCGCCTCGACGGCGTCTACGGCTACATCCCCGTGCAGAGCAGCCCGGCTGGGACCTGGGCCGCCATCTCGGAGCAGCTCACCGACGCGTCATTCGAGGTGACGTCGGAGATCGGCGGATTCCCGGACTGGCCGATGAACGTCGGGCCGCGGCTCAGCTTCGCCTACGACCTCTTCGGCGACGGCCGCGCCGCGCTGAAGGGCGGCTGGGGCCGCTACTACACCCAGATGGGGAACGCGCTCTCCGCGGCCGCGAACCCGAACGCCGGCCGCTCCGCGTGGGTCGGCTGGAACGACCTCGACGGCGACAGGCTGGTGGACATCGGCCCGTCCGGCACGCTGGCGGACAGCCCCGAAGTGGATCTCTCCGAGTTCAACGGTTTCTCGGGCGCTGGCGCCTCGCCCTACGACAAGAACGCGGGCCGCCCTTACAGCGACGACATTTCGCTCGGGGTGGACATGACCCTCGGCACCGAGGTCTCGTTCAGCGCCACCTACCACCGCCGCCAGCACCGGGATTCCCTCGGGCGTTTGAACCTGGCGCGGCCGCCGTCGGCCTACACGCTGACCAGCTTCGAGTGCGCGACCTGTCCCCAGGCGACGTACGAGGTGTACGAACTCCAGGAGGCCTACCGGGGTCTGCAGGACAACACGATCACCAACCTCGAGAAGCTGCAGACCAACTACAACGGGGTTGCGTTCCAGCTCCAGAAGCGGTTCTCGAACCGCTGGCAGTTGCTCGGAGGGGCGACTTTCTCCAGTCACCGCGGCGTTCCGCACGGGTTGCCGTACGACGGCACCGACTGGAACAACCCGAACCGCGAGATCAACCGGCTCGACGGCGCGGTCCTGACCGACGTGCCGTGGGTGTTCAACGTGGCGGGCAGCTACATCGCTCCGCTCGACATCCAGATCGCCTGGAACTACCGGGCCCGGGCCGGCAACCCGCTGGTTTCCACCGCGCGGGCCACGGGGCTGGTGCAGGGTTCGGAGTCCATCTACGCCTACGAGCGTGGCGACGAGCGCACGGACACGATCACTGACCTGCTCGACATCAACTTCCGCAAGGGGTTTGACATCGACCAGGCGCGGATCGAGATCGGCGCCGACTTCGCGAACATCTTCAACTCGCAGAAGGCGGACGCGCTGATCACCGGGTTCGGCTCCCGCTACCTGCAGCCGTCACGGGTGCTGCCACCGCGCATCATCCGCTTCACCGTGAAGCTGCTGTTCTAAGCACCTTTCCCGATCCGGCGGGCGCTCCGGCGCCCGCCGGACGGGACAATCACACGGGGGAGCCTCTCCGGAGGCTCCCCCGTTTTGCGTTCTGGGATGATGTACCTGACAGCGAAGGCTCAGCGGTTCTCGGGCCTTCGCCGTCTCGCCGGAGAACCCGGCACCATCCAGGATCCTGAGCTTCGTTCCCGCGAACGTGCCGAAGGAGGAAGAACCATGACCAGACTCGCCCTCCTGCTCCCGCTTGCAGTTGCTCTCACTGGCGGCTGCTCAAAGCCGCCGGCGTTCGCGCCGGACATGACCTGCGAAGCCCTGGAGGCCGAGCGGGAGGACGCCGAGCGGAAGGTTCGCACGCTCGGAGGCGATACCACGGACCTGGACCAGCGGGACCTGATGGGTGATGTCCACGCTCGGTCCAACCAAGGGGACGAAGAGTGGCGTCAGGCCAAGCAACTCCGCGAGGCTGAGGAGCACCTCGAAGCCGTAAAGGCCGCCATCGCCGACCGCTGCGGAGCGGACGGCGAAGTCCAATGAGACATCAGCCCTCCGGCGTCGCCCTTACGCGGTCCTGAGCGCCGGCGGCGGGGGACAGACGGGACCGTCGCGCCGGACCCGGCGGTCAGGCCGTTGCGGTCTCGAAGCGGCTGACGTTGCGGGTTTCTCGACTGAACTCGATATCGATGCGATGGACGGGCCGGCCGGCGGCGCGGTACTTCGCCGCATAGCCCTGCTCGCGGAGCTGGGCGAGGGCGGAACCGCCGGCGTCGCGCTCCACCGCCTTGATCTCGAACAGGAACACCTGCCTTTCGAAACGCACGACCAGGTTCGCGCGGCCGGTGGTTCCGCGACACTCAGGTGGGGCGCTGCGTCTTCCTTACCTCCGACCAGAAGTCGTAGGCGTAGGGATGCGTCCCCTCCGCCCAGTTGCACCGAGAGCGAACCATCCCGCAGGTCGGCGCCGTGCCGTGCGCTGCGCGGTCGCGCAGCGCGTGCCGACCAGAGGTCGGCGTTCCAAGCCGGCGGCACCATCAGGTCGTTTGGCCAACGCGCCGGACTGCATCTTCACAGCAACTGGCCGGCGCTCCAAGCCGTACCCGTCATCTGGTGGCGTCGCGCTGAGCGGACGGCGGCGCCGGCGCAGTGGCATACTCGGCTTGGGAGCCCGAGTGTCCATGATCCTGAGAATGCGTCTGTCCTTCGCCGGCGGCCTCGTGCTGGTGGCGGCGTGCGGCGGCTCCGGCGCCGAAGAGCCCGAAATGTCCCGCGAAGGGGCGATCCGCGCGGAAGTCGAGGCCATGGCCGACGACTTCGTGAACCTCCGGATGCTCACCGGGTTCGTCCACGAGATGCCGCTCGCCGAGGCCTACCGCTGGCAGGACGCGATGGTGGAGATCCTGCCGATGGGCGAGGTGGTCGGCTACAAGACCGGCGGCCACGACCCCAACCCGCACAACCCGAACTTCCCTCCCGGCGGCATCCGGGCGCACCTCCTCGCGGGCATGTTCCGGGATGACGGCGACGCGATCCGGGTGGACGAGACCGCTGCGGGCTTCCTCGAAGCGGACTTCGCCTTCCGGGTCGGGGACGCGTCCATCAACACCGCCGCGACGGACCTCGAGATCCTGGCGGGACTGGACGCCGTGATCCCGTTCGCCGAGATTCCCGATCCCTGGTACGACCCGGAGACGGCTTCGGTGAACCGGATGATCGTGTCCAACATGATCTCGCGCTGGGCCTTTGCCGGTGATCCGGTGCCGATCGAGGCCACCGAGGAATGGCTCGCCCGCCTTCGCTCCTTCGACTACGCGGTGCTCGACGAGAACGACGCGGTGATCCAGGAGGGCTCCATGGCCGAGTGGTACGACCCCATTGCGGCCGTCCGCTGGCTCCGCGATCAGGTCCGCGACTCGGGGAAGGAACTGGTCCCCGGACATCTCCTTTCCCTGGGGAACGTCGGCATCATGCGCCAGATCCACGAGGGATCGCCGCGCGGCCCCGCCTACGCGAGCGACCAGTTCCGGCTGGAGTACTACGGCCTGACGGAAGACGGCGAGCCGGCCACAGTCACGATCAACATCGCGCGCTGACCGCCCGTCCGGCCGTGCCTCCGGAGCGCGGCAGCATGAGGACGGCGGCCAGGATGCCGCTGGCCGCGACCGCCATCACGACAAAGAGCGCGCCGAAGCCCCACCCCGCGTGAATCCCCGCGATGACCGGCAGGCTGGAAGCCATCACCGAGAAGGACACGACGTAGCGGACGGCATAGACGCGGCTTCGCCACTCGTTCCTGGCGATGCGGCTCACGAGGACGTCGTTGATGGGGATCTGCCCGAAGACGACGAACGTGAAGGCGGCCGCCACCACCACGGCGGCCACCCCGGTGAGTTCGTGCATGAGCGCGAAGAAGACCGCCTGGAGTCCCGCGACGAACGCGAACACGGTGCGCAGGGCGTGGTGGTCCACGAGGTAGCCGACCACGAGCTGCGCCAGCGCCGCGATCGCGAACACCCCGAACGCGTAGCCCCCGATCGCGGTGGCCGATCCGGCGAGTTCGGTGAGCCGCTCGTCGAAGATCTTCGGGAGCGCGAACGTGGTGCTCTGGTAGATGAGGCCCCCGAGCGCGGCGGTGAACACGATGACGGAGAGCACCCGCACGAAGGTCGCGCGGTCGATGGCGGAGGCTGTCTCCCCGGCCTCCGCTGTGACCGAGGCGTCGCTCGGGAGAGCGTTCCGGCCGTCCCGCGCTCCCCGCACGAAGACCGCATAGGCGGCGCCGAGGCCGATGGACACCACGCCGGGCAGGATGAATGCGCTGCGCCAGCCCCCGGTATCGATGAGGTACCCGGTGAGCAGCGCGGCGGCGGCGACTCCCAGGTTGCCGAACACGCCGTTGACCGCGAGCGGAACGCCGGTTTTCTTTCGCCCGTGCACGACCATGGCGAGCCCGACCGGGTGGTAGATCGAGGCGAACGCGCCGATGGCGAGGAGTCCGAGCGCGACCTGCATCGGCGAGTCGGCCGCCGCGGTCAGGATCGAACTCGCCCCGATCCCGACGAAGAAAAGGACCAGCATCCCTGCGCGGCTCCACCGGTCGGCGATCCAGCCGGCCGGGAGCGATCCGACTCCGAACGCGACGAATCCCGGCGTGGCGTAGGGAATGAGAGCCGCGGAGCTCATCCCCCACTCCTCCGCGAGCCGGAGCGCCGCGACGGTCGCGAAGACCAGCATGAAGAGGTGATCGAGGAAGTGGCCGACGTTCAGGAACAGGAAGTTCAGGCGCTCCCGCGACATGTCAGCCCCTCGTTATCCGGCGGCGACCGGGATGCGCCGGGCGAACCGGCCGGCGCTCCCGGATCAGCGTGGCGGCGGCGGTGGGGTGCCGGGGTCCGGCGGGGTGAGCTGGAGGACGCCTTCCTCGCGCATGAAGGCCTCGATCTCGTCCACTGTGCGCGGCATGAAATCGGTGAAGTTCGCGACCCCGTTCTCGGTGATCGCGACCACGTCCTCCATCCGCACGTAGAGCCGCTCCTCGTGGACCCAGAGCATGGGGTCCAGGGCGAACACGAGTCCGGCTTCGAAGGGGCGGGCGCGGTAGCTGCCCACGTCGTGGACCGCCAGCCCGACCGGGTGGGACAGATGCCCCCGGAAGACGAGCGCTTCGCGGGCCGCCTGTTCGTGGAGCGGGTTGGTGAACCCGAGTTCGTCGATCACCGGCTCCATTTCCTCGGCGGCGCCGTCCATCACCTGGTCGGGGGTGACGCCGGGCCGGAGGCGCGAGAGGAGCGCCGCGCTGTAGTGCACGATGAAGGTGTAGAGCTTCCGTTGGTCCTCGGTGAACTTGCCGCTGACCGGCCACATGCGGGCGATGTCGCTCGTGTAGTAGCGGTAGTCGGGGGCGTGGTCCATGAGGATCAGCTCGCCCTCCTTCAGCTCGGCGTCGTTGCGGTAGTAGTGGCCGAAGTAGGCGTTCGTTCCCGTGGCGGTGATGGAGCGGTACCCCTCGCCCTGCGACCCGTTGATCCGGTAGATGTAGTAGGCCGCCGCGTCGAGCTGGTACTCGAAGAGGCCGGGTTTCGTGGAGCGCATCGCTTCCATGATCCCCATCCCGGCCAGTTCGCTCGCCCGCCGGATCAGTTCCAGCTCGCGGGGGGACTTGTGGAGCCGCATGGTGTCCACGATGGGTGTCAGGTCGGCGATGGGAAACTGCGGGTACCGCTCGCGCAGCCTGGTGACGAAGGCGCCTTCCCGGGAGGCTCGGCCGTCCCACGGATCCGAGACGTGCTGGGCGTGGCCGATCAGGTTCTCGTCTCGGCTCTGCTTGCGGCCCTCGGCCGGGCTCATGAAGGTGTAGAGCGTCGGGGAAGGGGGGCGGAGCGCGAACCCGTAGAGCTGGCGGGCGAGCTGGTCGATCGCGAAGACCTGGTCCACCCCGCTGGCGGCCATCGCTTCCTCGGTGTCCTCGGCGGAGAGCATCCGGCCCTCGCCGCGCTCCTTCCGCGGATCACGGCGGGGCAGGAAGAGGAGCGAGCGCCGGTTCCGGCCGTCGATCAGCAGGTAGGAGTGCGGGACCTCGATTCCGGTCAGGTAGTAGAACTCGTTGGACTGGCGGAACACGATGAAGCCGGGAGGAGCGGCTGCGCCCTGGACGATGGCGATGGCGTCGTCGCCGATCGCCTCCATCACCCGGACCCGGCGCTCGATGAATTCCTCGGCCGGGAAGTCCTTCTGGATCTTGGCGTGGTCCTGCGCGCCGGCGCCGGCGGCGACCAGGAGCGCGAGAATCGTGGTCTTGGGGAGTCTCTTCATTTCGGCGGAACCTCCGGCCCGGGGGATGGTAGTAGAATAGTGACATGCCTCGCGCGGCTGTCCTCCGTCCAGTGTCCCTCAAGGAGGCCAACCAGCAGTTCTCCCGGCTGATTCGCGAAGTGGAGGCCGGTGAGGGCTTTGTCGTGACTCGTCGCGGCCGGCCGGTGGCGCGCATCGTTCCGCACGATGAGGACCGAACACGAGATCCGGCGTGGGTGCGGGCGCGCGACGAACTGATGGCGCTCCTGGAAACGGGGGTTCCGCTCGGCGGAGTGCGGATGGAGAACCGGGACGAACTCCACGACCGGGATGGCCGGATCTGGCGTGAGCTCGAGCGTCGGCCCCGTTAGCGGTCGTTTCTCGCTCGACACCAACATCCTCGTCTATTCTGCGGATTCCTCTGCGGGAGAACGTCATCGGGACGCGCGCACACTGCTCTGGCGCGCGTCGGATTCCGATTGTGTTCTGGTGCTCCAGGCGGTCGCCGAGTTCTACCGGGTTGTGACCCGGAAGGATCTGGCCGCCGCGGCCACAGCGAGGGCTGTCGTGGATCGGATGCTGGAGTTGTTCTTCGTCGCTTCCGCGACCGGCATTCAGCTCCGGGACGCGATTCTCGCGGTGGAGCAGCACCAGCTTTCGTTCTGGGATGCGATGCTGTGGGCGACGGCCCGCGGCGCGGGTTGTTCGGTGCTGCTCACCGAAGACATGCAGGATGGCCGGGAACTCGGCGGAGTCACGTTTGTGAATCCGTTCCGTCCGCGAAACCGTCCGCTTGTCGAAGCGCTGCTTCGGGGCTGAGGCTGCGGAAGGCCGGCGGCGATAATCCACCTGCATGTCCGGACCTGACCGCGAAGCCCGGGACGGCGGTCTCGACTACCGGACCGCCGGCGTGGACATCGACGAGGCGGACCGCGCCCTGGACCGCATTCGCCCGCTGGTCGCGAGCACGCGCCGTCCCGAGGTGCTGAGCGACGTGGGCAGCTTCGGGGGCCTCTTCCGGCTGAACACGGCCGGCTTCGAGCGCCCGGTGCTGGTGGCTTCGACGGACGGCGTGGGGACGAAGCTGCGGGTGGCGCGGGACGCCGGACGCCACGAAGTTCCGGGCTACGACCTGGTCTCCCACTGCATCAACGACATCCTCGTCCAGGGCGCCGAACCGCTCTTCTTCCTGGACTACCTGGCCATGGGCCGGCTTGACGCCGGCGTCGCCGAGGGTGTGATCCGCGGGATCGCGAACGCCTGCCGGGAGTTCGGGGTGGCGCTCCTCGGCGGCGAGACCGCGGAGATGCCCGGTTTCTACCCGGGCGGTGACTATGACCTGGCGGGGACCATCGTTGGAGTGGTCGAGGAGGAGTACATCCTGGACGGCAGTTCGGCGGTCCACGGCGACGTGCTCATCGGCCTTCCCTCGTCCGGGCTCCACACGAACGGCTACTCGCTGGCGCGCGCCATCGTGTTCGACCGGCTGGGACTCGGGGTCGACGAGGTCCTGCCGGGACTGGACGTGACGGTGGCGGACGCCCTGCTGGCGCCGCATCGCTGCTACCTGCCGGAGCTCCGCCCGCTGCTGCGGAACCGGAGCCTGCGCGCCCTCGCCCACATCACCGGCGGCGGAATCAGCGACAATCTTCCTCGGGTCCTCCCGCGAGGCACGTCCGCCGAGGTGAACCTTGATTCGTTCCGTCTTCCTCCCCTCTTCCGGCTGCTCGCCGACGCTGGCCGGATAGCCGAGGGGGAGATGCTCCGGACGTTCAACTGCGGTGTGGGTCTCATCGCGGTAGTGGCGGCTCGCGACGAGCGAACCATCCTCGAAACCCTCTCCGGCGCCTTTCGCCTCGGCGAAGTGACGGCCGCCGCCGATCCGCCCCGGGTGCGGTACCGGGGTTGCCTCGCATGACCGACGAATCCGTCCGAACCCTTCCGACGCCCGGCCGGCGGCTGGGCGTGCTCATTTCCGGGCGCGGGTCCAATCTCCAGGCGATCCTGGACGCCATCGAGAGCGGGTCGCTGAACGCCGAGGTCGCGCTGGTGTTCAGCAACCGCGGGAAGGCCAGGGGCCTCGAGATCGCGAAGACCTACGGAGTGCCGACCGCAGTGCTCTCCCACCGCGCTTTCCCGGACCGCGAGACCTACGACGCCGAAATCGTGAAGCTGCTGCGCCAGCACCGGGTGGACGTGGTGTGTCTCGCGGGTTTCATGCGCATCGTCTCGCCGGTGCTGCTGAGTGCGTTTCCGGACCGGGTGCTCAACATCCATCCCTCCCTGCTCCCCGCCTTCAAGGGACTGGACGCCCCCTGCCAGGCACTCGACTACGGAGTGCGGGTCGCCGGATGCACGGTGCACTTCGCGGACGAGACGCTGGACACGGGCCCGGTTCTGCTCCAGGCGGCGATCCGGGTTCACGACGAGGACACGCACGAGACGCTCACGCAACGCATCCTCACCCTCGAACATCAGATCTATCCGCGGGCCATCGGGCTGCTCCTCGACGGCGGCATCCGGCGCCAGGGACGCCGGATCCTGCTTTCCGAGGCGGCGGAGCGGGCCGCCGCCGAGATCCACTCGGAGGGCGAGCGAAAGCCGACCTATGCCCAGTAAGGCTTCGGCCGCCGAGCAGATCGCGCTCCTCGAGAAGGGTGCGGACCGCATCGAGCCGCGCGCGGAACTCCGCGCCAAGGTAGAGCGGTCCGTCGCGTCGGGCGAGTCCCTCCGGGTCAAGGTGGGGTTCGATCCCTCCGCCCCGGACCTGCACCTCGGCCACACCGTCGTGATGCGGAAGATGAAGCACTTCCAGGACTTCGGGCACGAGGTGTGGTTCGTGATCGGGGATTTCACGGGGATGATCGGGGATCCGAGCGGCCGCTCGAAGACCCGCCCGCAACTGACCGAGGAACAGATCCGGGCGAACTCCGAGACCTACAAGGAACAGGTCTTCAAGATCCTCGATCCGGAACGGACCGTCGTTGCCTTCAACAGCGAGTGGCTCTCGGCGCTGGGGGCGGAGGGTCTCATCCGGCTCGCCTCCCGCTACACCGTGGCGCGCATGCTGGAGCGCGATGACTTCCACCGCCGGTTTCGCGGAGAGCAGCCCATCTCGATCCACGAGTTCCTGTACCCGCTCGCGCAGGCCTACGACTCGGTGGCGATGAAGGCCGACTTCGAGCTCGGAGGAACCGACCAGCTCTTCAACCTGCTGGTGGGCCGCCACATCATGAGGGAGTACGGACTCGAACCCCAGGTGGCGCTGACCATGCCGCTGCTGGAAGGGCTGAACGGCACCGAGAAGATGTCCAAGAGCCTCGGCAACGCCGTGGGGGTCACCGAACCGCCGGACGAGATGTTCGGCAAGCTCATGTCCATCAGCGACGAGTTGACCTATCGCTACTACGAACTCCTGACCGACCGGACCCCCGTGGAGATCGCGGCGCTGCGCGCCGGAGTGGACGACGGAACGCTCCACCCGAAGCGGGTCAAGCAGGACCTTGCCGTCCAGATCGTTTCCGACTTCCATTCCCCGAGGGAGGCGGGGGCGGCGCGCGACCGCTTTGAGGCCGTCTTCGCGAGAGGGACGGTGCCGGACGAGATGCCCTCGTTCGCCGCCGCGTCCCCGGTGCGGATGCTGGACCTGTTGACCGCGTCCGGCCTCGCCCGAACCAGAAACGAAGGCCGCCGGCTCCTGAGCCAGGGGGCCGTTTCGCTGGACGGGGAACGCGTGCTCTCAGACGTAGCGGTCGCCGCACCGGCGGACGGGGCGGTGCTGAAGGTCGGAAAGCGGCGGTTCCTCCGAGTTGTACCGGGTCCGTAGTCAGCGGCCCGACCCGGCGACAGGCCGGAATCCCGTGGGGATGCGGACCCCCGGCCCGGAGTTCCAGATTCCCGGCATTGCCTTGA
>JAJDUD010000062.1:0-120000 GCA_022826825.1 Acidobacteriota bacterium | reverse complement strand
GGGGATTTCCGAATGGGGCAACCCGGTGAGTCAATAACTCATCATTCGTTACTGAACTCATAGGTAACGGAAGCGAACTCGGGGAAGTGAACCATCTCAGTACCCGAAGGAACAGAAAGCAAAATTGCGACTCCCCTAGTAGCGGCGAGCGAACGGGGATGAGCCCAAACCGCGTGCGGCGTAGCCGCGCAGGGTGTTTTTCGCGCGCGGGGTTGTGGGATCCGACGTGACCTCTGCGAACAGGTCAGGGAGTTACAAATCGGCACGTTAGCTGAACCAGTGTTGGAAAACCTGGCGATACAGGGTGATAGCCCCGTAGGCGAAAGCGTTGATCGACTCCCCGTTGGACTCCCGAGTACCACGGGACACGTGAAACCCTGTGGGAAGCTGGGGGGACCATCCTCCAAGGCTAAGTACTACTCTTCGACCGATAGTGAACCAGTACCGTGAGGGAAAGGTGAAAAGAACCTCGACTAGAGGAGTGAAACAGTCCCTGAAACCGTGTGTCTACAAGCAGTGGAAGAGCTATGGGCGGCTTCGGCCGCCGACGACGCTCGACCGCGTGCCTTTTGCATAATGAGCCGGCTAGTTATTCTCAGTGGCAAGGTTAAGTTTCAAAGCGAGCCGTAGCGAAAGCGAGTCTGAATAGGGCGTCGAGTCGCTGGGAATAGACGCGAAGCGAGGTGATCTATCCTTGGCCAGGGTGAAGGACGGGTAACGCCGTCTGGAGGCCCGAACCAGTGTGGGATGCAATCCGCTTGGATGAGCTGAGGATAGGGGTGAAAGGCCAATCAAACCTCGTGATAGCCCGTTCTCCTCGAAATAGCTTTAGGGCTAGCCTCGGGAGGTCGGTCGTGGCCGTAGAGCACTGGATGGACTAGGGGGCCCACAAGCTTACTGAATCCAACCAAACTCCGAAGACCATGAATCCGTATCCCGGGAGTCAGACTGCGGGGGCTAAGCTCCGTAGTCGAAAGGGAAACAGCCCAGACCGCCAGCTAAGGTCCCCAAACACAGACTAAGTGGGAAAGGATCTGAAGACGCTCAGACAGCCAGGAGGTTGGCTTAGAGGCAGCCATCCTTTAAAGAAAGCGTAACAGCTCACTGGTCGAGCGGCTTTGGGCCGATAATTTAACGGGGCTCAAGTCTGTTACCGAAGCTGCGGAGTGCCATTTTTTGGCATTGGTAGAGGAGCGTTCCATGGGGGTTGAAGTCGGACCGTGAGGACCGATGGACCGCATGGAAGTGACCCTGCCGGCATAAGTAACGTCATCCAGGTGAGAACCCTGGACGCCGAATATCCAAGGTTTCCTAGGGAAGGTCAGTCCGCCCTGGGTTAGTCGGACTCTAAGGCGAGGCCGAAAGGCGTAGTCGATGAGAAGCAGGTCAACATTCCTGCACCACCTTGGAAGCGTTTGAGTGATGGGGTGACGCAGACAGATAGGCCTACGCCCGATTGGATTGGGGCGGCCGTTGCTCAAGATGGGGATCCAGGCAAATCCGGATCCCGTGATTCAAGAGTTGCGGGGAAGCGCGTCTTCGGACAAGCCAACTGGTTGGCTCTGGCTGCCAAGAAAAACCTCTAGCGAGTTTCCGGGTGTCCGTACCGTAAACCGACACTGGTGGATAAGGAGAGAATCCTAAGGCGCAAGTGAGAACCCTCGTTTAGGAACTCGGCAAAATAGCTCCGTAACTTCGGGAGAAGGAGTGCCTCGGTAGGGTGTAAAAGCCCGAGGAGGCCGCAGTGAAGTGGCCTGGGCGACTGTTTACCAAAAACACAGGACTCTGCTAAGTCGCAAGACGACGTATAGGGTCTGACGCCTGCCCGGTGCCGGGAGGTTAAGAGGAGGGGTTAGCTTTCGGGCGAAGCTCTGAATCGAAGCCCCGGTAAACGGCGGCCGTAACTATGACGGTCCTAAGGTAGCGAAATTCCTTGTCGGGTAAGTTCCGACCTGCACGAATGGCGCAACGATCTGGGCGCTGTCTCAACGGGGGACACTGTGAAATTGTAATGCCGGTGAAGATGCCGGCTACCCGCGACAAGACGGAAAGACCCCGTGAACCTTTACTATAACCTGGCAGTGAATTCTGGTGCGTTGTGCGCAGAATAGGTGGGAGGCTTTGAACTCAGAGCTCCGGCTCTGGGGGAGCCATTCGTGAGATACCACTCTCATCGTTCTGGAGTTCTAACCTGGGCCCGTGAATCCGGGTCAGGGACACTGTCAGGCGGGTAGTTTGACTGGGGCGGTCGCCTCCCAAAACGTAACGGAGGCTCCCTAAGGTGCGCTCAGGCTGATTGGAAACCAGCCGCAGAGTGTAAAGGCACAAGCGCGCTTGACTGCGAGACCTACAAGTCGAGCAGATGGGAAACCAGGGCTTAGTGATCCGGCGGTTCCGAATGGAAGGGCCGTCGCTCAAAGGATAAAAGGTACTCCGGGGATAACAGGCTTATCTAGCCCAAGAGTTCATATCGACGGCTAGGTTTGGCACCTCGATGTCGGCTCATCGCATCCTGGAGCTGAAACAGGTTCCAAGGGTTGGGCTGTTCGCCCATTAAAGCGGTACGCGAGCTGGGTTCAGAACGTCGTGAGACAGTTCGGTCCTCATCTGTCGTGGGCGCAGGAGATTTGAGGGGAGCTGGCCCTAGTACGAGAGGACCGGGCTGGACGAACCTCTGATGTACGAGTTGTTCCGCCTCGGGGCATTGCTCGGTAGTCACGTTCGGACGGGATAAGCGCTGAAAGCATCTAAGCGCGAAGCCCCACCCAAGATGAGATCTCCCGGATCATCAGATCCCTGAAGGCCCCTGGAAGACCACCAGGTTGATAGGCCCGGAGTGTAAGGCGAGTAATCGTCTCAGCTGACGGGTACTAATCGGCCGTGAGGCTTGACCACATCGTGCGTATCAAGAGTTCTCGTGACAGAAATTGTCTGGCAACGGAAACGATTGACCCGCCGACGCTACTGCACGCAAAGCACCTTGACGTTCCACAATCAGGGAACGTCCCGCTAGACGCTTCCACATTTTCGAACGGATCGTTTTTGTCCCGGTGACCCGAGCGGAGGGGCCACACCCGTTCCCATTCCGAACACGGCAGTAAAGTCCTCCAGCGCCGATGGTACTGCAGTGGAAGCGCTGTGGGAGAGTAGGTCGTCGCCGGGACTCCGGATCCACGCGCCGGTCAGGAGCGCCGGTCTTCAGACCGGCATCGCCCGCGCAGCGGGCGAAACTCTCCAGTGTCATCGCGCCGCACGGCCCCGCCGCCAAAGGGAATAGTGCAACGGCAACGGCACGGGCACACGTAGCTACGCCAACCCCGTTTCGGGGCCGCGCGCCAGGCCGCCGTGGCGCCGGGAGTTTCGCGGCCGCTGGCCGCGCTGCCGGTGTGATTGCCGGTGTGAACGCCCCCACCCGGAGGACTGGCCGGCGCTCCCAGTCGCTTCGGCATTGTCGTGCCAAGCTGGATGTGCCTGAGGACACGCGCAGGAGCGCTTCCCGCAGCTGACTGCGGCGCCGCTCGCCGAAAGCGGACGGAACACCCGATACCCTTCACCAGCATGAAGCGGCCGCTCACGTTGCGTGCGCGCCGCAAGGCGTCTTCCGTCGCGACGTGGGTGGCGTGCGCCCTGGCGGCATTCGTTTTCACGGAGCTGGCCACGGCGCAGGAAACGCCGGCGGCAGTAGGGCCCCCCGCCTCGTTTGCGCTCGAGGCGCCCCGGGTGGTGCTCACCGGTATCCCGTTCGAGGTCGTCGTCACCCCGCGAGCGGAATCGGGAGATCCGCTCCCCGGGTATTCGGGAACGCCGCGTCTGGGCGGTGTGGACGAAGCCGGTCCTTCGACGCGCCGCGGCGACGGCGCCGTCGTCTTTTCGAACGTCCGGGTCGAGGACAGCGGACGGTTCGAGATCTCGGCCGAGGACGGCGGCGCCCGCGGGACCGCGGGGACCCGGGCCATCCCGGGAATCTGGTCGCTCGCTCCCCCGGTCCTCGCCATCCTGCTCGCCGTCCTGTTCCGGCAGGTGGTGCTGGCGCTGGTGGCCGGAGTCTGGATCGGCAGCACCCTGCTGCTCGACTTCAATCCGCTCGCGGGATTCTTCGAGGTGGGGAGCCGCTACGTCATCGGTGCGGTGACCGACAGCGACCGCGCCCACATCATCGTCTTCAGCATGATGTTCGGCGGTCTTGCCGGCATCCTCTCGAGGAGCGGCGGGGCGCGGGGCTTCGCCCAGCTCATCACGAGCTTCGCCCGCACCGCCCGGCGCGGCCAGGTGAGCACCATGGCGACCGCGCTGGTCGTCTTCTTCGACGACTACGCGAACGTGATCATCCGCGGCAACCTGATGCGCCCCATCACCGACGGCCTTCGCATCTCCCGCGAGAAGCTGGCTTTCCTCACCGACACCGGGGCCGCCTCGGTGGCCAGCACCGTCATCGTCTCCACCTGGGTCGGCTACGAGGTGGGTCTCATCGACCAGGGCCTCGAATTGATCGACTACCCGGAAGACGGGTACTCGGTGTTCCTGCGGACCATCCCCTACCGGTTCTACCCGATCTTCTCCTTCGCCCTGGCGCTGGCGGTCGGTTTCCTGGGCCGCGATTTCGGCCCGATGCGGGCCGCCGAGGAGCGGGCGCGGCGCCTCAACCAGCCGCTCCGGCCGGGCTCCGAGCCGGCCACCGAGTCGCTCGACGAGGACCCGGGAGTGGAGCGGGTTTCTTCCGGGCTCTGGATGGGAGGCGTGTTTCCCGTCTTTGCGGTTCTCGTCACCGCCGGTATCGCGATCTGGCTGACAGGCAGCAACGCCCTGGCCGCCGAAGGAGTCACCGCCTACGGCCTCCGCGAGATCGTGACGAACTCGGATTCCTACATCTCCCTGCTCTGGGCCTCGGTGGCCGGTTGCGTGACGGGAATCGTGCTCGCGGTGGCCCGCCGGGTCCTCACCCTCGGCAGCGCGATCGGCGCCTGGATCGCCGGACTCAAGTCCATGGTGCTCGCGATCGTGATCCTGGTGCTCGCCTGGTGCATCGGCGACGTGACCGCGGAACTCCACGCCGCGCAGTACCTCGTCCAGGTGCTCCAGAACGTCCTGAATCCGAGTCTCCTCCCCACGCTCACCTTCGTGGTCGCGGGGGTGATGGCGTTCGCTACCGGCACGAGCTGGGCCACGATGGCGGTGCTCATGCCGCTCGTGATCCCGCTCTCCCACGCCCTCGCGCAGAACGCGGGACTGGCGGTCGCCGTATCCGACCCGATCCTGATGGGCGTGGTCGGAGCGGTGCTGGCGGGAGCGGTCTTCGGAGATCACTGCTCGCCGATCTCCGATACCACCGTGCTCAGTTCCATGGCTTCGGCGTGCGACCACCTGGATCACGTCAAGACACAGCTTCCCTACGCGCTGAGCGCGGCGGGAATCGCGATCGTCCTCGGCATTCTCCCGACCAGTTTCGGGGTCTCCCCGGGGATCGCGCTGATCGTCGGTATCGCCGCGGCCGTGGTGCTGGTGCGGCTGGCCGGCGCCCGCATCGAGGAAGGGGGCGCTTCGTGAAGACCGTGCGGCTGGGGACGACGGGCCTCGAGGTCAGCCGGCTCACGCTCGGCTGCATGACCTACGGGGATCCGAACTGGCGCTCGTGGATCCTCGACGAGGAAGCGTCACGCGCCCATTTCCGGAAGGCGCTGGACCTCGGCATCAACTTCTTCGACACCGCGAACATGTACTCGAAGGGCGTCAGTGAGGAGATCACCGGGAAGATGCTCCGCGAGCTGGCGCACCGCGAGGACTACGTGCTCGCCAGCAAGGTGTATTTCCCGGTCGCCAAGGGCCCGAACCGCGGCGGCCTTTCCCGAAAACACATCCTGGCCGCCTGCGACGCCTCGCTGAAGCGCCTTGGGCTCGACTACATCGACCTCTACCAGATCCACCGCTTCGACCACGAAACTCCCGTCGAGGAGACCATCGAGGCGCTCGATTCGCTGGTGAACGCCGGGAAGGTGCGCTATCTCGGCGCCAGCAGCATGGCGGCCTGGGAGTTCGCCACCATGCTCTTCACCGCGGACGCGATGGACGCGTCCCGGTTCGTCTCGATGCAGAACCACCTGAATCTCGTGTATCGCGAAGAGGAGCGCGAGATGGCGCCGCTCTGCCTCGACCAGGGCATCGGGATGATCCCCTGGAGCCCGCTGGCGCGGGGATTCCTGGCCGGGAACCGCACCCGCACGCGCCGGGACGCGACGCCCCGGGCGAAGGACGACGCCTACGCCGACCGCCTCTACTATGAGGAGGCCGATTTCAAGGTGCTGGACACCCTGATCGAGGTTTCCTCCCGCCTCGGCGAGAAGCCCGCAAAGGTCGCGCTTGCCTGGCTCCTGTCGGTGCCGGGAGTGGACTCGGCGATTGTGGGCACCACCCGTATCGAACAGATGGAGGAACTCGCCGCCGCAGTGGACCTGACGCTCGATGAGGAAACGATCGCGGCGCTGGAAGCGCCTTACGTCCCGCACCCGGTGTTGGGCCACGAACAGCCGGCGCCGCGGGACTGAGCGACCCGCGATCCGGCTGGCTCGAGCTGCCGCCGGGATCCTGGTGGTCGTCCTGGTTCCGTCAATCGCCTCGCCGGTCGCCAGCCAGGAATACCGTGACGTGGCCGCCGAGGCGGGCCTCCTGGCCGTGACCGGGACCGGAGGGCCGGAGAAGAACCACATCGCGGAATCCACCGGGACGGGGGTGGCGGTCCTCGACTACGACCAGGATGGGCTTCCCGATCTCTATTTCGCGAACGCCCCCTCGTGGGACGATCCCGACGGCGCCTGGCAAGCGCGCTCCGGAGTTCTCTACCGCAACGCCGGCGCCCGGAGTTTCGTGGACGTCACCGAGGCTGCCGGGCTCGTGACCGACGGCTACGGCCAGGGCGCCGTAAGCGCCGACTTCGACGGCGACGGCTTTCCCGATCTCTATGTGACCACCCTGGGGCCGAACCTCCTCTTTCGCAACAACGGGGACGGGACCTTCTCGGAGATCGGGGAGCGAGCCGGGGTGGCGGACCCCGGATGGAGCATCGGGGCCGTCGCTCTCGATGCCGACGGCGACCGGACGCTCGACCTCTTCGTCGCCAACTACATCGAGACCGACGCGCGGGACATCCGCGCCGGACAGCGCACCCGGCGCTGGCGCGGGAGGGTATCGGTGCTCGACGGCCCGCGCGGGCTCGTTCCGCAGGCCAACGGCTTCTTCCGCGGGCGCGGGGACGGCACGTTCGAGGACGCGAGCGACGCCTCGGGAATCGGAGACGTTCCGGCGCGCTATTCCATGGGGGCCGTCGCGCTCGACTTCGACGACGACGGCGACCAGGACATCTTCGTGGCCAACGACAGCGGCCCGAATGCCATGCTCGAGAACCGCGGCGGCATCTTCCGGGACGCCGGTCTGTTCACGGGGGTCGCTCTCAGCGCCGACGGGGCGACGCAGGGGAGCATGGGGGTGGCGACCGCCGATGCCGACGAGGACGGGTTTCCCGACCTGGTGGTCACGAACTTCGCCCACGACCACTACGCGTTCTACCAGGGCGTCGCCCCTTCGCTCTTCCTCGAGGACGCGGTGGGCGCGGGCATGGCGACGGCGACCTTCCGGCCACTGGGCTGGGGAGCGCTGTTCTTCGACGCCGAGAACGATGGCGATCTGGACGTCGCCTTCGCGAACGGGCACCTCTACCCCCAGGTCGAGGACGATCCGGCGCTCGGGGAGACCTACGGGCAGCCGGACCAGCTCTTCGTCCGGGACGGCCGGACGTATGTGGCAAGCCCCCTGGGGCCGCCCGTACGCTCCTCCCGGGGCATGGCGCTCATCGATGTCGAGGCGGACGGCCAGTGGGAGATCGCGGTCGCCAACCAGGACGCCTCACCCACTCTCTGGGCGCGCGACGTACCGGCCGAGGGGGCCTGGATCCGGCTCCGGCTCGTGGACCCGGCGGGAGAACGTGACGCCCTGGGAGCCAGGGTCACAGTCGTCTCACCCCGGCAGTCGCGCTGGCAGCGCGCCGGCGAGAGCTACGCCTCCGACAGCGAGCGGACCCTGCACTTCGGACTCGGACCCCGGGGGGATTCCGGATCGCCGCCGGTGGAGATCGAGGTGCGCTGGCCGGACGGGTTTACAGAGAGACCGGGCGCCATCGCCGCGCGCCGGACCTGGCTCCTGCGCCGCGGTCGTCCACCGATGAGGCTCGGACTGCCGTGATTCGAAGGCTCTCGGTCGCCGCACTCTGCGCGTGGACCCTGGGCGCCGGCGTGGGAGTTGGCGTTGCCATCACGCTTCCAGCCGGGTCCCAGACCGAAGTCCGGGACCGGATGGAACGGGCGCTCTCGCTGCTGGCGGCCGAGGACACCGAGCGCGCCATTCCCTTGCTCCTTTCCGTAGTGGATGACGTTCCCTTCCATGGCCCGGCGCGGATGCAGCTCGGGGCGCTCGCCGTCGAACGCGGCGAATGGGAGGTTGCCGCGGATCACCTGAGCGCCGCGGTCGATTCGTACGGCCCGGAAGCTCCTGAGGGGGCAATTCCGGTGCAGCGTCCGGGGCTCGCGTGGGCGCTCTACTCCGACGCCCTGGCCGAGGCGGGTCGACTTGAGGACGCTTTCGAAGCCACCGGTCGTTCGCTCCACATCGCGCCGACCTACCTCCCCGCCCTGCTGGGGAGGTCCAACCTCGCTCGAAGGCTCGCCGCTCGAGAAGGCGCCGGTCCGACGATCGAATCGCGGGAAGTGCTCCTCGAGACAAGCCTCGCCGCCGCGACGAAGGCACGGGAACAGGCCCCCGACCGGCCGGCGCCGTGGACCGCGCTGGCGCTGGCGGCCGACGAGGCCGGGATCCCGCCACTCGCGCAGTGTGCGGCCCGGGTTGCGGCCGATGTCGCCCCGAACGATCCCCGGGCCCTGTTCCTCGTCGCGTGGACATCGGTCGAGTCGGCTCCTGAAGAAGCCCTGGCGGCGGCGGAGCGGGCGCTGGCCGCCGGACTCCGGGACGAGCCGGCCCTCTGGATGACGCTCGGCCGTCTGCGCGCTTTCCGGCTGGACATGGAGGGATCGCTCGCTGCCTACCGCGAAGCCCTGCGTCTCGATCCGGCCAGCGCTGGCGAGATGGCGAGCGTGGCGCTCGATGCGATCGTCGCCGGCGGCAACCCGGAACTGCTGGCGCTCCTCGAAAGTCGGGCGGCGCGCCGTCCGGACGCCCTGAACACCCGGTTCGCGCTCGCGAAGGTAGCGCTGCGGGAGGGAAAGGTGGAGCGCGCGGCCGGCGAACTCGTCCGCCTCGCGGAAACGGCCCCGGACCACGCCGCCATCCTGACCAGTCTCCACGCCGCCCTGCGGCGGGCCGGAGACGCGCCGGCCGCCGAGGCGGTGCTCGCCCGTCTTGAAGCGGTGAAGGCTGCGGAGGCCGAAACCTGGGAGCGCGTCAACCGGGCGGAACGCGACCGCGGGCGGGCGCGGGATGCCGCCGCGGACGGCGATCCGGGGGAGGCGCTGCGACTCTGGGAAAGGGTGTTGAACGGCCGTGAGGGCACCGGCGCCGACTCGCCCGGGCTCGCCGCCGATCTGGCCGAGTACGGATTCACCCTCGAACGGGCGGGCCGCCATCGCGAGGCGCTGGCCGCGTTGCACCGGTCGTTGGCGCTCCGTCCGTTCGACGCGGAAACGCTCTCCGCCGCGGCGAGAGCAGCCCGCACCCTCGGAGACGGCGAAACGGCCGACCGCTACGCTGCCCGCGCCCTCCTCACGGATTTCGATTGCCGGTGAAGAGCGTGGGAGCGGAGGCCTTCAGGCAAGGAGCGCCGGCCTTCAGCCCGGCATCGCCCGCGCAGCGGGCGAAACTCTCCCACATCTCTCTCGCGGACAGCGCCGAAACCACCCACGTTCCGGCACGGCACCCCGATTGCTGTTTGCGATGGCCGTCGATGCCGCCGGCCCCTCCCACGGAGCCGAAACAGTGGAAAAACCGGGCGGTTTCGACGAAAATCCCGCCCTCGATCCACAGAACCGAATCCTGTGAACCGAATTTCCGGAGATTCTCCAGGGAGAAGCTCATGACAAACCGTTTCTGCTTTCCGCGGGCGGCGGGGCTCGCGCTCGGGATCCTGATCCTGGCGCTGTCGCTTCCGGCCGCCTCCCTCGCGCAGGAGAATGGCCTCGTCCGAGGCACCGTGACCGACGACAGCGGCGCGGTGATACCGGGCGCTACGGCTACCCTCCTGAGTGACGCCATCATTGGCGGCTCCCGTTCGGCGGTTACGAACGCGTCGGGAGTGTTTCGCTTCCCGGGTCTCTCCGCCGGCGACTACGCCGTGGAGATCTCGCTCGCCGGTTTCGACACCGTGCGCTTTGAAGGAGTGCGCGTCGGCCAGAACACGACCGCGACGCTCGACGCGGCGCTGAGCCTCTCCGGCGTTCAGGAGACGGTGCAAGTGGTCGCGGAGGCGCCGCTTCTCGATGTCAGCACCAACGCCTCGATCACCACCTTCAACTCCGAGCTGGTGGAGGAGTTGCCGACCGAACGGAACTTCTACGACTACGTCCACATCTCGCCGGGCATCACGCAGGTCAACAGCGGCGGCGGTGGCGACCGGGCGGTGGCCTTCGGGTCGAACCAGCAGTCGAACTCCTGGAACATCGACGGCATCGAGACGAGCGCGCCGGAAACCGGATCCTCGTGGGGTGACCCGAACGTGGACATGATCGAGGAGGTCGAGATCATCGGGATCGGGGCCCCAGCCGAGTTCGGGAACGCCACCGGCGGCACCTTCAACATCGTCACCAAGAAGGGCGGTGACACCTTCAGCGGCACCGGCAACTACTTCTACCAGAGCGACGCCCTGACCTTCCCGGAGATCTACGCCGACTCCAGTACCGGCGAGGCCGTTTCGGCCGGGAGCCCGGACGCCTTTGCCTTCCAGCGGGACAACTATCAGGACATCACCTTCACTCTCGGCGGTCCGGTCATCCGGGAGCGCATGTGGTTCATGACCGGCGGCCAGTATTCGCGCGACAGTTCGTGGGAAGCGGGCAACGATCCGGCGCTCGCCACCGCGGACAACGGCGAAAACGACAAGCTCACGCTGAAGCTGACCACAAAGCTCTCCGACCGGCACGAGATCTTCGTGAACACCCACCTTGAGGACTGGGCCTTCATTGGAGGCAGCTCGCCGAACGTCACCGCGTCGGCGGCATTCGTCGAGCGGGGCGCCACGGTTTCCCTGGCGGGAGGCCTGACCAGCACGCTTTCGGACACCACCCTCTTCGAGGCGCGCTATTCGGGTTGGTGGGCCAGCGACATCCACGACTCGCCGACAGGCAGCTTCGACATGCCCTTCCGCAACGACGATGCGGAACCGACCACCACCTATGAGGGCGGCATCATCTATCCGTGGGACTACCGGACCTGGAGCAACCAGTTCAACGCCAAGGTGACCCACTATGCCGACGACTTCCTCGGGGCGCAGCACGAGTTCCGCTTCGGGGTTCAGATCGCGCAGGGAGTGGCGGTCACCGGCGTGGCCGCGGGGCCGAACAGCGCCTACCAGTACCAGTCCGGCGGGACTCTCTATCAGGTCATCCAGGAGCCCTACCGCTACGGCGGCATCTCCCGCGACAACGGATTCTTCCTCGACGACACCGTGACCGTCAGTGACCGGTTGACGCTGAACCTGGGCGTGCGTCTCGACATCAACCGCGGGGAGATCCCGGCGTACGAGCTACTCGCCTCGGTGGAAGGGGAGAGCGAGTTCACCGCGATCAACGCGGTCGCGGTCGATGGCAACGCTCCCGGCGACCCCGACATCGTCCAGTGGAACCTGGTGAGCCCTCGCATCGGCTTCACCTTCCGTCCCGACGAGGAGGGACGCTCGGCGATCAAGGGCTTTTTCGGGATCCACTACGACCAGAACGTCATCGGAAACTGGGACGCGCCCGCTCCCGGCGCGACGCCGTGGCAGCTCTACGCGTTGAACGATGACGGAACCCTTGGCGACCTGCTGTTCGCGACCACGGTTTCCGAACTGGCCCAGCCCGAGAACCTGCTGGCGCCCCGCTCCTATCACTACACCGCCGGCTACGACCGCGAGATCGGCAACAACATGTCGGTGGGCGTGCAGTACGTCCACAAGTACACCGACCGGCTGGTGGGCTGGTCCATCCTGGGCGGACAGTACGAATCCATCCAGTGGGCCGATCCCTACAACGGCACGCCGATCACGCTGCTCAATCAGGTGGCCCAGCCCACCCTGGTCAAGGGCAACCACCCGGGTGACTTCCCCGGGGCTCAGGACTCCTACGAGCAGACCTACGACGGCGTCATCTTCCACTTCGCCGCCCGCGATGCCGGCCTCTGGAACATTCAGGGTTCCTACACCCTGTCGAAATCGGTGGGTCTGATTCCGCGACCGTGGTTCGAGGCCCAGAACAATCCGTTCTATGGGAGTCGAACGGGCCAGGATCCGAACTCCTACCTGAACCTGAACGACGGGCAGCGGCTACAGGCCGACCGCCCCCACATGTTCCGGCTGCAGGGCGTGGTGTTCCTGCCCTACGAGTTCCTGCTTGCGGTCAACGCCAACGTCGAGAGCGGCAAGCCGTACTCCCGGCAGGTGCGGGCCACGGGCGTCACCGAGCAGCCGGCGAACAACATCATCGTGGAGACGGCGGGTTCCCGGGACGGCCTCCGCCACCCGGCCCTGTGGTCCGTGGACGTTCGTCTCGGAAAGCGCTTCGACATCGGCGATCTCGGCCTGAAACTGGATGCCTATGTCTACAACGCGCTGAACAGCACGGCGAGTATCGGGATGGCGAGTCTTCGACTCGAAGATCCGGGTGAACAGTTCATCCCGGATGCCTGGATCGAGCCCCGCCGCCTGATGCTGCTGGCCGGGTTCGTGTTCTAGCCTTCGAGCCCTGCATCCCAGGGGACCGCTCTTCGCGGGCGGTCCCCTTTCTCGTTTCCGGCCGGCACCGGGGGATCACGTATGCTCGCCGGTTCCACTCCCGCCGTCCCCGGAGGTCCCGAGATGTTGAAGAAGCTCCTCTTGCTGACCGCTTTGCTCCTCGTCACCGGTGGAGCCGCCGCCCAGGAAACGGAATCCGCGGCGCCGGCGTCCCGCTGGGAAAGCAGCCACTCGATCGAGATGAACGGCGAGACCGTCGAGTACGACGCGGTCGTGGCTAACACCACCCTCACGAACGGTGATGGCGAGGCCGCCGGCAAGCTCTTCTACACCGCCTACTTCCGCACGAACGGCGCGCCGGCCCAGGAGCGGCCCCTCATCTTCGCCTACAACGGCGGACCGGGATCGGCTTCCTTCTGGCTCCACATGGGCATCATGGGACCGCGCCGGGTGGTCACCCCCGAGGTCGGACCGCAGGGAGCGCCGCCCTACCCGCTCGAGGACAACGCCTACACCCTCCTCGACATGGCCGACATCGTGATGGTGGATCCCATCGGCACCGGCTTCAGTCATCCCATCGGCGACACCGAAGGCTCCTACTACTGGGGGATCGATGAGGACGCGCGTTCCCTCGCCCAGTTCGTGCGCCGGTTCCTCAGTGAATACGACCGCTGGAACTCGCCGCGCTACCTGCTGGGCGAGAGCTACGGCACGACGCGTTCCGCCGTGCTGGCCAGCCACCTCCAGCGCGCCAACATCGACCTGAACGGCATCGTGCTGGTCTCGGTGGTCCTCCAGTTCAACACCATCCAGTTCGCCCCCGGGGACGACATCCCGTACATCGTGAACCTCCCGTCGTACGCCATCACCGCGCGTTACCTGGATCGGCTCCCGGGTGGCTCCCCGGACAACCTCGAAGCCTTCATGGCCGAGGTGGAGGCCTGGTCACTGAACGAGTACGCGACCGCGCTCCTTGCCGGCACGACGGTCGATCCGGAGAAACGCGCCCGGGTGATCGATCAGATGCACCTCTACACCGGTCTCAGCAAGGATTTCATCGACAAGTCGGACCTCCGGGTCACCGCGCCCGAATTCGAGGCCGAACTCCTCCGCGACGAAGGGCGCATTGTCGGGCGGCTCGACGCCCGCTTCACCGGACCGGCCGGCGACGTGCTGGGAGTCCGCCCGTCGCACGATCCCCAGTCCTCCGCGATCAGCTCGGCCTACACCTCGGCGTTCAACAGCTACCTTCGGGGCGAACTGGGCTACGACGGCGACCGGGAATACGTGCCGAGCGGCGCCACCCGCAACTGGAACTGGGGCCGGCTCCGCGGCGGCGGCGTCTTCGGCCGCGGCGGCGGGACGCCGAACGTGGCGCCCGACCTCGCCCGCGCCATGAAGCGGAACCCGGAACTGAAGGTTCTCCTCGTCAACGGGCTCTACGACCTGGCCACCCCCTACTTCGCCGCGATGTGGTCCGTGGAGCAGATGGGACTTCCCCCGGATCTCCGAGCCAACATCGAACGGGCCGACTTTGCCGCCGGCCACATGATGTACGTCGAGGAGTCGCTCCTGCCGCAGTGGCGGGAGGACGTCGGCGGGTTCATCGAACGGACCTCCGGGCGTTAGCAGCAGGGTTCAGGGGCTAACCGGGCTCGGCGGGACGGCACCGCCGGCGTTCCAAGCCGTTTCCGCGATCGGGTCGGCCTACCTAGACGAACAAGGCCTTCACGTGCTCCACCACCACGGCGTCCTGGCCGGGGCGGAGCATCCACGTCGAGATGCGGAGCTGTCCTTCTCCCGAACGGGAGACCGCGATCGGCGGCTCTCCATCGAGAAGACGCGCGACCGCCTCTTCCGAGGTCAGGCCCAGGTCGCCCTCGTTCCAGTTCACCACCACGTGGGGGACGTGGTTGGCGATCTCCGGTACGTGGGTCTCGCAGGAGAGGCCGCTCACACTCCCGAGGACCTGTGAAATCAGCTCGGCGCGCGCGTCGAGTTCGCGCCGCTCGGCGCCGTGGTCGAGGGACACGTAGCGCTCGACCGCCGCCACCAGGCCGACGATCTCCTCCTTGCCCACCTTCATGCCGCGCCCGATGCCGCCGAACGGGCTGATCGCCTTCCGCGCCGCCTGGATCAGGTCGGGGCGTCCGAGCAGGAGTCCCGTGGCCTGCGGACCCCTCAGCCCCTTGCCGCCCGAGAAGGCGACCATGTCGAAGCCCTCTTCGACGTAGGTGTGGAGCCGCTCCGGAGGCGGGATGTCGGCGGCGGCGTCGTTCATGGTGGGTACGCCATGCGCCCGGGCCACCTCGATCCACTCGGCGCGTCCGATCTCGCCTCGGGGGTCGGCGAAGTTCAGGAAGAACATCAAGGCCGTCCGCTCGTTGATTGCCGCTTCCAGCTCCTCCCGGGTGTCCACCCAGACGATCTTCGCCCCCACGAGCTCCATCTGGGCCTGGTAGCCGGTGTGATGGGCCCGCTGCTGGATGACCTCGTTCTTCATCCCGGTGGTGTCCGGGAGCATCCGCAGCTTCTCGTCGTCGTCCCCGGCGATCGCCGCCGCCGTCCCGCAGGTCATCGCGGAGGCGGCCCCGGCCGAGATCATGGCGGCCGGCACCCCGAGCAGCTCGGCGATGTGGTCACCCGCCCGCTCCTGGAGTTCCGGCAGGGGCACGAAGTTGCGGGACGCCGCGACCATGGCGTCCGTGACTTCGGGTGGCATGAGGGAGCCGCCGAGGACCGTCACGGTACCGATGCCGTTGATCACCGGTTCGATCCCCAAACGCCGGTAGACGTCCCCCGGGTCCGGGGAGGCGCTCGGCGCGGAGTCGCAGCTCGCGGCTCCCAGCACGGCGGCGGAGGCGCCGCCCTGCAGCACGCGCCGCCGGGTCATCTTGACAGTCATGTTGCCGTCTCCCTCTTACGAACGCTGGCGGTACAGGATGCCGTCCCAGCGCGAGTCGCCCTGCCGGCCGTAATCGAACGGCAGTTCACGCCAGTCCCGGCGGGTCCGGCCGCTCGGGTCCCAGACGAGCCTGCCGTCCTTGAAGGTCATCTCGCACGCCAGCTTCTCGGTCCCGTCGTGGCGCGCACCGAAGCTGTCCACGAAGCCGAACGCACCGGACTCCTTCCTGAGCACCGCGACATCGGCGATCGCTCCGACGGACAGGTGCCCCAGCTCCTCGCGGTTCATCTGCCGGGCGGGGTTCCAGGTGGACTGCCGGATCACGTCGTCCAGCGATTCGCCGAGGGCCAGGAACTTGTTCATGGTCGTGATCTGGCTCTCCATGCCGGCGTTCATGGACGCGAAGTGGAGGTCCGTCGAGATCGAGTCCGCCGGGAAGCCGGCTTCGAGGCACCTCGCCGCCACGCTCCACTTGAAGCTGCCGGCGCCGTGCCCGACATCGAAGACGACGCCGCGTTCCCGGCCGGCAAAGAGGCCGGGATTGGGCGTCCCGTCCTCGAGCAGCTCCCGGCGGTTGCCCGCGAAGCAGTGGGTGTAGATGTCTCCCGGGCGGAGTTTCTCGCCCAGCAGCGTCTCGAGCGGGCGCTCCGGGTGGTCGGCGCCGAAATCCACCATCACCGGGATCCCGGCGGCGTCGCCGGCGCGCACCGACTCCTCCACCGGATACCAGTCGGGCGCCGCGTAGTGGGCGGTCTTCACTCCGACGATCACGTCGGCATGCTCGCGGGCGAGGGCAGCGGTCGGATCGGCCTTCATGTCTTCGAGGTCCTGCTCGATGTCACCGCCCCGCATCCCGTGGCCGACGATGTTGGCGAGCGCGAGCACCCGGGTCCGCGACCGGCTGATGACCGTCTCCCGGAAGGTCTCGAAGTTTCTCCAGCCCGCGCAGCCCGCGTCCAGAACGGTCGTCACGCCCGAGCGGAAGGTGTGGCCGTCCGGGTAGAGGCTGTTGTCCCCGGCATACGACCCCACCTCGTTCGTGCCCGCGAACACGTGCACGTGCAGGTCGATCAGCCCGGGGGTGACGAAGAGGCCCCCGCACTCGATGATCTTGAAGGCCCGTCCCGGGTCGATGACCTCCTCGACGGCCGCCACTTTGCCTTCGTGCACGGCCACGTCGCGGACCGCGCTCAGCCCGTTCCGGGGATCGATCAGGTGGCCGCCCCTGAGCAGCAGGTCGAACTGGGGTTCCTCGGCCGAGCGGGCGGAGCACGCCAGCGTGAACGCGGCGGAGCCGGCCAGGAACTCGCGCCGCGAGAGTCCGTCCACCCGTCTCTTCATCTCACTTCCTCCCTGCGACTTGGCCCGGACCCGGCGCCGAAAGCGGGCTCCGCTACTCCCGCCAGGGGAAGGGCGGCCGCTGCCGGTGCCAGTCGGTCTCCCGCTGGAACGCCATTCCGAAGTCGAGGACCGCCTGGTCGTCCATCGGCGAGCCGACGATCTGGAGCGACAGCGGCAACCCGTCCTCGTCGAACCCGCAGGGGATGGCGAGGCCGGGGTGGCCGACCAGGTTCGCGATGTAGTTGAGCCGCGGCGTCGCGCCGCTCACCTCGTCCGGCGGCTCCCACTCGTTCCGCGCCGGGATCGGCCACCCGTCCCGCACCACCCGGAGCGCCGCCCCGTTCGGCCAGGTCGGCGCGATGACCGCGTCGTAGCGGGAGACGATCTCGTCGGCCTCGCGCACGAGCTGGTTGCGGATCCGCTGCGCGGTCAGGTAGTCGGCGGCGGGGAGCATCCGGCCCGCCATCCAGCCGGCGCGCCGGTCCTCGTTGAAGGAGAACATCTGCGCCGCGCGCCCGTCGTCGAAGAGGGACCTGAAGTTCGTCCCGCTCTCCACGGTGACGATGGTGGTGAAGAGGGCCCCGGTGGGGAAGCGGGGCAGCTCGATGTCCTCGATCTCCATGCCCATGGCCGCGAAGACGTCGAGTGCTTCCTGGAACACCCGCCGGGTGGTCTCGGACTGGGAGAGCAGGAACTCGGACCGGTGGACGCCGAGACGTTTCCCGCGCATCGACCCCGGATCCGCGCGGAAGACGAACGGTCGATCCGCCGTCGAGGTGTCCCGGGCGTCCCGGCCGGCGATCACCTCCAGCACGTGCCCGCAGTCCTCCGCGGAGCGGCCCACCGGGCCGATCTTGTCGAGGCTCCAGGAGAGCGCCATGCAGCCGAACCGGCTCACCCGGCCGAAGGTGGGACGGAGCCCCGAGGCTCCCACTGCCGACGCGGGGAAGACGATGGAACCGCCCGTCTCGGTGCCGATCCCGAAGCCGATCAGGCCCGCGACCGCGGCCGAGACCGTCCCGCTCGACGAACCGAAGCTGGTGCGGTCCAGCTTCCAGGGGTTCAGCGCCGAGCTGGTGTTGCCGCCCGCGAACTCACCGAGCGAGTTCTTGGCCATCATCACCGCCCCGGCCTCTTCCAGGCGGTCGATGACGGCGGCGTTCCGGTCCGGCACGCGGTCCCGGAAGATGCCCGATCCCCAGGTGGTGCGGACGCCGCGCGTGTCCAGCAGGTCCTTCACCCCGTAGGGAAGCCCGTGCAGGATGCTGCGCGGGTCGCCGGCCGCCAGCTCACGATCCGCGCGCTCGGCCGCTTCGAGAGCCTGGTCGCGGGCGATCGTGACCATGGTGGCCAGCTTCCCCTGGTGGTCTTCGCGCGGTTCGCTCGGCAGGTCGAACGGGGGAACGTCCAGCTCCTCCGCGCGATCGAGGTACGCCTCGGTCAGCTCGACGGAACTGAAGGATCCGTCCCGGAGGCCGGCCGCCAGCTCCGAGACGGTCAGGAAAAAGGTGGATTCCTCGATTGCCATGGTCAACCGCGTCGGAAAACGGTGAGCGGCGGTTCGTCGGGATCGAGCGGGAACTCCCTGAGGGTCCGCTGGACGTTCACCATGTTCGCAATGGCCCGGCGTAGCCGGTCCAGTTCGGCGAGATCCTCGTAAATCCCCCGCGGCCCCTGATGATCCAGCAAGGCTTGCGCGGTGCCGACCGAGACCTCCTGGGTCACCTGCACTTCCGAACAGGCCTGCTGCCAGAGCGCGGCGGCCGCGCTTCCGGCGGCGAGAGCGGTGAAGTCGCGGCGGCGCATCGGGCCCGCTTCAGATCAACCTAAAGGCTGTTCATCGCCTCCGCGATGTTGTCGAGCGCGACCTGGATCAACTGCCGCGACGTGCCGAGGTTCATCCGGACCCAACCCTCGCCGCCCGGGCCGTAGTTCGAACCCGGGTTGGTGTACACCCCCGCGTTCTCGACGAGCCAGCGGACCACGATGTCCTCCGGCGTCACCTCTTCCTCCTCGGTCTCGGTGGCCGCCGCGGCCTTCTCCGTTGCGCCGATCGCTTCGGCGACCTGCGACACGTCCAGCCAGGCGAGGTAGGTGCCCTGCGCCTTGGTGTACTGCACCTGCGGGACCTTCTCGCGGAGGTACCGCTCGACGAGGTCGTGGTTGCCGTCGAGATAGACCAGCAACTGGTCCAGCCAGTCCGCGCCGCCCCGGAGGGCGGCATGGTGCGCCACCACGCCGAGCGTGTTGGTCTGCGCCATGTGCTGATCCTGGACCTTCTGGAAGTACTCGGGATTGGTGGAATGGAACCAGGCGACCTTCATGGCGGCGAGGCTGAAGGTCTTGCTTCCCGACTGGAAGGTGACGCTGTTGTCCACGACCGCCTTGTCCGGCAGCGTGGCGAACGGGGTGTACTTCTGCCCCTTGGTGACGAAGTCGCAGTGGATCTCGTCGGCCAGCACCACGACGCGGCGCTCAAGACACAGTTGTCCGAGCCGCATGAGGTCTTCCGGCGACCAGCAGTTCCCGGTCGGGTTCTGCGGGTTGCAGAGGATCAGCGCGTCGGTTTCCTGCGAGATCCGGGACTCGAGGTCGTCGAAGTCCAGCCGGTGGACCCCGTTGTCGATGATCAGCGGACTCTCTTCGGCGAGCGTGTGGGACTCGCGGAGGTCGGTGTAGAAGCCGCTGTAGGTGGATGTCGTCAGCAGCACCCGGCTCCCCGGCCGCGCGAACGCCTTGAGCGCCGCGATCAGCGCCGGGTGGACGCCGTCGGAGAGCGCCATCAGGTCGGGATTGATCTCCAGCCCGTGCCGCGTCCGGTTCCAGTCAAGGATGGCCGGGAAGAAGTCCTCCGGCATCTTGAGGTAGCCCCAGTTCTCGTGCTTGACGCGGTCGATCAGGGCTTCGGTGATGGCCGGGGCGCACTGGAAGTCCATGTCGGCGACGCCCATCGCCACCTGGATGTTCTCCGCGCCGTGCCGCTCGATGATGGTGTCCCACTTGGCGCAATCCGTGCCGACCCGGTCGTAGGGGGTGTCGAAGTCGAACTGGCCGGACCCGTCCTGCACCGCCGCGGCTCTCGCCGTCGCCGGGTGGAGCAGCGAGGCTCCCGACGTCGCCGCGCCCGCGAGCGCGGTTGCGCCGGCGCCCTTCAGAAACGCCCTGCGGTTCAACCACATTCCTTCTGACATGGACTCGCTCCTTCGTTCGGGTTCCTCTGGACCGTGCCCCGCCGCACCGGCAACGCCACGCTGACAGGTGTGAAACGCAACGTTCTTCCGGCGTTTGCGGGCTGGCCACTATAGTCGGTTTCTTGCGTATCCGTCTCCCTTCGTACTGGGGTCTGCTCGGCCTGTTCGCCCTGGCGTCGCCCGGGTTCGCCCAGGTTCCGACGCCGGAGGACGTCGTCGGTTTCCCGATGGGAGGCTCCGTCACCGACTACGGCGGGCTCTACCGCTACCTCGACGCCATCGAGGAGTCCCCCCGGCTCCGGATCTCCACCTTCGGCGAGACCTTCGAGCACCGGGAGCTGATCCTGCTGACCATCAGCTCGCCCGACAATCTCGCCCGGCTGGAGGAGATCCAGAGCGACACCCGGCGGCTCGCCGATCCGCGCGGGCTCGCGCCGGACGAAGCCGAAGCGATCATCGCGCGCACCCCCGCCGGGGTATTCCTGAACTACGGGAACGACGGCAACGAGTCCGCCGCCTTCGAGGCGGCGCTCTGGATGGCGTGGGAACTCCTGTCCGGCCGGCACGACGAACTGCTCGAGGACCTCGTGGTGTACGTCGTTCCCGCCTCGAACCCGGACAGCCACGAACGCTTCGCGGCCTGGTTCAAGGCGACCGCCCGCTGGCCGGACGGGGATCCGGACCCGAACGCGGTCGAACACCGTGCCCCCTGGGGCCTCTCGACCAACAACAACCACTACCAGATCAACCTGAACCGGGATTCGGTCTGGAGCACCCAGCCCGAGAACCGCGCCCTGGTCCGGCTCTACCTCGACACCCGGCCGATGGTCTTCGTGGACCACCACGGCGAGACGGACGCGTTCATCGGACCCTGGATGGCCGAACCCCTCCATACAGTGCTCACCGGGAACCAGCGCGACTGGCTCGTGGAGTACGGCCGGGCCATGGCCGCGGACTTCGCGGCCGGGGGCTTCCCCTATTCGCCGTGGGAGTTCGGGCAGTTCGACCCGGGCTACTGGGACACGCTGCCGAACTTCACCGGCTCCATCGGCTTCACCCTGGAGACGACCGGGGGTGGCTGGCGGGGATTGCGCATCGCCCGCCCGGGCGGCGGCGAATACACGCTGCGGGACGGGATCGAGCAGCACCTGATCGCCGGCCGGAGCGTGCTCGCGGTCACCGCGGCGCACCGGGAGCGGCGGCTCCGCGATTACCTGGCCTACCGCCGCGGGGCGCTGGACGCCGCCGCGCGTCCCGGCGGTTGGCTGCTCTCGGGTGCGTCCGATCCCGCGCGGCTGGATGCGGTGCGCGGCGTGCTCCTCCGGGGGGGCATCGAGGTCCGGAAGACCTCGTCCGAGATCACGGTGCGCGGCGCCCGTCCCATGTTCCCGCGCGGTGGTCCCGCTACGGAAATCACGCTTCCGCCGGGAAGCCTGGTGGTCCCCGGCGCCCAGCCGGAAGGCCGGCTGCTCCAGGTGCTGCTCGAGCAGGACGCGCGTTTCAGCGAGGAGTTCCTCGACTACGTGGACGAACATCGCGAGCGGCGGTCCGATCCGTCCTTCGGGCATCCGGACATCTGGACGAGCGCCGACGCCTTCTACGACATCACCGCCTGGTCCCTCCCGCTCACCTACCGGCTGGACGCCTGGACGGTCGGCGCCGCCGATCTCCCGCCACCCGACGCCTCGGAGGCAGTTTCCCTGGAGGACGCGGTCGCCGACCCGCCGCCCACGGGGGGAGAGTTCCGCAACCCGGACGCGGAGTACGGGTTCCTCATCGCGGGGGACACCGATCACGCGATCCGCGCCGCCGCCTGGCTGCGTGAATCGGCCGTCCCGTTCCGGGTGGCCACCGCGGCATTCGAGTTCGGCGCCGAGAGCTTCGGCCGCGGTGCGTTGCTGGTCTTTGCCGGCGAGGCCCCGGACCTTCCAGCACTTCGTGCGGGGCTTGCCGAACTGGCCGCGACCGGGGCCCAGGTCCTCGGGGTGGACGACCCGCTGACCGCCTCCGGTCCCCATCTCGGATCGGATCAGTTCGTCCAGGTCGCGCGGGGACGAATCGCGATGGTGATGGGCGGTCCGGTGCGGCCGTCCGCCTACGGCAGCCCGTGGTACCTCTTCGAGCGCCGGTTCGGCGTGGGGTTCACCGCGCTCTCGTGGGACCGGCTGGCCACCACGGATCTCCGCGGTTACCGGGTGCTGATCCTGCCGGACGGCAGCTATCCGGATCCGGCAAGCGACGCGAGCGCCGGCCGGATTCTCGACCACCTGGAAGAGTGGACGGAGCGGGGCGGCGTGCTCATCGCCATGCGCGGCGCTTCCGCCTGGCTCGCCGGCGAGGGCGTCTCCTGGACCCGGACCCGGCTCAAGCCGGGATTCGCCTCGAAGTCGGCCTTCATGACCGATGGAGGCCGTCCGGATGATCCCTCACCGGATCCGGAAGAGGTCGAGCAGCCGGCCGAGGCGATCCCGGGCGCGATCCTCCGCGCCCTTCCCAACCCGGAGAGCTTCCTCAGCTTCGGCTACGAAGAGCCGTTCCCGGTCATGGTCTGGTCGAGCCTCGCCTTCGAGCCCGACCCGGCGGTCGCGGTCGGCGCCCGCTTCCCGGCGGATCCGGACGAGTTGCTGGGCAGCGGTTTCGCCTTTCCCGACTCGCTCGCCCGCCTCGCCGGGACCCCCTACCTGGTCACCGAGCGGGTCGGGTCCGGCCGGGCTGTGCTCTTCCTCGACGATCCCAACTTCCGCCTCTTCTGGGACGGCCTCACCCGTCTCTTCATGAACGCCGTCCTCTTCGGTCCGAGTTTCTGACGGCCGGGCCGCCTGGATTCCACCGGACGGGTGGTTGCTCGTTCGCTCTGGCCAATTCCGGCCCAAGCTCCATCCGGTCACCCGGCGGGCGCCCTCGGTCGAGCGGCTCGCAATCCCGACATCCGGCCTTCCGGGACGCTCCGAATCACCGCCCGGACCGTCACCCCCTGGATCCGGTTCGAGAGTGACAGGAAATGACGTATGCCGTGTTTATCGTTCTCCTTTGACAAGGGGAAGAACGAAATTGAAGAAATACGACCGTTTCCTGACACGACGCTACCTGATGAACGCGCTGCAATCCGGCTTGCGAGACAAGGCCCTGCGGTCGAAGCTCGTCGAACGGATCGGGTGCAGTGAGGAGGAACTCGAGGCGATCGACGCGGGCTTCCTGGTTGCCAGGTGCCGGGAGCTGGGTCTGGACGAGACCGAGGACGCCGACTTCGCCTTCGGAAGCCGCCGCCGGCACGGCCGCCGCCGCGGGACGGGGGCAACCCCCGATCCGGGTCCGCGCGCGAAGGAATTCCTGTCCTGGGCGGTCGAGGCCCTGGGCCGGTCGGTGGCGAATCCACCCGCCGAGGGCGCCGAAGCGCGGGCCACGGCTCTCGCGGTACGCCGTTTCGGACTCGGCGGGGTCTGTGGTCCGGTGCTGGAACTGGCGCGGCTCTACGACGACCGAGGGTCCTTCACGGAGGATCTCTGGGACACGACCAAGGACGCTCTCGGTGACCCGGCGGAGGCGAGCGGAACACTGCTGGGAGTCTCCGGAGGCAGGGTCGAGCGTGCGCTTCGCCGGTTGACCGAAGTCGGGATCGCCGACGCCGACACCTGGAGCCGCAACGGGGCCGAGCCGGACGACTACGTGGAAGGCTGGTTCGAGTGCGTCTATCGGCCGCCCGTGGCTTCCGAAGAGGAGCTGCGCGAACGCCTCGTTCCCTTGGCCCCGGAGCCGTTGCTCGAACTGGACGCCTTCGCTCACCTTGACGAGCGGGATGACGCCGTGCGCTTCCTCAAGGCTGCCGTTCAGTCCCGGGAGAGCGTTCGCGTGGTCCTCTATGGCCGGGCAGGAACCGGAAAGACCGAGTTCGCGAAGACGCTCGCCCGAGCCGGTGGGGCTCGTCTCTACGACCTTTGCGAATCCGAGTCGCAGGGCGCCTGGGGAGCGGAGCGGACCGATCGTCGGATGGACCGCTCCGCCGACAAGCGGAACCGCCTGCGGATGGCGTCCGCGCTGCTCCGGAGCGAGCCCGGCGCGGCGATCCTCTGTGACGAGGTGGAGGACGTGTTGTCGTCCGGGGCCGGCAGCCGGCGGGAAAACCACGACCTGCTCGAGAACGCGCCTGTCCCGATCGTGTTCACCGGCAACGACCTCTCGCAGTTCGACGAGGCGATGCTGCGCCGCTTCGACCTCACTATCCACTTCAAGGCCCACAGCCCGACCCGCCGCCGCTCGGTGGTGCGCCGGATGCTGGAGAACTCCGGGATCGAGCGCCTGCAAGGGGAAGCACTGGAACCACTTGTCTCCCGTCTCGCCGACGAGCTGGAATGCCCCCCGGGCATCATCGAACGCGCCATTCGGTCGACCCGCCTCCTGGAGGGGTCGCCGGACGATCTCTTCCGCTTCGCCGAACGGCATGAGCGGACCGTCTCCACGCACATCGCGCGGCCGCGTCTGGGGAAGCCGGTCCGGGCCCAACTTCCCTGGGAGGCGTTCGGCCACCACGGCCAAGGCGCGGAGGACTTCCGCCAGTTGTTCATGGCGGCTCTCTCGGCGCGCCGGGACCGGCGCCCCGAGGGTCGCGGTATCTCCTTCCTGGCGTACGGACCTCCCGGCTGCGGCAAGACCGAGTTCTGCCGGACCGTGGCCGCCGAGACCGGAGCCACGCTCTACTCGATCGGCCAAAAAGAGCACGGGCCGGAGTCACGCCTTTCGGTCCCACGACGGGTCAGTCTCGAATACGCGATCGAGGCGCTTGCCGACGAGCCGGAGGCCGTCATCCTGTTCGACGAAGTCGAGAACTTCGTGTTTGGAGAAGAGAAACACTGGCTCAACGGCCTGCTGGAGAACACGCCGGTGCCCCTGTTGTTTACGGCGAACTCGATCCGCGCCCTGCGCTGGATGCCGCACTTCCTGGATCGCCTGACGTACTCGCTGGAGTTCCGCAATCTCCCTCGGGGACGCCGCGCCACCGCGTTTCGCGGTCTGCTGCGCGCCAACGGGTCCGCGGGGATGGCGTCCTTGGCGGAGGAACTGGCCGCCGACCCCCGCGTCACCCCGCGCCAGGTGTGGAACGCTGGTGTCGTGGCCGGCCTCTCCGGAGGTGGCCCCGATGCGGCGCGGCGCGCCGTTCGGGAGAAGGCCGAGTTGCTGCGGGGGAAGGGAACCGCCGAGGCGAAGGCGGCGGAGAAGTACGACTTCTCCCTGGTCCACGCCGACCCGGATCTCACGGTGTTGACCGACCGGATCGTGGAGATCGGCCGCTGCCGGTTGGGGATCCTTCTCGACGGCCCCTCCGGGAGCGGGAAATCCGAGTTCGCGAAGCAACTCGCGAAGCGAATGGGTCTCGATCCTCTGACGAAACGCGCCTCGGAGTTGATGAGCAAGTGGGTCGGCAAGACCGAGCAGCGGATCGCGAAGGCCTTCGCCGAGGCCCGGGCGACGGACAGCTTCCTGATCATCGACGAAGCGGACTCCTTCCTCGCCGACCGCCGCGACGCCCGGCGCAACTGGGAGACCTCCATGGTCAACGAGATGTTGGGCCAGCTCGAGACCCACGATCTCCCCTACGCCTTCACCACGAACCTGGCCGACCGCCTGGATCCGGCGGTGGCGCGACGTTTTCTCTTCCGGGCGACCTTCAAGTTCCTGGACGAGGCCCGCGTCGTCCGTGCCTGGGTTTTCTTTTTCAGCGGGGAATGCCCGACGCAGGTGCGGACGTTGACCCGCCTCGTCCCCGCTGACTTCGCTCTGGTCCACGAGCGCGCCGAGAAACTCGGATTCCTCGACGATCCCGAGCAGATCGCGTCCGAACTCGTGGGCCAGTCCCGCGACAAGAACCGCCCGGGCAGCGTCGGCTTCTGAGGAAGCGTGACGGTGTCCAGACTCGTCTTCGAGAGGCGCCCGGGTCGGAAGAGGTCATGAGCGACCCGGATCGGGATCGGATCCACGCCGATCTCCTGCTTGCCGAGAAGCGCGGCAAGGCGGCGCTCGAGAAGGCTGAAGCCACCCGTGACCGAATGGCCTCGCGGCTCGCGGAGGCATACCAAAGACCGAAGTACCTGGCCGTCAGCGGAGACGGGCGGCTCCGCGACATCGCCGAACGTGGCGACACGCCACTCCCCACGGACGCCGACGTAGCAGCGGTTGTTCAGGAAGTACAGCACCTGCGACGGTCGCTCGCCGACATCCGTGACAGGCTCACCGGCTTCCAATGAGATTCGCGATGGCTCCGGGTTGACGAATCAAGAATCGTGACCCACACTCTGTTGAGCAAGCGAACAACCTGAGGCTGGAACGGGCCAGGTGGCTCGAGGGCACGAGGAGCTACTGGCGTGAAGATCAGGAAACACAGAAAACACCGGGCCAGGAGGGCCCGGGCTTGTCCGATTTGCAAGCCCTACCGGGGAACGAAGGAGAGGCGACAGCGCGTGGCCAGGGAGACCAGGCGTGAGATCGGCTCGGAACTGGAGAGCGAAAGGCTGATGGCGTGAATGCGTGTGGCTTTCGGGGTTCCGTCGGTAGCGTGGTGACTCGCTCCACCCGCCGGTGACCGTTTCGCCGCAGCCGAACGTCCGATCCGTTCCTGTGTCCGGTTCGGTCAGGCAGGCGACCGCCTGATGAAGCTCCACGAACTGACCCACAACGACGCGGGCGAGGACGTTGCCCCCCGGTCGCCCGACGATCGGGAACGCTGGAACGACTGGGTTTCCGCTACCAAGCTCCGCGGCTACCTGCTCGGAAACACCCTTGGGGACTGGCTGCACCTTTACGGGGAGGAGCGCGGGTTCGAGAGGGATCTCCCTCTGGATGAACGGCTGGACCTGCGCCAGTTCAACATGAAGCAAGGGATGGCGTTCGAGGATTGCGTTGCCAACTACCTGGCTCAGCGGGCGGACCTGGTGCGGATCACCACGGATGGACACGAGAGCCGGGATCTGGAGAAGGTCAAGGCAACCGTCGCAGCGATCGAGTCCGGTCGCGAGGTCGTCCATGCCGGAGTGCTCTGGAACCCGGAAACCCGCACCTACGGCATCCCCGATTTCCTCATCCGGTCCGACGTGTTCGAACGGCTCTTCCCCAATCACCCGGATCCGTACGGTGAACTCGCCGGCAGACCGGATACCGGCCCGCGCTATGTCGTCGTGGACGCCAAGTTCACGACGCTTCGCCTCTTCGCCGAGCCGGCCGACGGCCGAAAACCGCGCGGGGGATCGATGCCGGGGGAGATCAACAACGGAGGTTCCTTTCCGGCCTACAAGGCGCAACTCTTCCTCTACAACGCGGCCTTGGCCCGTCTTCAGGGGCGCGCGCCGCGCCGGGCGTTCCTGCTGGGCCGCGGGTGGGAACAGGGCGGTGACCGAGGTTCCAACGCCATGGAGCGGCTTGGACCAGCGTCAATGACGGCGGACCTCGCTCGCACCGCACAGGCCGCCGTGAGTTGGGTGCGTGAACTCCGGTCGAAAGGCCGTGACTGGCGTGTCCTGCCCGAGCCGAGCCGGCCGGAACTCCGGCCGCCGTCGTTGGGCGATGCCGAGTGGCCTTGGAGGGGTGCAACCCGGGAGATCACCGAGAGGCTCGACGATCCGATCCGCCTGTGGCAGGTTGGAGCCCAAAAGCGCGACGACGCAATAGGCCGAGGGATCACCTCTTGGCGTGATACGCGAGCCACGGCGGTTTCGTTTGGGGTCAAGGGCGAAACGACGTCACCGAAACTCGATGCGATTCTGGACGTGAACCGTACGGATGGTCCCGCAGTGCGGCCCGAACGCGTCACCGCTGCCGAGGAGACGTGGCGGGCGCGACCCCGTCTGGAGTTCTTCGTGGATTTCGAGACCGTGAACGACGGCAACGACGACTTCTCGCGATTCCCCGAGAAGAGCGGACAACCGCTCATCTTCATGATCGGCTGCGGTCACCTGGAGGATGGCGAATGGCAGTTTTCCTGCTTCGTCGCCGACCGGTTGAACGCGGCTGCGGAGGCGGCGGCGATCGATGCCTGGATCGAGCACATGCGCTCGGTCCGCCTCCGCCTCGGGGTCACGGACCCGCCGCGGGCCTTCCACTGGGCCCACGCGGAACAATCGACGTTGGAGAAGGCCTACAACTCTGCGTGTAAACGGCACAAGGACAAGGACTGGGCCAACTCACCGGACTTCGTCTGGTTCGACCTGCTGAAGAAGGTCGTGAAGGAACAACCTGTCGTTGTTCGCGGCGCCTTCGGGTTCGGGCTCAAGGAAATCGCCAAGACCCTCCACAGCCACGGACTCATCGAGACCTCGTGGGACGACTCCCCGGTGGACGGCCAGGGCGCGATGGTGGGGGCGTGGCACTCCGACCGGGAGGCCGCGGATAAGGGAATCCGGCTGGCCGACACGGAACTCATGGAGGAGATCCAGCGCTACAACGAAGTGGACTGCCGGGTCATGCAGGAGATCCTCGAGTACCTGCGCAAGAACCACTGACGGTGTTCCCGGTAGGGCCGCTGCGTTTCGCGCCGCGCCCCGTGCGGCGATGGCGGTACCGACCGGAACCACGAGTCGGGGGCCGGAGCTCCCTCCGAGTCGCGCGGCTACGGCTCGTCGAGTTCCGCTGCCGACAGGCCCACCTGGACGATCCGGGTCTGATCGACACCGGCGACGCCGACGTACTGGAAGGTGGCGCCGTCCAGTACCCGGGGTGCGGCACCTTGGACCACGACGGTCTCGTCACCCGTCAGGAGCGCGGCGAAAGGAGCCGCCTGCGAATCCGACGCCGGATCGATGGGGAAAGTGAAGTCCACGCCCTCGACGTTCGTGAATGCGATCTCACCGTTCTCGTCGCTCACCCAGAACTCGGAGATGACGGTTTCATCGGCGATCCGACGGAGTACCGCGTTGATCGCGTCGCGATCCATCCCGGCCCTCAGGGCGGCGTCCACGAAGTGGGCCGCAAGCGTGGCCTCGGCCACCATGTGTCGCGAGACGGCGTCATCCGCTCCCGCCTGTCTGTTTCCCATCGCGATCCCTCCCAGAAGCGCAAGAGCCGCCACCAGGGCGGTCAGCCATCGAAACACTCTCATATCAGTTCCTCCGAGTCTCCCGGGAGGTTCGCTCGCTCAGGGAGCCGCACCCGGTTACCGGGCCTCGGACGGAATCGCGACGATCCGCTCGATGAGGGCAGCGTTGTCCGGCAGCAGTCCGACCCCCGGAAGCCGGCGGACGAGTTCGCGCCAGTCGTTCTCGTCGCTGAACGCGTAGGCGAAGAGCGGCGCTGCCTCTTCCACCCGCTCCATGTTCACGAGCGCCACCGCGTGCCAGAACGTCATCTCGTAGTGGCCGGGGACCAGCGCCCGCGCCGCTCCGTACTCCCGTAGCGCCGCCTCGCGGTCTCCGACCTCCAGCGCGACGTCCCCGGCGTTCATGTGGTGATACGCCCGCTGCAGGGTGACCAGCCGGCGCAACTCCCCGAGCGGGTCCTCGTGGTCGTCCACCCGGAGGTCGAAGAGCCGGTCTCGCCAGGCTTCGCCGCTCGGTTCGCCCCGGACTACCAGGATGGCCGCCGACTGTCGGCCCCGGATGTCCCCGCCTTCCTCTTCCGCGGCCTCCATCGCGCGCAGCAGCTTTTCGGCGAGATCGCCGTCGCTGCTCTCGAACGCCTCCGCCATCGCCGGCCAGACGGTCTCGCTTCCCATCAGGTTCGCCTGCACGGAGAAGTCCTTCCCGACGTGGTGGCCGGCAGCGGGAATGCAATTCCCCCCGGTCCAGGCATCCACCCGTCCCTCCGCGTCGATCATCGCCACCTGCCGGACTTCGCGGCCTTCGTCGGCCGCGACCAGTGCGGCAAGGGCGTCCGGAGCGGACTCTCCGCCGCGCATCCGCTCGAGCCCCTGCGGTCCGAAGGCCGGATTCACGAACGATTGGGTGGCAACCGCTCCGACCCCCGATTCCGCCCACGACACGATCGAGCCGACCGAGAACCAGTGGCTCTGGACCGCCACTCCGAGTTGGCCCGTGGCGGGGTCCCGGGCCACGATGGAGTAGGTGTGGACCGGGCGGCGCGGTTCGGGTGATTCGGCAACCGCAGGGACCGCGAAGCCCAGCGCGACGAGCGCAAATCCAGTGCGGCACGTCTTCCGCATCGTTCCGTACCTCCCTGGAATCAGGGATGGAGCTGGCGTCCGGTGATTCCGAGCTCGTCGGCGTGGGGTTTCAGCGCCTCCACGATGAAATCGATGTGTTCCCCGAGATCCACGCCCAGAAGTTCGGCGCCGACCCGGCACTCGTGCCGTTCCACCTTCGCCGCGAACCGCTTGTCCTTCAGCTTCTTCTTGACGCTGCGGGCGCCCAGGGTCGAGATCCCTTCGGGCCGCACCAGGCAGCACGCGACGATGAAACCGGTGAGCTCGTCGCAGGCGAGGAGCGCCTTGTCCATGGGCGACTTCCACGCGACGCCCCACTTCGTGTAGTGGCCGGAGATCGCGTAGGCGATGTCCTCCTCCCCGCGCTCCCGGAGCCAGGCCACGATCCGGTTCGGATGGTCCTCGGGCCACTTCTCGTAATCGGCATCGTGCAGCATGCCGGCGATGCCCCACACGTCCGGGTTCGCGGCGGGGCCGCCGTAGCGGCCGGCCGCCGCCCGCATCACGATCTCCACCGAGCGCGCATGCTTCTGGAGCGAATCGGTCTCGCACCAGGTGGTCAGGTGCGCCCAGGCCTCGTCGCGGGTCATGCCGGCTCCTTCCCGCCCGGCGGGCAGCAGGCCTCGATGCTCCACTTTCCGGAACCCGCTGCCGCAATGAAGAGGAACAGGAAGCAGTAGAGCGCCGCCAGTTCTCCGTCGTTCTGGATCGGGAGCAGCCCGTCGGCCTGATGGCGGTAGAAGTACGCGACCGCCATCTGTCCCGAGGCGAGGAACGCCGCGATCCGGGTGCGGTAGCCGACGAGGACCAGCGCGCCGGTCACGAACTCCACGATCCCGGCCGTGTTGTAGAGCCACGCGGGCGAGTAGGGGGTTCCTTCCCCGAACAGGAAGTAGACCGCCACCACGCCGTGGCAGAAGAACAGGAATCCGACCACGATCCGCAGGAGGGCGTAGGCCGAATCCGCGTGTTGCGAAAGCACCGTCTTCATGGAGACCTCTCCTTCAGTCGGATTCCGGCAGCGCGAGCGCCACGAACTCGGCCGGGTGGTCCGGTGCGCCGACCGCGACCACGATGAATTGCCGGCCGTCCACCAGGTAACTCATGGGCGTGCCCGACTGGTTCGCCGGCAGTTCGAACTCCCAGAGGATCTCGCCCGTCGCCTTGTCGTGGGCGCGGAACATGGGGCCGCCGGTGCCGAACGCGGCGAACATGCCGGAACCCTCTCCCGCGAAGAGGAGCGTCTTCGTGACCAGCAGCCCGCCCCGGTCGGCCTGGCCGGTCCGGCCCAGCTCCACGCCCTCGAGCGCCGGGTGGTCCCGGATCCACTGCGGGGTGTCGCTGTTCGGGATCTGCCACAGGATCTCCCCACGGTTCAGGTCGAGGGCGGTGATGAGTCCCCACGGCGGCTTCAGCAACGGCAGGCCCTGCGGCCCGCCGCCTTCCGGAAGCCGGATTTCCCGGCGCGTACCCTGGACGAAGTCCATGGTGGAGCGTTCGGGATCGTTCTTGAGGCCGAGCACGTTCATGTCGAGGCCCGAGGACACGTACACGATCCCGGTCTCCGGGTCCGCCGCGACGCTCGGCCAGTTCGCCCCGCCGAGCGCCCCCGGCACCGTCAGCGTCCCGCGGTTTCCCCGCGGCACCATCACCGTCGGCGGGGTGAAGAGCGGACCCAGTGTGTAGAACCGCGCGATCTGGAGCGCCTGTTCCCTGAGTTCGGGGGTGAGGTCGATCAGGTCGTCCTCGCTCACTCCCTGGCGCTGGAAGGGCGGCGGTTTCGTGGGGAAAGGCTGGGTGGGCGCCGTCTTCTCGCCCGGCACCGTGGATGCCGGCATGGGACGCTCTTCGATCGGCCAGACGGGCTCGCCGGTGCGGCGGTCGAGTACGAAGGTGAACGCCTGCTTGGTGACTTGGGCGAGGGCGGGGAGCTGCCGGCCGTCCACGGTCAGGTCGAGGAGCACCGGGGCGGTCGGGAGGTCGTAGTCCCAGATCGGGTGATGGACCGTCTGGTAGTGCCAGCGCCGTTCCCCGGTCGCCACGTCCAGCGCCACGACGCTCTGGGAGAACAGGTTGTCGCCGGGACGGTGGCCCCCGTAGTAGTCCCCGGTCGGGGCCTCGGTCGGCAGATAGACAAGACCCAGTTCGGGGTCGGCGCTCATCCAGGCCCAGACGCCGCCGTTGCCGGTGAAGCGCCAACTGTCGTTCTCCCAGGTGTCGTTCCCGAACTCGCCCTCGCGGGGAATCGTGTGAAAGGTCCAGAGCAGGTCCCCGCTCCGGACGTCGTAACCGCGCACCGGGGAGGGCGAGTTCTCCGGAGAGGGCGGGGCGCCGCCGCTCACCAGCGCTGCCCCCACGACGACCACGTCTCCGACCACGGTCGGCGGCGAGCCGGAGCCGATCGCCGCGGTCTCGAGATCCACCTCCCGGCCCAGATCGCGGCGCAGGTCCACCATCCCGTCGAGGCCGAAACCGGGGATCAGCCGGCCGGTCTCGGCGTCGAGGGCCACCAGGCGGTAGGCGGGGGTGACCAGGAACACCCGCGCCGTCTCGCCGTCACTCCAGAAGGCGACTCCCCGTCCGGAGGTCTGCCGGGGCGCCGACTCCCCGCGCTTGCCCTCGTCCAGCCGGTAGGTCCAGAGCGTCTCGCCGGTGGCCGCGTCGATCGCCACCGCCGCCCGCCGCGCGCCGGCGGTGACGTACACCACGCCGTCGAGCATGAGCGGAGTGGCGCGGAGGTTGAAGTCCGGCCGCGGCCCAAAGTTCCGGGACGTCCAGCGCCAGACGATCTCCAACTGGTCCACGTTGCCGGCGTGGATCTGGTCCAGCGGCGAGTAGCGGGTCGAGGACAGGTCCGCCGCGTAGTGCGGCCATTCCCCAGGGTCGCGGTCCTGGGCGAGTGCCGCGCCGGCTGCCACGGCGAGCGCCGCCGCGAGCCCGATCAGTCGCCGGAGTACCAAATCCGGTAGATCGCGCCCGCGCGGTCGTCCGAGACCAGGATGTCGCCGCCGGGCAACTCCAGGACGTCAACGGGGCGGCCCCAGGCACGCTCGTTGGGTTCCCCGATCCAGCCGGTGACGAAGTCCTCGTAACCGGTCGCCACGCCGTTCTCGTTCCGCACCAGGGTCACGCGGTACCCGATCCGCTCGCTCCGGTTCCAGGAGCCGTGCTCGGCGACGAGCGCCTGCCCGTGGTACTCCTCGGGGAACTGGTCGCCCCGGTAGAAGGTCATGCCGATGGCGGCGACGTGGGGACCGAGCTTCTGCGTCGGTGGCTCGAACTCGTCGCAAGACCGGTCCCGGCCGTACCAGGGATCGCTCACGTCCCCGGCGTGGCAGTAGGGATAGCCGAAGTGCTGTCCGGTCTCGGTAAGGATGTTCATTTCGCCGGGCGGGTTGTCGTCACCGAGCCAGTCCGGGTTGTTGTCGGTGAACCACATCTGCCCGGTCTCGGGGTGCCAGTCGAATCCGACCGACATCCGCACTCCCCGGGCGGCGACCTCGAGCCCCGATCCGTCGGGTCGCATCCGGGCGATGGAGGCGAAGAGCGGATCCTCCGAGGCGCAGCGGTTGCAGGGCGCCCCCACCGGGACGTAGAGCATCCCGTCGGGTCCGAAGTCGATGAACTTCCAGCCGTGGTGGCGCATGTCGGGGAGGTCATCGGTCACCACCACCGGCTCGCCCGGGTCGGCAAGCCGCGACTCGATGCCGTCGAACCGGAGGATGCGGTTGATCTCGGCGACGAAGAGGTTCCCGTCGCGCATCGCCACGCCGTTCGGCATGAACAAGTCCTCGGCGAGGGTGTGGAGTTCGTCGGCCCTGCCGTCACCGTCGTTGTCGCGCAGCGCATAGACGCCGCCGGACGCCTCCCGGGTCCCTACGAAGATCGTCCCGCTCTCACCCCGGGTCAGCGAGCGGGCGCCGGGCAGCCGGCCCCAGACGGCGATCTCGAAACCCGGAGGCAGCGAGAGCCTCTCCAGCGGGAGCGGGGGCGGCCCGCCCTGGGCCTCGGCGACGGGGTCGTTCGGGGTGCCGGAACCGGCCCCGGAGCATCCGGGGCCGGTGAGCGCGAGCAGGCCGAGGCCCACCGCCGCGAGCCGCGCGGTGGGCCTGGCTGGGGGGATCAGTTACCGGCCTCCATCTTCCTCGGGATCGCCTCCACCAGCATCGCCAGCGCGTTCTGGAGCGCCCGGTTGGCGCTCCCGTCAAGCGAGCCCTCGTAGAGCCCGAGCCGCGCGATCACCATCTCGTGCTCGGGGACGATGATCGTGCTCTGGCCGCCGGCCCCGGCGAAGTTGTAGGTGCTGTTGGGTAGCGCCGGGAAGCGGGCTTCCCCGCCGCGCGGCGGGTTGTTGATCCAGATCAGCCCGCCGTAGATGGGCCGCCCGTCGGCCTCCCAGGAGGGCGCCACCGAGGTCGCGAACTCGACGAACTCCTCCGAGAGCACCCGCTCGCCGTTGGGAGCCATCCCGCCGTCCAGATAGAGCTGGCCGAGCCGGGCCCAGGCCCTGCCGCTGCCGAAGCCGTAGCCGTTCAGCAGGAAGTTGCCGTAGGGGTCGGCTTCCGCGACGAACCGGTTGGCCCCGATCGGGTCGAAGAGGTGCTTCTGCGGGAACTGGTGGTAGTTCTCGCCGCGGCCCTCGACCCCGAGGCGCACGATGTGGTTCGTGAGGATCGGGTCGCAGTTGCGGTAGCGGCCGACGGTGTTGGGCGCCCACTGCGGCGCCCGCTGGGTCGCCCAGATGTGCGAATCCACGGTGCTGGTGTAGAGATAGAGGTGGTCCGGATAGCCCATCGTCGCCTCGTCCCACTCCGGATCGCCGGCGTTGAGACAGCGGAGTCCGCTGGACATCTGCAGGATGTCCTGGATGCGGATGGTGCCGCGCACGTCGTTCGGGTCTTCGTGCCACGCATCGATGGGAGCGAGCTGGTCGAGGGTGTAGACGCCCTGGGTGATCAGCACCCCCATCAGGGTCGCGGAGAGGCTCTTGTTCATGGACCAGCTCTCGAGCGGGGTGTCCTTGGTGATCCCGTCCTCCTCGCGGTAGCGCTCGGCAACCAGCCGGCCGCGGTGGAGGACCACGAAGGCGAGCGTCATGGCGCCCTCCTCGAAGGCCGCGTCCACGGCCGCTTCGAGTTTCTCCGCGTCCACATCCTCCGGCAGCGGCTCGTCGGGGAGCACGTCGCCCATCGGCCAGGGGTCGTCCTGGTTCACCGTCGAGGTCACCGGAACCGTCTCGTAGAAGGGAGCCTCCTCGCCGATGGGGAGCGCGACGCAGCCCTGATCGCCGTGGAGCACCGCCGTCCGGGTGACTCCGGTGTCCGTCGTGATGTGGACCTTCTGGCCCTCCATGTCGACCTCGCGTCCGGTGAGCCGGTCGCGGTACCGGTAGCGGGAGGTGAAACCGCCGATCTGGTGCTGGGCGGCCTCGAAATCGAGGCCGGTCAGGAACACGGCCGAGCAGAGCACCTTGGCGAAACCGGCCGCCTCGTGCTCGATGAACACGTCGGGATCCAGGAACCCGCGCGGTGGGTGCTCGCGCTCGGTGTCCAGCTCGTACTGGGCCGAACGGAAGACGAGGCACTCGTTGAGGCTCATCTCGTCCGTGCAGGGCTGTTCCATGAACGGTTCGTCGCCGCCCCCGGCGCACCCGAAGGCGACTGCCAGCAGGAGGGCGGCGATGAGCGTGAGGGCGGGGCGCTCTCGCAGATGCGTCAGTTGATGTTTCATGGATCGTCTCCTCCCGGCTGGCGGAGGGCGCCGATGCTGCTCTTTCCGCGATTGGCCGGATTCGCGATTGTATGGCCGGCATCGGCAAGGTGCCGCCTGCGGATACTCTGCCGGCTGGACTCCCGCCCATGAACCGCGACACGGCCGCCCATCGCCCGCACGTGGTCCTGGTGGGAGGTGGCCATTCCCACGTCCAGGTCCTCCGCCGGATGATGATGCGCCCGTGGCCCGAGGCGCGGGTGACGGTGGTGCTCGACACGCCGGTAGCCGTCTACTCCGGGATGGTGCCCGGGTTCGTCGCCGATCAGTACCGGGCCTCGGAACTCGAGATCGACGTGGTCCCGCTGGCCCGGCTCGCGGGCGCCGAAGTCGTCCTCACCCCCGCGGTGGGAGTGGACCCGCCCGACCGTCGAATCCGGCTCGCGGGGCGCGCTCCCCTCGCCTACGACTTCGTCTCCTTCGACATCGGCAGCACCGTCGCCGGACTCGACCTCCCCGGCATCCGGGAGCGGGCCCGCGCGACCCGGCCGATCGCGCGCCTGGTGCGGGAGATCGGGACGCTCTCCACATCCTTTCTCGCCCACGCCGCGGACCGGCCGTTCGAGGTGGTGGTCGCCGGTGGAGGCGCCGGAGGCATCGAACTGGCCTTCACCGTCCGGGAGCGGCTGCTGGCGGCGGCGCGCCGGGCCGGGATCGAGCGCCCGCTCCGGATCACGCTGCTCCAGGCGCTTCCCGAGGTGCTCACCGGGTTTCCGCCCTCGCTGGCGGTGCGGGCCCGCCGGAATGCCGCTGCGCGGGGAATCTCGATCCGCACGGGCGTCTCGGTCGCCGCCGCCGAGGACGGCGGGGTTCGGCTCGAAAGCGGCGAGGTCGTTCCCGCCGATTCCCTCATCTGGGCGGTGGGAGCCGGAAGCCTGGACGTCTTTCGCGATTCGGGGCTGCCGCTCGACGAGCACGGTTACGTGCTCACTCGCCCGACGCTCCAGACCCTGGGCGACGACCGGGTCTTCGCGGTGGGGGACTGCGCGACCCTTCAGGACTGGCCGGCCACTCCCAAGGCCGGCGTCTACGCGGTCCGGCAGGGGCCCTTCATCGCGGACAATCTGCGCCGGGTGGTTGCCGGCCGCCCGCTGCGGCGCTACCGGCCGCAGCCCGATTTCCTCACCCTCCTGAATCTCGGGGACGGCCACGCGCTCGGGGCGAAGTGGGGAACGTCCTTCGAAGGCCGCTGGGTGATGGACCTCAAGGACCGGATCGACCGGAAGTTCATGCGGAAGTTCCAGGTGCTCGACGACGGCGGCGGGACCACCGGCGAGTTCTCCCGGATGGACCGGACCGCGATGGAGGCCATGGTGTGCGGGGGCTGCGCGGCGAAGGCCGGTCAGACCACCCTCGACCGGGCGCTCGGCCGCCTGCGGGACGAACTCGGCCCCGGCGCCGGCGGGAGGGACGGGAGCGTTCGCCTCGGCCTCGAGCAGTCCGACGACGCCGCCGCCTTCGCCACCCCGGGCGGGGACGTGGTCGTCTCCAGCGTGGACTGGTTCAAGGCGTTCAGCGGCGACCACTGGCTGAACGGCAAGGTCGCCGCGGCGAACGCCCTCTCGGATCTCTTCGCCACGGGCGCCGCCCCGCGGTACGCGATGGCGCTCGTCAACCTGCCCGACGACGAGACCCCCGAGGCGGGCGCGGAGACGCTCTACCAGCTCCTGGCGGGCGCCCGCTCGCTCCTCGACGAATACGGGGTTGCGCTCTTGGGCGGCCACACCACGGTCGGTCCCGAGTTGACCGTCGGGTTCTCCGTGGAAGGACACCCGATCGGGGATCGTCTCCTGACGCTCGACGGCCTCGAGGCCGGCGACGGGCTTTACCTGACCAAGCGGCTCGGCAGTGGGGTCGTGCTGCGCGGCGTCATGCTGGGCCAGGGACGCGGTGTGTGGCTCGAGACGGCCACTGCCCAGATGGTGTGTCCCAACGGGAAGGCGGCCCGGGCGGCGGTCGCGGCGGGACTCCGCGCGGCGACGGACGTCACCGGCTTCGGCCTCATGAACCATCTCGCCGAGATGTTGCGGGCCAGCGCCGTGTCCGCCGAGCTCGACGTCTCCGCGCTGCCGGCGCTGCCCGGCGCGGAGGAACTCCTCGGGTCCGGCCTCCGCAGTACCGCGCACGAAGCGAACCGCAAGATCGCGAAGGCGATCCGGATCGAGACCGAGGCTTCGCGGCATCCCCGCCTCGAGTTGCTCTTCGACCCGCAGACCGCGGGGGGTTTTCTCGCCGGGGTGCCCGACGCCCGGTCCGACGACTTCTTGGGCCGGCTCCGGGAAGCGGATGTCGAGGCGGTCCGGATCGGAACCGTGGTTCCCCGCGCGGAGGACGGCGCGGTGGCCACGATCGGCTGCGGTCTTCCATGAACGCGACCCCCCTGGCCCGCGTCCTCTCCTTCGTGAAGATGTCCGGTGCGGGGAACGACTTCGTGGTTGTGGACAACCGGGACGGTTCCATCGCCGAGGCCGACAAGGCTGGGCTCGCCCGGCAGGCATGCCGGCGCAAGCTCGGGATCGGGGCCGATGGCCTGATCCTGATCGAGAGTGACGGACAGCGGCAGGATGCCGACTACGTGATGCGGTACTTCAACGCCGACGGCAGCGAGGGGGAGCTGTGCGGCAACGGGACCCGTTGCGCCGCGGTTTTCGCCCGCGAGATCGGGGCGGGCGAGACCTCACAGCGGGTGGCGACTCCCGCGGGGGTGCTGCGCGCCGACATCCTGTCTGGTTCGGCCGCTGCGGCGACGGTGCGGGTGGCGATGGCCAGGCCGAGTCCGATCCGCCGCCTCCACCTCCCCGATCTCCCCGGCGGAGAGGCCGAGCTGTTCGCGCTGGAGGTCGGGGTTCCGCACGCCATCGAGGTCGTTCCGGACATCGGCGTCGTGGACGTGGATCGCCGCGGCAGCGCGATCCGGCGCCATTCCGTCTTTCCGGCAGGGGCGAACGCCAACTTCATCGCGCTGGACGAAGGCTCGGGCGAGATCCGGTTGCGCACCTTCGAACGCGGCGTCGAGGCCGAGTGTCTCGCGTGCGGGACGGGGGCCACCGCGGCGGTCACGGTGGCGCATCGCTTCTTCGGTTGGCCAGCGGCAGCCCCCGTCCGGGTGGCGAGCGGCGACCTGCTCCATATCGACTGCACCGGCGCGGCGCCGCTCATGAAGGGCCCGGTCACGCGTATCTACGAAGGCCGCCTTCCGCTCCCGGCGCCAGCCGGCGAGGCCGACTGGCGCCGAAACCGCAGTTGATGCCCAAGGTTCGCGACGCGATCCGCACCATCGAGCGCGATGGCTGGGCCCTGGTTCGCACCACCGGTAGCCATCGCCAGTACCGACACCCCGTCAAGAGCGGCACCGTGACGATTGCCGGCGAGCCCGCCGACGATCTCCCGCGAGGCACATGGGCTAGTGTTCTGAAGCAGGCAGGCTTGAAGCCCTAGGGAGGGGCCGATGCAATACACCATCGTGATCGAAAAGGCTCCGCAGAACTATGCCGCCTACGCTCCAGATCTCCCCGGCTGCACTGCGACCGGCCCAACCCGCGAAGAGGCGGTCCGTGCAATGCAAGAGGCGATTGCCCTCCATCTCGACAGCTTGCGGGAACACGGGGAGCCGGTCCCACAACCGCAATGCACGGCTGCCGTCGTCGAGGTTGCGGCCTGAGCGCAACGCGAGATCGCGGTTTCTGCGGTGTCCGGGCACCATGAGACCTGTTCGCGGAGCACGAGGCGCCGGGTTCGGGACCGCCTGACAGCTCGCCGTGCGCGGGTGGCCGCCGCGCTCGTGTTCGGTATCGCGGTTGCGGGATGCGACGAAGGTTCGGACACCCCGTCACCTTCGCCGACGGCTCCGGCTCCCGTGCCCATCGCCCCGGTTCCTGTCCGCTGCGCCGATGAAGGGCGCGTCCTCGAGTTCGGCTTCTTCGCCCTGTACGAGCCGATCAGTTATCGCGGTGAGGCCGATCCGGCATCGCCGGAATCCGACGAGCATCTCGGTTACGAAGCCGATCTGCTGACCGCGCTCGAAGCGATGGACGGCGCCGGCCTCTCCTTCAACCGCCGCGGAATCGACGTCTGGCCCGGGATCTGGTTGCTTCCGGCCACCCCGGAGTTCGACCTGGTGGGAGGCGGCATCACGATTCTGGAGGAACGCACGCGGGACGCGTCCGGCGACCTCGCGATTGCCTTCACGTCGGGACACATCACCTTCCGTCACTCACTTCTGGTGCGCGGCGTGGACGCCATCGAGCTCGGCGAATACAGCGATCTGACGAACGAGGTGCGGGTGGGCGTATCCGTGGAAACGACCGGCGAATCGCGTTTCCTGCGGATCGTCGGACTCATCGATGACACCGGCGTCCTGCTGGCGGGGACCAGCGTCACCACCCCCGACGGGGTCGTCGTCGCGGACGGTAGCGATGCTTTCCGCATCGCCGCGGGTGGGTCGTCCGAGAGCCTTGCCGGACGCAGTCATCTGGCGCCGCCGTCTCCCGGCTATCCGCAGGTCGTCTTTTTCGGCCCGGAGTCGGTCCGGTCCGAGCAACTGCTGGCGCTGGCCAGCCGGGGAGTGGATGCGCTCGCGGGGGATGAGATCGGGGCCCGCGTTGCGGAAGCGGCCTCCGACGGCTTCTTCGTGGTGACCGCCCTCGACACGGAGGTCGAGCTCGGCGGATTCGCCCTCGACCCGAGCGAGGAAGTTCTGCTCGCCTGTCTCGACGACAAGCTGGACTACCTCACCGACGAGCGGAACATCGGCTACGCCGAGTGGCTGGCCAACCCCTCGGTGTTCCTGGAACGGGCGGAGGTCTGGACGCCGTAGCGGCCTTCAGGCCCCCACCGGAACAAACGCCCATGCGCGTGTCCTCCCGCGCACCCCGCTCGTCATGAAAACGGCGGAAACGGCTTGGAACGCCGGCCCCCACCGGGAGAACTGGCCTCTGGTCGGCACAGCGGGCCGAAGGCCCGCGGGCGACGTGCCGCGTAGTTGTCTCGGGCGACAGAGGTCCGGGAGCGTCCCCTCCCCCCCGGTGGCGCCGAGAGAGAGAACCATCCCGCAGGTCGGCGCCGTGCCGTGCGCTGCGCGGTCGCGCAGCGCGTGCCGACCAGAGGTCGGCGTTCCCAGCCGGCGGCGCCATCAAGGCGCTCGGCTGACCCGCCGGACTGCATTCTCACAGCAACTGGTGCGCCGCGCCCGTCGCAACCCCACCCGCCCTCACGGCGCCCCCGGCTGGGAACGCCGGCCTCCGGCCGGCACGCGGCCCGCAGGGCCGCAGCGGCCTGACGCTATTCGCCCAGATGACGCATCGGCTTGGAGTTCGGGCCAGCCGGTCAGCCGCGCCGCGTTCCGAGCCACCGCCGCACGCCGGACCGGTACTCCCGGTAGGCGTCGCCGTGCTTCGAGAGCAGGTATTCCTCCTCCAGCCGAACCTGAACCGGAATTCCGACAATGGCGGTGACGGTCAGGCCAAAGCTCAGGACGTTCGGAGCCATCAGGAAAAACCCACTGACCCCCGCGAGGATGCCAAGGTAAATGGGGTTCCTTGACCGCGAGAACAGGCCGTGGCGGATGAGCGTTGTCTTCTCCGATGGATCGACCCCCATCCGGAACGAGGCGGACATCTGAACCTGGGCCATCCCGATCCACAGGATCGCGATGCCGGTCACGATGACCCCGGTCAGGTGAATGGCCCCGGTCTCCAGATATGGAATGGGGACCAACCACGGCTTCACGCCGGGCGCGAAGGCGTACACCAGACTGACGAATGACCACGCCGCAATGCTGACCTTCAGCACGCGATCCAGCGCCCCGTGCACCGAATCGTCCGCTTTCAGCTTCACCGGGTTGATCCCCGTCCTCCGGCGGACGAGCACCACCCGCACCACCGTCATTCCGCAGAAGACTGCGAACAGCGCCAGCAGGACCATTTGTTCAGGACAGGGCGTTCACGAACACGCGCGCCGCAGGGCTTCCAGCCCGCCCGGCGCGAGGTTCCCCTCCGCATCGACGGGCGGCGCGACGATCAGGGTCGTGACGCCCGCCTCCCGGTAGGCAGCCATCCGCTCGGCGATCCTCGCCTCCGGCCCGACGAGGCAGATCTCGTCCACCAGCCCGTCCGGAACGGCCGCCGCCGCGTCGTCCTTCTTCCCGTCCAGGTAGAGGTCCTGGATCGTCTTCGCTTCGGCTTCGTAGCCGTAGCGGCGCGCGAGCTGGTTGTAGAAGTTGCGCTCGCGCGCCCCCATGCCGCCCACGTAGAGCGCGATCTGGGGCCGCAACCGGTCGCGGAGACGGGAGAGATCGTCGCCGAGGGCGCAATCGACCATCGGAGCGACTTCGAGTGGCGCCGGGAGCTGCCGGCTCGCCGCGCCGGCGGCGAGCGCGGGGCCCCATACTGCGGCCGCCTGGTCCGGTGAGTACAGGAACGGCAGCCACCCGTCCGCGATCTCCGCGGTGAGCGCGGTGTTCTGCGGACCGATCGAGGCCACATAGATCGGAATCTCGGCGCGCCGCGGCCGCAGCATCAGCTTCAGCGGCTTTCCGAGTCCGGTGCCGCCCGGCATGGGCAGCCGGATGGACTCCCCGTCGTACTCCAGCTTCCGCTCCCGGCGAAGAATGCGCCGGAGGACCTCGACGGTCTCGCGGGTCCGCCTCACCGGCTTTGCGAAGGGGACGCCGTGCCAACCCTCCATGACCTGCGGACCGGAAACGCCGAGGCCGAGGATCACCCTTCCTCCGCTCAGGAGGTCCAGCGTGGCCGCGGTCTGCGCGAGGAGCGCCGGGGTGCGCGAGCCGATGGGCAGGATGGCGGTCCCGAGCGCGACCCGTTCGGTCCGGGCGCCGATCCAGGCGAGCAGGCTCACCGCGTCGGAACCCCAGGCCTCGGACACCCAGACGGAATCGAACCCGACGGCCTCGGCCCGCTCGGCGAGCGCTACCGGGTCGGGGGAATCCTTCGTCAGGTAGCCGAGGTCGAGCCCCAGGCGCATCAGACCGGTTCCTCTCGCAGCCAGCGTGCGAGCGCCTTGGCCGGATCGGCGATCTCCTCGACCGACCGGTACCAGGAGTCCTCCCACCCGGTTTCCGGCAGCCCGGTGAACAGCATGAGGTTGAGCGGGTACTCCTCGCTATCGGTCGAACGGCGGAAATCGTCGCGGAACAGGAACACCGGCTTCCGCCAGGCGATCGCCATCCCGAGTTCCACCATCACTCCTTCGTCAGGGGGACAACCGTTCACCACCGCGAAGATTCCGTCGGCGTCCCGCACGTCGCGCAGGTCGGCCTGTCCGATCCGGTACGCCCAACCGGGGGCCGCGCGATCCACCTGGTTGTTCCGGGCGAAGGGTTCCCAGACCTCCGCCCCCAGCGCCTCCAGGGCTCGGACCAGTTCGGCGAGCGGCCCCGCCCGCTGTCCCTCGGAAAAGCCGTACGGGTTGGCCAGGTAGAGCGTCTTGCGGTGACTCATGCGGGGGCCGGGCGCCTCGTGCGCCGCCGGCCGGCCGTCTGGACACGGTCCGCCGGCGGCGGTTCGACGCCGTTCCTCGGACACATGCTCTCCAGCGTGCATTCGCGGCATTTCGGATTGCGGGCGGCGCAGATCGCGCGGCCGTGGAGGATGACGCGGTGACTGAAGTTCGTCCATTCCCGGCGCGGCACCAGCTCCATCAGCCGTTGCTCCGTGTGGTGCGTCGTCTTCTTCGGCGCCAGACCCAGGCGATGGGAAATGCGGAACACGTGGGTGTCCACCACGACCCCTTCGTTCTTCCCGAACCAGGTGCCGAGCACGACGTTCGCCGTCTTCCGGGCGACGCCCGGAAGAGTCAGCAAGTCCTCCATGTTGTCCGGCACCTCGCCGCCGAAGTCGTCGCGGATCCGCTGGCAGGCGCCCATGATCGAACGGGTCTTGTTCCGGAAGAAACCGGTCGAATGGATCATCTCCTCCAGTTCGTCCGGGTCGGCGTCGGCAAAGTCATCGGCCGTCGGATAACGCCGGAAGAGCGCCGGGGTCACCATGTTCACCCGCCGGTCGGTGCACTGCGCCGAGAGGATGGTGGCGACCAGCAACTGGAGGGCGGATTCGTGCAGCAGCGCGCATTCGGCCGCCGAGTAATCCCGGGCGAGCGTTCGGACGATCCGCCCCGCCCGTCGTTTGAGCGCCCGCTCCGCGGCCTGGCTCCCCGCGCTTGCGTCCCTGGTGACCCGCGCTTTCTTCCGGGAGGCTGGCGCCACGGGAAGATCGTTCAGACGACGGGAGCGTCCGCCGGGGGCGAGGACGCGGTGGCGTAGCGGCGGCGGGGCATGCGCCCCGCGAGCCAGGAGAGCCGTCCCGCTTCGACGGCGAGCTTCATTGCCTCCGCCATCTTCACGGGGTCCCGGGCCGCCGCGACCGCGGTGTTCAGGAGCACGCCGTCGGCGCCCAACTCCATCGCCACCGTCACGTCGGACGCGGTTCCCACGCCGGCGTCCACGATGACCGGCACGGAGACCGCTTCGCGGATGAACGCGATGTTGTTGCGGTTCTGGATCCCGAGACCGGAGCCGATGGGGGCTCCCAGCGGCATCACCGCGGCGGCGCCGGCCTGCTCGAGCTTCCGGGCGACCACCACGTCGTCGCTCGTGTAGGGAAGCACCACGAATCCGTCAGCGGCCAGTTCGCGGGTAGCGATCAGAAGTTCCTCGTTGTCCGGGTAGAGCGTCTTCCGGTCGCCGATGACTTCGAGCTTGATCCAGTTCGAAAGCCCGGCCTCGCGGGCGAGATGCGCCGTGCGGATCGCTTCCCGAGCGGTGAAGCAGTCGGCCGTGTTGGGGAGCAGCGTGTAGCGGTCGCGGGGGATGTAGTCGAGCAGGGTCTCCTCGGCATCGAGGTCCACCCGGCGGACGGCGACCGTCACCATCTCGCACCCGGAAGCGGCGTGACAGTCCCGCATCAGCGGAAACGATGCGTACTTGCCGGTGCCGAGGATCAGGCGGGACTTGAAGGCGTGCCCGCCCAGGGAGAGCGGGGTGTCCTCGACCGAAGCCACGTCAGCCACCGCCCACGAAACTGACGATTTCCACGCGGTCTCCGGGTTTCAGGGCGGTGCTCTCCTGATCGGCGCGCCGCACCAGGTTCCCGTTGAGCTCGACCGCGACCGGGCGGCTGGCAAGCCCGAGCACCTCGAGGGCGCCCCGCACCGACGCCGGCTGCGGCAACGCGCGCTCTTTCCCGTTGATGAGCAGGGTGCCGGCCGGGTCCGCGGGAGCGTCCGGTCCGGATCGTTCGCTTTCGGAAATCACGATGTGGGTCCGGGAAGGGTACTTTGTGGATGGACCGGAATCAGCCTCGGGAATCAGGCCTTCCACAAGGACTCGAGGGCCGCCAGCAACTCGTCGTTTTCTTCCGGCGGAACGGTGCGCAGGTCGAGGAGCACGCGATCGTCCACGATGCGGGCGACCACCGGCGGCTCGTTCCGGAGGAGCCGCCCGCGGATCGCTTCCGCCTCGATTCCGGTGCGGGAGAGAGCCAGGCAGCGGGTGGGCAGACCCGCTCCGGGAGCCGCCCCGCCCCCGATTCGTGAAGTTTCCGCAACCACGTCGACATTCCAGCCGTCCGCCGGCTCGAGGGCATCGTGCAGACGGCCCGCGGCCGCCGCAATCTCGTCGAGGGGCCGCGCGATGGCGCGAATCACCGGGATCTCGCGGGTGGCGCGTCCGGTCAGATGGCTCCAGAGCGTTGCCTGGAGCCCGGCGATGGCCATCTTGTCGGGGCGCAGGGCGCGCGCGAGCGGATTCCTGCGGCAGGCCCGTATCGCCTCCGGTGTCCCCAGCAGGACTCCCGACTGGGGTCCTCCGAACAGCTTGTCTCCCGAGAAGACGACGAGGTCCGCCCCCGACGCCACCCGATCGGCAAGGGTCGGTTCGTCCCCGGCGTCCTCCACGCCGAGTTCCGTCAGGGGCTGCAGGTTGCCGCTTCCGAAGTCCTCGATCACCGGGATTCCGAACTCCGCTCCCAGCGAGACGAGGTCGGCGGTGGACGCCGCCTCGGTGAAGCCGACGATCCGGAAGTTGGACTGATGAACCTTGAGCAGCGCGCCGACCTCTCCTTCGCTCCCGGCGATGGCCCGCCGGTAGTCGTCGATGCGCGTCCGATTGGTCGTTCCTACTTCGACGAGCCGGGCGCCGCTCTTCTTCAGGATGTCGGGGATCCGGAAGGAATCCCCGATCTCGACCAGTTCCCCCCGGGACACCACCACGTCCTTGCCGGCGGCGAGGGTGTCGAGCGCCAGCAACACTCCGCCGGCGGCATTCCCGGTGACGGCCGAGGCCCTTCCGGGGAACATGGCCTCGAAGAGACCGCCGAGGTGTTCCTGGCGGCTCCCCCGGCCGCCGGAAGCGAGATCGAACTCGAGGTCGGAGTAACCGCTCGCCGCGCGGAAAACGGCCAGCGCGGCGCGCTCCGAAAGGGGCGCCCTCCCCAGGTTGGTGTGGACGACCACGCCGGTGGCGTTGATCACCCGCCGGAGGGCCGGGCCGGCGGCCCGGTCGAGCCGCGACTCCACGGCCGCGGCGAGCCAGGTTTCGGGATCGCGCGAGAAACCCGCCGGAACGGCCGCCGCGCGCACGGCCCGGCGAAGGTCCGAGATCTCGGTCCGCAGCGCCGCGGTGACGAGCGGTCTCCCGAACGTGTCGGCGAGGCTCCGGAAGCGCGCTGTCTCGAGGAGCCTCCCCACCGCGGGGAGTTGCGCGAGGGCTCCAGATCGGCTTTCGGACACGGAATCGGGGCGCCGGCATACGGAAAACCGGCGACGGTTCCCAAGAGTACTCACGGGGTCCCGCGCCCCTGTTAGCATCCGCCGCCTTCCGGCCCATGAAGGAACCTCGAGGCTCCACGAACCACGCGCGCCGAGCCCTGCTGAGTGTCAGCCGCAAGGACGGGCTCGACGCCTTCGCCCGGGGCCTGGTCGAGCGCGGTTTCGAGATCGTGGCCAGCGGCGGCACGGCGCGTTTTCTTCAGGATTGCGGGATCGCGGTGCGCGAGGTCTCCGAGGTCACCGGACATCCCGAGATCCTCGATGGCCGGGTCAAGACCCTCCATCCGCGGATCCATGGAGGGATCCTCGCGCGGCGCTCGCGTCCGGACGATCTCGAGTCGCTCGAGTCGCTTGGCATCCGGCCCATCGACGTGGTCGCCGTCAACTTCTATCCCTTCGAGGAGACCCTCGCCCGGGGAGCCGGGGACGACGAGCTGAGGGAGAACATCGATATCGGTGGTCCCTGTCTGGTTCGGGCCGCGGCCAAGAACTGGCCCGACGTCACGGTGGTCGTGGACCCGGGCGAGTACCCGGCGGTGCTCGCCGCTCTCGACGATCCCGACCCCGGCGTCGGCCACGCGCTGCGCCGCCGGCTGGCGGGCGCGGCGTTCGCCGCGACGGCGGCCTACGACCGGGCGGTTGCGGGTTCGTTCGCCGGGAAGGGCGCCGGGGAGGACTTCCCCGAGCGGGTGTCACTCGAGTTCGCGAGGGTGGCCGAACTCCGCTACGGCGAGAACCCGCACCAGGCCGCGGCTCTCTACCGCGATCCGGGAACCGGACCCGCCGGAATCCCGGGCGCCCGGAAACTCCACGGCAAGGAACTCTCCTACAACAACATTCTGGATCTCGATGCCGCCGTGCGGCTGGTCGCGGACCTGGCGAACGCCAATGGCGACAGCGAAGCCGCCGCAGCGATCATCAAGCACTCGAACCCCGCCGGAGCCGCCGTCGCGGACACGCTGGTGGAGGCGTACCGGGCCGCGCGCGCCACCGATCCGGTGTCCGCCTTCGGCGGCATCGTGGCGCTCAGCCGCGAGGTGGATCTCGGCACCGCGAAGGAAATGGCCTCGACCTTCCTGGAGGCCATTGCCGCCCCTTCCTTCCATCCGGACGCCTTCGCCCGGCTACGGCGCAAGAAGAACCTCCGGCTGATCGAGATGAACGACCTTCGGGGTTTCACGCCGGGGGGACGCTATTTCGCGCGGGTGGCGGGCGGACTGCTGGTTCAGGACTGGGACCGCGGCGACGACGAATCCGCGTACCGGGTGGTTACCCGGCGGGAGCCCTCGGCGGTCGAATGGGAGGGCCTGCGGTTCGTCTGGCGGGCTGCGAAGCACGTGAAGTCAAACGCCATCGTGGTGGGGCGGGGCAGCGCCCTGCTCGGGGTCGGCGCCGGCCAGATGAGCCGGCTCGACTCCTGCCGGCTCGCGGTCGAGAAGGCTCAGTCCCCGCTGGAAGGCGCCGTCGCGGCGTCGGACGCGTTCTTCCCGTTCGCCGACGGACTCGAGGCGCTGGCCGATGCGGGGATCACCGCGGTGATCCAGCCCGGCGGCTCCGTCAGGGACCAGGAGGTCATCGACGCCGCGGACGCGCGAGGTCTGGCGATGGTGCTCACCGGCGCCCGCCACTTCCGGCACTAGGAAAGGGAGCGCCGCTCTTCAGACCGGCACCGCCCGCACGGTGGGCGAAACGCAAGAGCGTGATGCCGCCCCGTGACCCGAACCGAAGCGAGGAAGACGCCCCGCCCGGCGAAGTGCCGATTCGGTGGGGCCTTCCTGGTTCCGGTCGGGCGATGGGACGCTGTGACTTCGGGAGTTCGCGGCCTCTGGCCGCGATGCCGCTCTGAAGAGCGGCGCTCCTGGGTGGGAGCGATAAATTCCCGTTCCATGTCCCGGATGGCCCCTTGGGCGCTGCTGGCGCTTCTCGTGGTGTTCCCCGCGAAGGCGTACAGCGCCCAGCAACAGGTTCCCGCCGAGGAAGCGCCGGCGCAAGCCGAAGACGAGGCGGACGATCCGGTCGCGGTCGATCCCGTTGCCGAGGCCTACCGGGTGTTCGGCGAAGGCCGGATCGCGCAGATGTCCGGGGAGCGTGACGAAGCGATTGCCGCCTACCGGCGCGCGGCCGAACTCGACCCCCAGGCGGTCGATCCGCTCATTGAGATCGCCAACCTCAGCCTCTCCGCCCGCGACCTGGAGGCTGCGGAAACGGCCGCCGCGGAAGCGGTGGAGCGGAATCCGGACGCCGCTGCCGCCCACCGGGCGCTCGGCGCGGTGTACTTTCACCGCCTCCGGTCCGGAGACGATCCCGACGCCGCCCCGCGCGCGGTCTCGTCGCTGAGCGAGGCGGTCCGCCTCGATCCCGAAGACCTCCGCAGCCGCTCCGAGCTGGCTCGGCTGCTGGCCGCCCTGCAGCGCGGTGAGGAAGCGGCGGTACACCTCCGCGAGATCGTCCGCCGCGTCCCGAACGCTTTCGTCGAGTTGCTGCTGCTCGCGCAGCTCCGTCTCACCGCGGGAGACAGGGAGCAGGCATTCGACTACCTCCTTCAATCGCTTCGCATCGAACCGCGCCAGCCGGAAGCGCGTGAGATGGTGGATGATCTCCTTCGCGACGGCGAGATTCCGGGCCGTTCGCCCGAACAAGCCCTCACCGAGGTCGTCGCGCTCTACGAGAAAGGTTCCGCCGACCATCCCGACGATCAGGCGCTCCGCTTGTCCCTGGCGGACGGTCTGGCTCGCCTGGGCCGGCTCGACGAAGCCGCCCAGGGCTTCGAACGAATCCTCGCGGCGGAGCCCCGCAGTGAAATCGCCCTCATGGGCCTGGCAATGGTGCGCAGGCAGCAGCAGCAGCTCGAGGACGCGGAAGCGGCCCTGGTGCGGCTGCTGGAAGAAAACAGCCGGAGCGTCCCGGCAAGACTGGCGCTCGGCGGGGTCTTCGCCGCCCGCTGCGAGTACACCAGGGCGGCTGAGGAATTCCAGACCCTGGTATCGCTTCCGCAGGACGCCTACGGGCTCGGCCGCCGCCGGGAAACGCTCGCCCGGCTCGCGCAGACGCTGGAGCAGGTAGGCGAGTACGTAGAAGCGTACGACGCGCTGCAGGAAGCCATCCGGCTCGCCGGAGACAGTGTGGAGGCGTTCCGCTACCGGGTGGCCCTCGTGCAGAACCGGCTGGCGGCGGGCCAGCCGGACGAGGCGGCGGCGCTCATCGAGGAGCTGATCGCGGATCGGCCCGGCGAACCGGGCCTGTTGGCGCTCCAGGCTCGGGTGCTCAACGCCGGAGGCCGCAACGACGCCGCGCTGGGAATCCTCAGGGCGCTGGTGGCCGAATACCCCGAGACGGGGGGAGTGGTGCACGCGCTGGTCCGCCACCACGTCGAACGGGGGGATCTGCCGGTCGCGGAGCGGATTACCCGTGGCTGGCTCGAAGACCGGGCGGATGACCCGGACTTTCGATTTCAGCTCGGCGCCCTGCTCGAGCGGCAGGGGAAGCTCGAGGAGGCGGAGGCCGAGTTCCGCCGGGTGATCGCCGCCGAGCCCGACCACGACCTCGCACTCAACTATCTCGGATACATGCTCGCCGACCGGACCGACCGGCTGGAAGAATCCGAAGAGCTGATCCAGCGCGCCCTCGCGGAGGATCCGTACAACGGCTCCTACCTCGACAGTCTCGGTTGGGTGCAGTTCCGGAAGGGCGACCTGAACCTGGCGGAACCGAACCTGCTGCGGGCCCAGCAGTGCATGCCGGAAAACAGCGTGGTCCTGGACCACCTCGGAGACCTTTACCGGGCGAAGGGGAACGCCGAGGAAGCGGTCCGTTTCTGGCGGAAGGCTCTCCAGCACGACGGCGACCAGGAACTCGAACGAGAGGTGATCGCCCGAAAAATCGAGGAAGCCGGTAACGACCCGGACTAGCAGGAGAGCCGGCCCGGTCTCTCCGGGAGTTCCGCTCGGTCACCCCGGTAGCGCCCTGGTGCTGCGGCTTGCGGTCCTCTGCGGCCTCGCCGCTTCCGTGGGGTGCGCAGCCCGGGCGGGCCGGGTCCCGGCGGCGCCCCTGGACGAAGCCGCCGCGTTTTTGCTGCTGGACGAGACGGCGAGGCTGGCCGCGAGCGTGCGCCGGTACCAGGCTGTGGTGAGTCTTCGGGGAGAAGGTGAGCGCGGCCGCTTCTCGGGACGCCTGCTGGTCGTGTTCGTCCGTCCGCCCCGGGGCGCGGAACCCGAAGCCGTCGAGGCCATGCGCCTCGAACTCTTCGCTCCCGTCGGCGGCTCCCGGTGGACGCTCGTGGCCAACCCGCGAGAGGTGCGCCTGGTGGTGCCCGGGGAGAGGGCGTTCGCGGTAGGAGAGGACCTGGAGGAATTCACGGGACCGCTGCTTGGCGTTTCCGTGGGGCGCGAGCAGATTGCGGCCCTGCTGGCGGGGAGCGGCGCTCCGGTCGGCGGGTCGGAGAACCTCCGGTCGCTTCCGGCGAACGGGTCCGCCGTCCTCGAGAGCGGGACCGCGATCTGGTGGGACGATCCGGCGGAGGGTGGGCAGGTACGGCGCGTCGTGGCCCCGGGTTACGAGGCTCGCTATCCCGGTCGGTACCGGCGGCAGGGACGCCAGGTTCCACGTCTGGTAGAGGTCGTGTCCGAAGCCACGCGCGCCACCCTGACCATCGAGGAACTTGAGGTGAACGCCTCCCTGCACCCCGACTCCTTCGAGGTGAGGACGCCAGCCGGCTACCGGCAGGCGGAGGTGCGCGAACTGAGTCAGTCGTCCCGGATTGAGGGACGCTGAGCGGACGGGTTCGCCATGGCCGGTCCGGATCGCGTTGCCCGCCGCCTGAGCATCAGAACTCCGGCCAAGATCAACCTGGGACTGCGTGTCCTCTCACGGCGGGCTGACGGATACCACGCGGTCCGCACGCTGCTGGCCAGCGTGGATCTCTGGGACACCCTTACCTTCGAACCCGGCGGAGACGGGCTCCGGCTGGAATGCGACGAGCCTTCCATCCCCACGGACCAGACGAACCTGGTTCTTCGTGCCGCGTCGCGGCTCGAGGACCTGCTCGGCCGGCGCCTCCCCGGAGCGCGCATCCGGCTCCGGAAGCGGGTCCCGGCCGGGCGCGGGCTCGGGGGAGGAAGCTCTGACGCCGCGGCGGCGCTCATCGGTCTGAACCGCCTCTTCGGCCTCGGTCTGAACCGCCGCGTGCTGCACCGGCTCCTGATCGAGATCGGAATGGACGCGCCTTTCTTCCTGTACGGGGGTCTGGCGCTCGCCACCGGCCGCGGCGAGCACGTCTTCCCGCTGGCCGACGTGGCGGAACTGCCGCTCGTCCTGCTGATTCCGGAGTTCGGCATTCCGACCCCGGCGGCCTATCGCGGTCTGCCGAGGCCGCCGGCTGCTCCTTACCGAGAGGGTGGGTCCGAACCGACCGATAGTCTGGTACGGTTTCTCGAGTCGGGTCCCTTGGGGCCCCAACTCAGTGGCAAGCTCCTCGCGGGGTGCTTTCCGAACGACCTGGAACGGTCCACCGTGCTGCAAACGACCCGGCCTCCCGACGCCATTTCGCGGATGCGGAACGCCCTGGAGGCGGCCGGCGCCCTGGAGACGGCCATGTCGGGAAGCGGTTCGGCGGTGTTCGGCGTCTTTGCTGACCGGAAGCAGGCGGCGCACGCCGTCTCCCACCTTTCGGAGGCTAACCTTAGGGCAATCGCGACCCGCACGATCACCCGTAGCGAACACCGGGCGGCCCTCCAGGGGAACTGGCCGGATGGGGCGTGGCCGAGGGGATAGGCGCCGGGTTTTGGTTCCGGTCTACGAGGGTTCGAATCCTTCCGCCCCAGCCCGCTGTACCGGTGATTGGTTCGTGATTACCCCACGCGTGCGCGCCCCGTTGGCCGTTCGTGCTGCGCCTTCCCGGCGTTCGACATGACCGAATCAACCGGCGATCGCCAGTGCCGCAGCCGGACCCACGGATTCGCGGGCGAACTGAAGGTCATCGGGGGCTCTTCCAATCCGGACCTGGCGGCCGCGATCGCGCGGAACCTGGGAGTTCCGCTCTCGGAGGCGTCGCTGGGCCGTTTTCGCGACGGTGAGGTCCGCTTCCAGATCAAGGACAACGTCCGGGGCGCGGACGCTTTCGTGATCCAGTCCACGTCGCCGCCGGTCAACGAGAACCTGATGGAACTGCTCATCATGGTGGACGCGCTGAAGCGGGCGTCGGCGGCCCGCATCAATGCGGTCATCCCCTACTACGGGTACGCACGGCAGGATCGCAAGGATCGTCCCCGAGTCCCGATCTCAGCGAAACTGGTGGCCGATCTGCTGACGGTCGCCGGGATCGACCGCGTCATCTGCATGGACCTCCATGTCGGCCAGATCCAGGGATTCTTCGACATTCCGGTGGATCACCTCTATGCGACTCCGGTGGTGCTGGACCACCTGCCGAGCCTCGAGCTGGAGCGGCCGGTTGTCGTTTCGCCGGACGCCGGGGGCGTTGAACGGGCCCGCGCCTACGGCAAGAAACTCGGAGTGGGCATCGCGGTCATGGACAAGCGGCGCGGCAACGACAACGAGGTCGAAACCATGCACGTCGTGGGAGAGGTCCGCGGGCGTTCCGCGGTGATCGTGGACGACATCGTCGATTCCGCCGGGACGCTGGTCCGCGCCGCGGAGGCGCTCCGCCAGGATGGGGCCACGCGGGTGCTTGCCGTCTGTACCCACGCGGTGCTCTCCGGACCGGCGGTCGAGCGGATCCGAAAGGGTCCACTCGAGCGCCTGATCGTTGGAGACACGATCCCTCTCGCTCCCGACGCGCGAGCTCCGGACAGCAAGATCGAGGTCCTTTCCGTGGCTTCGCTCTTCGCCCGGGCGATCGAGAGCGTGCACGGAGAGGACTCGGTCAGTTCCCTGTTCGTCTGATCGGATCCTTCCCGCCCGCACGGCTCCTTTCGCTTCGGGACACCGCGAATCTGCGGGCGCGGAAGCGGGGTTCGGGCTGCTAGACTTCCCCGCCCCGTAATCCCGCTGCGGAGCGGATGGCGCTGCGGCGACATCCGCCAGACACCTCGGGCCGCACTCTCCCGGAGCCCACCGAGAAGGACCTTCGAGGACGACGCCGTCTGCGTCCCCTCTTCCCGTTCCCGGACCTCCGCGCAACCGCGTCCATCACGAACCACCCCACGCACACTCCATGGCTCAGCTCTCGATTCCCGCGAGTTCCCGCACTGCCGTCGGCAAGGGGCCAAACCGCCGTCTGCGGGCAGCCGGGATGATTCCGGCCGTCGTTTACGGCGGCGCTGCCGGCTCCCGACCGCTCACCGTTTCCCCGCGCCACGTCACCGACATCGTTCGGTCTCCGCGCGGGGTGAACACCATTTTCTCGCTCGAGATCGACGGCGAGGAGAGCGTGGAGCAGGTGATGATTCACGACTATCAACTGCATCCGCTCGACCATTCCGTCCTGCATGCGGATCTCATGCGCGTGGACCCGGACAAGGCTTCGGATTGGCACGTTCCCGTTCATCTTGAAGGTGATTCCGTGGGCGTCAAGCGCGGTGGACACCTGGACTTCATCAGCCGATCTCTCACCGTCAGTTGCCGGCCGCACGACATCCCGGAGTTCCTGCCCGTCGCCGTTGGCGAACTCGACTACGGCGACACCGTCCGGGCGGGGGACATCGAACTGCCGGAGGGGCTCATCCTCGCGACGGAGCGGGACGTGGTCATCGTGCACATCTCTCCCCCGAAGGGAACTGACGAGCCCGAGAAGGAAGATGAGAGTGAAGAAGAACCGGAAGAAGAGTGACCGGCGGAACCCTCCTGATCCAACGTGTTGTCCAGTCCCTGTTTCCCCAGTCCCGGTTCTCGGGCCGCTCCGTGGCCGGCGGTTGTGGTGAGCGATCCTTCCCCGGGCGAACCCGGCGGCGCCACCAGCGGGTCACCGCACGAGACTCCGACGCGTGTCGAGGTCCCCGTTCAGATCGTCGTGGGGCTCGGCAATCCGGGGGTCCGGTATGAGGGGACGCGGCACAACATCGGTTTTGACGCCGTTGCCGCGCTCCTCGGGGATCGATCCGTTCGGGCCCGGCACTTCGACGGGGGCCTCCTCGTGCAGGCCGAGGTCGCCGGACGGGAGATCGGCCTTCTGCGCCCCATGGGTTACATGAATCGGAGCGGCGGTCCGGTGAGGCGGCTATTGCAGAGTGAGGGCCGTTCGCCGGAGGAGACCCTCATCGTGTGCGACGACTACGCCCTTCCGCTGGGAACGATCAGGACCCGCCGCCGCGGCAGCGACGGAGGCCACAATGGTCTGGCGTCCATCCTGTCCGCGCTCGGAACGGGCGATTTCCCCAGGATGCGCCTCGGTATCGGGAATCCCCCGGCAGGGGAAGATCCGGCTGACTACGTGCTTTCTCACTTTGCCCCTCAGGAGGCCGCTCCGGTCGAAGACCTGTTGGAGCGTGCGGTGAGGGCCATCGAAACCGCGGTCGGGCAGGGGATTGAAACCGCCATGAACCGGTTCAACCGGGCGGCTCCGTGATGCCGGACCGCCCGCAGACTCCCGCACGGTTTCTTGCGGGTCGCGTCACAGGCGACGCTGGAGACACTCTCGAATGAGCGAACAGTCGAGTCCCCGGACGGAGGCTCTGCCCCAACCGGATTCCCTCATGAACGGCTACGAGTTCATGTTCATTCTGGATCCGACCCTCGACGACGCCGCTTCCCTTGCAGTGGTCGAGCGCGTGGAGGGCATCGTGAAGGGGCAGGGAGGCGAGGTCGTCAGCCTGAAACCCTGGGAGCGGCGGCGGCTGGCGTACCCCATCGCCGGGCACCACGAAGGCCTCTACATCCTCTGTTACTTCGATGCGCCCCCGGCTTCCATCAGGGGCATCGAAAACCGCGTTCGTCTCGCCGAGGGCGTGCTGCGCTTCATCGTGCTGCGGACGGACAAGGAAACCCGTGAGCGGGACCAGGCCGCGGACCTCCGCCGGCGGGAGGAACGAGCCGCCCGCGCGGCGGCCGCCGCTGCCGAGGCTGCCGAGGCAGCCGCCAGGGCGGCGGAAGAAGCGGCCGGAGAGGCTGGCGGGACGGCCGCCAAAACGGCCGGAGAAGCGCCCGAAGGGGCCGGCGGGACTGCCGCCAAGGCGGCCGAAGAAGCGCCCGAGGCGGCTGGCGCCAAGGAGGAAGCCGGTGCCGGGGAGGCCGACCGAGCCGGAGAGACGGCGCCAGCGGACGCGTCCACTCAGAATGAGGAGGAAACATCATGAGCGACAGGGCCGCGACCCCTCGCCGCCGCCGCCGGCAGAGCACCCGGCGGGTGCGAGTCAATCCGCTGCTGAATGGCGTGGACCGGGTGGACTGGAAGGACGTGGATTTCTTGCGCGAGTTCCTCGGTGACCGCGCCAAGATCGCCCCGCGGCGGGTATCGCGCGCCAGTGCCCGAGCCCAGCGTCAGATCCGGATCGCCATCAAGCGCGCCCGGCAGATGGCGCTCCTGCCCTACGAATAGGACTGGCGGGGGAAAGAGCCATGCGCCTGCTGCTGAAACAGCCCGTGGATGCCTTGGGTGAACCGGGCGACGAAGTCAACGTCCGTCCGGGTTACGCCCGCAACTACCTGCTCCCCCGTCGGATTGCGGTTCCGATCACGGACGAGAACCGCCGGGAGGTAGCCGAAGCGAGAAAAGTCTGGGCGGTAGAGAGGATCAAGGAACGGGAGGCGGCGGAGGCTCTCGCCCGTTCCCTCGAGGGCCAGACGCTCCGTTTCGAGCGCCGGGTCAAGACCGATTCCAACGAGCTCTACGGTTCGGTGTCGGTCCAGGACATTGCCAGGCAGCTCGCCGAGGGCGGATTCGAAATTGCCCGTAACCGCATCATTCTCGGTGGTCCGATCAAGGTAGCCGGCCAGGCATCGGCCGTGGTTCGGCTGCACAGCGATATCGAGGTCGATCTCCCGATCGAGGTTTCCCCGGTCGCAGCCGGGTCTCTCGGAGTGGAGCCGCTGCCGGACATCCCGACGGAGGTGTCGGCCAAGCGGGTCGCCGAGACCGATGACGATGAGGCTGTCCCCCGAGCCTCCTCCGAGGAAACGGACGACTCGGAGGACTGACCCCGCCCGGAGCAGCCCGTGGAAGACGTCACGCGGCCCGGTTCTCCCGACGGATCCCGGCTGAGCCGCTCCGTTCCCTCAAGCCAAGAGCCATAGCGAGGCGTCTGTCCGTGCCGGACGAAGCCGTCCGCCTCCCGCACGACCTGGCAGCCGAACGAGCCGTCCTCGCCGCGGTCCTCGTGGATCGGAGTCAGCTCGATTCGGTCCGGGAGGTTCTGAAGACCCGGGATTTCCTCGATGTACGGCATCAGCGGATCTTCGACGCCTTCTGTGAACTCGACGACGCTCCCGAACTACGCAAGATCGATCTGCTGACCGTTCGCGCGGAACTCGAGCGGACCGGAAAGCTGGACGCCGCCGGCGGCGCCGGCTATCTGAGTGAGCTGTCGGATGGGGTGGCGCGTTCTTCGAACGCCGCGGACTACGCGAAGCTCGTTCGCGAACGGGCGCTCAGTCGTGAACTCCACCGTTTCGGGAGCCGCATCGCGAGTGACGCGATGCAAGACTCCCCGCGGGAAATCCTCTCCGCGGCCCAGGAGGACCTGTACGCCATTGCGGAGGGGACGTTCGCCTCCGGTCCGGTGCGCCTCACCGAGGACCTGGGCCGTCTCGCCGAGGAGTCCACCCGCCAGCGGGAGGGTTTTTCGGGGATTCGCACCGGATTCCAGGACCTCGACAACCTGATGGGGGGCCTCCGCAAGGCGGATCTGATCCTGGTCGGGGCCCGGCCCGGGGAAGGCAAGACCAGTCTGGCGCTCAACATTGCCCTTGCCGCCGGGCGCACGGGCAAGCGCGTGCTGATTTTCAGCCTGGAGATGCCCCGCCGGCAGATCGCCACCCGCTTGCTCTTTTCCCAGGCAGAGGTCGATGCGCGGCAGCTCTCGCGTCCCGGATTGCTCAGCGAGCGGGATCGCCGGCTCATCCAGAACACGCTTCCGGTGGTCGCGGGCATGCCGATCTACGTGGACGATTCGAACGTCACCCCGGTCGAACTGCGATCCAAGGCGCGCCAACTGAGCCGGGAACACGGACTCGACCTGATCGTGATCGACTACCTGCAATTGATGCGGGCGTCGGAGCCCGGATCCCGGCGCTTCGAAAACCGCAATCTGGAGATTGCCGAGATCAGCCGGTCCTTCAAGCTGCTGGCCAAGGAGCTCGATGTGCCGGTCCTGGCGTTGTCCCAGCTCAGCCGTGCGCCGGAACAGCGGACCGGGGCGTCGACGGCGCCGCGTCTGTCCGATCTGCGCGAATCCGGCGCGCTCGAGCAGGACGCGGACATCGTGATCTTCATTCACCGGGAGTGGAAGAAGAAACAGGATGGAACCGGAGGGGTCGAAGCGCCGTCGCTTCCCGTCCGCCGGGTGATGATTGCCAAGAACCGCAACGGTCCGGTCGGAGACATCAGGCTGGCCTGGCTCGATCGGTACACGAAGTTCCAGACCCTGGAGGACGAGGCGGTGGGCCGGGACGCCGACTACCCCGACCCGGACGAGGAAACCGGTTGGTGAGCCGGTGCCCAAGCGCTCCACCGTTCGCTTCGCCTGCGTGGAGTGTGGGCAGGACTACTCCCGCTGGATGGGATATTGCCCGTCCTGTTCTTCCCAGACGCCGCTCGTCGAGCACGAGGCGCCGCCGGAGGGCGCTGCCGGCGGGCGCTGGCGCGGGTTCGCCGCGGCGGCGGGCGCCGGAGCCGCGGCGCCGGTCGCCTGGAACGAGGTAGATACCCGGACGGCGCCGCGCCGTCCGCTTGGCATCCCGGAACTCGACCGCGTCCTGGGTGGCGGGGTGGTACCCGGCTCCGCCGTCCTGGTCGCGGGAGAGCCGGGCGCGGGAAAGAGCACCCTGCTCCTTCAGTTGGCCGCCGCGGCTGCCGCTTCCGAAGAACCCGTGCTCTACGTCAGCGGGGAGGAATCCGAGCACCAGCTCAAGCTGCGCGGCGAGCGGCTGGGGCTTCAGCCGGACTCGCTCCTCCTTTTCTCGGAGACGAGCATGCCCCGCATCCTCGACGCAGCGCAGTCCGTGGAACCGCGGCTCCTGGTGCTCGACTCCGTACAGTGCGTCCACTCCCCGGACATCAGCGGCGCCCCGGGGACCGTCACCCAGGTTCGGGAGTCGGCCGCCGCGCTCGTGCTGTTCGCCAAGTCGACCCGCGTGCCCGTTTTCATCATCGGTCATGTCAACAAGGACGGCGCCATCGCCGGTCCCCGCACCCTCGAGCACATGGTGGATACCGTGCTGCACTTCGAAGGGGACCGGAGGCAGTCGCACCGGCTGCTCCGCGCCGTCAAGAACCGGTTCGGCGCCGCCGGCGAGCTCGGCGTGTTCGACATGACCGGGCGGGGACTCGTCCCGGTTCGGAATCCGTCCGAACTCTTCCTCACCGGGGGGCCCCCGAAGCCCGGATCGGCCGTCGTCTGTACTCTCGAGGGAACGAGGCCCCTCCTTGCCGAGATCCAGGTGCTGCTCGCCGAGAGCCCGCTCGCTTATCCCCGGCGGGTTCCGGTGGGGTTCGACAGCGGCCGGCTGGCGGTGCTGCTGGCGGTCCTCGAGACGGGAGGCGGGGGAGGACTTGTTCGCAGCGACGTCTACGTGTCGGTGACCGGCGGGCTCACCGTGAACGAACCGGCCGCCGACCTGGGCCTCCTCGCGGCCGTGGTCTCCCGGCGACGGGGAGCTCCGGTGCCGCCGGGAACCGTCTTCCTCGGTGAGGTCGGACTCTCGGGAGAGGTGCGGCCCGTCCATCAGGCGGGGGTGCGCCTGCGGGAGGCGGCGCGTCTGGGGTACCGCCGCGCGGTGATGCACCCGGGGAAGGCCGACGCCGCCGAGCGGCCGGCGGCAATCGATCTGGTCGCGGTCGAAACGCTGGATGCGGCCCTGGCCGCAATGGGTCAGGCTTGACGAGCCGGTAGAGGAACGGATCACCATGCGGGTTGGCGCGGTCGTCGTAGCAGCCGGGTCCGGCATCCGGTTCGGCGCCGGCGCCGCCCCCAAGCAGTTCCAGCCGATTCTCGGCCTGCCGCTCGTCGTTCATTCCGTCCGCGCGGTACTTGCCTCGCGGAAGGTCGCGCGGCTGGTGGTGGTCCTGCCCGAGAGGGGATTCGAATCGTGGCAAGCGGACCTCGGTCCGCATCTGGGCCCGGAAGGGGGCCGGGTTTCCTGCTGTCCCGGAGGGGTATCCCGCCAGGAATCGACTGCGCGCGGACTGGCGGCGCTCGACGCGCGTTTCGAGGAAGCAGAGGGTGCGGTCGCCGACCTCGTGGCCGTCCACGACGGGGCGAGGCCGGCGCCGCCGCTGTCGCTTGTTGAAGAGGTCATCGAGGCGGCCCGTCGCCACGGTGCGGCGATCCCCGGGTGCCGCCCGCCGGACACCCTCTGGCGGGTGACCGGTGACGGCAAGGTGGAGAACCTGGTGGATCGGGACCACACCGTCGCCGTCCAGACACCGCAGTGTTTCCGGCGGAGCGTGCTCAAGGAGTCGCTTGCCCGGGCGGAGGAAGCCGGACTGAGAGGGACCGACGAGGCATCGCTGGTGCGGGCCGCGGGACATCCGGTGCGGGTGGTCGAAGGGAGTCCGCGGAACCTGAAGGTGACCCGCCCGACCGACCTGGAGGTCGCGCGTACCTTGCTGGGCGGGGTCACCGCGATGCCCCGCATCGGTTTCGGCTTCGACGCTCACCGTTTCGGGACGACCGGAACCCTGCAACTGGGGGGAATCGCGTTTCCGGGAGTTCCCGCGCTGGAAGGACACTCCGATGGGGACGCTGTCCTGCATGCCCTCACCGACGCAATCCTCGGCGCGGTTGCCGGACCCGACATCGGGGCCCTGTTCCCGTCGTCCGATCCGGAGCTTCGGGGCGCGGCGAGCGAACGGTTCGTGCGGCGGGCCCTCGAAGTCGCCGCCCGCGCAGGTCATGGACCGGGTCAGGTGGACCTCACCATCATCGCCGAGCGTCCCCGGCTCGCTCCCCGGATCGAGGAGATGCGGCAGCGGCTCGGCGGCATGCTCGGGGTCGCGCCGGACGCGGTGGGTCTCAAGGCCACCACCACCGACGGCATGGGCTTTACGGGACGGGGTGAGGGGCTCGTGGCGAAGGCCCTGGTCCGCCTCGATCCGCAGTCACGAATCCTGGAACCGGCATCGCCTCCAGGATGACCCGCCACGAGAAGCGCCGTCCGGCGAGGTCGGGCCGTCCCGCGGACGAGACTCGCGAGGACCAGGCCACGACCTGGGTCTTCGGCCCCGCCCGGGTGGAGGAAACGCTGCAGGGCATCCCGAACCAGGTCCGGCGCGTGCTGGTTCGGACGGGACCGCTGCAGAGCCGCCATCAGGCCCTGCTCAAGATCGCGCGGGCGCGCGGCGCTCCGCTGCAACGGGTTCCGAATCGGTACCTGGACCGGATCTCGGAGGGAGCGCGCCATCAGGGGGCGGCCTGCGAGGTGTCGCCGGTCGAGTGGCTGGCGCTCGGTCAGGTGCTGTCGATGGACCCGAAGCCGAGTCGACTGCTGTTGCTCGATCGCATCGAAGACCCCCGGAACTTCGGCGCGCTGGTTCGCGCGGCGGACGGCGCCGGAGTGGATGCGGTGCTCGTTCCGCGGCGCGGCGCGGCTCCTCCCTCGCCCGTTGCCATGGCGGCCTCGGCGGGGGCCATCGCCCGCGCCCGGCTGGTACGGATCCCGGGCGCCGCGAGTGCTCTGCGGGCGCTCAGGGCTCACGGGTACTGGACCGTCGGCCTCACGCCGCGGGCGAAGGTCCGCTGGTACGAGTTCGACTGGACCCAGCCGACCGTCCTCGTCGTGGGGTCCGAGGGCCGGGGCCTCGCCGCCGGGGTGTCAAAGGAGTGCGAGGTCCTGGTTTCTCTGCCGCAGTTGGGTTCGGTCCGGTCCCTGAACGTCTCCGTGGCCGCCGGGATCGTGCTCTACGAGAGGGTGCGCCAAGAGGCGGTGGGGGCCTCCGCGTCGGGACCGGCGACACGACTTCCGGTTCGCAGTTGACACTCGTGAGAGCGCCAACCTATACTCAACCGTTCGCCGGTGCACGCTGGCGTAGCTCAGGAGGCAGAGCAGCTGATTTGTAATCAGCCGGTCAAGGGTTCAAGTCCCTTCGCCAGCTCCGGATCGGGCCAGACCGCATCGGACCGGATCGCGCTGGATCCGGAGGGACTGATCTGGACAACCCGATCCGGATCGGCCGGCTGATTATCAGGGAGGCTGCTTTCCCGTCTCGTGAGCGGCGGAGTTTCCCGGGCGGAGTGGTAGCGAAGCGGCCAAACGCAGCAGGCTGTAAACCTGCCGGCTTTACGCCTTCGGAGGTTCGAATCCTCCCCGCTCCACCACCACTTGCGGAGTTTCCTCGACCGAACCCACCCACTGCTTTGACCACCGACAACGGCAACCTCCGGCTCGCTACGACGCGCTCACGCGCAAGCCACGGCGTACCCGTCCCGGCGGACGGGGACGTGGCGGCCCCCTGCCCGGTTCGTCCACGGTCGGCGGTCCCTTCATTCCATAACGCGGGAGTAGCTCAGTTGGCAGAGCATCAGCCTTCCAAGCTGAGGGTCGCGGGTCCGAATCCCGTCTCCCGCTCCATGCTGAAAGCGGCGCGGTTCGTGTCGTCCCGGGACCGCGGCCGATCCGCCGGCGCGGTCCGGAGCCGCGCTATCGGCCCCCGCCCCCGTCTCCGCCCACGTGGCTCAGTGGTAGAGCACTTCCTTGGTAAGGAAGGGGTCACCGGTTCAATCCCGGTCGTGGGCTCCACTCTTGCCCCCTCTTCGCAGGGGACGATCTGATTTCCCAGGTCTCACAGCCAGTCTCGCAGCACACAAGGAGAAGACCAGATGGCCAAGGAGAAGTTCGAACGCACCAAACCTCACGTCAACGTGGGGACCATCGGTCACGTGGATCACGGCAAGACGACCCTGACCGCCGCGATTACGAAGGTCCTCGCCGCCGAAGAAGGTGGAAATTTCAGGAGTTTCGACTCGATCGACAACGCTCCGGAAGAGCGCGAGCGGGGCATCACGATCGCCACCGCCCACGTTGAGTACGAGACCGCGGCGCGCCACTACGCGCACGTGGACTGCCCCGGCCACGCCGACTACATCAAGAACATGATCACCGGCGCCGCCCAGATGGACGGCGCGGTGCTGCTGATTTCCGCCCCGGACGGCCCCCAGGCGCAGACGCGCGAGCACATCCTGCTGGCCCGGCAGGTCGGCGTGCCCCGCATCGTCGTGTACCTCAACAAGGTGGACATGCTCGACGACGAGGAGCTGCTGGAACTCGTGGAACTCGAAGTCCGGGAACTGCTTTCCTACTACGACTTCCCCGGCGACGACATCCCGGTCATCCGGGGCAGCGCGCTCAAGGCGCTCGAGTCGGACGATCCGGCGGACTGGGAATCCGTTCGGGAGCTGACCAAGGCTCTTGACGAGTACGTGCCGGTGCCGGAGCGGGCCATCGACAAGGACTACCTGATGCCGATCGAGGACGTCTTCTCGATCTCCGGCCGCGGCACCGTGGTGACCGGCCGCATCGAGCAGGGCAAGGTCTGCGTCCAGGACGAGGTCGAAATCGTCGGGATCCGGGAGACCCGGAAGCGGGTGGTGACCGGCGTCGAGATGTTCAAGAAGCTCCTCGACGAGGGCGAGGCCGGTGACAACGTCGGAATCCTGCTGCGGGGAACCGATCGCCGGGAAGTGGAACGCGGGATGGTGCTCGCCAAGCCCGGTTCCATCACGCCTCACACCAGGTTCCGTTCCGAGGTCTATGTCCTCTCCAAGGAGGAGGGGGGCCGCGAAAAGCCGTTCAAGAGCGGCTACCGCCCGCAGTTCTATTTCCGGACCACGGATGTGACCGGCACCGCCACTCTCCTGGGAGATCAGGTGGTGGCCATGCCGGGAGACAACATCCAGCTCGAGGTGGAACTGATCACCCCGATCGCCATGGACCGTGGACTCCGCTTCGCGATCCGCGAAGGTGGCAGGACGGTCGCCTCCGGGATGACCACCGAAATCCTGGAATAGACGGCGAAGGCGGGAACCGGTCCTCTCGCGGACGACCTGAGTCGCTCGCGGGGGGCCATCCTTGATTTATCCGACTGGAGTAGAACCGACGGGAAAACGGCATGGCGCGCGAAAAGAAGCGGCAGATCGTCACGCTGGCATGCACGGACTGCAAGCGGCGCACGTATTCGACCACCAAGAACCGGGCAACCCATCCCGGCCGGATGGAGTTGCGCAAGTTCTGCCGTTTCTGCCGGACGCACGTAATGCATCGGGAGACGCGTTGACTACTGTGAGGGGTGCGAAGGCCAGTAGCTCAATTGGCAGAGCACCGGTCTCCAAAACCGGGGGTTGGGGGTTCGATCCCCTCCTGGCCTGCCATCCCCACGTTCCTTCGAGACATCGCGGAATGAGGTTCTCATCGTGAGCGTGCTCGAAAGAATCGGCTCGGCCCGCACTTTCCTCGGCGAAGTGAGGGGAGAACTGGACAAGGTCACCTGGCCGACCCGGGACGAAGTCCGTGGCACGACCATCATCGTGCTCATCACGGTCTTCTTCTTCGGGTTCTATCTCTACGGCCTCGATGTGGTCATGTCGTACATCTCGGCCTTCATCACGAACCTGATCGGGTAGTTCCATGGCCAGAGAGTGGTTCATCGTCTCGACGCACTCCAAGTTCGAGGAGAGCGTGAAGGAGGCCCTGCGCCACCGGGCCAACGCGTACGGACTCGCGGAGCAGATCGGCGAGATCCTGATCCCCACCGAAAAGGTCGTGGAGATGCGCGGCGGACGCCGTGTGGTGACCACCAAGCAGGTCTATCCCGGCTACGTGCTCGTCAACATGGAGATGAACGCCGATACCTGGCAGGTCGTCAAGAACACCGACAAGGTCATGGGGTTCGTGCCGCCTCACAAGCCCCAGCCGATGCCGGAGGACGAGGTTCTCCGGATTCGCGAACAGATGGACGACGCGAGTCAGGCGCCCAAGCTGCGGCACACCTTCCAGACCGGCGAATCGGTCCGCATCATTCACGGCCCCTTCAACGGCTTTCAGGGGGTCGTGGATGAAGTCCAGCCGGACCGCAACAAGGTGAAGGTCATGGTCACGATCTTCGGGCGCTCAACTCCCGTGGAACTGGAGTTCCTCGAGGTGGAGAAGGTCTAGCGGCCCATGAACAAGGTAAACCGGCATTCGAACGGGGATGCATCCCGGCTGCACCGCTCCGCTCTGCGTTGCGGCTCGGTCGGAACACGCTCGGTATGCCTCCCGAGCCGCGCCTTGTCAGCCGGGCGCCTCCCCGCTCTCGGTGCTCGGCCCACCATGTCCATGGACCGCTACCCCCGCCGGAGGAACATGCGATGAAGAAAGTGCTCGCGGTCGCGAAGATCCAGTTGCCCGCCGGCAAAGCGACCCCGGCGCCGCCCGTTGGGCCCGCGCTCGGACAGCACGGCATCAACATCATGGACTTCTGCAAGTCCTTCAACGCGAAGACCGCGAACGACCCGGGCATGATCATTCCCTGCGTGGTCACGGTCTATCAGGACCGTTCCTTCAGCTTCATCACCAAGACCCCGCCGGCGGCCGTGCTGCTGAAGCGTGCGGCGGGAATCGCGAAGGGGTCCGGTGAGCCGAACCGGATGCGGGTGGGCAAGGTATCGGTCAGCCAGGTGGAGGAAATCGCCAAGATCAAGATGAAGGACCTCAACGCCGCCGACATCGACGCCGCGCGGCGCATCGTCGAGGGAACGGCCCGCAGCATGGGCATCGAAGTGGGCTGAGGGTTCGGAGACAGAGATCAGGAACGCGAATCATGGGAAAGAAGTACCAGGCGGCGAAGACGGCGCTCGCTGATTCACAGCCGGAGACACTGGGCGAGGTGTTCAAGACGCTCAAGAGCGCGAGCTTCGCTTCCTTTGACGAAACTGCCGAAATCGCCATGCGGCTCGGCGTGGATCCGCGGCACGCCGATCAGATGGTGCGCGGTTCGGTGGTTCTCCCGCACGGACTTGGAATCTCGCGCCGCGTCGTGGTGATTGCTGCGGGCGAAAAGGCCAAGGAGGCCGAGGAAGCGGGCGCCGACGAAGTAGGCGGCGACGACATGGTGGCCCGCATCCAGGGCGGCTTTCTGGATTTCGAAGCCGTGGTGGCGACGCCGGACATGATGCGCTCGGTCGGGAAGCTCGGGCGGATTCTGGGACCGAGGGGACTGATGCCCAATCCCAAGTCCGGAACCGTCACGTTCGACGTGGCGAAGGCCGTCCAGGAGATCAAGGCCGGCAAGGTCGACTATCGCGTGGACAAGACGTCAAACATCCACGCTCCCGTCGGGAAGCTCTCGTTTTCCGATGAGCGGCTGGTGGAAAACACGCTGGCCTTCGTCTCGGCCGTAGTTCGATCGAAGCCGGCGGCAGCCAAGGGCCGTTACATCCGGAGCGTCGCCATCAGTTCGACGATGAGTCCCGGCCTCCGTATCAGTCCTTCATTGGTCGGAGCCAAGTAGGCCGGGCCCACCGGAGATCAGGGAAAGGGTCGAAACGATGCAACGCATGGAGAAGCAGGAAGCGGCTACGTCGCTCGCCGCGCTACTCAAGGCGCAGACAGCGGTGTTTTCTTTCGATTACCGGGGCCTTTCCGTGGCGGAAGTCACGGATTTGCGCCGCCGGGTCCGCGAAGCCGGCGGCAAGTACCGCGTCGTAAAGAACAGCACGGCGAAATGGGCCTTCGAGGAGGCCGGTATTTCCGGACTGGACGACCAGCTCGTCGGGATGACCGGCCTCGCCTGGAGTGAGGACGACCCCGTGGCCCTGGCCAAGGTTCTCCACGAGGGGACCAGGGACTTCGCCGCTTTCCAGTACAAGGGCGGCGTCGTTTCCGACCAGCAGGTCGATCCGCAGCAGTTCGAGGCGCTGGCGAAGCTTCCCGGCCAGGAGGCTCTCCGCGGTCAGCTCGTCGGCGTCATCGCGGCGCCCATCCGGAACCTGATGAACGTCCTCGAGGGAGTTCCCCGGAAGCTCGTTCTCGTGCTCAAGGCAGCCGAAGAGAAGGCCGCCGCCGGCGGGGGTGCCGCCCAGTGACCCTCAGCCCGTGGGATCGGAACCAGGCGCTCGCCACCACCGGTCTTTCGTTGTCACGCCATTTGCCCACTTTCGATTCAAGGCGTAAGGAGTAGAAGCCCACCATGTCGACAATCAGCCAGCAGGATGTTGTCAACCACATCAAACAGCTCACCGTGTTGGAGTTGTCCGAACTCGTCAAGGCGCTCGAGGATGAACTTGGAGTCTCCGCTGCGGCCGCCATGCCGGTGGCCGTCGCGGCCGGCGGCGGTGAGGCCGAGCCGGTCGAGGAACAGACGGAGTTCGACGCCGTACTCACGGAGACCGGCCCGAACCGGGTTCAGGTCATCAAGGCGGTTCGCGAACTGACGAGTCTCGGCCTCCGGGAGGCGAAGACGCTCGTGGAAGAGGCTCCGAAAGCGGTCAAGGAAGGCGTTCCCATCGAGGAAGCCAAGCAGATCCAGGAGCGATTCAAGGAGGTCGGCGCGACGATCGAAATCAAGTAGATCGGGTGCGTCTCCTTTGCCCATTCTTTCCCCCGGTTTCGCCGCGTCCCGCGCTGCGCTGATGGTGGAGGACCGCCATCAGCCGGCGGCAGCGGCCGTCCGGACTATCTCCCGACTCGTCGGGGCGCCGTCTGGCGGCCCCGCGTCGGGTGTCTCGTAGCAACGCGAACAGGCCGTCCTCATGCTGACCGCTGACATCACTCCGAAGAAAACGCGGCACGACTTCTCGCGCATCCGTGCGTCGATTCCTCTGCCCAAGCTGATCGAGGTCCAGCATCGGTCCTACGACCGATTCCTTCAGAAGGACCTGCAGCCGCAGGATCGCGAGGAGATCGGCCTCCAGGCCGTATTCCGTTCGATCTTCCCCATCAAGGACTTTCGCGACAACTGCGAGCTGGACTTTCTCGAGTACTCGGTAGGCCGGTGGGCGTGCAGTTGCGGCGAGTTGGAGGGCATCGAACACACGCGGAACGGTTCGGTCTGCAACTACTGCGGGGATCGGGTCCACCTGAAGGTCGAACACGACGTGGAGCAGTGCCAGCAGCGCGGCAAGACGTACGCCGTACCCCTGAAGGTAAAGATCAGGCTGACCGTCTGGGACCGGGATCCGGAAACCAATCAGCGGTCGATCCACGACATCAAGGAAGAAGAGGTCTTCTTCGGCGACATCCCGCTGATGACCGAGAACGGGACGTTCATCATCAACGGGACCGAACGCGTCGTCGTCTCCCAGTTGCATCGTTCGCCGGGAGTCTTCTTCCATGAGGCGGAGCGTGGTTGTTTTCTGGCCCAGGTCGTGCCCTATCGGGGTTCATGGCTCGAGTTCGAGACGGACGCGCGAGGGCTCCTGCAGGTCCGCATCGACCGCAAGAAGCGCTTTCCGGCAAGCATCTTCCTGAGGGCGCTCGGGTTCGGGAAGACGGAGTCGATCCTGGCGCGCTTCTATCACGTTCACGAAGCGACGCTGACCGGGGACCGTGTCCGGCTGCCGCTCACCGAAACCTTGAAGGAGATGCTCCTCGACGAGCGCATCGAGCGGGACATCGAGGCGGACGGCGAGGTCGTCATCGAGGGCGGGAAGCGGATCAGCCGCGGGGACATCCGGAGACTGACCCGGCAGAAACGGGAAGCACTGGATTTCCATCTGGAGGCCCTCGGCGGTTTCCGGCTGGCCGTTGCGGCGACGATTCCGGACACCGGTGAGGAGGTTCCGGCCAACGCGCGTTTGACCCCGGAACTCGTGGACGAACTCGGTGAAGCGGGCACGCTCCGGGTCGTGCTGCCGGGCGCGGATCCGGTCGGCACGGTTCTGGCCGACACGCTGGACAAGGATCCACTCACCCGGCAACGGGGCACGGATGCGCCGAATGCGGAGAGCGTCGACGGAGCGCTCGTCGAGCTCTACCGCCGGCAACGCCCCGGCGATCAGCCCACGGTGGAAAGCTCCCGGACCCTGCTCCACAACCTGTTCTTCAATGAACAGAAGTACGACTTCTCCCGGGTCGGGCGCCGCAAGCTGGCTACCAAGCTCGAACGGGAGATGGATCCCAACCGCACGATCCTCGCGGAAGAGGACTTCGTCCTGGTTCTGGACTACCTCCTTCGCCTCACCCGAGGCGAGAGCGGCTACCGGGCGGACGACATCGACCACCTCGGCAACCGTCGCGTGCGGTCGGTCGGCGAACTCCTCGAGAACCAGTTCCGCCTGGGCCTCGTCCGGATGGAGCGCGCGATTCGCGAGAAGATGAACGTGTATCAGGAAATGACGACCGCGATGCCGCGGGACCTGATCAACGCGAAGCCGGTGACCGCCGCGGTGCGCGAGTTCTTCGGCGCCTCCCAGCTCTCGCAGTTCATGGAACAGACCAATCCGCTTTCCGAGGTGACGCACAAGCGCCGTCTTTCGGCACTGGGTCCGGGAGGACTCTCCCGTGACCGTGCCAAGTTCGACGTGCGGGATGTCCACGCGACGCACTACGGACGGATCTGTCCCATCGAGACGCCGGAAGGTCCGAACATCGGGCTGATCAGTTCGCTCTCCTGCTACGCGACGATCGACAACTACGGTTTCATCCAGAGTCCCTACCGAAAGGTCGTGGACGGCCGGATCGTGGACTACGTGCGCGTTGAGGATCCCGGAGACACCAAGCTCGAGTCCGGCGGCATCGTCCCGCGGAAGGACGCCGAGGCGGCAAACGCCAAGATTGGACGCCGCCGGAAACCCGCCACTGTCATCCCTCACGCCTTCTACCTTTCGGCGCTCGAGGAAGAACGCCACACCATCGCGCAGGCGAACGCCCGGGTAGGAGAGCGCGGCGAGCTTCTGGACCCGCGCGTCAACTGCCGTCACGAGGGCGAGTTCGTGCCCGCTCCGAGGGAGAAAGTCGATTTCATCGACGTGTCTCCGAAGCAGATCGTTTCGGTGGCGGCCTCGCTCGTGCCCTTCCTCGAGAACGACGATGCAAACCGGGCCCTGATGGGCTCGAACATGCAGCGCCAGGCGGTCCCCCTGATCACGGCGGAGGCGCCGCTCGTTGGCACGGGCATGGAATTCGTGACCGCTCGCGATTCCGGGTCGGTCATCGTGTGCCGGGAGAACGGAGTCGTGGACCGGGTCGACGGGCGCCGGATCATCGTTCGCAAGGAGAGCGACGGAGCCGGGGAGACCGAGATCGGGGCCAGCATCTACCGGTTGAAGAAATTCCGCCGCTCCAACCAGAACACCTCCATCAACCAGAAGCCCCTCGTGGAAGTGGGCGAACGGGTCGCGAGGGGTCAGATCATTGCCGACGGCCCGTGCACCGACGGCGGCGAACTGGCGCTGGGCCGCAATGTGCTCGTCGCCTTCATGCCGTGGCGCGGCTACAACTTCGAGGACGCGATCATCGTTTCGGAACGGCTCGTTCAGGACGACAGCTATACCTCGATCCACATCGAAGAGCACACCGTGCAGGCGCGGGACACCAAGCTGGGTCCGGAGTCCATCACGCGCGAGGTGCCCGGCGTTGCCGAGAGCTTCCTCAGGAACCTCGACGAATCGGGCATCGTGCGCATCGGCGCCCGGGTCAGTCCCGGCGACATCCTCGTCGGGCGGGTTACCCCCAAGGCCGAAGCCCAACTGACTCCGGAGGAAAAGCTCCTCCGGGCGATCTTTGGAGACAAGGCCGGAGACGTCAAGAACTCGTCGCTCAAGTGCCCGTCCGGAGTCGAAGGCGTGGTCGTTGACGTTCGCGTATTCCACCGGAAGGATGCGAACCGCGATGAGCGAGCGTTGTCGATCGAGGCGGATGACATCGAGGCCATCGACCGCGACTACCACGATGAAGAGCGGATCCTGCGCGAGGAGTGCGACAAGCGCATCGTGGACCGAATGGTTGGCGCTCACCTGGTTGAGGACTGCATGAATCCGGCCACCGGAGAAGTCGAACTCAAGAAAGGTACCCGCCTGACCAGGAAGGAACTGCTGAAGCGGCTGGACTTCGTTCCCCTGTTCGAGACCGATCTTCCCGACGACGTGAGGGATGAGATCCAGGAGATACAGGAAAAGACCGAGGAACAACTGGATCTGCTCTCGGTCCGCCGCGACGAGCAGCAGGCCGTAGTGAGCCAGGGAGACGATCTTCCACCCGGCGTCATCAAGATGGTCAAGGTCTACGTGGCCATGAAGCGGAAGCTCAGCGTGGGCGACAAGATGGCCGGCCGGCACGGCAACAAGGGCGTCATCGCCAAGATCGTGCCCGTGGAGGACATGCCGTTCCTGCCGGACGGCACGCCGGTGGACATCATCCTGAATCCGCTCGGCGTTCCGTCGCGCATGAACATCGGCCAGGTCCTCGAGACGCACCTTGGTTGGGCGGCGCGCATGCTGGATCGCCACTTCGCCACGCCCGTCTTCGACGGAGCTCGGGAGACGGACATCCGCAAACTCCTCGACGAGGCCAACGACAGGGCCCAGGAGGAGGATGGACTGCGCGCGAACGTTCTGGAGGACGGCAAGACCGTCCTTTACGACGGCCGGACCGGAAGGCCATTCGATCAGCCCGTCACTTCCGGGTACATCTACATGCTCAAGCTCGGTCACCTGGTGGACGACAAGATGCACGCTCGCAGCATCGGGCCCTACAGCCTGATTACGCAGCAGCCGCTTGGCGGCAAGGCGCAGTTCGGCGGTCAGCGGTTCGGCGAGATGGAGGTGTGGGCAATCGAGGCTTACGGTGCGGCTCACACGCTTCAGGAGATCCTGACCGTGAAGTCGGACGACGTTCGGGGACGCGCGAAGGTCTATGAGTCGATCGTGAAGGGCGACACGAGCTATTCGCCCGAGGTGCCGGCATCGTTCAAGGTGCTGATGGCGGAAATCCAGAGCCTTGGGCTCGACATCGAGCTGATCCGCGCCAAGAACTGATCGGCCAGTAGTTCGTGTGATGTCCCGGAAGTACTACGGTATTCGAGCGGCGATGCATCCCGGCTGGACCGCTGCGCTCGGCGTTCCGAATCAGTCGGAATACGCCCGGTATTCCTCCCGATTCGCGCCTTGCCAGCCGGGCGCCTCACCGCTCTCGGAAACTCGCACTACTTCCGGGACACCACACTAGCAATCGAGAGGGACGAAATGCAGACAACCAGGGAAACCGCCGGAGTCTTCCCGGACCTTGAGGAAAGGGAGACTTTCAGCTCTGATTTCGACGCCATCAAGATCTCGATCGCGTCACCCGAGAAGATCAGGGCGTGGTCCCACGGAGAGGTCACGAAAGCGGAGACCATCAACTACCGCACCCTGAAACCGGAACGGGGCGGACTCTTCTGCGCCCAGATCTTCGGTCCCATCAGCGACTGGGAGTGTTTGTGCGGCAAGTACAAGCGCATGAAGCATCGGGGTGTCGTCTGCGACAAGTGCGGCGTGGAGGTCACGCAGGCCTCGGTCCGTCGCAGCCGGCTGGGACACATCGAGCTGGCTTGCCCGGTTTCCCATGTCTGGTTCTTCAAGGTTCCGCCCAGCCGTATCGGACAGGTCCTGGATCTGACCCCGCGGGAACTCGAACGAATCCTCTACTACGAGTCGTACGTCGTGTTGGATCCCGGCGACGTCGACCTCACGCTCCTGAAAGAAAAGGAAGTCACGCTCACGCTCGAAGAAGCGCAGCTACTGCAGCAGCTCTTCGCGTTCTCCTTCGACGAGGGGGACCAGGGCTGCAGGGTGGGCAACATCCGGCTCGGCACGCTTCGCAAGGGCCAGGTGGTAACCGAAGACCAGGATCGCCTGCTCAAGCGCCTCTTCGGCCGTACCGACAACGAGTTCCGCGAGAAGCTGAAGCGCCCGGGAAGCACCTATCGGGCGGGAATGGGAGCCGGCGCCGCCAAGCAACTGCTTCACGAAGCGGATCTCGAGACCCTGGCGGTCGAGTTGCGCCACGCCATGCGGCACGAGCGGTCCATCCAGAAGCGGACGAAGGCGGCGAAACGGCTGAAGGTCGTGGATGCGTTCCGCAAGTCCGGGAACCTTCCCGAGTGGATGATCATGGACGTCATTCCGGTGATCCCGCCGGACCTTCGTCCGCTGGTTCCCCTCGATGGCGGACGTTTCGCGACGAGCGACCTCAACGAGCTCTACCGGAAGGTCATCAACCGCAACAACCGTCTCCGGCGGTTGCTTGAGCTGCGCGCGCCGGACGTGATCGTTCGGAACGAGCAGCGCATGCTGCAGGAAGCCGTGGACGCCCTCTTCGACAACGGCCGCCGCGGACGCGTGCTCAAGGGCACGAACAACCGCCCGCTCAAGTCCCTCTCCGACACGCTCAAGGGCAAGCAGGGCCGGTTCCGCCAGAACCTTCTGGGCAAGCGCGTGGACTACTCCGGCCGCTCCGTCATCGTGGTCGGTCCGGAGTTGAAGGTCCATCAGTGCGGTCTTCCCAAGAAGATGGCGCTCGAACTCTTCAAGCCCTTCCTGTTCAACCGGCTGGAACACGAGGGTCTCGCCGCGACGATCAAGCAGGCCCGCGAGCTTGTGGAGGAGCAGCGTCCCGAAGTGTGGGACTACCTCGAAGAAGTCATCAGCGAGCATTCCGTGCTGCTGAACCGGGCCCCGACGCTTCACCGGCTCGGGATCCAGGCCTTTGAGCCGGTCCTGGTGGAGGGGAAGGCGATCCGGATCCACCCGCTGGTCTGCAGTGCGTTCAACGCCGACTTCGACGGCGACCAGATGGCGGTCCACGTTCCCCTGAGCCCCGAGGCGCAGGTGGAGGCGTCGCTGTTGATGCGTTCCTCGCGGAACATCCTCTCGCCCGCGCACGGCGGGCCGCTCGCCGTCCCGACGCAGGACATGGTGCTCGGCATCTACTACCTGACCAAACCGCAGGTGCTTCCGCTGAAGGAAAAACAGGCCTTTGCCTCGATCGAGGAGGTGCTCCTCGCCCACGAGAGCGGACAGATCGCCACCCTGACGCCGATTCAGATGCGGTACTCGGGAGAACTTCTGGAGACGCACGACAGTCAGGACCTGCTCCGGGTCAAGGTATCGAGGACCGAGGGAAGGCGGATCGAAACCACCGTCGGGAGAGTGCTCCTGAACGACCGGCTACCCGAGGATTTGCCGTTCGTGAACGGGGTGCTCAAGAAGAAGGGCATTCAGAGCCTCGTCCGCCTCGTTTACCTGCGCCACGGCCTCGAGAGCACCGCCGATGTCCTCGATGCGCTGAAGGACATCGGCTTCGAGTACGCCACCCGCAGCGGAACGTCCATCGGGCTCGGCGATCTCGTGGTCCCGCCCAACAAGGCGCGCCTGGTCGAGGAGGCCAAGGAAGAGGTCGGCCGGGTTGACGAGCAGTACCAGCAGGGTGCGATCACCCACGGTGAGCGGTACAACAAGGTCATCGATGTCTGGTCGAACGCCACGAACAAGGTGGCGGAAGACATGCTGAAGACCATGCAGGTGAGGGAGCGGGAGACCGGACGGTTCAGCCCCGTCTTCATGATGGTGGACTCCGGCGCCCGCGGCAGCGAGAAGCAGATTCGGCAACTCGCCGGCATGCGGGGTCTGATGGCCAAGACCTCGGGAGAAATCATCGAGACCCCCATTACCAGCAACTTCCGCGAGGGGCTCAGCGTCATCCAGTACTTCATCTCGACCAACGGCGCGCGAAAGGGGCTGGCGGACACGGCGCTCCGAACCGCGGACGCCGGTTACCTCACCCGCCGGCTTGCCGACGTGGCTCAGGACGTCATCGTCACCCACGTGGACTGCGGGACGCTCCGGGGCATCTACGCCGAGCCCATCATCGAGGCGGGAGAGGTCATCGAGCCGCTTCGGGACCGGATCGTGGGCAGGGTCAGCCTCGAGGCCGTCAAGGATTTCCGCGGGGACCTCATCATCGACGCCGGCGAGGAGATCAGCGAGGAGATTGCGACCGCCATCGAGGGTTCGGGTGTGGCCCGGGTGAAGATCCGGTCGGTCCTCACCTGCGATGCCCGCCGGGGCGTCTGCGCGATGTGCTACGGCCGGAACCTGGCCACCGGGCGGCTCGTGGATCTGGGAGAAGCGGTAGGCATCATCGCCGCCCAATCCATCGGAGAGCCCGGCACGCAGCTGACGATGCGGACGTTCCACATCGGCGGCACCGCCAGCGTCTTCGAGAACTCGGCCCTCGAGGCGCGCCACGACGGCGTGATGCAGTTCTCGGAGAACCTGCGCACGGTCGAGGATCGCCACGGCAACCTGGTGGTCATCAATCGCGCCGGCACCGTGGAGGTGGGAGACGGCGAGGGACGGGTCCTCGAGAGCCATCCCGTGGTCTACGGCGCCCGGGTCAAGGCGGCCCCCGGCAGCGCCGTGAGCAGCGGCCAGGTGATCGTCGAATGGGATCCCTACAGCTTCTCGATTCTCGCCGAAGAGGAAGGGACCGTCCGATTCCAGGACATCATCGCGGACGTGACGATGATCCAGGAAGTGGACAACGTCACCTTCCGGTCACAGGCCGTGATCATCGAGTCCCAGGACGACCGGTTCGAGCCGCGCATCGAGATTCAGGGATCCTCGGGTGCAGACCCCCGGACCTACCTGATGCCCTCCCGCGCCCATCTCGAGGTCGAGGAGGGTGACGCGGTCCGTCCGGGCGACGTGCTCGCGAAGATTCCGCGGGAGACCACCAAGACCAAGGACATCACCGGAGGTCTGCCGCGCGTCGTCGAGCTCTTCGAGGCTCGTCCCCCGAAGGCGCCCGCCCTGATCAGCGAGATCGACGGGCGGTTGCAGTACGGCGACGTTCGCAAGGGCAAGCGCGTGATCAGCGTGACTTCACAGGTCACCGACGACGTCCGCGAGTACGAGGTGCCGCGCGGTGTCCACATCAGTGTCCGCGAGAACGAGGAGGTCCGTGCCGGTGACCCGCTCATGGACGGTCCGCGCAATCCGCACGACATCCTCCGGGTCCTGGGCGAAGGCGAGCTTCAGCGGTATCTCGTTCACGAGATCCAGGAGGTGTACCGCCTCCAGGGCGTCGTGATCGATGACAAGCACATCGAAGTCATCATCAGCCGGATGATGCGCTGGGTGCGCGTCACCGATGTCGGAGACACCGACCTGATCGTGGACGCGACGGTGGATCGGCACGAGTTCGCCCAGGCGAACCGCAAGGCCCAGGCAGAGGGGGGACAGGCGGCTCAGGGAGAGCCGATGCTGCTCGGCCTCACCAAGGCATCGCTCGCCACCGACAGTTTCATCTCCGCCGCGTCGTTCCAGGAAACCACCAAGGTCCTGACCGAAGCGTCCCTCACCGGCAAGGTGGACTATCTCCGCGGGCTCAAGGAAAACGTCATCATGGGCCGGCTGATTCCGGCAGGTACCGGGCTCCGGGAACACCGGCGCTTCGTCCTGCCGGAGGAGATCGACGCCCACCGGCAGGCCATGCTTCAGGAAGACCCCAATCCGGAAACGGAGCTGGCCGAAGAAATCCACTAGCGGCTCTCCGCGACGCCCGGAAGCCCCCGGTTGCCTCGGGGTTTCGGTCGCGGCCGGCGCCGCCGGCGGCCGGCCATTCGGATTTGACACGTACGCGCGCCAGCGCGTAAAATCCTTTGTCCGCTACGCGCCCAAAACGCATTTTCGAGCGTCGTGGACGTCATCGTTTCCCTCGGGAAACAGCCGCCGATCGCCTTTCTTCGAGCCCCGATGGTGAGTGCCTGACGGGTGGGCGGTGCACGTCCCAGTTTCCCTTCCCCTGCGGGGGCCCAGCATTTTCCTTCGGATTCGATTTCCCCATGCCCACCATTCATCAGCTTGTCCGCCGCGGACGGAAGCGGATGGCTCCGGCCACCGACTCTCCGGCACTCCAGCGGTGTCCGCAGCGGAGGGGAGTGTGCGTGCGGGTCTTCACCATCAACCCGAAGAAGCCGAACTCGGCCCTCCGAAAGGTGGCCCGGGTGCGGCTCACCAATGGGATCGAGGTCACGACCTACATTCCCGGGGTGGGGCACTCCCTGCAGGAGCACTCGATCGTGCTGCTGCGCGGCGGCCGGGTGAAGGACCTGCCGGGCGTGCGGTACCACGTGATCCGCGGGGCCCTCGACGCCACCGGAGTGGATGGACGAAAGAACGGCCGTTCCAAGTACGGAACGAAACGGCCGAAGAGCTGACCGGTAGAGCCGCTAGCGCAAGAGAGATTCGGAGATGTCCAGACGCCGTGACGTGCCGAAGCGGCAACCCGCTCCGGACGCGCGCTACCAGAGCGTGCTCGTCTCATCGTTCATCAACAAGGTGATGCTGGACGGAAAGAAGTCGACGGCCGAGTCGATCGTGTACGGCGCCTTCGACCGCATCCGGGACAAGACGGGCGGCGAGCCGCTCACGACCTTTCGCGAGGCCGTCCAGAACGTCAAGCCGACCCTCGAGGTGAAGAGCCGCCGGAAGGGTGGGGCCAACGTCCAGGTGCCCTACGAGGTGCGTCCCGAGCGGCGTACTTCGCTGTCCCTGCGCTGGATCGTGGGGTACGCGCGGAAGCGGCCGGAAAAGACGATGGCGGAGAAGCTGGCGGGCGAACTGCTCGACGCCTCCCAGAATCGGGGTGGGGCCATCAAGAAACGCGAAGACACCCACAAGATGGCGGAGGCGAACAAAGCCTTCGCCCACCACCGCTGGTAGCCGCTCCCTCAGACTCGATCCACATCCATCGGCAAACAACACATCGGAGGAACCGCCATTCAGGAAGCAAGCACGATTTCGCCAAATGAGATCGACTGTTGAGTCCAGCCCAATCGGGCCCCGATGGCCCGGTGAGGCGGACTTGATCCGTTCGTCATCGCGCGCGAATCGAACCGCAGGCAATTCGGACTTTCTTCCATCGTTTCCCAACGGATCATCCTCCCAAGACCCATCGCCCTCCAGTTCCCATGTCCCGCAGAGTCGCCCTCGCCGACACCCGAAACATCGGGATCATGGCGCACATTGACGCCGGGAAGACGACCACCACCGAACGCATCCTCTACTACACCGGCGTCACCTACAAGCTCGGCGAGGTTCACGAGGGAACCGCGACGATGGACTGGATGGAACAGGAGCAGGAGCGCGGGATCACGATCACCTCGGCCGCGACGACCTGTTTCTGGAAGGACCACCGGGTCAACATCATCGATACGCCGGGACACGTGGACTTCACCGCCGAAGTAGAGCGGTCTCTCAGGGTCCTCGACGGCGCGGTAGCCGTGTTTTGCGCGGTCGCCGGTGTGGAGCCCCAGTCGGAAACGGTCTGGCGACAGGCCGACAAGTACGGCGTCCCCCGGATCGCCTTCGTGAACAAGATGGACCGGGCGGGCGCTGACTTCGGGCGCGTCGTGAAGATGATGGAGGATCGACTCGGGGCCCGGGCGGCGGCGATTCAGCTCCCGATCGGGGCGGAGGACGCCTTCGAAGGGGTTGTGGATCTCGTGCGGATGAAGGAGATCCGGTATCACGGAGATGTTCTCGGCGCCCGCTACGAGGAGACCGAGGTCGCTCCGGAGCGCCTCGAGGAAGCCCGCCTCGCCCGGGAGTCGCTGATCGAGAAGATCTGTGAATGCGACCTGCGGGCGCTCGGGATCTGGGATGAGAAAGGGGATCTGACCCCCGAAGAGTGTGAGGCGGCGCTGCGCCGTTCGACGGTCGCGCTGCAACTGGTCCCGGTCCTCTGTGGATCCGCTTTCCGGAACAAGGGCGTCCAGCCCCTGCTGGACGCCGTCGTCGCCCTGCTGCCCGCGCCGACGGACGTGCCGTCGATCACGGGCACCGCGTCCGTAACCGATCCGACCCCGGCCGTCCGGGACGCGCGGGACGACGCTCCCTTCGCCGCCCTGGTCTTCAAGGTGATGACCGATCCCTTCGTCGGCCAGCTCTCCTTCTTCCGGGTCTACTCGGGGGTGCTCCGGACCGGTGACACGGTCCTCAACTCCACCCGCTCGGTCAGGTCGCGGGTCGGACGCCTCCTCAAGATCCACGCCAACAAGCGTGAGGAGATCAAGGAGGTCTACGCCGGGGACATTGCGGCGGTGGTGGGCCTCCGGAACGCCAGGACCGGGGAAACGATCTGCTCGCCGGCCGCTCCCGTCGTTCTCGAGGCCATGGAGTTCCCCGAGCCGGTCATCTCCCGGGTCATCGAGCCGGCAACGAAGGCGGACCAGGAAAGGCTGTCCGGCGCGCTCGGGAAACTGACCCACGAGGACCCGACCTTCCGGGTGACGACCGACGCGGAAACGGCGCAGACCATCATCAGCGGGATGGGAGAGCTGCACCTCGAGATCATCGTGGACCGGTTGCTCCGCGAGTTTCAGGTGGGTGCGGTGGTGGGTCAGCCGCGGGTGGCTTACCGCGAGACCATCCGCTCCTCCACGAAGACCGAAGGCCGTTACGTGCGGCAGACCGGTGGCCGGGGTCAGTACGGTCACGTCCGGATCGAGGTTTTCCCGAATCCGGTCGAGCCGTTCGAGTTCGTCAACGACATCGTGGGCGGATCCGTACCGCGCGAGTACATCCCGGCAGTGGAAGAGGGAGCTCGCGACGCCCTCGCCGCAGGGCCGCTCGCCGGCTACCCGGTGACCGGCGTTACGGTGCGTCTCTACGACGGCACCTTCCACACCGTGGACAGTTCCGAGCTCGCGTTTCGCATCGCGGGTTCCATGGCGGTCAAGGACGCGCTGCGCCGGTGCTCGCCGGTCATCCTCGAGCCGGTAATGAAGGTCGAGGTCGTGACTCCCGATGACTTCACCGGAGAGGTGATGGGCGACCTGAACTCACGGCGCGCCCGGATCAGCGGCCTTTCGATGCGGGGAAACGCTCAGGTCGTGGAAGCGCTCGTGCCGCTGGCCGGGATGTTCGGCTACGCCACGGACATCCGGTCCGCTACCCAGGGCCGGGCGACCTACACGATGCACTTCGGATCCTACGAGGAGGCCCCGGAGAGCGTCATGGCGGAGGTCATGGCGAGCGCCTGACGGGGACACGGGGACGCCTGACGAGGACTTCAACCGATGAACGAAAAGATCCGCATCCGACTCAAGGCGTTCGACCACCGCCTGCTGGATCAATCCACGAGTGAGATCGTGGAGACGGCGAAGCGGACGGGCGCCACGGTAGCCGGCCCGATCCCGTTGCCGACCGTCAAGAACCGCTACACCGTTCTTCGCTCCCCGCACGTGGACAAGAAGTCCCGGGAGCAGTTCGAACTCCGCACGCACAAGCGGCTTCTGGACATCCTGGGGTCCACTCCGACGACGGTCGATGCGTTGTCACGGCTGGATCTTCCGGCCGGCGTCCACGTCGAGATCAAGGCGATGGTGGCCGGCGAGCCGCAGGTCAAGTAGGAAGCGCCAGGCAGGGAACGGACGGACGGGAATCGCGGAGAAAGAACGATGAACGGACTGCTGGGCACGAAGCTGGGGATGGCCCAGCATTTCGGGGACGACGGCCGGGTGATTCCCGTCACCCTGATTCGGGTGGGTCCCTGCGTCGTCGTACAGAAGAAGACGACGGCGAGCGATGGATACGAAGCCGTTCAGGTCGGCCTGGAGCGGTCCGCCGGTCCCGGAAGCCGCCCCGCCCGCAACCGGGCGCTCGCCACCCGGCTGCAGGTTGCCGGAGCCCCCTCCGCCTCGGTGCTACGCGAGTTCCAGGCGGACTCGGGTGAGGACCTGGCGGTTGGTTCCCGGCTCGGCGCCGAGGTCTTCTCTCCGGACGAGGTGGTTCGGATCACCGGCGTCAGCAAGGGCAAGGGCTTTGCCGGAGTGATGAAGCGGCACGGCTTCCACGGCGGGCCGAAGTCGCACGGCTCCAAGTTCCATCGCGCGCCGGGCGCGATCGGAATGTGCGCAACTCCCTCGCGGGTGCTCCCGGGCACCCGGCTTCCCGGTCAGCACGGCCGGGAACGCGTGACGGTCCGGAACCTCCGGATCGTTCGGGTGGATACGCAGGAAAACGTGGTGGCGGTGCGCGGCGCCGTCCCCGGCCCGCGCGGCGGGACCGTCGAGATTCGCAAGGCCTGACGAGCGAGAGCAGCGCGAGAAGACCACCGACCCGCAGAACCAGAACAGGAAGAACGAAAGTGACCGTGGCAGAGGGAAGGGCGCTTCCGGCGGAAGGCTTGCCCGAGGCCGAAGATTCTCAGGGGCGCGCTGTGTCCGTGGTCGCGCCCGGTTCCGAAGGCGGTGAAGTGGAACTTGATCCGGCCGTCTTCGCGGCGCCGGTCAAGCCGGGTCTTCACTACGACGCCGTTCGCCAGTACATGGCCGGGCGGCGCGCCGGGACCCACGCGACAAAGAACCGCGCGCTCGTTGCCGGAGGCGGCCGCAAGCCGTGGCGGCAGAAGGGCACCGGAAACGCGCGCGTCGGAAGCCGCCGCACCCCGTTGTGGCGGGGCGGCGGGACCGTGTTCGGACCACAGCCTCGCGACTACAGCTACCGGCTGCCCGGCCGCATGCAGCGCGGGGCGCTCCGCTCGGCGCTTTCGCTATGCGCGAGCGAAGGGCGGTTGCGCGTCTTCGAAGACTTCGGTCTCGAGGGACCCTCCACGCGGGCCGTCCTCCGGCGCCTGGGCGAGTGGGACTCGGCGGGCGGACGCGTGCTGATCGTGGAGAAGGCCCCGTCCGACGATCTCTACCTGTCGACGAGGAACCTTCCGACGGTCGAAGTGGTCTCGGTGATGGCGCTTCACTGCTACGAGGTGCTGAAGGCGAAGACCGTGCTCATTCGGCGTTCCGCGCTCGCCGCACTCTCCGAAAAGCTGTCCGAAGCAGGAAGCCCGCAGGCAAGGAGCCGATGATGGAAGCCGACCGCGTCATCCTGGAACCGCTCACCACCGAAAAAGCGGAACGCCTTCGGGAAACCCAGAACGTCGTCGCTTTCCGCGTGAGCCCGAAGGCCAACAAGATCCAGATCCGCCGCGCCGTGGAGACTCTCTTCGAGGTGGAAGTCAAGGATGTCCGCACGTCCAACTTCACCGGCAAGAACAAGCGATGGGGCCGCTTCGTCGGGCGCCGCCCCAACTGGAAGAAGGCGTACGTGACCCTCGAAGAGGGCCATGCGATCGAACTCTTCAAGGGCGTTTAGGGGTCTCGAAATGGCTATCAAGAAATCCCGGCCGACCTCCCCCGGACGCCGGTTCCACACCGTCCAGACGTTCGAGGAACTCACCACCACCACGCCGGAGAAGCGGCTGACGCGGGGAAAGAGCCAGCGCGGCGGGCGGAACACCGCCGGCCGCATCACGGTCCGTTTCCGCGGGGGCGGCCACAAGCGGCGCCACCGGGAAATCGACTTCCGGCGGGCGAAACCGGGGGTGCCCGGACGGGTGGCGTCCATCGAGTACGACCCGAATCGCTCGGCCCGGATCGCTCTTCTTCACTATGTGGACGGAGACAAGCGGTACGTTCTGCACGCCGTCGGGATGAAGGTCGGCGACGTGGTGATGGCGAGCGACAGCGCCGAAATCGCGCCCGGAAACATGCTCCGCATCGACCGCATTCCCCTGGGCGCCACGATTCACAACGTCGAGCTCCGGCCCGGGGGCGGCGGCAAGATGGCGCGCAGCGCCGGTGCGTTCGTGCAACTGGTCGCCAAGGAGGGGCGTTACGCGCAGGTGCGCCTTCCCTCCGGCGAAGTCCGCAAGGTGCTGCGTGAGTGTCACGCCACGATCGGGCAGGTCTCCAACGTGGACCACGAGAACGTGAAGCTCGGCAAGGCCGGCCGCAAGCGCTGGCTTGGCCGCCGGCCGCACAACCGGGGAGTCACGATGAATCCGGTGGACCACCCTCACGGCGGCGGCGAAGGCAAGAGTTCCGGAGGACGTCACCCGGTGAGCCCCTGGGGCGTACCGACCAAGGGACACAAGACCCGCAACAACAAGCGGACCGACTCGATGATCGTCCGGTCCCGCCGGCGCCGCAGAAGGTAGAGCGGGGAACCCCGGAACACGAGGATCGGAACAGGGATCAGAAAAGGACCAGAGAATGCCGCGTTCGATTCAAAAGGGCCCGTACATCGAGGAAAGCCTGATCCGGAAGGTCGAAGACGCGCACCTTGCGCGCCGGCAGACGATCATCAAGACCTGGTCACGGCGCTCCACGATCGTTCCGCAGATGGTGGGTCTGACCTTCGCCGTTCACAACGGCCGCAAGTTCATTCCCGTCTATGTGACCGACAACATGGTGGGTCACAAACTCGGTGAGTTCTCGCCGACGCGGACCTTCAAGGGCCACAAGGTGAAGACCGAGAAGTCGAGGGCGCGCCGATGAGACCGCGCTCGCGAACGGGGGTGACACCGTGATCGAAGCGGTTGCCCGGGCGACAGCCGTCCCCGGTTCGGTTCAGAAGGCCCGGCTTGTTCTCGACCTCATCCGCGACAAGCCCGCGCCGGATGCCATTTCGGTGTTGCAGAACACGAATCGCGCGCCGGCGCCCATCATCGAGAAGGTGCTGCGGTCGGCCATCGCGAATGCCCAGACGAAGGCCCTCGGCGAAGCGAGGCGGATCGATGAGGACAAGCTCGTGGTTTCCGAGGCGTTTGCCGACCAGGGACCGGCCCGGGCGATCGCCCGGAGCGGCCGGCGGGCCCGCATCCGTCGCATTCGGCGGCGAACCACCCACTACACGATCCGCGTAACCGCCATCGAAGAGGAATAGGAATGGGTCAAAAAGTACACCCGCACGGCTTCAGGCTTGGATACAGCAAGACCTGGCGTTCCCGCTGGTTCGCGGACAGCGCTTACCGGGATTCGCTGCACGAAGACCTGAAGCTGCGGCGCCTTCTCAAGCGCCGCCTGTACCACGCGGGTATTTCGCGGGTGGAGATCGAGCGGCCGGGCAACAAGCTCAACATCTACATCCACACCTCGAGGCCCGGAATCATCATCGGCCGAAAGGGGACGGAGGTGGAGAAGCTGACGCGCGATCTCCGCAAGCGCACCGGCAAGGAAGTCCACATTCGGCCTCTCGAGGTCATCAAGCCCGAGCTCGACCCACAGTTGGTTGCCGAGTCCATCGCCCTCCAACTCGAGAAGCGGATCGCATTCCGGCGCGCGATGCGGAAGGCCGTCGAGAACACCATGCGCAACGGGGCCAAGGGTGTCCGCATCCGGTGCGCCGGACGTCTCAACGGGGCTGACATCGCCCGGGCGGAGTGGTATCTGGAGGGACAGCTCCCGCTCCACACGCTGCGGGCCGACATCGAGTACGGGCTCGCCGAAGCCTTCACGACCTACGGTCAGATCGGGGTCAAGTGTTGGGTCTACCGGGGCGTCAGCGACGCGGTGAACCGGTCCGGGCGTCCGGAGATTTCCTTGAAGCCGTCAGCCTCCGGCTCCGAAGAGGCAAGCGCCGGTTGAGGCCTCAAGAGGATCTGGGAGGAGAAACGCCATGCTGATGCCGAAGAAAACCCGGTACCGGAAACAGCAGCGCGGCCGCATGCGCGGCATGTCCTGGACGGGACAGACCGTGGCGTTCGGAGACTTTGGCCTCAAGACGCTGGAGCCGGGATGGATCACCAATCGTCAGATCGAGTCGGCGCGGGTGGCCATCACCCGTTTCATCCGGCGGACCGGGCGGGTCTGGATCCGGATCTTCCCCGACAAACCAGTGACCAAGAAACCCCAGGAGACCCGGATGGGCAAGGGAAAAGGCGGGCCCGAGGGATGGGTCGCCGTGGTGCGTCCGGGGCGGGTTCTCTTCGAAATGGAAGGCGTCAGCCGGGAACAGGCCATCGAGGCGATGCGCCGGGCGAGCCACAAGCTTCCGGTGAAGACGCAGTTCGTCGGCCGCTTTGAGGAGGAATCGTCGTGAAGGCCGCCCGGGTTCGTGAGCTGACCCACGACGAACTCGTGAGGAAGCAGCAGGAAGTGACGCGGGATCTGTTCGAGGCCCGGCTCGAGGCCGCTACCGGTCAGCTCGGTCACACGCACAAGGTCAAGGTGCTGCGGCGCCAGGTCGCCCGGCTCCAGACGATCATGAGGGAGCGCGAGCTCGAGATCGGGGCCGATGCCCCGGGGAGCAGCGCCTCCGATTCCTAGAGGCCGGTGAGTACGAGAAGAACCGTCATGCCAAGACTGATCAGGACCGGAACCGTGGTCGCCAGCGGCGCCGAAAAGACCATCACGGTGCTCGTGGAGCGCCTGGTGGAACACCGCCTGTACAAGCGCCGGTACCGCAAGTCCACCCGCTTCGCGGTTCACGACGAGAAGAACGAGGGCCGCATCGGGGACCGCGTCCAGATCGAGGAATGCCGTCCGCTTTCCCGGACGAAACGTTTCCGGCTGCTCAAGGTTGTGGAGCGCGCCACATGATCCAGATGCAGTCGGTGCTGCAGGTCGCCGACAACTCCGGCGCCCGCCGGGTCACCTGCATCCTTCCGCTTGGGGGCGGGGTGGGCCGCATTGCCCGGCTCGGGGATGTCATTACCGCCTCGGTCCGTGAAGCCGCCCCGGGGAGTGCGGTCAAGAAAGGGACGGTCGTCAAGGCCGTGATCGTGAGGACCCGGAAGGAACACCGCCGGGCGGACGGGTCCTACATCCGCTTTGGTGACAACGCCGCAGTGCTGATCAACGAGCAGCGCGAGCCCACCGGAACCCGGGTATTCGGTCCGGTCGCCCGCGAACTGCGAGAGCGTCAGTTCATGAAGATCGTTTCGCTCGCTCCGGAGGTCCTGTGACGATGTCCCGGAAGAAGAGCGCAGCTCCGCCGCGGCGACTGCACGTTCGCAAGAACGACCTCGTCCAGATCATGGCCGGCAGCGACCTGGGAAAGCGGGGACGGATCCTCCGGGTCTTTCCTGAAACCGGACGCGTGCTCGTCGAGGGCATCAACATGATCAAGCGGCACACGAAAGCGAACCCGCGACAGAACATCAAGGGTGGTGTCGTCGAACGCGAAGCCTCGATCGCGATCAGCAACGTGATGATCGTGGACCCGGAGACCAATCTCCCGACCCGAACCGGGAGGACCCGGCTGACCGATGGACGCAAGGTTCGGGTGAGCGTCCGTTCGCAGGGAGTGATTGACAAGTGAGCCGTCTTCGTTCCCGGTACCGGGAGACGATCGCTCCCGATCTGCGCACCAGGCTGGAGATTGCCAGCGTGCACGCGGTACCTCGAGTTACCAAGGTCGTCGTCAACATGGGCGTTGGAGAAGGGGCGCGGGAGCACAAGTTCATCGACGCCGCGGTCGCGGACCTGACGGCGATTACCGGGCAACGGCCGGTAGTGACGCGGGCCCGGAAGTCCATCGCCAATTTCAAGATCCGGGACGGCATGCCGGTAGGCGTGCGGGTCACGCTGCGCGGAGTCCGGATGTACGAATTCATGGACCGGTTGATCAACATCGCGTTGCCTCGGGTGCACGACTTTCGCGGTGTCTCGGACCGCGCCTTCGATGGCCGGGGCAACTACACCCTGGGCCTGACGGACCAATCCGTGTTCCCCGAGATCGACTACTCGAAGATCGAGAAGACGCGCGGGATGAACGTGACCATCTGCACGACCGCGACGAGCGACGAGGACGCGCGAGAGCTGCTCCGCGCCTTCGGCATGCCGTTCGCCCGCCGGGAAGCGTAGTACCCAGGAGATAACGGCCTGTGACAAGACTCACGCGGCATTCGACACCCGCTGAATCCCCGCTGGCCCCCACCGGGAGGACTGGCCGCTCGCCCCTGGCTCGCTCATCGTTGCGCTTCGGTCGAAATACGCCAGGTATTCCTCCCTCGCGCGCCTGGTCAGCGAGGCCCAGCGGGCACCAGTTCTCCCGGTGGGGGGTCGGTGCTCACGTGAGTTCCACCACAGGCTGTTAAGAAGCAGAGGAGAGGGTTTTGGCGAAGAAATCACTCATTGCCAAGGCAAGGAAGCGGCCCAAGTTCGAGGTGCGGCGCTACAACCGCTGCCTGAGTTGTGGCCGCCCACGGGCCTATCTCCGGAAGTTCGGGCTCTGCCGTCTGTGCTTCCGGAAGCTGGCGCTCGCGGGGGAGATCCCCGGTGTCATCAAGGCGAGTTGGTAGGGAGGCTCTGTGATGTGGTCTGACCCGGTGGCCGACATGCTCACCCGTCTTCGCAACGCGATTCAGGCGCGGCACGACTTCGTCGAGATCCCCGCTTCGAAGCTGAAAGAGGAGATCGCCCGCATCCTTCACGAGGAGGGGTACGTGGACGGGTGGGAGCGCCGCTCCTCTCCGCCACAGGACGCCATCCGCATCAAGTTGCGGCGCCTGCCCGGCAATCGGGACGCGCTGAGCGGGCTCAAGCGGATCTCGAGGCCCGGCACCCGCGTCTATGTGTCGCACCAGAAGATTCCCAAGGCGCAGGGAGGGCTCGGCGTCACCGTGCTCTCCACCTCCCGCGGGGTGATGACGGGCCGGCAGGCGCGCCATCTCGGCGTGGGCGGAGAAGTCCTTTGCCAGGTGTGGTAGGCCGATGTCCCGCATAGGCGCCAAGCCGATCCCGGTCCCGTCCGGGGTCTCGATCACCATCGAGAGTTCCGAGATCCGCGTGAAGGGCCCCAAGGGTGTCCTTACGAGTCCGATCCTCCCGGGCATCCAGGTGAAGCTCGACGGCAGTGTCGCCCAGGTGTCCCTTCGGGAGGCTTCGGGGAACAGGGCGATCTGGGGGCTCACCCGGGCGCTCCTCGCGAACGCGGTGACCGGCGTCTCCCAGGGCTTCCAGAAGGAGCTTGACATCGTGGGAGTCGGCTACCGCGCGCAGGTGAAGGGACGCAACGTCTCCTTCGCGCTCGGCTATTCCCACCCCATCGAGTTCACATTGCCCGACGGGATCGACGTGCGGATCGAGAAAAACACCCACGTCGTCGTCTCGGGCGCCGACAAGCAGGTCGTCGGCGAGGTGGCGGCGCGCATCCGCGCGCTCCGCAAACCGGACCCGTACAAGCAGAAGGGAGTTCGCTACACCGGCGAGCGTCTCATCAAGAAGGCAGGAAAGACCGGGGCCTGACCCCGAGGACAAGAGCTCGAGGACAAGGGAGCCATGCGAATCACGACCCGTCGCCAGCGAAGGCGGCGCATCCATGCCCGCATTCGCCGGAAGATCACCGGCACCGCCGGGCGCCCGCGGCTCGCGGTCTATCGCTCGTTGAAGCACATCTATGCGCAGGTGATCGATGACGCTGCCGGCGCGACCCTGGTCGCCGCGGGAAGCCGCGAGACCGGGATCGAGGATGGTGGAAACGCCAAGGGCGCCGCTCTGGTCGGCGAGAAGCTCGCCGAGCGGGCCCGTGCAGCCGGCATCGGGACGGTGGTCTTCGATCGCGGCGGGGCCCAGTACCACGGCCGGATCAAGGCCCTCGCCGACGCGGTGAGGAATGGAGGGGTTCAGTGCTGAGCATGGATGCGGGTGGCCGATCGAGGCCTCGCAGCGGTTCGCGCAACACGCAGGTGGAGCGCACCGGCGATCCCGATCTCAAGGACAAGGTCGTCTCGATCAACCGGGTGACCAAGGTGGTCAAGGGCGGAAAGAACCTCTCCTTCTCCGCGCTGGTTGTCGTTGGAAACGAGGACGGCCGCGTGGGTTTCGGTCTCGGCAAGGCGCGCGAGGTGCCGGCGGCGATCAAGAAGGGAATCGAGATCGCCAAGAAGAATCTGACGACGGTTCCGCGCGAGGGAAGCACCATCGCTCACGAGGTCGTGGGCGTATTCGGAGCGGGCCGGGTCCTGCTGAAGCCGGCGTCGGAGGGGACCGGGGTGATCGCCGGCGGCCCGGTGCGCGCCGTCATCGAGCTGGCCGGAATCAAGGACATCCTGACCAAATCGCTCGGCACCGCGAATCCCAAGAACGTGGTGGAAGCGACGATGGTCGCGCTCCTCTCCCTGCGCTCGAAGGCCGCCGTGGCGGAGCTGCGGGGGAAAGACGTGAGCCACATCGAGGCGGAGATCCGGGCCTAGGAGGCTGTGGTGAAACTCACGCGGCGTTCGCCCGGCGATGCATCCCGGCTGAACCGGGCCGCTACGCGGCCGTCATCGTTGCGTTTCGGTCGGAATACACCCGGTATTCCTCCCTCACGCGCCTTGTCAGCCGGGCGCCTCACCAGGCTCGGCGCTCACCCGAGTTCCACCACCGCCTCCTAGCGTCATGACACAGCCCGAAGACACCACGGTCAACCCGGCGCAGCCGAGGCTCGTTTTGCAACTCGTGCGCGGTTTGGCCGGCACGACCCGCTATCAGCGCGAAGTCGTGAAGGGCCTGGGGCTTCGCCGGCTGGGAGCGACCGCTTCCCGGCCTGACAACCCGATGATCCGCGGGATGGTGCGGCGCGTTCCGCACCTCGTCCGCATCGTCGAAGACGCACATGTGCCAGAGACGGCCGGATCGGCCGATGGTGAGTGAGGACCAGAGCAAGTGAGCCTTCATGAACTGGCGCCGCCCGAGGGCGCCGTCCGACCCCGCAAGCGGGTGGGACGTGGTCCCGGATCAGGAACCGGCAAGACCGCCGGTCGCGGCCACAAGGGCGCCAAGTCGCGATCCGGGTACTCCCTCCGCCGGGGCTTTGAGGGCGGGCAGATGCCTCTCGTCCGCCGCGTGCCGAAGCGCGGGTTCACGAACATCTTCAGAACCCGCCAGGAGGTCGTCAATCTGGGCGACCTCAACCGTTTCGAAGACGGCGCGACCGTCGGCGCGATCGAATTGGTGGCCGCCCGCCTGATTCAGGGTGCGCGGATCTACCGGCCGCACCCGGAAGGACCCCCGCTGCTGGTCCGCCCCCGGCCGTTCCGCATCAAGGTCCTTGGCGGAGGCGAGCTGGGGCGGCGGCTCACCGTCCGCGCCCACGCCTTCAGCGCTTCCGCCCGCCGGAAGATCGAAGCCGCCGGTGGAACCGCAGACCTCATTGGCGCAGCCGGCAACTCCCATAGCCAGAAGTGATCAACGCCGTCCGCAGCATCGTCCGGATTCCGGATCTTCGTACCCGGATCCTGTTCACGCTCGGCATGCTCGCCGTATATCGGCTCGGGAACCACGTCCCCACGCCGGGTGTCAATCCGGCGGCGCTGACGGCCTTCTTCGAACAGAACCGCGCGACCTGGTTCGGTTTCGTGGACATGTTCTCCGGAGGAAACCTCTCGCAGGTCACGGTGTTCGCGCTGGGCATCATGCCCTACATCAGCGCGTCGATCATCCTGCAGCTCCTGACGCTGGTGTGGCCCTATCTCGAGAAACTCAGCAAGGAGGGTGAACTCGGGCGCAAGAAAATCACCCAGTACACCCGCTATGGCACGGTGATTCTCGCCGTCATCCAGTCCGCGAGCATCGCGGTCTTCCTGCAGAGCCAGGCCCTTCCCGACGGGATGAACCTGGTGAACGAGCCCGGGCTCTCGTTCACCCTGATGACCATCCTCACGATGACCGCCGGCACGGTATTCATCATGTGGATCGGCGAGCAGATCACCGAGCGCGGCATCGGGAACGGAATGTCGCTGCTGATTTTCGCGGGGATCGTCGTGATGTTCCCGTCGGCGATTCTCACCACGGTTCAGAACATCCGCGTCGGACAGCAGACGGTATTCGGCGTGGCCCTCCTCGTCGTCTTCATGATCGCGGTCCTGGCGTTCATCGTGTTCGTCGAGCGTGGCCAGCGACGTGTTCCGGTGCAGTACGCAAAGCGGTTCGTCGGCCGCCGGATGTACCAGGGACAGTCCACGCACATCCCGCTGAAGATCAACACCGGGGGCGTGATTCCGGTGATCTTCGCCAGCTCGATCATCGCCCTGCCACAGACGTTCGCCTCGCTCTTCACCGAGAGCCGCTGGATGGCCGCCATCGCGGAGCAGCTTCGCTGGGGCATGCCGCTCTACACCCTGCTCTACGTCGTCTCGATCCTGTTCTTCTGCTACTTCTACACCGCCATCGTCTTCAAGCCTGCCGATGTGGCGGACAACATGCGGAAGAGCGGCGGTTACGTCCCGGGGATTCGGCCGGGGCGCCCGACGGCGCGTTATCTGGACGCCGTACTCGGGAAGCTCACCTTCGTGGGCGCCATCTATCTGGCGGCGGTCGCGGTTCTTCCCGAGTTCCTTCTGAACGGGTTCACCGTGGCTCCGATCCCGGTGATCGGGCCGTGGCTCGATTCGGTCCTGCCGACCTTCATCACCGAGGGCATGGGAGTGACGTTCTACTTCGGTGGCACCTCCATTCTCATCGTGGTCGGCGTCGCCATGGACACCGCGCAGCAGGTGGAAAGCCAGCTCATCATGCGCAACTACGAAGGCTTCCTGCAGCGGGGCCGGATCCGTGGACGTCGCGGCTGAGGTTTGCCGGAGCTGACATGAACGCCATCATTCTCCTCGGCGCTCCCGGGTCCGGTAAGGGGACCCAGGCGGCACGGCTTGCCGAGTCGCTGGGTTTGCCCCACATTTCGACCGGGGCCATTCTCCGCCAGGCAGTCGCGGACGGCACGGAACTCGGTATGGCGGCCCGCGACATCATGGCGGCCGGCCGCCTGGTGAGCGACGAGATCGTGCTGGGGATTGTCGAGGAGAGGATTTCCGCTCCCGATTGCAGCCGGGGTTTCATTCTCGACGGGTATCCGCGGAATCAGGCGCAGGCCCGGGCGCTGGGCGGGGTCCTCTCGAGGCTCGGAGCTGCCGAGTGGATTGTCAACATCGCCGTTCCCCCGGAGGAACTGGCAGCCCGGGTCCGCGGCAGGCGGGGAACCGACGGCCGGCAGGACGACAGCGAGGAAGCGTTTCGCCGCCGGCTCGAGGTCTACGAATCCGAGTCGTTTCCGCTCCTCGACCACTACGGGGACCGCGCTGTCAACATCGCGGGACTCGGGTCCCGCGACGAAGTCTTCAGCCATCTGTGTGCTGCCCTGCCGTTCGCGACGGCACCGCTCACGACCCCCCAGTTGGTGACCAGATGATCTCCCGATCCGACGTCGAGCTGGACAAGCTCCACCAGGCCAACGCGATTACCGTGGAGACACTGGAGCTGCTTGCGCGCACCGTGGAGCCGGGAGTGACCACCGCGCACCTTGACCGCGTGGCCGCCGACAACCTGAGACGCCACGGGGTGACTCCGGCCTTCAAGGGGTATCACGGATTCCCCGCGACCCTGTGCGTTTCCGTCAATGACGAGGTCGTCCACGGCATCCCGTCCCGCTGGCGGAAGCTGAGGGAGGGCGACATCGTGAGCCTCGACTTCGGCTGTATCGTGGACGGCTACTACGGCGATAACGCGACCACCGTCGCCGTCGGCCAGATCGACCAAGAGGTGGCGCGTCTGCTGGAGGTGACCGAGGGCGCTCTCTACGCCGGAATCGGAGCCGCCTGTCCCGGAAACTGCGTTTCGGCCATCGGGCAGGCCGTGCAGGCCCATGCCGAAAGCCACGGCTATTCCGTGGTGCGCGAATACGGCGGGCACGGGATCGGAACGAGCCTGCACGCCGAACCCTGGATTCCGAACTTCTATGATCCGCGCAAGCGGACTCGCCTGATTCCGGGCGCCGTGATCGCGATTGAACCCATGGTGAATCGCGGGAGCCCGGACGTGCGCGTGAAGCGGGATCGCTGGACGGTCGTCACCGTGGACGGCAGCGCCTCCGCGCACTTCGAACGATCCATCGCAGTCATGGAGGGTGGTCCCTGGATTCTGGCGGAGCCCAGAAAGCAGAAACCCGACAACCCGGGTTCAGAGGAAGATCATGTCTAAGGAAGACGCTATCTCGGTGGAGGCGACCGTCATGGAGCCTCTGCCAAACGCCATGTTCCGGGTGAAGCTCGATACCGGCGATCACAAGGTGCTCGCCCACGTGTCGGGAAAGATGCGGAAGAGTTTCATCAAGGTACTGCCGGGGGATCGCGTGTTGGTAGAGCTTTCCCCCTACGACCTGAGCCGCGGCCGGATCGTCTACCGGTGCAAGTAGGAGCGGCAACATGAAGGTTCGCGCCTCCGTTCGGCGTATCTGCGCCAAATGCAAGATCGTCCGCCGCCGAGGGGTCGTACGGGTGATCTGCGAAAACCCGAAGCACAAGCAGCGGCAGGGGTGACACAGCGTGACGACCTCAGCAAGCGGAATTCCGTTCCGGTTCGATCGTTTGTCGGGCCGGACGATGGAAACAGGGAGAGACTGACCGATGGCCAGAATTGCCGGCGTTGACCTGCCGCGCGCCAAGCGCATCGATATCGGGCTGACGTACATCTACGGCGTGGGATCCCACCGCGCGGTGACCATCCTCGACAGGGTCGGTATCGAACGCCACCGCCGAGTCAGCGACCTGACCGAGGAAGAGGTGAGCCGGATCGGCCGGGCCATCGACGACGAAGGCGGCGTTGAGGGAGACCTGAGGAAGCGGATCTCGATGGACCTGAAGCGCCTTATGGACATCGGGTGCTATCGCGGGCTCCGTCATCGCCGGGGCCTCCCGGCCAGGGGCCAGCGCACCAAGACCAACGCCCGTACCCGCCGCGGTCCCCGCCGGGTCGGAATGCGCCGGCGCTAGGGAAACAGCACATGGCAAAGAAGAAGACAGCTCGCCGCCGGACGGGAAAGAAGCGCGAGAAGCGCACGCTGACCGCTGGCGTCGTGTCGATCCAGGCGACGTACCACAACACGATCATCACCTTCGCGGATCCGGCCGGAAACGTGGTCTGTTGGGCCAGCGCCGGATCGCAGGGTTTCCGGGGTTCCCGGAAGCAGACGCCGTTCGCGGCGCAGCAGGCTGCCGGCGCGGCCTCACGGGAAGCTCGTGCCCTCGGCTGCACTCATGTGGACGTCAAGGTGAAGGGCCCCGGCGCCGGGCGCGAAGCAGCGATCCGGGCCGTGGCGGCTGCCGGAATCGAGGTGAAGTCGATCAAGGACGTCACCCCGATTCCGCACAACGGGTGCCGGCCACCAAAAAAACGCCGGAATTAGCATCCCGTGGAAAAAGCACCCCGCACCGTACCCAGTACGTCACGCACGCCCGAACTCGTGGTCGCCGTGCGTGCGGGGCGCTTTCCCCACGGGGTGGTGGCGCGCCTCGCTCCGCGATTCGCGCCCCACGTTTTCGTGGGGAGGGGAAACCCCTCCCCACACCCGACCCCCGCGGCGCGTTGCGCCGCGAACGGACGCAGCCAGGCATTGTCCACAGGCTGTTAGGAGGACATCTTGGCGAGATATCGAGGTCCCGTCTGCCGGCTGTGCCGCCGGGAAGGGGCCAAGCTCTTCTTGAAGGGCGATCGCTGCCTCAGCCCGAAGTGCGCCATCGACAAGCGCAACTTCGCACCCGGAGCCCACGGGAAGACCCGTCGCAGCCGCGTTCAGGGCTACGGACTTCAGCTTCGCGAGAAGCAGAAGGCGAAGCGCGCCTATGGCCTGCTCGAGCGTCAGTTCCGCCTGTATTTCGATCGCGCCGAACGCGAACGCGCCGTCACCGGCACGTTCCTGCTCCAGCTTCTGGAGCGCCGGCTCGACAACGCGGTCTACCGATTGGGCCTGGCTCCCTCCCGGGCTGCGGCCCGCCTCTTTGTCCGGCACGGACACGTCGAGGTCAACGGGAAACGCGTGGACATTCCGTCCAACATCATCAATCAGGGAGATGTGATCCGCGTCTGCGACAAGACGCGCAAGAAGGACTTCTTCAAGCTGATCATGGAGCGCGCCGAAGGCCGCACCGTTCCGGAATGGCTTCAGCGTGAGGAAGATGACATGGCGTCGGGGCGCGTGGTCACGCTTCCCTCCGGCGAGGACCCGCAACTGAAGATCCGCGAACAGCTCATCGTCGAGCTCTACTCGCGCTAGCGGGGCAGAAAGAAAAGGAGAGACGGCGCTTATGTCTGAACTTCGGAGGCCCAGCGGCCTCAACATCGAAACCAGCAGTGACGACTTCGGTCGGTTTTCCGCTCATCCCTTCGAGCGGGGCTACGGAGTCACCATCGGCAACGCCCTTCGGCGACTGCTGATCTCTTCCATCCAGGGTGCGGCTGTCACGGCGGTGAAGTTCGACGGTGTACAGCACGAGATGTCCACGATTCCCGGAGTCAAGGAAGACACCCTGGACATCATCCTGAACATCAAGCGCATCCCCCTGCGCCTCCACGGGACGCAGCCGAGGACCATCCGGCTCAAGGGAAGGAAGACCGGTCCCCTGACCTCGGGCGACATCGAGACGGATCCCAACGTCGAGATCCTCGACCCGGACGTGCACCTCGCGACCATCACCCAGCCGGCGGAGCTGGACATCGAGATGCGGGTGAAGAACGGCCGCGGCTACATCCAGGCGGAGCGGAACCGGGACACGGACCTGGAGGTCGGCTACATCCCTCTCGATTCGACGCATTCTCCGGTCCGCAAGGTCAACTACAAGGTTGAGCCGGCGCGGGTAGGCCAGGACACGGACCTGGACAAGCTTGTGATCGACGTGCACACCAACGGCTCCATCCGGCCCCAGGAGGCGGTCACCACCGCGGCCCGCCTACTGCGGGAGATGCTGGGGATCTTTGTCGGCGGCGAGGGGGAAGCGACGGAAGATGTCGTGATCAGCGATGAACAGAAGGCGTTCGAGTTGCATCGCAGCACTTCCATCGACGACTATGCGGACCAGCTTTCGGTTCGCGCGTACAACGGACTGCGGAACGCCGACATAGCGACGATCGGCGACCTCGTCGTCAAGAGCGAATCGGAGTTGCTGCGGGAGCGGAACATCGGGCGCAAGAGCATCGAGGAAGTGGAGAGGATTCTCGATGGTCTCGGCCTGAAGCTGGGCATGGGACCGAGCTGAAATGCGTCACCAGATGGCACACCGCAAGCTCGGCCGCCGGCCATCGCACCGGCGCGCCCTGCTGAGGAATCTGGCCGCCACGTTGATCGAGCACGGACACCTGCGCACTACGCTTGCCAAGGCGAAGGAGGTGCGCCCGTTCGTCGAGCGGCTCGTTACTCTCGGGCGCCGGTCGGATCTGGCGGCGCGTCGCCGCGCGCTCCAGATCCTGCCGCGGAAACAGGTGGTCCGCCATCTCTTCAGCGAGGTGGCGCCGCGGTTTCAGGAGCGTCCCGGCGGCTATACGCGGATCCTCAAGCTCGGTCCGCGCCAGGGCGACGGCGCCCCGATGGCGCGCATCGAGTTCGTCGACTGACTCCAGGTACGCCGGCGTTCACGCCGGCATCGTCCGCGAAGCGGGCGAAACTCCCGGTCAGTCGTTTCGCGTCTGGTACGCCTCGATCAGGGCCTTCGCCAGGTTCCCGGGGACGGGGTCGTAGTGGGAAAACTCCATGTGGAAACCCCCGCGTCCCCCGGTGAGGGAGGTGAGCGTCGGCTCGTAGGTGAGCATCTCGGCCATGGGCGCCTGCGCCGTGATCGCGGTCTGCGAGCCCTTTCGATCCATGCCCTGGGTGCGGCCGCGGCGGGAGTTCAGGTCACCCAGGACGTCCCCCGTGTTCTCGTCCGGAACGGTGATGACGACGGACATGATCGGTTCGAGCAGCGTCGGGCGGCACTTGGACATCGCGTCCTTGAACGCGAGGGACGCCGCGATCTTGAAGGCGATCTCTGACGAATCGACCGTGTGGAACTTCCCGTCGAACACCGTCGCCCGGAAGTCCACGACCGGATAGCCGGCGAGGTATCCCTTTTGCCGGGCTTCCTGGAATCCCTTCTCGATAGCCGGGATGAACTGGCGCGGTATCGAGCCACCCACGACCTCGCTCGCGAACTCGAAGTCCTGGCCGCGCTCGATCGGCTCGACACGCACGTGGCAGTCGGCGAACTGGCCGTGTCCGCCGGTCTGTTTCTTGTGCCGCCCGTGGGCCTCGGCGGTTACCGTGATCGTCTCGCGATACGGCACCCGCGGCGGTTTCAGATCGACCTCAACGCCGAACTTCCGCTTCAGCCGGGATACCACGACTTCGATGTGGAGCTGCCCCGTCCCCGAAAGGAGCAGCTCCTGGTCCCGGTCGAACTTCAGGGTCAGGTCTTCTTCGCGAAGCCGCTGCAGGGCCTGGGAGATCTTCTCCTCGTCTCCCCGCGACTTGGGCTCGATGGCGAAACTGATGACCGGGTGCGGCACTTCGGGGCGCACGAAACGGATCCCGCCGTCGGCGCCGAGAGTGTCTCCCGTGAAGGTGTCCCGCAGCTTGGCGAAACATCCGAGATCGCCGGCTGACAGTCTCGATACGGACTCCATGGCCTTCCCGTTCACGACGTGCACGCCACCGGTCCGACCGGTTCCGCTGGTCGTCAGGTTTCGGAGCTGGGTCTCGGGAGTGACGGTTCCGGTCATGACCCGGAAGAGGCTCAAGCGCCCGGCGAAGGGGTCGGCGATGGTCTTGTACACATAGACGCTGGCCGGCACCGCGCCGTCCACCTCCCGCTCAACCGGCTCGCCATCACCGCTGACCCCGCGCGCGGGCCCGCGTCCGGTCGGGTCGGGGGCGGCCGCGACGATCAAGTCGAGGAGCGCCGTGGTTCCCACGTTGTGCGCCCCCGTCACCGCCACCACGGGAAAGATGGAGCGGGCGGCGACTGCCGTCCTGAGACCCCGGATCATTTCCTCCGACGTCAACTCTCCCTCGGAAAAGAACTGATCCAGCAGCTCCTCGTCCGATTCGGCGATCATTTCCATGAGTTCGTTGCGCGCCGCTTCGGCCTGGTCCTGAAGCTCGGCGGGCACGTCCCCGGTCTTCGCTCCCCTCCCATCCGGCCCGGGTCCGCTGATCGCCTTCATCGTGATGAGGTCCACGACCCCGGAGAACCCGGACTCGCTCCCGATGGGCAACTGGACGGGGATCGCGGTACGGCCGAAGGTCTCCTGAATCGAACCCAGGGTGCGTTCGAAGGATGCGCGGTCACGGTCCATGCGGGTGACCGCGAACATGGCGGCCGCGCCGTTTTCTTCAGCGAAGTTCCAGACCCGTTCGGTGTTGACCCCCACGCCATCGACGGCGCAGACGGAAATGAGCGCGGTGTCGGCGACCGGCATGGCGAGCTTCGCCTCGGTGAGAAAGTTGCTGTACCCCGGGGTGTCCAGCAGATTGACCTTGACGCCGTCCCAGTCGAAGTGGGTGGGCGCCGCGCTCAGGCTGATGCCGCGTTCGATTTCGTCCTCTTCGAAGTCCGTCGTGGTGTTTCCATCTTCCACCCGGGCAAGGCGGGTCACGGCGCCGGCGGCATAGAGGAGCGCCGACACGAGTGTTGTCTTGCCGGACGTTCCATGTCCGGCCACAGCGAGGTTTCGAAGTTCGGCGGTCTGATAGTCGCGCATGCTGCTCCAGATTGTGGACGTTAGGGGTTCGCTCCGAACCGGGAACGCTTTGGGAATCGTTCGAATCCCGGCGCCCGGACCGGATGCCGAACGACGTGCGCCAACTCGAAACGCTGGACCCCGTTCGGCCGTTAGTCACGCGGGCGAATGGCCGCTGTGCTCGTTCGCACGGGCGGAGATCGTCCGCAGCCCGACCGTCGATCCTACCATTCCCAGGGGCGCTCGGGTACCTGCTCCGCCTGCGAAGAACCGTCTCCGGCGCCGCCGGTCCCGGCGTTCAGGACTGCTACGCTAAATCCATCCTCACGGTCGCAGTCTTGCCCTCGTTACCCCTTCTTCGCCTCGGTGCTCGCGACCGGGCCGTGGCGATGACCTTCCGGCGAGATCACCTGATGATTCGCACGAGCGATGGCCGGTGGGTCCGGTGGCGTCTGCCGGCGGACTTCGTTGCGCCTTCGCCGACCGAGCCCAACCTGGCGTCTTCGGTGGAAGCTGCCCGGGCAGTACAGGCTGCCCTTCGGGCCCTTGCCGCTCCGAACGGTGGTTTCCGGGACGCGGTGATCGCGTTGCCGGATCGAGCGGCCCACGCCGGCCTCTCCGAGGGTTCGGGTTCCCGAGCCGTGCGCAGACTCCGCTCGGACCTCGTCCGCGGGTTGGCCACGACTTCGGCGCCGTCTTCGGGCGAACTCGACGGGCGATTCCGGTTCGGAACGTTGGCCTCCGGTTCTCTCGGGCGCCGGTCGGTGCTCGGCGCGGTGACGGGTTCGCCGGTCGCCCGGCAGTACGAGGCGGCCGCCGAGGCGGCAGGGCTTCGGGTGCGGTGGGTGGACGCCACGAGTCTGGCCCTGCTACCGGAGTGGCTCGGACGCGCTACCGGGAAGTCGGACCGGCGTCTTCTCCTGCTGCTCCATCGGCGCCACTTCGTTCTCGTCACCGCGACGGCGGTACGTCTCACGGGCTTCCGCATGAAGCTCCGCGCGGCACTGGACCCCGATCCCCCGGCGCTTGCCATCCGGCGAGCCACCGAGAGCGGGAGACACGCCGTCTCGATCCTGGGGGATGGGGCGGCGGCGGTCGCCGATCTCGTGCGCTCGATGGGGCTGGCGCCCGTGGAGGCCCGGGACACGGTGGACGACGGGGACACGCCGGGCGTGTCTCCGGTGACGGACGGCGCTCTGGCCGCGTTGCTGCGGCGGGCAGGCGAGCGACCGGCGCCCCTCCACCCGGCTCCCGTTGCCATTTCCGACGCGTAGCCATGGGACGCATACCGACGGGCATCCAGCTCGGAAGGGCCGTCCGTCCGGGACTCCTTCGGGCCCTGGACGCGATGATCCTGGGAGGACTCCTGATTTCCCTCTGGGCCGGCGCGTCGCTTTGGAGAACGCACGCGGACCTCGCTGCCGCCGCGCTCTCCGACCCGAGCGATCCCTCAGCGCGGGTATCCCCGGCCCCTTCGCCGGCATTCGAGCCGGCCCGTGCCCGGGAGGCGGCCGCTCTCCTGTTCGCCGGAGTGCTGGATGCCCCCGCCATCAGCGCCGCCCTGAACACGGTGAGGGGAACCGCTCCTCCCGGCATCCGGGTGGCCGGGGTCGAAGTCCGACCTGCTGCCGGGCGGGGCCGGGTCGAGACGGTGATCGCGGCCGACGCCGTTTCGGCAGCGGCCGTCGCCGGCTTCCTGGTCGAGCTGGCGAACCACGACTCGGTTCTCTCGACCGAGGTCATCAGCGAAACGCGCCAGACGGACGGCGCCGTGCTGGTCCGGATCACCGCCCAACTCGCGGCCGGCCGTTAGCAGAGAGATGGACCAACGCCTCCGGCTCCGGGTCCTGCTCACCCTGTTGTCCGTGTCGCTCGCCTGGCTCGTCTGGGGTGAGGCGAGGCGCTCCTCGGACGAGCTTGCCGCGGCGTTCGAGACGCGGACCCGATCGGCTCGGGAGAGCGCCCAGACGGCGCAGGAGCAAGAGCGGCGGGAACGCCTGCTGCGGGTCTCGGAGCGGCTCGCGGAGCGCACCGCGCCACCCTCGAGCGCTGCGGGGACACGCGAGTTCCTGGTGCGGATGGCCGGCGACGGGGGCGTAGAGCTCTCACAGCTACGGCTCCAGCCACTCGTTCGCCCTCCGGAGGGGACTCTGGGCGCCGAGGCCGGGATCACGGCGCTGGGCGACCCCGATTCCCTGTCGCGGTTCCTGGCCGCGGTGGAGGGAAGGGGATGGCCGCTCCGCGTCGAGCGGGCCACCCTCGGGGTCCGGGGTGGCCTCGGCACGCTCACCGCTTCGGTTCTGTTCCTGTGGCCGGACCCGGCGGCGGACTTCACCGCGGCGGACGCCGCCCGTCTGGGTGACGATCCGCGGCTGGAGCCGCTGGCCGCCTGGCTGGAAGCCGTTCCGGGGCCGGAAGAGGCGGTTTCCCTCGCCAGCGCCGACCCGGCCGAGGCGGAGCCGGCGTCCGCGGCCGGCCCCGGAACCGAAGAGTTGCTCGACCACACTCCGGACACGGTGACGACGCCGTCCGAGCCACGCGCCGAAACGCCGGAGCTCCACGGCTTCGTGGACGTCGGCTCCGGCACTCCCATCCGCGCCGCCCTCTTCTACCGGGGCGAGACCACCCTGGTCGGGGTTGGCGACCGGGTCGGGGACTACACCGTTGTCACGCTCGAGCCGTCGGAAGCCGTCGTTCTCTCGCGCGGAGCGGGGGCGCCCCTTCGCCTCGTGCTTCGGTGACGACGCTCTCTCCCGTAGCCCGGTTACTCCGCGCCCGATAGCCGGCGGAAGGCTGCGCCGATCTCCTCGGCGGTCCGTCCGGCTCCCAGCGCCACGGTGAGCAGGATGCGGGCCTTCAGGCCGTCGAGGTCCCCGCCGGAAAGGACCCCCCTCTCCCGCTGGGCGTCCGAAAGCACCACCCGGCCGGCCCCGGTGCGGGTCACGAACACCACCACCGCGCCGGCCTGAATCGCGGCGTCCACCGCTTCGGCGACGGGGGGCGGTGCGTTGCCGCGGCCGAAGACCTCGACCACCAGGCCCCGGACGCCGGCCTGGGCTGCCGCGCGAATCGAGCCGGCGCCGCCGCCGGCGGTGAGCCGCACCAGCTCCACCGCCGGCTCGACGCTGGCGGCGGGGAGGTGGAGGCGGCGGGCCGGAGTCGTGAACAGCAGCAACGTCCCCTCGTCCACCGCGCCGATCGGCCCGGTGTCCGGCGACGCGAAAGCATGAAGGGCGATGGAGTGGGTCTTCTTCACCTCGCGCGCGGCGTGGATCTGACCGTTCAGGACGACGAGCACGCCCAGGTCGCGGCTGCGCGCGGAACCGGCGACCCGGATCGCATCGAGCAGGTTGCGCGGCCCGTCGGAGTCCTCGTAGCGGGGCGGGCGCTGTGCGGCCGCGAAGACGACCGGACGGCCGGGCGGCAGCAGGAGGTCCAGCAGAAAGGCGGTCTCCTCGAGGGAATCCGTCCCGTGCGTCACCACGACCCCGGCCAGTTCCGGCCGCTCGGCGAAGACCGCGGCAATCCGCTCCGCGAGCTGGAACTGGAGTTCCGGGTGCATCCGGGAGCTTCCGATGCGGACGAAGTCCTCGGTGGTGACCGACGCCACGGAGTCCAGGCCGGGAAGGGCGGCGCGGAGATCGCCGGCGTTGAGCGGTCCGCCCGCGCCCCCGGAGATCGTGCCCCCGGTGCCGATGAGGTGGACTTTCGGGAGCGGTTGTCCCGCCGCCTGCGAAGCAAGCACGAGGATGAGAGATGCGGCTCCAGCGCGCGCGAGTCGGACCATGGGACCGGGTTTATACCGGGTTGCCAAAAGTGGGGACGGCGCGCCGTCCGTCGCTGACGCCGCCGGGGGGCGTCATCTCCGGGCCGGGGGCAATCCCATGGCCCGCCGCCAGGCCGCCACCTGGCCGAGATGGAGCATCTCGTGGGCGGTCATGAGGTAGACCGCCTGGTCGCCCACGGTCGGGAAGCGCTGCCGGCGTTTTTCGTCCGGATTCGGCGTGTCGAACCATGCCGGGTCGATGGCCTCGATGGCGGCGCTGTTCCGCGCGTGCTGAGCGGCCAGCGCCTCGAGCAGTTCTTCTTTCGACGGGTAGCGGGAAGCGTCGTTCGAAGGAATGCCCCCCGTCGCGAAGACCGTCGCCCAGCCGTCCGCGACTTCGGACTCGAGGCCGAGCAAACGGCCGAGCCAGTCCGCGACGACCACCAGGTGTCCGAGAGACCACGCGGGATGGTTGACGACGCCGTGCGGCTGCTCGACCATCTGCTCCGGAGTCAGGTCGTCCACCATCGCCCGCGCGACGCGCAGGTTGAAGCCGTAGACGTAGGTCAGCTGTTGAACCATCGGCTCTCCTTTCGACGGAAAGGATTCTGTCCGAATCAGCCGCCCGCGGCGGGGCCGGGATCAGGTTTTTCGCAGGCCGCTAATCGTCCGTGACGTGGATGGTGCCGTTCACGGTGCGCACCCGGCACTCGCCGCCACCGTCGCGCACCTGCACTCGCTTGTGCCGGCGGGTGGGGGTGTCCAGATGCTCCAGGTCGGCGAGTTCCATGATCACGCGGCCGTTGATTGCGCGGGCATCGACCCGACCTCGGGCCTCGGGGCCGAGGGTCAATCGCACCCGGCCGTTCACGGTACGGAGCGAGTGGCTTTCGCCCTCGCCGAAGCTGTCGAGTTCGCATTCGATCTGCCCGTTGACCGTCTTGGCGTTCACGCTTCCCCGGTGTCCCGTCAGGCGGAGGGAACCGTTGACCGTCTGCGCTTCGAGTGCGCCGGAAATCTCGGCTACTTCGACGGGTCCGTGGACCGTCGAGATCCGGAGGTCGGCGCTTTCCGGGAGCCGGATGGAGTAGTGGACACTGCCGTACCGCTGCCCCCACATCCGGTGCTTCTTCGGGTACCGCGTGCGGACCTGGATCCCCCGCGAGGAACGGTTGACTTCCACCCGGATGCCGTCGAGCGCGGTGCTGCTGGGCCCCACCTTTCGCGCCACGATCTCCGCCGCGTCCCGGTCCCATGAGGTGACCGCCACGCGTCCGTTGATGTTCCTCAGATCGAGAAGCTCTCCCGCCGCGAACGGCTCGGTGAACGTCTCGGTTTCCTCGACGTTCGGCTCGGCCTGGAACGGGACGGCGCAGTTTGCGGCGGCGGCTACCGCGGACGCTCCGAGAACCAGAGCGAGAGGAAGGCTGCCGACTCCGCGGCCGCACGCATTCCCGTGAACCATGACGGGAGGGGCCTACGAATCGTGGGGCGGGAATGTTCCGTTGGCCCCGGGCGGCCATTACACGACGTGACAAGCGCGTGGGGGCCGTTGACTCGGTCCAGCGGCTGCCAACCCGTCGCAGGCTTCCCGTATCCTCCGGGGCTCTTCCGCGGCTCCCGATTCCGGAGGTTCCGATGAAACAAGTCCACCGCATCGTGGCGTGCCTCGCCGTCGCTCTGCTCGCCGCTCCGCTCACCCCTGGACAGGACGACTCCCGGCCCCGGGCCCGGGACATCGGCCTGTCGCCGGGAGTCCTCGATCCCGGGCCGCATAACGCCATCACCGATGTCCCCGGCGTCCTCGTCGGGCAGGTGACCCTGATGGAGGGAGACCACATCCGCACCGGGGTCACCGCGATCCTGCCCCACGCCGGCAACATCTTTCAGGAGAAAGTCCCGGGCGCCGTCCACATCGGGAACGCCTTCGGCAAGCTGGCGGGGTCCACCCAGGTAGTGGAACTCGGGACCATCGAGACCCCGGTCGTGCTGACCAACACGCTGTCGGTGTGGGACGCGGCGCGCGCGGTGGTGACCTACACACTCGGTCTCCCCGGCAACGAGAACGTGCGCTCGGTCAACCCGCTCGTCGGCGAGACCAACGACGGGTTCCTCAACAACATCCGGGGACTCCACGTGAAGGAGAGTCACGTGCTGGAGGCGATCCGCACCGCGTCCCCGGGCCCCGTGGCGGAGGGAGCGGTGGGGGCCGGAACCGGAACGTCCGCCTTCGGCTGGAAGGGCGGGATCGGCACCTCCTCGCGGCGGTTGCCCGAGAGTCTCGGGGGTTACACGGTCGGGGCCCTGATCCAGAGCAACTACGGAGGGGTCCTCGTCATGGACGGGATCCCGGTCGGTGAGGAACTCGACCGCTACTACCTTCGGGACCAGTTGCGCGGCAACGACAATGCGGGGGGCGGCGACTCGCTGGACAACCCGGACGGGTCCATCATGATGGTGGTCGCGACCGACGCCCCGATCCGCTCGCTGGGTCTCACGCGGCTGGCGCGGCGGGTCATGCTCGGACTCGCCCGCACCGGCGCCACCTCGTCCCACGGGAGCGGCGACTTCGTGATCGCCTTTTCCTCGGCGGAGTCGCTCCGCACCGGATTCCGGAGTGACTCGCCGGTGGACGAGGGGGCCGTCCTCCGCGGCGACCGGTTGTCGCCGCTCTTCCAGGCGGCGATCGAAGCGACCGAGGAGGCCGTCTACAACTCGATGCTCAAGGCCACCACCGTCGTCGGCAAGAACGGGAACACCCGGGAAGCGATCTCGATCGACGACCTGCTGGAGGTCGGTCGGAAGTACAACCGCCTCCACCCGCCTGGCGGCAGCCGCTGAACCATGCTCTACCGGTCCCTGAATCCCGCCACCGAAGCGGTGGTGGCCGAGTTTCCGACGGCGACCGACGGCGCGGTGGACGCCGCGCTTGCCCGCGCCGACGCCGTGTTCCGTGCCTGGCGGCGGTCCCCGTTCGCCGAGCGGTGCGCGGTCAACGAGCGCCTGGCCGATCTCCTGGAGGCGCAGGCGGACGATCTGGCGGCGCTCATGGCGCTCGAGATGGGAAAGCCGCTCGCCCAGGGGGTGGCGGAAGCGCGGAAGTGCGCCTGGGTCGCGAGGCACTACGCGGAGACCGCGGAGGAGTCGCTCCGGCCGCGCCACTATCCCTCCGACGGCCGCGACGCTTTCGTGCGCTACGACCCCATCGGGCCGATTCTGGCGGTCATGCCGTGGAACTTCCCCCTCTGGCAGGTCATCCGGGTATCCGCGCCCAACTTCATCACGGGAAACGCGATGGTGCTGAAGCACGCGCCCTCGGTGCCCCAGTGCGCGCTCCGGATCGTCGAGCTGTACCGGGAGGCGGGGGCTCCGGAGGGGCTCATCCAGAGCCTCTTCCTGACGAACGGGCAGGCCGCTTCCTGCATCGCGGACCGCCGGATCCGGGGCGTCACGCTGACGGGGAGTTCCCGCGCCGGCAGCGAGGTCGCCGCGGTGGCGGGCCGCCATCTCAAGCCGATGGTCGCCGAACTCGGCGGCAGCGATCCCTTCATCGTGTTCGAGGACTGCGACGTGGAGGAGGCGGCGACCGCGGGCGCGGGGGCGCGGCTCATCAACTCGGGCCAGAGCTGCATCGCCGCCAAGCGCTTCCTCGTGCAGCGAACCGTGCTGGATTCGTTCCTTTCGGTCTTCGAGACGGAGTTCCGGGAAGCGGTTGTGGGCGACCCGCTGGCGCCGGAGACGGCGGTCGGACCGCTGGCCAGGGAGGACCTCCGGGACCGTCTCGAGGAGCAGGTGGCGCGTTCCGTCCGCGCCGGCACGGATCTCATCCACCGGGGGGCCGCGCCGGAACGCGGTTTCTTCTCCGCGACCGGGATTCTGGCGGCGCCGCCCGCGGGAGCACCGGCCGCCGAGGAGGAACTCTTCGGGCCGGTCGCGACGGTGATCCCGTTCGCGGACGAAGCCGAAGCGGTGGAGATCGCCAACCGGACGAACTACGGACTCGGGTCCTCGTTCTGGACCTCCGACCCGCAGCGGGCGGAACGGCTCGTGCCGCAGATCGAATCCGGGGCCGTCTTCGTGAACGGAATCACCAAGTCGGATCCCCGGGTGCCTTTCGGCGGGACCAAGGACAGCGGCTTCGGCCGCGAACTGGGCCCCGACGGCCTCATCGAGTTCACCAACCGCAAGACCGTCTGGATCCGCTGACCGGGTTGCTCCGGCCGGGGGAACCGGCACGGGCGGTTGGGTTCGCACACCGGGCCGGTCAGACCTATGGCGGAGGCGGCTTGGAACGCCATGCGGGCGGTGGGTGTCCCCACGCGGTTCCCGGGTCGCTACAGGGGCCAGGCCTCCTGGCGCCAGGCCATGTCCCAGAACATCCATTCGTAACGGGAACTCATGACGAAGTGCCGGGCCATCGCCTTGCGGGCGTCCGAGCCGAGCCCCTCGGCGACATCGTCGGTGAGCTGCACCACCCGCTGCACCACCGCGTCGTACTCTTCGCTCCCGTAGCTCTGGATCCAGCGCCGGTATAGCGGATCGGGCGACGACGGACGCTTGAGTAGTTCCTTGCCGACTTCCGCGTAGATCCAGTAGCAGGGAAGGACGGCGGCGAGTCCTTCGTGGAAGGGCTGCGAATGGACCTGCGAGAGGAAATAGCTCGTGTAGGCGCGGTTGGTGGGCGCCGGCTGGCGGGTGAAGAGCTCGTCCCGGGAGCCGCCGAGTTCGGTGATGAACTGGCCGAGCTGCTCCCGCTCGCCCCGGATGGTTTCCACCGCGTCGCCGCAGAGCGCCTCGGTGATGTCCGGGTGCGGAGCCTTTCCCCCCAGGATGGCTACCGCCCGCGCGAACTCGTGCAGGTAGAGCGCGTCCTCGAGCACGTAGAAGCGGAAGACCTGCCGGTCGAGGGTTCCGTCCGCGAGCCCGTCGAGGAAGGGATGGCGGAGGATGTCCCGGTAGATCGAGTCGATCCCGGCCCAGAGCCGGGAGGTGAACGGGTCTTCGCGCGCTGCGGTCATGACCGGGAAATGCTAGTCGTCGCTATCCGAACACCACCGGGACCCAGAAGACGGCGAACAGGCAGGTGAGGACCGCGCCGATGATGTTCACCCCGATGCCGGCGCGCACCATCTGGGGGATCGTGAAGTGTCCGGTCCCGAAAACGATCGCGTTCGGTGGCGTGGCCGCCGGCAGCATGAACGCGCAGGAGGCGGCGACCGTCACCGGAATCAGGACCGTGAGCGGCGGAATACCGGCGCCGGTGGCGACTGCCGCCAGGATGGGGACCATCATCGCGGTCGAGGCAAGGTTCGAAGCGAGCTCGGTCAAGAGGATGATGAAGACCACCACCATGATCACGAAGAGCGGCAGCGGCAGCGCCGAAGCGCCGGCCAGGCGGTCGCCGAGGAACTGCGAAAGCCCGCTCACCTCGAGACCATTCGCGAGCGAGAACCCGCCGCCGATCAGGATCAGCACGTCCCACGGGATCTTCACCCCCCATTCCCAGTTGAGAATGCGTTCCCCGGAGCCGTTCCCGGCGGGGACGAGGAAACAGAGCACGGTTGCCGCCATGGCGATGGTGGAATCCGTGATGAGCCCGCCGGTCGGCAGGAACCCGGTCCAGACCGGGCGGAACATCCAGGCGAGGGCCGTGCCTCCGAACAGGATGGAGAGTCGCTTCTCCGGGGTGGAGAGCGGGCCGAGCGCCAGGTAGGCGGCGCGCACCGGCTCCCGGCCGCCGGGAATGTCCTTGATCCGGATGGGAAACGCCACGCGGGTAAGCCAGAGCCAGGTCAGGGGAAGAAACAGGACCGTCAGCGGCATCGCGAAGGCGAGCCAGCGCACGAAGGTGATCTGGATGTCCAGTTGTTCGCTCAGGAAACCGGCGAGGAACACGTTGGGCGGCGTTCCGATGAGGGTCGAGAACCCACCGATGGACGCCCCGTAGGCGCAGCCGAGCATCAGGCAGACCGCGAACGGGAAATCGCCCGGGGCGGGACGTTTCGGCCCGTGGACCGCTCTCGAGATCTCCGCGATCACCGCGACCCCGATCGGCATCATCATCGCGGTGGTGGCCGTGTTGGAGACCCACATGGACAAGAACGCGGACGCCACCATGAAGCCGAGCACCAGCCGGGGCGGCGAGCTGCCCATCGCCATCACCGTCCGGAGCGCGATCCGCCGGTGCAGGTTCCAGCGCTGCATCGCCTGGGCGATCATGAACCCGCCGAGGAACAGGTACACGAGGTGGTTGGCGTAGGGCGCGGCCGCCCCCGCCGCGTTCGTGATCCCGAAGGGCGGCAGGAGCGCCAGCGGCAACAGCGAGGTCACCGCCAGCGGCGCTGCTTCCGTCACCCACCAGGTGGCCATGATCGCGGCCACCGCCAGCATCCGGCGCGCCTCGTCGGGAATGCCGGGGATCGGGACGACGGCGATGCCCACCAGCAGGACCAGTCCGAGGACGAGTCCGATCCGCTCGCGTTTCATGGGCGACCGTCCACCAGCCGGCCGTATTGCGGACCGTTCGGCGCCAAGAGAACGTCTGACGTCACGGACGCGAAGAGTACGCGACCGGAGAGCACGTCGCCCGGCGACCGAAGGCGCCGCCGCGCGCCTCGAGCGTCCCGGTTGTCCAAACATGACTTGTCTAAACATGACTTGACAAAATGTGTAACCCGCCCGATGACGGCGACGGCGAGGAGCGCCGGCCAGTTGCTGTGAAAATGCGGTCCGACGGGTCGGCCGAAGCGCCCTGGTGGCGCCGCCGGCTTGGAACGCCGACCTCCGGTCGGCATGCGCTGCGCGTCCGCGCAGCGCACGGCGGGGCACTGACCTGCGGGATGGTTCTCTCTTGTGGTGCAACCGGGCGGAGGGGACGCTCCCGGATCTGTGTCGCCCGAGACGAATAGCGGCGCGTCGTCCGCGGGCCTTCGGCCCGCGGTGCCGACCGGAGGTCGGCGTTCCAAGCCGTTTCAGCCGTTTTCATGCCCGGCGGGGTGCGTAGGAGGACGCGCGCATGGGCGTTTCTCCCGGTGGGAGCTTCAGACCGGCATCGCCCGCGCAGCGGGCGAAACTCCCACCACTATTCCCCCCGTATGGTGCAGGACGCACACGTCCCGTCCATGGGCGCGCGTGGCTGGGAGAGTTTCGCGGCCTGCGGCCGCGATGCCAGTCCAAAGACTGGCATCGCTTCCCGGCAGCGCCAACCCGACCGCCGGTTGTGGTCTCCTGCCCTATTGCTGGTCGGTGCCCGTCGGTTCGTACCCGAGACTGAGGAGGTTCGCGAGCAGCCGGTAGGCCCCCGGCGTGCCGGCCGGAAGCTGCCGCCAGAGCCCGAGGCCGAGGTAGAGCCAGCGGCCCTCGCCGTGGCGGGCTTCCACCAGGATGCCGCGCTTCTCCCCGGCGTTGTATTCGAACGGGTCCTCGGACGCGAGGAGGTCCCGGTAGGCGGGGTCCCCGCCCGGGGCCAGGAAATAGAGCCCGCGCTCCTGCACCCAGCCGGCCCAGTCGGCGTCGTCGATCCGGTTCGGTCCGGTGAAGGCCGGATGATCGGGAATCAGCACCCGCATCGGGGCGTTCTCGTCGGTGACCCGGCCGCGCCCGACCGAAATCGGATACGGCCCCCAGGGGCCGGCGTTGAACTCGAACTTGTTGTACTGGACGAGCAGCGTGCCTCCTCCGGCGACGTAGTCGAGCAGGCGCCGGTTGTGCGTTCTCAGGTCGGGGCGGGCCAGATAGGCGCGCACCCCGAGGACGATGGTGTCGAACACCGAGAGATCCCCTTCCGCGAGCGCCGCTTCGTCCAGGAAGGTCAGGGGCACTCCGAGCTGCGCGATGGCCTCGGCGACTTCGTCCCCGACCCCCTCGACGTAGCCGATGTGGACCGGGGCCACCGTGGCGTCCAGCACGCGCGCCGCGGCTTCCGCCGGACGGAACAGGTAGCGCGTCTCGATGTGGTGGTAGGCGATCTCCTGGACGGTCTCGGTGAAGGGGTCACCGCCGTCCGCGGGCTGCGCCGACGCGGCGAGCCGGTAGCCGCCGTCGGCCGCTCCGGCCGGAGCGCTCACTTCGAACTCGACGCGGGTCTCACCGGGGCCGGAAAAGGCGACCGGAATGCTCTCCGGGGCGACGGTCCATCCCGCGGGCGCCTCGAGCGCCGCGTGGAACTCCGCCGCTTTGTCGCCGCGGTAGACGACGGAGACGCTGAGCCGGCGGGGGTTCTGCCCCCGGGGAAAGACGACGATCTCCGGTGAGACGGCGACCGAGGCAAGCGGAAGCACCGAGATCTCCTTCTGTTTCTCCGTTCCCACCCAGGGTCCCTCGTAGCGGTACTCGACCGGCGTCGAGACCTCGACGGGAACGCCGGCGGACTCGAAGGAAACGCGCGCCATGACCTGGGGCGACCGGGCCGACAGGGCGAACAACTCCTCGGACAGCGGATCGAAGCGGTCCGCACCGGGATCGTCGAGCCAGGGCTGGCGGCTCAGGGCGGCGTCCTCCGCCACCGAGACCCCGAACTCCGCGCGCAGCGGGCGGCTGGAGTTCGTTTCGAGAGGGAGGTCGCCGGGACCGATCGGGGGGGGCAGGGCGCGGCGGCGGGGGCCCGGGCGGGAAGGGGTTCCCGCGGCGGCCGGCGACGCATCGACGCTCCAGCCCTCCGGGACCTCGATGGTGACGCCGGTCACGGTCGCGGCTTCCGCAGGTCCCCCGAGAACGGAGACTCGGGCGCCGAACCGGCCGCCCGGAACGGCCGTTCCGGTGTCCGCCACCGCGTCTACCACGAGTCCGTGGCCGAGCGCGATCGCCTGCTGGATCTGAGCCGCCCGCGGTGCCATCCGGTGCTCGATCTCCGCGCGGCTCCGATCGGTCAGTCCCTCCGGCAAGGTGTCCCGGCGCAGACCGTTGGCGGCTGCCAGCGCCCTCCGGAGGCCGGGCAGCGAGTCCTGGGGGGAGATCGCCGAGAAAGCGTTCGTGGCATCGTCCACCGCCTCGCGCAGGGCGATCAGCCGCCGGCGGGTTTCCACGGCGGCCTCCGGCGTCCCCGCGACGAACGCCTCCAGCCGCTCGAGTCCGGTCGGAATCCCGGCGAAGAGACCGTCCGTCCCTTCCGGTCCGAGCGCGGTTCCGTCCTCCGCGCCGCGGGTCTCGACCAGCTCCGCGGGAAACCCGCTCGGCCCGCCGCGCACCTGGCCCATCCCCTGGCAGCGGTGCGCCGAGCGCGCCTCCGCTCCGAGGTCGGCATACGTGCGGCCGAGGAGCGGATCCCAGACGGCGGTATCCACCCGGACGGTGCGGGTTTCCCCGGAAACCGGACTGCCGCCCACGCCGCCGATCAGCAGGCGCACCGGCCGCCACGGCAGGAGGCCCAGGCCGGCATGCTCCGGGAAGCGGTCCGGATCGCCCGCCACGTCGAAGGCCTCGTGCACGAGCCGTCCCGTCGCCTGGTGGTGCTGGCCGCCGCCGGTCCCGGAAGGAGGCAGGGTGAACACCACGTCCGGACGGAGCATGCGGATCATCCGCACCACCTCGCCGAGCGTCTTCTCCTCGTCCCATTTCTCGAGGGTCTCCTCGACGCTGAACGAGTACCCGAAGTCGGAGACCATGCCGAAGTACTGCTCCACCGCATCGAGCCGGTGCGAGGTGAGGAGCTCTTCGGTCCGCAGGATGCGCAGCCCGTCGAAGAGCTCGGGCCCGATTTCGTTCTGGCCGCCGCCGCCGCGGGTCAGGCTCACGAGCGCGACCCGGGCGCCCAGGCCGCGGCTGAGGAGGGCGTGCAGGGCGTTGTTCTCGTCGTCCGGGTGCGCCACGATGGTGAGCACCGAAACGCCGCTCCCGATCTTGCGGAGCGCGAGTCCGAGTCCGGTGGCGCCCCGGTCCTCGGCGAGCGGGCGGAGCTGGGCCGGCGCGGACGCCGCCCCGACCAGCGCCGCCGCCATCAGCAGCCCGAGAGTGCGTGGCGCGACCCGCGGCGCCCGTCGTGGAGTTGTCATTGCAGCGCTCTCCTGGGTGGAGTGAGGAGCCAGTCCTCCTAGAATCTCCGCGCCCGGGCCGGTAAGCGCCCGGCCCGGCCAGTGAGTCTAGCCGGGAGCCACCATGGACCCCGCCGACCAACCCCCTTCTCCGCGGGGACTCTTCCGCTCCTGGCGGCGGCTCTACGCGGCGGTGCTGCTGACTGCGTTGTCCGTTTACGTCCTCCTCTTCGTGTTCTCCCGGATCTTCACGCCCTGAGGTCGTCGCTTGCAGCTCCTCGACTGGATCGTCGTCGCGGCCTACTTCGGTCTGATCGTCACCGTCGGCTACTGGACGGGGCGGGGGAACCGGGGCCTCGAGGACTACTTCCTGGCGCGCCGCTCGATGCCCTGGTACGCCATGGGGCTCTCGGTGATGGCCACCCAGGCGAGCGCCATCACGCTCGTGGGAACGACCGGCCAGGCCTACGTGGACGGGATGCGTTTCATCCAGATCTACTTCGGTCTGCCCATCGCCATGGTGATCCTGTGCTTCACCCTGGTGCCGCTCTTCTACCGGGCCCGGGTCTTCACCGCCTACGAGTACCTGGAGCAGCGCTGCGGTCCGCACACCCGGTCCCTGACCAGCCTGCTCTTCCTCTTCGGGAGGGCGCTTTCCGGGGCGGTGGTGATCTACGCGCCGTCCGTGGTGCTCTCGGTGGTCTTCTCGCTCGACGAGACGCTCACCATCCTGATCATCGGCGGGTTCGCCACGATCTACACCGCGCTCGGGGGCATGCGCGCGGTGATGTGGGTCGAGACCTGGCAGATGCTGATCATCCTGCTCGGCATCCTGTTCTGCCTCGGTTCGGTCATCGTGGGGCTGCCCGACGAGGTGAGCCTCGGGGAGGCGCTGCGGCTCGCCGGTTCGACCGGCCGCCTGGAGACCCTGTCCTTCGACCCCGACCCGCGGCAGACCTACACCGTCTGGACGGGGCTCCTCGGAGGGCTCTTCCTGATGCTCTCCTACTTCGGCTGCGACCAGAGCCAGGTCCAGCGCTATCTCACCGGGCGTTCGCTCCGCGAGAGCCGCCTCTCGCTGATCTTCAACGCCTTCGCCAAGCTGCCGGTGCAGTTCGTGATCCTGCTCACCGGGGCGCTGCTGTTCGTCTTCTACCAGTTCGAGAAGCCGCCCGTGCTGTTCGATCCGGTGACCCTCGCGGAGACGCGCGCGGCCCAGCCCGAGGCGATGGCGGCCATGGAAGCCCGCTACGACACGGCGTTCGCCGAACGCCGCACGGCCGCCCTCGACTTCGCGGAGGCGGACGGGGACGCCTCGGGAGCGGCGCTCCGGGAGCGCTACGCGGCGGCGGATCTGGCGTTTCAGGAAACCCGCGCCGAGGCGGTGCGCACCGCGGCAGAGGTCAAGGGCGAACCCTGGAGCGACACGAATCACGTGTTCCCGACCTTCGTGTTCACGCAGCTCCCCCCCGGCGTCGTGGGCCTGATCCTCATCGCGGTGCTCGCCGCGGCGATGTCCACGGTGGAGTCGGAGCTTGCGGCGCTCTCCACGGCCAGCGTGGTGGACTTCTACCGGCGGTTCCGGAACCGTTTCCTTCGCGGTCCGACTTCCGACCGGCATGACCTGATCGCGGGGCGGGTGGGGATCCTGTTCTGGGGCGCGGTCGCCACCGGGGCCGCGCTGTACATGGGGCGACTCGGGTCCGCCGTGGAAGCGGTGAACCGGGTGGGTTCCTTCTTCTACGGCCCCATCCTGGGAGCGTTCGTCCTCGCCGCCGTCTTCCCGAACCGGGGCGCCCGCCGCGCCTTCCCGGCGGTGCTCTCGGGCGTCGCCGCTGTCTGGGCCGCGGACCTGATCCCCCGGATGCTCGGCATCGAGGGCATTTCCTACCTCTACTACAACCTGATCGGGACGGCGGTCACCGTGCTCGTCGGCCTCGGGCTCGGGAAGCTGGCCCGCGCCGGAGGAGAGGCAGGAACGTGATGAACCGGATCCGGACCCGAACGGTCTCCCGGATCGTCGAGGCGCTGTCCTCGCGGGAGATCCTGCGGCGCTCCGGATTCTTCACGGGTCTCAACCTCGGGATCGGAGCGCTGGTGGGCGGGGTCATCGTGTCCTTCATCGTGGTGACCGAGTGGCTCGCCGACATCGTGGTTCACGGCCCGGCGCTCGGCGCGGCCCGCTTCGCCGCCCCGGTACTCGGGGCGCTGGCTGCCGGCTTCCTGATGCACCGCTGGTTCGAGGGGGCGCGGGGTAGCGGCATCCCCCAGACCAAGGCCGCCCTGGTCGCGAAGGACGGGCGTATTCCGTTCCGGGTGCCCTTCGGGAAGTACCTCTGCGGGGTGCTCACCCTGGGGAGCGGCATCCCGCTGGGACGCGAGGGGCCGTCCGCCCAGATCGGCGCGGGGATCGCCTCCTCCGTGGGAGAGGCGCTGCACCTGGATACCGAGCAGCGCCGGCAACTGATACCCGTCGGGACCGCGGCGGCGATCGCGGCCGCCTTCAACACCCCGATCGCCGCGATCCTGTTCTCGCTCGAGGAGATCGTCGGCAACCTGCACGCCCGCGTGCTCGGCTCCGTTGTCCTGAGCGCCGTTGCGAGCTGGCTGGTGCTGCGCCTCTCGCTGGGCGACGAGCCGCTGTTCTCGGTTCCCGCCTACGAACTCGGCCATCCGGCGGAACTCCTCATCTATGCCGTGCTCGGCGTGCTCGGGGGGCTGATGTCGGTGGGATTCGTGCGCGCCCTCCTCTGGCTGCGCGCCGCGTTCCGGCGGCTTCCGGTTTCGAGCCGCTGGTTTCAGCCGGCCCTCGGCGGTCTGGCGGTGGCCGCCGCCTGGGTGCTGCTCCCCGGGTTCTTCGAAGTCGGCTATGGCCCGGTGGGCCAGGCGCTCGCCGGCGAACTGCCGATGGGAACGATGGCGGTCCTCCTCGCCCTCCACCTGGCGCTGGTCGTGTTCGCGTACGCCTCCGGAAACGCCGGCGGGATCTTCGGCCCCAGCATCTTTCTCGGCGCCATGCTGGGGGGAGTCGTCGGCAGTCTGGCCAACCTCTGGTTCGACTTTGCCTCCGGCCCGGGGGCGTACTCGCTGGTCGGGATGGGGGCCGCCTTTGCCGGCATCCTGCGGGTGCCGATGGCGTCGGTGTTCATGATCTTCGAGATCACCCAGAGCTACTCCGTCATCGTGCCGATGATGATCGCCAACCTGACCTCGTTCTTCGTTTCCCGGCGGCTCCAGCGGGTGTCCGTGTACGAGGCGCTCGCGGCGCAGGACGGGATCCGGCTCCCCTCGACGGAGGACGAGGAGCCGCATCCCGTGGTACGCGCGGCCATGCGTCCGCCGCGCGAACTGCTCCCGCCGAGTCTCACTGTCGAGGACGCGATCGAGCGGGTGGCGCTGAGCGGCAAGCGCGCCTGGCCGGTGGCGGAAGGCAACCGGATCTCGGGGCTGATCACCCTCGCCGAGCTGGAGCGGTTCCACGCCTGGGGACAGGATCAGGAACGCCTCGGCGATCTGGTGCGCGGCCGGAAATTCCCGCACGCGCACGCCGACCAGCCCATCGACCACGTCCTGGCCACCATGGGCCGGATCCGGATAGACACCCTGCCCGTGGTGAGCCGCGTGGACGTCCACCAACTCGAGGCGGTGGTTACGGTCTCGGACCTGCTCCGGGCGTATGGGATCGCTCCCGGGGCGGGGAACGGCCCGCCCCGGGGGATTCCGGGATGATCGCGGCCGTTCAGCGGGTCTCCCGCGCTTCGGTTTCGGTGGATGGCGCGCTGGTTGCCGCAATTGGGGAGGGGCTGCTGGTGCTGCTGGGGGTCGCCGCTACCGACACCCGTGAAGACGCCGCGTGGCTGGCGAAGAAGATCGCCGGGCTCCGGATGTTTCGGGCTCCCGAGGGGGAGCCCGAGCGGAGCGTTCTCGAGATCGGGGGGGAAGTGCTCGCGGTGTCGCAGTTCACCCTGCTCGGGAACTGCCGCAAGGGGCGCCGTCCGTCGTTCACCCGCGCCGCCCCGGGACCTGAAGCCGAAGCGCTGTACGAGGATTTCTGCGCCCGGCTGCGGGAACTCGGGGTTCCGGTCGGGACCGGGCGCTTCGGGGCAATGATGGAGGTCTCGCTGCTGAACGACGGGCCGTACACCCTGCTGGTCGAGAGCCCGAGCCAGTCGTCGCGGCGGGGTATCCTTCCGGGTTCACGCGAATAGCGGCGTCCGATTGCCGGCCCCGGCCGACTCCGACGGACCGCATTCCGTTGACGACGAGGTGTTCCCCATGCGTATGTTGCTTCGAGTCGTAGCGCCTTCCGTGGCCGCGGCCTCTCTCCTGGTTCTTGCCGGCTGCGGCGGTGCTGCCGTTGGCGCCGGCGGCCAGGCCGGCGGTTCCGACTCGCTGCTCCCCGCCACCGTGGACTCCGAGGTGCTCGGGGTCCTGAACGGCGAGGAGATCACGCTCGACGACCTGACGGACCGGGACATTTCCCAACTCGCCCAGCTCCGCAGCGACTACTACACCCAGACCCACGACCTGCTCGAGGAGGGCGCGGTGCGGGCGGCGCGCGAGCAGTTGCTGCTCGCCGCCGCCGCGGAGAAGGGGATGACCCTGAACCAGTTCTACACGAGCGAGATCGGGATCCCCGAGGTCAGCGACGAGGAACTCCAGTACATCTACGACCAGAACCGTGGACAGTTCGGCGGCCGTACCCTCGACGAGATCGGAACCCAGCTCCGCCGGCAGATCGCCAACCAGAAGATGGCGCAGAGGATCGAAGCCACCGGCAACCGGTTCCTCAGGGAAGCGGAATGGGACCTGACGGTGCCCGCCTACCGGGTCGCCATCGAGACGGCGGGTCACGCCACCCTCGGCCCCGACGGCGCACCGGTGGAGCTGGTGGTCTTTTCCTGCTTCGAGTGTCCTTTCTGCCGGCGTTTCGACGGGGCGATCAACCGGCTCCGTGACGACGAGGCCCTTTCCGGCCAGATCCGGCTGGTGTTCCGGCACTTCCCGCTGCGCAACATGCACCCGATGGCCCAGAAGGCGCACGAGGCGTCCGTCTGCGCCGAGGACCAGGGGAAGTTCTGGGAGTACCACGACGCCCTGTGGGCGGACGACAACATCTCGCTCGACGGCCTGGAACAGCACGCGCGGCTGCTCGGCCTGGACACGGAGGAGTTCGCCCAGTGCCTCAACTCGGGCCGCAGCTACGAGCGGGTGCAGACGGACCTGGACGCCGCCGTGGCGCTCGGACAGACGGGGACTCCGGCCGTGTTCGTGAACGGCCGCTACGTCGGTGGCGCGGTGTCGTTCGAGCAGTTGAAGGCCGAAGTGGAGCGCGAACTGGCCGCGTCGAACTGACTCTCCGGAGAAACCAGGACATGCCCCGAACCAGCACCCTCTCTCCCGAAGTCCGGGACTTCCTCGCAACCCGGTGCTACGTCCACCTGGCCACCCTGATGGCGGACGGCAGTCCGCAGGTCTCGCCGGTGTGGGCCGAAACCGACGGGGACCTCATCGTGGTCAACTCGGCGGCCGGCCGCGTCAAGGACAAGAACATCAAGCGCGACGCCCGGGTGGCGCTCTCCGCGACGCACCCGGACGATCCGTTCCGGGCGCTCATGATCCGGGGCCGGGTGGTGAAGGTCACCGAGGACGGCGCCGAGGCCGGAATCGACCGCCTCGCCCGGAAGTACATCGGGGGCGAGCGCTACGAGTGGCGCCGTCCCGGCGAAGTGCGGGTCGCCTACTACATCCAGCCCGAGACCGTAAAGACGCTGTAACGCGGCGGCCGGCGCCTGCTGGCCGAACCACCTCCGCGGTGCGGTCGGGCGCCATGCGATTCGCGGGACACCGCACCAGTGGCCGCTTGGCGCCATTCCCGGCGATGTCGGACGCAGACCCGCGACAGGTGGCGATCCACGGGAGTGCCATAGCTCATGGTAGTCTCTATACCATGACTTCTACCATAGATTCTGCCGGAAGAATCGTCATCCCCAAGGCGATTCGGGAGGCGGCGCGGCTCCGTCCCGGTACACCTGTCCGTTTTCGTTTGGACTCGGCAGGAGTTCTGGTTGAGCCCGAACCCCTTTCCGTCACCTTCGAGCGTCGCGGCACGGTGGTGGTGGCGGTCCCGCGAACTCCGGTCCCGGTCATGTCATCCGATGACGTCACCAGGGCCATGGATGAGATCCGCGAGAGCTACACGGACACCGGGCTGGACTCGTGATCCGGTTCTGCTGTGACACGAATGTCCTGATCGCCGCTTACTGCCCATGGCATGAACACCATGAGCCCTCGCGCCGCGAGATCGACCGGCGTCGGGCGGGGAAAGCGGAACTGGTGGTGGCGGCGCACTCTCTGATCGAGATGTACTCCGTGCTGACTCGCATTCCTCGGTGGCGAATGCCGCCGGAGGATGCCTTGACACTGATTCACTCCAACCTCGACGGCGTCCAGACGATCCAGCTCGCTGTTGGCGAGATTTGGGACACGCTGGATCAGGCGCCGCACCTCGGCATCCGGGGCGGCCGGATCCACGACCTCCTGATTGCCCGCTGCGCACTCCGCGGCGGCGCCACGACGCTCCTCACCTGGAACGACCGGCATTTCTCCAGCTTCGCAAGCCAGATCCGGGTGCTGCGGCCCTCCCTGTAGGCAGGTTTCCGCCACCCTGAGGAGGCGGAGGGTCCGGAGCGCCCGCACCCGATCAGGCGCCGACCGATGCATCGGTCAGCAAGGAACCTCACGAGCGCGCAACGGAAACGGCGGCCAGCGTGTCGCCGGCGATCACCGCGTGCGCGTAGGCGGCGCAGGCCCGAATGTCATCCGGCTCCAACTCCGGGTAGTCGTCCAGAATGGCCTCGGCGCCGACTCCCTGCGCGAGCAGGCTCAGTACCAGTTCCACCGAGATTCGCAGGTCGCGGATGATGGGCTTGCCGCCGAAGACATCGGGTCGAGCGGTGATCCGCCTGAGGAGTTCGTTCTCCGTTGCCATGGCTGCCTCCGACCGGCTGGGGTGGGCGTCCTCCCCTGGACTGCCGGTACCGCGAGTCTATGCCGCCCGGAAACCGACCGGCGGAACCTATCCGGGTGCGTCCACCACGCATCCGCTCATCGTGGCGGGCGCCGCAGCGCCGAGCCAGGCGATGACGTCGGCGACCGCTTCGGGCGCGGACCGGGGCTTGGCCCCCGGGATGGCGGCCCGATAGGACGCGGTATCCACCGATCCGGGGCAGACGGCGAAGACCGAGATCCCGGCCGGCCGCAGTTCCTCCGCGCACGCCTTGGTCAGGCCGACCACACCCCACTTGGAGGCGCAGTAGGCGGCGAGGCGCGGCGCGCCGATCCTTCCGGCCATGGCCGCGAGGTTCACGATGCGGCCGTGCCGGCGCTCGATCATGCCGGGGAGCACGGCGCGGGTGCAGAGGAACGCGCCTTTCAGATTGACCCCCACGACGCTGTCGAAGTCCGCATCGGACGTCGAAGTCAGGGGGGCCCGGTGGACGGCGCCGGCGGCGTTGACCAGCAGTCCGACGGGACCGAAGCGCCGCTCGGTCTCCGCCACCAGCTCGGTGACCTGATCCCGTTCGGTCACGTCCGTCGGAGCCACGAAAGCGAAGCCGCCGGCTTCCCGGATCCGGTTCTCGACCGCGACGAGGCCCGCGGGCCGTCGGGCCGCCAGGGCAACCCCGAACCCCTTCTTCCCCAGCGCCAGGGCGGTTGCCGCTCCGATGCCCTGACTGGCGCCGGTGACGATGGCTACCGGCGACGGATCCGGGTGGTGTGCTTCGCCGCGCGACAAGCGGCGGTGGCGGTCTGAAGACCGGCGCTCCCCCCGCGTGCCCATCCCCAAAACGCCGATCAGGTGCGCCGTGACCCTGCGGTGGCGCGGCCCCGCCCGGTCCGCCACGAGGATTC
>JAJDUD010000010.1 GCA_022826825.1 Acidobacteriota bacterium | reverse complement strand
CGCGAGCCGCGCGGCCTCGTACGCCTCCCCGTAGACGACGACACGCTCACCGCGCGGACGCGCGACGCCCGCCAGGCTCCCGGCGGCGAAGCGGCTGCCCGTCACCCAGACGAGTCCCAGCGCGAGGAACGCCACACCGGTCCGGACGGCAGTCTCCGCGTCGATCGCGAAGGCCAACACGGCGCCGACGAACACGGCGCACGGCAACAGCGTCCGCACCGCCGCCATGACCAGGCCGATGTCCATGACCCGCACGATGGTCCGATACAGGCCGAGCCAGCCGAAGGCCAGCAACGCGACGAACCCCGCAACGGCCGCGAGACCCAATGCCACCCCCTCGGCTTCCGCGCCTGCCACCCACATGGACAGCCAGAGCAGGGAAGGGAGCGCGACCAGGTCCGCCGCGATCATCGTCACCCGTCGGGCGTTTCGCGACAGCTCTCTGGGGCGACGCCGGCTGCCGCGCCCCTGGGTTGGCGGTACTTCCAAATCCGTTCCCCGACATGCCGATGCGGCAATGCGGCAGTTTACTCGAAGCGCCCCCGGAATCGGAGCGGCCGGAGCCCGGCTTGCCTCCGTTCCGTCCGCCGCGCGCCCGGAAATCCACGAGGGTGAGTCGGCCTTTCCGGCCCGACTCACCCTCTGCGGCTACGCGATGCAGCCCCTTGGGGGCCCCTCTGGGCCCCGGTCAGAACTCGAAGCTGACGCGGGTGTACCAGTAGGCCCCGTTGAATCCGAACGGTGAGTGTTCGTGATAACGCTGCCCGCTGTCGCTCGCGCCGCGGGGGTGCTCTTCCGGCGTCGCGTCGAAGATGTTCTGACCGCCCGCCAGGACCGTGAGGCCGCTGTCCATCCGATAGCTTGCCTCGAAGTCGACGAGCACTTCGCTCCCGTAGTCGTCGGGCGAGGGAACCCCGGAGTCCTGCACTTCCCAGGCGCCCCAGTAGCTGACCCGTGCGGTCAGGCGCCAGTTGTTGCCCAGGAAGTGGTTCGCGGTGACCACGGCACGCTCCTGCGGCAGCATGTTCTCGATGTTGAACACGCGCCGGGCGTCCAGCGTACCCGCGTCGAAACCGGCCACTTCGGTGTCGATGATGCTCCCGGCGACGGTGAAGTCCGTGTCGCCTCCGGGGAGTCCGATATCCATCGACCAAGAGGCCACCAGCTCGACACCGCTCGTTTCCGTCTCCCACGAGTTGGTGTAGTAGGTGAGGGTGCTGCCCTCGGTGACCCCGGAAACGCCCTGGCTGTCCAGCGCGTCGACGTCCGCCTGGCTGAGCTCGAATTCCCTCGAGGGGGCGAGCCGGTCGTCCACCTCGATCCGGAAGGCGTCGAGGGTCAGCACCAGGCCCCAATCCGGCCGCCAGTCGATCCCGACCGTCAGGCTGGTGGAGTCCTCAGGCTCGAGCGGTTGGCCGCCATAGAACATCGCCACCGGGTCGGTGGGCGGGGTCAGCCCCTGTTCCACGAGATCCCGCAATGACGGGTTGTAGACCGTGCTGACGTTGCTGACGTTGGCCTGGCCCGGCGTCGGGGCGCGGAACCCGGTCTGGAGCGTGCCGCGCAGCCCGAACGTGTCGGAGAGCTGCACACGGCTGGCCAGCTTGCCATTGGTCGTGGTGCCGAAGTCCTCGTAGTCCTCGAAACGAATCGCAGCGCCCACGCTCACCCGGTCCGACAGGTCGGTCTCGACATCCACGTAGACGGACGTGTTGTACCGGTCCCACTCGCCGGCCACCTGCGGCGAGAAGCCGGAGAAGCCATTCGAGGCCGGGGTGAACCCGGCGAGATTGAGCAGTTCTTCCGTCGTGCAGGGCTCGCCGCGCGCGGGAGTCATGCCGTTCTGCAACGCGTCGAGCCGCTCGCCGCAGGTCTTGGAGTTGCCCGCCCCGATGGCGAACATGTCGGCCGCCTGGATTTCGAAGGTCTCCTCGCGCCACTCCGCTCCGAAGGCGACGTGCACGGGCCTGGCGAACATCTCTTCGACCAGGTAGCCGAAGTCCGCCTGAACGCTTCGCTCACTCTGCGTGTACACGCCCGGGTCGAAGAAGGCGCCGTCGGGCTGTGCCGGCCCGCGGGCGGAGTTGACCGTGTTAAAGATGAAGAAGTCCTGCTCGTTCTCGCCGGAGTACACGCTCAGGTCGTAGCGCAGGCCCGAGTCGAGTTCGCCCTTGATCCCCGCCGTGATGCTGTAGTCCGCCACCTCGCCGCCGAAGCGGGGCGTGAAGCCGTTGGGGAAGCTCGCGTTGTGCGAGTAGCAGTTCGGGTCGCCGGCGAGCGCGGCAAGGTTGTCGAGGTCCGCCTGGACCGCGGCGGCGCCGTCCGACGCGCTGGCCGCGACGAGGCGGTATTGCTCGCAGGCGCCGCTCAGGGCCGCCGCCTCGTTCAACGGACCTACGAGACGCCGCCCGCCGGAGCGGAAGACACCGTTGCGCGTGTCCGGATTACGGAAGTAGAAGCCTCCCTCCACCTCGCGCTGGGCATAGTTCCCGAAGGCGTAGAGCTTGGCCTGGTCGCTGATCTCGATGCCGGAATTGACGAAGACGTTCAGCGAGTCGTGAATGATCGGGCTGCCCCAGATCTGCGTCTCTCCGTGCAGGCCGCTGGAGTCGACGCCCGCCACGTCCCGCTTCTCGATCAGCGCGGCGACGTCCGTGCGCAGCACGCTGCGAATCGTCTCGTCCTGTTCCAGGTACTCGGCGGTGACGTTCACGAAGCCGTCGTCGCCGAGCGGGAGCCCGAAGTTGGTCTTCACCTCCCGCGTCTCCCCGTCGCCCGCGCCGGTCATCCCGTAGCTCGCCTGCACCCGGCCGCCCGAGGAGTCCTCCTTGAGGATGAAGTTGATGACGCCGGCGATCGCGTCGGAGCCGTACTGCGCCGCCGCGCCGTCGCGGAGCACCTCGACCCGGTCCAGCGCGCCCGGCGGAATGACCGAGAGGTCCGGACCCTGGACGCCCTGCGTCAGGCCGTCCGAGATGAAGTTGATGACCGCCGACCGGTGCCGCCGCTGGCCGTTGACCAGGATCAGCGTCTGGTCCGGGGCCAGGCCGCGCAGCTTCGCGGGACGCACCAGCGTCCCCGCGTCGTCGATCGGGTGACTGTTCACCTGGTATGACGGCACGTTCGTGCGCAGCAGGTCGTCCATCTCCGCGTAGCCCTGCTTCTCCATGTCCTCGCCGGACACGACGTCGATGGGAGACAGCGACTCCGTGATCGT
>JAJDUD010000008.1 GCA_022826825.1 Acidobacteriota bacterium | reverse complement strand
CATCACGCGGGGTCAGCGTCGCGTCGTGCGCTGCGCGGAGCGCAGCGCGTGCCGGCCGGAGGCCGGCGCTCCAAGCCGCTTCTGCTGTGAGGCAGCCTGAGGTGACGCGGTTGTTGGGTGTCGCGCCGCCCTAGCGGATCAGGGGGGCGATGACGAGCGCCACCACCGACATCAGCTTGATGAGGATGTTGATGGCGGGGCCGGCCGTGTCCTTGAAGGGATCGCCGACGGTGTCGCCGACGACCGCGGCCTTGTGGGCCTCGCTGCCCTTGCCGCCGTGCTGGCCGCCCTCGATGTACTTCTTGGCGTTGTCCCAGGCGCCGCCGGCGTTGGCCATGAAGATGGCCAGCAGCACGCCGGACACCAGGGCCCCGGCGAGGAGGCCCGCCAGGAAGTTCTTGTCGAGGAAGCCGGCGATCACCGGAATCAGCACGGCCATGAGGCCGGGCGCCACCATCCGCTTGAGCGCGGCGGCGGTGGCGATGTCCACGCAGCGGGCGTTGTCGGCCTTGGCGCCGGGCGCCCCTTCGAGAAGCCCGGGGATTTCCTTGAACTGCCGCCGGACCTCCTTGATCATGTCGAAGGCGGCCTCTCCCACCGCCTGCATGGCGATCGAGGAGAACAGGAAGGGCACCATCCCGCCGATCAGCAGGCCGGACAGCACGACCGGGTTGCCGAGCGAAAGGCCGAGCGCGCCGACCCCGGCCTGCTGCTGGAAGGCCGACATGAGCGCCATTGCGGCGAGCGCGGCCGATCCGATCGCGAAGCCCTTGCCGATGGCGGCGGTGGTGTTCCCCACCGCATCCAGCTTGTCGGTCCGCTGGCGCACCTCGGGAGGAAGCTCGCTCATCTCGGCGATCCCGCCGGCGTTGTCGGCGATCGGCCCGTAGGCGTCCACCGCCAACTGGATCCCGACGGTGGCCAGCATCCCGAGCCCGGCGAGCGCGATCCCGTAAAGCCCGGCGAGTTGGTACCCGAGGGCGATGGCTCCGGCGATCAGCAGCAGCGGCAGCGCGGTCGAGCGCATGCCGAGGGCGAGCCCGGCGATGATGTTGGTGGCCGAGCCCGTGTTCGAGGCCTGGGCGACCGCCTGCGCGGGCTTCCGCGCGTCCGAGGTGTAGTACTCGGTGATCAGGCCGATCGCCGCTCCCACCACCAGACCCGCCACCAGGCAGCCGTAGAGCGCGCCCTGGGCCTCCGGAGTGAGCATCCCGATCACCGGCCAGGCGATGGCGAGCATGAGCACGCCGGCGCCGAGGGTCCCCAGGTTGAGCGCCGTCTGCGGATTCGCTCCCTCGCGGGTCCGGACCGCGAAGGTGCCCAGGATGCTGGCCGCGATGCCAAAGGCAGCCAGAACCATCGGCAACATCACGTAGCGCATGGGATCGGCCCCCAGCTCGCTCGCGTAGGCCACCCCCAGCACCATCCCGCCGATGATGGCGCCGACGTAGGACTCGAAGAGGTCCGCGCCCATCCCGCAGACGTCACCGACGTTGTCGCCGACGTTGTCCGCGATCACCGCCGGGTTGCGCGGGTCGTCCTCGGGAATCCCCGCTTCGACCTTGCCCACCAGGTCGGCGCCGACGTCGGCCGACTTGGTGTAGATGCCGCCGCCCACCCGGGCGAAGAGCGCGATCGAGGACGCGCCGAGGCTGAACCCCGACAGCACCTGCAGCACCTGTCCCTGGAGATCGGCGTCCGCTCCGAACACCACCCGGGTGTAGAAGAGGAACAACCCCGACAGGCCCAGGATCCCGAGCCCGACCACGGACATCCCCATCACCGACCCTCCGGCGAAGGCCACGCGCAGGGCCGGGGCGATCGAGGTCCGGGCCGCGTTCGCGGTGCGCACGTTCGCGGCGGTGGCGACCCGCATTCCGAACCAACCCGCCACCGCCGAGCAGAGCGCCCCGATCAGGAACGAGAGCCCGACGAGTTCGGTGCCGCCCCCGAGGTTCGCGACGTAGAGGATCACCGCCACCAGCACCGCGAACACGGCGAGCACCGAGTACTCGCGGCGCAGGAACGCCATCGCCCCCTCGCGAATGGCCGCCGCGATCTCCACCATGCGTTCGTTGCCGGCGTCCTGCCGGCCGACGAACCGGGCCCGGTTGAGGGCGAAGAGCAGCGCCACCGCGCCGAAGGCGGGTGTCAGGTAGAGCAACATGTCCACGGGCAGGATCTCCAGTTGGTGAAAGGGCCGGTTCGCGGCTTCGCGCCGGGTGCCCGGGGGCCAGCCTCAGGCGGGCGCCGCGGGTGGGCGCTGCTCCGGAGCCTTGAGGCCGGAGCATTCGGCGCGCGCAGCCGCCTGACACGAGGCGGAAGGACAGGCGGGAACTCCTCGCCGCGGGGCCGGAGAACCCGCTCCGAACCCGCTTTTCCGCGCTGCCGGAAGGCGAAATTTTAGCAGAGCGGCCCTCTCGGACACTGCTACACTCGCGCGCCGGCGCGCGGCCAGAACTTTCTCTTGCAACTCCCTCGCGGTGTCTGGATCAGGGGCCGAGGCATAGCAGCGCCACTGGCAATCGGCCTCCTCCTGGGGGTTTCGGTTTCCGCCGAAGACCTCCGCTATCCCGTGGACGTGGCGGTCGGGCCCGGCGGGGAGATCTACGTCGCCGACATCGAGGCGGCGGCGCTGCTCCGCTGGACCGGCGACGGATTCGAGGTGGTGGCGCGGGGAGAGGGACTGCCCCGAACCCCGCTCTTCGGCATCCGGCACATCGTTCCCACCGGGGACGGAAGCGTGCTGGCCAGCGATCCCGCGACGATGGCGCTCTACCGAATCACGGCCTCGGGCGTGATCGAAGCCATTCCCGATGACGCCGGGTTCGTGACCCCCTGGGGGATCGCGGTAGACCCCTCCGGTGACATCCTGGCGGTGGATCGCGTGACGCAGCGGCTTCGCCGGGTGGGGCGGGACACCATCGAGGAACTCGCCACGATCCGCGCGCCGCGGGCCATCCTGGCCGAGAACGACGGCTCGCTCCACGTGCTCACGGATCGCAACGTGCTGCGGATGGAGGGAGGCGACGGGGAGCCGCTCGTGCAGTCGCCGCCCTTCGAGTTCCCGCACGACTTCGTCCGGGCGCCCGACGGCGGATTCTTCGTGACCGACGGCTACGCCCGCTGCATCTGGAAGGTCAGTCCGGAAGGGCGCGTCTCGGTCCACGCCCGCGGCGAGCCGCTCGTCAGTCCCCAGGGCATCGCGCTCGGCGCGGACGGCGACCTGCTGGTGGCCGATGCCCACGCCCGAACCGTTTTTCGAGTCTCCGGAGAGGGGCAGATCGTCCCGCTCGGCCAGTAATCGAAAGGAAACACCATGCCCAACGACCGCGGAAGCTGGGGTTCTCGCCCAGGCTTCATCCTGGCCGCCACCGGCTCCGCGGTGGGGCTGGGGAACATCTGGGGGTTTCCGACCCAGGTAGGCCAGGGCGGCGGCGCCGCCTTCGTCCTGATCTATCTCGTCGCCGTCATCTTCGTCTGCGCGCCCATCCTCCTCGGCGAGGTGCTGGTGGGGCGCTACGCGCAGCTCGGTCCGGCGGGAGCCGTCCGGCGGATCGCTCCGGCGGGTCCCTGGTGGGTGATCGGCCTGCTGGCGGTCGCCGCCGGAACCTTCATCCTGTCCTTTTACGCGGTCATCGCCGGCTGGACCGTCCAGTACCTCTGGCTCGCGGTCACGGACGGGCTCGCCTCGGACGCCGAAGGCTCGGGGGCGCTCTTTGGCCAACTGGCGGCGGATGGGGGCCGGAACGTCCTCTTCACGGGCCTCTTCATCGCCGCGACCGCCTGGTGCGTGAACCGTGGGATCCGCGGCGGCATCGAGGCGGCGTCACGGCTGATGATGCCCGTGCTCTTCATCCTGCTGGTGATCCTCGCGATCCGGTCGGTCACCCTTCCCGGGGCGGCCGAAGGGCTCGCCTACTACCTGCGCCCCGATCTTTCCCAGGCCCTCAATCCCGAGATCATCGGCGCGGCCGTCGGTCAGGCGTTTTTCTCGCTGAGCCTCGGCATGGGGGCGCTCATCACCTACGGCAGCTATCTCCACCGCTCCCACGCGGTGCGCTCGGCCTCGATGGCCATCGTCGGCATCGACACCACGATCGCGCTGCTCGCGGGGTTCATCATCTTCCCCGCCGGGTTCTCGATCGCCGGCTTCGATCCCACCGCCAGCGGACCCGGCCTCATCTTCGCCGTCCTGCCGCAACTCTTCGCGACGCTTCCCGGCGGCCTACTGTTCGGAGCCGCCTTCTTCCTGCTCCTTTCGGTGGCCGCCTTCACGTCCACGATCTCGCTGCTCGAGGTGCCGGTGGCGCACGCCATCGACCAGTGGCGCTGGCCGCGCCGCAAGGCGGTCCTCGCGGTCGGCGCCTTCACCTTCGCGTTCTCGATCCCCTCGGTGCTGTCGTTCGGCGGCGGGTTCTTCTCCGAGCTTCCCGCGGTCGGGGGCACCTTCTTCGACCTGATGGTCAATGTCTGGAACGAATGGGCGCTACCGGTCGGCGGCATGCTGATCAGCCTCTTCATCGGCTGGAAGTGGGGCGCCCGCTTCGCCGGCGACGAACTCCGGCGCGACGGTCCGGGCTTCCCGGGCCCGGCGCTCTGGGGCTTCCTGATCCGCTTCGTCTCCCCCGCGGCCATCTTCCTGCTGATCGTCGCCCGCTTCGTCGGGTAACGACGCTGTCTTCTTGAAGGAATCACCATGAGCGAGTTCATTGCCGCGGCGTCGAACGCCATCTATCAGTGGTACGCCCTGCCCCTTCTGCTGGTGGCCTGCGGGCTCTACCTCACGATCCGCACCGGCTTCGTCCAGATCCGCGGCTTCGCCGGCGGGGTCAGGCGGGTCGTGCGCGGCATGTCCCACGACCAGGAAGGCGAGGGAGAGATCACCCCCTTCCAGGCGCTGTCCACCGCGCTCGCCTCCACCGTGGGGAACGGAAACATCGGCGGCGTGGCGACCGCGATCCTCGTCGGCGGGCCAGGCGCCATCTTCTGGATGTGGGTCACCGCCGTTTTCGGCATGGCCACCAAGTACGCGGAGGCGGTGCTCGGCGTCACCTACCGGGTCAAGAAGGAGTCGGGCGCGTTCGCCAGCGGCCCGATGTACTACATCATGGCGGGCGTCAAGTCGCCCGGGATCGCGAAGGTGCTCGCGCTCATGTTCTGCGTCTTCGGAGCCGCCACCGCGCTCCTCGGGACGGGCAACATGGCCCAGTCGAACACCATCGTCCGGACCTTCGTCGAGGCCGCCGCCGGGTTCGGCTGGGCGGTCTCGCCGTGGGTTCCGGGGCTGCTCATCACGGCTGCGGTCGGCGCCGTTCTGCTCGGCGGCATCCACCGGATCGCCGCGGTCGCCGAAAAGCTCGTCCCCACGATGCTCGTGATCTACCTGGGGATGTCCCTCACCTACCTGCTGATGAACATCACGGCGCTGCCGGGGGTCTTCGCGACCATCTTCGAGTACGCGTTCCAGCCGCACGCGGCGGCCGGCGGATTCCTCGGCGTCACGGTCCGCCAGGCGATCGCGGCCGGCATCAGCCGCGGGGTGCTGTCCAACGAGGCGGGTCTCGGAAGCGCTCCGATCGCCCACGGGATCGCGCAGGTGAAGCACCCGGCCGACCAGGGCCTCGTCGGTGTGTTCGAGGTGTTCATCGACACCATCGTGGTGTGCAGCATGACCGCGTTCGCGGTCCTCTCCTCCGGAATGTGGCAGGCGGCCGAGTATCAGGCGGCGAGCGGCGACCTCACCGCGGCGGCGTTCTCCACCTCGATCGGCGTCGCGCCGCTGGTGATCGCGATCTCCTCCTTCCTGTTCGGTTTCTCGACGATCATCGGTTGGTACTACTACGGCGAGACCTGCTGGGAGTACATGTTCGGGCGGAAGGGCATCTTCTCCTACCGGATCATCTACGTGGCCCTGCTCCTGATCGGCGGCCTCGTGACCGTCGAGACCGTCTGGAACATCGGCACCCTGCTCAACGGCTTCATGGCCTTCCCGAACCTCATCGGACTGTTGTTCCTCGGTGGCGTGGTCGCCAGGAAGACCAACGAGTACTACGCCGGAAAAACGTCAGGAGACTGATCTTTGAACGGTGAAGCGCCCGCCGCGCCGGCGCCGCCGGGCGCGCCGGGCCCGGGCCCCGCTCCCCAGGGGCCTCCGCTGTCCGACGCGACCCGGACCATGGCCGTGCTGGCGCTCGTCTTCGGCCTCCTCGCCCTGTTTCTGTTCGGCATTCTCTTCGGACCTGTCGCCATCGTTCTGGGCGCACTCGCCGGAAGCCGCGGCAGCAGGATGGGCTGGTGGGGCATGGGGCTCGGCATCGCCGCGGTCACGTTCTCGCTGGCCGCCTGCGGGATCGCCATGGCTTCGTGCGGCGCCGCGCTGGACTCGCTCGCCGGGTGACCGGCGGCCCGCGGGCTCGCGTCTCCGCGGGGGAAAGCCCGGAACAACCCACGCGCCCGAGCGGGTAAGACGGAGCGCCGCCCGGCGCTAATCTGCGGGAGCCCAATCCCATGACGGACGGTCCGAATCCGAATCCCGGCGGCGTCTCCTCGGGGCACGGCTTCGGGACCGCGCCGGTCTTCCTCGCCTCGATCAGCACGATCCTCGGGGCGATCCTCTTCCTCCGCTTCGGTTACGCGGTCGGGCATGTCGGCCTGCCGGGCACCCTGCTGATCATCGGGGTGGCCCACCTGGTCACCATCCCCACCGTCCTCGCGGTGTCGGAGATCGCGACGAACCGCCGGGTCGCCGGCGGCGGCGCCTACTACATCATCAGCCGCTCCTTCGGCACCCGCATCGGCGGGGTGATCGGCATCGCCCTCTACCTGTCGCAGGCGATCTCGGTCGCGTTCTATCTCGTTGCCTTCGCGGAAGCGTTCGGCCCCGTGTACGACTGGATCGAAACCGCCTGGTCCATCGCGGTGGACCCGCGGTTCGTGAGCCTCCCCGCCACCCTGGTGGTGATGGCGCTGGTCCTGACGAAGGGCGCGGATCTGGGGGTCCGGGTGCTGTGGGTGGTCTGCGTGATTCTGGGAGGCTCCATCGCCGCCTTCCTGCTGGGCTCGCCCTCCGAGGGCATGCAACTGCAGACGGCGCGGCCGATCGGGAACCCGGACAGTTTCTCCGTGGTCTTCGCGATCATCTTCCCGGCCTTCACGGGGATGATCGCCGGCCTCGGGCTTTCGGGAGACCTGAAGGACCCGCACCGGAGCATCCCGCTCGGGACGATCGCCGCGACCCTGGTGGGGATGGCGATCTACGTCCTTGTCGCGTTCAAGCTGGCGGCGGGCGCCACGCCCGAAGCCCTCCGGGACGACCCGTTCATCATGGCGCAGATCGCGGTCTGGGGACCCGCGGTCTATGTCGGACTGGCCGCTGCGACCCTGTCCTCGGCCCTCGGCTCGATCCTGGTCGCTCCCCGCACCCTGCAGGCGCTTGGCCAGGACCGGGTGGTGCCGATCCCGGCGCTGAATCGCTTCCTCGCGCGGGGATCCGGGAAAGCAGCCGAACCGCGCCGGGCGGCCGCGGTGTCGGGCGCCATTGCGGTCTTCTTCGTGGTCATCGGCGACGTGGACTCCATCGCCCAGATCCTGACGATGTTCTTCCTGGTGACCTACGGCGCCCTCTGCACGGTGTCCTTCCTGGAGTACTTCGCCGGGAATCCGTCCTATCGCCCGACCTTCCGCACCCGCTGGTACGTGTCGCTCGTCGGGGCGCTCATGTGCGCGGTGCTCATGGTGCGGATGAACGCCCTCTACGCCCTCGTCGCGTTCTCGGTAATGTGGCTCATCTACGTCGGGCTGAGCCGCTCGCGGCGGGAGGAACGGGACTTCGCGGCGATTTTCCAGGGGACCATCTTCCAGTTGACGCGGCGCCTCCGGATCACGCTCCAGAAGAACCTGGTGGAGCGGTCCGCCGGAGGCTGGCGTCCGTCGGTGGTCGCGATCACCCGGCACGGGGAGCGGCTGGGGCATTTCGACCTCCTGCGCTGGATCAGCCACCGGCACGGCTTCGGCCATTTCATCCAGTACGTCGAGGGCGAGTACTCCCCGACCACCGCCCGGCAAGCGCGCACCGAGGTGCGTACGCTGATCGGGCAGACCGAAGCGAGCGGCGCCGGGGTCTATGTGGATTCGCTGATCAGCCCCTCGTTCCGGCTCGCGCTCACGCAATCGCTCCAGATGCCCGGAATCTCGGGCCTGCCGAACAACTGCCTGCTGCTGGAGTTCGACGAACTCCGGCGGGAGGAAATCGCGGAGAGCGTCGAGGGCGCCCGGGTCGCGGTGGACACCGGATTCAACGCGCTCATCCTCCGCTCCACGAGCCACCGCTTCGGTTACCGCTCCTCCATCCACCTCTGGCTGACCGAAGACAACTTCGACAACGCCCCGCTGATGTTGCTGCTCGCCTACATCATCGTGGGACACCCGGAGTGGAAGCGCGCCGAGATCCGGCTCTTCGAGTGCTGTGATCTCAGCTCCAGGGAGCATCAGAACCACGACCTCGCCGGCCTGCTCTCGCAGGAGCGGTTGCCCATCTCGGAGCAGAACCGGATGACGATCGGCTACCGGAGCGACGAGGAACTCGAGAACGAAGTCTCGCGGCGATCCGCGCGCGCCGACCTGGTGATCTCCGGAATCCCGGCGGGGACGCTCCGGGGCGCGGACGCGGAAACCGCGCTAACCCGCTACCGGTCCACGAACGACGTGCTCTTCGTCAGCGGCGTGGAGCGGATTTCGCTCCGGGACGGCGGCGCGGGCGGGCGGTAGCTGGGGAGCGCCGGCCGCAGACCGGCCCTCCTCCTTCCCCGCTCCTTACTTCCAGATGGACAGCAGGATCGCCTGACCCAGGAGCGCCGTGAAGTTGTAGGCGACGTTCATCACCGCGAGCCCGGACTTCCGCTTCTCGAACGCCACCGACTGGTGCGTCACCGGGATCACGAAGGCGATGGTCGCCACCAGCGCGGCATGGAGGCCGTGGAGCGGGCCGCTGAACCCGTCGAGCAGCACCGCCAGTCCGAAGGCCGAGGCGATGGCGAACAGGAAGGAGCCGCCGTAGGTCTTCAGGGGATGGAAGCCCTTCGCGATTTCTTCCTCGGTGGTCTCCATGAGGGCGAGCCAGCGTTTGCCGAAGAGGGGCCCGTACCAGAGGGCGCCCACGAACAGCGGCACGATGGCGGCAACGAGAATGGCAAGGTAGTTGAGGTCGGGCATGTGGTTGGTTCCTTCCGCTATTCGCGATCCGGATCGGCGCCCGAGACGCTGATCCCCGCCTTCTCGAGTTCCCAGAGGACCGCATCGGCGAATTCGTCGAGCGTCGGGACCCTCCGCCCGTTGATGAAGATCGTCGGGGTGCCGGTGACGCCGAGCCTCATGGCCTCCTCGATGTCCGACTGCAGCGCCGCTTCAGCCCGGGGCTCGGCCAGGCAGGCCCGGAAGGCCGCTTCGTCGAGTCCGGTGGCCACCGCGATCGCGACCACGTCGTCGGCGTCGGGATTGTTGGGAGGCGCGATGTAGACGGCGTCGTGGTACTCCCAGAAATTGCCCAGGAGGTTCGCGCAGATGCCGCCGCGAGCCACCTCGCAGGCGCCGGGATGCATCACGCGGGGGAGGTGGGCGGCGCAGGTCGAATCGAGCGGATAGCTCCGGTAGTGGAGCGCGACGTGGGGACCGGTCGGGCCTTCCACGTACTGATCGAAGGCGAGCGCGAAACGCCGGCAGGAGGGGCAGAGAAAGTCCGAGAAGGTGACGATCTTCACCGGCGCCTGGGGGTCGCCCTTCACCGGCAGCCCCTCGAGCGACACCTCCTGCACGCGCTGCTGCCGGAACGTGGGATTCCGCCACTGCGGCGCCAGCCCGGCGCCCCGGAGCGGCAGTTCGGCGGGCAGGCCGTCCGATGTCGCGGAACGAACGCCCAGGATCGAAAGGTCCACGGACGTCTCGGCCCGGTCGCCGAGCCCGCTGTTGATCACCAGCACCGCCGCCGCCACCAGGCAGGCGGCGAGCCAGAACGCCCGCACGGCAAGCCGTTCGACCGCGAAGTCAGGACCGTGCCTCATGGAAACCACCCTTCGCGCCGGCAAGAGAAACACAAGTGCGGCGCCGTTCGCGCCGTACGTCCAGATGCAGAGCGAGCAGAAGCTCCCGATGGCGAACGCCTGCACGCCCAGCAGGAACAGATCGACCACGAGCGCCAGCGCAACGAGACCGAGCGCCAACCGGCCCGGCCGGCTCAACAGCGGCGCTCCGCCGAGCAGGGCCAGTGCCAGGAGGAACCCAAGCGATACGAAGAACGCGAGTCCGATCGCGGCCAGCGGAACCCCGGCCACGCTGGACCAGGCGCTTGCCGCCACTTCCTCACAGCCGGAGTTCGCCGGATCGCAGGCCGCCGCCGCCAGCGCGCCAGCGTCGAGCCCGTGATGGCGGAGCAGCAGCACCGCGGAAACGGCCGCCCCAAACCCGGCGGCCAGAAAAGCCAGCCCGAGACGAAAGGAGTCGGTCACGGGACGCCGGGTCATGGAGGCCGGGAGTCTACCCGTCCGTTCGCCCGCGTCCGTAGTTCCTGGCGTAGGCGGGCGGCTCGATGCCGTCCCGGAGATCGGGCGCCGGCTCCGGCGGTCCGAACGTCGTATTCACCGGTACCAGACCGGCCCAGTACGGAAGCGCCAGATCCTCGGTGTCATCGGCGGGGGGTCCGGTCCGAAGCTTGGCGGTGGCCTCCTCGATGGGGATGAACGCGACCAGGGTCGCCCTCAGTTCGAGATCGTTCGTCGGGCGGGCATCCCCGTGGCGTCCCGGCACCAGCCGGCTCAGCAGCACGTCGAGCGCCCGCCGCTTCTCGTCTTGCTCAGCCACCTCCGTGGTGCGACCGAGCACGACCACCGAGCGGTAGTTCATCGAGTGGTGGAAATAGGAGCGGGCGAGCACGAGTGCGTCCAGCAGGGTCACGGTGACGGCGGCCTCCGTTCCCGCGGCCAGGAGGCGCATGAGCCGGCTCGCGGAGGACCCGTGCAGCAGCAGGCGGTCCCCGTCGCGCGCGTAACCCATTGGAATCACGAACGGTGAACCCTCGTGCACGAACCCGACGTGGGCCACGATCCCCTCGTCGAGGATCGCGTCGATCACCGTCCGGTCGTACGAGCCCCGTTGCGGCAGCCGCCGAACCCGGCTGCGGGGTGTCTTCTCGATCTGGGAACTCATCGTGTCCTTTCGTCTCGATCTGTCGTACCGGGGGTCAGACATCGCTGCGCAGCGACAGTCGGCTCCGCAGGGTCTCCATGGTCACGACGCCGACGAACCGGCCCGCGTCGAGCACCGCCAGCGACCGCCGGCCGCCCGTCAGCAGATTCACCGCGCGGATGGCGGCATCCTCGGGGGCCAGCGTGGTGGCCAGAATGTCGGTCCGCATGAGGTCCCCGGCGGTGAGTCGCTCCAGCTCGTCGGAAGACCTCCGGCGCAGGTCCTCGAGGCGGACCGCCCCCACGAGGTCCGCCTCGTCGAGGACCGGGATCTCGGAATGCGGCGTTTCGAGCGCCAGCAGTTCCGTCGCGGAAGCGTTTCTCGGGACCGAGAGGATCCGGTAGTCCAGCAAATGGGCCGCGGTGACCCCTTCGAGCGCCTGCGCCAGCCAGACCTGGCGGGTCACCTCGCGTGAGGTCCGGCGCAGATTGAGTCCGATCAGGACGAACCAGGCGCCGAGCACGAGGCGGACCGCACCGGCCGCCGCGCCGCTGCCGCCGAAGAGCGCCAGGATGCCGAAGGCGACCATCAGGAGTCCGAAGGAGCCACCGGTCGCGGCGACGGCCCGGGTGGCGGCCAGCGGCCGGTCCCAGACCGCCCAGAGTACGGCCCGCAGAATCCGTCCCCCGTCCAGCGGGACCGCCGGAATCAGGTTGAACGCCAGCAGCAGGCCGTTGATCAGGGCGAGGTTGTTCGTCACCGCCACGACCGGGTCCGGCGCCGCCGTAAGCAACTGACCGGCGCCGAAGAACAGCACGAACAGGACCAGCGTCGCGAACGGACCCGCGAGGGCGATCCGCAGTTCGGTGGCCGCGCCGCGCGGATGTCCTTCCAGTTCGGTGGCCCCCCCGAACACCCGGAGCGTGATCCCGGAGACCTTGAGCCCCGAGCGGGCGGCCGCGGCCGCGTGCGCCAGCTCGTGGACCAGGACGGACGCCAACAACAGCACGCTGGTCACCACGCCCAGCGCGGCGGCGCCGGCCGCCGAGACTCCCGGAAGCCCCCGGAAATAGAGGACCGCGAAGAGGGCCGATACGACGCTGACGGTCAGCACCCACGAGTAGTGGATCCGTATCGGGAAGGGCAGCCAGAGCTGGCGGATCCCCCGCCGCGACGCTCCGGTCACCGCCCCCTTCCTCCGGCGTCAGCCGCGTTTTGGTCCCGTTCGCGCGACAGGACCAGGACGCGCTCTCCCGGGCCGAGCGGTTCCTCGAGCCATCCCCGATTGAGGAACTCCGCCGCGGCGAGGCCGCCGTCGATCCTTCCCTCGGCAGCCAGGCGCGCGAGCGCCTCCCGGACCGATCCGCTCTCGCCGGCAGCCACGGCGGCAATCCGCAGCGGCCCCGGCACCGGGGTATCCCACAGCCGGTCCGCGCTCCCGAGCACCTCCAGGAACCAGACCTCGCAGGCGTCAAAGCGCCGGCGTCCGCAATCGAGACGTACTTCGACGAGGGACTCCCGCGCCGGGACGAGCGCCAGCAGGCCGGGAGCGGGGTCCGAGGCCTGTACCGAGTCCCCGTCCGGCGCCGGATGCAGACGCCCGCGCACGCCGGTGAAGGCGCGGACCCGGAAGGCCTCGAGGAACACCACCTCCGCGGCCTCACGGGCCGCGGCCTCCCGCAGACGCGCCCCCAGTTCGGCAAGCTCGGCCCGGTGCGCAGCCACGCCGTTCCCGCCCGTGAGGGCGGAACCGGCCGCCGCCGGGATTTCCCGCACGGTCAGCCCCGCCGACTCTCCGTTCCGGGTCGCGCGAAAGACGCCGCGATCCACGGGTTCGAACGCGCTCCGGCCGGGCAACACGAGCCGGAAGTCAGCCCGCGGCAACAGGAGATCCCGTCCGTCGGCGACCCCGTACTCGGCGGGCTCCCCGAAGACCAGGCCATCGAGCAGATCGACCCAGCGGTCCCGGCTCGGGGCGCCTTCCTGAGGGCTGCCGGCACCGGGTTCCGCCGGCAGCACCAGGGAGAGGGGTTGGTCGACCAGCTCACCCGCGCTCACCGGCCGGAACGCCCCGCTCGCAAAGGTCGTCGCGGCGGACCGGAAGAGTGCGGCGAGCGCCGGCTCGCCCGGCAAGGCGGCAAGCGCTCCCCGGGAAACGAAGACCGTTCGGTCAGCGAAGAGGACGGCTTCCGGCTCCGGATCGTCGAGAACGGCGAACCGCCAGCCCTCGCGCAGGGTGGCCGCTTCTCCCCCGCGGGCGGCGAGCAGCGGGGTCCCGGCGAGGGCCTCGCGTCCGATTTCGGCGATCCGCGCGACGAGATCCGGATCCTGAACCAGTGGCCGGTGATCCTCGAACACGGCACGGGCGCGCTCGGCGGCGTGAATGGCCGCCGCATCGGGCGGCATCGCGCGGGGCCCCGAGGTGGTCGCACAGCCGGCGGCCGCAACGCCAACGAGAAGCGCGAGAAAGGAACCGAGGTGCGGCCCCGAGGCTGGCTGTCGGGTCACGCGAGGTCGGGAACGCGCACGGTTCAGGCGCGGGAGACGAACCCCGCGCGGCGGCGGTGACCGGAGCGCCGGTCAGGCGTAGTAGTTGGTGTTGATGTCCCGGTACTCGGCCCACTCGTCGGGCAACTCTTCGTCCGGGAAGATGGCCGTGACCGGACAGGCCGGCTCGCAGGCGCCGCAGTCGATGCAGGTGTCGGGATCGATGTAGAGCTGGGTGGCCTCCTCGAACCCGTCCTCATCGCTCGTGGGGTGGATGCAATCGACCGGACAAACGTCCACGCACGCGGTATCTTTGGTCCCAATGCAGGGTTCGGCGATCCAGTAAGACATCGTGGGAAGCTGCCTCCTCAGACAGGCGCGAGAAGAGTGGTCAGGTGGTTGGTCCCGGGGTCAGCCAAGTTCGAGAAGCGTCTGCGAGTACTCGGTGACCCGGTCCAGGGAACCCCAGAATAGTAGTCCAAGAACGTTGGGAACCACCAGAAGGACGAGAAGCGCGAGGTCCAGCCGGCTGAACGCGAGCGCCGGGGTGGGGCCGGTCTCCTGATCGATCACCATCACCCGCAGGACCTTGACGTAGTAGAACGCGGCCACCGCGGCGTTCAGCACGCCGATGACGGCGAGCCAGCCCAGCCCGGCGTTGATGACCGCCGCGAATACGTACCACTTCGCCAGGAAACCCGCGAAGGGCGGGATCCCCATCAGGGAAAAGAGGAAGATCCCCATGGCGACGGTGAGCAGTGGGGAGCGCTTCCAGAACCCGGCGTAGCTGTCGATCTCGAAGCTGCCCGTGACCCGGTGGGCCAGGATCACCACCGCGAAGGCGCCGAGGTTCATGAAGAGGTAGATCGCCAGGTAGGCCGCGATGGCCTGCACGCCTTCGACCGAGAGCACGCAGGCCGCCATCAGCATGGTGCCGGCGTGGGCGATCGACGAATAGGCGAGCAGCCGCTTCACGTTCGTCTGGAGGAGCGCCGCCACGTTCCCGAGGGTCATGGTGATGACCGCCAGCATCATCAGGAGCATCTGCCAGTCGGCGCCGCCCACCGGAGCGAGGGCTCCTCCGCCCGCCGGTTCCGCCATTCCCAGGTAGAAGAAGCGGATCAGGACCGCGAACCCGGCGGCCTTCGGGCCGACCGACAGGAACGCGGTGACCGGCGTGGGGGCCCCGGTATACACGTCGGGGCACCAGAAGTGGAACGGCGCGGCGGCGATCTTGAAGCCGATCCCGGCGGCGATCAGGATCAACACGAACAGCAACCCGGGGCCGAACGCGCCCTCGGCGAGCGCGGCGCGCACCCCGTAGAGGTCGAGGGTGCCGGTCATCCCGTAGAGGAGCGAGAGCCCGAAGAGCATGGCGCCCGTCGAGACCGCCCCGAAGAGGATGTACTTGAGCGACGCCTCGTTCGAGAGCCGGTCCGAACTCAGGTAGCCCACCATGAGGTAGGAGGCCACCGAGACCGTCTCGAGCGAGAGGTAGATCATCACCAGGTTGACCGAACCGGCCATCCACATGAGCGCCGCGGTGACGGTGAGCAGCAGCGCCAGCATCTCGCCCAGCCGGACGCCCTCCAGCTCCTTCGAGCGCATGCCGAGGAGCAGCACCACGATGGAGGTGAGGCAGAAGATCGGCCGGAACACGCCGAGCAGGCCGTCGTCGGCCAGCATCGAGGCGAAGAGCGACTGCGCCTCTACGGTCCCGAGCGCCTGCCACGAGGTCACGAGGGCGGCGAACAGTCCCACCAGCGTGATCCCGTTCAGCAGATCGGTGCTGCTCTTGAGCGGGCGCCGCTGGGTGATCAGGTCCGCGACGATCACGACGGCGAGGGCCCCCATCAGGATCAGTTCGGGGATAAACCGGGAGAGGCTCTGGAGGGCGTCCGACATGGCCTATCCCTTGAGCTCCGCGGCGTCGTCGAGGTTCACGTGCTTCACGACGCGGTAGAGCGACATCACGATGGCGAGCGCCACCGCCGCCTCGCAGGCGGCGATCACGATGACGAGGAGCGCGAAGACCTGGCCGCCGAGCGCGCCCTCCACGAACCGGGAGAACGCGACGAGGTTGATGTTCGCCGAGTTGAAGATCAGCTCGATGGACATCAACACGTTCACCGCGTTCCGCCGGGTGAGCACCCCGAAGACGCCCAGCGAGAAGAGCGCCGCCGAGATGTAGAGGTAGTGCTCGAGAGGGATCATGACGAGCCACCACGGCGGCGGACGAGCATGGCCGCACCCATGAGCGCGATCAGCAGCAGGACCGAGGCGATCTCGAACGGCAGCAGGTAGTCGCCCATCAGCAGCCGTCCGATGGACTCGCTGGTCGGCCCCGGGTCACCCACATCCATGGCGCCCCAGTCCACCGACTGGATGATCCAGACGAGCAGCGCGAAGACCAGGCCCGCGGAGAGCGCCCCCGGGACGACCTGGATCGCCCCGGAGCGGAGGTTCAGGTTGTAGATCCGGTTGGTCAGCATCACGCCGAAGAGCAGCAGCGTGAGGATGCCTCCCACGTAGATCAGCACCTGGGCGCCGGCGAGGAAGTCGGCGCCGAGGTAGACGTAGAAGACCGCCACCCCGAAGAACGCCGCCACCAGCGCGAACGCCGAGTGGACGAGGTTCTTCCCGACCACCACGTAGAGCGCCGACCCCAGCACGAGAGCGGCGACCCCGTAGAAGATCGCCGCCGACGCCATCGATTCCATCGTGCGTTTGTCAGGCTTGGGCGGCCTCGGCCGGCGGCGGCTCGGGGGGCGTCCGCGGCTCCTTGGCGTAGCGGTAGAGCAGGTCGCCCTTCGTCTTGCCGCCGAACTCGTAGTTGGGCGTCATCAGGATGCAGTCGGTGGGGCACGGGAAGACGCAGAGCTGGCAGTAGCAGCACAGCGACATGTCGATGTCGAACTGGACCACCGTCTGCTTGATGGCGGTCCCGTCGGCCGCGAAGATCGCCGGTGCGTCCCGGGCCCGCTTCTCGTTCTCGATGTGAATGCAGTCCACCGGGCAGGCGCGCTCGCACTGCTTGCAGCCGATGCAGTCCTCGATCTTCACGTGGAGCTTCATCCGCGAGCGCTCCATCAGGGACTCCTTGGGGATGTCCAGCGGAGAGCGCCAGCGCTCCTCGGGAAGTTCGTCGGCGGTGTACTGCTGGGTCACCGAGCGGGTGAAGAGGTGGCGGAAGGTCACGCCCATCCCGATGAGGACGGTGCTGACCGATTCCCACAGATCCACGAAATAACGCTTCATGACTCCCTCACAACAGACCCTTGATGACGGTGGTCACCACCAGAAGGAAGAACGAGATCGGGATGACGTACTTCCAGCAGATTCCCATCAACTGGTCCACCCGCAGGCGCGGCAGCGTCCAGCGGAGCCACATCTGGACCACCACCAGGCCGAACCCCTTGATGAAGAAGAGGAGGGGGTTCGACCCGAAGGGGCCGATCCAGCCGCCCAGGAAGAGCAGCGCCGCCAGCATCGAGACCAGCAGCATGTTCCCGTACTCGGCCAGGAAGAAGAACGCGAACCGCATCCCGCTGTACTCGGTGTGGAAACCGGCCACCAGCTCCGATTCGGCTTCGGGGATGTCGAACGGGGTTCGGTTCGTCTCGGCGAGGCCGCAGATGAAGAACAGCACGAAGGCGATCAGGTTCAGCGGGAAGAGCTGGAAGACCAGCCAGTCGCCGACCCCGAGGATCCCGCCCGCCTGGGCGTTCACGATGTCGGGAATGGAGAGGCTGCCGACCTGGGCGACCACCACCAGCACCAGGATCGCGGTCGGGATCTCGTAGCTCACCATCTGGGCCGCAGCCCGCATGCCCCCGTAGAGGGCGTACTTGTTGTTCGAGCCCCAGCCCGCCATCAGCACCGAGAGGGCGCCGAGCGAAGTGATCGCGATGAAGTAGAGGACGCCGATGTTCAGGTTCGCGACCGCGAGCACGGTCCCGTCCTCGCGGACCCCCCAGGGAACGATCGCGAAGGCCGCGAACGCGCTCGCCACCGCGAGCATGGGCGCCGCGCCGAACAACAGCCGGTCGGCGTCGCGCGGGACGAGGTCCTCCTTGAAGAGGAGCTTCATGCCGTCGGCGAAGCTCTGGAGCAGTCCGTGCCACCCGACCCGCATCGGGCCGAGCCGGTCCTGGACGTGCGCCGCGACCTTGCGCTCGAGCCAGATCGAGTAGATGGGATTGAGCGCCAGGATGCCGACGAACCCGGCGGTGCCGAGGACCACGATGGTCAGGCGCTGGAGGCCGGCCGGAACGAAATCGGCGACCAGTTCGGAGAGGATCGTCGCCACCACCGGGAGCGCCGCTATGGTGCCCAGCACCACCAGGCAGAGCACGATGGGAATCATCGTGAGCGGCCCCATGAGCCGCATCTCGATCTGCCGGAAGCGGGTGATCACCGGTCGATCTCTCCGAGGACAATGTCCAGGCTGCCGATGATGGCGATGATGTCGGCAATCATCTCGCCGCGGGTGATCTCGTGGAAGAGCCCCATCGCCACGAAGCAGGGGGAGCGGCCCTTGACCCGGTAGGGGATGGGCTTCTTGTTCTCGGCGACGATGTAGAAGGCCAGTTCACCCCGCGGCGCCTCGCTGCGGCAGTAGGCCTCGCCGGCCAGCGGCCGCACGAACCGCGGCACGTTCTCGTGGACGTCGCCCTCCGCAGGCAGGCGGTCGAGCGCCTGGCGGACGATCTTGACGCTCTCGTACATCTCGCGGACCCGCACGAAGTACCGGTCCCAGCAGGAACCGACAGGGCCGTGGGGACTGGTTGCCACCACGATGTTGAAGTCGTAGTTCTCGTAGCCTAGGTAGGGGTCGTCCCGCCGCAGGTCCCAGTCGATCCCGGAGCCGCGCAGATTCGGGCCGGAGAGGGCGTAGTCCTTCGCCATCTCCGGGGTGATGATCCCGATGTCGGCGGTCCGGCGGATGAAGATCTTGTTGTGGCTGAGGAGCTTGTCCACCTCGTCCAGCACCGGCACGAACTCGTCGAGGAAGCGCCGGCACTTGTCGGTCCAGCCCTCGGGCAGGTCGTGCGAGACGCCGCCGACCCAGTTGTAGTTGTAGAGCAGGCGGGCGCCGCAGAGCCACTCGAAGAGATCGAGGATCCGCTCGCGCTGCTGGAAGCAGAGCAGGAACGGCGTGAAGGCGCCGATGTCCATCCCGTAGGTGCCCATCGCGAGCAGGTGACTCGCGATCCGCTGCAGTTCGGCGGTGATCACCCGGATGCCCGCGACCCGCTCGCCCACCCCGATGCCGAGCAGTTTCTCGACGGTGAGCGCGTAGGCGAGGCTGTTCCCCATCGAGCCGACGTAGTCCATCCGGTCGGTGAAGGGGATGACGCCCTGGTAGTCGATGTTCTCGGCGTGCTTTTCGAAGTTCCGGTGCAGGTAGCCGATGTGCGGCCGGGCGTCCTTGACGATCTCCCCGTCGGTCTTGAGCTCCACCCGCAGCACGCCGTGGGTCGAGGGGTGCTGGGGCCCCATGTTGAGGATCATCTCGTCCTCTTCGAGGTCCTCCGGCGAGAACGCGTAGGAGTTGTCGGGCGGCAGGTCCTCGTCGTAGAGGGTGACCAGCGGGGCCCCATCGACGGGGGAACGATGCTCGGCCATTCAGGAGCCCGCCTCGTGAGGCTCGCCGCCTCGGGCGGCGGTGCCGGCCTGAAGGCCCCCACCGGGAGAACTGGCGGCGCTCCCCTTGTCCATCCCCGCTACCTCAGTCGAACGGGCCCACGCCCGTCATCTGGCCGCCTTCGGCCCGCTCGGTCATCTGCCGTCCCGCCTTGACCGGAATCTTGTGCCAGGTCTCGGGCCACTCCCAGTCACGCAGCAGCGGGTGCCCGGGCCAGTCGCTCGGGAGCAGGATGCGCCGCAGATCGCTGTGTCCCTCGAAACGGACGCCGAAGAGGTCGTAGGTCTCGCGTTCGTGCCAGTTGGCCGCCTTCCAGACCGTCTCCAAAGTCGGAAGGCTTGCTCCTTCGCGGTCCACCCGGGTCTTCAGCACGATCCAGTGCTTCCTGCTCAGCGAGGTGAGGTGGTACACCACCTCGATGGCGGGCGGATCATCGCCCGGCCAGTCCACCCCCGAGACGCAGTGGAGAGTGTCGAAGTCGAGTTCCGGATCCGTCTTCAGGAACTCGGCCGCCGCCAGCAGCTTGTCCCCCGGGACCCTCACCCAGGGATCCTTCGCCTCCGCGTCGGACTCGAACGCACCTTCTTCCAGACCGAGATGAGCGGCGAGACGCTCGATGATGGAGGCGGCGCTCACCCGGCCATCTCCACCATCCGGCCGGTGGGCTGACCCGCGGCCGCCGGCCGGGGCCGGCCTTCCCGCGGATCGTCGAGAAGCGACTTCTCGCGGATCCGGTCCTGGAGCGCCATGATCCCGTAGAGCAGCGCTTCCGGCCGGGGCGGGCAGCCCGGCACGTAGACATCCACCGGGATGATCTGGTCCACGCCCTTCACGACGTGGTAGCCGTACTGCCAGTAGGGGCCGCCGTTGTTGGCGCAGCTGCCCATCGAGATGACGTACTTGGGTTCCGGCATCTGGTCGTAGAGCGTCTTGATGCGGATCGCCATCTTGTGGGTGACGGTGCCGGCGACGATCATGCAGTCCGACTGCCGGGGGGTTGCCCGGGGGATGAGGCCGAGCCGGTCCCAGTCGAAGCGGCTCGCCCCGGTCGCCATCATCTCGATGGCGCAGCAGGCGAGGCCGAAGGTCATCGGCCAGAGCGCCGACAGCCGCGCCCAGTTCACGATCGCGCTCACCGTGGTGAGCGCGACGTTGTCCTTGCCGAGGCCCTTGCCGAGGGCGCCGATCAGATCCACGCGGAGTCTCCGTTGCGCGGCCGGTCGAACAAGATGACGGGCCTCAGGCGGCCGCTCCCGAGGCGGAAGAGGTCTCGGCTCCCGGACGCGCCGACGAACTCGCTTTGAGGGCCCGCCGCTCTTCCTCCCGCACCCACTCGAGATCGCCCTTGACCCACACGTCGGCGAGCCCGAGAACCAGCATCCCGATGAAGATGAGTCCGGCGATCAGCGCGCCGGCGCCCAGGTCGAGGTAGGCGAGCGCCCAGGGCAGCAGCATGACCGCTTCCACGTCGAAGATGAGAAACACCAGGGCGAAGACGTAGAACCGGATGTTGAACTGCACGCCCCACGGCGAGCCGACCGGGTTCTCCCCGCACTCGTAGGGTTGCGACTTCGAGTCGAGGGGCAGCGAAGGACGGACGAGCGACGAAACCAGGAGGGTGACCGCGACGAAGAGCACGCCGACCGCGATCGCGACCAGCGGTCCGAGGTATTCGCCCATGAAGAATCGAAAAAACCGCCGCCTCGGCAGCCCGGACAGCGGAACGCACAGAATTCTACCGGGGGGCCCGACGATAGGTAAAGACCAAACGTTCACCAAAACGCACCGGTGAATACCCTCCGCACCCCCGCCGCCACCGTGATCTCGGTCGTAATCCCGACGCTCGACTCCGCGATGAGCGTAGGCGCGGCCATCCGCTCGGCGCCGCCGGGCGCGGAGGTGGTCGTGGTGGACGGCGGCAGCCGCGACAGGACGGCGGCGGAGGCCGCGCGCGCCGGAGCGCGGGTCGAAACCGCCCCGCGGGGACGCGCCGTCCAACTGAACGCCGGGGCGCGCGCCGCCCGGGGAGACATTCTCGTGTTCCTCCACGCCGACTGCCGGCTCCCGCGCGCGGCAGCGGGACACGTGACGAACATCCTGGCCCGGCCCGGCGTGGTCGGCGGCTGGTTCCCGCAGCGCATCGAGGGCGGCGGGGCGCTGCTCCGTTTCGGCGCGCGGGGAGCGAACCGGCGAGCGCGCTGGCTCGACCTTCCCTACGGCGACCAAGCCATCTTCACCACCCGGAGCACGTTCGGGGAGGTAGGCGGCTTCCCGGAGGAGCCCATCTTCGAGGACGCCGGGCTCGCCCGCCGCCTCCGCCGTCTCGGCCGCCTCGAACCCGCCGGAGCGGCGGTGACCACCGGGACGGAGCACTGGCAACGCCTCGGCCCGATCCCGACGGCCGTCCTCGACTACCTCACGCTCGGTGCCTGGCTCGCAGGGGCGCCCCCAAAGTGGATCGCGCGGCTGTACTTCCCGCTTCAGCGGGGCTCGCGCGGCCGAAGACCTGGCTAGGGGCCCACTTCCCGTCGTGGGGCTGGCGTTCGCGCGGCCTCCTCCGCCGTGTCTATACTGGCTGACTCCATGAAGCGCGTTGGGCCGACCCGCCGGAAACCGCCCGCCGCCGCGGTGCTTGCCGTGGTGCTGGCGTTCGCGGTCGTTTGTCCGCTGATGGCGGCGCCCGGAATCCCCGCCGAGCAGAGTTGTCACGGCAGTTCCGAGCCGGCTCCGGACGCCGAGCGCGTGAGCGTGTGCTGTTCTTCGGTCACCGTTCCCAAGCTGCTCACCCCCGAACCGGGTCCGGCGGCGGTCCTGCCCGCCTCCGGGGAACCGGTCCGGGCGATTGCCAGGTGGAACCGCCAGCCCGACGGGCCCCTCCCTCCCCGGGAGCCGCGGCCACCCCTCTTCGTCCGGCACGCCGCCCTGCTGATCTGAGTCTCCGTCCGCCGTACGTTCGGTCCCGCTGAGCCGAGCGTCGCCGGACCGGGCCCGCGCCTCGCTCGCGCGCCCCGAAAGCGCCGCTCCCGGCCAGCTCCCCTGACGACCGGTGGCCCGCGCCGGAACCCGGCGCGGGGCGGTTTCCCGGGCCCGCCGACCCGGTGACCCGCCGGCAGCCAGCGCCGATTGGCCTGGCCCGGCCCGCCGCAGCCTGGCGACGGATTCTCCCTATCGTGTTTCCTTTTCGATCCCTCTCCGCCCTCGCGGCCGCGGTCCTGGCGGCCCTTCCGGCGGCCGGCGGAGTCCAGCCCGGGTCCGGTCCCGAGGCGAGCCCCGCCTACTACGCCGGGGAACCCGAGCTCAGAAGCTGTGTGGACAGCGCCATCGAGCGGCATCCCGCCCTGCTCGCGTCCCGGGCGAACTACCAGGCCGCCCGCCAGCGCATTCCGCAGGTCACGGCCCTCCCGGACCCGACGCTGAACGTGAGCCAGGCGCTCCGGAGCGTTGAGACCCGGGTCGGGTCCCAGACCGGTGGCATCACGGTGACCCAGTCCCTGCCCTGGTTCGGCGCCCGCGATCTGCGCGGCCGGGTGGCGCTCTCCGAAGCGGATGCCCAGTTCCTCCGCCTCCAGGCCGAGGAGCGCGAGATCATCGCCCGGGTCAAGCGGACGTTCTACGACATCGCCTACCTCGACGCCGCGCTGCGGTTGCTGGAAGAGGAACGCTCGCTCCTCGGGCACTACGAAACGCTGGCGCGGGCGCGCTACGCCACCGGCCAGGGCCTCCAGCAGGCGGTCATCCGGCTCCAGGCGGAACTCACCCGGATCTCCGACCGGGAGCGGCAGCTCGTCCGCCAGCGCCGGACGCTCGCCGTGAACCTCAACACGCTCTGCGCCCGGTCCCCGGAGACCGCCGTTCCACAGGTTCCCGCCATCGAGCCTCCCGCGGTGAGCCTGGACCGGGCGCACCTGCTGGATCTGGGGGAGCGGCACCGGCAGGAACTGCGCGCGGCGACGGCGCTCATCGAGGCGAGCGAGAACGCCGTCGAACTGGCGGGGATGAACTTCCGGCCGCGCTTCACCGCGAGCCTCGCGCTGATGAACGTCGCCGGCCGCGACCCGGGGGACGTCCTCGGCCCGCTTCCGCCGGACAACGGCAAGAACTCGTTGAACGTATCGGTGGGCGTCTCGCTGCCGGTGTGGAAGAAGAGCTACCGCGCCGGCGTCGAGGAAGCCGGGCACCGGCTCACGGCGAATCGAAGGCGCCTCGAAGAGGCCCAGGACGCCATGGAGAACGCGGTGGAACTGGCCCTCATCCGGGTCGAGACCATCGAGGAACAGCTCGCCCTGCTCGAAACCGTGCTCATTCCCCAGAGTGAGGAAACGCTCCGGGCCACCGAGACCGCGTACGAAACGGGCCAGGTGGGAGTCCTGGACCTGCTCGACGGCGAACGCGTCCAACTCGATGTCCTGAGGATGCGCGCCCGCTACGTGTCCGACCTCCTCATCGCGCTCGCCGATCTCGAACGGGGCATCGGCACCCGGGTACCCCTGCCCGCCGGGAGGGCCTCATGAACCGGACGTCTGTAATCGGCGCTACCGCCTTCTTCGCGGGCGCGGCGCTTCTCGGCCTGGTGGTGCTGTGGCTCGGGGGCTGGGAATGGCCGCCCCGGTTCGGCGACCCTGTCGAGGGCGTCGGCGAAGCCGGCGCGCAGGACGCAGCCGAGGAGCGGGAGATCCTCTACTGGCGCGCCCCCATGGACCCGAACTTCACCTCGGATCGGCCCGGCAAGTCCCCAATGGGGATGGACCTCGTTCCCGTGTACGCGGAGGAAGCGGAGCGGGAGATCCTCTACTGGCGCGCCCCCATGGACCCGAACTTCATCTCGGACCGGCCCGGCAAGTCGCCCATGGGGATGGACCTGGTCCCGGTCTACGCGGACGAAGCGGGCGCCCGGCCGGAAGGCACGGTGCGCCTCGACCCTGGCTTCGTGCAGCGGATCGGCGTCCGCACCACCCCCGTCGAGCGGCGGGACATCGCCCAGACGATCCGCACCGTCGGCACCCTGGCTCACAACGACAAGCAGATCGCCTGGGTGGGCACGAAGTACGACGGCTGGATCGAGAACGTCGCGGTGAACTACCTGGGGGAGACGGTCGAGGAGGGCCAGGTCCTCTTCGACATCTACAGCCCGCAACTGGTCGCCGCCCAGACCGAGTACCTCCAGGCGGTGCACTACGCGGAGCGGCTCGACGCCTCGCGGTTCCCCGATGTCGCCGGGCGGGCGCGCTCGCTCGTCCAAGCGGCCCGCGCCCGGCTCCGTTACTGGGACATCACCGACGAACAGATCGCCATGCTGGAGCAGGAGGAGACCCCGCGCCGCACCCTCTCGGTAGTCTCTCCGGTGACCGGCGTGGTCGTGGAGAAGGTGGACGAGGCGCTCGACGGCATGTACGTCCAGCCCGGGATGAACCTCTACAAGCTGGCCGACCTGACCACCATCTGGGTGGACGTCGAGATCTTCGAACACCAGGTGCAGGCCATGCGGATCGGCCAGCGGGCCGAGGTGGAGCTGCCCTACGTGCCGGGGCGGCCCTACACCGGGTTCGTCCGCTTCCTGTATCCCCACTTCAACCAGGAAACGCGGACGATGACCGTGTCCATCGAGCTCGCGAACCCCGACCTGGCGCTCCGCGCGGGCATGTACGCGAACGTCACGTTCGACGTTCCGGTGGCCCGGAACGCCCTGACCGTACCCGAGGAGGCGGTGATCCGGAGCGGCACCCGGGACCTGGTCGTCCTCGAACTCGCACCCGGCCTGTTCCGGGTGGCGGACGTCACCCTCGGCGCCAGCGGCGACGGGGTCTGGGAGATCGTGGACGGGATCTCCGAAGCGGACCGGGTCGTGGTCTCGGCCCAGTTCCTGATCGACTCCGAGAGCAACCTCACCCAGGCCATCAAGGCGCCGGTTGCCGAACCGGAAGCCCCCGAGCCCGAGGCGCCCGAACCGGCGATGACCCACCGCCACCACTGAGGGATTCGACCCGTGTTGACGCGCCTCATCGAGTGGTCGCTCCGGAACCGCCTGTCCGTCCTCGTGCTGGCGGCGTTCCTCGCCGTCGCCGGGTTCCAGGCGCTCCGCGCCATCCCGCTCGACGCGCTCCCCGATCTCTCCGACGTCCAGGTGATCGTGTTCACCGACTACCCGGGACAGGCCCCGCAGGTGGTGGAGGACCAGGTGACCTACCCGATCACCACCCAGATGCTCGCGGTCCCCTCGGCCACCGTGGTGCGCGGCTACTCGTTCTTCGGGTTCTCGTTCGTCTACGTGATCTTCGAGGACGGCACCGACCTCTACTGGGCCCGGAGCCGGGTCCTCGAGTACCTCAACTACGTCAGCGGCAGGCTGCCGGAGGGAGTCAGCCCCTCGTTGGGTCCCGACGCGAGCGGCGTCGGCTGGGCCTACATGTACGCGCTCCGTTCGGATGACCACGATCTCGCGGAGCTGCGGTCGATCCAGGACTGGTTCCTCAAGTACGAGCTCACCGCGGTCCAGGGGGTCTCGGAGGTGGCGAGCGTCGGCGGGTTCGTCCGGCAGTACCAGATCACCGTGGACCCGAACCGGCTGCGCGCCTACGACATCTCCCTGGCCCGGATCCGGGACGCGGTGCGCCGCAGCAACACGGACGTCGGGGGCCGGGTCTTCGAGACCGCGGAGACCGAGTTCATGGTGCGCGGGGAGGGCTATATCCGGGGGCTCGACGATGTGCGTCAGATCGCTCTCGGAGTGGACGCCTCCGGCACCCCCGTCACCGTCGAGGACGTCGCGACCGTCCAGTTCGGACCGGAGATCCGGCGGGGACTCGCCGAGCTGAACGGCGAAGGCGAGGTCGTCGGGGGCATCGTCGTGGTGCGTTCGGGCGCGAACGTCCACGAGGTCGTCGGCCGGGTCAAGGCGCGGCTCGAGGAGCTCCAGGCCGGCCTGCCCGCAGGAGTGGAGGTGGTGCCCGTCTACGACCGGACGGTGCTGATCGAGAACTCCGTCGCCACCCTCCGCGAGAAGCTGGTCGAGGAAATGGCCATCGTGGCGCTCGTGTGCGTCGTCTTCCTGCTGCACCTGCGCTCCGCGCTGGTCGCGGTGATCACCCTCCCGCTCGCGGTGCTGATGGCCTTCATCGTCATGTATTTCCAGGGGGTTGGAGCCAACATCATGTCGCTCGGGGGCATCGCGATCGCCATCGGGGCGATGGTGGACGCGGCGATCGTGATCGTGGAGAACGCTCACCGGCACCTCGAGCGGGACGGCGGGCGCGTGCCCCACTGGAAGATCATCGCGCGCGCCTCCACCGAGGTCGGGCCCACGCTCTTCTTCGCGCTCCTGGTGATCACGATCTCCTTCGCGCCCATCTTCGCGCTGGAAGCGCAGGAGGGCCGGCTCTTCCGGCCGCTCGCGTTCACCAAGACCTACGCGATGGCGGCGGCGGCGCTCCTCTCCGTGACCCTGGTCCCGGTGCTCGCCGGCTTCTGGATCCGCGGGCGCATCCGGCCGGCGGGCCGTAACCCGGTCACCTGGCTGCTCATGGCGCTCTACCGGCCCATCCTGCGGCTGGTCCTGAGGTGGCGGTGGGCGGTCCTCGTCCTCACGCTGGCGGGAGCGGCCGCCACCGCGGTGCCCGTCTCGCGCCTCGGGTCGGAGTTCATGCCGCCGCTCTGGGAGGGCGACCTGCTCTACATGCCGACCACCCTGCCCGGGGTCTCGATCACCAAGGCCCGCGAGGTCCTGCAGCAGACCGACCGGATCCTCCGGGACTTCCCCGAGGTGGAGACCGTCTTCGGGAAGGTCGGCCGGGCCGAAACCGCCACCGACCCGGCCCCCCTGAGCATGATCGAGACGACGATCCTGCTGAAGCCGGAGAGCGAGTGGCGGCCCGGAATGACCCCGGACCGGCTTATCGCCGAGATGGACGACGCCATCCGGTTCCCCGGGCTGACGAACGCCTGGACGATGCCCATCAAGACCCGGATCGACATGCTCTCCACCGGCATCAAGACGCCGGTCGGAGTCAAGCTGTCCGGTCCCGACCTGAGGGTGCTCGAAGACCTCGGCAGCCGGGTCGAGGCCGTGGTGCGTGACGTCCCCGGCACCCGGTCCGCCTACTCGGAACGGGCGATGGGGGGCAACTACCTGAACTTCAGCGTCCGCCGGGACGCCATCGCCCGCTACGGGCTGACGGTCGGCGACGTGCAGGAGGTCATCCAGTCGGCGATCGGCGGGATGAACATCACGACCACCGTCGAGGGACTCGAGCGCTATCCGGTGAACCTCCGCTACAGCCGCGACCTCCGCGACAACCCCTCCGAGTTCGGGGACATCCTCGTCCAGACGCCGACCCGCCAGCAGATTCCGCTCGCCTTCCTCGCGGACATGTCCTTCGTCAAGGGGCCGCCGGTCATCAAGAGCGAGCAGTCCCGTCCGAACGCCTGGATCTACGTGGACATCGAGGACGTGGACGTCGGCAGCTATGTCGAGAACGCCCAGGCTGCGGTCGCCGAGGAGGTGGAGATCCCGACCGGTTACAGCCTGGGCTGGAGCGGCCAGTACGAGTTCCTGCTCCGCGCCCGGGAACGGATGGAGATCATGATCCCGCTCACCCTGGTGCTCATCCTGCTGACCATCCAGATGAGCACCCGCTCGGTGTCGCGGACGCTCATCGTGGTCACCGCGGTGCCCCTCTCCCTCGCCGGCACCTTCTGGCTTCTCCACGCGCTCGACTACAACCTGAGCATCGCGGTCGGGGTGGGGATCATCGCCCTCGCCGGGCTGAGCGCCGAGACCGGCGTGGTGATGCTCCTCTACCTCGACCGGTCCTGCGCCGCGGCCCGGGAGGCGGGGCGCCTCACGAATCGCGCCGAACTTTCCGAGGCGGTGTTCGACGGCGCCCTCCGGCGGGTGCGGCCCGTCGCCATGCTGACCGCCACCACCGCCCTCGGCCTGCTGCCCATCATGTGGAGCACCGGCGCCGGGTCCGACGTGATGAAGCGGATCGCCGCCCCCATGGTGGGCGGGGTCGTCACCGCGGCGGCCGTGGTGCTGGTGGTGTTCCCGGCGATCTACTTCGTCTGGCGGGCGCGCGGGATGCCGCGCGGGACCGCCGGCTGACCCCCGGCGCCATCGGCGGCGCTCCGCGTCCGGCGCCCCGCCGGGGCGGTAGAGTCAGCCCGTGAAGCGGCTGCTGCGGCTCGACTGGGACATCGTCGCGGGCATCCTCGCCGCGATCGCGGCGATCGTGCTCCACCTGCTCCACATCGTGGCGGTGGACGTGCTGCTCACGATCACGCTCGTCCTGCTGGCGCTGCTGCTCTTCCGCGACCTCCGGCGGGAGGGACACGACGAACGGGTCGCGGCGACGATCCGGGAGACACGCGCCGAGGTCGGCGCGTTGCGCCGGGCGTTGGAATCCCCGGAGGCGATCCTGATCGGGCCGCGCCTCCTCCAGGCCGAGAGCCGCCGGTTCGCGGAGGCGGCGCACGGCCGGATGGTCTGGTTCAACATGTGCTTCGCGATGTTCCGGTCGCAGGAGGTATTCGACCTCATGTTGCGTCCCGCCATCGAGAACCCGCGCGTCGAGTCCATCGAGTTCCTGTCCGGCCACGGGGAACGGGAGCGCTGGGACCGCTTCATGGCACCGAAGATCGAGGCGTGCCGCGGCGCCGCCAAGGTGGCCGAACCGCGCTGGCGGAAGCTGCCGGAAACGGTCTCCTTCATCCTGGCCGAGTTCGAGCCGGACGGCGCGACCGAGGCGCTCCTCAGCTTCTGGGGCGAGCCGTTCATGTCACGAACCCACGGAGCGCAGGTGCCCCGGTACACCTTCCGGATCGCCGGCCACTCGGACCTGATCGCCCAGTTCGTCGAGATGGAGCGGCATCACCGCCGCGGCGAGGGCTGACCGGTCCCGCCGGGAACGGCGGACGCCGGCAGGGCGAGCAGCCCGATTCCGGCAAGCACCGCGAGATCGGCGAACAGGAGCGGGGCGAACGGCGGCGCCCCGTGGACGAACGCCTCGAAGGGACGCCCGCCGATGGCGCTGATGCCGGCGTCGAGGTGGAGCCAGAAGCCGAGGAGCCCGACGCCCACCTGGAGGAGCAGCGTCAGGACCGCAAGACGGACCAGTCCCGGCGCCGGCGCGTGCCGCACTCCGACGAGTACCAGGCTCGACACCGCCAGCGCCGCCGCGGCCACCGGGATCCACTCGGTCCAGAAGGAGAAGCCGTTTTGTTCGTGATCCAGCAGCGAGAGCAGGAAATTGCCCGCGAACCCGCCGGCCGCGAACATCGTCACCCACTGGCCCCAACCGAAATCGTCATCGGCGGGACGGAAGAGACCCGCGCGGTTGGCGAGCAGCAGGAACCCGATCCCGGCGTAGGCGAGCGGCGCCACGAAGGGCGCCGCGTAGATCAGTCCGTCGAGGGCGAACCGGCGGAAGAAAGCGCTCTCGAGGTGCAGGATCGCGCCCCAGATTCCCACCCCGATCGAGAGCGCGCCGATGACGCCTCCCGCCCACCGGGTCGCCGCTGCGTCCGGGCCCCGCCCGGACGCGAGGAGCCCGAAGAGCACCAGGCCCCCGGCCAGCGAGAACCAGAGCGGCAGCCACTCGACCGGTTCCCGGAACGAGTTCACCGAGTGCGCGAAGAAGATGTCCACGGCCAGAAACAGCAGGTTCCCGGCGAGAAAGACCTCGAGCAGGAGGCGCCGGCGGCGGCGCAGGTTCGCGAGCGACAGATTCACGGGCTCGCCGGGAACATCCGCGCCAGTGGTCCGCGGAACGCGGTCACTCCGGCGAAAGCAGGGCGATCCGCTCCTCGATCTCGGTGATCCGGTTCATCAGATCGTAGGTGCCGTGCCACTGCACGAAGTCGGCGCCGTCCATGAACGCCCCGTGCTTCACCGTGCGTCCCGCGTAGTGCCAAGCGTCGAAGAACAGGAAATCGAGCGGCTCGTCGAACGGCGCCTCGGTCAGCAGCCCCGCCTCCTGCACCGCGGCCATGCGCTCCATGAGCTCTCCAACCCGGGCGTTGGTGGTTTCCACCAGCGCCTCGGCGTCGGCATAGAACTGCCGTACCTGGTTCTCCGCATGGCACTTCAGGCAGATGCCCTGCATCTCGGCCTGCGCCTGGTCGTAGTGCGGCCGTTTCTCGGAGACCGGGGCGAAGAGCCACCACGAGAGCCGCTCGGTGGTGTCGTGGGTCACCTTGGCGCCCTCCAGGCCGCTCAGGTGGCAGGTGGCGCAGGTGGGCACCGGCATGTCGAAGGCCGTCAGCAGCTTCGGTTCGGCGTCCAGGTTCATCAGGTGCCGCTGGGCCTCGAAGAGGATGCCGTGCTTCGACTCGCTGTAGATCTCCTTCTGCGCGTGGTCCGGCCCCATGTGGCACTGCCCGCAGGTAGCCGGCGCCCGGGCGAGCGAGATCGCGGTGGAGTGCCGGCTGTGGCAGGCCGTGCAGGTCCCGATCGAGCCGTCGGCGTTCGGCCGCCCGATGTCGTGGCAGCCGAGACAGCCGGAGACGGTGGTCGCCGGACCCTCGAGCCGCGCGAGCGCGTTCGGCGGGCGCTCGACCGCTCCGGGATGGATCTCCTCGGCGCGGGCGATCCGCTCGGCGGGAAACGTCGCGGGATACCCCTCCGTCCCCATGACCGCCGCGTAGGCGGGGAGTGCGTGGCGGCTGCGCTCGAACTGGCGCACCTCGTCGGCGTGGCAGTCCTGGCAGGCGAGCGCGGTGGTCGCGGTGGTGATCTCGAACCCGTGGTGTTCGACGACCATCTGTCCGGGACGCACCTGGTGGCAATCGAGGCAGGTCACCCCGGCGCCCGCGTGCGCGCTCATCTCGAACTGCGCCACCACCGCCCCGGTCTCGTTGCGGTGGCAGTTCGCGCACTCGCCGCTCGCCCGGATCTGCTCGGGGGAGCGCCCCGCGACGCGTGGGCGCGCCTGGTGGAGCAGCACCGCTCCGGCCACCAGCACGCCCGCGACGCCTACGACCGCGACGAGGTCGCGGAAGCGGATTCCGGAGAACATCAGTGAGCGTCTGGCAGGGTTCCGGCGACATGCTAGCGATTTCCGTCGGGGTCGGAGATCCAGATTCACCGGATAGGTGATATCATTATGGTGACGCAATGATGGTTCGCACTCAAATCTCGCTCGATTCCGAGCGCCACGCCCAAGCGCGGGCGCGGGCGGCGGAACTCGGCGTTTCGCTCGCCGAATACGTGCGGCGGCTGGTGGACCGGGACATCGCACGGCCGCCGCGGACGGTCGATCGCTCCATCGTCTTCGATCTCGGGGACGGCGCCCCGACGGACATCGCCAGGGACAAGGACCGCATGATCGCGAAAGCCGTGGCCGCTTCGGTCGGTGACGCCTCGGGCACGCGGTGAGCGTCTTCGTCGACACCTCCGCCTGGTTCGCGGCTGCGAGTCCGCGCGACCGCAGAAACAGCCGCGCCAAGGAGCTTCTTGCGACGCCGGAGACCCTCGTTACCAGCGACCACGTGCTCATCGAGACCTGGCGGCTCCTCCATCACTTCCTCTCGGCGGGAGCGGCCGAGCGTTTCTGGGAGGGGCTGCGGAGCGGGGTGGCAACGGTGGAAACCGCCACCGCGGCCGATCTCGATGCCGCCTGGGAGGTCGGGGCGGCGTTTCCCGATCAGGACTTCTCCGTCGTTGACCGAACCTCCTTCGCACTCATGGTCCGGCTCGGCATTTCGAGAGTCGTCTCGTTCGACCGCGACTTCGCCGTGTTTCGCTACGGTTCCCGGCGCCAGACCGCGTTCACCGTCCTCCGCTAGCCGCTCCCGGGGAGCGTCACGCCCGCCCAGGAAAGGCCCGAGGGTAGCGGCGGCCGTTGAGGCGCTTCCCCACCCAGGTGGAGCGCACCCCGTAGTGGTAGGTGACGAGGGTGATGGCGCATGCCGCTCCGAGGGCGAGAGCGAACTTGATCAGGCCGGGGGCGTCCCAGCCGGCCAGGAGCGGCGGGAGCGCGACGGTCAGCGGCAGGTGGACCAGGTACATCCAGTAGGAGGCGTCCGAGAGATAGCGCCAGCCGGGGCTCAGAGCGTCCAGCCAGCGGCGGAACAGGCCGAGGAATCCGAGGACGAAGAGCCACATCGAGACGGCGAGCAGGACCATCCCCGCGCCATGCGCGACGCGGGCTTCCGCGGGCGCCATCCCGAAGTGCGGCGCTACCACCGCCAGGTAGAGGGTGTGGAAGAAGAGGCCGCCGCCGAGGCGCAGGAGGCAGCGGTCGCGGAGGTGGCCGAAGCCGCCGCCCCGGCCGTGCTCCAGCCAGCCGAAGACGAAGAACACCCCGTACGCCGCCAGCAGCCGCACCGGCGGAAGGAGCGAGCCGTCGGTCTCGAGTTCCCAGGCTTCCATGGGAATCAGCGTCAGCGCGGTGACCATGACGAGCGCGGGAAACACCCAGCGACGGCCGAGGGCGTTCCGCGCGATTCCCGTGAGCCGGGCAGCTCCCGCCGGCCACCAGCGCACGAATCCGGACCGGAACAGCGCGACGGCGGCGGAGAGAATCAGCAGGTGATAGAGGAACCACAGGTGAATCAGATCCATGACGCCGCCCGCCGATCCGGGCGCCGCCGGGGGAGCGGCGGAACGGGACGCCGCGAAGACCCAGGCAACCGCGGTCAGTGGGAAGAGCAGGATCCAGCCGCCGACCAGCGGAACGCCGATCCGGTTCAGGCGATGGCGGAGGAACGCGCCCGTTCCGCGCCTTGCGACCAGGAACGACGCGAAGAATCCGGCCACCGCGAAGAACGCCGGCATCCGGAAGGTGTGGATGAGGCTGACCAGCCAGCCGAACCAGACGCTCGCCTGCCGGTCCTGGTAGGGCCACCCGCCGGACGACAGTTCCGGGACGTAGCTGAGCGCGGTGTGCAGGACGAGCCCGAGCAGCATCATCACGGCGCGCAGCGCGTCCAGCGAGTGGATCCGCGCCGGGGCAGGACGCGGCGGGCTGCCGGACGCCGGTGGTTCTTCCGGCACCCCGGCCCTCAGTCCGTCAGTCCTGGTGGAAGAGGTCCGGCGGGCCGGAGGTCTCCTGCGACTCGACCACCGCGATGGCGACCACGTTGACGATCTCCTCCACCTCGGCGCCACGCTGAAGCACGTGGACGGGGCGGCGGAGGCCGGTCACGATGGGGCCGATCGCCTCCGCGCCACCGAGCCGCTGGAGCAGCTTGTAGGCGACGTTCCCGGCTTCGAGGCTCGGGAAGATCAGCACGTTGGCGGCCCGGTCCAGCCGGGAGAAGGGATAGGTCCCCCGGAGGAGGTCGTCCACCACCGCGGTGTCCGCCTGCATCTCGCCGTCGGCCACCAGCTCGGGGGCCCGGTCGCGCAGGATCTCCACCGCCTCGCGCACCTTGTTGGACCGCTCGTGGGGGGCGCTTCCGAAGTTCGAGAACGAGAGCATCGCCACCCGCGGCTCGACGTTGAAGCGCCGGGCCACCTCGGCGGTCTGGATCGCGATGTCGGCGAGGTCTTCGGCACTCGGGTCGATGTTCACCGTCGCGTCGGCGAAGAACTTGATCTCGTTCGGGAACACCATGAGATAGACGCCGGCCACGCGGCGGACATCGTCGCGCATCCGGACGATCTGGAGCGCCGGACGGATGGTCTCGGGGTAGTGCTGGGTGACTCCGGCCACCATCGTGTCCGCGTGCCCGAGGTTCACCATCATCGCCCCGTAGACGCTCGGGTTCTTCATGAGCTCCCGCGCCTTGGCGGGGCCGACGCCGCGGCGCTGCCGGATCTCGACGAGGCGCCGCGCGTATTCGTCCGAGCGCTCGGAATCGGTGATGTCCACCACCCGGGCGCCGTTCACCTCGATCCCGAGGGTCTCGCAGGCGTCCTGGATGACCCTCGGCCGGCCCAGCAGGATGGGTTCGGCGATGCCCTCGTCGAGGAGACGCTGCGCGGCGCGCAGGATCTTCGGCTCCTCGCCCTCGGGGAAGACCACCGACCGGGTGGCGCGCTTCGCGCGGCCGATCACCTGGCGCATCACCTCGCGTTCGAGCCCGAGGCGGGACTCGAGCCGGGCGCCGTACTGGTCCAGATCGATCTGGATGCGGGCGACGCCGCTCTCCATCGCGGCCTCGGCCACTGCGGGCGCCTCCCAGAGGAGGACCCGGGAGTCGAACGGCGACGGGATGAGGTATTCCGGACCGAAGGACATCCGCTCCTTGCCGTGGGCGCGCATCACCGAGTCGGGCACGTCCTCCCTGGTGAGCGCCGCGAGCGCCCGGGCCGCCGCCAGCTTCATCTCCATGTTGATCGTGCGGGCGCGCACGTCGAGCGCGCCCCGGAAGATGAAGGGGAACCCGAGCACGTTGTTGACCTGGTTCGGATAGTCCGAGCGCCCGGTGGCCATGAAGACGTCGCGGCGGGCGTCCATGGCGTCTTCCCAGGTAATTTCCGGGTCCGGGTTCGCCATCGCCATCACGAGCGGCTGAGAGTTCATCGAGACGACCATCTCCTTCGAGACCGCGTCCTTCACCGACAGGCCCATGAAGACGTCGGCGCCGCGCATGGCGTCGTCGAGGGTCCGCATCGAGGTGTCGAGCGCGTACCGCTCCTTGAACTCGTTCATCCCCGCCTCGCGGCCGGTGTGGATGACGCCGCGCGAGTCGCACATCACCACGTTGTCGTGGAGCACCCCGAGGCTCTCGGCGAGTTCGGCGCAGGCGATGCCGGCGGCGCCGGCGCCGTTGATGACCAGCCGAACCTCGGCGGGGTCCTTCCCGGTGAGTTCGAGCCAGCTCAGGAAGGCGGCCCCGGAGATGATCGCGGTGCCGTGCTGGTCGTCGTGGAAGACCGGGATGTCCATCTCCTCACGGAGGCGCGACTCGATGTAGAAGCAGTCCGGGGCCTTGATGTCCTCGAGGTTGATGCCGCCGAAGGTGGGCTCGAGCGCCTTCACCACCCGGACCACCTCTTCGGGGTCGGTGACGTTCAGCTCGATGTCGAAGACATCGATGTCGGCGAACCGCTTGAAGAGGACGCCCTTCCCTTCCATCACCGGCTTGGCGGCGAGGGGGCCGATGTTGCCGAGGCCGAGGACGGCGGTTCCGTTCGAGACCACCGCCACGAGGTTCCCGCGGGCGGTGTAGTCGAAGACCCGCCCCGACTCCTGGTGGATCTCCCGGCAGGGCTCGGCGACGCCGGGGCTGTAGGCGAGCGAGAGGTCCCGCTGGGTCTGCGTGGGTTTCGTGGGCCGGACCTCGACCTTCCCGGGCCGTCCGCTCAGGTGGTAGTCGAGGGCATCCTGTCTGCGAATCAAGGGGTTCTCCTCACCAGGTGAGTTGCGCGGGCTCGGCCGGGGGAGCGCCGGCGAAGCTGGGCCGCGAACTGCTCAGGGTCCCGCCCGTTCGGGACCGGAAGGCGCGAAGTCTAGCGGCCCGGAGGGCGGCGCGCCCCAACGGTTCCCACCCCCGAACGAACGCGTGGAGAAGCGGCCGGCAGTCAAACTGATCTGAAGGGACGGGTATAACCGCGGTATAATCACTGCATGAAGACAGCGATCTCCGTACCGGATGAACTCTTCAAGGAAGCTGACGACTTCGCGAATCGGATGGGAACGTCGCGGAGCAAGCTGTACTGCGACGCCGTGTCCGAGTATCTCGCGAGGCGTCGCCGTGAGGCAATCACCGCCAGACTGAACGAAGTGCTCGCAAGGGAGCCGGACCGTCTGGATCCGGTGTTCGCCAGAATGCAGGCGGAAAGCATCGGTCCCGAAGAGTGGTAGCCGAACGGGGGGAGATCTGGTGGGCCGCCCTCTCGGCGCCTCCCGGCTCGCAATCCGGGTTTCGCCGACCCATCCTCATCATCCAGTCGGACGCCTTCAACGCGAGCCGTCTCCGCACGGTGATCGCGGTGCTCCTCACGGGCAACACACGACTTGCCGAGAAACCCGGAAATGTCCTTCTCCCGCGGAAGAGCACAGGACTACCGAGAGATTCCGTTGCCAACGTGACACAGCTCGGGACCGTGGACGAGGATTTGCTCGAGAAGCAAGTCGGGATGATTCCGAGGCGACTCATGGCGCAGGTGGAAGCCGGCCTCCGGCTGGTGCTGGACCTGTAACGACCCCGACCCACTCGCCCCCGGAGGACGGGTCCCACCCCGTGAGCGGCGCGGAGCTTCCGAAGCAGGGCGCTCAGGCGGTCCAACCTGTTCGCCAACCTCATTCAGGAATAGTTGGAGGAACGTCGTCCCCAAGTCATGCGAACCATGGGGGTCCAGCAACTCGGCGATGAAGGGCGAATGCAGTTCCTCCTCACTGCATTCCACGTCGAGCAACCGGAACACGTTGAAGTTCTCATTCCGCGGCGCCCTCAACTTGCGGTGCCTCTCGAGAGGCTCCTCGACGGATACGAGCAGCTCCTGGGTAGAGCGACACAACTCTTCGCGCCGCGCCCGGAGGTGCTCCTCGATGGATTCGGGGAGTTCGCTTACCGCGCTCTGCACACCCGTGCGCGGGCGGCCAACACCCGATCAGCGGCCGTTCGCCGCGTCGTCGGTCTCCGCCTCCGGCGTGTGCGTCCGGAACCAGGTCAGGATGCGCTCCGAGACGTCCATGAGGAACTTCGGCTCCCTCGGCCCGTGCGGGGTCCGTGGGTACACGACAAACTCGGTGGGAATCCCCCGGCGGTCGAGCGCCCGGTAGAACTCCTGGCCCTGGGTGAACGGCACCCGGAGGTCCTGCGCGCCGTGGATCACCTGGGTCGGGGTGGTCACCTCCGCGATGCGGTAGATCGCCGAGTGGGCCTCGTAGACCTCGTAGTCCTCCCAGAAGTCGCCTCCCATGTGGCCCGCGAGGTAGTCCTGGATGTCGGTGGTGGTGACCATGCTGATCAGGTTCGGCAGCCCCGCGCCCATGCTGGCGGCGACGAAACGGTCGGTGCGGGTGACCGCGAACGAGGTCATGTAGCCCCCGTAGCTCCAGCCCATGATGTAGAGCCGGTCGGCCTGCGCCACCCCCTGCTCGATCACGAGGTCCACCCCGGCCATCAGGTCGTCCATGTCCCCGAAGCCCCAGTCCTTGAAGTTGGCGTAGCGGAACTCCTTGCCGTAGCCGGTGGAACCGCGCGGGTTGGGCCGCAGGATGGCAAACCCCTCCTGGGCGAAGTACTGGAGCATGTAGATGGACGGGGCGCCGGTGAAGGTCTCGGAATAGACCCCCGCGGGCCCGCCGTGGACGTTCAGCACCAAGGGATAGCGCCGGCCTTCCTCGTAGTTCACCGGGAGCGTCAGCAGGCCCTCCACCGGGGTCCCATCGGGTGAGTTCCAGGTGAGCACGCTGGTCTTCCCCATCGCGGGACGGGCCACGTCGTTGTGGAGATCGGTAAGGCGGCGCGGCTCGAAGGCTGCGGCGGCGGCGCCCCCGGCCCCGAGGTCGGCGGCGAAGACGTCCCACGGCGTCTCCGGGGTTTCGTGGGTGAAGGCCATCACGTCGGCAGCCGACGCGATGGCGGGAGAGCGGAAAACGCCCTCCCCCGGGGTCAGGTCCACCAGATCGCCTCCGTCCGCCGGCAGCCCGAAGAGCCGCCGCGAAGTGCGATCGGCCTCCGCCACGTAGACGAGCGAGCCGTCGCGGGACCAGCCGAGGATGCCCGGACTCCGGTCCTTCGTCTCCGCCAGCTTCACCCGCTCGCCGCCCATGACGGGCATCACGTAGACGTCGCCGAGCCCGATGGGCTCCGGCTGGTCGCCCGTGGAGCGGAACGCGACCGTCTGGCCGTCGGGGGACACCCGTGGCGAACTCTCGATCCCGTCGCCGCCGTGGAGCAGGCTCACCTGCCCGTCCCCCAGGTGGACGACCGACAGGTCGCCGGACCGGCGGTTCGTGTTAATCCGCGGATCGTCCTGGTGGCTGAAGACGATGCGGTCGCTGCTCGACCAGTCCCAGCCCGAGACGTGGAAGTCACCCCGGGTGAGGCGCCGGTCTTCGCCGTCGGGGTCGTAGCGGCCGGCCACCAGGGCCACGTAGAGGTGGCCGTACTTGAAGTTCTGGTCCACCAGTTCCACGTCGCGCTTCTCCTCCTTCCGGGTCTTCTCCTCCTCGGTCTCGGGATCGGTCATCAGGTAGCCGATGCTGAGGCCGTCCGGCGAGAACCGAAAGGAACGCGCTCCGTTCTCCGCGTGGGTGGCCTGATAGGCCTCCCCACCGGCGAGGGGGAGCAGCCAGACCTGCTGGTTTTCCTCCCCTTTCCGCAGGAACGCGAGATGGCGCCCGTCCGGAGAGAAGGAAGGCGAGGTCGCCGAGTTCTCGCCGGTGGTGTAGGCGACCGCCTCGCCGCCCGCCGCCGGGACCACGTGGATCTGGGTCCGGTACTCGGATTTCTCGCCCTCCATGAGCGGCACGGTGACCGCGAACGCGACCAGCGTCCCGTCCGGGGAGATGGCGACCGAGCCGACCCGGTGGTACTTCATGGAGAGCGCCGGACTCCAGCGGTCGTCCTCGGCAAGAGCAGGGGACGGTGTGGCCACGGCGGCCAGGAGCGCCAGCAGAACGACGGAAACGGTGGAACGAGCAAACACGGCGGACCTCCCCGGCAGCCGGAATTGCCCCGGCCGCAGACGGCCAAGTATCCCACTGGCGGCCTGCGCGGCGCGAGTTGCGGTCGGTTCGCACAGCGACTCCGGTGAACCCGCCCGATTCTGTTTGCGTAGTCTTCCCTCAATGAAGACGCCCAGGGTCCGGACCGGGCTCGACCGGCTTCCCAAAATGGGGGAACTGCTCAAGGGACTCCGGGTCGGGCTGATCGCGAATCCGTCCTCGGTGGACGCATCCTTCCGCCACGCGCGGGACGTGGTGGCCGGGCTGCCGGGCGTGACGCTCGCCGCGCTCTTCGCCCCCGAGCACGGCTTCGACGCCGTTGAGCAGGACCTCATCGAGATCGCCGACGGCGACGGCCCCATTCCCGTGCACAGCCTCTACGGGCCCACCCGGCGGCCGACGGCGGCGATGCTGGAGGGGCTCGACGCCCTCGTCTTCGACGTTCAGGACGTCGGCTCGCGCTACTACACCTACGTCTGGACGATGGCGCACGCCATGGAGGCCGCCGCCGAGCACGGCAAGCGCATCGTCGTCCTCGACCGGCCGAACCCGATCGGCGGCGCGGTGGAGGGGAACCTGATCCGGGACGACCACCGCTCCTTCGTGGGGCTCTATCCGATCCCGAACCGGCACGGCATGACCGCGGGCGAGATCGCGGGGCTCCTGAACCGCCATCACCGGATCGGTGCGGACCTGGTGATCGTGGGCTGCCCGGACTGGACACCGGACCGGTGGCTCGACGACACCCGGCTTCCGTTCATTCCGCCCTCCCCGAACATGCCCACCCTCGACACGGCGGCGGTGTACCCCGGCGCCTGCCTGATCGAGGGGACGAACCTCTCGGAGGGGCGCGGGACGACCCGGCCCTTCGAAATCTGCGGGGCTCCGTGGGTGGACGGGCTCCGGCTGGCGGATGCGCTGGCGGAGGAAGCCCTTCCCGGCGTCCACTTCCGCCCGGTCCAGTTCCGGCCCACCTTCCACAAGTTCGCGGGCGAGGAATGCGGCGGGGTGATGCAGCACGTCACGGACCGGGGCACGTACCTCCCCTGGCGCACCGGGATCGCCATCCTGAACCAGGCCCGAACGCTCTGGCCGGCGGAGTTCGCGTGGCGTCCGCCACCGTACGAGTACGAGTTGGAGCGGCTTCCCATCGACATCCTCGGGGGGAGCCCGGACATCCGGGAAGGCATCGAGGCCGGATGGACCACGGCAGAGATCGCGGACGCGGGAGATGCGGAGGGGGCCGCCTTCGAGCCGATCCGGGACGCGTTCCTGCTGTACCGCTGATCGCCCCGACTCCGGGGGACGGGTTTTCGAACGGTGCGCCATGTGGGCGTGACATCCCGCGCCGCCGCCCGCCTCCGGCGGGCTGTGCCGGCCCCTACCGGGAGAGCCGGCCGGAGGTCAGCGTTCCAAGCCGTGGGTGCTTTTGGGAGGAGCAGCGGTACGCGGTTCCGCTGCGCTCGCCGCAGCGGGTGCCGGTCTGGAGACCGGCGTTCCCAGCCGTCCCGCCGCTAGTCCCTGATCCCGCGGTTCGTGGCCAGGTAGGTGGCGAAGCTGCCCAGCCAGTGGCTCCCGATGTAGTTGGCCGGATCCACTCCGGCAAACCCGGCCTCCGCGTTCCGCTCGGCGAGCGCAGCCATCTCCGGCCGCCTCGCGTCGCGCGCCGGGAGCGCGCTCGCGATGCCATGCAGCATCCAGGCGCGGCTCAGGTGAAGGCCGTGCAGGTGCCCGAAGGCGTCCTCTTCATCCTGGGGCACGTTCACCGGTTCCAGCGTTGCCGGCAGGCCGCCCGGGAGGAAGGCATCGAGCCAGGCGGCGAACTCGTCCGCCGGGAGCACCCGCCGCATGAAGTCGGCCTCCGAGAGGCAGGGCGAGAGAAAGTCCTGTCCGGACGGTTCGTAGTCCACGGGGCAGTCGCGGTCGTCCCCGTACCAGACGCGCGCCCGGGCGGCCAACAGGTCCCGCATGGGTTGGTCTCCGACCGAAACCGCCCAGTCGTGGATCAGGCCCACCGAGAAGGCGGTCTGCTTGTGCTCGCCGACGCGGACGGGATGCTCCAGCTTCTCGAAGAACTCGGTCAGGCGCTCGACGGCGTTCGCGGTCAGCGGCCCGAGCGTCTCGCGCCAACGCGCCGCCCGGCTCCGGTCGTCGTCCGGAGCCTCTGCATCGGATGTCCATTCGTGGAGTTCGGCGTCGAGCTGCAACAGCCAGGCGAGCCCATAAGGGCGCTCGAAACCGCGCCGCCCCTTGCGGGAGACGTGCGCGATCTCGGCGACAACCCCTTCGTCGGTGAGGTTCCTGTCGAGCGCCGCCCGCGCCTCGGAAGCGAACTCCGCTGCCGGAAACCTCCGGGTGAGCCGCGCGAGCAGCCAGTGCCCGTGGACCGCGGAGTGCCAGTCGTAGCAGCCGTAGAAGAGAGGGGTCATTTCCCGCGGCAGCGCGAGGTCGTCCGCGCTCTCGAGGCGCAGGCTGACGGAATACGGATACTCCTTGGTAACGCAGTCGAGCGCCAGCGCGGCGAAGGCGGCAGCGCCGGCTTGATCCAGCGACGGGAGCGTCAGATCCACCGGAGCCGCTTCGCCGGAGGGGGCCGGATCGCCGCCGCCGCAGGCCGCCGCCAGCCCGGCGACGAGCGCCAGCGCGGCGAACCGCTGTCTCGGGTCATGGTGAACCATCGCATTCCTCCTGCCTCCGCGGTCAGAGGTTGCGGGCCCGGCTCACCAGCCGGTCGGCGCGGCGGACGGGCTCCGGAAGTCGAAATCCTATGGTGCACCGCATGACCAGCGCCTCGGCCGCGGAGAGATCCACGCGGTGGCCGATGCTCACGAACACCGGGCGGACGCCGTCCCGGGTGCGGAGGACCGTCCCGACCCGTTCGCCGCGATGCTCCAGCGGGGCCTTTGAACCCCGGGACGGATCGATCTCTCCGTGCGCGCCGATCAGCACGCTCTTGGCGCAACCGACCGCCGGTAACCCGGTCAGGACGCCGACGTGGCACGCCAGGCCGAACCGGCGCGGATGGGCGCGTCCATGGCCATCACACAGCACTGCATCGACCGGGGTGTTCAGTTCCGAGAGCGCCGCCAGCACCGCCGGCGCTTCGCGGAAGGACAAGAGGCCCGGAACGTAGGGGAAAGTCAGCGGGCGGCGCGCGACCCGCTCTTCGAGCACCTGCCGTTCCCGAACGTCCCACGCCACCGCCGCCGCCACGCACTCCCTGCCTCCCTTGGGGAAGGCGGCATCGAGTCCCGCCACCACCCCCGGATCGAAACCGGGCGGCGTCTCCTCCTCCACGCGCCCGGCGAGTTCCCGCTGGATGGCGGCGGCGCGTCGCGGCGAGACCTCCCAAGGATGGGATGCGGCGTGCTCCATGGGCGGCGACTCCAACTCTGACGATGTACCCAGCGTGTTGAGCACGACGCGAGAAAGCACGTTACAGTGTCAGATTCGCGAACAAGGAGGTATCGGATCGATGATTCGAACGATTCTGGCGGGAGCGCTCCTCACTGCCGGTCTGGGGACCCTGTCGCCGACCGAGGCCGCATCCGGTTCCATCGGCGTGGGCGCCGGCAAGCTCAGCCCCCGCGCCGCCTACGCCCAGGGCAAGGCCCTCACCTTCAGCGAGTTGGTGTGCGACGGCTGCCCACTCCAGAAGAACGAACTGGACAAGGACCGGGCGATGAGCCTCACCCGGAGCCTCGAAGCCGCCTACGAGGGCGAGAAGGCCGGGACGGCCGATGACGACGCCGTCCAGGCGCTGTGCGGAGCGGGGGTCGAGGACTGCAATCTGCGGATGGAGACCGTCCACTACTTCCTCACCCGCCGGTTCCGGCTCTAGGCGCCTCGCGATGCAACGGAACGGTCCTTTCGGCTGTACGGCCGCCCTCGCGGCGGCGTCCCTCGTTCTTTCCGCCGGCACCGGCTTCTCCCAGGGATCCCCCTGGATCGCCGAGCCGCGGACGGGCGCCATCACGATCACCTACGGCCACCAGGCCGCCACCGAGTTCTACCGGGCCGACGTCAAGGGACCGACCCCGGGCGACGGGGCCAACCTCTCCCAGACCACCGGCTGGCTCGACGTCAACTACGCGATCACCGACGCGATCGCCGTGGACCTGCGGTCCGGCCTCGGCCGCAGCCACATCCCCGGCCCGGTGGGCCCCACGCCCCAGGAGAGCTTCAGCGGCCTCGTGGACACGAACGTCTCCGTCACCTGGCGGGTGGTGGACGAACTGGTGACCCAGGGCGCCCCCAGCGTGGCGATCCGGGCCGGCCTGATCGCCGCCGGCGGCTACGAGACGGGTCACATCAACTCGCTGGGAGACGGCGGCAACGGCTTCGAAGGATCGGTCCTGGTCGGCAAGTTCGGCGACCGGTTCGGCGCGTCCGGCGAGGTCGGCTACCGCACCCGCTCGAACAACATCCCCTCGGACACCTTCATCAACCTGGCCGGCTTCTTCCCGGTGAACGACCGGATCACGGTCGCGGCCGACTACCGCATGGTGAACGGCAGCGATTCGGGGCTGGACATCGGCGGTCCCGGCTTTTCGCCGGACCGGTTCCCCGAACTCCAGGAGGATGCCCAGTTGCTCGGCGCCCGCGTACTGGCCACCGTCAACGACACGATCAGCGTGAGCGGCTTCTTCGGCCGGGTCATCGGCGGCCGGAACACCGCCGCTTCGCGCGTCATCGGACTGAGCGTCACCTACGGCTTCCTGGTCGACTGACCCCGCGACGGAGCACTCCGGACGGGACCCGGGCTCCCGTCCGGAACCCGGCGTGCCGGGTCAGCTCGCGTCGTTGAGGTCCCAGTCGTACTCGTAGTCGAAGCCGCCCTCGAAGTTCCGGAGCCGCTCGGCGAGTTCCGGCTCGGCGTAGAGGAGCAGGTGCTCCACCACCCCCGCCTCGCTGCCTCCGAAGTCCTTCTGGAACCAGGTGTAGATGCTGGAGACGACGCCGAACATCTCGTCCATCAGCTCGACGCCGCGCGGGTGGTTCACGTAGCCGCGGGCCGCCGCATCCATCATCTCCTCCAGACTCGCCGCGGTGAAGACCTTCGGCGCCAGGTTGGGGCAGCCGATGCTCGCGCAGTTCACCGCGTAGTGGATCCGGGGGTCCCGCCAGAGCGCCCGCAGAATGTCGTGCTCCATGTTGTCGAGCGTCAGCCGCTGCCCGGCGACGGTGGCGCGCCTGTCGCCCCACGGTCCTGACAGGGGCACGATGCCCTCGTGGATCTTCTTGATGGAGTCCACCGGGTACCCCTCGACCACCGTTTCGACGGTGAGTGCGTTGTAGAAGTTGATCCAGTAGGCCATCTGCTCGTCGCGCGAGTAGAGGCGCGGGTCCACCGCTTCGAGGTGCGCGATATAGCCCTGGAGACGCCCCCGGTCGGCCTGGTTCGCCTTCAGTCCTCCGTAGTCGAACAGGTGGACACCCGACGGATCGTCCGTGCGCAGGTAGCCGTCGAGGATCGCCTGCCACTCGGCGTGATCGATCGAGTCGGCGTTCGTGTTGTCGTGGTCCGCCCAGGAGACGAGCGGGTCCAACCCGTTCGTCGCGCAGTTGCTGGCGCCCAGCCAGCCCCCGGCCGCGAGGACCGTCAGCACCGCCAGCACGGGGCGCCGCCCGCTTCCGGTCATTCCTTCGCTCTTCATGAGCGATCTACCTCCTTTCTCCGGCCGATCCGGAGGGAATGGATTTTCTGTTGCACGAATAGCCTAGCGATCTTGGCGAGGATGCCGGCGCTCGCGCCCACCACCCCGCGAACGGTGCCGCCGACCTTGGACCGGCCGTAGCGTCGCCTCCGGGTGTCCACCGGCGTCTCGACGACCTTGAGACCGTGCTGGATCGCCTTGATCTGCATCTCGACGGTCCACCCGTAGGCCCGGTCCTCCATGGCGAGCTGCCGCAGCGATCCGGCCCGGATGGCCCGATAGGGCCCCAGATCGCTGATGCGCGCGCCCCAGAGCAGGCGGATGAGGAGCGCGGCCACCCGGTTCCCCGCCACCTGCGGCAGGGAGAGCGCGCCCGGCTCGGCGGAGCCGTGCACCCGGGAGCCGATGACGAGGTCCGCCCCCCCGGCAACCTCCGCGAGCAGACGCTCGGCCTCCGCGGCGACGAACGACCCGTCCCCATCGGTGAACAGCACCACGTCCACGGGCGTGAGCGCCGCCAGCGCGGTCAGGCAGGCGATTCCGTAGCCGGGCCGATCCTGGTGCACGACCCGCGCCCCGGCTTCCTGCGCCCGGAGCGCCGTCGCGTCCTCCGAGCCGTTGTCGCACACGACGAAATCGTCGACCACCCGGCCGCCCGACGCATCCCGGAGCGCGAGCAGGTCGCTGACGACGGGCCCGATGTTGCGCTCCTCGTCCCGCGCCGGGACGACGACGCCGACCTTCAGCCCGCGGTACACACCGTCCCCTCCCGCGGGTCCACGCGCCGGCGACCGACGACGCCTCCCGCCAACGCCAGCGCGATCATCCCGTATTCGAGCACCGGCACCCACGGCGAGTGCCCGAAGGGATGGAGGTTCATGTCCTGGAGATTCAGCCCGGTGGCATAGGAAAGGAGAACAGCCACCGAAGCCGTCCACGCCCAGAGGCTCGGACGGATCGCCGCAAAGGGCAACACCCACAGGAGGTACCAGGGGTTCACCACCGGCGCCAGCACGAGGAGCAGGCCGTAGAGCCGGTCGCCCGGGGGCACGTTCCAGCCGGAACCCCGCCCGCGGAAGTAGAACCACGCCACGCCCGCGAGAAAGAGAGCCCCGCAAACCATCCGGGCGGCCATGTTGGGCAGTAGCGGCGTCAGGAGCGCGAAGACCGAAGCGTTGAACTCCCATTCGCGCGCGAACACGAGGAGCGTCGGGAGGTCGCTGCCCCCCTGCCAGGCGAAGGGCAGGTAGAGGAGCGCGAGCACCCCGGCGAAGGTCGCCCACTCAGTCCAGCGGATCGGACGCAGGATGAACGGAACCAGTACCAGTGCGAGCACCTTCGCGGCCGCACCGAAAGCGAGGAGCGCGGCGGCGGTGTGAAGCCGCTCCCGCTTCGCCATCCAGACCGCGGCGAGCACGAAGAAGACCGCGAAGCCGTCGGGATGGGCGGTGAACGCGACCTCCTTGACCACGAGCGGACACCACGCGTAGAGCAGGACGGCGCGCGGCGGCGCCAGGCGCAGCAGGACACCGATCGTGAACAGGTCGAAGAGGATGAAGAGGACCTGCAGCGCCGCCACGCTGCCGGGCGCGACGCCGTAGCCGAGGAGGAAGGCGAGCTGCGTCGCCGGGCCGTAGATCGTCGGCAGCTCCGGGAAGTTGATCCGGTCGAGGATTCCCTGGAAGAGCGCCGGGACCGCGGGGTCGGCGAAGAAGGCCTCCGGCGCCAGCCCGTACGGCGTCCCGTCCTGCGCGAAGCGGTAGCCGTCCCAGAGGTAACGGAAGTAGTCGTCCTCGAAGAACGGGCCGCCGAACAGGCCGATCGCCCGAAAGACCACCGCCCAGAGCAGGAGCCGCCCCACGGATATCCGGCCCGGCTCCTTCCCCGACCAGGCGTAGACCGCAAACGTCAGCGCCGCGACCGCCGCCGAGATCAGCAGGAAGGAAGCGACTCCCGGGTCGCCGGGGCCCCGGGCGAGCGACGCGAGCCCGAGGTAGAGCGCGGCGCACAGGGACCCGGCCCCGTCCACCCAGGTCGGACGGAACCAGGCGCCGGGCACCGTCACCAAGAGGATTCCCCGTCGGGGAAGAAGAACGCGTCCGAATCCTGCGGATCGAAGAGGCAACGGTCGAGAAGCACGCGGCCCCGCTCGTCGAACGGGACGCCTTCCCGGGAGAGCAGCGCCCGCTGCCGGCCGGGTTCGCAGTTCCCGCTCAGTTCGGCGGAGAGAGCCCCCTCCGCGTTCACCACCCGGTGCCAGGGAACCCCCCGCGGGGAGTTCCGGAGCGCCCAGCCGACCGCCCGCGCCGAGAGCGGGTACCCGGCGGCGGTCACCGCCCGCGCCACCCGCCCGTAGGTGGTCACCCGGCCGCGCGGGACCCTCCGGACGACCGCGTGGACGCGCCGGAACTTGCCCTCGCCCGCCGGGGCGGAAGGCGGCGCCGGGAGCGGAAGCGGCATCACGGGCGCCCGGCCGAGAACCCCGGTGGCGAAGCGCCGCGGCGGGGGCAAATGTGGTACAAGCGGTGTTCGTCCCTTCCGCCGGCCGAGGGCAGCCATCCGATCCTATCCTGCGGAGGGCGCGGCGCCGCACGCCAACCGGAGGCCCGACCATGACCTCGCCGAAGAGACCGTACCGCCCGTTCGGAGACGGCGTCAGCCGCCGCGATTTCCTCTCCGGAGTTCCGGTCGCCCTCACCGGGGCGGCGCTCGCCTGCCGCGAGGTCCCGGAGTTCCGGTCCGAGATCGAGCGCGCCGGCGAGGCCGACTACCCGCCGCTGCGCACCGGGATGCGCGGTTCCCACCCCGGCTCGTTCGAGGTGGCGCACGAGTTCGCGCACGAGGGCCGGGAGTGGCCCGCCTCCGACACCGGGGAAACCTACGACCTCGTGGTGGTGGGGGCCGGGATCTCGGGCCTCGCCGCCGCCCACTACTTCGCGAAGGAGGCCGGACCGGACGCGCGCATCCTGCTCCTCGACAACCACGACGACTTCGGCGGCCACGCGAAGCGGAATGAGTTCCGGCTCGACGGCCGGACCTACCTGATGAACGGCGGCACCCTGAACGTGGAGGCGCCGTCGCAGTACGGGGACATCGCCGGCGGCCTGCTCAAGGAGATCGGCATCGACCGCAAGCGCTACTACGAGAGCATCAGCGCCGTTTCGGACACCTACGGGAACCTGGGCCTCCAGCGGGCCATGTTCTTCGACCGGGAGACGTTCGGAGAAGACCGGCTGGTGGCGGGCATCGGACGCCGGCCGCTCGCGGAGTTCCTCGCCGACTCTCCCATGCCGAAGGCGATCCGGAACGACCTCATCCGGTTGCACGGGGACGACCAGCCGGACTACCTGCCCGACCTTTCGCCGGCCGAAAAGAAGGCGTTCCTCGCGACCGTCAGCTACAAGGACTTCCTGATCGAGCACGCCAAGTGCGACCCGGGGGTGGTCTGGTTCTTCGACCACCAGCCGAAGGGGCTCTTCTGCACCGGGATCGACGCCTATCCGGCGCGCTATGCGTGGGAGGAGGGCCTCCCGGGGTTTTCGGGCATGGAGATCCCGGAGACGCCGCGGGACGCACTCGCCGACGAGCCGGGCGGCCAGCACGGCCGGGAGAACCAGGCCCGCGCCAACGAGGGCGATCCCGACCTCTACTTCCCGGACGGCAACGCCACCATCACCCGGCTGCTGGTGCGGGGGCTCATCCCGAACGCCATCCCGGGATCCACCATGGAAGACGTGGTGATGGCGCCGCTCGACTACGGAATGCTGGACCGGCCGGAGAACCGCGCGCGGATCCGGCTGTCCTCGACGGTCATCCGGGTCGAGCCCGGCGACGCGGGACCGGCCCGGGTCACCTACGTCCGCGACGACCAGGGACACACCGTGACCGCCGGGCGGGTCATCCTCGCCTGCTGGCACAACATCATTCCCTACCTGGTGCCGGAGCTGCCGAAGGCCCAGCGGGACGCCCTCTCCTGGCCGGTCAAGTCGCCGCTCCAGTACACGAGCGTGCTGCTCAGGAACTGGAGGGCGTTCACCGAAGCCGGCGTCTCCTCGATCTCCGCCCCCGGCGGCTACCACACCTCGATCGGGCTCGCCCCGCAGCTCGCGCTCGGCGACTACCGCACCTCGACCTCCCCCGACGAGCCGCTCGTGGTGCGGATGAACCGCTACCCGTGCGAGCCGGGACTCTCCCGCCGCGAGCAGCACCGGATCGGGCGCATGGAACTCCTCCACACCACCTTCGAGACCGTGGAGGCGAACATCCGCGACCAGCTCAACCGCATGCTCGGCCGGAGCGGGTTCGACGACCAGCAGGACGTCGCGGCGATCACCGTGAACCGCTGGCCGCACGGCTACACCTATTCCTACAACCCGCTGTTCGATCCGCCGGAGTGGTCCTTCGGGACCCCCGACGACCGCCCGAACATTCCCGCCCGGCAGCCCTTCGGGCGGATCGCCATCGCGGGGACCGACTCCGCGGCGAGCCCCCACACCGACGCCGCCATTCGCGAGGCGCATCGGGCCGTGGCCGAGGTAATCGCGGCGGATTGAGGGAGCGCGGCACGATCCAAGCCGGACGGCGCAGGCGGGCGGCTTGAACCTCGACCTCCGCGTCCGGTCCGCGATCCTGGGAGCGCTGGCCGAAACCGGCGTGGCTCCCACCCCGGGGGACGTCGCCCGACAGCTCGGCGAAACCGTGGAGCCGGTCCTGGGAGCGTGGCGACGCCTGCGGGAGGGGAGGGTGATCGTGACCGGGGAAGACGGCGTCTCGATCCGGATGGCGAATCCCTTCTCGGGCGTGCCCACCGACCACACGTTTACGTCGGGGGACGTTCGCTACTACGCGAACTGCGGCTGGGACGCGCTCGGGGTGGCGGCGGCTCTGGGGCGGAACGGGGTGGTGCGGTCGCGCTGCGGGAACTCGGGAGAGCCGCTGGAACTCGAAGTGCACGGCGGCCCCGAACCGTGCCCGTGGTTTTTCCATTCGCTGGTGTCCGCCTCGCATTGGTGGGATGACATCGTCTTCACCTGAGCCAACATGCTGTTCTTCCGGTCGGAAGACGAGATCCGGGCCTGGTGCCGGGGACGCGGGGTGGAGCCGGGACCGGCCGTTTCCGTGGAGCAGCTCTGGCGGCTCTCGGTGGTCTGGTACGGAACCCGGCTCCATCCCGAGCCGCCGCGCCGGACCCCCGACGAAGCGCGCGCTATCTTCGTCGGCGTGGGGCTGACCGATCCCTTCTGGGACCCCGTTCCCCGTCAGGAGTGAGACCATGACCGAGAAGCGATTCGGGCTGACGCGCCGGCAGGTGCTCGCCGCTGGAGCGGGCGCCGCCGCCGTGCCGGCGTTCGTCGGCGCGCAGAGCCCTCGCGCGAGCCTGCTCGCGGCGCCGCCGATTCCGAACGTGCGCATCGGGTTCGTCGGCGTGGGCGGCATGGGAACGGTCCATGTCCGCAACCTGCTCGCGGTGCACGAGGCGTCTCCCGGGGTCGAGATCCGCGCGGTCTGCGACATCGTGCCGGAGCACGCCGAGCGGGCGCGCGACTTCGTCCGGGAGGCCGGGGGCGCGGAACCCACGCTCTACACCCGGGGAGAACGGGACTACGAGCGCATGTGCGCCGAGGAGGAACTCGACCTCGTCTTCACCGCCACGCCGTGGCGCTTCCACGTCCCGGTGTGCGTCGCGGCGATGGAGAACGGCAAGCACGCCGCCACCGAGGTGCCGGCGGCGACCACCATCGACGAGTGCTGGCAGCTCGTCGAGACCGCGGAACGCACCGGCCGGCACTGCGTGATGATGGAGAACTGCAACTACGGCCGGTGGGAAATGATGGTCTTCCATCTGGTCCGGCTGGGGGTCCTCGGCGAGGTCCTCCACGCCGAGGGCGGCTACCTCCACGACCTCCGCGACGTGAAGTTCGCGAATCGGGGCGAGGGACTCTGGCGGCGGGCGCATTCGCACACCCGGAACGCGAACCTCTACCCGACGCACGGCCTCGGCCCGGTGGCGAACTGCATGGACATCGGGCGCGGGGACCGCTTCGACTACCTGGTCTCCATGAGCGGCCCGTCACGCGGCCTCCAGGACTACGCCCGGGAGCACTTTCCCGAGGGCGCGCCCCAGCGGGCCGAGGAGTTCACGCTCGGGGACGTCAACCTGAGCCTGATCAAGACGGCGCGGGGCCGCACGATCACTGTCGTCCACGACACGAACCTTCCCCGTCCCTACAGCCGCATCAACCTGGTCCAGGGCACCCGGGGCATCTTCCAGGGCTATCCGAACCGGGTCTACGTCGAGGGACGGAGCGAGTCGCACCGCTGGGACGACGCCGAGACCTGGTACGAGGAGTACGCGCATCCGCTCTGGCGCAACGTCGCGAGCCCCGGGGAGGAGCTCGGGCACGGGCGGATGGACTACCTCGAGGACTACCGGCTGATCCGCTGCCTCCAGGAAGGGCTGCCGACCGAGATGAACGTCTACGACGCGGCGGCGCTCTCCGCGGTCACCGACCTCAGCGAGCGCTCGGTGGCGGACCGCAGCCGGCCCATGGACTTCCCGGACTTCACGCGCGGGGGATGGGAGACGTTCGAGAAGCTGCCGGTCGTGACGGACTGACTCGGGGCGCGCTGACGGATGGACCCGTCGGCGAATGGACAAGGACTCCCGTCAGCCGGCGCTGGAATCGACGCCGGTGGGAATCACCCGACCCCGATATCGACGCCGGTGGTGCCGAAATAGACGCCGATGCGAGTCAGCCGACCCTGAAATCGACGCCGGTGGCCTCGAAATAGACGCCGGAGGGATTCAGCCGACCCCGATATCGACGCCGGTGGTGCCGAAATAGACGCCAGTGAGAGTCAGCCGGCCCCGATATCGACGCCGGTAGAGGCACGGGCGCCAGGCCGTCGTCCGGGCGCTCAGTTCTCGATCCCCGGCCCCGGGCGGACCCGGGTCTCCGGCGGCGTCGGCTGGACGGCCCCGTTCCGGACCACCCAGTAGCCGTCGCGGAAGACCTCCGCGATGTTGGCGAGGGCGCCCAGGTCGGTGAGCGGATCCCCCTCCACGATCAGGATGTCGGCCAGCTTCCCGACTTCCAGCGTGCCCAGCTTGTCGTCCATCCCGAGGATCCGGGCGCTGTCGCGGGTGGCGGAAACGAGCGCCTCGGTGGGGGTGAAGCCGCTCTCCACGTACGACTCCAGCTCCCAGATGTAGGCGTAGGGGAGGTCGCGGTAGTTCTCGAGGATCAGGTCGGTCCCCACTCCGATGAGGATTCCGGCGTCCTTGAGTTCGCGCAGCATGGCCCGGCTGATCTCGCCGTTCAGCTCGAAGCGCCGGGAGGTCGAGCTGTGGTAGCTGCCCCGCTCGTTGAAGATGTAGTCGTAGGTGATGATGGTGGGCACCGACGCCGTGCCGCTCCGCGCCATCATCTGGATCACCTCGTCGGTGCGCGGCAGCGGGTGTTCGATGGTGTCGGCGCCCGCCTCGACCGCCCAGCCGGTGTAGAACGTCTCCGAGTCCACGGTCACCTTGAGGCCGAGCGCGTGGGCCTCGTCCACCGCGGCGGCGATCTCCTCGCGGCTGTAATGGCTCGCGATCTTGATCAGGTCGGCGCCCATCTTGAACTGCTCGCGGACGGCGTCCCGGAACTCGTCGGGTCCCGATGCCTCGATGATCCCGCCGTAGAGCGGGTGGTGGATCGAGTACCCCTCGGCGCCGTGCCCGCCGGTGCCGGTGATGAGCGAGCCGGCGGCGAAGACCCGCGGTCCCGGCAGGCGGTTCTGGTTCACCCAGTCCTTGACGATGAAGGGCACCGTTCCGGCGGACCCGGTGTCCCGGATGGAGGTGATCCCCGCCCCGATGAAGACGTGGAGGCGTTCCATCGCCCGCAGCGTCTGGTGCGCCGGATCGATGGCCAACACCTGCGGAACACCCGGCTCGGTGTAGGTGAGGTGGGTGTGCAGGTCGATCAGTCCCGGCAGCACGGTGTGCCCCGAGACGTCGAGCACCATGGCGTCCTCCGGCCACCCCCTCTCGCCCTCGCCGAGGATGGCGGCGATCCGGTTCCGCTCGATGACGACGGTGCCGATCGAGGGTTCGGCGCCCGTCCCGTCGAAGAGGAAGCCGCCGTAGAGGACCCTCGTCCCGTCGGGTCCGCGCGGGCCCGGCGGAGCGGGAACCCGGCGCGGGTCGTCGGAGGTCTGGACTTCGTTCAGGAACTGACGCCGGTCCACCACCTGGCGCTGGGTCTCGGGAAGCTGGGCGAGGGCGAGCGGGGCGGCAAGGGCGATGAGGAGCGTGGCGGCGACGAGAAGGCGAGTACGGGACATGGGAACTCCTTGGCGACCGGAGGGGCCGGCGGGCCTATTCTGTCGGGTGAGAGCGCCATGCGGAGGGTGGAACCGGTGGGAGTTCGCCCGCTCTGCGCGCGATGCCGGCCTGAAGGCCGGCGCTCCCAACGCGTGCCTACAGCGCCGCCAGCACGACGTCGGTGATTTCGGTGGTGCCGGCGGCGCCGCCGAGGTCGCGCGGCAGGACGTCGCCCCGCAGGCAATCCGTGACCGCCGCCTCGATGGCCCCGGCCTCCTCCTTCAGCCCGAAGGAGAGCTCGAGCATCATCGCGGCGGAGGAGATGGCCGCGAGGGGGTTCGCGATCCCCTGCCCCGCGATGTCCGGCGCCGAGCCGTGCACCGGCTCGTAGAGGCCGCCGCCCGCGCCCACGCTGGCCGACGGGAGCAGGCCGAGCGACCCGGCGAGCACCGAGGCCTCGTCGCTCAGGATGTCGCCGAACATGTTCCCGGTGAGGATCACGTCGAACTGGCGCGGGTCCCGGACGATCTCCATCGCCGCCCGGTCCACGTACATGTGGTCGAGCCGGACCTCGGGATACTCGGGCCCGAGGCCCGCGACCACCTCGCGCCAGAGCTGCGACGATTCGAGGACGTTCGCCTTGTCCACCGAGAGGAGGAGTCCGCGCCGCCGGCCGGCGGCCTCGAAGGCCACCCGCGCGATCCGCTCGATCTCCCGCGCGTCGTAGCGCAGGGTGTTGATTCCGACCCGCTCGGCGCCGTCACCCCGGATACCGCGCGGCTCGCCGTAGTAGATGCCGCCGGTGAGCTCGCGCACGATGAGGAGGTCCGCGCCCTCGATGGCCGCGGGCCGGAAGGGCGAGCTGTCGAGCACCCGGATCACCTTGATCGGGCGCAGGTTCGCGTAGGTCCCGAGCATCCGGCGGAGTTCCAGCAACGCGCGTTCGGGACGCTCGGCGGCGGGGAGCACGTCGTGCCGCGGATCCCCCGCCGCCCCCAGCAGGATCGCCGGCGCCTCGGCGCACGCGGCCCGCGTCTCGTCGGGGAACCCGGTGCCCGTGCGGTCCCAGGCGACGCCGGCGAAGTCGTGGCGCTCCACCTCCAGGCGGTGGCCGAAGCGCTCCGCCACCCGCTCGAGCACGCACTCGGCCGCGGCGACGACGTCGGGGCCGATCCCGTCGCCGGGAAGACAGACGACCTTCAGGTTCATTCGTGGCCGGGGATGGTAATCGCCGTCATAGACTCACCCCGAAATGCCCCCCGCCGCGAAGCTGACGTTCTGGGGGTCCTTCCGCCGCCATCTGCTCCGCGGTTTCCTCGTCTGGATCCCGCTGGCGGCAGTGTTCCTGGTGGGACGGCTGATCTACTCGATCATCCAGTCGTGGTTCTTCCCTTCCCTCCCCTGGGAGCCGCGGCTCACCGCGCTCGGCGTGGTGATCGGGGTGCTGTTCCTGACCGGCTGGGGAGTCACGAAGTTCGGCGTCGCCCGGGTGGTGCTGCGCGCGGTGGTGGAAAAACCGCTCCAGCGGATTCCCGTGGCGCGCTGGGTCTATTCCGGGGTGCGCCAGTTGCTGGAGGCGCTGTTCACCTCCGGTGACGCCTTCGGGAAGGTCGTCCTCATCGAGTATCCCCGGCGCGGGGTTTACAGCATCGCGTTCCAGATGGCGGGCGAACTCGGGGAGGTGCAGCACCGGGTCCGGAAGCGCATCGCGGAGCGGAACGGAGCGGACGCCGCCCCCGGGCCCGGCGAGTCCGCGCCGGGCCAGCGTGAGGTCATGGCGGTCTTCGTGCCCACCACGCCGAACCCGACCTCGGGCTTCGTCATCACCCTCCCCAAGGAGGACGTCATCGAACTCTCGATGAGCCGGCAGCAGGCCCTCCAGATGATCATCTCGCTCGGGGTCGTGGTCCCCGAGTGGCAGAAGGAGCAACTGGAAGGGGAACCGCCTCCCCCGCCGGCCTGAAGCGCCGCCCGGCTCGCCGCGCGGCCGACGCCTCAGACGACGCCCTGGTCCATCATGGCGTCGGCGACCTTGAAGAACCCGGCGATGTTGGCGCCCACCACGTAGTTGCCGACCGCGTCGAACCGCTCCGACGCCTTGATGCAGGCGTCGTGGATCTCGAACATGATGTCGGCGAGCCGGTGGTCCACCACCTCCCGCTTCCACTGGATCATGCCGATGTTCTGGGCCATCTCCAGCCCGGACACCGCGACGCCGCCGGCGTTCGCGGCCTTCCCCGGTCCGTAGAGGATCCCGGCGGCGACGAACTGGTCCACGGCGTCCGGCACCGACGGCATGTTGGCCCCCTCGGAGACCACAAAGCAGCCGTTCGCGAGCAGGGCCGCGGCGTCCTTGGCGCTGATCTCGTTCTCGGTGGCGCTCGGGAAGGCGCACGCGGCGGGAATCGCCCAGAGCGGGTTGTGGTCGGCGCCCGGATCGGACTCGTGGTAGCTGACCCCTCGGAACTTCTCGGCGTACTCCCGGATCCGTCCGCGGCGGACGTTCTTCAGCTCCATGACAAACGCCAGCTTCTCGGCGTCGATTCCGGCGGGGTCGTGGATGAAGCCCGACGAATCGGACAGCGTGACCGCCTTCGCCTCGAGCTCGTGCAGCTTCTCCACCGTGAACTGCGCCACGTTGCCGCTGCCGGAGACGAGACAGGTCTTCCCCTTGAGTCCGTCGTTCCGGGTGTTGAGCATCTCCTGGGCGAAATAGACCGCCCCGTAGCCGGTGGCCTCGGGCCGGATCAGCGACCCGCCCCACCCGGGGCTCTTCCCGGTCAGCGTCCCGGTGAACTCGTTGGCCAGGCGCTTGTACTGGCCGAAGAGGAAGCCGATCTCCCGGCCGCCGACCCCGATATCCCCGGCCGGGACGTCGGTGTAAGGCCCGATGTGGCGCTGCAGCTCGGTCATGAACGACTGACAGAAGCGCATCACCTCGGCGTCGCTCTTGCCCTTCGGGTCGAAGTCCGAGCCGCCCTTGCCGCCGCCGAGCGGCAGCGTGGTCAGGGAGTTCTTGAACACCTGCTCGAAGGCGAGGAACTTGAGGATGGAGGCGTTGACCGAGGGATGGAAGCGGAGTCCGCCCTTGTAGGGCCCGATCGCGCTGTTCATCTCGATCCGGAAGCCCCGGTTCACCTGGACCTCGCCCGCGTCGTCGATCCAGGGGACCCGGAACTGGACCAGGCGCTCGGGTTCGACCATGCGGTCGAGGACCCGCGCGGCCCGGTACTCCGGGTGCCGCTCGATGACGACGGCCACCGACTCGATGACTTCGCGGACGGCCTGATTGAACTCGGGCTCGTTCGGATTCCGGGCCGCGACCTGGTTGAGGACAGACTCGATATAGCTCATGGAGCCTCCAATTTGCGCGCGGATTGTAGGGCAGCAGCCGGATTGCTTGCGTCTTTTGCGATTCCCGCTCCGGCGGCGGCCCGAGAACACCTTGCTCCGGTGAGAAACTAGGCCCTCATGCCGCTCCACGGCGCCCTGTCACCGGCCTTCGCGGACCTCGTCGGCTTCCAGATCCACGACGTCCTGTTCGTGCTGAGTCACTACGACTCGTTCATCCTCGCCGAGGACGGCCAACTCGACGACCGGGTCCTGTCGGGGTTCCTCGACCTGAACCTGCGGACCCTCCCCGGGGTGATCCAGGTGGAGTCCGGCGACGAGGCGCTCGAACGCATCGCCCGGATGCCCGACCGCTTCCAACTCGTGATCGCCTCGCCGGACCTCGGGGACATGGACATCGGGACGTTCGCGCACCGCCTCCGCCACGCGGGGTGCGAGACCCCGGTCACGCTCTTCGGCTACGACACCCGCACGGTGCGCGAGTACCTGACGCGGCACCACGGCCAGGACCTCGAAAAGCCCTTCGTGTGGCAGGGGGACGTCGGGATCTTCCTCGCGATCGTGAAGCAGATCGAGGACCGCCGGAACGCGCCGCAGGACACCGGCCGGCTCGGCGTTCCCGCCATCCTGCTCATCGAGGACAGCATCCGCTACTACTCGTCGTTCCTGCCGGTGGCGTACCAGGCGGTGTTCGAACAGACCCGGAAACTGATCCCGGAAGGGCTGAGCCTCACCGAGAAGTTCGACCGCATCCGGCGGCGGCCCAAGATCCTGCTCTGCGACCGCTACGAGGAGGCCTGGGACTACTTCACCGCCTACCGGGACCAGATCCTCGGGGTCATCTCGGACGTCGAGTTCCCCCGGCGCGGCCGGCCCGATCCGCAGGCCGGTGAGCGGTTCGTCGCGGCGATGCGCCAGGTGCGGCCGGACATCCCGGCGATCCTCCACTCCCGCCGTCCCGAGAACGAGGCCCTCGCCCGCAGCGTCGGCGCCGATTTCCTCCTGAAGGGCTCCCGGGACCTGCTGCGCCGGATTCGGAACCTGATGCGGGACCGGTTCCACTTCGGCGACTTCGTCTTCCGGATGCCGGACGGGACCGAGGTCGCGCGCGCCGAGGACCTCGATTCCTTCGAGCGGGCGCTCCCCGACGTCCCCCACGAGGCGATCCTCGAGTCCGCGCGGAAGAACGAGATCTCCCACTGGCTGATGGCGCGCGGGGAGCTGGAGCTCGCGCGCCGGCTGCGCGACGTCCGGATCTCCGACTACGGACCCGGGGACCACATCGGCCGCGACGTGGCGACGCGCCTCGCGAAGCGCCGCCAGGAGCGGAGCCGGTCGGTGGTGGCGGACTTCCCGCGGGAGGGGTTCGACCCCGACGCGAGCTTCCTGCGCATCGGCGGCGGGTCGGTGGGCGGGAAGGCGCGCGGTCTGGCGTTCACCAACTCGGTCCTCGCCCGCTCGGGAATCCAGGAGCGCTATCCGAACACCGTCGTCGCGGTCCCGCAGGCGGTCGTGCTGGCCACCGGCATCTTCGACCAGTTCATGGAGGAGAACGACCTGCTGCCGTTCGCCCTCGAGGTCTCGAGCGAAACGGAGCTCCGCGAGCGCTTCGACACGTCGCGCTTCCCCGAGGAGGCGTGGTGGGACCTCCGCCGGTTCCAGGAGAACGTCCGGTATCCGCTCGCGGTCCGTTCCTCGAGCCTGCTGGAAGACTCGCCCTACCAGCCCTTTTCCGGGGTGTACGAGACCGTGCTCGTCGCGAACCAGGAAGCGACCGCGCGGGAACGTCTCGACGCGCTGGCCCGGGCGATCAAGCAGGTCTACGCCTCGCTGTTCCTCCCCCGGGTCCGCAGCTTCCTCGACAGCACCCCCTACCGCCAGGAGGAAGAGAAGATGGCGGTCATCCTCCAGCGGGTGGTGGGCCTGCCCCACGGGCGCCGCTTCTATCCGGACATCGCGGGAACCGCCCGGTCACAGAACTTCTACCCCACCGCGCCGCTCGAGGCCGAGGACGGAATCGCCACGGTCGGCCTCGGACTCGGCGAGCAGATCACGAGCGGGGGCCGGGCGGTCCGGTTCTCGCCGCGCCATCCCCAGCACCGCCTCGGTCACCAGAGCGCCCAGGACGCCTGGCGCAACTCGCAGAGCGAGTTCCTCGCGGTGGATCTCGAAGCCGGGTCTTCGGGCAGCGGCGGAGGCCTGCCCCCGCTGCTCACCAGTTCGCTCGCCGACGCCGAGGCCGACGGGGTGCTCGGGCTGCTCGCCTCCACCTGGTCGAAGGACGCGGACACCCTCTCGGACGGCATCTCGCGGACGGGAAGCCGGCTCCTCACCCTCGCTCCGCTGCTCAAGATGCCCGACGTCTTCCCGCTCGCGGACATCCTCACCGAGCTCCTCGAGCTGGGCGAAGAGGCGTGCCGCGCGCCGGTGGAACTGGAGTTCGCCGCCAATCTCTCGGTTCCCCGCGGGATGCCGCGCGAGTTCGGCTTCGTCCAGTTGCGCCGCCTGCAGCAGACGCGGGAACCACCCCCGGCGGAGGAGGTCGCGGTGGCCAGCGGGGAGGGCGTGCTCTGCCGCAGTTCCAAGGTGCTCGGTCACGGTCAGATCGAGGGGCTCCGCGACCTCGTGGTGGTCCACCGGGACACCTACGACCGCCTGAAGAGCCGGGAGGTGGCCCGCGACGTCGCGCGGCGCAACAGCCGCCTCCAACAGGAGAAGCGTCCCTACGTGCTCATCGGGGTGGGGCGCTGGGGCTCCCGCGACCGCTTCCTCGGCATTCCGGTGACCTGGGAACAGGTGAGCGGCGCCCGCGTCATCGTGGAGGCCGGGTTCCGGGACCTGATCGTCACGCCTTCGCAGGGGACCCACTTCTTCGACAACCTGGTCTCCCACGGGATCGGCTACTTCACCGTGAATCCCGAACGGGGCGACGGCGCCCTCGACTGGGACTGGCTGGCCACCCAGCCCTCGGTCTGGGAGCGCGGCCCCGTCCGTCACCTGCGCTTCGAAACGCCGCTCCGGGTCCGGATGCAGGGAAACCGCGGCGACGGCTGGATCCTGAAGGAGTCGGCCGACGCGTCGGACGGCTAGCAGGGACGATCAGTCGCTACGGAAAGATCAGGTAGATCGCGGCGATCGTCGCCAGCGCGAGCCCGCCCTTCCAGTAGACGCCCGGCAGCGGCGTGAGGTCCACGCCGGTGACCGGCGCCGGGGGTTCGGAGTCCTCCGTCCGCGGCCGTCGCCAGGCGGCGAAAGCCAGCCCCGCCACCAGGATGAGAAAGCTGATCCCCATGTGGTGGAGGAAAGCGGTCTCCGGCCAGCCGAGCCGCAAAACGGCGTAGATCGGAATGCCGGCCAGCAGGCCGGTACGGGCGGCGAAGGCGGGCACCCGCTTCGAGATCACGCCCGCGAAGAACACCGCCACGATCCCCGGCGTCACGAACCCCCACACCGTCTGGATGTAGCGGAAGACGCCGGGGAACCCGCCGATCAGGGGCGCCCAGAGGCAGGCGGCGACCACGAACACCGTTGAGGCGACCCGCGCCACCCGGACCGATGACGCGTCCCGGTCCTCGTCCGGCGTCCGTCCGCGGCCGAACAGCCGGCCGTGCACGTCGAGCGCGTACATCGTGGACGCCGAGTTCAGCATCGAGTTGAACGAACTCATGATCGCCCCGGCGAGCGCGGCGAGCAGCACGCCGCGGAGCGCCGGCGGCAGGAGTTCCCGGACCAGCACCGGATAGGCCTGGTCGGGATGGACGATCTGGTCCCCGTAGAGCTGGACGGCCAGGATCCCGGGGAAGCAGATCAGGAACGGCACCAGGATCTTGAGCCAGGCGCCGAAGATGGTGCCCCGCTGCCCCTCGGCCAGGCTGCGCGCCGCCAGGGTGCGCTGGATGATGAACTGGTTCACCCCCCAGTAGAAGAACTGCGCGATCCAGAGGCCGCCCACGAAGACGGCGGTCCAGGGCACTTCAGGGTGGTCGGCGGGGAGGACCGTGTGCAGCCGGTCCTGGTTCTCGGCGAGGAAACGGGCCGCGCCGGCGAGCACGCCGTCGTCCCCGCCGAGCGCCGAGAAGCCGAGCCAGAGCACCATCCCTCCGCCCGCGAGGATCGCGATCCCCTGGATGAAGTCGGACCAGACCACCGCCCGCAGGCCGCCGTAGATCGTGTAGACGCTCGCCAGCAGGCCGATGCCCCACACCCCGAGCAGGGTGGCGGCCAGCTCCGCGGCGTCGGGGGAGAGTCCGAAGAAACCACCGAGCAGCTCGGGCAGGAGGAAGATGGCGTTGAGCGCCACCGCCCCGGCGTACAGCACGGTCGCCATCGCCACGAAGACCGTCGCTGCCGTCAGGAGCGCGGCGAGGATCGTCCGGGCGCCCCGGTCGTAGCGCCGCTCGAGGAACTCCGGCATCGTGAAGACGCCGCTCTTCAGGTAGCGAGGCAGCAGGAACCAGCCGATGATGATCAGCGCCACCGCGGCGGTCCACTCGTAGCTCGCGATCGCGAGGCCGATGTCGGTCGCCGCCGACCCGGACATCCCCACGAAGTGCTCGGTCGAGATGTTGGTCGCCACGAGCGACATCCCGATGGCCCAGCCGCCAAGGTTCCGGCCGGCCAGGAAGTACCCCTCCGCGCTTCGCCTGCCGCGCGAGGCCCGCAGCGAGACGAAGATGACCGCCCCCAGAAAGAGGACGAAGGTCAGCAGGTCGGTGGTGGAGAGCGGCACGGGACGGGGGATTGTGACTGCTGGCGCACCAGCCCGAAACGCCGGCTCCTATCGGTGGCACACACGGCGTGGAACGCCGGCTTCAGCCGGCACGCGGCCCGCAGGGCCGCAAGCGGCTCAACCCGGTTGCGCGGCAACGCGCACACGGCTCGGAGCGCCGGCCTCCGGCCGGCATCGCCCGCGCAGCGGGCGAAACTCCAGGGCTTCCTTTCGCCGCATCGCGTCCTCGCCAAGGGAACGGCGCGGCGACAACTGCGCGCGCGTACGTCGCTTCGTCGCCTTCGTTTCGGGTTCCCGCGACGGGGCCGGAGTTTCGCGGCCTGCGGCCGCGATGCCGGTCGGAGACCGGCGCTCCGCTGCCGCGCGCTACGCCGACCGCGCTCGCGTCTCCCGCCCTACCCGCCCAGCGCCCCGCTGATCAGCCGCGACCCTCCGACGAACGTCCCGAAAATGCTCCCGATCGTCGGCAGGATCAGCGCCAGCGCGATCTTGAGCGCCCGGTTCCGGAACCAGCGCCGCGGGACCAGCGCGTCCGCCTTCAGTTCCCGCAGTTCGAACACCCGCGGCGGCCGCACCCACGCTTGCACGAACGCGGTGACGTAGCCCGTCCCCACCACCGGCGTCAGGCTGGTGAACGGCGCGCTCAGGAACGCCGCCAGGATGGTGAGCGGATGCGCGAGCGCCAGCGCCGCGCCGATCGCCGCCGGGATCGAGTTCACCGCGACCCAGAAGAGCGCCCCCTCGGAGGCGGCGTCGGCCCCGCGCACTGCCCAGGTCCAAGCGAGCGCGCCCAGGATGACCGCCGGAATGGCGAACCCGATGATCCGGCCCACCTTGCCCGGTGGCGGGATCTCGGCCAGCGGCTCGGTGGGCACCGCTTCCTCGGCCAGGAGCGTCCGCTCGACGCCGTCGAGATGCCCCGCTCCGATCACGACCACCAGCCTCCCTCCCGGGACCGCCTTCACCGCTTCCCCGATCCAGGTGTCCCGCTCGTCGATGACGACCTCCTTCAGGGTCGGGAACGCCTCGCCCAGCTCGTTGACCAGCCGCGAGACCACGTCCCCCGAAAGCAGTTCCTCGATGTCCTCTTTCGTGGGCTCGTCGGCGCTCCCCGATTCGAGCCCGGTGGCGAGCAGCTTCACCCGCTGCCAGAAACTGGCCCGCCGCCAGACCCTGAGCAGCGTGGTCCGGACCTGCCGGTCCACGAGATGGACTTCCGCGTCCACCTCTTCGGCGGTGCGCGCCGCCTCCCGGAGCTCGGCGCCCGGCTCCACCCCGAGCCGGAGCCCCATCCGGGCCTGCCAGGCGCCGAGGGCCACCGAGGCGAGCAGCGGCAGCAGCTTGCGCTCCCGGACCACTTGCCTGAGATCGAGCCGCTCGATCGCCGCCGGGTCCATGAGCGCCTCGTAGCGGGCGTCGTCCAGCTCGATGCACACCCCGTCGGGCCGCTCGCGCTCGATGGTCTCCCGCACGAGCCGGAGCGAGTCCGGGGAGATGTGGGCGGTGCCGACCAGCACGACCTCGCGTGCCTCCGGCCAGTCTGGCCGGCGGATACGGCGAACCAGCGGTTCGCTCGCTTCAGTGGTCATTGGGGGGTCAGGCGTCCTTCAGCGTCTATGAGCTGGACCCGGCTCGGAAGCGAGTCACCCCACGTCCACAGAACGAGGTTGCGATCGTCGGGGCCCGCACCGCGGAAGAAGGCCGGGACCAGCATTCCGGCGTAGCCACGGGCGATCAGGCGGTCGGCCACCGTCCAGCAGGCGGGGATTCTGCCTCGGTCCCGATCACGTCTCCAGTCAGGCGGATCGAGATCCTCGGCCTGCACCCCCTCCTGGGCCATCACTTCCGGCCGTGCGGCGTCGAAGATCGGGCTTGCATCGACTTGGTAGGCACAGAGCAGTACCGGCTGGATCGGAAACCCGGCTCGACTGACTTCCCGGACTGCACCGGCCAGCGACAAGGACGTGTAGAACGCCGGGACTCCCCTTCGGTTGAACCTTCCGCCGTAGAGGGCTGCCCCCTTCCCCGACAACGGGTCCGCAAGAGCCCGTTCGGGCAGGTGGGCCCGGTACACCACGCCCCGGAACCGCATCGGACAAATCTCCAACGTAGCGAGACGTCAGGCGTAGCCGCCGTCCATCATCTCGCTGAGGTAGTTGTGGACCCAGTCAGCGCGGCCTTCCCGCACGAGTTCGACGGGAGTCATCCCCCCAAATCCTGGCAGCGGCTCCGAGCGGTACCAGGCGTAGGCGTACAGCACGGAACCGCTGTAGTCCGAGACCCGGCGGAGGATCTCCAGCATCTGGCGGAGCCGGAGCTGCGTCTTCGCCGCCCCCACCCGTGTTTTCCGGGACAGGGCCTCACGTGGCAGGCCGAGGGTGTCGGCGATCTCCGCCTGCGTGGTACGAAGCGCCCGCGCAACGAGGCTGGGGGAGAAGAGGTCGTCTCGGACGAATTCCTGAATCTGCATGAACCCTCCGGAATACCAATCAGATTCACGCACTATAGCGTGATTCTGAGTGCGCCATGCCTAATGGCCGGTTGTCACGGTCTCCGCGACGCCGAGATCAGGTTGCCGAGCAGGCGGAACGCGCCCGGGACCCCTTCCGGAAGCTGCCGGTGGAGCGCGTAGGCGAAATAGGTGTAGCGCCCGTCGCCCACTTCGGCCGTGAGCGCCCCGCCCCGCTGGGGCTCCTGTCCCGTGTCCTGCGTCTCGAAAAGAGGGGTGTAGGCCTCGTCCCACTCGCTCCAGAACTTGGAACCGCGCTGCTCGACCCAGCCCTCGAAGTCGGCAGGGCCGATCCGGTGCGGCCAGGTCATGAGGGGATGGTCCGGCGCCAGAATGGCCAGCGGGCTGTCCTCCTCGGAGACCTCTTCGGAGCGCCGGGGGAGGACGCCCGGAAAGGGCGCGTGCTGGTTCGGGATCAGTTCGTCCGTGTTGTAGAGCACCACCAGGTGACCGCCGTCCCGCGCGTAGTCGAGGAGCCGGCGATTGGCGCGGAGAAGGTCCGGCCGCACCGCGTAGGCCCGGGTCCCGGTCACCACCGCGTCGTACGCGGCCAGGTCCGAGTTCAGCAGCGCCGTCTCGTCCAGCAGGGTCACTTCGGCCCCGAGGGCCTCGATGCCGGCGGGGACCTCGTCGCCGGCGCCCACCACGTAGCCGACCCGGAGTCCCTCAGGCATCGCCAGCTCGACGCCGGCGACCCGGAGCGCGGCGGGGCGCACCAGGTAGCGGAGCGGCAGGTCCCGGTGCGCGATGCGCTGGTAGGAGGTGGCAGCCGCTGGCTCACCGGAGCCGCCGTCCACGGTCGCCGTGATTTCGTAAGCGCCCGCCGCTGTCCCTTCCGCGTGGACGGTGAAGCGGACGCTCGACTCCTCGCCGGCCCGGTCGAAGGCGACGGCGGCCCCCGCCGGGTCCGCCCGGAAGCCATCCGGCAGTTCCAGGCCGACCCGGAACTCGCCGGCCTGATGGCCGGTCACCACAAGACTCGCGGCAAAGGAGGCGCCCGCGTCACCGGCAGGGAAGGCCGCGAAACCCGGATCGAAGGCGACCGAGACCGGCGGCAGGATCTCCAACTCGCGCCGCTCGTAGCCGTAGGGGAGGTTCGGTTCGAAGCGCTCTACCGGGGTGGTGAGCGCGACGGTGACGGTCTCGCCCCCGTCGCCCGCGGGAATCTCCAGATCGAGAGTCGCCGTCATGGCGGGCGGCGGGGCGCCGAGCGTCCAGTCGCCGTTCGCGCGGTAGCGGCTCTCGCCGAGCCCGGAGCGCTCGACGTGCGGCCGCAGCACCGGAGCGTCCGCGGCGAGGGTCACGAGGAACCGGTGGGCTCCTCCCCCCGCGTCCGCAGGCTCGACTTCGCCGGGAACGTCGAGCGAAACGCCGGCGACCCGCGCCGGGGCGAGGGCGGAGGCATGCACCCGGACCCCGAACCGCTGGCCGGGCACGACCGGGCCGAACGGCGGCGGTGGAGCGAAGGGCGATCCGCCGCTCTCCGCCGCCGGTTCGCTGGCCAGGGCTTCAAGGGAAACGCCGGCGGCAGCCCGGATCGCGGCGAGGAGCTGTTCCTCCTTCCGCTCGAGCTCGTGCCGGACATCGAAGAACCCGGAGGGCGACCGCTCGGAGAGCAGTTCCCTGGCTTCGGCGAGCGCCTCACCGAGCCGCGGCAGGCTGGCTTCGGGGGCGGTCCAGTCGAATCCGGCGGCAACCGCGCGGAAGTGCGCATCCAGGCGCTCGAGCACCGCCAGGAGCCGCGCCGGCACCACGGGACCGAAACGGGCGGAGAGCGAGGCCCGCTCCGGACCGAGCATCGCGAGGAGGCCGTCGTCGGCGCCCGGATCGCCGTCCGCCCGCATCAATCGTGCGGTGCGCCGGCCGGCGACGGGCCGGACCACGCCGCGGGTCTGCGAGCGCTGGTAGGACAGCCCGATCGCGTTCAGCTCGGCGAACGAATGGGAAAGCCACGGGCGCGAGCCCCCGACGCCGATCTCGAGCGCCCCCTCCTCGTCGCGCGCCCGCTGGAAGAAGGCGAGCGGCAGGTGCGGCCGCCGCCCCTCGCGGGCCGGAAACGCCCCCATGTCCGGGGCGCCGTCGAAGCCGCGAACCGCGATCCGGCCGGCGAACTGGTGCTGGCCGTGCCCGTCCCGCGGATCCCCGGTGAACCGCGCGAGGACGACCATCGGCCGCTCGCGGCGGATCACCTCCACGACGTCGGCCGCCGCAGCCTCCTCATCCCAGGAGCGGAGCGCCTCGTCCAGGTTCTTCGAGTAGCCGTAGTCGGCAAGCGGCGTGTAGTAGATCCGGTCGAGGCCGTACCAATTCCCGGAAACCTCCAGTTCGGCGGCCCGGATCAGCCCGAGGCCGTCGAACAGTTCGGGACCGATGGCGTTCGCTCCCGCCTCGCCCCGGGTGAGGCTGAGGAGCGCGGTCCGGACGCCGTGGCCGCGGCTCAGCAGCGCCAGCAGAGCCCCGTTCTCGTCGTCGGGATGCGCGGTGACGTGGAGCACCGATCCGGTCGTCTGGAGCTTCTGGATCCAGTGCCAGGACTCAGCCGCCCGGCCCTGCCCCGGGCCCGTCGGCTGAGGCAAGGCCGCGCCGGCGACCGCCGGGAACAGGGAAGCCGCCGCCAGGCTCCGAAGCAGGCGAGACCAACGCATGGCCCGGAAGTGTAGGGAACCGCAGCGTCCTTACGGCGGCGGATGCCGGTCTGAGGGCCCCCACCGGGAGAAACGACCATGCCCGTGTCCTCCCGCGCACCCCGCCGGGCATGAAAACGCAGCTTCGGCGAGGAGCGCCGGTGTTCACACCGGCATCGCGGCCGACGGCCGCGAAACTCCCGGCGCCGTTGCATCCCGTCGCGGGGACCCGAAACAGAGACGGCGAAGCAGAGGTAGCGCGCGCAGTTGTCGCCGCGCCATTCCCTTTTGGCGAGGGTGCCATGCGGCGAAATGAAGCCCTGGAGTTTCGCCCGCTACGCGGGCGATGCCGGTCTGAAGACCGGCGCTCCAAGCGCTCCCCGTCATCGGACGGGATTGCATTCTCACAGCAACTGGCCGGCGTGCCCAGCCCTCAGCGCTGGGCGGCCTCCCAAGCGCGGACCCGCTCGCGCGCGGCGTCGAACAATCGCTCGTAGTTCCCGAGACGGACCTTCCGGCTGGCGGCGGGATCGAGGCCATCGAGGAGTTGGCGCCAGGCCTCCAGCGCGCTGAGATAAGAAGCCGCGTCCGACGAGACCACCGCATCCGATCCGAGCACGAACCGATCCGGCCACCCGTTCACGAGCGCGACCCACGCCGCCAGCGTTTCCGGCAACCCCACGATCTGCTCGGCCACCACGTCCCAGGACAGGTCGAGGTAGAGATGGTTCAGCCCCTCGTCGCGCAGGATTCCCTCGAGCAGCCCGACGTAGCCGGGCGTCGGCTCCACGAAGCGGCCGAGGCCCGCATGCGCCCAGAGGATCGTCGTTCCGGGGTGGCGCCGGACCACCTCGATAAACCGGTCGAAATGCGTCGGGCGGACCCCCTCGTGGGGCAGGATGACGTCCGCGTCGTTGTGCACGAGGGCCAGAAGCCCCACTTCGCCCGCGAACTCCAGGATGCGGTCGAGCGCCGGGTTGCGGAGGCTCGCCACGTGGCCCACCGTCTTGGGAGACACCACCTCCTTGTGGATGGAGAACTCCCCGATCCCCGAGAACACCCCCGGGTAGAGCCGCAGCACCCGGCGGATGTGGTCCGTCGCGTACATGTCGGTGGGGTTGAAACCGGTGATCATGGGATCGAACCGGTCCCGCTGGTCCGGGGGCAACGCCCGCACCGCCTCGGCCACCATCGCATCCACGAACGGGTAGTAATAGAGCGCCGCGTCCGAACGCAGGTAGTAGTCCGGCGCGCGGTCTCCGGACTCGAACCAGTCCCACTTCTGCTGGAGGGGAATGCCCATCAGGGCCGCGCGCCCCACCCGGTCGCCCATCATCCCGAGGAACTCGGGAAGCGCCGTCTCCTGCTGGATGTAGTCCGTGGGGTGGTAGTGCGCGTCGTGGAAGTCCGGCCCCACCGGCGACTGGGCCGGGGCCGGCGCGCCATGGGCGAGCAGGACTGCGGCGACGAAGCCCATCCGCCAGGAACGCCACCCGATTCCGAGCATCGAGGGAAGCGTAACGGGTGACGCGCGGGGTACGGGTAGCCTCTCCCCTCATGCCCTCCGGCGCGCCCCGCCTGCTGATCGCCGGCGAGACGTTTGAGGACCTCATCTTTGCCGACCTGCCGCGATTGCCACGGCCCGGCGAGGAGCTCCGCACCGACCAGTTCCGCCGCACTTTCGGCGGCGGCGCCCTCATTTCGGCGGCCTGGGCGCGCGCCGAGGGCCTCGAGGTGGACCTCCTCTCGGCGCTGCCGCCGCGGGTCAGCCGGATCCTGGAGACCGAGGGCATCGGCTACCGGAATCTCCGCGGGCCGCGTGAACCCCACGCCGTGACCGCCTGCCTGTCGTTCGGGCCGGAGCGCAGCTTCGCCACCTATGGCGGCATGAACCGGGAACTGGAACAGCGGATCTACGTGGCTCTGCGGCGGGCGGGATCCGCCTCGGCTTTCGGCGCCGTGCTGATGGCGATGCCGCCCCGCGTCTGCCCCGCCTGGTCGGAACTCCAGACGGCCATGCGGCAGGTGGGCGAAACGGCCGAGATCTTCTGGGATTTCGGGTACGACGAAGACCTGCCCCGGCGGGACGGCTTCGCCGACCTGCTGGAACATTGCGCCGGGGTGTTCGTGAACGCCCAGGAAGCGAACCTCTATGACGGCCCGAACGGCTTTTTGCAGCGGGCGGCCGACGCCGGAACGCTGGTGATCGTGAAGCGGGGAGCGGACGGCGCCGAGGTTTTCGGACGCCCACAGACGCGGGTCGCCGCACCGATCCCTCTGCGCGGGATCCGCGACACCACCGGAGCGGGCGACGCGTTCGCCGCCGGATTCCTGGCGCGGAGGCTCCGGGGCGGGTCGCTCGACGAGCAGCTCGCGGCCGGCAACGTCTGCGGGGCCCGCTCCGTCCAGCACCTCGGCGGGCTGCCGCGCCGGCCCTGGCGCCCTTGAAGGTCGCGCTCCTCGGCGGGGGCGGCCTGCGGAGTCCCCTGCTGGCCCGGGCGCTCGCCGGCAGCGGCCTCGGGGTCCGGGAACTCGCACTCTACGACCGGGACCCGGGGCGGCTGGCGGCCATCGCTCCCGTCGTCGAGGCGAGCGCGCCCGGCATCCGGGTGAGGGTGAGCCGGACCCCGGCCGCCGCCGTCCGCGGCAGCCGGTTCGTCTTCGCCTCCATCCGCGCCGGCGGGCAGGAAGGGCGCGCCCACGACGAGCGGGTCTGCATCGAGGCAGGCGTGCTCGGGCAGGAGACCGTGGGAGCGGCGGGCGCGGCGCTCGCCATGCGGAACATCCCGGCGATGCTCCGCCTCGCGCGCGTCGTGGAACGGGACGCGCCTCGGGCCACCGTCATCAACTACACGAACCCCGCCGGGATGGTCACCGAAGCGCTCCTCAAGGAAACCTCTCTGGAAGTGGTGGGGATCTGCGATACCCCCGCCGAACTCACCGACCGGGTCGTCGCGCTCCTCTACCTCGATCCCGGCGCCGTCTCGGTGGGCTGGTCCGGCATCAACCACCTGGGCTGGCTCACCGCTCTCCACGAGGCCGATCCCACCGGCGCCTTCCCCCCGGAGAACCATCTCGAAAACCTGTTCGGCGATCGGGACCGCCTCCTGCGGATCCACCGTGACGGGCTCTTCGAGACCTCCGAGATGGCGGGGGCCATCCCCTCCGAGTACGTGTTCCTCCACCTCCATCCCGACCGGGCCGTGGAGCGCACCCGCGCTGCCGGGACCACCCGCGGAGCGGCCATTCTCGAGCTGGAGGGAACGCTCTTCGCCGCGCTCGCGGCGGCCGGGAACCCGGAGCAGGCGCGGGCCGGCTACCGGGAGTTCGCCCACGCCCGCGACGCATCCTACTTCCGGATCGAGGCCCGCGGGGATGCCTCCGCACCCGGCGGCGCCCCCGCCGACGACGGCCCGAGCGGCTACGACCGCATCGGCCTCCAGGCGATGGGAGCGCTCCTCGGCGACGAGCCGGAGACCATGGTGGTGAACACCCGGAACCGCACGCCGGCCGGAGGGCCCGCGGTCCCGGAACTGCCCGCCGACGACGTCGTGGAAGTTGCAGCGCTCGTCGGGAAGGACGGCGTCGCCCCGATTCCCCAGCCGCCGCTTCCGGTTCCCGCCGGCGACCTGCTCCGGCGGGCCAAGGCCGCCGAGCGGGAGTTCGTGCGGGCCGCGGTCGCCGGGGATCCCGGGATCGCCGCGGAGGCCCTCCGGGAACATCCGGCGGGAGGTCCCGAAGCGGCAGCCGTCTTCAGCAACCTCAGGACGGTCGCGGAGGAAGTGTGAGGGCGGTTTCGCTACGATGCGGGTAGCCGTTCCCGGCGCTTGATTCCAGGACAGCGAGCGTCAGAACGGCGGGGATTCACCATGTTCCGAAGGACCGGATTCGCGGCGCCGCTCGCCGGTGTGCTCCTCTTCTCTCTCACCGCACCGGTCATCGCCCAACCGCCGCCCGACCCGGGCGATCCCTTCGGCGAAGATCCCTTCGGAAACCGTTTCGGGGAACCGGACGCCGACGTCGACGCCCTGGTGCGCACCGCCTTCTTCTCGAGGAACGGCGCGCAGCGGACCCGCGCGCTCCGTTTCCTGGTCGAACGCGACCAGAAGGACGTAGTCCCGGCGTTCATCGCGGTGCTCCGGCTGCTGCCCGATGAAGACGGACGGCTGCTGGACGCCCTCCAGCGCCTCGCCCGGGCGAACATCCCCCGCGACTGGAAGGCCTGGACGGAATGGCAGGAGGACCACACCGAGATCCGCCCCTACCGCGGGTTCGTCTCCTTCAAGGCGGACATCCTCGCGGGGATCGATCCCAACTTCCGCGACTTCCTCTACCGCGGCGTGCGGCACCGGATCCGGATCGAGGAGATCGTCTGGGGCGGCGTCACGAAGGACGGCATCCCCGCGCTCGTGAACGCGGAGCAGATCCCGGCGGCCGACGCGGCCTACCTCACCGACCGCGAGCTGGTCTTCGGGGTGAGCCTCAACGGCGACTCGCGCGCCTATCCGCTCCGCATCCTCGACTGGCACGAGATGTTCAACGACGTGGTCGGCGGCGTCCCGGTGTCGCTCGCCTACTGCACGCTCTGCGGGTCCGGCATTCTGTTCGACACCCGCGTTCCGGGACGCCGGAAACCCTTCGTGTTCGGCTCCTCGGGGCTGCTCTACCGGTCCAACAAGCTGATGTACGACACGGAGACGGAGTCGCTCTGGAACCAGTTCACCGGGGAGCCGGTGGTCGGCGAACTCACCGAGTCCGAGATCGTGCTGAAGGTCCTGCCGGTGGTGATCACGAGCTGGAACGACTGGCTCACCGCCCACCCCGACACCACGGTGCTCTCCCTCGATACCGGCTTCGACCGCGACTACCGGCCCGGACGGCCGTATGGCGCGTACTTCGCGAGCCCCGAACTCATGTTCCCGGTGGTGGTCCGGGACCGCCGCCTCGACCCCAAGGACCGCATCTTCGTGCTGCGCGACGGGGAAGCGGAGATGGCGTGGGCCCTGTCCCTCTTCGCGGGCGGCACCGCCCTCCACGACCGGGTGGGGGGGCGTGACGTGGTTGTCATCGGCGACGCCGAGTTCGAAACGGTGCGGGCCTACGACTCGGGGGGCCGCACGTTCAGCGTGGTGGCGGACGATCCGGCCCACGTCGAGAGCGGCGGGGCACTCTGGAGCGTGAGCGAGGACGCCCTCACCGGCCCGGCCGGCGAGACCCTGGCCCGGCTCCCGGGACACATGGCGTACTGGTTCGCGTACCAGAGCTACCACCCCGGCAAGCCGGTGCGGACGGAGTAGGGGCGCCCGCGTTCGAACGGCTTCAGCCGCCGGACGATCCCGTGAGTCCCTCGGGGTAATCCCGAAGTCTCAACACCATGGAACCCGCATCGATGGCGGCCAGCGCGTTCGCAAACCGGAGGTCGGCCGTCACGAGCCGGGCGTTCAGCCGGTTGGCCAGTGCGAGGTACATGGAGTCATACACGGTGCGGTCATGGGCGAACGCCAACCGCAGGCAATCCGCGCCAAGCGCCTCGTCGGCGTGCCAGGTGATCGGCATCCGGGCAAGAGACTCCAATCCGGTTCTTGCGTCACCGAGTTCCAACTGCCCTTGAAGAACCTTGCGCCAGAGGGCGCTGCCTACTTCCGACGCCAGGAGACGGGGGCAGTGAATCTCCTCGGTGCCGTTCGCCAGCAGGGAGGCGCGCTGCGCATCCTCCTCCTCCACGAACCACTTGACGGCGACGCTGGCATCCACCACCAGCTGCATCAGCAACCCGTGGGGAAAACGCCCCGCTCCATTCCGTCGGGAGTAGCGCGACGCACCCGCCGGTTTGTTCCGCGCGGGGCGTTTTCCCCACGGTGTGATGGCACGCATCGCTTCGCGATTCGCGCCATCGCTTTCTTTGGGGAGGGGAAACCCCTCCCCAAAAGCCCCTCCCCTGCGGCACTCCGTGCCGCAGACGAACGCCGGCCGGCCTGCGTCATCGACTAGAACCGGTGTCCGAAGTCGCGGTCCTCGCGGATCAGTTCCTCCGCGGGCGTCTGGGGCCGGCCCGCTGTCTTTCGCCGTAGCTCGGCCGACACCACCCGAAACTCGGCCCAGCGCGCTTGCGCGTCGTCGCGGGCGATCGTCTCCAGAATGTGGCGCACCTCCCCTTCGAGGGACCGCTTGTTCGCGGCGGCGCGCGCTTTGAGGCGCTCGACGACATCGTCGTCCAGCCGCCGCACGTTGATCGTGGCCATCAAGTTCTCCCTTCTGTGTTATCAAAATGATAACAGACGTGTGCTGCGGCGCTCGGACAGGGCTCGCGGCAGGGATCGCCGTGAGGCGGAACGAGGTTTGGACCGTTGCTGGGCTGCGCCCAGCGTGCCGGCCGGAGGCCGGCGTTCCAAGCCGGCGCGCCATCGGGCAGACGCCCGTTCGTGGAACCTATTTGTTCGGCTGGGAGACCAGCCGCAGGTAGGGCTTCGGGGCGCGCCAGCCGTCGGGGTACTTCTCCCGGGCTGCCTCGTCGGAAACGGCAGGCACGATGATCACGTCGTCGCCGTCTTGCCAGTTGACCGGGGTCGCCACCTGGTGGGACGCGGTGAGCTGCATCGAGTCGAGCACCCGGAGCACCTCGTCGAAGTTCCGGCCGGTGGTCATCGGGTAGGTGAGGATCAGCTTGACCCGCTTGTCGGGCCCGACCACGAACACCGACCGGACGGTCATGTTGTCCATCGCGGTGCGGCCCTTCCCGCCGAGCGCGTTCGGATGGATCATGTCGTAGAGCTTCGCCACCGCGAGGTCGTCGTCGCCGATCATCGGGTAGTCCACCGCGTGGCCCTGGGTCTCCTCGATGTCGGCCTTCCAGCGCTGGTGGTCTTCGACCGGATCCACGCTCAGCCCCATGATCTTGCAGTTGCGCCTGGCGAACTCCGCCTGGAGCCCCGCCATGTAGCCCAGCTCGGTGGTGCACACCGGCGTGAAGTCCTTGGGGTGGGAGAAGAGGATCGCCCAGCCGTCGCCGATCCAGTCGTGGAAACGGATGGTTCCCTGGGTGGTCTCGGCCGTGAAGTCGGGCGCGATGTCGCCGATGCGGATTGCCATGGGGTCACCTCCTGAGGCTCAGGCAACGCCGGGCCTGACGCCGGCGCGCGGGAACGATAGCGCCACCCCGCCAGCGGTTCGTGACACGCTACCCGCATGAGCGCAGCCGGATCGGGCGACGGCCTCCAGCGCCGCATGGGGCTTCTCGGAGCCACCTCCACGAACATCATCGGGATGGTGGGGATCGGTCCGTTCCTGACCATCCCGCTCATGGTCTACGCGATGGGCGGGCCGCACATCATCTGGGCGTGGCTCGTGGGCGCGCTCCTGTCGCTCGCCGACGGCCTCGTCTACGCCCAGCTCGGCGCGGCGCTGCCGGGGAGCGGCGGGCCCTACATCTACCTGCGGGAAGCGTTCCGGGCGTTCGGGCTCGGGCGGCTCATGGCCTTCCTCTTCCTGTTCCACATCCTGCTGGTGGCGCCTCTCTCGCTCGCCGGCGGGGCGGTGGGCTTCGCCGACTACCTCGGCTTCTACCTCCCCGAGCTGACGGGCCTCCCGCACCACCTCGCCGCCGCCGGCGTCTGCCTCCTGGTGCTGTTCCTGCTCTACCGGAACATCGACTCCGTCGAGCGCCTCTCGAAGGCGATGCTCGCTCTCGTCCTCGCCACCACCGGCTGGGTGATCGTGGCCGGCCTCATCGAGAGGCCGGGGCTTCCTTCGTTCATGCCGCCCTACGGTTTCGACGCCGGCTTCTGGCCGGCGCTCGGCGCCGCGTCGGTGATCGCGATGTACAGCTTCGGCGGCTACAACCAGGTCTGCAACATTGCGGGCGAGGTGAAGGACCCGGAGCGCAACGTGCCGCGTTCCATCCTGCTCTCGATCGTGGTGGTCGCGGCGATCTACATCGCGATGACCACGGTGATGCTCGAGCTCATCCCCTGGCAGGAGGCGGAGGCGAGCCGCACCCTCGCCTCCATCTTCATCGCCCGGACCGTGGAGGACCCCGGGCTCGCGCAGCTCGCCGGATCCGTCATCACCGCGCTGATCCTCTTCGTGGCGGTGGCTTCCGTCTTCGCCTTCGCGCTCGGCTATTCGCGGATGCCCTACGCCGCCGCCCGGGACGGGCAGTTCTTCGCCATCTTCGGGAAGGTCCACCCCACCCGCGGCTTCCCCCACGTCTCGCTCGTCTGGCTGATCGCGGTCTCCATTCCTTTCTGCTTCTTCAGCCTGGGAGAACTCATCAACTGGCTGATGCAGGTGCAGATCCTGCTGCGCTTCGCCTGGCAGTGCGTCGCGGTGCTCCTGATCGCCCGCTACCGGCCGGACATCCCGCAGCCCTTCCGGATGTGGCTCTACCCGATCCCGGCGCTCCTCTCGCTCGCGCTCTGGATCGCGCTCTTCTTCACCGGGCCACCCACCGGCGTCTGGTTCTCGCTGGGGTTCCTGGGTCTGGGCCTCATCGCCTACCGGATCTTCCGAAGAAAGCAGGCCCGGGTGGCGTCATCCGACGGAACCCGCTGACGCCGCGCGGCGCAGTGGTTCCGGCGCCCTACCGCCGCACCAGCTTGCCGTCCCGGTAAAACTCCTCGCGGACGCGTCCGTTTCGCATCCGGATCGTCCAGCGGCCTTCGCGCTTGCCCTCCACGTAGTTGCCGCGAGCCGTCCCTGACCCGGGGAACCGGTGGACGAACGGTCCGTGTCTCCTGCCAGCCACCATCGGACCTTCCTCGATGCTGCCGCTGGCGTAGGTGAAGACCCAGGATCCTTCCGCCACGCCGTCCACGTAGGGGCCTTCGGCCCGGTCTCCGTCGGCTTCCCGGGACACCCAGTGACCGTGCCGACGGCCCTCGACGAAGGGTCCTTCCTCAACGCCGCCCGCTCCGTCACGCAGCACCCAGGCGCCATGGCGTCGGCCAGCCACGAACGGTCCGTCTTCCCGACCGCCGTCGGGGAAAGCGAGGACCCAGTGGCCCTCCTGCACGCCGCGTACGAAAGGGCCCTCCTCGACCCGTCCGTCGGAACCGCGCAGCACCCATCGGCCATGGCGATCGCCCATCTCGAAGGCGCCCTCCTCGATCCGCCCGTCCGGCCAGCGCAGTACCCAGTGCCCCTCCCGTTCACCGTCGGCATAGGCCCCTTCCTCCTCGTATCCGTCCGGGAAGCGATGGATCCAGGGTCCGCGCCGCTCGCCGTGCTCGAGCGTTCCCGCTTCCTCCTGCCCGTCCGGCCAACGGAAGATCCAGTGGCCATGGCGCTCGCCGTCCACATAGGCGCCTTCTTCGGTCCTTCCGTCCACCAGGCGGATCACCCAGTGGCCGTGACGTTCCCCTTCCCGGAACGGCCCGCTCGCCTCGGCCTCCTGTGCCGTCCCGTACGCCTCCACCCGCGCCAGACCCCCGTGTGCCAGCAGAACTGCCGCCAAGGTGGCTCCAACACCCGCTCTCGAGAACCGCATCGGGAATGACCCGCACCGCAGAGTAGCAGCGGTCACGGCGGTTGGCAGGACCGCACGCGCGGGGAACTTCCCGGGCCAGCCGCGCACGTTCCCGGTGCTCGTATCCTTCGGCGGACTGCGATGAAACAACGGGCCGGAACGCGCGCGGCGTGGTTCGTCACGCTCCCGCTCCTGCTCCCCGGCGCCCCGGCGCCGGGGCAGGAGGCGTTCCGGCTCGGCGACATCGCGGCGGAACCCGGGCACGCCGTGTCCGGCCGCCTCGACGTCGCTCCCGCCGGCGGTGACGCGGGAACGTTCGTTCCGCTCACCGTCGTGCACGGGGCCCGTCCGGGTCCCGTGCTCACCCTGGTGGCGGGCATTCACGGCTCCGAGTACGCGCCGATCCTCGCCATGCAGCGCCTGCGGCCGCTCCTGGACCCGGCGGAGATCCGCGGCACGGTGGTCCTCGTCCACATGGCGAACCTGCCGGCGTTCCTGGGCCGGACGATCTACTACAGCCCCGATGACCGGAAGAACCTGAACCGGCTGTTCCCCGGGAAGCCGGACGGCACCCTCAGCGAGCGCATCGCCCATGCCCTCACCGAGGAAGTCATCGTGCGCTCGGACTTCCTCATGGACATCCACTCCGGCGACGGGAACGAGTGGCTCCGCCCCTCGTACACCGGCTACTACGCCGAAGCGGGCGGAGCCGAGGTGATCGCGAAGTCCCGGCGGATGGCCATCGCGTTCGGCCTCGACCCGATCGTCGAGTTCAAGGGCGACCTGGATCCCGACCGCGCGATCTGGTGCGGGTCCGCGGCCGTGGTCCGCGGCATCCCGTCCATTGACGTGGAATCCGGAGAGATGGGCCTGATCGAGGACCGGACGATCGCTCCCATCGTGGACGGGGTGCTGAGCGTGATGCGCGATCTCGGAATGGCGCCCGGAGAGCCCACGCCGACGGAGAACCCGCTGTTCATCCGGGAGCGCGCCTACGCGACCAGCGAGCACGACGGGGTCTGGGAGCCGGATCCGCTGGTCGAGGCCGGCCGGTACGTCGCGAAGGGCGCCCGGCTGGGGGTCGTGCGCGACTTCCACGGCAACCCGCTCGCGGAAATCCGGGCGCCGGCCGCCGGAATGATGCTCATCCTGCTCGGCACCCCGCCGGTGAACCGCGGCGAGACGATCGCGGTGATCGCCCAGGTGGAGTGAGCACCGGAACCCCCGCGGCCAGCAGGCGGATCCCCGCATCGACGCCCTGCGGGCGTTGGCGAAACGGCGCCGGGAGTTTCGCCCGCTACGCGGGCGATGCCGGTGTGAACGCCCCCACCGGGAGGACCGGTCGGCGCTCCTCAGCGCGTGGATGACGGGCTCTTCTACCGCATCCGGCGGACGATCGGCAGACCCCAGAAATAGAGCGCGGTGAGATCCACTCCCCGCGCGATCAGCGTGGCCCAGGACGCGGCGTAGACCCCGATCATGTTCACGGGCTGGATCAGCACCCAGAGCACGAACAGGACCGCCAGGGTCTCGATGAGCCCGGCCCAGGTGATGGCGCGCGTCTCGGTGCTCCACACCAGCAAGGCCCGGTAGAAGGCGAGCAGCACCGAGAAGATCGGCATCGTCACGAGGATCTGGAGCGCCGGCACCGAGAGGTCCACCAGGTTCGGGGCCAGTCCCGCCACGTGCTGGAACCAGAGGCCGGAGAGGGGCGTGAGCGCCATCACTCCCTGGAGCACGCAGGCCCCCGCCCCGAGGCCGAGCGCGAAGCGGACGAGCTTGTCGAACCGCTGCCGGCTTCCGTCCATGAAGGCGATGGCGACCTCCTGGAACGAGAGCCCCATGCTGCGGAACACGAAGGCGAGTGCGGCCACCACGGGGTAGGTGGCCAGCGACTCGAGCGCGAGCTTCGAGTGCCCGAGGAACAGGTTGACGAGCGGGTGGATCGCGAGCGCGATCACCGAACTGACCAGCAGAGGGATGTAGAAGTGGAGGATCCTCGGCGTGGTCAGCGGCTCACCGTTGTGGGGCGTGGCGAGCACTTCGCGCACGCAGTCGGCCACCATGAAGCGGGTGGCGAGCGCCTCGACCAGCACCGCCACGGAGAGCGCCGCCCCTCCGACGAGCGCTCCCGATATCGGCGCGTCAAAGAGCAGCCAGGCCGTCAGCCCCATGCCCGAGAGCCGGATGGTGGTGCCGTAGGCGATCCGGCGGGTGTGGCCGTGCCGGACGAGGAGCCCCTGGTAGAAGCGGCGGTAGCCGATGGCCGCCGGCCAGGGCAGGAGGACCAGGAGGGCCTGCCGGCTCAGCTCGGCGACCTCCGCATCGAGGCCCATCACCGTCTCGGCGATCCAGGGATAGAGCGGCGACAGCGTCCAGGCAAGCATGAGGAGGGTCAACCCCAGGTTCAGCGTTGCCCCGAACCGGCGAAGCGAACGGAACGCCTCCCGGTCCTTGCAGAGCGCGGTGGAGGCGCTCAGCATCATGATGATCGGCGCCTCGAGGATCAGCGCGAAGGCGAAGGCGACCCCGAACGCCGCGAGGTTCACGGTCGCGTCGGGGAGCCGGGCCACCACCGCGGCGACCAGCAGCCCCTCGACGGACATCATGATCCAGGTGGCCGCCATCGGCAGCCACACCCAGAAGATGCGGCTGGTGGTGAGGGGCGCCCGCGGCGGGGCCGCCTCCGGGGTCTTCCCGAACGTGGGGGTCACGCGGCGTTCCGATCCTGGGCGAGCGCGTCGAGATTCACTTCACGGGCGAGCGCGTCGGCGACCGCCAGCCCCTCGAGCGTGGGCTCGATCCGACCGTCGGCCGACCCGCCCTCGAGCCGCACGAGCCCGAGCGTTTCCCAGTTCCGAAAGCGCGTCCGATTCGCCCGCACAACGCTTTCGCCGTAACGCGATCCGAAGTCCCCGAGGTCAAGGCCGTCCGCCGTCCGGAGCCGCAGCAGGAGTTCTTCGAGCGCGCGCTCGGCGGGACGCAGCCGTTCCCGTCCGGCGGTCGGCTCGCCGTCCCGCAGGACCGCGGCCTCCCAGTCACCGAACTCCCGGTGATTCCAGGACCGTTCCGACCGTTCCGGGTCGAAGGAGTGCGCGGAGGGCCCGATGCCGAGGTAGCGGACGCCGCTCCAGTACTTCCGGTTGTGGCGCGACCGCAGCGCGGGGGCCGCGGCGAAGTTGGACGCCTCGTAGGCGGGGAAACCGGAGTCCGCCAGCGTCTCGTGGACGACACGGAAGAGTCCATCCCCGTCCGGCTCCGTGGTCAGGGTCTCTCCCGAGGCCGCGCGGCGGCCGAAGGGCGTGCCCGGCTCCACGGTGAGTTCGTAGGCGGAGAGGTGGTTCACCCTCGGAAGATCCGTCGCCAAGCCGATCTCCGCGGCGAGAGAGTCCGCCGACTGCCCGGCGGTGCCGTAGATCAGATCGAGCGAGATCCAGGCCAACCCGGCCTCGGCGAGCCGGGAGACCGCCACCTCGACGTCTTTCGCAGAGTGGAGGCGGCCGAGGAACCGGAGGCGAGAGTCGTCGAGCGCCTGCGCCCCGAGGCTGACGCCGTACACCCCTTCCGCCGCCCACCGCGCCGCGCGGCCCGGGTCCTGAACCAGGTCCTCCGGGTTGGCCTCGACGAACACGAAGGGCTCCGGGGTGGCGAGCCCCTGCGCTACCGCGGCTTCCACGATCTCCCGGAAGAAGCCCCGCGGGGCGAGCGACGGGGTCCCGCCGCCGAAATACACCGTGTCGGCGGCGAGCGGAGCGGCCCTCAGTTCGATTTCCGCAAGGAGCGCCCGCCGGTAGCGCTCGAGCCGGCTCGGCCCCGACCGGCCGAGCGCCGTGACCGCGAAGTCGCAGTAGGGACAGATCCGGGCGCAGAAGGGGACGTGGACGTAGAGCCCCGGAGCCGGGGAGGGCGCTCGAGAGGGCGGCGTCGGATCCGGCCGCCGGCTCACGCCGCCGGGCTCGACTTCAGTACCGCCACGAAGGCCGACTGGGGAATCTGCACGTTCCCCACCTGCTTCATGCGCTTCTTGCCTTCCTTCTGGCGTTCGAGCAGCTTCCGCTTCCGGGTGACGTCGCCGCCGTAGCACTTGGCGGTCACGTCCTTCCGGAGCGCCCGGATGTTGGTGCGGGCGATGATCTTGCCGCCGATGGCTCCCTGGATGGCGATCTTGAAGTTGTGCATCGGGATCGCTTCCGACAGCCGCTCGCAGTAGGCGAGTGCCCGGGGGCGCGCCTTCTCCTCGTGGACGAGCTGGCTGAGGGCGTCCACCCGCTCGCCGTTCACCAGGATGTCCACCTTGACCAGCCTGGTGGCGCGGTAGTCGAGCAGCTCGTAGTCGTAGCTGCCGTAGCCGTGGGTCACCGTCTTCAGCCGGTCGTGGAAGTCGAAGAGGACCTCGGCGAGCGGCAGTTCCGCCTGGATCTCCACGCGCCGCGAGGAAAGGAAGTTCATCCTGCTGGTGGCGAGGCGCCGCTCGGTGAGCAGTTCCATCACGGGTCCGACGGATCGCTCGGGAATCAGAATGGAAGCCCGGATGTAGGGCTCTTCGGAGCCGTCAATGATCGCCGGATCAGGGTAATAGGCCGGGTTTTCGATCTCGTGCACTTCCCCGTCGCGCGTGGCGATCCTGTAGCGCACGCTGGGAGCCGACAGGAGCAGCGAGAGGCCGTGCTCGCGCTGGAGGCGCTCCTGCACCACGTCGAGGTGGAGGAGCCCGAGGAACCCGCAGCGGAACCCGAAACCGAGCGCGGTGGAGGACTCGCGCTCGTAGGTGAGCGCCGGGTCGTTCAGGGACAGCTTGCCGAGCGCCGCCTCCAGCTCACCGTATTCGTCGGTGGACATGGGATATACCGAACTGAACACCACCGGCCGCGGCTCGCGGTACCCGGGGAGCGCCGCCCCGGCGGCGCCCTCCGATGCGGTGACGGTGTCGCCGATGGCGATCTCCTGGATCCGCTTGATGCCGCAGATGGCGTAGCCGACCGCCCCGGCGGAAAGGACCTCCACCGGTTCCCGCCGGAGCCGCAGGAGCCCGACTTCCTCCACCACGTACTCGCGGTCGCCGCGCAGCAACCGCACGGAATCCCCCGGGCGGACTGCTCCGTCCACCACCCGGACCAGCAGCACCACGCCGCGGAAGGTGTCGTACTGGGCGTCGAAGATGAGCGCCCGCAGCGGGTCCGCCGGATCGCCGCCCGGCGGGGGAATCCGCGTCACGATGGCGTCCAGGATCTCCTCGATCCCCTCTCCCTTCTTCGCCGAGGCGAGGACCGCCTCGAAGGGATCGAGCCCCAACTCCTCGTCGATCTCCTCGCGCACCCGCTCCGGGTCGGCGGCCGGAAGATCGATCTTGTTGATGACCGGCACCACTTCGAGGTCGTACTCCATCGCCACGAAGTGGTTGGCGACCGTCTGCGCCTCGACTCCCTGCGCCGCGTCCACCAGCAGGAGCGCGCCCTCGCAGGACATGAGCGAGCGGCGCACCTCGTGGGAAAAGTCCACGTGGCCGGGCGTGTCGATCAGGTTGAGCTGATAGGTCTCTCCGTCCTTCGCTTCATGGAGAAGCGAGACGCTGTTCGACTTGATGGTGATCCCGCGCTCGCGCTCAAGGTCCATCGAGTCCAGCAACTGGTCCCGGAACTCGCGTTCGCTGACCCCGCCGCAACGCTGGATGAGCCGGTCGGCGAGCGTGGACTTCCCGTGATCGATGTGCGCGATGATGCAGAAGTTGCGGACCCGTTCGATGGGCAGCGGACCGCTGGAGCTGGGCAACGAGCCGGTCAGGGGCGGGCGGTGGGAACGAGGGTCACCTCGTGCCGTTCCCCGTCGCGGAGGAACGCCACGGTGAGCGGCTCGCCGATGCGGGCGGCCTCCAGCGCGTTCATGTAGTCGTAGATGTTCAGGACCGGGGTTCCCGCGAACTCGACGATCACGTCCCCCTTCCGGAGCCCCGCCTTCTCGGCCGGCCCGCCCGCCATGACCCCGCCGAGCAGCAGTCCCTCGATCTCGGTGGCGTATTCGGGGATCGTCCCGGTATAGGCGCGCAGCGAGACGCGCGAGGTCGCGGTCTCCGGAGCGCGCTCCACCTGGACGAACTCGGGCGCCGGATCGCTCTCGGCGACCCGGCGGGCGACGAGCCCCGTGAACCGGGCGATCCGGGCCAGACCCTCGTAGTTCAGCTTGTCGGCGGTGTCCGACGGGCGGTGGTAGTCGGGGTGCGTCCCCGTGAAGAGGCTGAGGGTCGGCACGCTCTCGCTGTTGAACGCCGACGAGTCGGTAGGAACGTAGGGGTCGTCGGAGAGCGCGAGATCGAAGCCCCCGGGCACGTTCGCGCGCTCGACGATGCCGGGCCAGACGCTCGAAGAGCCCATCGCCTGGACCGTCAGCCGGTTCTCCTCGAGCCGCCCCACCATGTCCAGGTTGATGTAGGCCGCGAGCTGGCTGGCGTTGATCTCGTCCCGGAGGAACGCCCGGGAACCGAGGAGGCCCATTTCCTCCCCGGACCAGAAACCGATCAGCACCGGCCGGGCGAGGGGAGCGTCGGCAACCGTGCGCGCCAGCGCGAGCACCGCCGCGGTCCCCGACGCGTTGTCGTCCGCCCCGGGATGGACGGCCGGAGGACCGTGGGGGTTCAGGGAACCGCCGCCCCCCATACCGAGGTGGTCGTAGTGGGCTCCCACCGCAACGTAGGGCGGATCGAGGCTGCCGTCCGCCGCCGGCAGGATCCCGACGACGTTCGCGCCGCTGGCGGGCGTCCGCTCGAGGTCCACGGAGAGGGTTGCGAACCCCGGCAGCGGGAACGACCCGGCGTCCACCTCGCCGGAGTCGAGGGACCGCTGCACCTCGGCGAGGGAAACTCCGGTCCCCGCGAAGAGCCGGTCACCGGCAGCCCCGTCGATGGAGACGGCGAGGATGCCCTGGCTGCCCGGCGCCGAAATGTCGAAGCCGTCGGGGGCCAGTTCCCCCGCGCCTTCGGACCCGGGACCGGTGATCATCACCATCCCGGCCGCCCCCCGGTCCCGCGCCGCCGACGCCTTCGACCGGAAGTCGGCATGGCGGTTCAGGACGGACCGCGTCTCGTCCTCCACGTCGTCGGGGAAGTAGCGGAGGACGACCACCACCTTGTCCCGGACCTCGTGGCCGGCGTAGCTGTCGTAGGTGACGCCGGCGTTCTCCGGCACGCGGATCCCGTAGCCGGCGAAATAGAGCTCGCCCCGCACCTCGCCGGTCTCGGAGAACGCGAACGCCTTCACCTGGTCGCTCCCGAAACGCTTGTGCCCGCCGGCCCGGAGCGAGGACCCCCGGTCCTCCACGCCGGAGATGAAGCGGAAGGGGATCCCGAGGCCGTCCCGGCCGGGAAGCGGCCGGGCGCCGGCGGCCTCCAGCTCGGAAATCAGGTAGCGCCGGGCGGTCGCGGCCCCCGGGGTCCCCACCGCACGGCCTTCAGTGCCCGGTCCGGTGAGCGCGAGGACGTCGTCCCGGACCTCCTCGGGGGTCTGACCCGCGGCGGGGAGCGCCAGGAGCAGCGTGAACGAAAGGGTGACCCCGGTCAGGTACAGGCGGCGGCGTTTCATTGGGGGGTCTCCGTGTGCTGGTTCCGGGACGGCGCGGAAAGGAGCGCGGCGAGCGCGGCCTCGTGATCCCAGTCAGCGAGGTAGATCTGGCCGCCCTCCCCGCCGTGGCGGGTGGAGGTCCAGGCGAGGCCCTCCCCGTCCGGGGTGGGGACGGGCAGCCCGTCGAAGCCGTCCGTGGTGGTGATCCGGACCGGCTCCTTCGCGCCGGCGACGTCCACGATGTACACCTCGAAGTTGCTGAATCCCAGCTTGTTCGACGCGAACAGGACGTACTCGAGGGAGGGATGGACGTACGGCGCCCAGCTCATGGCCCCGAAGTCGGTGAGCTGGCGCTGGTCGGTTCCGTCCGGGTTCATGGACCAGACGTCCGCGACCAGTCCGTCCTCCGAGAAGCGCCGCCAGATGATCCGCGACCCGTCGGGGAAGTAGAACGGGCCGCCGTCGTAGCCGGGAACGTGGGTCAGGCGCCGCTGCTCGCTGCCGTCGGCGCGCATGGTCCAGATCTCGCCGAAGTAGGACGGATCGATTGCGGTGAGGCGGGTCTCCCGCTCCGAGAGTTCGTCCTCGAACATGCCCCGCATCGAGGTGAAGACGATCCACTCCCCGTCCGGCGACCAGCTTCCCTCGGCGTCGTAGCCCCGCGCGTCGGTGAGGCGGACGAGTTCGCCGTCCGACCGCCGCTCCACGAAGATGTCCGTGTGGGAGTCGTAGTCCCACTCGTAGCGGCGCTCCTGGCCGCTCTCCCGGAACTCGATCTCCTCCCGCTGCAGGTCGAGCGAACGCGGGTCGAGGTGGGTCGAGGCGAACAGGATGTCCCCGTTCTTCCCCGAGATGAACGCGCAGGTGGTCTTGCCGTGACCCGGCGAAACCCGGCGCACGTCCCCGGTCTCCATCGAGAGCAGGTAGATCTGGAAGAAGGGGTTTCCCGGTTCCCGCTCCGACTGGAAGACCATCTCCCTCCCATCCGGGGAGAAGTAGCCCTCGCCGGCGCGCCTTCCCTCCACGGTCAGGCGGCGGATGCGGCTCAGGAACCGCGACTCGTCCTCAGTTCCCTGCCCCGCGAAGACGGGCACGGCCAAGCCTCCGCCCAACGCAATTGGAAGTACGAACACGAGGCGGCCGGATACGCGCCGCAACGACTGGAACATGGGGGAAACGAGGGCTGCGAACTCGGAGCGCCGGTCTTCAGACCGGCATCGCCCGCCACAGGCGGGCGAAGGCAGGTGCCACTCTCCCTGACAACGAGCCGATCGGTAGCCCGTGATTGTACCCCGCACGCGGGACGGCCGCCCTCCAGCCGGGACGGGCACCACAGGGCTGGAACGGCCCGTCTCCAAACCGGTGGCGTGGCGCGACGCCCTGGAGCGCCGTCCACCTGAAATCGCCGGAGGGCGGCGCCACGGTCCTCGCCCTCCTCGACCCGGACACCGAACGCGACCGGAAGCTGGATGTACTCGCCGGGCTACTCCCGAACGAACGCCGGGCCGCGCAGCGCCCGGCCGGGAAGCGCTGCGGTGTACTCCCCCTCGTCCACCACCGGGGTCCCGTTCACCAGGACGTAGCGCATGCCGACGGAGTAGTGGAACGGATCCTCGAAAGTGGCCACCCCGCGGATCTCTTCCGGATCGAAGATCGCCAGGTCGGCGAAGTGCCCTTCGGCGAGCGTCCCCCGCTCCTGGAGTCCCAGGATCTCCGCGGGAAGCCCGCTCAGCTTGCGAATCGCCTCCTCCCAGGCGAGCAGGCCCTCCTCGCGGACGTAGGTGCCGAGGAGGCGGGGAACGGTACCGAGATGCCGGGGATGGACGAGCGGGGGCAGGTTCTCCGAGTCGAGATCGATCGTGCCGCCGTCGGTCCCGCCGGCCACGTACGGCTGGGCCAGCACCTGCCGGAGCGTTTCCTCCTCGTTGTTCCAGTCGATGACGATGCCGCGGCCTTCCTGCTCGAGGACGACGTCCATGAAGACCTCCTCGGCGGGTTGGCTGCGCATCTCCGCCACTTCCTCGACCAGCTTGCCGTTGATCTCGGGATCGTCCACGCCGAGCCGCACGCGGTGCCAGCCGATGTTCGCCAGGTAGGGCGGCTCGGTGACGAAGTCGCCGGCGATGCGCTCGCGCATCTCCGGATCGCGCAGCCGTTCGAGCATCGCCCCGACGCCCCCTTCCTGCGCCCAGGCGGGGATGTAGCTGCGCAGCCCGGTGATGCCCCAGGTGTAGGTGTAGGAGTCCCCGGTCACCTGCATTCCCCGGGTCCGGGCCTCGTCGATGAGGCCGAGGAAGGTGTCCGCCTCGGTGGAGGACGTCGAGTTCAGGTGGAAGAAGTGGACCGGCGCGCCCGCCCGTTCGCCGATGAGGAGGGCCTCCGTGATCGCCTCCGGATCGGTCCCGTTCATCGTGCGGGCGTGGTTCGCGAAGATGCCGCCCGCCGCGGCCCCCTCCGCGACGATCGCGGCGAGTTCCTCCGTGGACATGTAGATGTTGGGCACGTAGCTCATCCCGGCGGAGACTCCGAACGCTCCCTCGGCCATGGCGTCCCGCACCAGCCGCAGCATCGCCTCGAGTTCCTCGCCGGTGGGCGGCCGGTCCTCATAGCCCATGACGTAGGCCCGGACCGAGCCGGAGCCGACGTAGGACGCCACGTTGATCGCGATGCCCGTCTCCTCCAGGTAGTCGAGGAACCCGCCCAGGGTCTCCCACTTCCCTTCCAGTTCCTCGGGCAGGGTGTCCTCGATCCGGCCACCCCGCGGGCCCATCGAAGTCGTCTCCCCGTAGACCTCGGTGGTGAGCCCCTGGAATGCGAACGAAGGCCCCTGGCCGCCGTCGAGCAGGCGCCGGAGCTCGGAGTGGCTGTGCATATCGACGAAACCGGGAGCCACGTAGAGCCCCGCGGCGTCGATGGTTCGTTCCGCGCTGCCGCGAACGTCGCCGATCGCGGCGATGCGCTCCCCCTTGACCGCCAGATCGGTGACGACGCCCGGCGCCCCGGTCCCGTCAAAGACCGTGCCGCCCCGGATGATCAGGTCGTAGTCCGGCGGCCCGCAGCCGAAGAGGCACGCGGCGAGGACGAGCCCCGGAAGGGCAAGGCACCTGGATGTGCGGTTCCGGAGAGTCATCGGATCAGGTCGCATCCCCGCGGTCCTCCGACCTGCCCCAACCCGTGATGATCGCCACCAGGATCACTCCCAGGAGGGCCCACGAGTAGGCGTTCGCCAGCCCGGCTTCCAGGGCGGACACCCTCGGCACGCCGAAAGCCTCACCGGAGGCGGTCGCCGAGGCCGCGAGGATGGTCGGGATGAAGAAAGGCAGGAGAAACGGGTAGGTGCAGACGGTCATGTCCAGGAGGTTCGCGCGCCGGAAGCGCCCCACGCCGGCGCGCCTGCCGGAATCCCGGACCAGGTCGCCGACCGCGAGGATGGCCATCACCGAATGCGTGGTCAGCATGACGGCGGCGCTCGTCACGGCAAAGATGCCGAACTCCGTCCCGCGCGCCGTCGGTGCGGCCCGCCAGAACCCGCGCGCCCCGGCCAAACGGTCCACGACACCCGCCTCCTGGGCTGCCCCCACGATCCCCATGAGGAGGATGGTGAAGATCACGATACCGACCGCGCCCTCCATCCCGTCCAGAATGAGCCCGCGGGCCTGGAAGGACCCGGCGTCGATGTGGAGCAGGCCGGCGGGGGTGACGAGCCCCAGCGTCAGGGCCAGGGCCACCGCTACGGCCACCCCGGCGAAGAGGCTCTCCACCAGGCCGCGTCCCCGCCACAGCATGAGAAACGCGGCCCCGGGCGCCAGCAACATGGGGAGCGCGGACGGGTCGCCGGCGAGCGCCGCACCCGGGACGGGTGCCGCGGCCGGGGGCGCCTCGGCGCCGCCAAGCAGCGTAAGGATGAGCGCGGCGGCCAGGGCGGCGGGCAGCGCATAGCGGAGGCGGCTGCGCACGACCCCGCCCATGGGCGCGTCCTGGCTGATCGCGGACGCGATGGTCGTGTCGGAAACGGGCGAAACGTTGTCCCCGAAGGTGGCGCCGGCCAGGATCGCCCCGATCAACGCAACCGGGCTGGCCCCGAAGACGCCCGCCGCGGGGTAGAGCAGCGGCGCGCAGATGAGGATGGTCCCGAGGCTGGTGCCGGTCGCGGTTGAGAAGAGAACCGCGATGACCAGGGCCAGCAGGACGAAGCCGCCGCCGCTCACCCCCAGTTCGGCGCCCGCCCACACCAGGGCGTGGACGAGCCCGGATTCGCGCAGCACGGCCGAGAAGATGCCCGCCAGCAGCCAGGCCGCCACCATGAGCATGACGATGGGGCGCGACATCCCGCGCAGCGCCGCCGCGCTGTAGTCGGAGGCCCTCCTGGCGAGCAGGAGGCCGGCGCCCAGGGCTACGACCAGGACGGGCCACAGGCCGCGCTCGTCCGGCGCGCCGGAAAAGCCCAGCCAGGCGGCGCCGGCTGCGAAGACGAGGATCGGGAGCACTGCTCCCGCCAGGCCGAGCCGGAAGACGAGCGGCTGCTTTGGATCGTGGGCCACACAGTATGATCGGGGATCGTCGCCCGAGGGTCCAGCGGCGGTGCCCGGGCCGCCTTGAGGAGGGCACGCAGATGCGTCAAGACGACAGGTTCGAGCTCTACGACCTGCGGGTGGAGGTCGTGGCCGGCGAGCGCCAGATGGTCTGCAACCACCGGGAAGGGGACTACTTCGAACTTCGGGGCGAGAACCTGTCCTTTCCCGCGGGGCAGAGCTTTCCGCTCTACCCCCTGGCGGCCCTTCTTCCGCTGCTTCCGGCCAAGCAGCGCCGGACCCATCCCAACGACTGGATGACCTCCGACGCCGAAATCGCCTGTCCGGATCCCCACTGTGGCGCCCGCTTCCGCATCACCCGCACCGGCATCTCGGCCTTCCGCCACAGCGAGGTCACTCGTGTTCCTCTAGCAGCCTGTGGAGAAAGTCGCGTGAGCGCCGAGAGTGGCGAGGCGCCCGCCTGACAAGGCGCGTGAGGGAGGAATACCGGGTGTATTTCGACCGAAACGCAACGCAGAGCGCCTCGGAGAGGCGCGGTTCAGGCGGGATGCATCGCCGCTCGAACGCCGCGTGACTTTTTTCACAGGCTGCTAACGCGGACGCGATGACCCTGCCGCTGCCGGCCGGCGGGTTGGTACGTGGCGCTTGGCAGTTGTCGCGAGGGCATGGGCCCGGGTGGAGCCGTAAGCGCGCCTTCGCCGCTCTTGACGAGGCCGCCGCTCGGCCGGGGCCGCTCTTCCTTGACTGCGCCGACATCTACACGGGCGCCGAGCAGCTCCTCGGCGACTGGTTGGCGGCCCGGCCCGCGTCCGCCAGGCAGGTGGTCGTGTTCACCAAGTTCGTACCCGATCTGGACGCGCTGGCCACCGTCGACCGGAACTACGTGCGCGACATCGTCCTCAGGTCCCGTGACCGGCTGGGCGTCGAGGCGCTGGAGTTGGTCCAGTTCGCCTGGTGGGACCTCTCCCAGCCGGGGTGGCTGCGCGCGGCGGAGTGGTTGACGGAACTCGGCCAAGAAGGGGTTGTGCGCAACATCGGGGTAACCAACTTCGACTGCGGCGCCCTCACTGCTCTCCTGGACGCCGGAATTCCAGTGATCTCGAACCAGGTCCAGTTCTCGCTGCTGGACCGGCGGCCGCAGAAGGGCATGACGGACCTGTGTCTCCGGCGCAGCGTGACACTGCTCTGCTACGGGGCGCTCGCGGGCGGCTTGCTCTCGGATGCGGCCGGTGCTGCGGCGCCGTCGCGCTCGCTTGTCAAGTACCGCCTCGTCGCCGACGAGGTGGGGGGCCGCGCGGCGCTGGAGCGCGCGTGCGCAGCGCTCGCGGAGGTGGCTGGCCGGCACCGTGCCACCATGGCCGACGTGGCGGTGGCGTATGTGCTTCGCCAGCCCGCCGTCGGCGCGGTGATCGTCGGGCTGAGCCGCAGGGGCCGGGCGGTGGGCGCGCGGCGCCTGCGCCTCGAACCGGGCGACGAGCGGCGGCTGGAGGCGGCGGTTCCCGGGGAGGTGCCGGGCGAGGTCTTCGGGCTCGAGCGCGACCGCAACGGCCCGCACGGCCGCATCATGAGGTACAACCTCAACCGGGAAGGGTCGGGGCGGATACGGGGAGAGGACGGGGGAGCCGGGGGGACGGGCTTAGGTTGAACCCGTCGCCTGTTCCTCTCGAGCATCCACCAGCGGGCGTGCTTCGGGGGGGATCGTCCCGGAGGGAACCACCTCCACGGCCGGCCGGATCTTCACCGCCTCGCGGATGCGTTCGGCCAGCCTGGCGGGGTCCATGGCGCGGCCGGGCGCCGTCTCGACCCGCACGGTGAAGACGTCCCGCGTACCGTCGGCGGACACCACCGCCTGGTACCGCGCCACCGCGGGGTCGGGCCCCAGGGCCGCGGCCAGCTCGCGCGGGTGCACGAACATCCCGCGCACCTTCACCCCCTCTCCCACCCTGCCCAGGAAACCCGCCAGGCGGGGGCCGGCGCGGTCGCCACCGCGGGTTCCGGGCGCGCGGCGCCAGGCGGAAAGGTCGCCGGTGCCAAAGCGAACGAGCGGATAGACCTCGTTCGGGCTGGTGACCACCACCTGCCCCGCCTCCCCCTCCGCGGCCGGGCGGTCGTCGCCGGGCAGGAGCACCTCGACTACCACGTCCGGCGCCACCTGCCAGCCGTCCTTCCCGGCGCACTCGTACGCGATCAGCCCCGTGTCGGCGGCCGCGTAGGCCTCGAAGACGTCCACCCCGAAGCCGTCCTGGAGGCGGGCGCGCAGCGACGGCGGGAGCGGCGCGCCGGACACCAGCGCGCGCTCCAACCCGAGCGGCCGGCCCGATTCCTCCGCCCGCTCGAGCAGGGTCAGCAGGAACTGGGGGGTGCCGGCGTAACCGGTCGCCCCCGCCGAGCTTGCTGCCTCGATCTGGGCGGCGGCGCCGCCCACCCCTCCCGGAATCACCACGCACCCGATGGCCCGCAGTCCCCCGTCGAGCATCAGGCCGCCCGGCGTCAGGTGGTACGAGAAGCTGTTGAGCACCACCTCGCCGCGACGGAAGCCCGCCGCCTCGAGCGCCGTGCCCAGGCGCCAGAAATCCGCGCCGCTCCCCTGCGGATCGTTGATCGGCCCCGGCGAGCGGGCGATGCGCGCGAGCGAAGCGAGGGGCGCCGCGAGCATCCCCCCGAAGGGCGGATCGGCGGCCTGCAGCGCGGGCAGTTCGTCCTTGGTCAGTACCGGAATCGCCTGCAGGTCGGCGACGCCGCGCACGTCCCCCGGCCGAACCCCGGCCCGCGCGAGCCGCCGCCCGATCTCGGCGCTGTGCGCCGCTCCCCACTGGACCGCGCGCGCCGCGATCCGGTCCTGGCGCGCGCTCCAATCCTCGGACGTTCGCTTCCCCGTCACGACAGCCACCGCTTCCGCCGCCGGTAGTGCTTCACGTCCCGGTACGACCGGCGGCCGGCCTCGGCCAGCCCCAGATAGAACTCCTTGACGTCCTCGTTGGCCGTCAGCTCTTCCGCACTGCCCTCGAGCACCACCCGTCCCCCCTCCATGATGTACCCGTAGTCCGCGACCGACAGGGCGATGCGGGCGTTCTGCTCCACCAGCAGGATGGTGGTGGCCTCCTCGCGGTTGATGCGCTGCAGGGCCCCGAAGATGGTCTCCACCAGCGTCGGGGCCAGTCCGAGCGACGGCTCGTCGAGCAGCAGCAGCCGCGGGGAAGCCATGAGCGCCCGGCCCAGCGCCAGCATCTGCTGTTCGCCGCCGGAGAGGTAGCCCGCCTGCTGTCCCCGGCGCTCCGCGAGCGCCGGAAAGTACTCGTACACCTTGTCCGTTTCCGCCTCGAGGCCGCGCCGGGCGCTCCGCGTATAGGCCCCCGCGAGCAGGTTCTCGCGGACCGTCAGGTGCTCGAAGACCCGCCGGCCCTCGAGGACCTGGAAGATGCCCCTTTCCACGATGCGGTGGGCGTCCATCCCCTGGATCTCCTCGCCGTCGAAGACGATCGTCCCGTCGCTGACCTCGCCATCCTCCACGTAGAGGAGTCCGGAGGTGGCCTTCAGGGTCGTGGTCTTGCCGGCGCCGTTCGACCCGAGGAGCGCCGCGATCTGCCCTTCCGCCACGTCGAGCGAAAGCCCCCGCAGGACGAGGATCACGTCGTCGTAGAGAACCTCGATGTTGTTGAGGCTCAGGAGCGGCGGCGGGTCCGCGCCCGTCATCGCGGCGCCTGGACGAAGTCGGTGAACGGCGCCCACGCCCCCTCGTCGACGCGGAAGATGCGGAGCCCCTTCGACCCGCGGTGATCCGCGGGGGTGAAGGTCACGGGCGCGGTGACCCCGCCCAGGTCGTAGTCGGCGAACGTCTCCAGCGCCGCCTTGATGTTCACCCCGGTCAGTTCCTCGCCCGCGGCGAGTACCCGCCGCATGCCCTCGGCGAACGCCGCGAAGGTCCACCAGCCCTGCGTGTAGGCGTTGGTCTTCTCCTCGGGCGACTCGCCGCGCGACACCAGGTACTCGCGGATGACGCGCGTCCCGGGCACGTCCACGCTCAGGGGCGCGTACGGCATCGTCCCCATGAGGCCCTCCGCCGCCTCGCCGGCCAGATCGATCACCTGGGCGTTCGAACACCAGTTGAGACAGAAGAAGGTGACGTCCAGCCCCAGACTCCGCGCGTTCGCGAGAGCCACCGCTGCCGGCCCCGAGGTGTTCTGGAAGACGACGTACTGGGCGCCGCTCTGACGGATGCGCGAGAACTCGGCGGTGAAGTCCACCGCGCCACGCGGCATCTCGTAGAGGGTCAGGTCGATGCCCCGCGCCTCGGCGAACGCGACCCCGCCCTGCCGCGCCGGCGACAGCCCGAAGGGACTCGCGTTGTGCATCAGCGCCACGATGGGTGTCCCCTCGCCGTGGTTGCCGGCGATCCAGTCGAGGGCGATGCGAAACTGGTCGCTGTAGGTCGTCGCCAGCAGGAAGTTGTAGGGAGCCTCCGCCGGGTCGCCCAGGCGATGCGAGAGCGACGCGGAGCTGAACGGGATCTCGTCCTCGGCGATGCGGAGGCGCAGGGCCTCGGTGTCGCCGGTGCCCCATCCCATGAAGATGACCGCGCCCTCGCCGACGAACTGCGTGTAGAGCTGTTCGGCGCGATCGACCTGGTAGCCGTAGTCCTGGTAAATGAGGTCGATCGGGCGCCCCTCGATGCCGCCCCGGGCGTTGATCCAGTCCGCGAAGCCGCGCACGCCGTCGCCGTAGTCGGTCCCGACGTCGGCGGTGGGCCCGGTGAGGTCGAAGATCGCGCCGACCTTGATGGCGCCGGTGTCCGGGCCGGCGTCGCCGCCGCAGCCGGCGCCCAGGAACACGGTGACGCCAAGCGCCACCAGACGATCCCGCCTGCCTGTCGTGGTCTTCGGTTCTTCGTTCATCCTGCACTCATCTTGACGCATCGTCCCTGGTCGCGTACTTCACCCGGTCCGCGTCTCGCCGCGCCGGTACGCAAACGGCCACACATGAAAGTAGTCCTTCGCGTTCTCCCAGAGCTTGGACAGTCCCCGGGGCTCGAAGATCAGGAAGAGGATGATCACGATCCCGAACACGGCCTGCTGCGCGTAGGGAAGGAGCGACGCCGCCTGCGGCGCGGTGTCCTGGATGGCCCGGCCCACGTTGGTGATCATCGCCGGGAGCAGCGCGATGAGCGCCGCCCCCAGGAACGACCCCCGGATCGAGCCCAGGCCTCCCACAATGATCATCGCCAGGAAGACGATGCTCGTGCTCAGGGTGAACCGCTCCCAGGTGATGATGTTGCGGTGGAAGGCGATCATCGCCCCGGCGAGCCCCACGAAGAACGACGACGTCGCGAAGGCCAGCAGCTTGGTGCGGAAGACGTCCACCCCGATGACGCTCGCCGCGACGTCCTGGTCGCGCACGGCCTCGAAGGCGCGTCCGATGCGGCTTCGCAGCAGGTTGGCCGCGAAGAGCGCGGTTCCGGCCGCCGTGAGCACCGCGAGCCAGTAGAAGTTGAAGTTGCTGTTCAGGCGAATGCCGAAGAGAACGGGCGCGGGCAGCACGATCGCCTCTGTCCCGCCCGTCACCGCGGTCCAGTGGGTCATCCCCCACTCCACGATCTCCTGGGCGGCCAGCGTGGCGATGGCCAGGTAGAGCCCCTTGAGCCGGAGCGACGGCAGCCCGAAGAAGGTGCCCGCGGCGGCGGTGACGAGGCAGGCGGCGAACACGCTCGCACCCCAGGGAACGCCGAAGTTCAGGGTCAGGAGTCCCGCGGTGTACGCCCCGATCGCCATGAAGGCGCCCTGGCCGAGGGAGATCTGCCCGGTGTAGCCGACGAGGATGTTCAGGCCGATGGCCCCCACCGTGGCGATGGCCACCTGGTTCGCGAGGTCCAGCCAGTAGGGACTGGCCACGAACGGGAACACGAGCACGAAGAGGGCGAAGACTCCCAGCCGGATTCGCTGGAGGGGCCGCGGGCGGAGCCCCATGTCCGACTCGTAGCGTGTGTGGAAGACCCCGCAATCCAGGCTCATCGGGGATTCCTCGCTGTCCTCATACCCGTTCGATGACCTCCTTCCCGAAGAGGCCGTAGGGCCGGACCATGAGGACCAGGACCAGCACCACGTACGGGACCACCAGGTTGAGTCCGTGCCCGACATAGAAGCCGACATACACCTCGAGCAGCCCGATGACGGCGCCCCCGAGGACCGCCCCCGCGATCGAGTCCAGCCCCCCAAGGATCACCACCGGAAACACCCGGAGACCGATGGACGCCACGTTGGGGCTCACTCCCACGATGCCCGCGAGCATGATCCCGCCGAGCGCAGCGGACACGGCCGCGAGCCCCCAGGCAACCCCGAAGACCCGGGGGATGCTGATCCCCATGCTGAGCGCCGCCTGCTGGTCGTCGGCGATGGCGCGCATGGCGATGCCGTCCCGCGTGTGGCGGAAGAAGAGCCCCAGCCCCGCCAGCACCGCGAGGGCGATGGGGATGGAGAGCACCCGCCCCGCCGAGAGCGTGGCGGGCCCGAGCACGATGTCGCCGGCCGGCAGGAACGAGTCGAACGAGCGGGGATTCGGGCCCCAGATGGCGCCCGTGACTCCCCTGAGGACGGACGAGAGCCCGATCGTCACCATGATCATGGAGATGATGGGCTCGCCCACCAGGGGACGCAGCACGAGCCGCTCGACGGCGAGCGCCACGGCGACCGCGAGGAGCAGCGTCACGAGCACCCCGAGGCTCCAGGGCAGGCCGACCTGGGCCACCCCGAAGAAGATCAGGTAGGTCCCCAGCAGGAGCAGGTCTCCCTGGGCGAAGTTGATGACGTCGCTCGCCTTGTAGATGACCACGAAGCCGGCGGCCGCCAGCGCGTAGATCATCCCGGTGCTGAGCCCCGAGACGGTCAACTGGAGGAAGATGTCCATGCTCGGTGGGCTAGGGGCCCGTTCCGTCCATCGTCTCGATGCGAAGCCGGTGCTCCACCGCCGCGGTGCGGCCGTCCTGGTAGGTGATCTCGGTCGCCACGGTGACCGCATCGCCGTCTCCCTGCAGGGCGTCGATGATCTCCCGGAAGCGGCCGGCGACGTGGCGGCGCCTCACCTTGCGGGTGCGGGTCAGTTCCGCGTCGTCCGCGTGCAGTTCCTTGTAGAGCAGCAGGAAGCGGCGGATACGCGCCGCGGGCGGGAGTTCCTCGTTCACCGCCGCCACCTGTTCGCGCACCAGCCGGTACACCTCGGGGCGGCGGGCCAGGTCGGTGAAGGTGGTGTAGGGGATGCGGCGGCGCTCCGCCCACTGGCCGGCGTTCTCCATGTCGATGGCGATCAGGGCGGTGACGAACGGGGCCCCGGATCCTCCGAAGACCACCGCCTCGCTGACGTAGGGGCTGAACTTGAGCTTGTTCTCGACGAACTGCGGGGAGAAGTTGCTCCCGTCCGCGAGCTTCATCACGTCGGCGAGGCGATCGATCACCACCAGGTGGCCGCCGTCGTCGAAGTAGCCGGCGTCGCCCGAGTGCAGCCAGCCGTCCGCGAGCGTCTCCGCCGTCGCCGCCGGGTTCCGGAAGTAGCCCTGGAACACCGCGGGGCTCCGGCAGAGGATCTCTCCGTCGTCCGAAACCCGGATCTCGGTGCGGGGCAGCGGCACGCCCACCGTCTGGAAACGGATGTCTCCGTCCCGGTGCACCACCGAGATCCCGGACACCTCGGTCTGGCCGTAGAGCTGCTTCAGGTTGACGCCGATGGCGTGGTAGAAGCGAAAGACATCGGGGCCGAGCGCGGCGCCCCCGGTGTAGGCCCGCCGCACCCGGGCGAGCCCCAACTGGTCGCGGACGGGGCGGAACACCGTCCAGTCGGCCAGCCGGTGGGCGGCCCTCCGCGCGAAGCTGACGCCTTGGCCCCGGAAGCGGGCTTCGGCCCTGGCGGCGCCCTGCCGCATCGCCCAGCGGTAGATCCAGCGCTTGAGGCGGGTCGTGTCCTCGGCCATGACCTGCACGTCCGAAACCATGTTCTCCCAGATCCGGGGCGGCGACATCAGGAAGGCCGGCCCGATCTCGCGGGTGTCCTGGCGCGCGGTCGCCGCTTCTTCGGGGAAGTTCACCGTGAATCCCGCCAGCAGGCCGCTCGCCACCCCCACCATCTGCTCGCCGATCCACGCGAGCGGCAGGAACGACACGAATTCGTCGTCCGGGTACATCGCGTCCACGCTCTGCAGTTGCGACGCCATGGCGAGCAGGTTCTCGTGCGAGAGCATCGCCAGCTTCGGGACGCTCGTCGTGCCGGAGGTCGTGCAGAGCAGCGCAGTGTCGCCGGGCCGGATTCCGGCCAACCGCCGGTCGAACTCCCCCGGCGACCTCTCGTGAAGTCCGCCGCCCAGCGCTTCGACCTCCTCGAAGGACATCAGACCCGGCGCCTGGTAGCCGTACATGCCGCGCCGGTCGTAGTAGACGATGTGCTCGAGCCCCGGGAGCCGTTCCCGCACCTCCAGCACCTTGTCCACCTGCTCCTGGTCCTCGGCCACGATGACCCGCGCCTCGGCGGCCTTCAAGGTGCCGGCGAGTTCGTCGGCGATGGCGTCCTGGTAGAGCCCGAGGGGGAGAACGCCCGCGGTCTGGGACGCCAGCTCCGCGATCACCCATTCCGGGCGGTTGTCCCCGATGATCGCCACGCGGTCGCCCGCTTCCAGACCCAACTCCGTCAGCCCGAGAGAGAAACCCCGCACCCGCGCCAGGTACTCCGCCCAGGTGATCTCCTGCCAGATCCCGAACTCCTTCTCGCGCAGCGCGACGTCGTCCGGACGGCTCGCCGCGTGGCTTGCGAGGAGTCCGGGCAGGGTCCCCGTCACGGCCGGTCCTCATCGTGGCCGGGATCGTCCGCTTTCGCGCCCAGGTAGGCATCGATGACCGCGGGGTCGTTCCGGACCTCCTCCGGGCGTCCCTCGGCGATCCGGCGCCCGAAGTCCAGCACCACGACCCGGTCCGCGATGTCCATGATCACGTCGATGCTGTGGTCGACGACCACCACGGTGATGCCCTGCTCCTCGTGCACGTCGAGGATGAAGCGCGCCATCGACTCCTTCTCCTCGGCGTTCATCCCGGCCGTCGGCTCGTCCAGGAGGAGCAGGTGCGGATCGAGCGCCAGGGCGCGCGCCATCTCCACGAGCCGCTGGTTCCCGTAGGCCAGGTTCCCCACCACGGCGCTCCGGAGCGGCTCCAGGTTCATGAAGTCGATGACCTGCTCCACGGCCCGGCGGTGTTCGATCTCCCGCTCGCGCTGGCGGCCCCAGTAGAGGCCCCCGCTGAGCACGCCGCCGTTCATGTGCACATGGCGGCCCAGCATCAGGTTGTCGAGCACCGTCATGCGCTTGAACAGCTCGATGTTCTGGAAGGTGCGCGCGACGCCCAGCGCCGCGATGCGGTGCGGTGCGAGCCGCTGCAGCGCGTGCCGCGCCCCGTCGCGGCCGGTCAGGCTGATGCTCCCTGCCTGCGGGCGGTAAAGGCCGGAGACGCAGTTCAGGACGCTGGTCTTCCCCGCCCCGTTGGGCCCGATGAGGGCCAGCAGTTCGCCGCGCCGCACCTCCATCGTGAGACCCGCGAGTGAGGTCACGCCCCCGAACCGGAGGGTAAGGTCCGACAGTTCGAGGATGGCGCGCTCTCCGGCGGCCGGTCTCACAACTCGGTTCCTGCCCATGCAGAGTATGGCGGCGTTCCTCAGTGGGCAAGCGCGCAAGTCGGGGGACGCCGGCGGCCTGGAGCCCGCACCGGGAGAAATGTCGCTGCCCGCGTCCTCCCGCGCACCCCGCCCGTCATGAGAATGGCAGAGCGGGGAGGCGATTCCGGCGGGGCCGGAAAGACGCTCGGGAGCGCGGCAGGCGCGCCGGCCTTCAGACCGGCATCGCCCGCGCAGCGGGCGAAACTCCCAAAGGCAATTCGCCGCCTTGCGTCGCCGCCACCGGGGATGGCGCGGCGGCGAACAACGCTTCGCCATCTTCGTCTCCGGTCCCCGCGACGAAGCACCATAGCGCCGGGAGTTTCGCGGCCTGCGGCCGCGATGCCGGTCTGAAGACCGGCGCTCCCGGACGTGCCAGTCGGCGCCGCGGATTGGCAGTCACCGGGGGCGCGTGGCATGATTCGCGGGGTCGGTCGCCGGGAATCGTGTCGTGCCCAAGGGAATCCGTCCGATGAGGGGTATTCGCAGGCTTGCAGGGGTGGCCGTGCTGCTTGGCGTTTCCGCCCGTGCGGCGCCGGCGGCGGGGCAGTCGCCGGAGGAGTTCTTCGAGAACCGGGTACGTCCGGTGCTGGTGGAGAACTGCTCGTCCTGCCACGGCGACCTGGCGCTTGGGGAGCTCCGGGTCACCTCGCGGGAGACGCTGCTCGCGGGAGGCGCGTCGGGGCCCGCCATCGTTCCCGGCGATCCCGACGGGAGCCGGCTGATCCGCGCCGTGCGGCACGAGATCGAGGGGCAGGAGATGCCGTTCGAGATGGAGCCGCTCGGCGCGAGGGAGATCGCGGCGCTCGAGGAGTGGATTCGCATGGACGCGCCGTGGCCGGCCCCGGTCGTCGCGGCGGAAGCGGGGGAGGCGGCATCCGCGCCCGCGGACCACGCCGGGACGGGCGGGGGCGAGGAGAGGCTGTCCGTGAGCGCCCACCTCTTCGTGGACCACGTACGTCCGATCCTCGAACGGAGCTGCTTCACCTGTCACGCGGACGACGCGCAGGGCGGGCTCCGGCTCGATTCGCGGGAGCGGATGCTCGCGGGCGGCGGCCGGGGGCCCGTGATCGTGCCGGGCGATCCCGGCCGAAGCCTCCTCGTCGCCGCGCTGCGGCACGAGCGCGAGGATCTGCGGATGCCGTTCGGGGGCAGCAAGCTGCCCGACGCCGAGATCGAGGACGTCGTGGACTGGATCGCCGCGGGGGCGGAATGGGCGGAAACCGACGCGCCCACCGCCCTGCCCCGGCGGGCCGTCACCGCCGAGGAGCGTGCCTTCTGGTCGTTCCGGCCCCTCGCCTCGCCCGCCGTACCGGAGCCCCAGCGGACCGGCTGGGCACGGGGCGCCATCGACCGCTTCGTGCTGGCCGGGCTGGAGGAGAAGGGGCTCGAACCCGTGGGGCCCGCCAACCGGCGGCAGCTCATCCGGCGGGCCACCTTCGACCTCACCGGGCTGCCTCCGGCACCGGAGGAGGTCGAGACCTTCGTGAACGACCCGTCGCCGGACGCTTTCGACGCGGTCGTGGAGCGGCTGCTGGCGTCACCGCACTACGGCGAACGTTGGGGGCGCCACTGGCTCGACGTCATCCGGTTCGGCGAGGACGACACCCGGGGGCTGGCGCCTGACCGCTCCGGACGCGAGCGCTACGACAACGCCTACGTGCAGCGCGACTGGGTGGTCGAGGCGTTCAACCGGGACCTGCCCTGGGACCAGTTCGTCAAGGCGCAGCTCGCCGGTGACCTGCTGGAGGGGGCCGAGCGGGCGCGGGCGATCCCGGGTCTCGGCTTTCTCGGGGGCGGGCCCTGGTACTACGACATCGCCGACCCGCCGGTGGCGCGGGCCGACGAGCGGAACGACCGGGTGGACGTGACCACGCGCGGCTTCCTCGGCCTCACCGTGGCCTGCGCCCGGTGTCACGACCACAAGTACGACCCGATCGGCACCCACGATTACTACGCGCTCGCCGGGATCTTCAACAACGCCGACTACCACGAATACCCGATCGCGGACGAGGAACAGGCCGCGTCCTACGAGAAGGAAACAGAGTTCATCGAGAGTCTCGAAACGAGCCTCAAGGAGTATCTGGCAACCGAGAGCGATCAGTTGGCGCGGGTGCTCTCGCTACAGGCCTCGCGCTACATGATGGCCGCGTGGCAGGTGACCGGGAAGCCGCGGCTGCCGCCCTCACGGGCCGCCGCGCGGGCCAAGGTCGACCTCGAAACGCTCGAGCGGTGGATCCGTTTCCTGGGCAAGGAACCGAAGCACTATCCGTATCTCGGGGAGTGGCAGGCCATGATCGCCCGCGGCGACGCCGAGGAGGCCGAGGCCCGGAAGCTCGCCGACGCGTTCCAGCGGCAGGTGCTCGAAATCGTCGCGGAGCAGGAGCGGCTCGAAGACCGCAACCGGCGCATCATCGCCAAGGGCACGCCGCTCCAGGACGTGGAGTCCACGCCGATGCCCAATGGCTTCAAGAGCTTCTTCGACCAGCACCAGTTGGAACTCGACACCATGGAGCGGGAACGCTTCAACCTCTACACGGACCTCTTCCGGCGCGATCTCGACAACCGGCTCGACACCGCCTTTCCGGCGCCCGGACTGTTCCGCTTCCGCGACTGGGGTCTCGAACGCCAGCTTGGACGGGTGGCCGCCGACCACGTCGCGGCCATGCGCGAGCGCATCGAGCAGCTCAAGGAGGAACTGCCGGATCTGGCCTTCGCCATGGGGGTGCGCGACAAGGCCCCCGAAGATCTGACCGACATCCCCCTGCACATCCGCGGGAATCCGGTCAACCTCGGCGAAGCCGTGCCGCGCGGCTTCCTGGCCGTGCTGTCGGGAGAGGGCGCCGCGCCGTTCACCGGGGGCAGCGGCCGCCTCCAGCTCGCGGAGGCGATCGCCGGACATCCCCTCACCGCGCGGGTCATCGTGAACCGGGTCTGGCGCTGGCACCTCGGCACGGGCCTCGTCGAGACGCCGAGCAACTTCGGGGCGATGGGGGAGCGGCCGACGAACCCCGAGCTGCTCGAATACCTCGCGGCGCGCTTCGTCGAGGGCGGCATGTCCGTCAAGCAGTTGCACCGGGACATCATGCGGTCCGCGACCTATCGGTTGTCGAGCGCAGGCCACCCGGGCAACGAGGCGATTGACGCGGCGAACCGCTCCTACTGGCGCTTCGGCCGGCGGCGGCTGGAGGCGGAGAGCATCCGCGACGCGATCCTCGCCGTTTCCGGCGAACTCGACCCGACGGTGGGCGGCCCCTCCCGGAGCCTGCGGGAGGAGGACCACCATCGCCGCACCATCTACGGCGAGGTGAGCCGTTTCGAGGTGGACCCCTTCCTGCAGACCTTCGACTTCCCGAACCCGAGCCTCTCCGCCGAGCTGCGGCACGAAACCAATGTCCCGGGGCAGAGTCTCTACTTCATGAACAGCCCCTTCGTGAAGCGGCAGGCGGAGTCGCTGGCGCGGCGGCTGGCCGCCGCGGCCGGCGGGGACGAGACGGACCGGGTCGGCGGCGACGGGGGGGCCGCGGGCGGGGACGCACCGCTCGTCTTCCGGGACCGGGAGATGATCGAGGCGGCCTATCCGCTGCTCTACGCCCGCGAGGTCACGGAGGAGGAGCTGGCCGCGGGTCTCGCGTTTCTCGAAGAACGGCGGGCCGCCTGGCTCGCCGAGGAGGCGGAGGCGCCGGCAAGTGAGGCCGCGGCGGGGGCCGCTCCGGAAGAGGTTCGCCCCGCGTCCCCTGGGGAACGGGCGACCCTGGAAGCGTGGATCCAGTACGCGCGGGCGCTCTTCAGCGTCGCCGAATTCAGGTTCGTGGACTGATGGCGGACTCCCTTCCCGACTGCCGCGCGCTGGCCGGGCGGCCACGTACCCGGCGCGAGGCGCTGAAGGCCGTGGGCGGCGGTTTCGGCATGATGGCGTTCGCGCGGCTTGTCGCCGCATCGGCCGGTGGCGGGTCGGGCCAGTCGCTGCCGCAGCCGCATTTCACCCCGCGCGCGAAGAACGTCATCTTCCTGTTCATGAACGGGGGCGTCTCGCAGGTGGACACCTTCGATCCGAAGCCGATGCTCGAGACGTACCACGGGCAGCCGCTGCCGACCGGCGCCATCAAGACGGAGCGGCGCACCGGCGCGCTCCTGAAGTCGCCCTTCCGGTTCGATCGCTACGGGGAGTCCGGGATCGAGATCAGCGAGCTGTTCCCGCACGTGGGCGGGTGCGCGGACGACATCTGCGTGATCCGCTCGATGCATACGGACATCCCGAATCACGAGCCCTCGCTGCTGATGATGAACACCGGGCACATCCAGCCGGGGCGGCCGTCGCTCGGGTCGTGGCTGACCTACGGGCTCGGGACCGGGAACCGGAACCTCCCGGGATTCGTGGTGCTGTGCCCGGACCAGCCGACGGTGGTGGGCCCGCCGCTGTGGAGCAACGCCTTCCTGCCGCCCATCCATCAGGGTTCCTACATCTCCGACAAGGCGCCGCGGATCGAGAGCGACTTCGACCCGGAGCGCCTGATCCCGAATATCCGGGGCGAGGCGATCCAGGGCGACGGCCAGCGCCGCGAAGTGGACCTGGTCGAGAGACTGAACCGGTTCCACCTCGCGCGCCTCGGCGAGGAGGCTCCCGAGATCGAGGGCGCGATCCAGGTGATGGAGACCGCCTACCGGATGCAGACCGAGGCCCCGGAAGTGTTCGACATCCGCGGCGAGAGCGCCGCCACCCAGAAGCTCTACGGCCCCGGCAGCACCGCGCGCGGGTGCCTGATGGCGGTGCGGCTCGTCGAGCGCGGCGTCCGGATGGTGCAGGTGTACTACGCGAAGGGCGATCCCTGGGACGCCCATGCCGACATCTTCGACCATCGCAAGAACGCGAGGGACTCCGACCAACCCTTCGCCGCCGTCATCAAGGACCTCAAGTCACGGGGCCTGTTCGACGAGACGCTGGTGGTGTGCGGCACCGAGTTCGGGCGCACCCCGGTGCTCGAGACCGGGGGCGGCGGCGCCGGCGGCCGGGTGGTGAACGGGCGCGACCACAATCCGTTCGGCTTCAGCATCTGGCTCGCGGGCGGCGGCGTCAAGGGAGGCATGACGTACGGCGCCACCGACGACTTCGGGTTCCGGGCGGTCGAGAATCCGGTCCACGTCCACGACCTGCACGCGACCATCCTCTACCTGATGGGGATCGACCACGAGCGCCTGACCTACAACTACAGCGGCCGCGACTTCCGGCTGACCGACGTGAAGGGCCGCGTGATCCACGACATCATCGCGTAGGGACGCGGCGACGCCGGGGCCGACCGCGCCACCGCGCTGGAGTCCGGCGCCGGACGGCGGCTCCGAGTCCACAGCCCCCTCTCCTCTCTCGCTCCAGCAAAGCCTGGAGAACTACACCAAGAGCACCCCGGATTTCGCCTGTCGCCGAGCCGCTCTCGGGGGTCATTCGCCCTCAGTGCTCCCTCTCGGGGCGCGCTCGGTACTTCTCGTAGAGGCTCTGGTGCCGGTTGTCGAGCGAGACCGGAACCCCGTTCACGAAGACGTGCTCGACTTGGGTGCGAATCTCCAGCGGATCGCCGTTCACCACGATCAGGTTCGCGACCTTCCCCTCTTCGAGCGTCCCGAAGTCTTCCGCCAGTCCGAAGAGCTGCGCGGGAACGGCGGTGATCGCCCGGATCGCCGCCTCCTGCGGGAGCCCGTAGCCCACCGCGTGCCCCGCCTCGTAGGGCAGGAGCCGCGAGTTCGAGGACCCGAAGGTGGCGAAGGCCACCGTCACGCCGGCGTCGTGGAGTTCTCCGGGGGTCGTGAAGGGTTGATCGTAGGCCTCGTCCTCCTCCTCCGGCAGCCGCTGGGTGGGTCCCAGGATCACCGGGACCCCGTTCTCGACGAGGAGTTCCTTCACCTTCCACGCCTCGCTTCCGCCGAGCAGGATCATCCTGACCCCCTGCTCCCTCGTGAACTCGACCGCCCCGCGGATCTCGCGCTCGCCCTGGGCGAGGATCAGGAGCGGCATCTCGCCGCCGACGACGGGCCCCAGCGCCGCGAGCCGGATGTCGCGTTCCCGGGCTCCGGCCTCACCGGCCGCCGCGTAGCGCCGCGCCGCGTCGAGCACCTCGCCCAGCTCGGCCACCTGCCGGTCGTACTCCTCCTTCGCCTCGCGGACGGACCGCCGGTCCATGCTGAAGGTCGCGAGGTTGAACGAACGCGTCGAGAGCGTCGGCCAGGTCAACACCATCCCCGCGGAGGCGTCGATGTCCATCTCCTCGACGGTCCAGCCGTCGAGGTGGACAATGGAGGCCTGCCCGCTGATCCCGGCGCCCCCGCCGCCGAATCCGCCCAGCCGGCCGGGAGCCACCACCGCGTGGGTGATCCCGTTGGCGCGCGCCACCGGAAGGTGCTCGCTCGACGGATGGATCGCGGTGGCCGCGCGCAGGTGGGGGTTCATCTCCCCCAGTTCCACGGTGTCCACGGTGGCGCTGATGGCGCCGATCTCGGTGAGGCCGAGCTGGCTCACCGAATCCATCATCCCCGGGTACACGTCCATGCCCGCGGCATCGATCACGGCGGCGCCCGCCGGCGCCGCCACGTCGTCCCCGATCTCGACGATGCGGCCGTCCCGGATCAGGATCGAACCCGACTCGATGGGCGCCGCCCCTTCAACGAGCGTGTGGATGCGGGCGTTCCGAATGACCCAGGACTCTTCCTCCTGCGCCGCCGCGAAGCCGGAGGCGCCGGTCAGCGCCAGCGCGATTCCGAAAGCGTTCCTGCCGACCCGGGTCATCGCCGGACTCCTTCCCGCGGTCCCCGCCGGGGTCCGCGCCGGCCCGGCCCGCGTCCGGCGTCGTCCCCCTCGGCGAGTTTCGCTTCGAGCTCGGCGCGTTCGCTCGCCATGGCCTCCCGCATCGCGAGGTCCCGCTCGCGGCTGAAGAGCATCTCCCCGTCCACGAAGGTCATCTGGTTGACCGCGTAGGTGCTCAGCGGGTGGCGGTCGAAGATGGCGAGGTCGGCGTCCTTCCCGGCCTCGATGGAACCGACCTTGTCGTCGATCCCGAGCTGGATCGCCGGGTTGATCGTGATCATCTTCAGGGCCTCCTCCTCGCTCATCCCGCCCCACTTCACGGTCTTGGCGGCCTCCTGGTTCAGGTGCCGCGCTTCCTCGGCGCTGTCCGAGTTGATGGAGACCAGGATGCCCCGCTCGGTCATGAGCGCCGCGTTGTGCGGAATCGCGTCGTAGGCCTCCACCTTGTACGCCCACCAGTCGGAGAAAGTGGACGCCCCCGCCCCGTGCGCGGCGATCTCGTTGGCGACCTTGTAGCCCTCGAGCACGTGCTGGAGCGTGGCAATCCGGAACCCGAACTCCTCGGCGACCCGCAGCAGTTGCAGGATCTCGTCCTGCCGGTAGCAGTGGGCGTGGACGAGCCGCGTCCCTTCCAGGATCTCGACCAGCGGCTCCAGCTTCATGTCCCGCCGCGGAGGCAGCACGCGCTCGCCCCGGGCCGTCGCCGCGTCGTAGTCGGCGATTTCCTGGCGGTAGGCCTCCGCCTCGATGAACGCCTGCCGGATCACGTCCACGACTCCCATCCGGGTAGCCGGATAGCGCCGCTCGACGCCGGCCGGCATGCCGCGCGACCGCTTCGGGTTCTCTCCCAGCGCGAACTTGATCCCCGGGGGAGCGCCCTCGAGGACGAGTCCCGCCGCGTCGGCGCCCCAGCGGTGCTTGATGATCACGTTGAGGCCGCCGATCGGGTTGGCGCTGCCGTGGAGAATGTTGGAGGTGGTGACCCCGCCCGCCAGCTCGCGATAGATGTTGATGTCGTAGGGGTCCACCACGTCGCCGGTCCCCGTCATCGAGGACACCGCGACGCTCCCCTCGTTGATGGATTCGGCGGCGATGTGCGAGTGGGCGTCGATGATGCCGGGCATCACGAACCTTCCCGCGGCGTCGACCACCTCGGCGCCCTCGGGAACGGTGACGCCCGTCCCGACCTCGGCGATCTTCCCGTCGCGGATCAGGACCTCGCCGGGCGAGAGCGTGCCCTCGGTCACGGTGAGGACCGTGCCGCCCCGGATCACGGTGTCCTGGGAGAAGGCGAGCGGCGCTCCAAGAAGGGCCGCCGCCAGAAACAGCTTCGTGTGTCGCATGGTTCTCACTGTCCGCGTCCTCGTCCTTCCGGCGCGGGGGTCTCGTCCCCTTCCGTTTCCTCTTCGTCGGCGGCGTCCACCCGGTGGATCACGCCGTCCACGAAGACCGTCTCGATCTGCGCCTCGTCCTCGAAGATGTCCTGGTCGGCGATCACCAGGTTGGCGATCCGCCCTGCCTGGAGCGTCCCCACCCGGTCCGCAACGCCGAAGATCTCCGCCGGGGCCATCGTGAGCGCGGTGAGCGCCGCCTCCCGGTCGAGACCCCGCTCGACCGCCTGCCGTACCGCCGTCAGTTCGTCGCCGGAGCCCCCGCGTCCCCCCGCGGGTCCTCCCCGGCGGCCCGGCGGACCGCCGCCGGACCGCGGCGCCTCGCCCATGTAGAAGGCGAACCGCACGCCCGCCGCCGCGAGGGCCGCGGGACCGGCGGGCGCCCGGTCGCGGAGGCGGAGCGTGCGGAGCGGCACCTCGGCGTCGGGGTCCGCGTCGGGATCGGCCTTCGGCCAGTTGAGGTTCACCAGGATGGGAACCCCGTATTCCGCCAGGAACGCCGCCGACTCCGTGGCCTCGTGCCCGCCGTAGAGCACCGGCCGGATGCCGAACTCCCGGGCGAGACCCACCATCCGGCGGACCTCCTTGTCGAGGGTCGCCGGCAGGAGCACGGCCTGCTCGCCCGCGGCGGCGGGCACGAGCGGCGCGAGCGCGCGGTCGTAGCGCGGCCGCGCCAGGCCCGCCGGGTCCTCCTCGTATATCCGCCAGATCTCCGCGTAGTGCGAGGCGTCCATGAAGAGCTGCCGCAGGTAGGCGATCACTCCCATCATGGAACCGGGAAAGGAGCGGAACCCGCGGGTCCCGAGCCGGACCATCACCGCCACGTCCGGATCGAGCACCAGGTCCCGGGCATCGTCCCCCGCGAGGTTCAGGAAAGCGGCCCGGCCTCCGACGATCCCGCCGCGGGGGGCGGTGACCGCCGAGGTGAACCCGGCGCGCCGGCGCGCAGCCAGCCGGTCGTCGCCCGCCTGGAGGTCATCGGCCGCGAGCCGCCAGGAGAAGGTGTCCGGCCGGTCTTCCGGACCCCGGGACGGCGGCGGCGGGTTCGGGCGCCCTCCGGGTCCGGCGCCCTGCCGGCCCTGGGGGGCGGACGCACCGAGCCCGAGATCACCGAGTGCGGTGATGAACCCCGGATAGACGTGCTTTCCGGCCGCGTCGAGCCGACCCGTTCCGGCGGGCGCGCCGCTACCAGCCTCCACGGAGACGATCAGCCCGTCCCGGATCACGACGGTGGCCGCGTCGAGCACGTTTCCGTTCCCGACGTGGACCATGCCGCCGGTGATCGCCCAGTCGCGCGGGCCGGCATCGGCCACCGCGCGGGAGGAGAGCTGCGCGGCGGCGCTCGTCGCCGTCGCCGCGACCAGGAGCACCGCAAACGGCGCCACGAGGCGGCGATCGCGCCGCGGAGGGATTCGTCTCACCATGGCGCGCGAGTCTGTCCGAGCGGCGGACGGCGGTCAACCGGGGACCGCGTGCCGAGCAGCCTCCACGGCGCACGAACCACCACGCGGGAAACCTTGCGATTCTTGCCAGCCTCCCGCTGGCGGCGCCGGTCTGAAGACCGGCGCTCCCGTAAGATTCCGGCCGCCTCATGCCCCGCTTCTACCTGACGACCGCCATCGACTACGTCAACTCGCCGCCGCACCTGGGCACGGCCTACGAGAAGATCACCGCGGACGTCATCGCGCGCTACCGGCGGAGCGCGGGCTTTGACACGCACTTCCTGATGGGGGCGGACGAGCACTCCCTGAACGTGCGCCGGAAGGCCGAAGAGCAGGGACTCGAGCCGCTCGACTACTGCGCCAAGATGGAGGATGTCTTCCGCGCCGTCTGGGCGAAGCTGGACGTCTCCTACGACGAGTTCATCCGGACCACGGAGCGGCGGCACCACCTCGGAGTCCGGAAGCTGCTGGAAGCGATCCGGGCCCGCGGGGGGATCTACGAGGGCGCCTACGAGGGCTGGTACTGCGTCTCCTGCGAGGCGTTCAAGCAGGAGAAGGACCTCGAGGACGGCTCTTGTCCGCTGCACCGGGCGAAGCCGGACTGGATCACCGAAAAGAACCACTTCTTCCGGCTCTCGGACTACCGCGACACCCTGCTCGCGCTCTACCGCGAGCAGCCGAGCTTCATCGAGCCCGAGACCCGCCGGAACGAGCTGACGAACGTCCTCGAGGCCGGGTTGCTCGATCTCTCGGTCAGCCGGCCGGGGTCCGGCTGGGGAATTCCGGTCCCGTTCGACGAGCGGAGCGTTGTCTACGTCTGGTTCGACGCGCTCATGAACTACCTCACGGCGACGGGGTACGGCACCGATGAGGACGGCTGGGACGAGCGCTGGCCCGCCGACCTCCACATCGTCGGCAAGGACATCACCCGCTTCCACGCGGTCATCTGGCCGGCGATGCTGATGGCGGCCGGGGTCGCCATCCCCCGCCAGGTCTTCGGGCACGGCTTCGTGAACTTCCAGGGCGAGCGGATGAGCAAGTCGCTCGGCACCGCGGTGGACCCGCTGGAAGCCGCCGACCACTTCGGCCCCGACCCGCTGCGCCTCTTCCTGGTGCGCGAGATCCAGTACGGCCAGGACGGCGATTTCTCCTGGGACCGCTTCGAGGCCCGCTACGACGCCGACCTCGCCAATTCCCTCGGCAACCTCGTCAGCCGCATCACCACGATGGCGGGCCGCTACCGCGAGGGCCGTCTGGAGCCCTCGGCCCGCTCCGCCCTGCCGGAGGTTGCCGCGCGGGCAGTGGCCGACTACCACGCCGCCATGGTGGATCTCCGGCTCCACGACGGGGCGGCCGCCGCCTTCCGGATCGTCGGGGCGGTCAACGAGTTCCTGACGGAGCGCGCCCCCTGGAAGCTGGCGAAGGATCCGGACGCCGGAGCCGCGCTCGACGAGGCGCTCTACGAGGCCGCCGAAGCGACCCGGGTCGCGGCGGTGCTGCTCCACCCCGTGATGCCGAAGTCCACCGCCCGCATCCTCGAACGGCTGGGCGGAGTGGACGGAGACGGAGTTCGCTTCGACGACCACGCGGCCTTCGAGGGCGGGCGGGCCCTGATCACGCGGACCGGCGAACCGCTCTGGCCGCGGCTCGCCGGCGGCCGGTCCGGAAGCCGGTAGCAGGAGTCCATCCGGCGCCCGAGGGAAGGGCGATGACGACCCGCGCCGCCGTTTCCTTCTCGCGGAACTGGCTGATGGGGTTCCGTACCGACCTGGTCTGGATCATCTTCTCGGCCGCCATCGGCTGGGCCTACCTGGCGCTGATCCTGGGCGTGGGCACCGGACTCGAGAACCCCATCCGGGACAGCTTCGCCACCCTCCAGATCGGCGACTTCGCGCTGCCGCTGAGCCTGGGGCTCGTGGTGGTGGCGAGCTGGGCGATCGTGCTCGACGCCCCGCACCTGTTCGCGACCCTGGCCCGCACGGTGCTGGATCCCGAGGAATGGCGCGTCCGCGGCGGGGTGCTGCTGGCCTCCTTCGGCTTCTTTCTGCTGGGCCCGGCCCTGATTCTGACGCCGCGCTGGCTGTCGTCCGCCGGGGTCCTTCCCGCCGGGGCGGCGAAGCTCGGAAGCGTGGTCTTCCTCGTCTTCTTCCGTCTCTGGGCCTACTACCACGTGGTGCGCCAGCACTGGGGGTTCCTCCGCCTCTACGCCCGCCGGAACCCGGGAGCGGAGGACGAAGAGGAGGCGCGGCTGGACCGCATCGTCTTTCCGGTCCTCTTCTACCTGCCGATCGGCTGGTTCGTGACGGCGCCCTGGTACGCGGCGAGCGGCCTGCCGGAACTCGGGTTCGCCACCGAGGTCGGCGGCCGGACGCTCGGCGCCTGGCTGCACGCGCCAGCGGGGTCGCTCTGGCTCCTCACCGTGCTCGCCTACGCCGCCTTCCAGTGGCGGCGCTCCCGGCAGGGCATCCCCCGGAACCTCCCGAAGCTGCTGCTCCTCGCGGCCACGGCGCCGCTTCACGCCGCGGCCTTCTCGGGACCGCTGCTGGTGCTCTTCGTGGTGCCGCTGGTCACCGCCGGGCACAACCTCCAGTACCAGCGCTTCGTCTGGGACTACGGACAGCGCCGCTACCAGTCGGAACGAAGTCCGGCCGCCTTCTCCTTCTCGAACCCGGTGCTCTACTTCGGGCTCGGGCTGGTGTTCACCCTCATCTGCTACCGGGGCCCGCTGGTGGCCTCGGTGAGCGGCCTGCTCGCGGGTTTCCTCGACGGATTCGTGCTGCCCTTCGCGGGCCTCATGGCCGGGGCGCCGGGAGACGGCGGCGGGAGCCTCGGGGCCGAAGTCGTGGGAGCGTCACTCCTCGGCTGGGCCATGCAGCACTACTACCTCGACGCGAAGATCTGGCAGGTCTCGAAGGACGAGCGGCTGCGGCGGGTGCTGCGGACGCCGTTGCCGGGGAGCGCGTCCCGGTAGTCGCGCGACCCGCTTGTCTCGGCGGGCGGCGCCGAGGCATTGCGCCACCCGGGATGCGCGCCGAAACGCGCTTCGCGGCCCTGCGGGCCGCTGCCGACCAGAGGTCGGCGTTCCAAGCCGGTGCGCCACCCTGGCGGTCTGAAGGCCGGCGCTCCGACGCTACTCCTCCAGCGACCTCCGGAACGCCGCGATCGTGATCTCGGCGCGGCGGGCGACGAGCGCCTGCCCGTTCGAGATCGTCTGATCGAGCGGGTCGAGCGGGACGCCGTTGATCTCGAACTGCCCGGCGTCCCGGCGCTCACGCGTCCGGATCGAACCCGGATCGACGGTCGCCATGATCGCGTCGTAGTGGTAGTCGTCGTGGATCCCCGCGCGGGAGGCGGACTGCACGTCGGGTTCCTGATGGATTCCGAGTTCCTTGAGTTGTTCGAAGCTCCAGATGTCCTCCCGATAGTACTCCGGGATGTGGTGGAGGCGGACCCCCGCGTGGGGCGGCTCGGCGTTCCAGCGCTCCGCCACGTTCGCCATGCCGCGCTGGTTCCCACCGCTGTCGCCGATCATCAGGATGTCGGTGAATCCGCTCGTCGCAAGGCTCCGCGCCACATCGGTGAGGACCATCTCGAAGGTTTCCTGAGTAAGGCTGAAGGTCCCGGGGAAGCGCATGTGGCCGGTCGGGGGATCGTGATCGCCCTCCGGCACGAGCTTGATGATGGGCGCGACCAGCGCGTTCCCGAGCCGCCGGGCGATGGCCTCGGTGGTGGCCCGCAGCACCACGTTGTGCTTCCCCGTGACCACGTAGGGACCGTTCTGTTCGATCCCGCCGGTGGCGACGATCGCGGTGGTGGCCCCGTCCGCGATGCGGTCGCGAACCTCCATCCAGGTCAGTTCCTCGATGAAGACGCTGTCGAAGGCGGCGATGGGCCGCTCGGCGTCGAGCGCGTTCCAGGGATGATCCTGCGGCCCGCCGCACCCGGCGGTGAGAGCGAGTACCAGGAACAGGGAACGGGGCACGACGAACAGCGACTCAACGAGCCGCGAAGTAATCGGTTGGATCAAGGCACGAATCATAGAGACTCCGATCCATCCGCAGCCAATCCGTTCGGCGGACACCCACGCGGCTGGTGGCGGTAGGGCTGGCGGGAAAAGCGGACGCGATCTTGATCCAGCGGTGCTGTCGCGCGGCGATCCGACGGATTTCCCGCGCGACTTCCTCGAAGTCCTGATCCTGCGAAAAGAGGATCGCCACGTCAAGGTCTCCCTCGGACGCGAGGCGGACCACGTCCAGAGAGATCCGTACGTCAATCCCTTTTTCTTGCGGAATCTCGATCAGCTTCGGGCCGCCTGGTCCCGGGAACTGGACGTGCCGGTAGTGGAGTGGACGCTCGGTCGTATCGATGCCGTGGTGGCGCATGCGCAGCAACCGGCGTCGCCAAAAGCCATGCCATTTCGGATCCTTCTGCACAAGCGGCACGCCCGTATAGAAGCGGACCCCGACATTCCGGAATCCCCGCTGTTGGCAGACTGCACCGGCCAGCGCCCACGGGTCGTCGTTGGGCACCGGATGGCCAACTGCGGCCTTTGCATGGTGGTACAGGTTCTGCCCGTCCACGAAGGACACGGCGCGCTTCACGCCGGGCTCCGGCCCTCCCACGAACACGACCTCAACACGGAATAACCCCTCGGGGCCGCGAAGGACAAGTCCGAGGGGGAGTACAGCAATAACCCCCTCGGGACCCGCGAAAGGCAACTCCGAGGGGGGGGTAGAAGGTGAGGAGTATTCTCGCCGGCAACCACCTGACAGTCAATCACGGTCCTGCCCGCGGCGGACCATTGGACCCGGGGTGCCGGCGCGGGACGCGGCTACGCGGGAAACACCGGGACCGGGCCGGCCGGGTGGAGACCCACCCGCTGACCGGGCCGAAGAAGCCCCTGCCAGATCTCCCGGGCCGGAGACCGGACGGCAATCGAGCGGCCCGACGGGAGCCGGGCCTCGATGAGCTGGAAGGCCCCGTGAAACGCCGCCCGGGTCAGTACCGCGACGGGGGAGCCGGCGCGCTCCTCGTCCACGAAGGGCTCCACCAGCAGCCCGTCGAGCGGCAGCAGCACCTCGACCGGGCCCCGGGGGGGCTTCTCGCCGGACGCCGGGGGCAGGATCTCCACCCGGCCGATCTCGCAGAGCGCCGTCTTCCCGTCGCTCTTCCCCGGCAGAAAGTTGGTCTCCCCCAGGAACTCGGCGCCGGCGCGGCTGCCCGGGTCCCGGGCGAGTTCCTCGGGCCGACCGGACCGGACCACCCTGCCGTCGAGCAGCAGGACCACCTGGTCGGCGAGCAGGAACGCCTCCTCCCGGTCGTGCGTCACCAGGACCGCGGTCGCGTCGAGACGCCGGAGGAGCTGGGCCACCTCTTCCCGCACGCCGGCCCGGCGGGGCGCGTCGAGGTTGGAGAACGGCTCGTCCAGCAGCACTACCGCCGGCTCGGGGGCGAGGGCCCGGGCGAGGGCCACCCGCTGCTGTTCTCCCCCCGAGAGTTCGTGGGGCCGGTGGCTCGCGACCTCCGAGAGCCCCACCATCTGGAGGGCCCCCCAGGCCTTCGTGAGGCCCGCCGGCCCGGGAACGCCGAAGGCCACGTTCTCGAGGGCCGATAGATGCGGGAACAGCGCGTATTCCTGGAACACGAGGCCCACGCGCCGCGATTCCGGAGGAACGAACACCCCCGTTCCGGTCACCGTCCGCCCGAGCACCCGGACCTCTCCGGCATCCGCGGTCTCCAGACCGGCGACGATCCGCAACAGGGTGGTCTTGCCGCCGCCGCTGGGCCCAAGCACCGCCGTGAGGCTCCCGGAAGGAACGTCCAGGTCCACCCCGGCGAGCACGGGGCGGTCAGGATCCAGCCGTCCGTTGCTGAGGAAACGCTTCTCGATCGCGCGGCAACAAAGCGCCGCTTCCGGGACGGCCCGGGCGCCAGCGCCAGCCATCAGCGCACCGCGGGACGAAGCGGGCGTCCCGGACGCAGAACGACGAGCAGCGTCGCCGCGCAGAAGAGCAGCAGAACCAGCGAAGCGGCCGCCGCCCGGCCGAGTTCGACGTTCTCCGCCGCGCTCCAGACGGTGGTCGCGAGGGTGGCGTATCCCGTCGGCGCCAGCATGAGGGTGGCGGGCAGCTCCTTGACGCTGGTCAGGAACACGAGCGCAAGGCCCGAAGCGAGGCCGGGTCCCAGCAGCGGCAGCGTGACGCGCCGGTGGCGGCGCCACCAACGGGCGCCCAGGGACCGCGCGGCGTCATCGAGCCTCGGGCTGAGCGGCCCCAGGGTGGCCTCCAGAGGTGCGATCGCCTGCGGCAGCATGTGGACCGCGTAGGCGAAGACCAGCAGCGCCAGCGTCTGGTAGAGGAACGGCGCCACGTTCACCGCGAAGAACACAAGCGAGAGCCCGACGACCAGTCCCGGCAGCCCGAAGCCGATGTGCGAAATGGCGCGCAGGGCGGAGCTTCGCTTCGACGGGAAGCGGACCGTCAGGAAGGCCACCGGGATGGCCAGCGCCGTCGTCGCAACCGCGGCGAGCAATGCCACGAGGCCCGTCCGCCCGAGCGCGGGAATCAACCCCGCGGCCGCTCCTGCGGGCGCCTGGAACAGCCAGTAGAGACAGACGCCAACCGGCAGGACGAGCGCCGGCAACAACACCAGGGCGCACAGGCCCAGTCCTGTCCATTTCCAGCCGCCGAGCCGGTGGATGCGGGGCGGCCGGGACTGCGCGGCTCCTGGAGACGGGCGGGACGCTTGCTCGAAACGACTCGCCGCGGCGAGCACCAGCAGCGTCGCGAACACGAGCAACAGGGCAAGCCCCGCAGCGGTGTGGCGGTCCAGCGATCCTCGGACCTGGTTGTAGATGGCCCAGGTGAAGGTCTCGTAGCGCAGCAGGGAAACGGCGCCGAAATCGCTCAGGGTGTAGAGGGCCGCAAGCAATCCACCGGACAGCAGGGCGGTGGACAACAGGGGTAGGGTCACCCGCCGGAATCGCCGCCAGCGGCCGGCCCCCAGCACTCGGGCGGCGTCCTCGAGCGACGAGTCCAGCACTGCGAACCGGGCGCGGGCCGCCAGGTACACGTACGGGTAGTTGAGTAGCACCAGCACCAGGAAAGCGCCCGGGAAGCCGTAGATCTCGGGAAGCCGCTCCCATCCCGTGAATGGTTCGAGCGCGCGCTGGAGGAGCCCGCGTGGCCCCAGCGCCGTGGCCACGGTGAAGGCCGCCACGTAGGACGGCACCGCGAGCGGCAATGCGAGCAGGGCCGTCAGGATCCGCCGGCCGGGGAGATCGGTCCTCGCGGTGAGCCAGGCCAGGGGGAGCCCCAGCCCTGCGGATCCCAGCGCCACCGCCCCGGTCAGGAGCAGCGTTCTGCCGGCGATCCCGAAACTGCGCTCGCGCAGCAGCACATCGACCAACCCCCCGCCGGCCACCGCCCGTCCCGCGAGATAAGCCAGTGGGAGCAGGCACATGGCCGCCACGACGATGCCGGCGGCGCGGAGCCGCCGCGACGGCAGGCGGGTGAGGCGGACCGGACCCCCACCGGGAGAACTGGTGCTCATCGTTTCCGCAAAGCGAAGTTCATCGTTTCGCCGCCGTCCAAGGGCGCCGCGCGCCGATCTTCGGGCCGGGGCATCTTCCCCAACCCGGAGAACTGGCTAGATCGCGCCCACCTCGCGGAGCAGATCGAGAGTTCCCCGCAGGTCATCGAGATCTCCGAGTTCCAGGTCGGGCGGTCTGATTTCAGAAAGCGGCGTAACCGCCGGATCCGTGGGGATTCCGGGCACGAGCGGATACTCGAACGTTCCCTCCGCAAACCGCTCCTGAACCGCGTCCGTCAGCAGGTACGCCAGAAAACTCCGAGCCGCTTCCGGGTTGGCAGCGGTGTCCACCACGCCTCCGCCGGAGATGTTGATCAGGCCGCCGGCGCCTCCTCCCCGCGGGCTCACCGTCCGGGCCGGGAATTCACTGCCGTGCTGCACCAGGAACCGGAAGAGGTAGTAGTGGTTCGAGAGTGCGAGTTCCACCTCGCCATCGGCAACCGCCTGGTAGATGGCCGTGTTGTTGGGATAGGCCACGGGGTCGTTGGCCAACACACCCTCCAACCATTCCTGGGCGGCATCCTCCCCCTCGAGCAGCCGGAGCGCGGTCACGAACGCCTGGAAGGACCCGTTCGTCGGCGACCAGCCGATCCGGCCCTTCCACCGTGGATCGGTCAGCCCCTGGATGGTGTCCGGCAGCTCTTCCGGAGCCAGGAGTTCGGTGTTGTAGACGAACACCCGCGCGCGGCCGGTCGTTCCGACCCAGCGGCCGTCCGGATCCCGGAACCGGGCCGGGACCCGGTCAAGGATGGACTCCGGGAGCGGACTCAGGCGTCCTTCGCTCGCCAGTTGGCCCAGCGCGCCCGCGTCCTGGCCGTAGTAGACGTCCGCGGGGCTCAGGTCGCCCTCTTCAAGAATCTGGGCGGCGAGGTCGGCGGTCCCGCCATAGCGGATGTCCACCTGGATCCCCGTTTCCTCCTCGAACGCCTGAACCACCGGCCCAACGAGGGATTCGCCCCGGCCGCAGTAGATGGTTACGGTTTCGCGGTCCGCGCCGCCCGCGCATCCGACGGCGGCGGCGAGGAGAATTGCGGGAAGATTCACGGCGCGGCGCGCTGCCGCCCGCGCCCACCTTCCGGCAATCTTGAAAATGGGTTTCACAGTTCAGGACTCTAGCAGCCCGTGGTGGAACCCGGCTGAACGCCGAGGCACTCGCCGGGCTGCGGCCCCGGTCTTGCGATCGCCGGACTGAACCGCATGCAGAAGCTCCCCGCCTTCGCCGTTCTCCTCGCCGGCCTGCTCGGGGGCGTCCCCCCGCACGCCTCCGGCAGCCAGATCGAAATGGAGCGCCGGGTCGCCGCGGTCTATCGGACGGCCAGCCCGGCGGTCGTGAACATCACCGCGCAAATCCAGAGCTACGACTGGTTCCGCGGCCAACTCACCCAGGAGGGCACCGGTTCCGGATTCGTCTACGACTCCAGGGGCCGGATCGTCACCAACTACCACGTGGTGGAAGGAGCGGATCAGCTGCAGGTCACATTTGCCGACGGCGAGGTGCGTGACGCCCGGCTCATCGGCGCCGATCCTTCGAACGATCTCGCGGTGCTGGAGGTGGCCGCGGGCCCCGGCGATCCGAAGCCGTTGACGCTCGGGGACTCGGACGCACTGGAAGTGGGCCGTTTCGTGGTGGCGATCGGACACCCCTTCGGCCTCGACCAGACCCTCACCACCGGGGTGGTGAGCGGTCTGGGACGCGTCATCGAGAGTCCCGACCAGGGGTTCATCGGGGAGATCATCCAGACCGACGCCGCCATCAACCAGGGCAATTCGGGAGGCCCGCTGCTGGATCTCGACGGCCGGCTGGTGGGCGTGAACAGCGCCATCGTCAGCCCGACCGGGACCTCGGCCGGCATCGGCTACGCCATTCCCGCCACCACGCTGGCGAGGGTGGTGCCGGAACTCATCGAAAACGGCAGGTATCCCCATCCCCATCTGGCCATATCGGTGCAGGAGATCCCCGAGCGGTTCGCCGGCTACTTCCGGCGGGCCGGGATCGCGGCCCCACCGAAAGGGGGCCTGATGATCCGGGCGGTCGCCCGCGGCGGTCCCGCCGACCGCGCCGGGCTGCGGGGCGCCGGCCGGGTCGGCCGGATCGGCAACATCCGGGTCCGCTACGGCGGCGATTACCTGCTTGCGGTGGACGGGAAGTCCATCGGCACGGAGCGCGAGCTCCTGCTGCTCCTCGAGACGAACTACCGGGTGGGAGACGAGGTCAGCCTGCGAGTCTGGCGGGACGACCGCGAGCTCGACGTCCAGGTGCAGCTCATCGACCGGGACACGGTCATGCGCCGGCGGCGCCGCTAGGGCTCCGCGCGGACATCAGGCGCGAGACCGCGAACCCCGAAACGACCGCGAGGACCGCCCACGACAGGGTGACCGCGAGACCGCGCCCGAAGAGCACCGCGCCGGCGCCGAAGAGCACCGAATAGACCATGACGCAGGCCACCGGCCAGACCAGGAACGCACGGCCGGACGGTTCGGGACGTGTCCGGGTACGGGCATAGGCGGCGCTCCAGCCGGCCGGCGGCGGCCGGGTGCGCTCGACGAAGCGATCGAGCGTCCCGCTCGACTCGGCCGGCGTCAGCAGGGTGACGCCCAGCCAGATCACCGTGGTGGCGGCAAGCCCGACCGCGAGCCCCCGGATCGACCCCGGTTCGATCCCGAGCAGCGGGAGGGAGACCGCCACCGCGAGCGATCCCGCCATGGCGGCGATCTCGCTCCAGGCGTTGATGCGCCACCACAGCCAGCGGGCGATGAAGAGCGGCCCGGTCCCGGCCCCGATCTGGAGCAGCAGCCCGAAGCCTCCCCGGGCGGTGTCGATGAAGAGGGTGAGCAACCCCGCCGCCGCCATCAGGAGGACGGTCGCGACGCGCGCCACCGCCACGGATTCCGAGGCCCCGGCCGCGGGCCGGAAGAAGCGCCGGTACACGTCCTCCACCACGTAGGAGGCCCCCCAGTTCAGGTGCGTGTCCACCGTGGACATGTAGGCCCCGGCGAGCGACGCGGCCGCCAGGCCGAGGAGGCCCGGAGGCAGGAGCCGGAGCATGAGCGGATAGGCGAGGTCGTCGCCGACGAGCGCGGGGTCGAGCCCCGGCAGCGCGTTCCGCAGCGCCGCGAGGTCGGGATAGACGGCCAGCGAGGCCAGCGCCACCAGGATCCAGGGCCACGGCCTCAGCGTGTAGTGGGCGATGTTGAACCAGAGCGTCCCCCGGAGCGCGTCCTGCTCGCTGCGGGCGGCGAGCATCCGCTGGGCGATGTAGCCGCCGCCCCCGGGTTCGGCCCCCGGATACCAGACGCTCCACCACTGGAGCGCCACCGGCACCACGAAGAGGACGGCGAACGCCTCGGTCCCCGTCGGCGGGACGATGGCGAGCCGGTCCCCGAACTGCTCCACGAGGCCCGAGAGGCCACCCACCGCCGGGTGTCCGAGCGCCCAGACCGCTGCCACCACCGCCCCCACCATGGACAGCACGAACTGCAGGAGATCGGTGACCACCACCCCCCAGAACCCGGCGACCACCGCGTAGGCGGCCGCAAGGCCCCCGGCGATGAGCACGGCGGTGGACTTTTCGAGTCCGAAGAGGACGCCCCCGATCTTGGCGCCCGCGAGGGTGACGGTGGCAATGACCACGCAGTTGAAGAAGACGCCGAGATAGACGGCGCGAAAGCCCCGGAGGAAGGCGGCCGGTTTCCCCGCGTAGCGGATCTCGTAGAACCCGAGATCCGTCGTCAGGCGGCTCCGGCGCCAGAGCGGCGCGAAGACGAACACGGTGAGCATCCCGGTGATGCAGAAGGCCCACCAGGCCCAGTTGGCGGCGACCCCGTTCTGGCGAACGAGTTCGGCGACCAGATTCGGCGTGTCGGTGGAGAAGGTGGTCGCGACCATCGAGGTCCCGAGCAGCCACCAGGGAAGCCGCCGGCCGGCGAGGAAGAAGGAGTCGCTGTCCTTCGCCGCGAAGCGGACCGCCCAGAGCCCGATGGCGAGCGCCGCGCCCACATAGAGCCCGAAGACGATCCAGTCCAGGCCGCCGAATGCCACTAGCAGTACACCGTATCCGAACACACGGGGCGCCTCGCGCGAGCCACCTAAACTTCCGCCTCCGATGCGGGTCGCGGTCGTTCTCTGGGGCTCCCTGGCGCTCGCCGCGAGCGCGGCCACTACCCAGAAAGTCCCGATCGGAGACCTGGGGGCCGCGGAAGCGCTGCTCGCGCGGGTCCTCGATCACCGCGAGACGGTGCGGCCGCTGGAAGGCGACCTCATCTTCCGCCAGTTGATCACCACCGAACGGCTCGACGACGAGCGGAAGGTCGTCGCAAGCGCCAACGCGCTCTACGAGTACCGGCCGGAGTTCGGGCGTCATCTCTGGAAGCTGCTGGAACTCGACGGCGAGCCGATCGCGGGGCGGCGTTTCCGCCGCGAGGAGCGGCGCTACCGGCGGGCCATCGAAGCTGCGAAGGAAGAGGCGGAAGAGGACCGCCGGGCGCTGGAACGGCAGGATCCCGACTACGAGGTTCTCCCGAAGAACGGGATGGACCTCTTCTACAAGATCGTCAGGGACGCGATCGAACTCGATATGTTCGAGGGCGAGGTGTTGCGGCGCGACACCTGGCGCGGCCGTCCCGTCGAGGTGGTCCGGTTCTGGCCCCGCCCGGGATTCGACGGCGCCCCGAACCGAATGATGTCGGTGGTCTCCAAGTGCGAGGGGGAACTCTGGGTGGACGCGCAGAGCCGGCAGATCGCCCGCGTCCAAACGGTGCTCACCGAGGCGGAGAACTTCGTCGCCGGACTCTTCGGCCGTCTCCACCGCGGGACGAGCGCCGATGTGGAGAGCGAGTTCGACGGTCAAATCTGGCTTCCCAAACGGGTGACCATGACCGTGGATGCCCGGATGTTCTTCATTCGGAGAATTCGCCGGCGGGTGCACTACGACTTCCTGGACTTCCGCTCGCTCTCCACATCCCCGGACCGATAGGCTTCGCGCTTCATGCTGACGCTGCGCGGGCTGGAAGGGCTTCCCGAAGTCCAGCCCGGCGACGACCTGGCGCGGCTCCTGCTCGACGGGATGCTCCACTCCGGGGCCGAACCCGCCGACGGCGACGTCGTGGTGGTGTGCCACAAGGTCGTCTCCAAGGCCGAAGGGAGATTGGTGCAGCTCAAGCGGCTACGGCCGACGAAAATCGCCCGGGCGTGGGCTGCGGAGTACGGGCGCGATCCCCGGGAAGTTCAGGCGGTCCTGGGCGAAGCCCGGGACATGGTCCGCGTGCAGCGCGGGGTGCTGGTCACCGAGACCCGCCACGGGTTCGTCTGCGCCAACTCGGGCGTGGACCGTTCGAACGTGCCGGAAGGCCACGTGTGCCTCCTGCCGGAAGACCCGGACGGCTCCGCACGCCAGCTCGCCGAACGGCTCTCGGAGGCGACCGAGACCCGGTTGGGGGTCGTTATCACCGATACCTGGGGACGGCCCTTCCGCCTCGGGGCGGTCAACGTGGCCATCGGGATCGCCGGGGTGCCGGCGCTCCACGACTATCGCGGCCAGCCGGACTTCACCGGCCGGACCCTCCAGTCCTCCACGATGGCGACCGCCGACGAGCTGGCGGGCGCCGCCGGTCTGGTCATGGGGAAGCTGCGTCGGATCCCGGCGGTGCTGGCGCAGGGTCTCCCGTCGCATCCGGGGGCGGAGCCGGGAACGGGAGTCGCGCTCCTCCGGAGCCGCGGGGAAGACATCTTCCGGTGACCGGTTCCCGCCTCGGAGTGCTCGGCGGGACCGGACAGTTCGGGCTCGGGCTCGCGTGGCGGCTCGCGCTCGGTGGAGCCGAGGTGGTGATCGGTTCCCGCGACGAGCAACGGGCGGAGGAGGCCGCGGCGCGGGTGCGCGCCGGTTTCGACGCGGCCGGCGCGGCGCCCGACCCGGCGCGGGTACTCCCGGTGTCCGGCGCGACGAATCGGGCGGCCGCCGCGGCCGGCGACGCAGTGTTCCTCTCGGTTCCCTTCGCGGGCCAGAAGGCCCTCCTTGAGGAACTCGGCGCCGAACTCGACGGGAAGCTGGTGGTCTGTTGCGGCGTACTCTGGCCGCCGGGCTCCCGTCCCGAGACCTCCGCGGCCGAGGAGGCCGAGCGGGTTCTGCGGCGAGCGGGCGCCGGGAAGGTGCGCCTGGCCGCCGCCTTCCAGACGGTTGCCGCCGGCCTCCTCCGGCTCCCACCCGGAGCGGCGGGTATTGAACCGGCGCCGGACGTCCTGGTCTTTGCCGACGAAGCCGCCGACCGCAAGGCGGCCGCCCGGCTGGCGGAACTCACCGGCCTCCGGGCGGTACCCGCCGGGCCGCTCCGGATGTCCCGCGCTGCGGAGGCCTCCCTCGGGCTGCTCCTGAAGCTCAACCGGAGTTCGGCCCGGCACGCCGGGCTGATGGTCACCGGACTCAAGAACCGCGCATGAACGCCCGTTTCGCACCGAGACGGCTCGTCCTTGCGGCTCTGCCGTTCGCGGGGGCGGCGCTCATCCTCGCGCTGCTCTTCCGCCGCATTCCGCCGGAGCGGATGCTGGAGGCGCTCCGGGGGGCGGACCTGGTTCTGTTCTTCGCGGCGCTCCTTCCCGTCTCCGTCCTCTACGTCCTTCTCGACGGCGCCCTGCTGGCGGTGGTTCTGCGCTGGTTCCACCCTCCGGGAATCGCCTTCCGGGAATCGCTCGCAGTCCGCGCGGTGGACTACCTGGTTTCGCTCTGGAACGGGCGCGCCTCACAGGCCGCCATGGTGGGCACCCTCGGACGGCGCTTCGGAGGCGCGGGCGGCGGCAAGGGGCATCCGGATTCGGGCTACTGGGAATGCACCGGGACAATCCTCTTCCTCGACCTCTGCCAGCGCGGCCATCTCCTCCTCTGGGCGGCGGGGGGCGCCGTCGTCCTGGGCGGCGCCGCGCCGGAGCGCGTCCCGGTGGCTGCCGCCCTCGGTTTCGCCGGCCTCTGCCTGCTCATCGCCTTTCTCCGAGGCCGTCTGCGAGGCGCCGGCCTCGGCCCCCCCCGCTGGAGGCTCCTCCAGTCCCTGCGGAGAGCCTCCCCCCGGCACTACGCCGCGGTGTTCGCGCTGAAAGCGCCGCTGATCGTCGCCGCCGCCGTGGGACACCACTTCGCCCTCCGGGCCTTCGGCATCCAGATTCCCCTGGGAAGCCTCGTGGCCACCCTGCCGATCATCTTTCTGGCGGGCGCCCTCCCGATCGCGGTGGCGCGCATCGGAACGAGCCAGGCCGCCTGGATCTACTTCCACGCGGGAGCCGCGGCCCTGTCACCGGGGGGGGAAGCCGCGCTGCTCGCCTACAGCCTGTCCGCCCACCTGACTTTCCTGCTGCTGAACGCGGCGCTCAGCGCCCCGTTTCTCCCGGCCGCCTGGCGAACGATTCGCGGCGCTCGCGGGACGTTCAGTCGAGCCGGCGGTACACGCTCCGGAGCAACAGCGGATCCCCTCTCCGCGGCATCTTGAGTTCCGTGCGCACGACCAGCACGTCACCCGTGGCCTGAAGCGTCCGGAACAACTCGAGCTTCCCGAAGGGCAGCTCGCGTTCCTCCCGAACGCGCGCGATCCCCCCGCGGAACTCGGCCACACTGGTGATCCGCCCCCCGCGGCCGTCCTCACGAGCGTGCTCTTCGCCGTCCAGATAGAGGATCTGCACGCGTTCTTCCAGAACCAGCCGCAGTTCCGCCGCATCGGCCTCGATCTCCAGCAGATCCGGCAGGCTCAGGAGAGGCGTTCCGCTCCCGCCCGGGCCGCCGCGACCGCCACCACGGCCCATGCCGCCTCTTCCCATGCCGCTCCTGCCGCCGGGAGGCCCGAAACCCCGCCCCCCGCGCGCACCGCGCGGGTCCTCGTCCTCCGCCGCCGCCCGCTGCATGACCTCGGCCGGATCGTCGCTTTGCTCGGGGTCGAGTTCCCAGAGTCCGGCGAGGTCGGCAGGGCTCTGGGCGGCCGCCGCCGGAGCCGCAACGAAGGCAAGGAGGAAGACACCCGACAGCACGAACGAAAGGGTTCCGGCGAGAGCCTTCGGGGAAGACACGCGGGGGGTTGCCGAGATCGTCATCAGCATCAGTCTACCTGTGGATTCGCGCATCATGCCGCGCGTCGCGCAAGACCCGCGCCAGCACCCTCCGGGGGGCGGTTGCCTGTCTGCGGGAGCCCCCATAAAATGGCCTATTCGGAGACGTAACCCGCGTATGCCCAGCCCGTTTCGCGTGACCCTGCCGGCAGTTCTCGCCGCCGGAGTCGGCATCGCCGCGTTCGGCCAACCGCCCCCGGCTCAACCTGCACCGGAACAGCAGGAAAGCCAGCAGGAGATCCAGGACCGGCTGGCCGATCGCGCGCACCGCGTCGCCGCCGAGAGCGAGACGGCCGGTGAGAAGGCGCGCCGGGCCATCGCCGCGGCCGACCGGCTGCCGCGGGACGAGGAGGCGGCTCCCGTCGGCCGGCTGGTCCGCCGCACGCTGGTGGACGAAGTGCTCGGAGCGCAGCAGGAAGCGCTCGGGATCCCCCACGCGCCGCCGTCTTCGGACGCCGCGTTCCTGCGCCGGGCGACGCTCGACGCCACCGGGCTCATCCCCTCCCCCGAACAGGTGCGCGCCTTCCTCGCCGACGACTCCACCGGCAAGCGGGACCGCCTGGTGGACGAGCTGGTGGGCAGCCAGGAGTTCGCCGAGCAGTGGGCCTGGTTCTTCGGCGACCTGTTCCGGCTCGCCCACCAGGTGGGTGCGGTCCGGAACCCGTTCCAGAGCTGGATCAAGGAGTGGCTGACGACCGACCGGCCCTACGACGAAGTGGTGCGCGACCTCCTCACCGGAGTCGCCAAGGCGCACGGCAGCGTCCCGTCGCTGGCTTTCCTGGCTCGCTCGCACCAGGCCAAGAGCCGGATCGTGATGAGCCCGGACGACTACTCCATCCACAACCGGCTGGACGCGATCGACCAGTTCAACGTGGACGTCTCCCGGATCTTCCTGGGAATCAACACCTCCTGCATTTCCTGTCACGACGGGGCAGCGCACCTTGAGCCCCTGAACGAGTGGCTCTCGAAGCGGACCCGCGAGGAGTTCTACCGGCACTCGGCCTTCATGGGGAACGCCCGCCAGATCACCACCTGGGACGACCGCTCCAAGAACGTGGTGGTGGACCTCCTGGTCGATGACCTCGCCAAGGGGTACGACACCGGCGACGACGCCCCGTACCACACCCTCTCGGAGGGCCGTTTCCCCCGGCTCGAGGGGCTGGCCTACGAACCCGCCTTCCTCCTGACCGGCGAAACGCCGGGGCCCGGGGAGAACCCCCGGGACGCGCTGGGGCGCATGCTGACCGAGCACCCGCAGTTCGCGCGCGCCACCGTGAACCTGGTCTGGGGCAAGCTCATGACGGTCGCCTTCGTGGAGCCGTACAACTCGTTCGACCTGGACCGGATGGGGCGGCTCGCGGCCGGCAAAGAGGATCCCCTGCCCTCCCGGCCCCTCAATCCCGAGCTCATGGACGCGCTGGCCGAGGACTTCCGGGACAGCGGGTTCAGCTTCTGGCACCTCGTCAAGACCATCATGAAGTCCGAGACCTACGGGCTTTCCCCGCACTTCGACGGAGACTGGGACGACGCCTGGACCGGCTACTACCCGCGCCGCTACGTCCGGGTCCTGACCGGGCCGGAACTCGTGGATTCGCTGGCGCGCGCCACCGAAGTGCCCACGGAGTTCGCCTTCGCCGGCACGACCGTCGAGCGGGTCAAGGAACTGACCACCCCCTCCGATCTCGGGGGGCGGCGCGGACGCGGCGAGGGCGCCGAAGTGGACGCGCTCATGCAGAGCTTCTTCCAGAGCAACCGGATGACGCCGGCTCCGGTGGGGAACCGGGGCTCCATTCTCCAGGCCCTCCTCATGATGCAGTCCGGGGTGGTGAACCGCCGCGTTTCCAGCGAGTCCGGAGGACGGGTCGCCGACCTCCTCGCGTCGGAAAAGGGCGAGAGCGACCTGGTCAACGAGCTGTTCCTGGGCACGCTCGGACGGCTGCCCACCGCGGCCGAAGCGGAACTCGGCGCCGAGCGGATCGCCGCGGACCGCCAGCAGGGAACCCAGGACCTGCAGTGGGCGCTCCTCAACTCTCCCGAGTTCCTCCTGAACCACTGAGGGGCCGAACATGTGCACCAGTGAACCCCGCGTCGCCGACCTCATCCCGGCCCGCCGGGAGATTCTCAAGATGGGGGGGCTGGCGCTTGCCGGGTCCTTCGTGAACCAGGTCGTCTGGCCGCTCCAGGCGCACGCGAAGGGCAAGGCGAACCCGCGGCGGACCGCCCGCTACTGCATCTTCATCGAGATGGGCGGAGCCATCAGCCCGATGGACACCTGGGACTTCAAGCAGACCCGCTGGACCCCGAAGGACCTGGACATGGTCCAGATCAACGATGAGGTCTCGCTGTCCCGCACCCTCTTCCCGACGCTCGTGGACCGGGTGGACGAGGTCGCCTTCGTGCGCTCGATGCGGGCGCCGGAGCTGATCCACTTCAACGGGCAGTACCACACCCAGACCGGCCGGGTGCTGAACGTGGCGCTCGCCCGCGAGGTCCCCGCCTTCGGCAGCGTCATCGCCGCCGAGCTCGACAAGGAACGGCGCGAGACGGACAGTTTCCCCACCTACGTCAGCACGTATCTCACCCGGGCCCGCGCCGGATCCATCGGCGCCGGCTTCCTGCCGACCCGGTTCTCGGGTCTCGACCTCGATCCAACCACGGTGTTCGACTCCTTCGGGGGCAACGTGGAGGGCAGCCGGCGGGTGCTCGAGGAGCGCTTCCGCCTGCTGAACCGGCTCGCGGAGGTTTCCATCCCGGAGCGGGCCTCGCTCGGGGACAAGGAGAACGACTACCGGGACTACTACCGGTCAGCCTACGGGCTCCTCACCGACGAGCGCTGGCCAAAGCTCTTCGTCGCCAGCGACGAGGACAAGGGGCGCTACGGCGAGGACGAATTCGGGCTGGGGTGCATCCTGGCGCGCAACCTGATCGAAGCCGACGCCGGCACCCGCTTCATCTACATCTACGACGGCGACAAGTGGGACCACCACTCCGGCATCTTCGACCGGTCCCGCACCTGGAACCACTACACGACCTGCCCGCGGCTGGACAAGGGATTCACCTCGCTGCTCACCGATCTGGGCGCCCGCCCGGGCAGCGAGCCCGGCACCACCCTGCTCGACGAGACGCTCATCGTGGTCACCAGCGAGTTCGGCCGCACGCCCGAGATGAACCCGGTGGCCGGCCGGGACCACTACCGCTTCGCCTACACCAGCATGTATGCGGGCGGCGGCGTCCAGGGCGGCCGGGTGGTCGGCAAGACCAACGAGGACGGATCCGAAGTCATCGATCCGGGCTGGAAGCACGACGGGCAGCCGTTCATGGACAACACGGTCGCCACGATCTATTCGGCGCTCGGCATCGACTGGCGGAAGGTGGTCCACAACACCCCTTCGGGCCGCGAGTACGTCTACGTGGATTCGGTCTCGCTCGGTGGGTCGGAGATGATGTTCGACGACGAGATCGCCGACATCTTCGCCTGAGGCGGACGTTCGCCAGAAAGATCCCTCGGAAGAAAACCGGCCGGCGGCGATGGGGAAGCGGCGCCGGTGCTCCGTTCTCGCGGGGTTGCTGGGTGTCGCCTGCGCCTTCCTGCCCGTCCTGGCGGCAGCGGGCGGCGATCCTCCCGTGCCGCACTGCAGCGACGACCGCGCCGAGAACATCTGCTGGGTGCCCCCGGGCGATTTCTGGATGGGGCGGACCCGGCTCTGGCTGATCGACGAGATCCACTGGCAGACGCGTGATCGCGTGGACGCCCGGCCCGTCCACCGGGTGACGCTCCCCGGTTTCTGGATCGACCAGAAGGAAGTGACCCAGAAGGCCTACCGGGAGTTCACCCGCTCCACCGGACGGCCGGAGCCGTTTCATTGGCGTCAGGGTTTTCCGGAGGAGAAGGCACGGTTCCCGATCTACAACGTCAACTGGAACGACGCCAGCGAGTACTGCGCATTCCGGGGAAAGCGGCTGCCAACCGAGGCCGAATGGGAGAAGGCCGCCCGGGGCGGGCTCGTGGGAGCGCCGTGGCCGTGGGGCGGTCAGTACCGGCCCGATCCGGAAGAGGGCGCTCCCGAGGGAACCCGGGTGCCGCCACCGGCCCGCATCGCCCATCCCGGTTCACCGACCGACGTGGCGTCCTTTCCGCCCAACGGTTACGGCCTCTACGACATGGTCGGGAACATCGCGGAATGGGTGGCGGACGGCTACGACCTCGGCTACTACGCGGTGAGCCCGCTGGCGGAGCCGCGGGGGCCGCAGGACGCGCCCTACCGGATCTTCCGGGGCGGGAGTTGGGCGGACACCGACGAACGGATCGCCAGCGTCTTCTACCGGAACTTCACGAGACCCGACACCAGGATTCACAGCATCGGCTTCCGCTGCGCACTCGATCATCCACGAGACGGAGAAACACAATGACCACCACCCCGACCAACGGAATGGGACGCCGTGAGGCCATTCGCCGCCTTTCCGCCGGAACCGGCGGGGCGGCCCTCGGCGCCGCCGGGGGCGCGGCCTTCGGGACCGGTGCGGCGGGCGCGGCCTGCGCTCCGGCGGGCTCCGACGCGCCTTCGGACCCGGGCCACCAGTTCCGCTCGATGCTCGCGGACGGCGAGCCGGTGATCTGTCCCGGAGCCTTCGACGTCATCTCGGCGCGCCTCATCGTGGACATGGGGTTCCGGACGCTGCTCCTCGGCGGAAGCGCCGGTTCGGCCGCGAACCATGGTGTCCCCGACTACGGACTCGCGTCGATCACCGAGTTGATCGAAATGGCCGCCCGGATCGCCGACAGCGTGCCGGTGCCCGTCTTCGCTGACGCCGACGACGGGGGCGGCAGCCCGCTCGCGGTGGCCCGGGCCATCCGGGGCTACGAACGCGCGAGGCTCGCGGCGGTGATGATCGAGGACCACATGCAGGCGAAGCACCTCGGCGAAGGTGGGGTCCTCGTCGAGACCGCGTACATGCAGGACAAGCTGCGGGCGGCGGTGGATGCGCGGAAGGGCGGAATGATGATCGTCGCCCGCTGCGATTCCGTTTCCATCGGGCAGAGCGAGGCGGAAGCAACGGAGCGCGGCGCCGCCTACGTCGAAGCCGGCGCCGACCTTCTCTTCTTTGCGGGGCTGCCTCCGGAGAGCATGGGCCGGGTCGCCGAGGCGTGCGGCCGGCCGGTGATCGCGAGCGTCCACGACACTCCCATGGAGACCCTGAGGGAGAACAGCGTGCCTCTCGTCCTCTACGCGGGACAGATGCTCCGGCTCGCCCTCGGCGCCATGCGGCAGGGGCTGCAGGACATCCACGACGGCGCGACGTGGCCGGGATACGCGGAGCGCGCGCTGCCGGGCGACGCCTACCAGAAGCTGATCCAGGTGGACCGGTGGCGCGCCGACGCCCGCCGCTACAACCTGGTGGACGAGAACGGCCGCCAGGTCCGGGGGTAGGAATCGGCCCCAGGGGAGACGCGGTGAGCCGCTCCTCCAACGTCCCCGGCAGACAGGTAACCCCCCGCAACCAGCACGCCTGGCGCCGCTGGCTCGAGGCCAACCACGCGGACGTTCCCGAGGTCTGGCTCGTCTTCTACAAGAAGCCCGCCCAGCGTCCCGACCGTCCCACCCTCACTTACGGACAGTCGGTGGAGCAGGCGATCTGCTTCGGCTGGATCGACGGGCTCAAGCGACGGATCGACGAAGCGCGTTACACCCACCGGTTCACGCCCCGCAAGCCCGACAGCAACTGGTCGCCGACCAACCGGGAGCGGCTCGCCAGGATGCGATCGCAGGGCCTCATGGCGCCCGCTGGCGAGGCGGCGGTCGAGGCCGCGATCCGTTCCGGAGCCTGGGAGAAGCCGGCGCGGGCGGCGGCCGTCGAGGCCCCCGCCGAGCTACTCGCGGCGATTCGCGCCGACCCGCACGCCCGCGCCGGCTGGGCGGCGCTGACCCGTGCGCAGCAGCGCCGGTACGAGGTCTGGGTGGGCATGGCCAAGCGGGACGGCACCCGGGCCCGTCGCCTGGCGGAGAGTCTCGGGCTGCTCCGGCGTGGCGAGAAACTGGGCATGCGGTAGCCCGGTGGCGCGTTTCCCGCGTCGACCGGCCTCCCCGAGCGCGACAACCCCGGAGTAGCGAAAACGATCGGTTCAGCGGCCGGCCCGCGGTCCGGGTTCTGGGTTCGGGTCTTCGTCCCGTTCGCCTTCGGCTACTTCATCTCCTGGCTGCTTCGCTCGGTCACCGCGATCATCGCTCCGGACCTGGTCCGGGATCTCGGGCTGTCTGCGTTCGGGATCGGCCTGCTGGGAAGCACCTACCTGCTCGCCTTCGCCCTGTCCCAGTTGCCGATCGGCGGCGCGCTGGACCATCTCGGACCACGGCGAACCAACGGAGCGCTGCTGGTGGTCGCGGCCGGGGGCTGCCTCCTGTTCGGAGTCGCGCACTCGTTCCCGATCCTGCTGGTGGGGCGTTTCCTCGCGGGCCTCGGGGTGGCGGCTTGCCTGATGGCGTCGTTCAAGGCGTTCGTGCTCTGGGCGCCACCGGCCCGTCTCCCGTTCCTGAACGGATTCGTCATGGCGGTCGGATCGACCGGAGCGCTGGTGGCCACCACCCCGACCGAATGGCTGCTCGGCCTGACGGGCTGGCGCGAGCTGTTCCTCCTGCTCGCCGTCTCGCTGCTGCTGAGCGCCGCAGTGCTGTTCGTTCTGGTCCCCCGGGATCCCAAAGCCCCCGGCGAGGGCGCGTCTCCCGGTCTCCTCGCGGCCACGGTGGGCGTCCGCGAGGTCCTGAAACGGCGGGTGTTCTGGAGCATCGCCCCGTTGGGCGTGGTCCACCAGGGCACTTTCCTCGGAATCCAGAGCCTGTGGGCGGGCCCGTGGCTGGCGGAGATCGCGGCGATGGAGCGGAACGCGGTCGCTACCCATCTGCTGGTGCTCGCCGTCGCCATGGTGCTCGGGTTCCTGATCACCGGGGCGCTGGCGGGGGCCCTCGCGCAGCGCGGGGTTTCTTCGCTCTCGCTGCTGGGCGGCGTCAACCTGGCGTTCACCGCGACCCTCCTGGTGCTGGCCTCCGGATTCACCGGAGCGCCGGCCAGCGTGTGGGCCGCCTTCGGGTTCTTTGGAGCGTCCGGAATGCTCAGCTTCGCGATTCTGGTCGCCCACTATCCGCCCGGGCTCGCGGGAAGGGTGACCTCGGCGCTGAACCTGCTCGTCTTTGCGGCAGCGTTCTCCGTGCAGACCGGCTTCGGCGCGGTGATCGACCGGTTCCGCGGGGACGGCACCGAGGCCACCTTCGCCGACGCCGGGTTCGCGGCCGCGTTTCTGATCGCCGCCGCCCTCCAGGGGCTCTCGCTGGTCTGGCTGCGGCTCACCCGGTCCTGGCGGAACGGGAGGTAGGCGGCGTCTTGCGGCCCGCTCCGCCGGTTACCAAAACAGCCTGCCGCAAACATGAGGGGTCCCGTGAAGGCGGACAGCGACACGCCATCCGCGGACCTCCGGTCCGCTTTGCCGACCAGAGGTCGGCGTTCCAAGCGGTTTCCGTGATCTGGGCGAGCGGCGGCGTGCCGTTCCGCTGGCCCGCGGCCAGCGGCTGCCGGTCGGAGACCGGCGTTCCAAGCCGGCGCGTCCCTACTCGGACGAGAGGCTGCGGTGGACGAGGCGGACGAAGCGCTCCGCGCTCACGAAACCGCCCGCGTCCGGAGCCCAGCCGATGTCCGTGCCGATCCCGGTCACGAGCGCCGCGTAGTCGGCCGCGGCGTCGTCTTCGCTCTGGCCCGCCGCGACGCGCTCGCTGATCCGCTCACGCGCCATCTTGAGCGCTTCCGCGTACTTCATGAGGGTGGCGCGGTCGGTCACCGGACCGTGGCCGGGAATGATCGTCGTCTGATCGTCGGTCGCGCCGACGACCTTCTCCGCGGCCGCAATCACTCCGTCAACGTGCCCGCCGGAATCCACGTCGATGAACGGAAAGGCGCCGTTGAAGAAAAGGTCCCCCATGTGGACGACGTTGGCGCCCCGGAAGAAGATGATCGAGTCGCCGTCCGTGTGGGCGGCGCGAGCGTGGACCGCCTCGATCGCCAGGTCGTTCCAGTGCAGGGTGACACCGTCGGCGAAGGTCACCACCGGCAGGGCTTCGGGCGCCGCCTGGTCGCTGCGGCCCACCAGATCCGTGAACTCGGCCGGATTCATCCGCTTCCGGACGTTCTCGTGAGCCACGATCAGGCTGCCCGCCTTCCCCAGGTTCTCGTTGCCGCCGGTGTGGTCCCCGTGCCAGTGGGTGTTCACCACGAACCGCACCGGCTCGCCGGTGATCGAGCGCACCGCGGCGAGGATCTTGTCGGTGAGCGGCGCGTACTGGTCGTCCACCAGCAGCGCCCCGTCCTCGCCGGTCGAGAGCCCGATGTTGCCGCCGCGGCCGAAGAGGACGTGGATGCCGCCGCCCACATCCTCGCTGGTGATGGAGACGGCGTCCCAGTCCACGTCCTGGGCCAGCGCCGGAAACGCGACAAGCGAAACGCAGATCGCGGCGAGGACGAGCCGCCGCGGGCGGCGAGCGAATGAGTCAGTCAGGAACATGGCGGCACGGACTCCGGAAAAGAAGGATGGCGGCCACACGAATCCCGGTGGCCTGACAATGGAACGAGCGGCGGCGGATCAGCAGCCGACGCAGGCGTTGTTGTTCTGGGCGCCGTAACTGGCGAGGAGCGCGATCGTCTCCGGGAATGGGTTGATGCGCTGCACCGGCCCGTTCGCGAGGTCGATGGTCGTCTGGCCGGTCCGGGCCACCGCGAGCGGATCGGCGCCGTGGTCGATCAGGTACTGCACGAGCCAGGTGTCGCCGCGCGACGCCGCGTGGTGGATCGTGGAATAGCCGTTGTGATCGCGAACGCTCGCGTCGGCGCCGCACTCCTCCACGAGGTATCGCACCGCGTCATGCCAGGCATCGGGCGCGTGGCGGTGCGAGTTCGCCGCGAGTCCCAGCCCGTAGCCCACGCCGGACGCGGCGTGGATCGGATAGACAGCCGGATCGCCGAACTCCGCGGGTGGCAGACCCGAAGGATCCGGATCCCCCTCTTCGATGAGCATGGGGAGACGCCGCCGCTCCGGCACCTTGATCGTCGGGATGTGCGGGTCCGCTCCGTTCGCCACCAACAGCTTCATGGCCGGAATGTCCAGCGAGTAGGCGGCGCGCCAGAAAGCCGTGGCGCCGCTGCGGTCCACTCCGAGCTGGTCCACGTTGTAGACGGTGTACCAGAGCGAACTGTCGATTCGGGCGTCCACGTCGGCGCCCGCATCGATCAGCGCCTGCATGAGTTCGAGGTGCGAGGTCTCCTGCTGCAGGTAGTCGGCGGGCTGCGGGTGCCTTGCCTTCGGGATCCACTGAGTGTTGACCGCCCCGTAGAGCGGGGTAGCGTTCTGCGAATCCGCCATGGTCGGATCGGCGCCGCGCTCGAGCAGTCTCATCGCGAGGTCGAAGTGACCGTTGATGGTCGCCATCAGCAGCGGAGTCGTCCCGCTGCCGTCGGCGCGCTGGTTGATCTCGGCGCCGGCGCCAAGGAGCTCCATCGAGGTCTCGATCTGCCCTTCGCGGGCCGCGAGCAGGAGGGCGGTCAGACCGCCGTGGGTTCCCACCCGGTCCTCGTAGCTTTTCGGCCGGGGCTCGTTGGGGTTGAGGTCGCTGTAGGGATCGAGCGGGTCAGGCTGCGGAGCCCCGCCCCCGGTACCCCCGGTCCCCGCGCCCGGACGGCGGTCCACGCCGTTGGCGGGAAGCGGCCGCTCGGCCCGGAGGACGCCGCTGCCGCCGCGCGTTTCCGCGAGACGCGCCTCACGCTCACGGCGTTCCTGCATGTCGAGCCGTGCCCGTTCGACCACGTCCAGCACATTCGCGGTCCTGGACGCGTCCGCGCCGGCCTCCATCAGGGCCCTGACGGCCGCCACCCGGCCGCGAACGGAGGCGAACATGAGCGGCGTCAGGCCCCACTCGGTCTCGCGCGCATCCACGGAGGCTCCGTGAGTGACCAGCGCGTTCAGCACTTCGGGCACTCCGGCCGCCGCCGCGAAATGGATCGGCTCGGCTCCGGTGGAGGTCAAGGCGGAGGCAGGAGCGCCGGCCTGCAGAAGGGCCTCGGCGACTCCGGCCTGACCGGCCGCCGCCGCCACATGCAGCGGCGTGTGGCTTCCGAGACGGGTCGTCGCCTCGACGTCCGCGCCCGCCGCGATGAGCACCTCGGCGACGTCGCGGTTCCCCGTCTTCGCCGCCCAGTGGAGCGCGGTGAACCCGTCACCCTGCGCCGCGTTGACGTCGGCGCCGGCACGCAGCTCCGCCTTCAACGACTCGATGTCGCCGCGCTTCGCCGCGTCCAGCACCGGCGACAGCAGCGCCGCGCTTCCGGCCCCCGCCAGCACCCCCAGCACCGTAAGCAGTGCCGCCAGGCCAATCCATCGCTTCCCGATCTTCATGCCCTGTCCCCCTCTCCCGGTCAGAGGCCTCGCTGTGGGTTCCGCTCCCCGGCTACACCGCCTGCGAAAGGGAGAACGCGCCCGTGCTGTTCCCGAAGCTCTCCAGATCATCCATCCCCAGCTTGTGGAGCAGCGTCAGCATCACGTTCGCCAGTGGGGTCCCCGGCTCCGCGCGCAGGTGCAGGTTGTGCTCCAAGGCGCCGTTCGCGCCGCCCGCCACGAAGAACGGGACCCGCTTGTGGTTGTGGATGTTCGGATCGCCCATCGGGGACCCATACAGGATCATGGTCTTGTCGAGCAGCGTCCGGTCGTCTTCCTGGATGCTCCGCAGCTTCTCCATGAAATACGGCACCAGGCTCACGTGGTACCGGTTGATCCGCCCCAGCACCTCGACGCGCTCGGGATCGTTCCCGTGGTGCGACGCCGGATGGAAGGCCGTGGCCTCGCCGCTGTCCGGATAGACCCGGCTGGAGGCGTCCCGGCCCAGCTTGAAGCTGAACACCCGGGTCATGTCCGACTGGAAGGCAAGCGCCTGCAGGTCGAACATGATCTTCACGTGCTCGTCGAAGGAGTCCGGCACTCCTGACGGCGCGTCGGGAAGCTCGCGAAGCTCCCCGCTGGTGTTCCGTTCCACGATGCGCTCGATCCGCCGCTCCATCTCGCGGATGTCGGTCATGTAGCGGTCCATCCGCCGCACGTCCTCGGCGTCGAGGGAGTTCTTGAGCCGGCTGACTTCCGATCCGATGAAGTCCAGAACGCTCTGGCGCGCCTTCTGACGGGCCACCCGGCCCTCCGGAGTGCCGCCGGCGCCGAACAACTGGTCGAACACGATGCGCGGGTCGCGCGTCATCGGCAGCGGCTCGGTCGGCGAGGCCCAACTGATGGTGTCCGTGTAGACGCACGCGTAGCCGTAAGCGCAGCCGCCCGCCTGGTCCACCGTCTCGATGCAGAGCTGCATCGAGGGAATCGGCGTGTCCTGGCCGAAGCGCTGCGCGTACATCTGGTCGAACGAAGTCCCCGCAAACACATCCGAACTCTCGGTCTGCTTGGGATACGACTGGGTCAGGAACGCCGCGCTCGAACGGAAGTGGTCGCCGCCGATCTCGCGCGCGGTGCGCGCCTCGGCGGGCTCCACGTCGCAATCGCTCACGATCGTGACGTAGTCCCGGACCGGCTCCAGGGAGCTGAGAGCACCCTTCGAGAGGTCGAAGTCCGTGCCTTCCTTCTCAGGAGTCCACAGATACTGCGAGCGTCCGTACTTGTTGCTGCCCGCGGCGCCGTGAACGATTTCGATCGCCACGAGGCGCGTCGGGTCGTCCGCCGTCGGCTTCGCGAGGACGCTCGCCGGAACCATGGCGTCGAGGAACGGCAACGCGATCGTCGCTCCCGCTCCACGGAGGAACGTCCGCCGGGGAAGGCTCTTACCGGTCAGGTAGTTCATCTTTTTCTCCTGTCAGGTCTTTCCTGCCAAGGTGCTCCGCCGGCCGTCTCCGTATCCGACGGGGCTTTCTGTCTTTGCTCTGGGTGGACGACCCCCGAAGGGTACGGGATCGTCGAACTCCCATAACCGGGCTAGGATAGGAAATCAAGCGGTCCGACGCAAGCGGTAAACCGCCCGCCGGGCGCGTGGCGCGGCGCCCGCGAGGGGCTCTCCAGTAAGGCAGCGATGCCGGCCTGAAGGCCGGCGCTCCCGGGGCGTCAGTGTTCGGCGGCGACCGTGGTTTCGATCTCTTCGAGGACCTCGCCCTTCATCTGGAAGGCCGGGCTCCGCACCACGCCCAGAATGAACGCCGATGTCCGGTAGTCGGCGTCCGCCGCTTCCCGGACGATCTCCCGGATCCGCGGCTGGTCGAAGTACTCGACCCGCCGGCCCAGCGCGTACGCCATCAGGTTCTCCGTGAACGTCCGCAGCAGCGGCGTCGGACGCTTGAGGAGCGCGTTGCGCAGGTCCCCGATGTTCTGGATCAGGGTCCCATCGTAGAACTCGCCGGAGGCGTCGATCGGCTGGCCCGCGTCCTTCACCCGCACCCGGCCGGTGACGTCGAACGCCTCGAGCGCCACGCCGATGGGATCCATCATCCGGTGGCAGGACCGGCAGGCGGGGTTGTCGCGGTGGATCTCCAGGCGCTCGCGCGCGGTGAGTTCGCGGCCGTCCTGCGCCGCCGCCGTCGCATCGAGGTCCGGGACGTCCGGTGGCGGCGGTGGCGGCGGACTTCCGAGCAGCACCTCCATCACCCATTTCCCGCGCAGCACCGCCGAGGTCCGGTACGGGTGCGAGGTCAGCGTCAGCATGCTGCCGTGGGCGAAGATGCCCCGCCGGTTCGGGTCCTGGTACTGGACCAGCCGGTGCTCCGGGCCGCTGACCCCCACCATCCCGTAGTGCTTGGCGAGGCGCTCGTTCACGAACGTGTAGTCGGCCGTGAAGAGGTCGAAAATGCTCTCGTCCTCCGACACCAGGTGGTGGAAGAACCGCTCGGTCTCCTCCACCATCGCGGTCTTCAACTGCTGGTGGAAATCCGGATAGAGGCGAACGTTGGGGTTGATCTTCTTGAGGTCCTGCAACCGGAACCACTGATAGGCGAAGCGCTTCGCGAGCGCCTCCGAGCGCGGATCCGCGAGCATCCGGCGCACCTGCTCCTCGAAGACCACGGGCTGCGACAACTCACCTCTTTCGGCGACGTCGAGCAGCTCGTCGTCCGGAATCGTCCCCCAGAGGAAGAAGGACAGCCGGGACGCCAGATCGGTGTCGGTCAACCGGTAGCCGAACTCCGCCTCCCGCGGGTCGAGCGGCTCCTCGATCCGGAACACGAAGTTGGGGCTCGCCAGTACCCCCTCGACCCCCATCCGGATCCCCTCCTCGAAACCGACGGTCCCGGCGCCCGCGTCGTAGAGTTCCATGAGAGCCGCCAGGCCCTCGTCGCTGAGGTTTCCCCGGTAGGCGAGCCGGCCCAGGCGCCCGAGGATCTCCTCGGCGCAGGGGCGGGCCTCATCGGGCGACAGCGGACGGCAACTGAAGACCGCCTGCCGGCTCGGGGTTTCCGAAACGCCGGTGGTGTCGAACGGACCGCGGATCAGGACGTCGCGGAGATGCGGGAGGCTGTGGATCCCGTAGGTGAGGGCGATGTTGGTGCTGGCGAGCGACCACTCGTGCGGGGAGACGAGGTCCAGGGTCGCGCCGTCGAACTGCCGCAGGAACGCCGCGGCCACCTTCCGCGGGCCTGCCTTCACGAAGATCGGTTCGGTGATCATCGTGGCGCCATCCGGGTCGGAGGTGTGCATCCACGGATCGATCGAGAGCAGCGCGACCCGCTCGCCATCGATGGAGATCTCGAGCCGCTCGGGATTCTCCTCGGAGTTGAGTGCGCCCACCGCGGTACCGACTACCGGGCCGCACACTTCGTGGTGGAGGGAAACCCGGAAGACGTAGTTCCCGTCCGCGGGGAAGGTGTGGTCCACGGCGAGCCCGCCCCGGGTGCCGTAGGGGGCCCCCTCGACCTGGCGCCGCTGCGAGGCCCAGCGCGAGACGAAGTAGCTGGTCTCGGCCGGGGCGGCGTCGGGATCGCCCACCGCGAGCCGGCTGATCTCGCTCGCCGCCCGCAGGTAGGAGTCCATGAGCGTCGCGGACAGCAACTGGACGTCCGCGATGTTGTCGAAGTTCGCGCTGATGGTGTCCTGCGGGAGGTACTCCGCGGCGTCCAGCTCGAGCGCCAGCAGATCCCGGATCGCGGCGGTGTACTCCGCCCGGTTCAGGCGCTGGAACGAACGGCGTCCCGGATTCGGCGCCGCTCTGGCGCTCTCGTCGAGCTGGGACTCGAGGGACCCCGCAACCTCCGTGAGCACCTCCTCGGCGGGACGGCGGGAACCCGGCGGCGGCATCATCCCCAGCCGGAGCTTCGAGACCATCTTCTCCGCGAGTTCGGGACTGGCGGGCGCGTTCCCGGCGTCGAAGCCGGAGAGCGTCATGTTGCCGGTCTTCATCCGGTCGTTGTGGCAGACCATGCAGTAGGTCCGCAGCATCCGGTTGTGGGCGGCCGCGTTCTCCGACGAAACCGCGGCCGGCTCAGTGGATGATCCGGGTTCCCACGATCTCGCGGTGGCGAGCGTCGGCGTCTCCGCCGACGACGCGGCCGAGGCCGCGAGCAGACCGGCGACCAGCAACGGGGTCAGGGAAAGCCGGCCGGCTCTCCCCGCCGTTTCCGTCCGCGAACTCTCCATGGTCATGCCTCAGCAACCCACGCAGCGGTTGTTGTTCTTGGCCCCGTAGCTCTCGAGGAGGGCGATGGTCTCCGGGAAGGGGTTGATCCGCTGAGCCGGCCCGTTGGCGAGATCCACCGTGGTCTGCCCGGACCGGGCGATGGCCAGCGGATCGGCGCCCTTGGAGATGAGGTAGAGGATCATCTCGTTGTCACCCCGGGAGGCGGCGTGGTGGATCACGCTGTAGCCGTTGTGGTCACGGGCAGCCGGGTCGGCGCCGAGTTCTTCCACCAGGTACTTCAGTGCGGGCATCCAGGCGTCGGGGGCGTGGCGGTGCGAGTTCGCGGCCAGGCCGAGCCCGTAGCCGACACCGGCCGCGGCGTGGATCGGATAGACCCCCGGGCCCCCGTAGGGGACCTCGGGGAGGCCCGAGGGATCCTCCTCGGGTTCTTCCGCCGTCAGGTCGGTGAGTCGGCGGAGGACGCGCTCCGGCACCTTCATGGTCGGAATGTGCGGGTCCGCACCCCGGGCGACCAGCATCTTCATGGCCGGAATGTCGAGCGCGTAGGCGGCGCGCCAGAAGGCCGTCGCCCCGGCGCGGTTCACGCCGAGCTGGTCGGTGTTGTAGGTGGTGTACCACTGCTTGCGCTCGAGGCGGGCATCAATGTCGGCGCCGGCGTCGAGGAGCGACTCCATGAACTCGACGTGCGAGGTCGCCTGCCGCAGGTGGTCCGCGGGCTGCGGATGGAACGGCTGGGCGATCCAGCGGGAGTTGATCGCCGCGTAGAGCGGCGCTCCGCCCGAAACGTTCTTCAGGTTCGGGTCCGCGCCGCGCTCCAGCAGGCCCATGCCGAGGTCGTAGTGACCGTTGAGCGCCGCCATCATCAGGGGTGAGGTGAGGTGTCCCTCCGCCCGCTGGTTGACGTCGGCGCCGGAGTCCACGAGGGCGAGGGCCGTCTCCAGGTGGCCGTCACGCGCCGCCAGCAGCAGCGCGGTCAGCCCGCCGTGGGTGCCGACGAGTTCCGCGTAGCGGAGCGGCTGGGGGCGGTCCCGGTTCCGCCGCCGGGCCTCCCGGCGCTTCTGCGCTTCCTCGATGGCCTTGGCCCGGGCCAGTTCGTCTTCGGGATGGCCGTGGGCCGCGGCGTGTTCGTCCTTCTCCGCGGCGATTTCCTCCGCCGTCGGTTTCTTCAGATCGGCGAGGTCGGCGGACCCGGTCTTGCCGGAACCCGCGGTGGAAGCGGTCGCCGGTCCTTCGTCGGTCCGGCCCTTCTCGCGGGCCGCCTTGGCGGCGGCGGCGCGGGCCCGCCGCTGGGCTTCCTTCGCCCGCTTGTCCCGCTCCCGCTCGTCATAGATGACGCCGGCCGTGCCTCCGCCGCGCTCGCGGGCGATCCGGGCCTGCCGGGCCCGCCGCGCCGCGAGGTCCTGCTCGGCGCGCGCCGCAATGTCCAGGACGGCGGCCGTGACCGACGGATCGGCGCCCGCCTCCATCAGCGTCTCGGCAGCCGCGGTCCGGCCGGTGGCCGCCGCGAACATGAGCGGGGTCTGGCCCCACTGCGGCTCGGCGGCGTTCACGTCGGCGCCGTGCGAGGCAAGGACGGTGACCGTCGCCGAATCCCCGGAGGCCGCGGCGAAGTGGATCGAGCGGGCGCCGGTATTGGTCGGCACCGCCACGGGAGCCCCGGCCCGCAGCAGGGCCTCGGCGACCTCCGCCTGACCGGCCGCCGCCGCGACGTGCAGCGGCATGTGGCTCCCGATGCGCGTCGTCGCCTTGATGTCGGCGCCCGCCGCGATCAGCACCTCGGCGACCGCGCGGTTCCCCGTCTTGGCCGCCCAGTGGAGCGCCGTGAACCCGTCGCCCTGCGCCGCGTTGACGTCGGCGCCGGCCCGCAGCTCCGCCTTCAACGACTCGATGTCACCGCGTTTCGCCGCGTCCAGCACCGGCGCCAGGCGGGCCGCATAGCCGGCCCCCACCAGCAGACCGAGCGCAGCAAGCAGCGCTACGAGGCCAACCCATCGTTTCTGGATCTTCATGGCTCGTTCCTCTTCTCTTCCCGAAAGTCCTCTGAAAGTCCTCGTGGCTGGGGTTCCCGGGTCGCTAGACCGCCTGGGACAGGGAGAACCCGCCCGTGCTGTTCCCGAAACTCTCCAGATCATCCATTCCCAGCTTGTGGAGCAGCGACAGCATCACGTTCGCCAGCGGGGTCCCCGGCGCCGCGCGCAGGTGCAGGTTGTGATCCAACGCACCGTTCGCGCCTCCCGCCACGAAGAACGGAACCCGCTTGTGGTTGTGGATGTTCGGATCGCCCATCGGGGACCCATACAGGATCATGGTCTTGTCGAGCAGCGTCCGGTCGTCTTCCTGGATGCTCCGCAGCTTCTCCATGAAGTACGGAATCAGGCTGACGTGGTACCGGTTGATCCGCCCCAGGATCTCGACCCGCTCCTCATCGTTCCCGTGGTGCGACGCCGGGTGGAAGGCGGTGGGCTCGCCGCTGTCCGGAAAGACCCGGCTGGAGGCGTCCCGGCCCAGCTTGAAGCTGAACACCCGGGTCATGTCCGACTGGAAGGCGAGCGCCTGCAGGTCGAACATGATCTTCACGTGCTCGTCGAAGGAATCCGGCACTCCTGACGGTGCATCGGGAAGCTCGCGGAGTTCCCCGCTGGTGTTCCGTTCCACGATCTTCTCGATCCGCCGCTCCATCTCGCGGATATCGGTCAGGTAGCGGTCCATCCGCCGCACGTCCTGCGGATCGAGCGCCGCCTGCAGGTCCCGGACCTCGCCGCCGATGAAGTCCAGGACGCTCCGGCGCGCCCGCTGCCGCGCCGCCCGGCCCTCCGGAGTGCCCCCGGCGCCGAACAACTGGTCGAACACGATGCGCGGGTCGCGCGTCATCGGCAGCGGCTCGGTCGGCGAGGCCCAACTGATGGTGTCCGTGTAGACGCACGCGTAGCCGTAGGCGCAGCCGCCCGCCTGGTCCACCGTCTCGATGCAGAGCTGCATCGAGGGAATCGGCGTGTTCTGACCGAAGCGCTGCGCGTAGAGCTGATCGAACGAGGTCCCGGCGAAGACATCCGATCCTTCCGTCTGTCTCGGATGGGATGCGGTCAGGAACGTCGAACTCGAGCGGAAGTGGTCCCCGCCGATCTCCCGCGCGGTCTCCGCTTCCGCGGGCTCGTTGTCACAGTCGCTCACGATCGTGACGTAGTCCCGGACCGGCTCGAGGGGGCTGAGGGCGCCTCTCGAGAGATCGAAGTCCGTCCCATCCTTCTCCGGGCTCCACAGATACTGCGAGCGGCCGTACTTGTTGCTCCCCGCCGCGCCGTGAACGATCTCCACCGCCACGAGGCGCGTCGGATCCGCCTCGGTCGGCTTCGCGATGACGCTCGCCGGCGCCATGGCGTCCAGGAACGGCAACGCGATCGTCGCGCCGGCCCCGCGCAGGAACGTGCGCCGCGGCAGTCTCTTCCCGGTCAGGTAGTGCATCGTCTTCTCCTTCAGTTGCGAATCGGCAGTCTCATCTAGTGTTCGCCGGCGACGGTGGTCTCGACCTCGTCGGCCGCGCCGCCCTTCATCTGGAACGCCGGGCTCTTCGCCACCCCCAGGATGAACGAAGACATCCGATGGTCCGAAGCCTCCGCTTCCCGGACGATCTCCCGGATCCGCGGCTGGTCGTAGTACTCCACCCGCCGGCCCAGCGCGTACGCCATCAGGTTCTCCGTGAACGTCCGCAGCAGGGGGGTCGGGCGCTTCAGCAGCGCGTTGCGCAGGTCTCCGATGTCCTGGATCGGAGTCCCGTCGTAGAACTCGCCGGACGCGTCGATGGCCTGTCCCGCGTCCTTCACCCGCAGACGACCCGTCACGTCGAACTGTTCGAGCGCCAGGCCGATCGGATCCATCATCCGGTGGCACGACCGGCATGCCGGGTTGTCGCGGTGGATCTCGAGGGCCTCGCGCGCCGTCAGTTTGCGGACCGTTTCGCCGGACTCCCCGGTGTCGAGGTCCGGAACGTTCGGCGGCGGAGGCGGCGGCGGGCTCCCGAGCAGCACCTCCATCACCCACTTCCCGCGCAGCACCGCCGAGGTCCGGTACGGATGCGAGGTCAGCGTCAACATGCTGCCGTGGGCGAAGATCCCGCGCCGGTTCGGATCCTGATACTTCACCAGGCGGTGTTCGGGGCCCACGACCCCCTGCATGCGGTAGTGCTTCGCGAGCGGACCGTTCACGAACGTGTAGTCCGCGGTGAACAGGTCGAAGACGCTCTTGTCCTCGGACACCAGGTGGTGGAAGAAGCGCTCCGTCTCCTCCGCCATCGCCCACTTCAACTGCTGGTAGAAGTCCGGATAGAGCCGGACGTTCGGATTGATCTTGTCGAGGTCCTGCAGCCGGAACCACTGGTGCGCGAACCGCTTCGCCAGCGCCTCCGAACGGGGGTCCGCGAGCATCCGGCGCACCTGCGCCTCGAATCCCGCGGGGTCCGTCAAGCGGCCCGCCTCCGCCGCGTCCAGCAGCTCGCCGTCCGGGATCGTCCCCCAGAGGAAGAAGGACAGCCGGGAAGCCAGGTCGGTGTCGGTCAGCCGGTAGCCGAACTCGGCTTCCCGCGGGTCCAGCGGCTCCTCGATCCGGAACACGAAGTTGGGACTCGCGAGCATCCCCTCGATCCCCATCCGGATTCCTTCCTCGAAACCGTCCGCCGCCGCGCCCGAGTCGTAAAGGGACATCAGCGCGTTCCGGTTGCGCTCGGTGAGATTCCGCCGGTACGCGAGACGGCCGAGGCGGGACAGGATCTCCTCCGCGCACGGACGCGCCTCTTCGGGCGCCAGCGGCCGGCAGGTGAAGATCGCGCGGCGGCTCGGGGTGTCCGACACCCCCGTGGCGTCGAAGGGCCCGGTGATGAAGAGATCCCGCAGGTGCGGCACGTTGTGGATGCCGTAGGTCCTCGACGTGGCGGTACTGGCGAGCGACCAGTCGTGCGGGGAGATCATGTCGAGGACCGGTCCCTCGTAGTGCTTCAGGAAGACGGCGGCCACCTTGCGCGGCCCGCCCCGCACGAAGATGGGCTCGGAGCGCAGATTGACGCCGTCGGGATCGGAAACGTGCATCCAGCGGTCGAGATCGAGGAGCGCGGCGCGTTCCCCGTCGATCGAGATCTCGACCTGCTCCGGCTTGTCCAGGGTGTGGAGCGCACTCGACCCCGACCCCACGATGGCGCCGGTGGTCTCGTGGTGGAAGGCCACCCGGAACCGGTACTCGCCGTCCGCCGGGAACACATGGTCCACCACGATGCCGCCCCGGGTCCCGTAGGGCGCACCCTCGACCTGGCCGAGCTGGGCCGCCCAGCGGGACACGTGGTAGCCCGACTCGGCGGCGGTGGCGTCGGGATCACCCACCGCGAGCCGGCTGATGTCGCTGGCGGCGCGCAGGTAGGAGTCCATGAGCGTCGCCGACAGCAACTGGACGTCGGCGATGTTGTCGAAGTTGGCGCTGATCGTGTCCTGGGGGAGGTACTTGGAAGCGTCCAGCGGGAGGTCGAGCAGGTCGCGGATCGCCGCGGTGTATTCCGCCCGGTTCAGGCGCTGGAAGGACCGGCGCCCAGGGTTCGGATTCGCGGCCGCGCTCTCGTCGAGCTGGGTCTCGAGCGCCTCTGCGACCTCGCTCAGCGTCTCTTCCGGAGGACGCCGGGCGCCGGGCGGCGGCATCATCCCGAGCCGGAGTTTCGAGACCATCTTCTCCGCGAGGACGGGATTCGCCGGCGCGTCGCCCGCGTCGAACCCGGCAAGCGACATGTTGCCGGTCTTCATCCGGTCGTTGTGGCAGACCATGCAGTAGGTCCGCAGCATCCCGTTGTGCGCGGCGGCCGTCTCGGGGGTCAGGCCGGACGCCGGGGGGGAACTCTCCGGGGCCCAGTTCCGGACAGACGCCACCGTCGGCGGAGCCGCCCCGGAACCCGGTTTTTCGCCGGCGTCCGCTGGCGGCGAAAGCGCGAACGCGCCCACGCCGAGGGACCCTGCGGCGACGAGATTCAGAAGGCGCATGGGATGTTGTGGCCGGCTGCGGCGGGGTGGTTTTTCCGCCCCCAGATACGCTCCGGGCCAATTGATAAAGGATAGTGACGAGCCTGGGTAGTTGCAACCAGTGGAAACCCCGGTTCGGGGCACCGCATACGGCTTCTGCGCGACCCCCGGACGCGCCGGATCAGGCCCCGGATCAGGGGACTTGCGTCGTGCCCGCCGGCGGTTCGGTCCACCGTGGCAGGGAGCAGGAGGAAGGGCGGAGTATGGTAGTATGGTATGAGTATGGTCAAGGTCACCTACTCGCTCGATGATGCGACGGTGCGCCGGATCCGCGCGGTGTCGGCGCGGCTGGGAATTCCGCAGAGCCAGATGGTGCGGGAAGCGGTCGCCGACTACGCGGCCCGCAAGGACCGGCTGAGCGAAGCGGAACGGTTGCGGATGCTGGAAGTACTGGAGCGGATTGGCGAGTCTCCTCCGAGCCGTCCCCAGGAAGAGGTGGACGCGGAACTTCGGGAGATCCGCGCCGCGCGGAAGCGGGCCTGGCGGCGAGGGACGTGATCGTCCACGTGGACACGTCGGCTCTCGTCGACGCACTGGCCGGCCGTCGGCGGTCGCTCGCACGCCTGAAGGAATTCGTAAGGGAGGGGCATCGCCTCAAGCTGTCCGCACCGGTGCTCTACGAGTGGCTGCGCGGACCCCGGACCGTCGGCGAAATGCGGGACCAGGAAACGATGCTGCCGCGTAGCGCCGTCGTGCCATTCGATGCGGAGGTGGCCGCAACGGCTGCTGATCTCCATCGTCAGGTACCGCGAGCGCGCAGCCGCGAGATGGATCTGGCGATCGCCGCCTGCGCGATCGCGAACGACGCGGCGCTCTGGACACTCAACGAGGAGGACTTTGGGGACATCCCCGGTCTCGAGCTGGTTTGACCCCGCGATCGAACCGGGCCGATCGCCGCGTCAGAGATCGAGGTCGCAGAGCACCGGGGCGTGATCGGAGGGGATGTCCTCCCCCTTTCGCTGGCGCCGTTCGTCCCGGTCCACCCGCACCGCGGCGATGCGGCCGAGGAGCGGGGCGGTCAGATAGATGTGATCGATCCGCGCGCCGACGTTCTTCGCGAAGGCCAGACGGGTGTAGTCCCACCAGGTGTAGAGGCCCTTCTCGGGCTCCTCTCCCTCGGCATAGACCCTCCGGTAGGCGTCGCTGAGCCCCCAGGCCACGACGTCCTGGAGCGCCGTCCGGGCGTCCGGGTGGCACAGCACCCCTCCCGGATCGGCGGTCGCCGAGTCCCGGTCGCTGGGGGCCACGTTGAAGTCGCCGCAGAGGACGAGCGGCTCTTCCGGGTCCGCGCCCCCGGCCAGGTGGTCGCGAAGCGCCCCGAGCCACTCGAGCTTGTAGTTCCAGTCGTCGACCCGGGTCACCGCCTTCCCGTTCGGCACGTACGCGGTGATGACCCGCAGGCCCGCGACCCGGACGTCCAGCAGCCGCGCCTCGTCCCGCGCCCGGCAGGCGGGAAGGCCCCGGGCGAGGACCTCCGGCGACTCGCGGGCGAGCACGGCGACCCCGTTCCGGGCGGCCTGGGCATGCACCACGGCGCGGTATCCGGCCGCCTGGACGTCCAGCCAGGGGAAGGTCTCCGCCGGGGCGCGAAGCTCCTGAAGACAAAGAACATCGGGCTCGTGACGCTCGAGCAGGCGCAGGAGACGAGCCCGGCGCGTCCGGATCGAATTCAGGTTCCAGGTGATGACGCGCAAGGGGACGAGCGGCCCGGATCATAAACGGCGGGAGCCCCTACACTTCGCCCCCGGCGACCCCGCATGAATTCCTTCTTCCCGATGCCGCGCAGGGAGCGCGTCGCCCTGTTCACCCTGATCGCTTTCTCGGTGGTGGCCTTCCTGCCGGTGTTCGGCGAAATCTCGGTGCTCGGGGTTGCCGTGTTCGGCTGGCTCATGGCGATCCTGCTGCTCGGATCGCCGGCGATCCTGCTCCTGCTGGTCCTCGGCGAATCGGGCGATGGAGAGCGCAGCGCCCGCGGCCCGGGGGACACCCCAACGGATCCATGATCGAACGCTGGCTCGTCCTCGTCTACCTGCTCGTCTGCGTGGTGGTCGGGGCGCTGGCCACCCGCCGCGTGCTCGGCTCGGCGGACGAGTACTGGGTTGCCGGCCGGCGGGTGGGGACCGGGGTCAACGCCCTGGCGATCATGGCCAGCCTGGCCAGCGGCGGCTCGCTGGTGGGCGTGTTGGGCCTCGCTTACTCGGGTGGCATTCCGGCGACGCTCGCGCTGTTCGCCGGCGCGGTGGTGGGGTTCCCGCTCGCCACCATCCTGGTCGCGGCGCCGCTCCGGCGCCTCGCCAAGTTCACGATCACTGACTTCATGGTGTTCCGGTACCCGCACGGACTGGTCCGGGCCCTCGTCCCGACCATCATCGTGATCTCGCTGACGGTCTACATGGTGGCGCAGATGAAGGCCGCCGGGATCACCGCCGAGGCCCTCCTCGGGGTGGACTACGGGACGGCGATCACCGTCGCGACCGTCGTGTTCGTCCTCTACGTGTCCTTCGGAGGCATGGTGGCGGTGACCGTCACCGACGTGATGCAGGGGGCGCTCCTGTTCCTGCTCATGGGGGTCACCGCCGTCGTGCTCGCCCTGAACGCGGGGTCGCCGCTCGGCTCCCTCCAGGCGGCGACGGCAGCCTCGCCGGCGTTCGGACAGCTCCCGGCCGGGGGTTCCGGCTACCTCGACTACTTCGTGATCTGGGCCTCCGCGATCCCGGTGATTCCCCACATCGTGATGCGGGTCGCCACCGCCCGGGACCCGAGGAGCGCCCGGCTCTCGCTGAATCTCGCGACCGTCATGTACGGCGTGATGATCCTCTCGGCGATCCTGCTGATCGCCCCGGTGGGCATCCTCGAGTTCCCCGGGCTGACCGATCCCGACGAAGTCTTCCTGCGCATCATCGGCGAGAACTTCCCTCCCCTCTTCCGCGGGCTCGCGGTGGCCGCGGTGCTGGCCGCGGTGATGTCCACCACCGACGCCTTCCTGCTGGCGGTGAGCTCCGCGGTCGCCCACGATCTGCTCGGCGGCTATCTGGGCCGGAAGAGCAAGCGCGCCCAGGCCTTCGCGCGTCTCGGGGCCACCTGGCTGGTCGGCGCCGCCGCGCTCTACTGGGCGTGGTCGCCGCCGGAACTCCTCACCCAGTTCTACACCGCCGGGGTGGGACTGCTCTCCGCGGGGCTCTTCGTGCCGGTCGTCTTCGGCCTCTGGTGGCGGCGGGCGAACCTGACGGGCGGACTCGCGGCGCTCGTCGCGGGAGTGGGCACCTATTCGTTCATCCTGCTCTTCGGCCCCCGGTTCGGGATCGGGCTCGGGCCGATCCTGGTGGCCCTCCCGGTGAGCCTCCTGGCGATGCTGGCAGGCGGGCTCTGGGGCCGGTCCGACCCGACCGAACGGGCGAAGGCGGTCGAGCGGCTGCACCAACCCACCTGAGAACGGGTCCTTGCCGACCACGCTCGCCGCGGCGGTACTGCTCCTCTACACCGCCGTCCTGTTCGGGGTGGCCTGGATCGCCAGCCGGCGCGTCCACGACTTCTCCGACTACCTGGTCGCCGGGCGGAGCCTCGGCGTCCCGCTCGCCTCGCTGAGCCTGCTGGCCACCTGGTTCGGGGCCGGCACCCTGCTCGCCTCCGCGGAGGAGGTACGGGCGGTGGGGCTCTCGGCGGCCGCGCTCGAGCCGATCGGGCCGGGGATCTGCCTACTGCTCGTGGGACTGTTCTACGCGGCGCCGCTGCGGCGGGCGGGCCTGCTGACGCTCGGGGACTTCTTCGCCAGGCGGTTCGGCAAGCGGGCGGAGATCGCCTGCGCCGCCGTCATGGTGCCGAGCTTCTTCGGCTGGATCGCCGCCCAGTTCTCGGTGCTGGCCGCGCTCCTCGGCGAGCTGTTCGGCATCCCCCTCGGGGCGGGACTGGCGCTCGTGGCCGCGGTGGCGGTGGGCTACACGCTGATCGGGGGGATGTGGTCGGTCACGCTGACCGATGCGGTGCAGGGGGTGATCGTCGTCTTCGCGCTCCTCGCGCTCGGCGTTTCGGCGGTGGCGGAACTCGGCGGAGGTTCGCTCGCCGGGGGCCTCGCGCGGCTCGGGCGCGAGACGCCGCCGGATCTCCTGGCCGTGGTTCCCGGGGAGATGACCGCCTTCCTCGCCTGGTCGGGGCTCCTCGTGGCGGGAGCACTCGGCAACATTCCCGGCCAGGACGTGCTCCAGCGGGTGTTCTCCTCGCGGACGGCGGGCGTGGCCCGCCGCGCCTGCCTGATCGCCGGCGGCCTCTATCTCGTCCTGGGCGCCATTCCGGTGGTGCTCGGGCTCGCCGCCCGCCTCCTGCTTCCGGGCCATGAGGGGGACATGCTGGCGACGCTGGGACGGATTCTCTTCAGTCCGCTCGCCGCTCTGGGACTCGTCCTGCTGGTGGTTTCGGCGGTCCTCTCCAGCGTGGACAGCGCGCTAATATCGGCGGCGTCCGTACTGGCGCAGAACCTGCTCCGTCACTCCCTGCCCCGCGCAGGGCTCCTGCGGTTGAGCCGCCTCTCGGTACTGATCGTTGGTGCGGCAAGTCTCTTCTATGCGTTCCGTGGTTTCCGTGCGTACTCCCTGCTCGAAGACGCGTACGAACTCACCCTCGTGGGGCTCTTCGTGCCGTTGACGGCGGGATTGTTCTGGAAGCGGGGCGGCCGCACGGCGGCGCTCGCCGCCATGGGGTGCGGCGTCGTCCTGTGGGTGGTCCATCTGGCCCTCGGCTGGGACTGGTTCCTCGCGCCGATGCTCGCTCCCGCGGGCGTGCTGATCCCGAACGCGATCGGGCTCACCGCGGCCAGCGCCGCCGGCTACCTGGCGGGGGCCGCGTTCGACAGATCCAAGCCTGAGCCGTTGCCGGGGGGCGGAGCGTCCCGATGAGTGTCCTGACGAGCACGCTCCGCGAACGCGCCGAAGCGCTCCGGCGCCGCGCCGAGGCGCTCGAGCCGGACGCGGAGGGCCGCCGCGAGCTCACGGAAGCGACCGTCCGGCACGCGGAGGAGTTCCTGGAGGCTCTCAAGACCGGGCCGTCCTGGTACCCGCCGCGCGAATCGTCCGAGCTCAACGAACTGCCGATCGGGCCGGAGGGCCAGCCGTTCCCGGAAATCCTCGACCTGATCCGGCGCGAGGTCGAACAGGAGGGGCTGAACCCGGCGTCGCCCCGCGATCTCGGCTACGTGCCCGGCGGCGGGATCTACTCGTCGGCGCTCGGCGACTACCTGGCGGCGGTGGGGAATGCGTTTTCCGGGTACTTCCCGGCCTCGCCGGGAGCGGCGCGCGTCGAGAACCGGCTCGTGGAGTGGATCGCCGAGATCGTCGGCTATCCGAAGAAGGCCGGCGGAACGCTGACTTCGGGCGGGAGCGTCGCGGCGCTGACCGCGATCATCGCGGCCCGGGACGCGAAGGGGCTCCGCTCGGAGGACTTCTCCCGGGCGTCCGTCTACGTCACCAGCCAGGAGCACTATTCGGTCCGCAAGGCGGTCCACCTCGCGGGCGTCGGCGAGGCCCCCTGCCGGATCATCGCGGTGGACGAGGACTACCGGCTGGCGCCGGAGTCCCTCGCCGCCCACGTCCGGAAGGACCGCGCCGACGGGCTCATTCCGTGGCTCGTGGTGAGCACCGCCGGAACCACCAACACCGGAGCGGTGGATCCCCTGGACGCGGTGTCCGACATCGCGCGTAGCGAGGGTCTGTGGCACCACGTGGACGCCGCCTACGGCGGGTTCTACGTGCTGGTTCCCGCGCGGCGGGAGGTCCTGCGCGGCATCGAGCGATCCGACTCGGTGGTGCTCGACCCGCACAAGAGCCTCTTCCTCCCCTACGGCAGCGGCGCGGTGGTGGTGCGCGATGCCGCCCACCTCGAGACCTTCCGCTGGAGGGCGCCCTACCTGGTGGACGCTCCCCAAAAGGAGATCTCGCCCTCCGAGCGGTCCATCGAACTCACCCGGCACTTCCGCGGGATGCGCCTGCTCGTGCCGCTGCTGCTTCACGGGACCGGGCCGTTCGCGGCGGCGCTCGAGGAAAAGTGGGTGCTCGCCTGCTATCTCCAAGACGAGCTGAGACGCTGGAAGGACATCGAGGTGGGCCCGGAGCCCCAGCTCTCGACCATGTGCTTCCGTTACCGGCCGCCGGGACGGAGCGAGGAGGAGGTCGATGCCCTCAACCGCCGGTTGACCAGGGCCCTTCATGCCGACGGACGCATCTTCGTGTCCGCCACCTACCTGAACGAGCGGTTCTGGCTCCGCCCCTCACCCGGCATCTTCCGCACCCACGCCGAACACATCGACGAGTTCCTGGAGCTCCTGAAGGGCTTCCTGGCGGAGCTCTGAGCGGAGGGACCGCCGACCTCCAGATCGGCATCGCGCGGCCGGAGGGCCGCGGAGCGCGCTCCGCTGATCCGCCCGAAGCGCACCCGGCAGTGGAACGCCGGCCTCCGGCCGGCATCGCGCGGGAGCGCGAAACCAGCGCCAATGGCTCTGACTCCGGTCGAGGATATTCCCTGTAAATCGTTCCCCATGGGGCCGATTCACAAGGAAAACAAGGTTCCTGCCAAGCCCGGCCACGGCATTGCGCCGCCCGCCGTAGAATCGTCGGCCGAGGCATTCGTCCGTGTGGCCGCTCCCATGAAACCAGTCGAGACGATCTCATCCGAACCCCATCCGCCCGTCACCGACGCCCTGATCGCCGAGATGGTCGAGATCCTCGTCCGGGAGGCCGACCCGGAGCAGGTCATCCTGTTCGGGTCGCGCGGCCGGGGAGACGCGCGGGGCGACTCGGACGTGGACCTGATCGTCGTAGAGGAGGAACCCTTCGGGCCGGGACGGGACCGCGTCAAGGAGATGGCGCGGCTCTACCGGGCGCTGGCCGATTTCACGGTGCCGACGGACATCCTCGTGTATTCGACGGCGGACGTGGACTACTGGCGGGACTCTCTGAACCATGTGCTGGCCAGGGCGCTTCGCGACGGTAAGGTTGTCTATGAGCGACCTTAGGTGCGCCGAAGCGATGCTGGGAGCGGCGGAGCGCGACCTGCTGACCCTTCGTAGCATGAGCGACGAAGCGCCGGAGGAATCCTTCGGGTTCCATCTTCAGCAGGCCGCCGAGAAGGGCCTGAAGGCGTGGATCGCCGCCCGCGGTGAGCAGTACCCGCTGACGCACAGCGTCGAGACGCTGTTGCGCCGTCTCCGGACGTGCTCCGTAAATTCGGAACCCTTCGAGGCACTCGAACAATTCCCCCTTACGCCGTGACGTTTCGGTATGAGGGAGTGGGGCCGGAAACCGAACCCATCGACCGTAGAGCGATGGTCACGCTGGTCGAAACGCTGCTGGAACGCGTGCGAGCGGAAATCCACGGCCGGTAGTCACTCCGGCGCGGGCCGCTTCGCCGCGCGACGCGGCTACGGGCTCTTCACCACCTCGCCGCCCTTCATCACGAACTTGACGTCCTCGAGCAGCCGGATGTCGTCGAGCGGGTTCCCGGCCACCGCGATGATGTCGGCGAGCTTGCCGTCCTCGATGGAGCCGAGGTCGGCCTCCCAGCCGAGCAGCTCCGCCCCGTTGATGGTGGCGGTCTGGATCGCCGCCATCGGCGAGATGTCCATCTCGTCCACCATGATGGCGAAGTCCCTGGCGTTCCGGCCGTGGGGGAAGACCGCGGCGTCGGTGCCGTAGGCGAACTTCACCCCGGCGTGGAAGGCGGCGGCGAGCCGCTCGCGCTGCATGGTCGCGATTTCCTTCGCCTTGGCGATGGAGTGTTCGGGCACGCCGTTCTGCGCGCCTTCCTCGATGATGAAGTCGAGGGTGTAGATGGTGGGAACGATGAAGGTGCCGTGTTCCTTGGCGAGCCGGATGCCCTCCTCGTCGATCAGGGTGCCGTGCTCGATGCTCGCCACCCCGGCCCGGATCGCGTCGTTCATGGCCGCCGGCGAGTGGGCGTGCGCCCCCACCGGGGTGTCGAGCATGTTTGCGGTGTCCACGATCGCCTTCAGTTCCTCGAAGGAGTAGGCCTGGTCGTAGACCGAGTCGCCGTGGGAGAGCACGCCCCCCGAGGCGGTCACCTTGATCACGTCGGCCCCGTACTTGACCTGGTAGCGCACCGCCTTCCGCAACTCGTCGACTCCGTCCGCGATCATCGCGTAGCCGGGGGTCGGGATGTCCGCGTTCCAGCCGTTGATGTCCGCGTGGCCGCCGGTGGAGCCAACGCCCCAGGTGGCCGCCTGGATCCGCGGACCCGGCACGATGCCGCGGTTCACCATGTCCCGGAGCGCGGCGTCGTGGTAGTTCCCCGCTCCGATGTTGCGGACGCTGGTGAAGCCCTTCTCCAGGGTGATCTTGGCGTGCGCAACCGCGTAGATCGCCTCGTGGGCGACCGTCTCGCGCATCTTCTGGGTGTCGCCCCCGTCGCCCGGGATGCCGCCGAGGTGGACGTGGCAGTCGAAGAGCCCGGGCAGGATGGTGTGGCCGCTCAGGTCGATCACCGTGGCGCCGCGCGGAATGGGGATGGCGCCGGTGGGCCCGACCGCGGTGATCCGCTCGCCCTCGATGACCACCTCCGGGTTCAGGACCGGGGGCGCATCAGTGCCGATGATGAGGCGGTCGGCGCGGATCACGACGGGCGTTCCGCCGTCCTGGGCGGCGGCCGGAAGGGCCGGGAGAAGGGCGAAAGCGAGCAGTGCGAGGCGGGGGATCAAGCGCATGGGGATTCCTCCGGAAGGGCGCGCGATCGTACCCGGAATCGGGGGTGGGCGGACCGGCTGTGGGGAGTCACGACGGGCGCGGTGCGGAGCACCGCGCGTGCCGGTCTGGAGACCGGCGTTCCCATTCCCACGGCGGATAATCGCGGGCCATGAGAGTCCGCGTCTTTTCTGTCGTCGTCACCTGCCTGCTGCTGCCCGCCGGAGCGGCGGCCCAGACCGAGCCCATCGAGCTGAGCCACCTCTACGGACCGGAGGCGCTCGCGTTCTCCCCCGAACTCCCCCGCGTGCGCTGGATGCCCGGTGGGACGCACTACCTGACCGGGAGCGGCGAGGGGGTCGAACGCGCTTGGGACGTGGTGGAGGCCGCGACCGGCGCGTCGCGGGCGCTCTACGACGCCGACGCCCTCGCCGCGGCGCTTACCGAAACGCTCGCACTTCCGGAGGACGAGGCCGCCCGGGCGGCGCGGCCGGCATCCCTGACCATGTCGAGCGGCGGAGAGCGGCTGCTCCTGAACCTCGCCTCCGACTTCTTCGCGTGGGAGACGGCGGAGAACGAACTGCGGCGCCTGACCCGCGGGCCGGAGGCCGAGGAACTGCCCCGCTTCTCGCCGGACGGACGGCGCGTCGCCTTCATCCGGGAGAACGACCTCTACGTCACCGACCTCGAGGGTGGCGAACTCCAGCTCACCACCGGGGGCGGGCCGGACCTCCTGAACGGGAAGCTCGACTGGGTCTATCAGGAGGAGATCTACGGGCGCGGGAACTTCTTCGCCCACTGGTGGAGCCCCGACGGCAGCCGCATCGCCTTCCTCCAGAGCGACGAGCGCGACGTCCCGCGTTTCACCGTCGTGGACCACATCCCCTACCACCTCGACCTCGAGGTCTATCCGTATCCCAAGGCGGGCGATCCGAATCCGAAGGTGCGCCTCGGCGTCGTCCCCGCGTCGGGCGGCGAGACGGTGTGGGTGAACCCCGGGGGCTACGGCAACGCCGAGACACTGATCGTGAACGTCGCGTTCTCGCCGGGCGGCGACCTCTGGTACCAGGTCCAGGACCGGACCCAGACCTTCCTCGATCTCCACCGGGCCGACCCGCGGACCGGGGAGTCCGGGCGCGTCCTGCGGGAGGACACCGGCCCGTGGGTGAACGGGCACGGCGCGCCCCGCTTCCTGTCGGACGGCGGCTTCCTGTGGTTCAGCGAGCGCACCGGCTTCAAGCACCTCTACCGCTACGACGCGGAGGGTGCGCTGGCCGGCCCCCTCACCGAGGGACGCTACGAGGTGCGTCGGCTGCACGCGGTGGACGAGGGGACCGGCGCCGCCTACGCCTCGGGCACCTACCGCACGTCGCTCGGCTCGGACGTCCTGAGCGTCGCCCTCGACGGGTCCGGGGTCACCCTGCTGAGCGAGGCGCCGGGAACCCACCAGGCCAACTTCCCGGACGGGGAGGGCGTCCCGCACTACGTGGCGGTGTCCCACGACCTCGACAACCCGCCCGTGATGAGCCTGCGCCGGGCCGCCGACGGCGCCGTCCTGCGCGAACTCGGGGGCGGCGAGGCGCCGGACCTTGGACGTTTCGAAATCTCGCCCCCGGAGCTGTTCCGGATCCCCACCGCGGACGGGACGGAACTCGAGGCCATGATGGTCCGGCCGCACGGCTTCGACCCGGCGCGCGCCTATCCGGCGTGGGTGCACGTCTACGGAGGCCCGCACGCGCCCCAGGTGCGCAACGCCTGGCCCGGGACCCGCGGCATGTGGTTCCAGTACCTCGCGCAGCAGGGGATCGTGGTCCTCGTGGTGGACAACCGGATCGCCTCCGGCAAGGGCGTGGAGTCCACCTGGCCGGTCTACGGCAACTTCGGCGAACAGGAACTCGCCGACCTGGTGGAGGCGGTGGACTGGCTGGGCGCGCAGGACTTCGTGGACGCCTCCCGCATCGGCGTGGACGGCTGGAGCTTCGGCGGCTACCTGACCCTCACCGCGCTCACCAGGTCCGACCGCTTCCGCGCCGGGATCGCGGGCGGGAGCGTCGTGGACTGGCGCGACTACGACTCCGTCTACACCGAGCGCTACATGAGCACCCCGGACGAGAACCCCGAGGGCTACCGGAAGAGCTCCGTGCGCGAGGCGGCCGGCGACCTGCACGGCGAGCTCCTGCTGATCCACGGGACGATGGACGACAACGTCCACCTGCAGAACACCATCCAGTTCGTCCACGACCTGCAAAGGGCCGGGAAACCCTTCGAGCTGATGGTCTATCCGAAGTCCCGCCACGGGGTCCGGGACCCGAACCTGGTCCTGCACCTCCGGGAGACCATGGCGCGCTTCATCCTGAAGACGATGGCGCCGTAGCCGGCCTCTACTCCTCTTCGACCAGCGCCGCGACCTGCTCGGCGATGGCGAGCGAGGCCGTCGCCGCGGGCGAGGGCGCGCTCAGGACGTGGGTGCGGTTCTCCCGCCGGAGGATGCGGAAATCGTCCGCGATCCGGCCGTCCGGGAGCACCGCGATCGCCCGGACCCCCGAAGGCGCGGCGACGAGATCGGAAGGCCGGATCCCGGGCACGAGGCGCTGCAGCCGCCGGGTGAAGGCGCGCTTCGAGAGCGACCGGTGGATCTCGTCCACCCCCACCCGCCACTCGCGGAGGGCGAGGCGCCGGAATCCCGGATACCGGGCCATCTCGCCGAGATCCCGGAGGTTCACGTCGCGGCGGCGGTACCCCTCGCGGGCGAGCGCGAGTACCGCGTTCGGGCCGGCGTCCACCTCTTTGTCGAGGTTCCGGTGGAGGTGCACGCCGAGAAACGGGAACCGCGGGTCCGGGGTGGGATAGATGAGGCCGCGCACGAGTCCGGCGCGTTCGGGCCGCACCCGGTAGTACTCGCCCCGGAAGGGCAGGATCCGGATCTCGGGTTCATCGCCCGCCAGCCGGGCCACCCGGTCGGACTGGAGTCCGGCGCAGGTGACGAGGCGGCGGCAGGCAAACTCTTCCCCGGTGGTGAGGACGCGGGCCTCACCGCCGGAGCGCTCGATCCCGACGACCCGGGCGCCCGTCAGGACCCGCCCGCCCCCGGCTTCGAAGCGGCGCCGGAGAGCGGCGGCCACTTCGGCGAAGCGCACCACCCCCGAAGTCGGCGAGTGGAGCGCCGCCACGCCCTCGGCGTGGGGCTCGAGCTCCCGGAGCTCCGCCCGGTCGAGCATCCGGAGTCCGGGGACGCCGTTCGTTTCGCCGCGCCGGCGCAGTCCCACGAGACGATCCCGTTCGGCCTCGTCCGCGGCGACGATCACCTTGCCCGACAGCGAGAACGGGACGCCGTGTTCCTCGCAGAAGCGAAGCAGCAACTCCACCCCGCGCCGGCAGTTCCGGGCCCGGAGCGAACCCGGCGCGTAGTAGATCCCGGAATGGATGACGCCGCTGTTCCGGCCGGTCTGGTGCCGGGCGACGCCGGGTTCCTTCTCGAGGACGAGGATCGTCCACGCGGGGTTCCTCACCTGAAGCCGGCGGGCTACCGCCAGGCCGACGATCCCGCCGCCGACCACGAGGACGTCGAGGGGTTTCGTCCCGCGCGCTGCTGTCATCGGCCCACCGCCCGGATGGTGTCAGAAGGGGACGGGTTCGCGATGCGCCCCAACCTCTTGAACGCGGAATCCAGAACTTCCCCGCATTTCGTTGAATTCCCCCTCAATTCCGAACCGGCGGAGCCGGGCCGCGTTGCCGGGAACATGCGTCTCCGATTCCGATCCTTTCTCCTTTCCGGCGTCCTGTTCGCCGCCTCGAGCTCCGCCGCCGCGTCCCCGGGACCCCGCCTTCCCGAGGCCGGGCTCCCGGCGGTCCCCCAGCCGGAGCCGCTCCGGGTGCGGTTCTACGACCCCTACCGCCTGCTCTCCGCGGAGGCCCACGACTGGCTGGAGAAGGAGGTGGTCCGCGTGTTCGAGGCGAGCGAGGTCGGGCTCCGTTTCGCGGCCCGCGGCGGACCGGGCGTGCTTCCCGCAACCCTCTATCCCGAGCTTCCGGACCGGTGGGGCGTCGCGCCCGAGGCGATCGGGGTGGCCATCGGCGAGCCGGGAGAGCCCCGGTCCGTCTTCCTGTCGCTGGGGGCCGCCGAACGGGCCCTCGGACTCCGGCTCGCCGCGCCCCGGACGAGGCAGGCAAAGGGCACGCGGGCGAAACGCCGCTTCACGGGCCCGGAGGCCCGGCGGCTGGGCATCGCCCTCGGCCGCGTCCTCGCGCACGAACTCGCGCACACCATCGCTCCGGACTGCCCGCACACGAGGAACGGCCTGATGGCGGAACGCCTGAGCCGGCGGATGTTGACGGCTCCCGGAATCGGATTCGACGCCCTGGCCACCCGCCACCTGCGGCTCGCAGCTGCCGGGATGGCCGCTCCCGAAACCGGCGGCGGGCCGTAGCGACGAACCAGGCGAAGCGCGGTTCCCTCTCCGGTCGGTCGGCGAGCCCGGCCGGAGGCTCGCGCTTCACCCGGTTAGAGTTCGCCTATGAGGCGGCCGAGTCCGCGCTGGCAGCGGATCCTGGTGCTCGCCGGCTTGGGGGCCGGCGCCCTCGGGATCGTCCTGTTCCAGGGCGGCCTCGCTTCCCCGGAACGGGTGGAGTCGTTCTACACGACCGGCATCTACCCGCTGGTGGTAGGCGTTTTTTCGTTCCTGAGCGGCCTCGTTCCCTTCTCGCTGGCGGAACTCTTCACCGCGGCGGCCGCCCTCTTCGTGATCGGCCGCGTCACCTGGCGGCTGACCGGGCGCTTCCGGCAACCGGTCCCGGGCGGAGGAGCGCCCACCGGAGAAACGGAGACTTCGGCGCGGCCCCCGGCGCATCGCGCGCCGCTCCGGCGGCTCGCCTATACCGCGGTCTTCGCCCTCGCCGGCGCCGGCGCCCTCTACGCCATCTTCCTCGTCGTGTGGGGCCTGAACTACGCCCGCCCCCGCCTCGAGCACCGTCTGGACCTGCCCATCGGCCAGATCTCGGAAGCCGAACTCGTCCGGCTGACCACCCGGGTCGCCGCGGAAACGACGCGCTTCCACCGGCTCGCCGGCCTGCCGGCGGCCGCGGTCTCGAAAAGTCCGCTCGATTTCGCCGCCCTCAGCACCGCCATCGACGAGGCGTACGACGCGATCGCCCTGCCCGGCGATCCCGGCCCCGGGAGAATGAGCCCGGTGAAGCCGGCGGTCTTCTCGGGGCTGATGTCCCGCCTCGGCATCAGCGGCATCTTCGTTCCCTTCACGGGGGAGCCGACGGTGAACACCGGCCCGCCCGACGTCGCGGTGGCGTTCACCGCGGCCCACGAAAAGGCGCACCAGCGGGCCATCACCCACGAGGGGGAAGCGAGCTTCGCCGCCTACCTGGCGCTCTCCCGCCAGCGGCGGCACCCGTATCTCTCCTACGCGGCGTCCTTCTACGCCGCCCGGCATCTGCTGGCGGCGGTGCGGAACGCCGACGCCGAGGACCGGGACCGCGCCTGGGCCGCCCTCGGGCCCGGGCCGCGCCGCGACCTGGATGCTCTGAACGCCTTCTGGGCGCAACACCGCGGGATGGTCCGGGGCGCCGCGCGGCGGGTGAACGACTCCTACCTCCGGACGATGCGGATCCCGGACGGCGCCCGCAGCTACGGAACGGTGGTGCGGCTGCTGATCGCCGACCTCCGGCAGCGGTCGGCGCCCCCGGCCGCGATCGCGACGGACGACGGCGAGGACTGAAACAGCCCCTCAGTCGCCGTCCGGCTCCGCGAACCGCGCCGCGGTTTCGAACAGCGTCCGCACGCCGAAGCCGGTCGCCCCCTTCGGGTAGTACTTCCACGGCTTTTCGACGATGAAAGGCCCGGCGATGTCGAGGTGGGCCCACTTGGCGCCGTCCGGCACGAACTCCTCCAGGAAGAGCGCGGCGGTGATCGTCCCGGCGTTGATGCCCCCGATGTTCTTCAGGTCGGCGGAGTCGCAGCGGAGTTCCTCGGCGTATTCCTTCACGAGTGGCAGCTCCCAGAAGACCTCCCCGTGCGGCTCGCCGGCGTCGATCACGGCCCGGACCCAGTCGGCGTCGTTCCCCATGACCCCGGCGACCCCGGTGCCGAGCGCCCGCACCACGGCGCCGGTCAGGGTCGCCACGTCCACGATGTGCGTGGCGCCCTCCTCTCCGGCCCGCGCCAGGGCGTCGGTGAGCACCAGCCGGCCCTCGGCGTCGGTGTTGTCCACCATCACGGACTTGCCGTTCCGGGCGCGGAAGATGTCGCCCGGCCGGGTGGCGGACGGTCCGGGATAGTTCTCGGCGGTCGCCACGATCCCGGTGACCGTCGCCGGCACGCCCTCCCGGGCCACCGCCGACATGGCGGCGAGGACCGCCGCCGCGCCGGACATGTCGCCCTTCATGGTCCACATCCCCGAGGGCGGCTTGAGCGAGATGCCGCCGGTGTCGAAGGTGATGCCCTTCCCGACGAGCGCCAGGTGCCGCCCGTTCTCGGGCGCGTTCTCCGGGCGGTGCCGCAGGACGATCAGGCGCGGGGGCCGGTTGCTCCCCTGCCCCACCGAGATCAGGCCGGGATACCCCTGGTCGCGGAGCGCCTTTTCGTTCCAGACCTGGACTTCCAGCCCGGTGTCGGCGGCGATCCGGTGCGCCTCCCGGGCCAGGATCTCCGGGGTCACCGCTTCCGCCGGCTCGTTGATGAGATCCCGGGCGAGATTCACCTCGGAGGCGAGCCGCACCGCGCGCGCGACCTCCTCCCGGGCCTCCTCGACCGCTTCCCCGGCGACCACGATGCGCACCCGGGGAGATTCCGGATCGTCCTGGTCCTTGAAGTACCGCGCGAACCGGTAAGCGGCCAGTGTGGCGCCCTCCGCAACCGCGCCCGCGCACCCGGGGCCGTCGGCGCCCTGCAGCGAGAACACCAGCTCGCGGTGGTGGAAGGCGCGGGCGTGCTTCAGCGCGCGCGCCGCCAGGATGCGGACGCCGTCGGACACCGGATAGTTGGCCGTGGCCCGGGTGTGGAGGACGAGCGTGGAGGCGCTCCGCGGCCCGCCGTGGCCAGCCACCGCCTGCTTGACCTTGGGGTCCCCGAAGATCCGCTTCGCGTTCGCCACCGCTTCCCTTTCCCACCCCGGTTGGGGCGAGGCGAGGTCGAGCCCGTCGTCGAGGAGATAGGCCACGAGCGACCCGCCCCGCGCCGACGCGTCCGCCGAAACCTGAACCTTCGGTGTCTCAGTCCTCATCGCCGTACTCCTCTCTGAGCTTTTGCACCACCGCCGGATCGGCCAGCGTGGTGGTGTCTCCAATCGCCTTGCCGGCCGCAATGTCGCGGAGCAGGCGGCGCATGATCTTTCCGGACCGCGTCTTCGGCACGTCCGCCGCGAACACGATGTCGTCGGGGCGCGCGATGGGCCCGATCGCCCGAGCCACGTGCGCCTTCAGTTCGGCGGCGAGGCCGTCGTGCGACGAAGCGCTCTCCCGGAGCACCACGAACGCCGCGATCCCCTCGCCCTTGATCTCGTGCGGCCGGCCGACGACCGCGGCTTCCGCGACCGCCTCGTGCTCGACGAGGGCGCTCTCCACCTCGGCCGCCCCAAGGCGGTGGCCGGAGACGTTCAGGACGTCGTCCACCCGGCCCATCACCCAGAAGTAGCCGTCCTCATCGCGGTGGGCGCCGTCGGCGGGGAAGTAGATGTCCTTCCACTGGCTCCAGTAGGTCGCGCGGAAACGCTCCTCGTCGCCCCAGATGCCGCGCAGCATCGAGGGCCAGGGCCGGGTGATGGCGAGCAGACCCCCTCCCACCTCGACGCGCTCGCCGCGCCGGTCGAGGATCTCGAGCGCGATCCCGGGAAAGGCGTGGGTCGCGGAACCCGGTTTCAGGGTGGTCACCCCGGGGAGCGCGCTGGCCATGATGGACCCCGTCTCGGTCTGCCACCAGGTGTCCACCACCGGGCAGCGGCCGCCGCCGATCTCCCGGTGGTACCAGACCCAGGCCTCGGGGTTGATCGGCTCCCCCACCGTTCCCAGGAGGCGCAACGAACGCAGGTCGTGGCCGGCGGGGTGCTCGGTCCCCCACTTCATGAAGGCGCGGATCGCGGTCGGCGCCGTGTAGAAGCAGGTCACCCGGTAACGCTCCACGATGGACCAGAGCCGGGCGCGGGTCGGGGTGTCGGGCGCCCCTTCGTACATCACCTGGGTCACCCCGAGCGCGAGGGGGCCGTAGACGATGTAGGAGTGGCCGGTCACCCAGCCGATGTCGGCCGCCGCCCACCAGATGTCCGAGTCCTTCAGGTCGAAGACCGCGCGGGCGGTGGCGGTGACCTGGGTCAGGTAGCCGCCGGTGGTGTGCACGATCCCCTTGGGTTTCCCGGTGGTGCCGGAGGTGTAGAGGATGTAGAGGATGTCCTCGGAGTCCATCTCCTCGGGCTCGGCCGTGTCGGCGGCCGCCGCCATGAGTTCCGCCCAGTCGTGGTCGCGGCCGGCCACCATGGGGACGTCCTCGCTGGTGCGGCGCACCATCACCACGCCGGTGATCGAGGGGGTGTCCTCGAGCGCCTCGTCGGAGATCGCCTTCAGGGGAACGATCCCGCCACGCCGGTGGCCGCCGTCGGCGGTGATCAGCACCCTGGCCTCGGCGTCGTTGATCCGGTCCCGGAGCGACTGCGCCGAAAACCCGGCGAAGACCACGCTGTGGGGCGCCCCGATCCGGGCGCAGGCGAGCATGGCGACCGGGAGTTCCGGGATCATGGGCAGGTAGATCGCCACCCGGTCGCCCTTCCGGACTCCGAGGCCGCGCAGGACGTTCGTGAAGCGGCAGACCTCCCGCTGGAGGTCGGCATAGGTCAGGGTCTTCCGGTCGCCCGGCTCCCCCTCCCAGAGGATCGCCGGCCGATCGCCGCGGCCGTTCGCGACGTGCCGGTCAAGGCAGTTGACGCTCGCGTTCAGCTTGCCGCCGACGAACCAGCGCGCGAAGGGCGGCTTCCAGTCGAGGACCCGGTCCCAGCGGCGGCTCCACTCCAGCCGCTCGGCCTGGGCGGCCCAGAACCCCTCCGGATCGGCGGCGGCCTCGCGATAGATCGACTCGTCCTGAACCCACGCCTGCCGGCGGAAGTCCTCCGGCGGCGGGTACGCCCGCTGCTCGTCGAGCAGTACCTCGATTTCCTGCTCGGGGATTTCCGGTTGGGGTTGTTCGGCCATCGGGCGATTCTAGGAGGCTTCCCGGTAGAGCGGAACGCCAACATCGTGTGACTCCCTGCCGGAACCCGGGCCAGTAGGGTCAGTATTGGCCGCCGGACGCCGGTGTAGCTACAATAGGGCTACATCTACGCATGAGAGCCGATTCCGTCGTCCGCGCCCGCCTTGATCGCGACACCAAGGATCGCGCGGCGGAAGCGCTTCGGGAAATGGGCCTTTCGGTGTCGGAAGCGATCCGCCTGCTGCTCCGGCGCGTGGCGGAGGAAAAGCGGCTGCCGTTTGCCGTCCAGGTTCCGAACGCCTCTACGGTCAGAGCAATGAACGAATTGAACAGAGGGCGCGGCCAGCGCTTCGAAAATGTGGAGGAACTCTTTCGGGATCTCGAAACCGAGCATCCTGCGGACAAGATGACGTGAGCGTTGCCCGGTGCTGACACCGGTCCGATCCACACGGTTTCGACGCGATCCAGACAGCCGGCAGGGAGAGCCACGCGGCAGTCGAAGGGCGATGCATCCCGGCTGAACCGGGCCGCGACCCCCGCGCCGTTAGAAGAGCGCCTGGCGGACGCGGCGGCGGGCCGAACGGACGGGGCTCAGGAGGAGGACCGCCACGGTGACGATCTCGAGCCGTCCGGCGATCATCAGGGCCGCGAGGATGAGCTTTGCCGCGTCGGGGAGGTGTGCGTAGCTGGCCGCTGGCCCCACGGCCCCGAGCCCGGGCCCCACGTTCGTCACCGCGGCGGCGGCGGCGCTGAAGGCGGTCAGCAGGTCCACGCCCATCGCCGCGATGGCCAGCGCGCCGGCGACCGCGCACACCACGAACAGGAGCACGACCTCCCCGATGGTCGAACTGAGCGAGAGCGAGACCGGCCGGCGCCCGATGTGGACCCGCAGTTCGGTGTGGGGCTGGGTGGCCACCCGGAGCGCGAGCGGCACCTTCCGGAACAGGATCACCCAGCGCAGGATCTTGATCGAGCCCGCCGTCGAGCCGGCGCAGCCGCCGGCGAACATGAGGACGAGCACCAGCATCCGCGAAAACTCCGACCACTGGTTGTAGTCCACGACGGCATAGCCGGTCGTGGTGATGATCGCGATGGCGGTGAACGCCGACTGGCGCAGGCCGTCCATGGATCCCTGCCCCATCAGGGTGAGGCTGAGGAACAGCAGTCCGGTGCTGACCGCCACCACCCCGATGTAGAGGCGCAGCTCCGGATCCGAGAAATAGCTGGCGGACGGCGCCGCGCTCACCCGCTTCCAGGGACCGCCCCGGAGACGCTTCCAGAGACGCCTGACGCCGGCGACGATGCGCTTCACCTCGTAGATGTGGATGGCGAAGCGCATGCCGCCGATCACCATGAAGGCGATGATCACCCACTGGACGGCGGGGTCGAAGGCGCCGACGCTCGCGTTCCGGGTGGAGAAACCGCCGGTCGCCAGGGTCGTGAACGCATGGCAGACCGCATCGAACGCCGGGACCTCGAGAGCGAGGAGGATCCCGATGAGGATCGCGGTGAGAACCGACCCGACGATGACCGTGTCGCGCGCCGTCTCGGTGATCTTGGGTTCGGTCTTTTCGGCGGTGGGACCGGGCGCCTCCGCGGACAGCACGTCCACCCCCCACTGGCGGCGGCCCAGCAGCCAGACGAAGATGATGATGATGCCGAGCCCGCCGAGCCACTGCGTCATCGCGCGCCAGAGCAGCAGGGAACGGGGAAGCCATTCCACCTCGGGGAAGATGGTGGCCCCCGTGGTGGAAAACCCGGAGGCGGACTCGAAGAGGCCGTTCACCAGGAAGCCGAAGCCGAATTCCGCGACGTACGGCAAGGCCCCGAACACGGTGCACACGCACCAGGCCAGCACCACGAAGCGGTAGGCGCGGGTGCCGTCCGTGGACGAACCCGACTTCCCGATCAGCGGCGCGAAACGGCGGCCGAGAGCGCCGACCCCGAGCCCCAGCGCCGCGGGAGCGGCGAAGGCCAGCCACGCGGGCTCCCCGTGGGCCAGCGCCACCACCAGCGGAATGAGCAGCGCCAGTCCGAGCGCCTCCGCCATCCGGCCGAGCAGCGCGATCGTTTCGGCGCGGGTCATCGCAGTCGGAAGGGCTGTCGGGGCGCAGCGGCTCAGTTGCGGCGGCCGAACAGCTCTTCGAGTTCCGAGAGCAGCGAATCGGGTTCGCCGGATCTGCCCTCCGCGTGCTGGCTCATGAAGAGCGCCACGCGGTCGCCGGCGACGAATTCAGTGTCGCCGTTCGGCACGAAGGGCGCCGAGCGCGCCCGAACCACCTCGCCGATGATGCAGGTGTGGGGAAGGCCCAGCTTGCGGAGCGGCGCCTGGGTGGCCGGGCTGCCCTGCGCCACCTCGATCTCCACGAGTTCCCCGCCCCCCTCCACGAAATCGAGACGGACCATCGCGCGGGTGTGCAAGAGCTTCATCAGGGCGCCCGCGGAGACCTCTCCGGGAGAGATCGGGTGGTCCACCCCGAGGTCCTGCATGGCTTCGTGGAGATCGTCCCGGTTGTGGAGGGCCACGGTCCGCTGCGCGCCCAGCTTCTTCGCGAGGTGCGCCGCCATCAGGTTCACCTCGTCGGCGTCGGTGGCGGCCACGAAGAAGTCCGCGCCGCCGACGCCGGCCTCCTGCAGGATGTCCTCGTCCGTCGCGTCTCCCACGATCGTGTGGGCCGCCAGCGGGAATCCGGACGCCGGGTGCCGGCGGATGGCGGTCAGATCCACGTGCTCGTCGAGCAGCAGTTCCCCCAGGCGGCGCCCGACCTGTCCGAGCCCGGCAATCACCACCTGCCGGGCCGGACGCTGGTCCACGCCGATCGCCTTCAGGTAGTTCCGCGCCTCGACGGCGGGACCCACCGCGAAGATCTCGTCGCCCTCCTGGACCCGCGTGCGGCCGCGGGGGATCTCGAGATGCCCTCCCCCGCTGCGGAGGATCCCGGTCAGCATCCAGCCGCGGGGGGCGGTGTCGATCTCTTCGAGCGGCCGGTCGAAGACCGTCGGGTCGGTGGGGGTCGCGCGCAGCAGCACCAGCACTCCTTCGCCGAACGAGCGGACCGACCGCGCGCCCGGATAGCGGAGGATGCCGAGGATCTCTTCCGCGACCAGCTCCTCCGGGAAAATGGTCTCGATCGCCTGCTGGCGGCCCCCCTCGGCGAGGAGCGGATTCTCCCGGTGCCGCTGGTCGCTCAGGCGGACCACCGCCCGCCTGACCCCGATCGCCGGGTCGGTTGCGGTGAGGGCGGCGAGCATGTTCGTCGCGTCGTCGTTGGTCAGCGCGAACAGCACGTCGGCGCCGGAACAGTGCTGCGTGAGGATGGCCGGGACGCGGGCGTCCCCCTCGGCGATCCCGATGTCGTACTTCCGCTGCAGGTGGATCCGGGTTTCGGAGTCCCGTTCCACGAGGGTGATGTCGTGGTGTTCGGGAAGGCCGCTCAACTGGCGGATGAGGTGCTCCCCCATCCGGCCCGCACCCAAAACTACAAGACGCATGGGCTGGAACCTCGTTGCCGGGGCCAACAGGCTGTTTGCCCGGCGCGGGGGAAACTACCCTAACGGGATGCCGGAGGAAAGGCTTCCCGAGGGGAAGATCCCGCCCCGCGTGCTCCGGGAGATGCTGGAGCGCCTCGGGGAGGGCGCCGGACTCGAAGTCGGGCCCGCCGCGGGCGAGGACGCCGCGGTGGTTCCGTCGGCGAGCGAGCCGCGCCTGGTGCTGGCGGCCGATCCGGTCACCTTCCCGACCGCCGATCCCGGGTGGCACGCGGTGATCGTGAACGCCAACGACGTGGCCGCCACCGGAGGGGAGTGCCGCTGGTTCCTTTCCCACGTGCTAGCGCCCCCGGGGACCGCCGGGAATCGGATCGCCGAGATCGCGGACGGCATCCGCCGGGGCTGCGAGGAAGTGGGTGCGGTTCCCGCCGGCGGACACACGGAGATCACTGCGGCGGTCGAGCGCGAGGTGGTCGCGGGAACCATGGTGGGCGTCGCCACCGCCGAGCGCGTCAAGCCGAGCGGAGGCGCCCGGGAGGGCGACATGCTGGTCGTCACCAAGGGCGTCGCGATCGAGGCCACCGCCATCGTGGCCGCCGAGCGGAAGGACGAGGTCCGCCGGGAGTTCGGGGAGGATTTCCAGCGCCGCGCCGCCGCCTTCCTGACCGACCCCGGGATCAGCGTGGTGGAGGAGGCGCGGGTCGCGGCCGGCCTGCTCGAGGTGCACGCGCTGCACGACGTCACGGAGGGCGGCATCGCGACCGCCGTCCGCGAGATGGCCGACGCGGCGGAACTCGGCGCCGTCCTCGCCGAGGCCGAAATCCCCCGGTTCTACGAGTCCAAGCGCCTGCTGGCCCACTTCGGCCTCGACATCCTCGGGGCGATCGGTTCGGGCGCCCTCCTCATCGCCTGCGCGGAGCCGGAGACCGGGGAATTGCTGGACCGCCTCCAGGGGGCGGGAACCCCCGGCTACCTCATCGGCCGTTTCCTCCGCCGCTCCTCCGGGATCCAGCTTGCGCGGGGATCGGTGCGCCGGGACTTGCCGGTGTTCGACGCGGACGAGCTCACCCGGCTCGCCTGAACGACGATCCGGGTCGAGAGCGCCCGCCGCGCCTAGAATGCACCCGATGCCGCGTCCCCGCGCCCGCCGCGCCAACGCGCTCGGATTGGCGTTGATCGCCGGGCTGTTGGCCCTGGGGTGCAACACCGGGGCGACCCCGGGCGCCCTCCCCATTCCCGATTTCCAGGCGCCGCTCAATACCTCCTTCCCGCTGCGGGCGGGCGATGTCGGCTACGTCCAGGGCCAAAACGACTACCTCTACATCAGCGTCCAGTCGCTGGGCGCCGACAACCGTTGTCCCCCGGAGTCCACCTGCGATGAACCGGGTTTCCTGGAGGTCTTCCTCGAGCTCGAAACCTCGGAGTCCCAGGGGGCCCTCGGGATGCGCGTCCCCCCCGACGGGGACGCCGTCGGCACCTTCCAGGGCTTCGAGATCCGGATTCTGGGGGCGGCGCCTCCCGGCCGGACGACCCGCATCCCCACGACCGAGTACGTCTTCCTGATCACCGTCTCGCTCCGGTAGGGGGCCTCGGCCGCTCCTCCCGGTGGGGACATTGAGGTGGTTCGGCGCGCCGGAGGCCGGCGAACCTAGAATTCACCCCCGATCCGACACGGAGGCCCGCATGCGTCACTTCACGAACATCCTCAAGACCGCCGGAACCGGCATCGCCGGCGCCGCGTTCCTGCTCGGAGTCTCCGCCTGCGGCGAAGGCGCGATGGAAGAACCGGCGGAGCCGCAGGAGATGGTCTCCGAGCACGACGACTTCCCGAACCCCTTCACCGCGCAGGCGATGTGGGGCGACCTGCCGGGAGAGCGGACCTGGGGCGCCGTGAGCGCGATCTATCCCGCCGCGGACGGCAACATCTGGGCCGCCGAGCGGTGCGGCCAGAACTTCTGCGGCGACCGGCCCGAGGTGGACACGGTGGTTCTCTTCAGCCCCGAGGGCGAAGCGCTGAAGAGCTTCGGGGCCGGCCTGATCGCCTGGCCGCACGGAATGTTCGTGGACCACGAGGGGAACGTCTGGGTGACGGACGCGAAGGGGTTCGTGCCCGACGAGCGGGTCCCGGAGGGTCTCGGCCACTTCGTGATCAAGTTCAGCCCCGACGGCGAGGTGCTGATGCGGCTCGGCGAACCGGGAGTCGCGGGGACCGCCGACGGGCAGTTCAACATGCCCTCGGACGTGCTGGTCACGCCGGACGGAACCATCTTCGTGGCCGACGGCCACAACTCCGGCGGAAACAACCGGATCGTCAAGTTCTCGGCGGACGGCGAGTTCCTCATGAGTTTCGGGGAGACCGGGACCGGACCGGGGCAGTTCCGTGATCCGCACGCGCTGGCGATGGACTCGATGGGCCGCCTCTTCGTGGGAGACCGCGCCAACAACCGGATCCAGCTCTTCGACCAGGAGGGCAACTTCATCGAGGAGTGGCTCCAGTTCGGCCGGCCGAGCGGCATCTTCATCACCGCCGACGACACCATCTACGTGGCGGACTCCGAGTCCACCTCGGAGGCGAACCCCGGGTTCGGACGGGGAATCCGCATCGGGAGCGCGGTGGACGGCGCCGTCCACTACTACCTGCCGGACGACGTGTCGGACCTCGAGCCCGGCGCGGAGCCGGTGACCAGCGGGCCGGAGGGCATCGCGGTGGACTCCCGGGGCGGTGTCTACGGCGGCGAGGTCCGCCAGCAGATGGTCCGGAAGTTCACGAGGAGCGAGTAGCCGGCGGCGTGTCCCTCGCGGGTGTCGCCGCGGTCTCCTTCGACGTGGACGGCACCCTCTACTCCGACCGCTTTCTCGGGATCCGCGTCGCGCTGGAGGCGATCCGGCGCGGCTCGCTGCGGGATCTTCACCGCCTCCGCAAACGCCGTGACCCCTCGTCGGACGCCGCCGCCCGGCTCGCGGCGGAAGCCCGGCTCCTGATCCCGGTCATCCGGCGCCGCGGGCCCGCGCCCGGGATCGCCGGGCTCCTCGAACACCTCCGCCCCTATACGCTCGTCGCCGTCTCGGACTTCGACCCCGAAGCCAGGCTCGAGGCGCTCGGTCTCCGCGGGACCTTCGAACGGGTCTACGCGGCCGAGCGCACCGGCGCCCTGAAGCCCGATCCCCGGGTATTCCACGCGGCGCTTGCGGACCTCGGGATTCCCGCATCGGCGCTGCTCCACATCGGCAACCGCGCGGATGCCGACGGCGCCGCCGCGCGGGCCGCCGGCTGCCGCGCCCTGATCCTGGGTACGGACTTCACCTCGTTCGGCGAACTCCGGGACCTGCTGGCCCCCTGAATCCCCGCCGGCGCGACCCGGGAGAGCCGGCGGGCGTTCCCATCGCATCGGAGAACCCGTCACAATGGAGCGGCGGTGGAGGGAATCCCATGAAGATCGCACACCTGGGCACGGCCGTTCTCCTGGCCAGTGGACTCGCCGTCCTGTCGGCCTGCGCCGGGAGTCCGGAGGACGTGACGGAAGCGGCCGCGGAGAGGCCCCCGGTCAAGGGCGGCGACGACCGGACCGGCGAGTACGACGCCGTCCCCGGCTGGTGGAAACCCGCGCCGGACCACGTGGAGCCCTGGGGCTGGGGACAGGTCTCCGCGGTCGCGGTGGACAACCCGGACCGGATCCTCGTCGGCATCTGGGGCGACCGGGACGCCGAGAACCGCGAGCGCGAGGGGAGCACCAACTACCTGGTCGCGGTGGACCGGGACGGCAATATCACCGAGAACTGGTCCCAGTGGGACGACACGTTCAACAAGCCGCATCAGCTCTACATCAGCCCCTACGATCCCGACCGGCACGTGTGGGTCGTCGAGCGCGGCGGCGGCAAGGACGTCAACATGCAGGTCCTCAAGTTCTCGAACGACGGGAGCGAGCTGGCGATGCGGCTGGTCGATCCCGATCACCCCACGACCCGGGCGGAGGCGCGCGCCAGCCCGAACCCGGGCCCTTTCGAGTACGGCGATCCGTCCGTGATGGCGTTCCTGCCGAACGGCGACTTCCTCCTCGGCGACGGCTACTGGCACTCGCGCATCATCAAGTACAACGCCGAGGGCGAGTACCTGATGGAGTGGGGCGAGCTCGGAAGCGGTCCCGGCCAGTTCGACCTCATCCACGGGCTGGCAGTGGACCGGAACCGCCGCGTCTACGTGGGCGACCGAACCAACAACCGCATCCAGATCTTCACCGAGGACGGCGAGTACCTCGACGAGTGGCCCGACATCTCCGACCCGGTCGGCGTCTTCGTGGACGACAACGACGCCGTATGGGTGATCTCGGCGGTCCTGAACCGCATCCTCAAGTACAACGCCGACGGCGAACTCCAGTACCACTTCGGCGCCTACGGGGGCACGCGGGGCGGCTTCCCGGGCGGTCTGGCCCGGCCGCACCAGATCGACGTGGACCAGGAGGGCAACCTCTACATCGCGAGTTGGGACGGGGGCTGGATGAGCAAGTTCATTCCCACACCGGACGCGGATCCGGCCAAACTGGTGGGAAGAGGTCTCGTGCTGGAGGAATAGCCGCATGACCCCGCGAACATCGATTGCCACGCTTGCCTTCGGACTCGCATCGTTCTGGCCCGCAGCGAACCTCGGCGCCCAGATCCCGGTGGAGGAGGGCGGCGAGGAAATCGTCGCCACCTTCTCGATCGTCGGCCGCGACCCCGCCACCGGCGAGCTGGGAGTGGCCGTCCAGTCGCGGGCGTTCCGCGCCGGCGCGGTGGTCTCGTACGCCAAAGCGGGCGTGGGAGCCATCGCCACCCAGGCGGCGGCGAACCAGACGTACGGACCGCGCGGGCTCGAACTCCTGGAAATGGGACTCTCGCCCGACGAAGTGGTCGAGCACCTGACCGGCTCGGATCCCGGGCGGGACCGCCGCCAGCTTGCCGTGATCGACGCCGAGGGCCGGGTCCGGGCCTACACCGGATCGGCGACCAGCGCCTGGGCGGGGCACATCGAGGGCGAGAACTTCTCGGTGCAGGGCAACATCCTGGCCGGAGAAGCGGTGGTCCGGGCGATGGCGGAGGCGTTCGAGTCGTCGGACGGGCCGCTCGCGTTCCGGCTGATGGACGCCCTCGACGCCGGCGAGGCGGCGGGCGGCGACGCGCGCGGCAAGCAGGCCGGCGGGGTCCTGGTGGTCAAACCGATCGGCGACTCCGGCCGGACCAGCGACCGCTGGGTGGACGTGCGGGTGGACGACCATGCCGAGCCGTTCCGGGAGCTGCGCCGCCTGGTCAACATGTCGGTCTCGCGGATTCACTCGCGGGAGGCCCGGGCCCTGGCCGCGGCGGGCCGCTTCGCGGAAGCCGTCGCGGCGCAGCGGGAGGCGATCGCGATCGTTCCCGGCGAGGACCAGCTCATCTACGGGCTGGCGCGCCTCCATGCCCGCGCGGGCGACGCCGCGAGCGCGGCGGCGGCGCTCGCGCAGGCCATCGAGATCGACGCCCGCTGGAGGGAGTTGGCGGCATCACAGACCGACTTCGACAACATCCGTAACGACGTTCGATTCCAGACACTTCTCAATCCTGGAGGACCCCGGTCATGACCTATCGCCAGATCCCCCTGCTGTTCGCGTTGGCGCTGCCCCTCGCCTGCGCCACCGAGACGGCCCCGCCGCAGGAAGCTCCGGAGGAGGCGGCCGGCCTCGAACGGCACTACGTCAACCCCCGTACGGCGGCCGACGCCGACGTGCCGCCCTTCAGCGGCGGCGTGATGGTCGGCGACACCTTCTACGTTGCGGGAACCATCGGGCTGCTCCCCGACCAGACAGTGCCCGACACCGCCCAGGAGGAGGCGCGCCTCGTGATGACCAGCGTTCAGAACACGCTGGAGGCCGCCGGGCTGACCATGGACGACCTGGTGTTCGTGCAGGTCTATTCGTCGGACGTCGCGGACTACGACGCCTTCAACGAGGTGTACCGGACGTTCTTCACGCAGGAGTACCCGGCGCGGGCCTACCTGGGCTCGGGCACGCTGCTCTTCGGAGCGCGGTTCGAGGTGCTCGGGTTCGCGGCGAAGCGCTGAACGGGCTGAGGCCGGCGCTCGCTTCCCTCCCTACGCCTGCTCCCAGAGGCGGGGGTAGAAGGGCTGGAACTTGAACTGGGAGTCCGGGTGGGCCGAACCGCCGGCGGCGCGCCGGAGGAACTCGTCGCGGTCGAGGGCTGAGAGCCGGATCTCGCCGAGGCGGCCGCTTGCCCGTTTGGCGTGGTATTCGAGGTTCAACTCTCCGAGCAGTACGTCGAGGCGTTCCGGCACTCCACTCGGGAGGCCGCCTGAATCCCCGCCCACCGCGGTGAGGCGGTAGCAGGGGAGCGCCGCGCCGCCGGGATTCGAAGGGAACAGCGCCAGCCAGTGGCCGTCGCGCAGGCCGGGGTGTTCGGCCTCCAGCGTGCGAAGCGCCTCACCCACCTGCTCGACGGTGAGTTTTTCGCCGGTGAAGGACCAGCCCACGCCGCGCCGGCCGACGAAGCGGAGGTCCGGGAGACCGCCCACGAACCGCTCGACCCGAAAGAGATCCCCCGTGGCGTAGCGCCTCAGGCCGAAGCGATGGCTCACGACCATCTCATAGGTCCCGCCGGGTTCCAGGGCGGTGGCCCCCAGGAGACATCCCTCCGACGCCGGCAGGAACTCGTGCAGGACTCCGGGCGCCGCGGGCAGAAAGGCCGTCTGCTTCCGGCGGTAGTCCGGAATCGTCTCGATGGTCTCGGTGGACATCGAGTACATCGGCTCCCTCCGGAAACCCGCGGCCGGCAGGCGCCGGTCGAGCCGCTCGAGGAACGGCGTCACCGCGCCTCCCGTCCAGCACACGTAGGTCGTGAACGCCGGGTTCCAGGCCGTGATCGGGAGCGGCGAGGCGCTCTCCGCGATCAGCCTCAGACGGTCCCTCGACCCCCTGGAGGCGAGTCTCCGGAGGATCCGGCGCGCCGCCGGGGACACCCGATCCGAGTCCCGGACGACCAGCCGGACGAGCGCGGCGGCGGCCTCCCAGTCCCCCTCCACCTCGTCGAGAAAAGCGCTCAGCGTGGACGGGTTCGTCGCGTAGAGCATTCCCGGATTCGCGAGCGTGAGCACCAGCAGGCGCAGCGCGGACACGCCGTAGCGCTCCTTGAGCTCGAGCAGCACCGGGTCCGACTGGGCGCGGTAGGGCGCCTGCAGCAGGACGAACCAGGGCGGCGTCCGCCGTTCGCGGACGAGGAGCGAACTCAGCGAACGGTCCGGGTCGAGCGCTCCGAAGACGTAGAGGCTGGGACGGCGGACCCGCCGCGCCGCGACGAGGCGGAGCATCCCGTCCACGAACACGGCGCGCGTCGCGGCGAGGCGCCTCCCGGAATACGGGACCCGCTTCGGCTCGCCCGCGGTGCCTGAAGTGAGGGCCACCGAATCCCCTGCCCCGGCCTCCGCTTCCGGCAGGCTCCGGGTGATCCCGGTGGACGGGCCGATCCCGAAGCGCCGCCGCAGGCGCCGGTCCCGCAGGGAATGGCCGTTCAGCCGGACCCGGTGGCGAACGGTGGCCGCCCACCCGGCCAACCGGAGGGAAATTGCGATCGCGAACCGGCCGAGATCATTCGCGAGGGCCCGGACAGGACCGCTCAATGAGGCCGCATCCAGGGCTGCCCGGACCGGAGGAAGGGCGGATCCACCAGGGGCGACTCGAAGGCGGCGGCGATGAAGTCGATGTCCTCTTCCCGGAGCAGGGCCGGGTCCCAGGTGATCGTCACCGCGGTCTGCTCCCCCCGGGACATGGCCGCGAAGAAGAGCGGATGCCGTTCGTGGAGGCAGGCGATCACTTCCATGCCGGTCACCTCGTTCAACACCGGATCCTCGTCGCCGGGCCAGGTCTCGAGGTGCGTGAAACCCGCGGTGCCGAAGTCCGCCCAGGGCCGGTAGAGCCACCGGCGGAGGAAAGGCGCCGCCACGGGAAACAACGTTGGGGGGACCGGGACCGGCGGGAGGGCCCACTCCCCCGTCCGCTTCTTGCGGTACACGATCCGGCGAACGGACCGGCAACGCTCGAGGAAGGCCCGGCTCGCCGCCCCGGAGACGGGCTCGCGATGGACCCGGATCCGCGACACGCCGTTCCCGAATCCGCGCAGGCGCTCCGTGCGGGTGTTCATCGGCACCCACAGCCCGATGCGTTCCGCCGAAACGCCCTGATGCTCGTTCCACGCGGCGAGCGCGTCGAGGGCCGCCGCCAGCAGGCAATCGTTCCACCGGAATCCCCCGACCGTCTGCGACAGGGAAGCGAGCGGCTCGCGGGGCACGATGATCGTGCGCCACCTGCGGTCCGCGGATGCGGGTTCCGGGCGCGTGGCGAGAGCGGCCGAGACCCGGGCGCCGGGGTTCCGGCGGGCCCGCTTCGGCGCCTGCAGCAATTCCGGCGAGACCATCTGGGGACGCGGCGGCATGGTTTCGAGGCCCCGGGCCATCCGCAGTTGCCGCTGGACGAAGAGCAGCGTCCCGATCAGGTCCGACGCCGCATGGTGCACCTGGGTCACGAGGCTCCAGGACGGGGGGTCGCCGATCCCCAGGAGCATCTGGCGTAGCGGCGGCCCTTGCCGGAGAGCGAATGGGGTCTCGAGAAACTCCTGGATCCGGACCTCGCGCTCCCCCTCGGGAAACACCCGGATCACGAGCGCGGGTGGCGCTCCCGGCCGCGTCTCCCAGCTCGGAAGGTCGAACGGCGGCTGGCGCAGCCGGCTGCCGGCGACCGGGAAGGCGGTTCGGGCGCCCTCCGCCCCCCGGTAGAGCGGCTCGAAGTCCGTCACCGCGTGCGAGGACTGACCGAGATTGAGTACGAAGGCGAAGTCCAGGGGCCGCACCGCCGAGTCCGCGAGAAGACACGCCAGATCCGGCGTGGCGAGCGGGATGGTTCCGGTCAGACGGCTTGGGGCGGCGCTTCCGGCCAGATGTCGCGCCGCGGGATCCGGCGCCGCTCGGGGTCGCGTTCGACAAGCTGGTGGAGCTCGATCCAGGCGAGATGCGGCCTCAGGTGGTGTTCGCGATGCATCGACAGCCCGAAGGAGAACCAGTAGGCCAGCCGGCCGAACCAGTTGTGCGATCGCGCGGCGGGATCACCGGTGGAATAGCCCTCATGGGTGAGGTGGGCGAACGGGATCCAGAGCACGAGCGACACGAGGACGCAGACCGGCAGAACCCCGGTCGCGAGTCGCCAGGGGCCCACCAGAATGGCGACGGGAAGATAGCAGGCCGCGATGGCCAGATAGTTCATGAACAGGTCGCGCGCGTGACCGGGAGGAAGCCCGCCGCGGCGGCGGAGCCAGAAGAACCACTGGTGCGGCATCGCCACGGCCCGCAAGGGAAGTTGCCACTTGTGGGGAGTGTCCAGGAAGAGGTCCGGGTCCTTCCCCGGCTCGTTGGTGTGCCGGTGGTGGCGGAGGTGGGTGCCCCGGAAGTTCGTGAAGGGCACCAGGACGGGGAGCAGCGCCAGCCGGCCCCAGAGGTCGTTCGTCCGGCGGGTCCGGCCGAGGAGGCCGTGGACGCCTTCGTGCGCCATCACGGTCCCGATGAAGGCGAGCCAGCTCCGCAGCAGGACGTCCAGGGTCCACGCCCACCAGGTGGCCGGCACGATGAGGAGGCCGGTGAAGCTCAACGCCACGAGCGACAGGATCACCGTCCGGCTGAGCAGGTGGACCCGGCGGGCCGGCCAGCGGCGAAGCGGCGCCGCGGCAGCGATGCCAGTGCCGGGAACCGACAGCGCGCTCGTACCAGCGTTCGTCCCAGACATACCCTTACAGGCGACCCTCGGTCACTCTAGCATTCGATATTCCACGAGACGGACGGTCGCCAACGCGCCTGTTGGCGGTCGAAACTCTGGACGAAGGAGGGCGCCGCTCCATGTCTCCAGCCACCTTTGACACCCGCAACATCGCCGGGAAGACCCGGCCCCGCCGGCACCCCAAAGCGGCGGCGGGCTTCGGAATCGCCCTCGTCCTGACGGCCGGCTTCGCTGCGGGCCAGGGCGCCGATCCGGACCCCGGTGTGGTCGCCACCGCCATCGAGGGCCTGAAGCTGCGCGGCATCGGTCCCGCGCTCATGGGCGGCCGCATCGCGGACATCGCGGTACATCCGGTGCGGCGGTCCACCTGGTACGTGGTCGTCGGCTCCGGCGGACTCTGGAAGACCGACAACGGCGGCGCCACCTGGAAGCCGATCTTCGACGAGTACCCGTCCTACTCGCTCGGGACGGTCACGCTCGACCCCTCGAGTCCCGAAGTGGTGTGGCTCGGCACCGGCGAGAACGTGAGCGGACGGCACGTCGGTTGGGGTGACGGGGTGTACCGGAGCCGCGACGGCGGCGGTTCCTGGGAGCAGGTGGGGCTCACCGGCTCGCAGCACATCGGCAAGATCCTGGTGGACCCGCGCGACGGGGACACGGTCCTGGTGGCGGCGGAAGGGCCGCTCTGGAACGGCGGGGGCGAACGCGGGGTGTACCGGACCGAGGACGGCGGCGCCACCTGGACGCGCACCCTCGACCTCGGCCCGGACACCGGCGTGACCGACCTGGAGTTCGCCCCCGGCGATCCGGACACCGTCTACGCCGCCGCCTACCAGCGCCGGCGCCACGTCTGGTCGTTCCTCGCGGGGGGGCCGGGCTCCGGGATCCACAAGTCCGAGGACGGCGGCCGCACCTTCCGCAAGATCACGACGGGCCTCCCGAAGGGGGACGTCGGCAAGATCGGGCTGGCCGTCACACCCGCGGACCCACGCCTCGTCTACGCCACCATCGAAGCCGACGAGGAGGAACGGGGCTTTTACCGCTCCCTCGACCGGGGAGAGAGCTGGGAACGGCGGAATCCCTACCTCTCGGGCGGCACGGGACCGCACTACTACCAGGAGATCGAGGCGTCCCCCACCGATCCGGACGTCGTCTACCAGATGGACGTGTTCTTCCACGTGACCCGGGACGGGGGCAAGACCTTCGACTACCTCGGCACCGGGCGTGAGAAGCACAGCGACAACCACGCGCTCTGGATCGACCCGGACGACCCCGGGCACCTGCTCGGCGGCACCGACGCCGGGCTCTACGAGAGCTTTGACGACGGGGTGACCTGGCGGCACTTCCCCAACATGCCGATCTCGCAGTTCTACAAGGTGGCGCTCAGCAACGGCGCGCCGTTCTACGACGTCCTCGGGGGCGCCCAGGACCTCGGCACCGTCCACGGGCCCTCGCGGACGCTGAACATGGAGGGCGTGCGGAACCGCGACTGGTACGTGCCGCTCGGAGCCGACGGCTACGGAGTCGAGATCGACCCGCGCGACGAGAACATCATGTACCTGATGACGCAGCAGGGGAACCTCTACCGCGCCGACCGGCGGAGCGACGAGGTGCTGCACATCGGGCCGGTGGCCGCCCCCGGCGAGCCGCCCGAGCGCTGGAACTGGGACTCCCCCATCTTCATCAGCCCGCACAACGCCGACCGCCTCTATTTCGGCTCGCAGCGGGTGTGGCGCAGCGAGGACCGGGGCCAGTCGTGGACCGCGATCAGCGGCGACCTGACCACCGGCCGGAACCGCTACGAACTCCCCTTCTACGACCGGATCTGGAGCGTGGACGCGCTCCACGACACGAACGCCATGTCGCGCTACGCGACCCTGACCGGCATGTCCGAGTCACCGGTCGCCGAGGGCGTGCTGTTCGCGGGGAGCGACGACGGCCTGGTCCACGTAAGCGGTGACGGCGGGGTCAACTGGAGCCGCACGGCAGCGCTTCCGGACCTCCCGGCGCTCTCCTTCTTCAACGACATCGAGGCCTCGCAGCACGACGCCGACACCGTGTTCGTGGTGGCCGACAACCACAAGATGGGCGACTTCCGCACCTACCTCTTCCGGAGCCGGGACCGCGGCGCGTCGTGGGAGTCCATCGCGGGCGACCTGCCGGACGGCACGATCGTCTGGGCCATCCAGCAGGACCACGAGGACCCGGACCTCCTGTTCCTCGGCGCCGAGTTCGGGCTCCACGTCTCGTGGAACGGCGGGACGAACTGGGTGAAGCTGAAGGGCGCCCCGACGATCTCGTTCCGGGACCTGAAGGTGCAGCGCCGGGACGACGACCTCGTCGGGGCGACCTTCGGGCGCGGGTTCTACGTGCTGGACGACTACGCGCCGCTCCGCGGTATGGCCGCCGCGGTGCGCGCGGGCGAATCGGTCCTCTTCCCGCTCCGCGACGCGTGGTGGTACGTGCCGTCGGTGCCCGCGCAGGCGCCCGGCCGCCCGACGCAGGGGAGCACCGCCTTCGTGGCGGACAACCCGCCGTTCGGCGCGGTGTTCACCTACTACCTCGCCGAGGACCTGAAGACGGCGCGGGAGGAGCGGCGGGACAGCGAGAAGGAGACCCGCGGCGAGGGCGGCGACGTCGCCTTCCCCGGCTTCGACACCCTCCGGATCGAGGAACTCGAGGCGGACCCGGCGGTGTTCGTGGTGATCCGGGACGCGACCGGAGAGCCGGTGCGGCGGGTCGCCGGCTCGGCGAAGAAGGGCGTCCACCGGGTGGCGTGGGACCTCCGGGGCCCGGCGCCGAACCCGGTGAACCTGACGACGCCGGGGTTCTCGCCGCCGTGGGTGCGGCCCCCGCAGGGGCCGCTCGCGGCGCCCGGGGAGTACCAGGCGCAGCTCGTGGCGGTCACCCGCGACGGGGCCCGGACTCTGGGTGAGCCGCAGCGGTTCGACGTGAAGCCGGTGCCGAACCTGCCCGATGGGGTCGATCCGGCGGCGGTGGCGGCCTTCCAGCAGGAGACCGCGGCGCTCCTCCGGCAGATCCACGGGGCGGCGGCCGAGGCGAGCCGGGTCCGGGAGCGGCTGCGGCACCTGCGGGCGGCCCTGAACGAGACCCCCCGGGCGGGCGAGGCGCTCTTCGGGCGGATGGACACCATCCTGCGGACGCTTTCGGATCTCGAAGTCCGCCTGCACGGCGATCCGGCGCGGCAGTCGCGCAACCATCCGGCCGCGCCCTCCATCCGCGGCCGGGTCGGCGGGATCGCCGGCGGCCACTGGGACACCCGGCAGACGCCCACCGCGACCCAGCGCGAGAGCCTCCGGATCGCGGCGGAAGAGTTCAGCGGTCTGCGGGGCGAGCTGCGGACCCTGGTGGACTCGGACCTCGCGCAACTCGAGGCCGACCTCGAAGCGGCGGGCGCCCCGTGGACGCCGGGGAGGAAGATCCCGGGACGGTGAGAAACCTATAGGAGCGCCGGTCTCCAGACCGGCATCGCCCGCGCAGGAGCGCCGGCCTCCAGGCCGGCATCGCCCGCAAAGCGGGCGAAACTCCCTCGGCTATTCCGCCGCATGGCGCCGGACAGAAACGGGGATAGCGCAACGCTGGCAAACGTCGGTTCGCCATCCTCGTCGCGGGTCCCCGCGATGGGGCGCAATGGCGCCGGGAGTTTCGCGGCCGTTGGCCGCGATGCCGGTCTGGAGACCGGCGCTCCTAGTCTGGAGACCGGCGCTCCTCGCCGAATCCGCGTTCTCATGGCCGGTAGGGTGCAGAGGAGGGCACGCGCAGCGGCGTTTCTCCCGGTGGGCCTCGAGCGGCGATGCAACCCCACGAACTGCCAAAGATCCGACCAGCGGTGGATCGCGAAGCCCTGATGGACGTAGGAGGCGTCGCCAATCCGGATGGTGCGCCGGCTTGGAGCGGGATCAGTTCAACGTGACGGAGAGGTTGATCACCATCACGAAGATCGCCACGACGAGCGTCAGGGTCAGTGTGGCCATGACCTCAAGCCGAAGCCGCCGGCGATTGTGGCTGGCGACCTCCTCGGCGGCGGCGCGGGCCTTGGCCTCACGCGCGCCAGCCTCCACGAGGGCGTCGTAAACCTCCGCCAGCATGATCGCCATGAGGGGAGTCTAACCCCATGATTCGGTGGCTTTTGCCGGTTGGGAGTCCGCGTTCTCGCTGCGCTGCCCGGAGCGGTGCCGGCCTGGACGCCGGCGGTCCCTGGCATGGGCCCGTCCGGCATTCCCTAGCGCTGGGTCTCGATCCAGCGGCGGATGACGGTGTCGAGCACCGGGAGCGTGACCGGGCCGTTCAGCAGCACCGCGTCGTGGAAGGCGCGGACGTCGAACCGGTCGCCGAGTTCGGCCTCGGCGAGGGTGCGCAGTTCGCGGATCTTCAACTCCCCCATCTTGTAGCCGAGCGCCTGCCCGGGCCAGGCGATGTAGCGGTCGGTCTCGGTGGTGATCTCGTGGATGGAGAGCGCGGTGTGGGCCGCGAGGTAATCGAGCGTCTGCTGGCGGGTCCAGCCGAGCGCGTGCATCCCGGTGTCCACCACCAGCCGGCAGGCGCGCCACATCTCGTAGGTCAGCCGTCCGAAGTTGCTGTACGGGTCCTCGTAGAAGCCGACCTCGAGGCCGAGCCGCTCCGAGTAGAGCCCCCAGCCCTCGCCGTAGGCGCCGATCCCGTAGTACCGCCGGAACTCGGGCAGGTCGAGTTCCTTGGCGAGGGCGCTTTGCAGGTGGTGTCCCGGCACCGCCTCGTGGAGCGACAGCGACTCCAGCGTGTAGAGCGGCCGGCTGTCGAGCTGGTAGGTGTTCACCCAGTAGCGGCCCGGCTGGGTCGAGGTGAGCGGCGCCCCGACGTAGCGGCCGCCGGTGTACTTGGGAGCGATGGCGTCCGGGACCGGCTCCACGGTGTACGGCTGCCGCGGCAGCCGGCCGAAGAGCCGGGGCAGCGCGCCGTCCATGCGCTTGACGATCCACATGGCCTCCCGCAGCAGTTCCTCCGGGGTGTCCACGTAGAAGCGGGGATCCGTGCGCAGGAAGTGGAGGAACTCCGCGAAGGTCCCTTCGAATCCGGTGGCCGCCATCGCCTCTTCCATCTCCGACCGGATGCGCGCCACCTCTCCGAGTCCCACCTGGTGAATCTCCTCGGCGGTCCGGTCGAGGGTGGTGAACTTGCCGATCAGGAACGCGTAGTACTCGCGCCCGTTCGGGAGTTCCGAGGCCCCGATGGTGGTCCGCGCCTCGGGCCGGTATTCGTTCTCGAAGAAGTCGAGGAAAGTCCGGTAGGCGGCGACCGCGCCGGCGAGGACCGCCTCCGCGCCGGCCGCGCGCAGCCGGGCCCGCTCGGCTTCGGGGATCCGCTCGGGGAAGGAAGCGAAGGGAGCATGGAAGACGCTCGCCTCGGGGTCTTCGAGGACATGGCTCGCGATGGTGACCTCGTAGCCCTCGAGCACCACGCGTGGCACGGTGATCCCGCGTTCCATGCCGCGCCGCATCAGGGCGATGTGCTCCTCGAAATAGCGGGGGATGTCCCGGAGGAGCGCGATGTAGGCCTCATAGTCCGCCACCGTCGCGAGCGGCAGCGAGTTCGGCAGGCGGGCCATCCCGATGTGGAACCCCGAATCGGCGTTGATCGGCAGGAAATGGCCGCCGAACCGCACCTCGCCGATCCGCTCGCCGAGCATGGCCTCGAAGATGTCCCGGTGCACCAGGTCCTCGTCCGAGAGCCGGTCCCGGGGGATCTCCAGCAGCCGGTCCCGGAACCCGCTCATCGCGTCTGCCCGCCGCTCGATGTCCGGCTCGGTCATGGAGCCCAGCGAGGTGGGAGAGACGCCCGCGAGCGAGGCGGCGAAGCGGGGCTCCTCCTGGCGGCGGAAGTCCATGAACTCGTCGAAGAGCGCGTGGAGTTCGGCGTCCTGGGCCGCCGCCGGGACGGAAGCGAGGGAGGCGGCGGCCAGCAGGATGAGGATGGTGCGGAAGGGGGTGCAGGTCACGCCGGCGATGCTACCGAAGCAAAACGCGCGGCCCCGATACACTCGCGAATCGAGGTGGCGTGATGAGTCTCACCAACCGCAGCGAACACCCACGGAGGAAGTTCCTCGCCTACTTCTCGGGAGCGGGACTGGGGACCACGCTCTTCCCGGGCGTCCTGTGGGCGCGTCTCCAGGAAAGCGGGGCGGAGGGCCTGACCATCGGCATGATGAAGGAGGCGGCGGCGCTTGCCGGGCTCGAGTTCACCGACGAGGAATACGACCTGATGGTGGACGAGGTCGAGAAGAACTTCGGCCACTACCAGGACATGCGGCAGCGGCGCATCGACAACTCGGTGCCGTCTCCGCTCTATTTCAACCCCGCCGTCCCCGGGATGACGTTCGACCGCTTCGAGCGGGAGATGCGCCAGGGGGCGGCCCCCGAGGTATCGCGCCCCGCAGACCTGGAAGAGGCCGCGTCCTGGCCGATGACCCACCTGGCCCGTCTCGTCGAGACCCGGCAGGTGAGCTCCGCCGAACTGACCGAGATGTACCTGTCGCGGCTCGAACGGCTGAATCCGGTCCTCAACTGCGTCGTGAACCTGACCGCGGAGCGGGCGCGCCAGCAGGCCCGGGCGGCGGACGAGGAGATCGCCGCCGGCAACTACCGGGGCCCGCTCCACGGCATCCCCTGGGGCGCCAAGGACATCATCGCGGTGCGCGGCTACCCGACCACCTGGGGTGCCGGCGTCTTCGAGGACCAGGTCATCGACACCGACGCCGCCGTCGTCGAGCGCCTCGACGCGGCGGGCGCGGTGCTGGTCGCCAAACTCACCACCGGGGAACTGGCGTTCGGCCACAACTGGTTCGGCGGGCGCACGAACAACCCGTGGAACCCGGAGGAGGGCTCCAGCGGCTCGTCCGCCGGCTCGGGGTCGGCGGCGGGCGGCGGGCTCGTGGGATTCGCGATCGGGACCGACACCGGCGGGTCCATCCTCTCCCCCTCGATCCGCTGCGGCGTCGTCGGCCTCCGCCCGACCTTCGGCCGGGTCCCCCGCACCGGGGTGATGGCCGCGGGGTTCTCGCTCGACAAGATCGGGCCCATGACGCGCGGCGTGGAAGACAACGCCCTGGTCCTGCATGCCATCGCCGGCCCCGACGGCCAGGACCTCGCCTGCGTCCAGGGGGTTCCCTTCAACTGGGACGGCGCGGCCTCCGCCAGCGGGCTGCGGCTCGGTTACCTCGAGTCCGCGTTCGAGCAGCTCGAGTCGGAGAACGACCCCGAGAACCTCGAGCACGCCCGCCGGACGCTCGACACCCTCCGCTCGCTCGGCTACGACCTGAAACCCGTCGAGATCCCGCGCGACCGGCTGATCTACTTCATCGAGTACGTCGAGCGCTCCACCGGTTTCGACGAGTTCAAGCGAAACCGTCAGGACGAGAACCTGGTGCGGCAGGGGCACCGCGGCGAGCTGCGCGCGTCGCACCTGGTGCCGGCGGTCGAGTGGCTGCAGGCCAACCGGATCCGCTACCTGTTCATGGAGGAACTGGCCGGCATCATGGAGGGCCTCGACGCCGTCGTCTCCCCGTGGCGCGCGATCAACGCGCTCACCAGCATGACCGGGAACCCGGTGGTGACCGTGCCGAACGGTTTCGACCCGGACGGCACCCCGACGGGCATCGCCCTCCTGGGACAGGTTTACGGTGAGGAGCGGCTTCTGCTCGCCGCGAAGGCGCTCCAGGACGCGACCGACTACCACACGCGCCGTCCCAACCTGTAGCGGCAGCGGACTCGTGCTTCGGATCCAGGCGGGCGCCCTCGCGGCCCTCCTGCTGCCCGCCGCCGCTCCGGCGCAGGAACTGCCGGTGGTCAAGCTCTTCACCACCGGCGGCACCATCCAGAGCCTCGGCAAGGACCGCCTGAAGCTCGCGGAGTACCGCGAGGGGCGCATCGACGGCGAGACGATCGTCGAAGCGGTGCCCGAGGCTTCGCGTCTCGCGCGCATCGAGGTGCAGGCCATCTCGGCGGTCAGCAGCGTTCGCATGGGCGCCGAGCAGGGGTTGCCGCTCGCCCGCCAGCTCGCGGAGGAGCTCGCGAGACCGGAAGTGGCGGGCGCGATCGTCACCCACGGGACCACGACGCTCGAGGAAACGGCCTATTTCCTCCACCTCACCGTCAGGACCACGAAACCGGTGGTCGTCATCGGCTCGATGCGGCCCTGGACCGCGGTCAGCCGCGACGGGCCGCTCAACTTCCTGGGCGCGGTCCGCACCGTGCTCACCCCCGACGCCGCCGGGAAGGGCGTCCTGGTGCTGCTCAACGACACGATCCACTCGGCCCGCTTCGTGACCAAGCGCCACACCTACCACATCGAGACCTTCGTTTCTCCCGACGTGGGCCCCCTCGGGTTCGCCGACGCCGACCGGGTGGTGCTCTACCGCTCACCGGTCACCCGCCACACCGGCGACACCGAGTTCGATCTCGACGGGATCGAGGAACTCCCCCAGGTGGACATCGTCTACGGGTATCAGGAGGCCTCCCGCGCGCCCATCGACGCGCTGGTGAAGGAGGGCGCGAAGGGCATCATCCTGGCCGACAGCGCCCCCGCCCACGGGAACGCCGTGCTGGAGGCCCTCGCTGCCGGCGTGGTCGTGGTGCGGGGCAGCCGCAAGGGCGCGGGCCGCGTGGTGCTCAGCGATCGGACCGCGGCGCGGAGCGAGATCACCGCCGACAACCTCCATCCGCAGAAAGCGCGCATCCTGCTGCGTCTCGCCCTCACCCGAACGACCGATGCCAGGGAGCTGCAGCGGATCTTCAATGAGTACTGAGAGGGCGTTCGTAGCCGCAGGCGCGGTTCTCCTCGCCGCAGCCGCCTCGGCCGCCCAGGAGATCCCGCCGTTGCCGCCGCCGGGCATCGACCTGCCGCACGTCGTGCTGGTGTCGGTGGGCGGTGAGATCGCCACCAACTGCGACACGCCCCTTGACCTGGCGGACTGCGCGTCCGGTGGGGAGACCTTCGCCCCCGCGACCTGGACCCGCGACCTGCCGGATCTCGGGCTCGTGGCCCGGATCGGGACGGAGGATCTGCGGGCGTTTTCAGGCGCTGACGGGGGCGCGGCCCCGGAGCACTGGCAAGCGCTCGCCGGACGGTTGCAGCAACTCGCCGGCGATCCCGAGGTGGACGGGGTCGTCGTCACCCACGGAGCCGACGGGCTCGCGGACACCGCCTTCTTCCTGAACCTCGTGCTCCCGACCCGGAAACCGGTCGTGCTCGTCGCCGCCCAGCGTCCCTGGAGCGCGGTGAGCGGCGACGGCCCGCTCAACCTCTACGACGCGGTCCGGGTGGCCGCGCACCCGGCCGCCGGCGGCAAGGGGGTGCTGGTGGTCGCGAACCAGGAGGTCCACGCGGCCCGGGACGCGCGGCGGACCAGCGCCTACCGCATGGACGGTTTCGGGAGCGTCGATCTGGGGCTGATCGGGGTGGCGGATCCCGACGTCGTCCGGTTCTTCACCGAGCCGACCCGGCGGCATACCCACCGCTCGGAGTTCGAGCTCGCGGCGCTCCCGGAATCGCTGCCCGCGGTCGAGATCGTGGCGGCGGTTCCGGACGCGCCGGGCCGGCTGATCGAAGCGGCATTGGCGGCGGGAGCGAAGGGCCTCGTGGTGGACGGGGCGGCCGGTCTGTCCGCCGGCCAGCTCGCGGCGCTGCGGCGCGCCAGGGAACAGGGCATCGTGGTCGTGGCCACCTCGGCCACGCGCGGCGGACGGGCGCCCGAGGTCACGGCGCTCCGGGAGTCGGGAGTCATCCCCGGCGACAACCTGACGCCGACCAAGGCGCGCACGCTGCTCCGGCTCGCTCTGGCGAAGACGACCGATCCCACGGAGATCCGGCGCTTCTTCCGGGAGTACTAGCAGCCTGTGGAAAAAGTCACGCGACTTTCTCCACAGGCTGCCAGGGCTCGTCTCCGCCGCCTACCCGGTCACGAACTCCGGCCGCTCGGGGAGTTTCGGGATCTCGCCCACGGGAAACGCCTCGATCCGGGAATCGAGGGCGAACCCTTCCTCGCCCGGATAGACCACGAACAGGCGTTCGAGACGGAGGTCGGAGATCGCGACCCGCATCGAACGCGTCGTGCGGGGCGCCTCGCTGAACTTGATCTCGAAGCCGTAGCGCTTGCCATTCCGGGTCACCAGCAGATCGAGTTCGGCACCGGCGTGGGTCGCCCAGAAACACGGATCACGGACCGAAAGCGCGGTGCAGACCTGTTCGATGGCGAAGCCCTCGAACGACGCACCCACCTTGGGGTGTCCCGTGAGCGCGGCGAGCGACGGTATCCCGAGCAGGGCGTGCAACAGCCCGGTGTCCCGCACGTACACCTTCGGCGACCGGACCTGACGTTTCTTCAGATTCTCGAACCACGGCGGCAGTGCCCGGACCACGAAGGCGCCGACGAGCAGGTCGAGATAGCGCTTCGCCAGGGTTTCGCCCCGCCCCAGCGCCCGGGCGAACTCCGCGGCGTTCCAGGTCTGTCCGTGATAGTGCGCCGTCATGGACCAGAAGCGACGGAGCGCCGCGGCCGGGACGTTCTCTCCGGTCGCGGGGAGGTCGCGCTCCAGGAATGTCTGGATGAAGTTCTCCCGCCACTCCCAGGACGCCGGCGCGTCGGGCTGCAGGTAGCTTCGGGGGAATCCGCCCCGCTCCCAGAGGACCCGCCAATCCGCCTCCGGGCCGATCTCGCCGAGGTCGAAGCCGGCGAGATCCACGAGGCCGATCCGGCCGGCGAGCGACTCGGAGACCCCCTTGACGATCGTGGGAGACACGCTGCCGAGCAGCAGGAATCGGGTCCGGCCCGCCGCTCTGTCAATGATGGGCCGCAAGGCCCGGAACAATGGCGGAAGGTGCTGGGTCTCGTCCACGACGACGAGGCCGCCCAGCGGACCGAGCGTCTGTTCCGGGTTCTCGAGGCGCCGGAGGTCGGCATCCCGCTCCAGATCGAAAAACGTGGAGACCGGTTCACGGGCGGCGACGAGGCGCGCCAGGGTCGTCTTGCCGCATTGGCGCGGACCGAGCAGCGCGACTGCGGGATGAACGCGAAACGACCGGGCAATGCGGCGCATCGCGCCGGGACGGGCAAGGATCACTGGCCCATATTACTTGAAAATCATCGTTTTAAAAACGGATTTTCAAGGAAAATGGTGCAGAGCGCACCAGATGCGGCCGCCAGCGATGGCTTCCAGACCCCCGCCGCGTCGATCAGCGCACGTCGGCCACGCTCGGGCGATCCGGAGGTTTCGGAATGGCGTGACTTCCGGGATCACCCTGGCGACAATCCATGAGGCTTGAGACCGGGGCCTTCGCGCCTCCCCGGCCGTGGGTTCGATCAACAGCGGGCTCGGAGGCGGTCCGGACGATCTCGGTGTTCACCGGCTCGAAGCCGGCGAGCGCCCGGGTGATCTCGCCGGGACGCGGGGTCGAACCGCTTCCCGTCAGCAGCGTCCGGAACCGGAGCGTGAGCCGGTCCGCGGAGCAGCCGAGGAGCGCCGCCTCGGCGCCGGCGGGGGCCAGGTGGACGTCGTCCACGAAGTCCCGGAGGTTGACTTCCACCGTGCGTTCGCGCGGCCCGGCCGGCGCCCGCGGGCCACGGCGCCTCGATTTCGCCTTCACCCGGCGGGTCAGCTCGACAGGCCAGCGCTCGGCGCCCGCGAACGCTTCGAGCCGGGCCTCGACGCTGCCCGGCTCGAGGTCGGCGGCGAGGAGGACGGCGTAGCGGAGCCCCGCGATCCAGCGGGAGAGTCTGGGCTCGCCCGGATGGACGCGGGCCAGCTCCGTGAACCGGAGCCCTTCCTCGGAGGCGCCGCGGAGCGCCTCCAGCACCCGGTCCTCCGGCAGCTCCTCCGTCAACGCGAACTCGCAGAGCTCGCCGAGCGACTGCACCCCGAGCGGGAGCGCGGGACCGAAGCTGAGCTTCGGGCGGGGCGAGAACCCCTCGCTGAAGCGGATCGGAAGGCCGGCGCGGCGGAGCACCCGCGGGAGGATGCGGATCAGCTCGCCGTGACCCCGGAGCGCCATGGGGCCGAACTTGTCGAAGCGCGCCCGGTAGACGACCGGCTCGCCCTGGACGGTGCGGACGGGAGGCGCCGGACGGCGGGAGCCGGCCGGGGACGCGGGGGGCGCTGCGGCGGCGACCACCGGAAGCAGGACTTCCCCGGCGCTTCGCGGCTCCTCTGCGCCCAGGCTCTCGAGGAATTCGATCCGCTCGGTCCGCATGCCGTCGAGGTCGCAGGCGACGCCGCAGTGGTAACAGACCAGCCTGCGCTGGTCGGCCCGCGCATCCGCGGCGTTCGTGTGGTGGACCTGCATCGAGACCGGCTTCCCGCACGGCGGCGAGGCGCGGTCCTTGAGCGACCGCCGGTACTCGCGGAGCAGGAAGCCGTCCGCGAGCCCCACGTCCACGTGCTCCCAGGGAAGCCGGCCGTCCACCGGGATGGTGCCGAGGTAGTCGCCGCGAAGGGCGCCGGTCTCGGATTCCCAGCGTTCGAAGGCTCTTTCCCAGAGCTCCCAGCGGAGCTGCTCGTCCCAGCCGTCGAAACGGGCGCCGAGGCGGAAGGCGATCTCGACCAGGCGCGCCGTCCGGATGTCGCCCCGCGCCAGGATGCCCTCGAGGTGGCTCACCCGCCGGTCGTGGGTGCGGAGCCGGAAGCCGTCCTGCCGGGCGCGTTCGTGGAGGAGCTCCTGTTTCCGCTCGATCTCGGCCATCGAGTCCTGGGCGCACCACTGGAAGGGGGTGTGCGGCTTCGGGACGTGGCTCGAAACGGCAACCGTGATCCGGACGCGGCGTTTCGCCTCGCGGTCGCCGATGTGGCGCGCCTGCCGGCCCATGTCGGCGATTCCGAGGACGTCCTCGTCCGCTTCGGTCGGCAGCCCGATCATGAAGTAGAGCTTCGCCCGGTCCCATCCGCGCGAGAACACCCGCCGGCAGGTCTCGTAGATGTCCTGCTCGCTGACGTTCTTGTTGACGACGTCGCGCATCCGCTGCGACCCGGCTTCGGGGGCGAAGGTGAGGCCGGTCGCCTTCACCTGCGAGATGTCGTCGAGGACCTCCTCCGGGAGCCCGTAGGCGCGGAGGCTCGAGATCCCGAGCGAGACCCGGCGCGGGACGAGCTCCTTCATGACCTCCTTGATGAGGGGGGCCACGCAGGAGTAGTCGGCCGTGGAGAGCGAGGTGAGCGACGCCTCGTCGTAGCCGCCCTTCTCCACCGCCGAGACCACCGTGTCCACGATCGCCTTCGGGTCCCGTTCCCGGACCGGGCGATAGATCATGCCGGCCTGGCAGAAGCGGCAGCCCTCGGTGCAGCCGCGCGCGATCTCCACCGCGGTGCGGTCGAAGATCGCTTCGGCCGCCGGAACCGGTGAGTCGTCCGGGAACGGAAAGCGGTTCACGTCGTCGAGGAAGGCGCGCTCGGTGGAGAGCGGAACGTCCGGATGCCGCGCCCGGGAGACGTAGGCCAGTCCGGACCGCGGACAGACGTCCCGGTCGTAGAGCGCCGGGCAATAGAGCCCGCCCCCCGCCTGCAGCCGGACGAGCATCTCCTCGCGGTCCCGGATCCCCTCGTCCCGGAGCCGGGCATGCTCGCGCATGAGTTCCGGCAGGCGCTCCTCGGCGTCCCCGATGAGGAAGCCGTCGATGAAGGGGGCCATCGGCTCCGGCTGGGTGGCAACCGGGCCGCCCGCGATCACCAGCGGGTGCTCCGGCCCCCGGTCGTGACTCCGGATCGGGATCCCGCCGAGCTCGAGCATGTTGAGGACGTTCGTGAAGGTGAGTTCGTACTGGAGCGAGAAGCCCACGATGTCGAACTCCGCGAGCGGTCGGCGCGTCTCGAGGCTGATGAGCGGCAGGCCGTGCTCGCGCAGCTTCGCCTCCATGTCGGGCCAGGGACAGAAGACCCGCTCGAGCGCCAGGTCCGGCTGGTCGTTGACCACCTTGTAGAGGATCTTGGTGCCGAGGTGGCTCATCCCGATGTCGTAGACGTCGGGGAAGGCGAACGCCATCCGCGACGCGATCCCCGCGTCCGGCTCCTTGACCACCTGGAAGCGCTCGCCGCCGCCGTAGCGGGCCGGACTCTCCACCTCGTGGAGGAAGGCGGCGTAGGGGTGGCGGGCTTCGGACATGGCGGGGTGGGTCGCGCATTGTAGGTGGGGAGCGCGAAGGAGCGCCGGCCTCCAGGCCGGCATCGCCGAGCGCGGCGAGGCGAAACCGCACACCGCCAACCCGTCGGACGGACGAATCAGCGGGTAGATTCGCGCCCCGGTGGCGCACTGTCCCGCAGCGCCGCTACCCGGCGCCGCACGAATGCGCTAGCAGCCTGTGGAGAAGGTGACGTGAGCACCGAGAACGGCGAGGCGCCCGTCTGAAAAGGCGCGTGAGGAAGGAATACCGGGTGTATTCCGACCGAAACGCAACGATGAGGGCCGCGTAGCGGCCCGGTTCAGACGGGATGCATCGTCGTTCGAATGCCGCGTGACTTTTTCCACCGGCTGCTAACCCTAATTCGACCCCTCGTCGCCGGCTTCCGACAGGAAGCCCTGATAGATCCGGCGGGCTTCGTCGAACTGGGCAAAGACATGGGCCCGCTCCTTCTCGGAGCGCCATCCGGGCCACTCCTCCGCCATGGCCCGCAGCTTGTCGATCCACCGGATCGAGTATTCAGCCGAGGCCCGGCTACGAACCGGCTGCCCCGCCACTGTCACCCACACCGGGTTGGTGAACCCGAGCGCGAAGTTCGCATCCAGCGGAAAGCGCTCTTCGTTCCGGCCCTCGACCCGCAGATGGAACCAGCCGCTGCCGCTGACCGGGTAGGATCTGGACAGATCCAGTTCCCGGCGCTCGCCCGAGAACGGGATCTCCTCGAGGACCTCACCGTTGAAGATGACGAACGCCCTGTCGAGCGGCGTGATGCTTCGCACTCGCCCCATCAACTCGACGGTCCCCCTCGAGGCGAGTTCCACCTCCTCGCCGGGGATCCGGCCGTTCACGGTGAGCTCGACCAGCGGTCCTGTGCTGACGAACGCATTGCCGTTGCGGAGCCCTTCGAGCCACGCCTCCATCGTCAGTCCCTTGCCGCCCGTATACACGTAGGTCCTGACCGAACCGACCAGCTTGCTCCGGTGGAGGTTGCTGATCGAGTCCTCCCCGCCGACGGCGGTGGTCCGCAGTCCGTTGTTCAACGTCGCGTACCACGGATGAAACCCCGCCCGGCCCGCCTGGGACCACTCCACCGCGTCCGTCGTCGCGAGCGCGGCGTCCACCATGTAGCCCTTGCCGCCGCCGAGGGTCCCTTCGAGCGGATCGGCTTCGCCGCCGAACGCATGCACGTAGCCGACCGTGGCGCCCTGGGCCTTCGCCTTCCGGAACATGTCCGTGTTGCTGGGATAGAGGCTCTCGATGGCGGTGCCCTCGTAGCCCGTCGTGTAGGGCGAGATGAGATGGTCCCTCATGCCGAACATGAAGACGTGCCCGTAGAAGGGGGGCCGGTACTCCTGCCCGACGACCAGCACGCGGTCCTTCGTCGACAGCGGATGCGCTCCTCCGCCGGGAACGAAGAACTGATAGTCGAGGATCCGGTTGTCCTTGTTGGCGACCTGTTCGAGGACGATGTCCTGGTCTTCGGCCTCCGACATCATCATCAGGTTCTCCAGCGTGTTGTGCAGGTTCCCCCCATAGTTCATGTGCACGTGGGTCGAGCCGCTGTACCAGCCCTTCGCCGCCATGTCCGTCAACGGCTGGAACGCAACCGTCCGTTGGGTCACTTCTCCGGCCTCGATCTCGACTTCCTCCCGCACCGGCCAGAACTCGAATCCCTTGACCAGGTCCATCGTGAGACTGCCGGCGGGCACTTCCAACCGAAACGCGCCGGTGTGATGGAACATCGGATCATCCAAGCCGCTCACCCGCGCATAGGCGTCGGCCGGCGCGTAGAACTTGCCGTCGGACGCCGTCAGGTGCACCCGCGAGCCCGTCACTTCGCCCGACCCCGCCACCGTGGTCCGGACCGAGAGCACGCCCATCGGGCGCCGCCAGCGCCGGTCCGTGATGTGGACGGTGATCTGCCGGCCGCCGTAGGTCTCGAGCAGCGCCAACTGCGGGAGCCCCTCCCGGTTCGAGATGTACGCGATCCACTCCCCGTCCGGCGAGAAGCGGGGATGGAAGGCGTCGTGGTCCAGGAACGTCATCTTGTAGGGTTCGCCGCCGGTCGTCGGCTGCACGTAGAGGTTGGTGAACTGGTCCGCCGCTCCTGAGGTCGATGAGTAGATGAACCGCTTGCCGTCGAGGGAAACATCGGGCCGGGTCCGATAGAGCGTCTGCTCGGCCAGCACCGTCTCGCCCCGGAGGATCCCGTCCTCCTCGGCCGGGATCCGGAGCACGTTCCCCGAGCCGAGCGGCACCCCGCGGTTGGAGACGATCAGCAGCTCCCCGCTTCCGGGGAGCCAGGCGGGCGTGATGGCCATGTCCCACGGTCCGAAGTAGAGCCGGTTGTTGCCGTAGTTGTTGTCGCTCGTGATGGCGACCTCTTCTCCCGCCCACTGGCCGTTGTCGAACCCGCGCACGTACACGTTGAAGTAGCCGTTCGGCTTGGTGGACACGTAGGCGATCCGGCTTCCGTCCGGAGAGAAAACGGGGTCGACGTAGACCTGATCGTCGTCGGTGAGGGCGAGGCTCTCACCCGTTTCGAGATTCAGCACTTCGAGCTGAATGGTCGTGCCCCCGTCGTCCGCCGTGTACACCAGCCATCTCCCATCGGGAGAGATGTCGGGCAGCGAGTGGTACTTCTCGTTGTAGGTGAGTTCCCAGGCCTGTCCCGTCTGCGGATGGACCTTCCAGATCGACCCGCTCATCGCGACCGCGATCCACTCCCCATCGGGCGACCAGTCCGGGGCCCAGGGAGTCGAGCTCGGCGCCGGCGGGAAGTAGAAGTTGTGCATGTAGTTCCCGCCGTGCCGTGACGCCGGGTACGTGGCTCCGCGTCGCGGTTGCGCCAGCGCTCCGGAAGCCAGAACCATCGCGCCGGCGAGAATCAGCGACAGGCGCCTGTCAGGATTTCGATGCATAGGGCGTTACTCCACGGTCGGGTCAGGGCGGATTGCCGAGTTCGAGTTCGGCGAGACGCTCCTGAATGTCGTGCTGTTCGGGGTCGATGGCGACCGAGCGTTCGAAGACTTCGCGAGCCCTCGCCTTGTCTCCCAACCGCACATAGGCGTCGCCCAGCGCGTTGAGAATGCCGGGTTGCGGCGGCCTCAGCGAGACGGCCTTCGCCAGGTGCGGGACGGCCGCCTCGAGGTTGCCCCTCAGATAGAAGCCAAGTCCGAGGCCGACGACCACCTCGTAGCGATCAGCGTGCTCGAACTGTAAGGGCAGGAGAAGACGCAGGGCCGATTCGGCCCTGCCGGAGCGAAGGTAGGAAGCGGCGAGCTTCCACTGCGCCTGCGGGACTTCCGGATCCGCTTCCGCGGCAGCCCGCTCGAAGAGCCGCTCGGCCGCGGCGAAATCCTCCATCGCCCAGTGCTGGTCGCCGAGGACGACCGCCACCAGGGCGCGCCGCGCGGCGTTGAAGCTCCGGCGGGCGAACAGGCCCGCCCGCGGAATGCTCCCGCGCGGCGAGATCGAGAGCGGCGCGGTCCTCTCGGCCAACACGCTCCCGCCGGCGTTCTGAAGCCGTACCCGAAGTTCGTAGCGATCCGCTGGCGCGCCCTCCAGGCTGAACTGCTCCTCGATGAAGGGCGGCTCCGTGCCGAGGACGGCGCGGACGCGTTCCGCCACCACCTCGTCCCCCCGGAACACGGCGAAATGCAGCTCGTGCGAGGGGTCGGCCGCGAGCACCTGAAGGACGCAGTGCACGGTTTCGCCGGTCGCGAAGATGCCCCCGGGGGCGGGGTGAACCCGCGTCGCGCCAGCCTGAAACGTCTTGAACGTTCCCAAGCCGTCCGGCATCACCTCGGTCCGAAAGCCCAGCACGACGTCGCTCAGCGCCGGCCGGCCGCGCGGCGGATCGGTGACGCTCACCGAGCGCTCCGCCACCGTGTACTGACGGGACACGCGATTGCGCAGGATGAGCATCACCTCGTAGTCACCCGGGGCCAGCGGGACACCGTCCTGGTAGGCGAACCTCGAACCCCGGATCGTGTCCAACTGCTCCTTCGACAATTGGACGAAGGCCTCCCTCTCGTCCGTGAGTATCAGGCGGCCCTCGCGGTCGCGTACCTCGAGGCTGGCGTCGATCGTCGTGAACAAGCGCGAGCCGTCGCGGCTCGTGTCCATCGGCAGGTCTTCGAGGTCGAGCTCGATGCTGAAGTGGAGGTAGGACGTGCTGTCCGGACCGACCAGCACCGCGAAACTGTCCTCGCTGGGCACGAAGTTGAACGAGTACTCCGCCGATACCCGGCGGCCGTAGCGTTCCCAGGCGTCGAGGTAGTCGGTGCGGATCGCGAACTTCGGCGACGCCTCGATGCGCGCCATGGCGGCCTCGGATCCGAGGCCGACGGTGCCACCCATGATGTCGATGGCTTCCGACGCGTCCACGGCGAGCGCGGCCCGCGCCAGCTCCGGCGAAATCCGAACGAGTTGTTCCATGTTCCGCTCGGGAAACGAGCGCGCGGGGCCCCGCAGCAGGTCTCCCGGAACGTCCGCGCCCGGAATGAACAGCCGATACTGGACCGCGTCCTGCCGCTTGAAGAAGAGCAGGTAGAAAAACGATGGCAGGTTCCTTTCCGGGTCGCCGTGGTAGAACCAGAGTTGGCTCGTGTAGAGCTGGTTGTAGTTGTCGAACGTCTCGATGCTGCGGGGCGGACCCAGGATGATGTGCATCCGGCCCCGGTCCGTCCTCCAACCGGGCGAGAACGCTGCGCCCCGGAGTTCGCGGTTGGCGTAGTCCAGACGCCGGTAATGCTCCTCCCGGAACTCGTTTCCGGGAGTGCCCGGGACCGGATCCCGTTTCCGCCAGAACGCCTCGATGAATCGGTCTCGCTCGTCCGCCGTGCCCAGCGCCCGGAAGACGTCCGCTTCCCGTTCCGTGATGACGTAGGTGACCTCTTCCTCCAGCCACCGGCGGTGGTCGGGAGTCAGCTCCTGCGCCGGAGCGGCGGATGCCGTGATCGACCACAGCAGAAGGACGAAAGCCGGATGACGCATCCGCCACGATCTCTTCCGCATACCCCGTCCGCAACATAGCAGACGCCGAACGAGAGCCGCAAAAATAACGGACCACTCCGATGCGCCCGTTCCGCGGGAGGGAAAGGACGCGGCGGACGCGCGCTTGGGTGGCCTTTGGATACCGGAATTCGGCGACCGGCCCACAGGCTCGAGTCCCGGAGTGCCGCCGCGCGCGGCGAACCCAAGAGGCCGTTCGAGTGCCAATCAGGACTGCAAAAGAGAACCTAAAATCAATGGGTTACCGCCTTCGGTTTCACGTTTGACTTTCCGAATCGAAAGCTCCTAACGTTGGAACGTACCTTGGAAACTAGGTAGGACATAAGGAAGGTGGCTGTCATGCAGAATTGGATGTGCCGGTGGTCGGTGCTCGCCTTCGCGGGCCTTCTGTTGCTCCCTGTCGCCGTGGTGGCCCAGGAATCCGCGACGCTCTCCGGAACGGTGGAGGACACCTCCGGAGGCGCTCTCCCCGGGGTCACGGTCCTGGTCGTCGAAAACAACACCGGGCGGCAGACCGTGGCGGTAACCGACGACTCGGGGGCGTTCCGGGCGCCCGCGCTGCCACCCGGCGTATACCGGGTGGAAGCGACCCTGTCCGGCTTCGCCAACATGGTCGTGCCGGAGATGGAGTTGCTGGTGGGTCAGAACGCCGACATCACGATCCAGATGGCGCTCGCGGGCGTCGAGGAGACGATCACCGTCACCGCGGAGGCGCCCCTCGTGGACCTGGTGTCCTCGGAAGTGGCCGGCAACGTGGATCGCCGCATGATGGACGACCTGCCGGTGCAGGGGCGCAACTGGATGGAGCTCGCCCTGCTCGTGAAGGGCATCACCGCCAACGACACCAACAACAATCGTCCAGGCATCACCCGGGACGAGAGCTTCCAGCTCAATCTGGATGGCCAGCAGATCACCCAGCAGGTGGCGAGTTCCGGTTTCGGTCAACCCAAGTTCAGCCGTGAGGCCATCGCCGAGTTCCAGATCGTCACGAGTCAATTCGACGTTACCCAGGGCCGCTCCTCCGGAGGGCAGGTGAACGCCATCACCCGCTCGGGCACCAACAACTTCACCGGCAGCCTCTACGGGTACTTCCGTGACGACCGCTTCAACGCCGAGGATCACATCGCCGAAGAAGTGCTGCCGTTCGAGAACCAGCAGGTGGGTGGGGTGCTCGGTGGCCCCATCGTTGAGGACAAGGTCCACTACTTCGTCTCGTACGAGTACGAGCGACAGCCGGGCAGCGTCTTCGTCCAGCCGGCCCGCCTCCCGAACCAGGAGTGGGTGTTCGAGACGCCGGAAACGCAGAACAGCTTCACCGCCCGCGTCGATCACACCGCTTCCGACAACGATCAGCTCTCCTACCGGGTCTCCTACTGGGATTTCGAGACCGCGTTCAACCTGTCGAGTTCAGCGCACCCTTCAAACGCCCGGGCGCGCACGCAGGACTCAACGAACGTGCTCGCGACGTGGAGTCATCTGTGGAGCCCGGAAATCTTCAGCGAGTTGAAGCTCGGCTACAACGGCTTCGAGTGGACGAACAAGCTGGCCGATGCTTCGATTGGCGGCTGTGACCAGACCTTCGGCCAGCCACAGCAGGATCAGTCCAGTTGTCAACCGAACTACGTCTTTCCGGGGATCACGTTCGGTGGACCGCGGAATTTCCCGCAGTTGTTCACTCAGGACGTGTTCTCCGCCCGTTTTCAGTTGAACTGGGACAAGACGGAACATGACCTGAAACTGGGCGGCGAGTTCCTGAGCTGGAAGGACGGCGGCGAGTGGCACCTGCTCGAGAGGGGCGAGTTCATCTTCAACGAGCGTCCCGCCGACCTCGAACGCCGTTTCCCTATCGAGTGCGCCACCAACCCGAGTTGCTGGGACGTGAGCGGGCTCGACCACACGGTGGCCCGCTTCAGCCAGAACGTCGGCAACTGGATCATTGATATCCCCCGTCCGACCTGGGCCGTCTGGTTGGCCGACACCTGGCGGGTGAACGACAACCTGGTCGTGAACTTCGGCGTCCGCTACGACCTGGACTGGGGTGCTCTGGCGCCGCCGGGCAACGACATCATGACGCCGTTTGCCGGACCGAGCGAGGGCCGCCAGGCCGGAGACTCCCTGTTCAAGTGGGACATCCGCGACACCAACAACTTCGCGCCCCGCGGCGGATTCGCGTATGACGTCGGCGGTACCGGCGATCTGGTCATTCGCGGCGGATCGGGCATCTATCACACGATCAGCTCGTCGAACGTCACGTTCAGCCAGCAGTCCTTCAACGGTCAGCGAATTCTGGTGAACTCTTTCCCGAACGACGGGATGCCGGGCTTCTTGCAGGATCCCACCCGGGGAGTGACGCCGCAGCAGATCCTGAACGGTGAAGTGCCGGTTCCGCCCCAGGCGCCGCGGACGATCGCCCACAACTTCGCCCTGCCGTACACGTGGCAGACCTCGATCGGTTTCCAGAAGCAGCTCGGTACGTTGTGGGGATTCGAGACCGATCTGCTCCACTGGAAGGAAACCAACACCCCGCGCGCCACCGACCCGAACCAGATCTACGATCCGGTGACGGGCTACAACGTGCCCGGCCGGCTGGATCCCAACTTCACCCGGATCCGCTACATCGAGAGCACCGGCAAGCAGGACTACCTGGGGCTCTCCAGCGGGCTGCGACGCCGGTTCCGGGACAACTTCCAGGTCAACGTGACGCACACCTACATCTTCTTCAAGCGTGACGACACCCGTGGCTGGTTCGACTTCCCCAACAACACGTTCGACCCCGACGCCGAGTGGGCCAACGCCCTCGACCTTCAGCGGAACACGTTCCGTATCAACGGGATCTACCAGCTTCCGTACGACTTCTCGATCTCGGGCGCCTACTTCTACGGCTCCGGAAACCGCTTCGATACGACCGTCGGCGGCCGGCCGTACGGGAAGAGTGCCAGCCGGAATCGCCTGAATCTTGGAGATCCGATCATCGTGAATCCGGATGTTCTGCATCGCTTCGACGGACCCGACGTGATCGGGACCGGCCCCGGCAACGAGGCGCCGAGGAACGCGCTGCTGGGCGAGGCGCTGCACAAGGTTGACGTTCGCCTCTCGAAGATCTTCAACTTCGGACCGGTGAGAGTCTCTGCGATCGCCGAGGTCTTCAACCTGCTCAACCACGAGAACTACGGCCGCTACAACGGGGTCCTCGACTCGAGCAGCTTCGGCGCTCCGAGACAGATCACTTCCACCGCCTACGGTCCGCGGGCGGCGCAGTTCGCCTTCCGCCTGGAGTTCTAGGATCGGCAGCCATCCCGGCGGAGCCGGCCGCTGACGCGGCCCGCGCACCGCCGGGACCCCCGGCCGGGAGCGTCGGCGGGTGCTCCCGAAGGGGACCTCCAGGCGGTAGCCCGGCCAGTCCGGCGAGTCGCGCGTCAACAGGTAGATTCCCGTCCCGATGGCGCCGGAGCACAGCGAAATCCCCGTCCCTTCCGCCCTCGGCGCGGAGCCCCTCCGGATCCACCATCCGGAGGGCGCTTTCGTTCCCACGCCCGCCAGCCGGATCGCCCTGAAGGCGATCGCGGCCGACACCGGCCGCTTTCGGGGACGCGGGCTCGACTGGGGCAGCGGTTCCGGGCTGCTCGCCATCGCCGCCGCCCGGCTCGCCGGGGTGGAGGAGGTGCTCGGGCTGGAACTCGACCCCCGCGGCGTGGCGGCGGCCCGGGAGAACGCCCGCGCCAACCAGGTGGACGACAGGGTCCGGTTCGTCGAATCGGACGCCTACCAACCGGCCTCGGCGGAAGGCCGGCGAGTGCTCGCGGCGTTCCGGGACACGACCGACTTCATGATTGCGAACCCTCCCTCGTCGAGCCCGGTGGGAGACGGCTTCGAGATGCGGCGGGTGGTCGTCCGGGGCGCCCGGGATTACCTGAAACCGGGCGGCGTGCTGCTGCTGAGCGTCTCGGCGCAGTACGGCGAGGAACGGGTGGCCGGACTGCTGCGCGCGGCCCCCGGGTTCCGGCACGACGGGGTGGGGGCCACGACGGACCTGGTTCCCTTCGACATGGAGCGCCCGGACCTGCGGCGCGACGTCCGGACCTACGCCCGCGAGGAAGAGCGTGGCGGCCCCACCTACACGTTCCGGAATCCCCGGAGTCTGGAGACGCCGATGACCGCGATCGAGGCGTGGAACCACTTCCAGGCGACGGGGGAGAGCCCGCTATCCCGCTGGCAAAGCCACTTCCTGGTGTGGGAGGGCTGAGGCTGCCTGGTCGAGTTGGCGGACACCCTCCCGCCGCCATTCACGCTCGTCACCCCCCGCCCACCACCACCACACTCCCCCGCGCCAAGCGCGCGCGGTCGGGGTGGGCCGGTCTCCGACCGACAGCGCGGCCGCTGGCCGCGAAACTCCGGCCCCGTCGCGGATACCCGAAACGAAGACGACGAAGTGACGTACGCGCGCGCAGTTGTCGCTGCGCCGTTCCCTTGGGCGAGGGCGCCATGCGGCAAAAGGAAGCCCGGGAGTTTCGCCCGCTGCGCGGGCGATGCCGGTCGGAGACCGGCGCTCCACTGCCGTGCGCACTTCGGGCGGATTGTCGGAACGCGGTTTCGTGGCCCCCGCGGGCCGCGATACCCGCACGCCGCCATTCACGCTTGTCACACTCCCCCCACCACCACAACGCCGCCCCGCACCAAGCGCGCGCAGCAGTGGAGCGCCGGTCTCCGACCGGCATCGCGGCCGCAGGCCGCGAAACTTCGGTCCTGTCGCGATGTACGCGCGCGCAGTTGTCGCTGCGCCGTTCCCTTGGGCGAGGGCGCCATGCGGCGAAGGGAAGCCCGGGAGTTTCGCCCGCTGCGCGGGCGATGCCGGTCGGAGACCGGCGCTCCGCTGCCGCTAGCTGCCGACCGCGGACCGGGCGGCGGCGGCGACCGCGTCTTCGGTGAGGCCGAGCCGCGCCGCGACCTCGGCGCCGGGGGCGGAGGCGCCGAAGCGGTCCACGCCGACGACCGGGCCGCGCCCCACGTAGCGCTCCCAGCCGAGCGTTGCGCCGGCCTCCACCGCGACGCGCGGGATCCCGGCCGGCAGCACGCTCTCCCGATACGCCGGACTCTGCGCCTCGAACAGCTCCCAGCACGGCAGGGACACCACCCGGACCCCGAGACCCTCGGCATCGAGCCGCTCCGCGGCGGCGACCGCGAGCGACACCTCGGAGCCGGTGGCGATCACCACCGCCCGGAGCGCCGACGCCGGGTTCCGGAGCACGTAGCCGCCGCGCTGCAGGCCCGAGGCCCGTTCCGGGGTGGTCAGGGTCGGCACCTTCTGCCGGGTCAGGACCAGCGCGGTCGGCCCCACGGTGCGGCGCAGCGCGTGGCGCCACGCCTCCACCGTCTCGTTCGCGTCGGCAGGACGGACCACGTGGAGGTTCGGCATGGCGCGGAGCGACATGAGGTGCTCGACGGGCTGATGCGTCGGGCCGTCTTCGCCCACCCCCACCGAGTCGTGCGTCCAGACGTAGACCACCGGCAGCCCCGAGAGCGCCGCCAGCCGCACCGAGGGCCGCATGTAGTCGGCGAAGCAGAAGAACGTGGAGGCGAAGGTGCGGAACCCGCCGTGATAGGCGATTCCGTTCGCCGCGGCGCCCATCGCGTGCTCGCGGACGCCGTAGTGGAGGTTGCGGCCGCCGGCGTCGGCGGCGGACTGGGAGCCGAGGCCCGCGAGCGCCGTCTTCGTGGAACACGAAAGGTCCGCGTCGCCGCCGAAGAACTCCGGGACCCGCGCCGCCAGGGCGTTCATGGTCTTCCCGGACGCGTCCCGGGTGGCGAGCCGGTCCTCGGGACCGAAGGCCGGAAGCCCTTCATCCCAGCCGTCCGGCAGCCCCTTCTGGAGGCGACGCTCCAGTTCGGCGGCCCGTTGCGGCGCCTCCGCCCGAGCGTGAGCCAGCCTCCCGTACCACGCGTTCCGCGCGGCCCTTCCCTGTCCGGCCCGATCCGCGCAGCGCTCGCGGACCCCCTCCGGAACGGCGAAGGCCGTCTCCGGGTCGAGCCCCAGCGCCGCCTTGGCGGCGGCCGCCTCGCCCACACCCAGCGGAGCCCCGTGGGCGGCCGAAGTCCCGGCCTTGTTGGGGGCGCCGTAGCCGATGGTCGTGTTCACCACGACGAGCGACGGCCGCTCGCTCTCGGCCACCGCGGCCGCGATCGCCGCGTCGATCCCGTCCAGATCGTGGTTGCCGTCGGCAACGGTCTGCACGTGCCAGCCGAGCGCGCGGTGGCGGGCCGCCACGTCCTCCACCGAGAAGGAGAGCGAGGCCGGTCCGTCGAGGGTGACGTCGTTCTGGTCGTAGAGCCACACCAGCCGCCCGAGCCCGAGTTGCCCGGCGAGCGAAGCCGCTTCGCACGCCACCCCCTCCATCAGGTCGCCATCGGAAACCAGCGCGAACACCCGGTGGTTCACGAGCCCCGGGAACCGCGCGCGGAGCGCCCGCTCGGCAATGGCCATGCCCACCGAGTTCCCCGCCCCCTGCCCGAGCGGCCCGGTGGTCGCCTCGACTCCCGGGGTCGCGAACGTCTCCGGATGCCCCGGGGTGCGGCTTTCCCACTGCCGGAAGTCCCGGATGTCGTCGAGGCTCACCGGATAGCCCGCGAGATGCAGCAGGGCGTAGAGCAGCATCGAGCCGTGGCCCGCCGAGAGGACGAAGCGGTCCCGGTCCGGCCAGTCGGGATCGCTCGGGCACGTCCTGAGATGGCGGCTCCAGAGCACCCAGGCCATGGGAGCCGCTCCCATGGGCAGGCCCGGATGGCCGGAATTCGCCTTCTCGACCGCGTCGATGCCGAGCCCCCGGATGGCGGCGATCGCCTGCGCATCGACCTCGTCGAACGGGCGGCGGGACGCGGTGGAGTCGCTCAACGAGCGGCGGACGGTAGCACGTTCCGGGCGCGTTTCGGCCCCTCAAACCGGCGGAGGCCGGGCCCGTTCTTCCGGTGCGCGTGAGCCAGGCCGAACCGGCGCTCCCTATGGATTCGGAGGGCCCGTGAGGGTAAGCAACGAGCGCCGTGCACTGGCCTTGCGGCCAGCGCGTGCCGGCCGGAGGCCGGCGTTCCAAGCCGGCGCGCCACGGTGGCTGCCGGAGTTCGGCGAGCCCTACGCGGGGACCGCGCTCAGGACCTCGGCGAAGGCGCCGAGCGCCTCCTCGACGTCCTCGTCGGAGATGCCCAGGTGCGGGATGACCCGCATGGCGTCCGGCGTCGCCGGCAGCACCGCAATACCGCGGTCGAGCAGCCCTTCGGCGAGCCGGAAGGCGTTCATCCCCGGGGTCCGGAAACGGACGATGTTCGTCTCCACCCCGTCCACGTCCACGGAGGTCCCGGACAGTTCGCCCAGCCCTTCGGCCAGCCGGCGCGCCCGGCGGTGGTCCTCGGGGAGCCGTTCCCGGTGGTGTTCGAGGGCATGGAGGGCGCCCGCCGCGACGATGCCGGCCTGGCGGAAACCGCCGCCGAAGAGCTGGCGGAAGCGGCGCGCCCGCCGGATCAGGGGCGCGGGACCCGCGAGGCAGGAACCCATCGGCGCACCGAGCCCCTTGGAGAAACAGACGCTCACCGTGTCGAAACCGCTGGCGTAGCGGCTCTCGGGGATGCCGGTGGCCGCGGTGGCGTGCCAGAGGCGCGCTCCGTCGAGGTGGGTGCCGAGGCCGAGGCCCCGCGCGGTGTCCGCGACGTCCTGCAGGACATCGAGCGGCCAGACCGCGCCGCCGGCCCCGTTGTGCGTGTTCTCGGCGGCGAGCAGTCGGGCCACCGGATAGCAGGCGTCCGGCACCATCGGGTGCGGCGTCCGCACCGCCGCCCGAACCTGCTCGGCCGAGAAGACGCCTCGTTCCCCTTCCAGCCCCACGATGGTGGCGCCCGAGAGCGCGGCGGGACCGCCGCTCTCGACCAGGTAGGCGTGGGCCCGCCGTTCGGCGAGGACCAAGTCCCCCGGCTCCGTCTGGCAGCGGATGGCGATCTGGTTGCTCATCGTGCCCGTGGGCGTGAAGACCGCGGCGTCCTTGCCCAGGACTTCGGCGGTGCGCTCCTCGAGACGGCGGACCGAGGGGTCGTCGCCGTACACGTCGTCGCCGACCTCGGCGGCGGCCATCGCCGCCCGCATTTCCGGGGTCGGGAGCGAGACGGTGTCGCTGCGCAGGTCGATCCGGACCGGGCGTCCGGCGGCGGTCTGGGGCATTCGGCTTCCTCCGGGCTCGGGCGATTCGTTCAGCGGGTGATGCGGCGGAGGGGAGCGAGGCGGCGCCGCACCGCGTCGCCGAGCTCCCTCGACTCCACCAGCTCCCAGAGGCGGTCCACGAACTCGCGGTCCGCGAATCCGGCGGGGGAGCCGCCGCTCTCGGGAGTCGAAAGTCCGAACGCCTCCCGGCAGGCGTCCACCGCGCCGGCAAGGTCCGCGTCGAAGATCCGGAGGGCGGGACTCCCGAGGTCCCCGTCCTCCCCGACCAGGTCGGCATCCGCCGCGCAGCCGCCTTCCGAGATCAGGACCCGGAGCTGCACGACGTCGCTGCCGGCGAACATGGTGAGCGTCCGGTAGCCGAGCTTCTGGCTCACCGCGTCGTGGATGCGGCGGAGTTCGGCGACCGGCGTCGCGTGCTCGCAGACGTTGATGTGCGTGGAGATGCCGTCGTCGCGCCGCGATCCGCCCTCACGGGGATCCGCCACCAGGACTCCCGCCGACTGGCGGCGGCCGCGCCGGGCGTCGCCACCCGCCGCCTGGCCGGCCTCGAGGGCGGAGACCAGGCGGTCCGCGAGGGAGAGTCCGCTGCCCCGCGTGCCCTCGAAGTCCTCGGCCACCGCGTCCACCACCTCGGGACCGACGAGCAGGTTCCCCTGCGCCGCGTAGTCCGGCCCGGACCGGTGTCCCGCCCAGTAGCGCGCCTCGGAACCGGTGTGCTGGGCCACCCCGCCGGAAAGGCCCACCACGCCGACCTGCCGATAGGGAGCCCCCTCGTCCTCGGCGAGGCGCTCGCGGAGAGCTTCCTCCGCCGACATCCCGGCGGCCAGCCGGCTGAGCAGTTCCTCGCCGTACTGGGTGCGCGTCCGCGCCTGGGTGGCGACGGCGCCCACGCCGACCCGCACCCAGGGGACCCCGTTCGCGACGCACGGGTTCCGGGTCGTCACCGCGACCCCGGATTCACCGGTCTCGGGGTCGACGGCCGCGATGGAGAACGTGTGGAAGACGGTTTCTTCGGGTGGGAGTTCTGGCTGGGCGCCGGCCGGGAGAACCGCGGCCGCCACGAGAAGGAGCGGCGTCAGGAGGAGGATTCGGGGCACCGGGCAATCGTACTCACGGGAGTGACGCAGGCGGGCGGCGCCATCCGGACGAGCAGCCTTAACAGCCTGTGGAGAAAGTGACGTGAGCGCCGAGAGCGGCGAGGCCCAGTTGCTGTGAAAATGCAGTCCGGCGGGTCGGTGAACCGCCGTGATGGCGCCGCCGGCTTGGAACGCCGACCTCTGGTCGGCACGCGCTGCGCGACCGCGCAGCGCACGGCGGGGCGCCGACCTGCGGGATGGTTCTCTCTCGGTGCAACCGGGCGAAGGGGACGCTCCCGGACCTCTGTCGCCCGAGACGATTAGCGGCACGTCGTCCGCGGGCCTTCGGCCCGCTGTGCCGACCGGAGGTCGGCGTTCCCAGCCGTTTCCGCTGTTTTCATGACAAGCGGGGTGCGTAGGAGGACGCGCGCATGGGTGTTTATCCCGGTGGGGGTGCGGCATCGTGGCCGCAGGCCACGAAACTCCCCCGGCTCTGCTTCCGCATCACGTGGGCTCCATCGTGGACGGCGAAACGTCGTTGGATGTTGCCCGACGGCGCTGCGCCGTCCCAGTCGCGCGCCGCGACCTGCGGAGGAATGGCGGCGGGAGTTTCGCCCCGCGGCGCGGGGCGATGCCGGTGTGAACACCGGCGCTCCTCGCGCTCCCTGGCGCTGCTACCCACCTACCGGCGGCTTCCTGAGGTGGAAGTCGGTCAGTTGCTGATACGCGTGCGCGAGCGTCAGGATCTCCGTGTCTCCGTAGAGCTTCCCGGTCATGCGCAGGCTCGTCGGCGACCCCTCGTGGTAACCGTTCGGCATGCAGACCTCGGGATGTCCGGTCAGGTTGGTAAGGCCCAGGTTCGACCCGATGAAGAGGTCCAGGTCTCCGAACGCTGCGTCGAACTCGCGCATGATCCGGGTCCGCACCCGCATCGCCTGGATGTACTCCACCGCGGGGACGAACCGGTACGTGCGGAACGTATCCGGCCAGCGGCTCTCCTCCGGGGGTTCCTTCATGGCGAGGTCGGCGCCGCTCCGGGCCAGCGCGTCGTGGGCGGCGGCGGACTCGGCGGACAGTACGAAGGAGAGGTCGTTCCAGTCGAGTTCGGGGAGGTCGAACGGGGTAATGGTGATTCCCGCCCCGCGCAGGACTTCGATCGCCGCCCGCGTGTTCTCCTGCGCCGTGCGGCGGGCCGCCACCTGATCCGGATCTTCCGGATCGTCCTCGATCTCGTCCTCGACCGCCGCCCGGTCGTACCCCACCCGGAGCGCCGTGGGATCCGCGGACGCGTCCCACGCGAAGGGCGGGTCCTGGACCGCGCGGTCCAGATCGTCGGCGCCGCGGATGGCCTCGAACACCAGCGCGCAGTCCTCGGCGCTCCGGCACATGGGCCCGATCTTGTCCATGGTCCAGGAGAGCGCCATGGCGCCCGCCCGGCTCACCCGGCCGAAGGTCGGCCGGTGCCCCGTGATGCCGTTCCGGGTCGAGGGCGAGATGATGGAACCGCGCGTCTCGGTGCCGATGGAGAACCCCACCAGGCCGGCGGCGGTCGCCGATCCCGGTCCGGCGGAGGAGCCGCTCGATCCCTGTTCGGTGTTCCAGGGATTCCGGGTCCGGCCGCCGAACCAGCGGTCTCCCGACGCCAGCGCGCCCATCGTCAGCTTGGCGACGAGCACGGCGCCTGCTTCCGTGAGCTTCGTATAGACGGTGGCGTCCTCCTCGATCGCCTGTTCCCGGTACGGAGTGGCGCCCCAGGTGGTCTTCGTCCCCTTGACCGCGAGCAGGTCTTTCGCGCCCCACGGGATTCCGTGGAGCGGCCCGCGGTAGTTGCCGGCGGCAATCTCCTCGTCGGCGCGCGCCGCCTGCTCCCGGGCGAGATCCTCGGTCAGGTTGACCACGCAGAGCAGGACCGGGTCGAACTCCTTGAGCCGTGCGAGGTAGAGCTCCGTGAGTTCCGTGGAGGTGACCTGGCGGGTCTCCACGAGCCGGGCAAGGTGGGTGACCGGAAGGAAGGCGAGGTCGGTATCGGACTCGGGACGGGACACCTCCGGCCGGGACGGCTGCATTCCGCCGGCCGTTTCCGGCATCGGCTTGCCCGGGGGGAGCGGATGGAACACGAACGACGGCGGCTGGTGGTTGTGGATCTCCGGATCCCGGATGCCCTGGTAGGCGTCCAGCGGGCTGCGCTCTCCGTTCAGCCGCTCGGCCACCAACGAGAGTTCGTCGTCGGAGAACTCCAGCCCGGCGAGTTGCTGGGCGGTGCGCAGCATCCCGACCGACACGGTGTCCGCATCTCCCGCGCAGGCGGTGAGCGCTCCGGGAAGCAGGGTGGAGCCGAGCCCCAGCCCGGAGAGCCCGGCCATGAACCGGCGCCGGTTCCAGGCGAGCCGCTCCGGTCCCGGCGGCGGCGCGAAAGAGGAGGAGGAACGAGTGTCAGCCATCGGCGCATTGTGCTGGCTTAGTCTCTCCATCGCTACCGGGCTGCCGGCCCATCGGCGAAAGGACCCCGCCCCTCATGAGCATTCCCGAGACCCTCCGCGTTCACCTGGCGACCGACCCGAGCGAATCCGGCCACTACCGGCTGGACCGGGAGCGCTTCGAGAACGCGGGAAGGGCGTTTCCGGACGCCTTCCGCCGCCTCCGTCCCACCTATTCGGATGACGAGGCCGGCTTCGTCCAGGGAGTTCGCGACGCGGATGTGCTCATCGGCTGGAAGTTCCCGCGGCCGGGTCTCGGCGACCGCGCCCCGAAGCTCCGCTGGGTGCAGCTCATCGGCGCCGGGGTGGACCACCTGTACCCGCTGGACTGGCTCCCGGCCGGCGTGAAGCTGATCACCGCGAGCGGTGTCCACACGAAGAAGTCCTTCGAGTACGTCCTGATGGGGCTCATCGCCCTCCACACGCGGCTCCCCCGGCTCGCCGAGCACCAGCGGGCGCGGACCTGGAAGAAGATCCAGACCGGGACCCTTCCCGGCAAGACCGCGCTCGTGATCGGGCTGGGCGCCGTAGGGACGGGCGCGGCGGAAGCCGCGCGCACGCTCGGCATGCGGGTCCTCGGAGTCCGCCGCACGGCCCGGCCCCATCGGTTCGTGGACGAACTGTTCCGACCCGGCGAACTGCCGGCGGCCCTGCCGCGGGCCGACTACGTGGTGCTCGCCGCTCCCCTGACTTCGGACACGCGGGAGATCCTCGGAGAAGAGGAACTCGCGCTGCTGCCGGAAGGAGCGGGGATCGTGAACCTGGGCCGGGGCCGGCTGATCAACCAGGCGGCGCTGGAAGCGGGGCTCCGGAGCGGGCGGCTCGGGGGCGCCTTTGTCGACGTGGTGTGGCCGGAACCGCATCCCCCGGACAGCACGCTCTGGGACGCCCCCAACCTCTTCATCACGCCGCACGTGGGGGCGGACGACATCGAGAACTACATCCCGCTGGTGTTCTCGATCGCCCTCGACAACATGGCCCGCTTCTTTGCGGGGCGGCGTCTCCGGAACGTGGTGGACCGGCGCCGCGGCTACTGACCGGGCGGCGCCCGTTCGGCATCGGCCACGAACCCCGCGCCGTTGACCCGGTATCCCGAAATGGTCACAATACATGACCATCTCGACGTTCTCGCGGGGACTGCAACATGATCCATGACACGCCGACTGCGCCTCCTACGGTCACCGTGAGTGAGTTCAAGGCTCACTGCCTCGCGTTGTTGAAACGGCTGGGTAGCGAAGGAGTCGTCCTGACCCGGCGTGGCCGGCCGATCGCCCACGTGATCCCGTACCCCTCGAGCCCGGCTTCCCTCATTGGCTGCATGCGCGGGAAGATGACGGTTCAAGGCGACCTCCTTTCCACCGGGATCGCCTGGGAGTCGGATGATCAACCTTGACACCCACGTCCTGCTGCATGGGTTCACGGGCGATCTCCGATCCCGTGAAGAGGCCGTTTTGGCGGCGCATCCGTGGAGCATCGCCGCGATCGTGTTGTGGGAGATCGTCTCCCTGGCTCGGCTCGGGCGGATTTCCGTGGATCTGGACGATCAGGAGTTCCGGTCCTGGCTGAAGCGGGTCCACGTCTGGCCGCTCGATCTCCGGGTGGCGGCCGCCATGAACCGGCTGGACTTCCGGGCCGACCCTGCGGACGAGCTGATTGCGGCCACGAGCGTGGCCTACGGCGTGCCCCTGCTCACCCGCGACCGGCGAATCCTCCGTTCACGGGTCGTGCCGTTCGCCTGACCCAGCGTCGCCGGGCCCGTTTCAGACTTCGTCAACGACCGTGTTCCGCAGCACGCCAACGCTTCCGATCTCCACTTCAACGGTGTCGCCCGGCTTCATGAAGAGCTGGGGATCGCGGGCGACCCCCACGCCTGACGGGGTGCCGGTGGCGATCACGTCCCCGGGATGCAGGGGGTGGATCCGGGAGAGGTAGGCGATCAGCTCGCGCACCGGGTAGGTCATCTGCGAGGTGTGGCTCCGCTGGACGACCTCGCCGTTCAGCCGTGTTCCGATCGCCAGGTCCTGGGGATCGGGGACTTCGTCCGGAGTGACCAGGAAGGGACCGAACCCGCCCGTCCGCCAGAAGTTCTTCCCCGGGCCGAACTGGCTGCTGTGTCCCTGGTAGTCGCGCACCGAGGCGTCGTTGAAGCAGGCGTAGCCCGCCACGTATTCAAGCGCCGCCTCTTCGGCGACGTGCCGCGCGGTTCGGCCGATCACGACCGCGAGCTCGGCTTCGTAGTCGAGCTGGTGCGAGACCGACGGACGCACCAGCGCCTCCCCGTGACCGGCCAGGCTGGCCGGAAACCGGGTGAAGAGGGTCGGATAGTCGGCCTTGGCCCGCCCCGTTTCGAGCCGGTGGTCCTCGTAGTTGAGGCCCACGCACCAGAGCGCGCCCGGACGGGGGATGAGGGGCAGGAACCGGACATCGGCGATGCGGGGCGCGGTCTCCCAGCCGGTGTCCGGCCGGGGCAGGGGGCTTCCCAACCGCTCGGCCAGGGATCCGGGCCCGTCGAGGGGGAGGTAGCGGGCGCCGTCCGGAGAGACGGCGGCGGGGGTTTCACCCCTTCCGGGGACGAGGAGGGTGGCGTAGCGCATAGGGCGGCGGATGCTACCCCCGTCGGGCGCGAACCCGGGCCAGGGCGCCCGCGAAGGCCGCCGGTTCCCCGTTCCATTCGCCGCCGGGGGCGGGGACGAAACCGGGCGGCGGCGGCCCCGGGTGGACGTAGAGCGCGACCGGCTCGGTCTCGTCCTCCGGGACGACTTCCACCCGCCGGTAGCCGAACTGCCCCTCGAAGGCGTCGAGTTGCGAGACCGTCGCCGCGTCAACCCGGTAGGTCTCGATGACGACCGGGTTCACGTCCCGGGCGGGGACCAGCATCGGGTACTCCTCGTTGCCGAAGAGCCGGAAGGGGATCCGGACCGCGCCGGCGCGGACGAGGGGGAAGCCGGCGAGGAACGCCCGGTGGTTCGCGTGGCCGCGCTTCAGCGTTCCGTAGACGCCGACGAGGGTTGACCCCGAACCCGTCACTCGCCGGCCCGGTAGGCGACCTCGCCCCCGACGATCGTGATCGCCACCCTCGCGTCCCGGACTTCCTCGTCCGGCACCGTGAGGATGTCCTTCGTGAGCACGACGATGTCGGCGTACTTGCCCGGCGTCAGGCTTCCCTTCACGTCCTCTTCGAAGGCCGCCCAGGCGTTCGCCATCGTGTAGGAATGGAGCGCTTCCTCGCGGGTGAGGGCTTCTTCGGGGTAGAACCGGGTCCCGTCCGCCAGTTCGCGGGTCACCGTGGCGAAGTAGCTAGGGATGGGATCGAGATCCTCCACCGGGGCGTCGGTCCCGTTGGTCACGACAGCCCCGGCATCGAGGAGCGACCGCCACACGTAGGCCCCGGTCCGCGCCCGTTCGTCGCCGAGCTTCTCCGGCACCCAGGGGCCGTCCGAGGTGGCGTGCACGGCCTGCATCGAGGCGATCACCCCCAGTTCACCGAACCGTGGAATGTCGTCCGGGTGGATGTGCTGCGAGTGTTCGATGCGGAAGCGCAGGTCCGCACCGTTCACTCCGGCCTCTCCGAAGGCCCGTTCGTAGGCGTCGAGGATCTCCCGGTTGCCCCGGTCGCCGATGGCGTGGGTGGCGACCTGGAAGCCGTGCCCGATCGCGATCCGGGCGGTCTCCTCGATGTCGGCGACCTCGTCGATGACCAGCCCGACGCTCGACGGCATGTCGTCGTAGGGCTCGAGGAGCCAGGCGCCGTGCGCCCCGAGCGCCCCGTCCACCACCCGCTTGATGGAGCGCACGGTGAGGAACCCGTCCGCGTGGTCCGTCATCAGGTAGTCCGCGAGCCGGGCGTCCATCTCCTCGTTGGACTGTCCGCGGACCATCACGTAGAGGCGGACCGGAAGCCGTCCCTCCTCCGCCATCTCGCGGAAGAAGTCGATCATTTCGAAGGAAGAGCCGGCGTCCTGGAAGGACGTCACACCCTTTCGCAGCGACTCCTCCGCGGCCAACTCGAGCTGCAGCTCCAGCTCGGCCCGGATCTCTTCTTCGCTCCGCTCCGCCATCGCCCGGTCGCGGGCCCTGGCGACGAGGCGCTGGGCCGTCTCCCGCAGCGCGCCGGTGGCGTTGCCGCCGGCGTCGCGCACGATGGTGCCTCCCGGCGGATCGGGCGTATTCCGGTCGATGCCGGCCAGTTCCATCGCCAGGGCGTTCGCGAAGGCGGCGTGGCCGCTCGCGTGCCGAAGCAGAACCGGGTTCTCCGGGGAGATCTCCGAGAGGCCCAGGTGGTGCGGCAGGTCCTCGACCGCGCCTCCCGGGATTTCGTCCCACTTTTCCTGGTGCCAGCCACGCCCTTCGATCCAGCCGCCCGGCGGGGCCTCCGCGACCGCCTCGGCCACCATGTCCACGATCCGGTTCCAGTTCGCCGCTTCCCCCAGCCTCAGGATCATCTGGGCGTTCCCGACGCCCATGAAGTGGCCGTGACCCTCGATGAACCCGGGGATCGCGAGGCGGCCGTCAAGCTGGATGACCTCGGTGTCCGGGCCGGCGGTCGCCTCGATCTCGGCGGTGGTGCCCAGCGCGGCGATCTTTCCGTTCCGCACCGCCACGGCCTCTGCCTCCGGTTGGCCGGGATCCACCGTCACCACCCGGCCGCCGAGCAGCACCAGGTCGGCGGGCCCGCCGATGTCCGGCGCCTGCGGGCCGCAGCCGAACGGAAGGAGAAGCGAGGCGGAAAGCGCGAGAAGAGACGAGAAGCGCATGGGTTTCCTCCGGGGGGGAGGGAAGCGTAGCGAGCCTTTCCGCCGTTAGAGTCCAGCCCTATGCGCAGGTCCCATGCCCTTCCCATCGCTTGCCTGTTCCTGGTGCTCCCGGGGATCGCCGCGGCCCAGTGGTACCCCGAACCCGACCTGGTGCTCACCGGCGCCGAGGTGCGGACCGTGGACGCCGGGGACTCGCTCGCCGAGGCCCTCGCCGTCAAGGACGGCCGCATCGTGGCGGTGGGGTCGGCCGCCGACGTCGCCGCCCTTGCCGGTCCCCACACCCGGACCGTGGACCTCTCCGGGAAGACGGTGATCCCCGGCATCCAGGACTCGCACATCCACTTCCTTTCGCTGGGCCGGGACATCACCAGCGGCGTGGAACTCAGCTACGCCGAGTCGGCCGAAGACATCGCGGCCGGGGTGCGCGACCGGATCGCCGAGAGCCGCATCCCGCCCGGCGACTGGGTGGTGGGCCGCCGCTGGGACCAGTTCAAGTACCCGCGGATGGTCACCCGCTGGATGCTCGACGAGGCCGCGCCCGACAACCCGGTGGCGCTCTACCGCGTCTATCGGGGGGTAGCGGTGAACACCGAGGTGTTCGGGCGGATGGGGATCGAGGACGGCGATTCGTCCACCTGGCCCTCGTGGTGGCTCGAGGATCCCGCGGACTTCACCTTCGAGGACCAGATCCTGCGCGAATCGCGCGAGCTCACGGTGGATGGCGAGACCGTCACCCGGGAGGTTCCGACGGGAGTCTTTCTCGGGTCGCGGGCTTCACGCCTGGTGACGGAGCGGCCGCCGCCGGACGACTTCGAGGACGACGTCGAGAGCGTCCGGCTGGGGGTCGCGGAACTGCTCGCGCTCGGCGTGACCTCCATCGTGGACCCCTCGTCCCGGATGGGCCACAACATGCGGGTCTACCAGGAGGCCTTCAACCGCGGCTATCTGCGGCTGCGCATCGCCGCCGTGTACGAGGGGACCTTCAACACCCATGCCCCCGAGGCGATCTCCACCCATCTCGACGGGATCAAGGTCAACAACCTGGGGGACCGCTTCCTCCGCTGGCGCGGCGTCAAGGTGTACGGCGACGGGGGCGTGGGAACCCGGAGCGCCTGGATGTCCGAACCCTTCCACATGTGGGACGAACTCGAAGGGGAGCGCAACCTGGGGAATCCGGTCGTCGAGAGCTACCCCGAGCGGGAGGCGCAGTACCGCGCCATCCGCAGCCACGGCTGGGACCTCCACACGCACAGTTGCGGGGACATGTCGATGCGGCAGACCGTCGATCTCTACATGAAGCTGCTCGACGAGATGAAGGAAGAGAGCGGCGAACTCCCCGACCTCCGGTGGAGCGTGATCCACGCCTACTTCCCCATCGAACCGAAGACGCGGGTCCTCGACGACATGGCCCGCTACGGCATCGTCGCCGCCACCAACCCGGTCTTCAACTGGCAGCAGGGGTTCTCCTTCGCCGCCAACTCGGGCCCGGAACGGATGGCCCGCCTCCAGCCCTTCCGCAGCTACATGCGGGGCGGCGTCATCATGGCCTCCGGCTCCGACTACGGGGTGACCACCCACAACCCCTGGATGGGGTTTTACGCGCTGCTGACCCGGAAGGACCAGAAGTCGGGCGTGGCGCACGGTGAGGACGAGACGGTGACCATCGCGGAAGCGCTCCGCTCCTACACCTGGAACGGCGCCTTTCTGACCCACGACGAGCAGGACCGCGGGAGCCTGGAACCGGGCCGGCTGGCGGATCTGGTGGTGCTCGACCTCGCGGGGCTCGATGCGCTCGAGGACGACCCCGAACTCCTCTTCTCCATGCGCGAGCGCATCGTGGCCACCATGGTGGAGGGGGAGGTCGTGCACGGCGAGCTCCCTTCGCGGTAGATCGTCCGTTCCGGGCGGCGCGGACGGGGCTCCGGTGGGGTTGACATGGCTGTCCGGGCGGCGGTACAAACGCGAATCAGAGAACGGCAATGACCCAGTCTCGGAAAGGGGGTCGGAAATGACCGCACCGCCGGACGACTTTGCGCTCCGGGCCCCAACCGGGGTTCCGGGAGGGTCTGAAGAGGACTTCCCGAGCCGCACCGGGGCCCGGCACTCACGGGACGAGTTCCCGGGGTCCTGACCACTGACGACGGCAGAAGCGGGGCCGACGGTCAGGGGCAGGAGCGCAGACAGCGCCCGCCCCCGCCGCTCCGCACTGCGATGAGGCCCAGCGCCTTCCGAGGGACCCCGGGGCTCTTTTCTGTACTCCGCCGCTCTTCCTTGCCGCTCGCGGTTCTGCTGGGGGGCTTCTTCAGCCTCTCCTGCGACGCCCGCCTCTACCTCTACATCCACGGAGGGCGCGAGACGCTCCTTCCGGGACGCGTTTACGGCGACGCGCTCGTCACGCAGGGTTTTCTGGCGTCCGTGCCGCCGGGGCGGGGACTGCCGCCCGGTGAGCCGCCGCGCCGCTTCGTGCTACGGCATCCGCTGCGGCCGCCGGATTGGAACGGCACCCTGGTCATCGGGGCTCATCGCGGCCTCGGAGGGATCCGGCGCGGGCTCGAGGGCGCCGACCTCGGGAGCGGCGAGACCGAGCTCGACGACCTGATCGGCTGGTGGGCCCTCGACCGGGGGTTCGCCTGGGCGAGTTTCGACCGGGCCGGGGTCGGAGCGGGCCCCGACGGCTACCGGCTCACCGAGGCGTTCGCCCGCCTGATGTTCGACCAGATCCGGCCGCGCCTCGCGATGGACCCCGACCGCACGATCCTTCTCGGCTACGGGGAAGGGGGCGGACTGGCGCGCTACGGGGCCGCGGCGCCGGACGAGACCTTCGCGGGGGTGGTGCTGGTGGCCGCGACGCTGGGTGATCCGGAGGGAGCGTCCCGCCGGCGCAGCGCCCGCCTCGCCCTCGCCGCGGATCGGGAAACGTCCGACGCCGGTCTCGCCGCCTACGCCGCGGCTGCCGGGATCGGCCTCGAGGGCAGCCGGTTCTGGCCCTTCCATGACGCCGTGGCCGCGGCGCCGAGTCCGGTGCTGCCGGCGCCGCCGGTCGCCCTGGAGCGCCCGGTCATCGAGGTCGTCGGGACCCTGGACGATTTCGTGTTGCCGGAAGTGCTCTCCTACCGGGACCGCATCCAGGCGGCCGGCATGGCCGGGCTTCACGAACTGCGCCTCGTGCCGGGAGCCTGGGGCGTCGGCCCGGAGGACGACGCGGTCGAGGAGCTGCAGGCCTGGGCCGCGGAACTCGGCCTGTCGGATCCGGACCGCGCGGCGCTCGCCACCGGGCGGAGCCTGGCGCCCGAGGTCCAAAGGGCCCTGACGGACCTGCATGCGCGCCTCCTGGATCCCCCTGGATAGCCATCCGTGGCCGCGAGGAAGCGTCCGGCGCGGGCCTTCGGCGTCCTGCTCACGGGGGCGATGTTCGCGTCGACGGCTTATCTGCTGGTGCTGTCGATCACACCGCTCCTTTCCCGGAGATACCTTCCGGACTCCGCCTGGATCGGCCTCCCGAACGCCGCCCTGATTCTGGGGGTGGCGGCCGGCACCCCCATCCTCACCTGGCTCTTCTCGAGGCGCGGCCGGCCGTTCTCCCTGGGGCTCGGCCTCAGTTTCGCCGCCTGCGCCGCGGTGGGCCTCGCGCTCTCGGCGTGGTGGGAAGCGGGCTTCGCCGTCCACCTCGGTGCGAGCCTGATGCTCGGCTGCGGCTACGCCGCCTATCACCTTACCCGCTATACGGCGGCGCTCCTGGTCCCGGCCAGCAAGAGCGGGCGGGCGATCGGGCTGGTGGTCTGGGTGGCGGTGGCCGGCGCCTTCATCGCGCCGCTCATCTTCGGATGGATCGAGCGCATCGTCGGGGCCGGCGAAGGGGATGCGTTTTCGCTCGCGTATCTGTGCGCGGCGGTCTTCTACGGCGCCGGCGGGATCCTGTTCCTCAGGAGCCGGTCACTCCGGGCGCGGCCTTCGCTTGGGGTTCGCCCGGTCGAACCGGGGGTTGCCCCCGCCGCTCAGCCGGCCGCCGCGGAATCGCTCGGACGGACGTTCGGGCTCGCCATCGTCGCGCTGGTCGCGGCGCAGGCCTCGATGATGATCCTCATGACGATGGCACCGCTCCAGATGATGGGGAGCGGAGGTTCCCTGGCCGGGCTCGGAGCCATGATGGGCGCCCACAATCTGGGCATGTTTGCCCTGTCTCCGGTCGTCGGCCTTCTCTGCGACCGCTTCGGGGAGCGTCCGATCATCGGGCTCGGCGGCGCGACGCTGCTGGCGGCGGGCCTGCTGGCCGCGTTCGGTCCCGGCCGCGGTCTGGAGTTGGGGATCGCCCTCTACCTCGTGGGTCTCGGCTGGTCCCTCGCTTTCGTGGCGGCCAGCGCGCTGATTTCCGAAGGGCCGGACTCACCGGCCAAGGTACGCCGGCAGGGGCTCGCCGATTCGCTGAACTGGCTGGGGGCGGGTGTCGCCTGCGTGGCGTCGGGGGTCCTGATGACGCAGTTCGGATTTCAGGCGGTCGCCTTGGCGGGTGTGGGGATGGGCGCCGTCTCGCTGGTGGCCGCGCTGGCGGCCCGTGGCCATCCGACCCCGGAAAGACACTCCCGCGCCGCCGATCAGGGCGGAGGCGGCGAGCAGCCCAGCACGCCGTAGTCGCCGTCCGTGATCAGGCGGATCGAGACGTACACCCCGAGCAGTCCGCCTGCCATCCAGGGAGAGTTGGGCGCCACGATCCAGGTGTACAGCTCCCGCCGGCTGATCCGCGTCTGCCGTCCGGCCACGAAGAAGCTGATCAGGTAGACCGATGCCCCGTACATCACCTGCCAGAACAGGATGACTCCGACGATGCCCGTCAGGAGGGCGGGGAGGAAGTGGAACGTGATGGCCGCGTACACGATCAGCGTGGGGACCGGAGTGAGAAACCCGTTGACGATGTCCACGTTGAATCCGAACGTGCGGCGGTCCGCGTAGGAACTGTCGTACTGGGAGTAGGCCGCCCAGACATCTGCCCATACCGCCGGCGACAGCATCCGGGCCAGCGGGACCTTCGTCCGGAGGAACTGGACGGCCGGGGTCCGGCCCGTCCGCTCCCGCCACTCGCGCCAGTACGCGGTGCGCGTCTCGACGAGGTCCCGCCGGAGGAAGAGACAGATCTCCCAGTAGCAGATCAGCAGGTTGATCGAGAGGAAGAGGCTGAGGAGGGAATGAAGTGCGTGCAGGTCTCCGTGAACGTGGTAGCGCGCCCCGATGCCGAGGAGCGTCAGGGCCGCGACGACCAGCGCCGCGAACAGGCCCGGCGGCATCGTCAGGCCGCCAGGTACCGCTCTTCCAGGACGCGCCGGTGGTGGATGGCGTGTCCCACCGTGAGATAGCAGACCGCGCGCACGGTGGCGCGGGCGCCGCTTGCCTCCCCGCTCCGGTCGAGCGCGGTCTCGTCGAACGACCGCATGAGGCTCACGGTGGCGTGGCGGATCGTCTCCAGCTCGTCGAGCAGGGATTCGAGCGAGCGTTCCCCGTGGCCGGACGCGGCCACGTAGGGATCCTGTTCCATGCCCGGTAGCGCCGACTCGTCGCCCCGGGCGAAGCGGAGCGCCCGCACCGACATGATGCGCTCCACGTCGGCTACGTGGCCCACGACCTCGCGGATGGACCACTTCCCGGGCGCGTATCCCCGCGCCGACGCCTCTTCGGGAACGCCGGCCAGGAGGGAGCGGAGAGTCTCCATTTCCTGGAGCGCCGCCTGCGGGAGATCTTCGCCGGCCGGGACCTGGCGGATATAGCCGTGGTAGTAGTCGGCGCACTCGCCGGGTTGGGGCGTCTCCCACATGCGCGGCATCGTAAGCGAGATGCCCCGGTACTATCCGGCGCCATCCCCGGAGGATCTGTCCATGCGCTCTTCTTGTTCCCGTCTCGCTCTCGGCGGCGCCCTGCTGTCGCTCCTGGCCCTGTCCTGCACCGGGCCGGTGAACGTGGACGTCGAAGTCCCGAAGCCCGAAAAATCGCGCCTCGACGGCCGCATCCCTCCCGTCGGTCCCTATTCCGCGGGAATCGAATACGGGGACATCGTCTTCCTCGCCGGGCAGATCGCGCTCAACCACGAAGGCGGGGGACTCGTCGAGGGCGGCATCGCCGAGCAGACCCACCAGGTCATGCAGAACCTCCAGGCGGTTCTCGAGGAGGCCGGTCTCGGCTTCGGGAACGTGGTCCGAAGCGGAGTGTTCCTTGCCGACGTGAACGACTTCGGGGCGATGAACGAGGTGTACGCGTCCTATTTTCCGGAGGACGCGATCCCGCCGGTGCGCACCACGGTGGCGGTAGCCGACATCCCGCTCGGCGCGCTCCTCGAGATCGACATGATCGCGGTCCGCTAGGAACGCCGGCCAGTTGCTCTGAAAATGCAGTCCAGCCGGTGAGCCATCACACCGGTCGGCGGACCGCCGAGGCTGCATTTTCACGGCAGACTCCCGTCGTCCATTCAGTGGTCGTGGCGACGCTCGATCGGTAGTTCATCCCAGGCGGACGGAGCGACCCGACAGTGACCAGCGGCAGTGGAGGCCCGCATCGGGGTCTCGGTCTCTCGCTGTGGACCGCCGCCATGTTCGTGGTGGCGAACATGATCGGGACCGGGGTCTTCACGAGCCTGGGCTTTCAGGTCGCGGCGGTTCCTTCCGCATTCCCGGCGCTCCTGCTCTGGGTCGTCGGCGGGCTGGTCGCCCTCGCGGGGGCGCTCGTCTACGGCGAGCTGGGAGCCGCGCTGCCGCGCTCCGGGGGCGAGTACAACCTGCTCCGCCGGAGCTTCCATCCGGCCGCCGGATTCGCCGCCGGCTGCGTTTCCGCGACCATGGGTTTCGCCGCGCCCACCGCGCTCGCGGCGGTGGCGATGGCGACCTACCTGCAGCCGCTGTTTCCGGGGATCGAGCCGGTCCACTTCGCGGCGGGGACCGTGATCGCGTTCACCGCCGTGCACTCGCTGCCGGTCGGGTGGAGCAGCGGGGTCAACAACGTCCTCACCGCCGCCAAGATCCTGCTGGTCATCGCGTTCTGCTGCATGGGGTTCTGGGCCGGCGGGGTCTCGACGCCGCTCGTCCCGAAACCGGGGGACTTCGGGTTGCTGCTGAGCCCGGGGTTCGCGGTCTCCCTCGTGTTCGTCTCGTATGCGTACACCGGCTGGAACGCCGCGGTGTACATCGTCGGGGACCTGAGACGTCCCGAGCGGCTCGCCCGCGCGCTGGTGGCCGGCACCCTGCTCGTCACCGTCCTCTACGTCCTGGTGAACTTCGTCATCCTGCGGGCCGTCCCGCTGGAGGACCTCGCCGGAAGGATCGAGATCGGGTACCTGGCGGCCGAGCGGATCCTGGGCGCCACCGGGGGCCGGGTGATGGCCGCGGTGCTCGGTCTGGTCCTGGCCTCCACGGTGAGCGCGATGGTCTTTCTCGGCCCACGGGTGGTCCGCGCCATGGGGGAGGACGAGCCCTTCCTCAGGCCGCTCGGACGCGCCACCGAGGGTGGCGTTCCGCACCGCGCGCTGCTCCTGCAGCTCGGCATCACGCTGGTGTTGCTCTACTCAGGCACCTTCGAGCAGATCCTGCTCTACGCCGGGTTCACCCTCAACCTGATGACGGCCGCTGCGGTCGCCGGAGTCTTCCGCCTCCGCGCCGGGAAGATCCCCGGCGCCGTCCCCGGGCGGTTCCAGACCCCCCTGTACCCGTTCGTTCCGCTGTTCTTCCTGGGGATGAGCGCCTGGACGCTCGGCTATACGTTGCTGGAGCGGCCCGGAGAGTCCATGCTTGGCCTTGCGACGGCGGCGGCGGGAGCCGTCGTGTACCTGCTGGCGAAGCGCTCTTCCAACGAATAGGCGCGCCGGGTCACCGCGCTACCCCAAACGGGGACGGTGCTGCGCAGGACAAGCAAGGAGCGCCAGTCTTCAGACTGGCATCGCGGCCGTAGGCCGCGAAACTCCCGGCGCCATCGCGCCACATTGCGGGGACTCGAAACGAAGATGGCGAAAGCGAAGTAGGCGCGCGCAGTTGTCGTCGCGCCACTCGCCTTGACGGGGGCGCCATGCGGCGAAGTGAAGCCCAGGAGTTTCGCCCGCTGTGCGGGCGATGCCGGTCTGAAGACCGGCGCTCCCTGCGCTCCTTGAGCTCCCCCTACAACCTCCGCCGCGGGTTGATCATCGTCCGCCACATGTGCGCCGTGGGGCTGTTGTCGTAGCCGAGCCCCTCCTTCGGCTGCTTGAAGTGCCGGCCGATGATGTCCACGAACGGATCGATCGAGACCTCGGCACCTCGCTCGAAGCTGTAGTCGTCGTGCATGGTGATGGACCGCGCTTCCATGTACCACTTGTGGTTCCGGGCGTACTCGTAGGCGGCCTTGATGTAGGGCTCCGGCTCGTGGTCGGCGCCGAACATCCGCACGTACATCTCGGGGTACTCGTAGCCGACGGACGGGTCGGGGAAGAAGCGCAGCGCCTGGTGGTAGCGGATGGCCCACGAGACCTTCTCGGGCACGTACGGCGCGAGCATCTGGGCGCCCCACCAGCCGTGGTCGGCGCGCACCAGGTTCATCACCGAGAGGTCGTGGAGCAGGCAGGCGAGGATGATCTCCTCGCTCATGCCGTGCTTCATCGCCCGGGTGGCGCTCTGCAGCACGTGGGAGGCCGGCGCGAAGCGGTGCTCGAAGAAATCGAGGAGCGTCGGCTTCGCCGGCATGACCGAGAGCGGTTCCTCGTCCTCGGACTTCGCGAGCGGCGGACGCTCGGGGGCCTCGAGCAGGTGCATCATCTCGTGCTCGAGCGCTTCGGCGCGGTCGTTCACGCCCACGATACCGGCGCCGCTCACCGTGGCCGCGGCCTTCAGAAAGAGTCTGCGATCCATGTCGTTCGCCTCCCGGCGGGCCGGCGCGTCATCCGATCCGGTCATCCGGCGGGGAGCCCGGCGAGCCGTACCTCGCCTAGTATAGGAAACCCGTTGCCGCCGCTACCGCTCACCGTTCCGGGGACCGCCAGGCCGCCTCCCGTGCCGTCCCGCCGCCGCGTTCTCGGCGTCGGCGTGAAGCTCGCTTCCGGCCTCGCCGCCGGCGCCGCGGCGGCCTGCGCCGGCCGGCCGGTTCCGGCCGCCCGCACGGCGCCCGATCCGCTTCCGAAGCCCTCCTTCCGGCTTCCGCCGGTCAACGTCTCGCGGGACCGGGTCATCCGCACGGTGGTCGGGCTCCGCCCCTTCCGTCCGTCCGGGTTCCGGGTCGAGAGCCAGGATCTGGGAGGTGGCCGGATCCTCGTTCACAACTACGGCCACGGCGGGGCCGGGGTGACCCTCTCCTGGGGCAGCGCCTGGCTGGCCGTCGAGGAACTCATCGGCGACGGCCCGCCTCCGGCGCGGGCGGCGGTGATCGGCTGCGGCGCCGTCGGCCTCGCCACCGCGCGCCTGCTCCAGCGGCGCGGCGTGGACGTCACCATCTATACGAAGGACCTCCCGCCGAACACCACCTCGAACGTGGCCTGCGCCCAGTGGGGCCCCTACTCGGTGTCCGACGCCCGCGTGCACACCGACGCGTTCCAGGACCGGCTGGAACGGGCGGCCCGGATCTCCCACCGGATCTTCCAGGAGATGGTGGGCGTCCGCTACGGCGTGTACTGGCTCCCGAACTACCCGCTCAGCGACGTCGCCTTCGGAGGCCCGGGCCAGCCCGACCGGCTCGCCGACCTCTTTCCGGAGACGCGCGATCTCGAGCCCGGGACCCATCCCTTCCCGGTGCGCCACGCCCGCGAGTACACGACCATGATGATCGAGCCGCCGGTGTATCTCGGCGCGGTCATGCGGGACTTCCAGCTCGCCGGCGGCCGGATCCGGATCCGCGACTTCGGCTCCCTCGACGAGATCGCCGGGTTGGCGGAACGCCGCGTGGTGAACTGCACCGGCATCGGCGCGCGCGCCCTGGTCGGCGACGAGGAACTCGTTCCGCTCAAGGGCCAGTTGACCGTCCTGCTGCCGCAGCCCGAGATCCGCTACATCGCGCTCTACCAGGGGCTCTACATGATGCCGCGCGCGGACGGCATCCTGCTGGGAGGAACCCGGGAGCGGGGGGAGTGGTCGCTCGAGCCGAACCGGGAGGCGGAGGAGCGCATCCTGGCCGGCCACGCCGATTTCTTCGGCCGGATGGCGAGGCTTGCCGGCGCCTGACCGGGAAGGCCGCGGGTCCGTACCGCGCGGTCTGTGACATCCGTCATATTTCGAGTGCGGCCGAAGGAATCTGATTCGTCGTATCCCGTCCGATTTCTTGAATTCTCACGCTCCGCCGCCCGCGGGCCGAGGGGCGCCGCGGAGGGGCGCAAGAGTCAATAAAAACAGGAACTTGTGACGCATCGGGGCAGTTGTTGCGTTGGCGGCCCGACCTTTGCCACCCGTGGCACTGGCGAAACAGGTCCGAACCGCCTAAAGTTCCGCGACATATCGCGTGGATTTGTCGTTTCGGCTCTTCGCAGACCAAATGTTCTGGACCGCCCGCACGCTCGGGCGTCAAGCTCATGGACTCACACGAACTCAGGAGGGACTCATGAGATCGCTTTTGTTTAGGACCGCCGCGGTGCTCGGCGTCCTGGGACTCACTGCGGGCGCCTTCGCCCAGACGTTCCAGGGCGGCGTCCGGGGCGTGATTCAGGACCCCGACGGGGGTGTCCTTCCCGGCGTCACCGTGACCATCGAAAACGAGGACACCGGCGTCTCGCGGACCGCGGTTTCGAATGCGGTCGGCGAGTACAGCTTTGCCAACGTCCAGCCCGGCACCTACACGCTCCAGGCTGAACTGAGCGGCTTCGCCCCGTTCCGGAGCGAGGGCCTTCTCGTGGGTGTTGCCTCGTTCCTGGTGGTGGACGCCTCGCTTGCCATCGGTGGCATCGAGGAAACGGTGACGGTCATCGGCGAGACGCCGCTGATCGAGACCGCGACCGCCTCGGTGTCCTCGGCGGTGAGCCGAGCGGAGCTCGAGGTCCTGCCGACCCCGGGCCGCAACGTGTTCATCATGTCGGTGGGCACGCCGAACGTGGTCCACACCGGCGACCCGTTCTGGGTGAAGCAGTCCGACCAGACGAACTCCTCCCTCCTCTCGCTCGGTGGTGGGCCGCTCCGCGGCAACAACTACACCGTGGACGGCGTCTCCACGACCGACCTCCGGAACCGCACGGTCATCATCCCGGTGTTCGAGGCGGTGCAGGAGATGAAGGTCCAGATCAACACCTACGACGCCGAGATGGGCCGCACCGGCGGCGGCGTCTTCAACGTGATTCACCGCACCGGGACCAACGCCTGGGCGGGCAGCGCCCTTCACCAATTCCGGCCCAGCAAGGTCGGTCAGTTCCTGCGGGAGTACTACTACCACACAGCCCAGGATGTGGCTGCTGGCAAGCTGTCCGATTCGGACATCAGCGAACGCCCCTACATCCTGCTCGGCGGGTCATTCGGAGGCCCGATCTTCCGCGACCGCACGTTCTTCTGGGTTTCTGGCGAGGGTTACAACGACGACCAGGCCTCGAACGTAACGATCACGCTGCCGACTCCTGCTGAAGCTGCTGGCGACTTCTCCGCGAGCGGAGTCACGATCTACAACCCGTTCGATCTCGACGCGAACGGCAATCGGCGTCCTTTCCCGGGCAACGTCATTCCGGCCCACATGATCGATCCGGCGGGTTCCTCGTTGGCGAGGGTCCTCACCGAACTGGGTCCGGGCGGCGATATCGCAGCCTCCGGGATTCAGCGCACGCAGGCCCGGCAACTCACCGGAAACCTGAGCCATACCTTCTCGGAGGCCTGGCAGTCGTCCCTGACCTACCTTTACTACACCTCGGAGGAGCCGGCGTTCGGCCACTACAAGGATCTTCTGAACGCGGAGACCCACCCCGCCTACGGCATCGGCGCCGCCTCGCTGGGGCGCGATGTTCACGCCGTTGCCTTCAACAACACCTTCATCACCGGCGACACGTCGGTACTGACTCTCCGCTACGGCCAGACCTTCTTCAACGACTCGAACTCGAACCCGGTGTTCGACCAGAGCGCGTTCAGCGGTCTGGGATTCCAGGGCGGCTTCATCAATTCCATCTATGGCCAGGAAGGCTATGACGGCCAGTTCCCGAGCGTCAGTATCGAGGAGTATGGCGACGGCGGGTCGACGCACGGTTCGTGGTCCAACACCGATGTGCAATGGACTTCGCGGGAGGTCAACGGCACCTTCTCGCAGTTCCTCGGGAACCACACCGTCAAGTACGGGGTTCAGTTCCGGCGCATGGGACTCCACTCGGTCCGCTTCAACAATGGGCTCCAGTTGAGCTTCGACCGAAGCTTCACCCGCGGCCCCAACCCGGATTCCCCGGACGCGGCCTCCGGCAATGCGCTCGCCGACATGTTGCTGGGCATTCCGTCCGGCGGACAGGCGACCGTCGCGGAACCCGCCGACGTCTTCATCAACTACTACGGCGTCTTCGTCCAGGACGACTGGCGCCCCAGCGCAAACCTGGTGTTGAACCTGGGGCTTCGCCTTGAGCACGAGAGCGGCCTGATGGAGGATGACAACGGTTTCGCCGTCGGTTGGGACCGCACGAACCCATTCCCGATCCAGGTTGGGCTCGATCCGGCCATCGAAGGCTCGCTCCCCGGCTTCCCGCTCCGCGGCGGCCTTATGTATGCCGGAATCGACGGCGCCCCAACCCACCAGTGGGACCCCCCTGGAATCAAGATCGGTCCCCGGATCGGCTTTGCCTATACGTTGAACCCGGAGACAGTGATTCGGGGCGGGTATGCGACCTTCTGGGCGCCCTACGCGATTCCAAGCGGCGTGGGCGCGTCCGATGTCGGGACGTTCGGCTATACCGCGGTGACTTCAATCGCTACCAGCCTCGACGGAAGGACCCCGCCGGAGGCCACCGTTGCGAACCCGTTCCCGAACGGCATCGACAACCCGGTCGGCAACGCGAAAGGCCGGTTCCAGAACATCGGCGGCAACGTCTATTTCAACGAACAACACCGGGCCTCCCCCTACATCCACAAGTGGTCGCTCGACATCCAGCGCGACATCGGCCGCGACCTTGCGTTCAAGGTCGGTTATGTAGGCAGTGCCGGCGCAGACCTCCCGATCGGGGGCACGAACAACTCGGTGATCAACATCAACCAGCTCGCGGATCAGTACGTGGCGCTTGGCGACCGTTTGAACGATCAGTATCCCAACCCGTTCTACGGCGACTCCCGGTTCGGTTCGTTCGCGGGCGCCGAGACGCTTCCGCTGGGGCAGTTGCTCCGGCCGTTCCCCCACTTCCGGAACGTACTGGCCCGCCACGTCAGCGCCGGCAAGTCGCTGTACAACTCGGCCCGGATCGAGTTCGAAAAGCGGTTCCGCGACAGTTGGGGCGCCCGGATCAACTACACGATGGCGATCCACAACGACAACATTTACGAGAGCAATACCCGACTCGCGGATGAGGAAAGCACCATCTTCAACACTCCCGATGATTGTGCTACCGGGAAGTGTTCGGTGTTGGACGCCGATTACGGTCCATCCCGGATTCACGTTCCGCACCAGTTCAACATCGCTCTCAACTACCGGATACCAGGTGACAACCCCATCTTCAGCGGCTGGTCGCTCTCCACGCAGACCATCCTGCGGAGCGGGTTCCCGCTGACTCTGAAGCAGAGTTCTAATCCGCTCGCTGCGTACGGCTTCGATCACCAGCGCCCGAGCGGCGGCGGCGTGTCCGGCGGCGGCAACCCGTCTGGCAGCCACCTGAACTACCTGAGCCCGGGCAATGTCGCCCAGACGGATGGTTTCGTGCTTGGCTCCGGTCCGCACACCACGGACACCGTTCGCACGCCAGTGCTCCACACTTGGGATGTCGCTCTCGACAAGACGACGACGATCTTCAGCGATGTGAACCTGAACCTGCGCTTCGAGATGCTGAACCTCTTCAACTCGCCCAACTGGTGCGGCCCCCGCACCGTCGTTGGGAACAGCAACTTCGGTCAGATCCAGTGCAGCAGCGGGTTCCCCCGCACGCTCCAGTTCATGACCAAGTTCACGTTCTGATCGCGGGGCTGTTAGTTCACCTTCCCGGAAGGTGTGGTCCATCTCGGATCCCACCTTCCGGGACACTCCAATCGACCATCCACGCTGCCTGAGGTGCAGCACCATGAAGAAGAAACTACGTCTGAAGAAACGTAATCTCGTATCGCTCAGCCAAGATCGGCTAGCCGGTGTCGCTGGTGGCGATGACCCCCTCCCAACTCAACCACGAAATACTGATCGATGTACCTATGGCATCGGTGACTGTAGGGTCGAGCCCCAGACCGTCGTGGGGGATACTTGTGACAACGTCTCGGCGTGCCAGGGTACTTGTGATTGCCCTACCGCCACCTGCGACACGAACTGTGGTCAAGCGTCGTGCAATGCCACATGCGATGCAACATGCGGTTACTCGTGTGGCACTGGCTGTGGTCTTTGCGACTCGGAAAACAACCAAGGTTGCTGACCGGGGGTTCCTGGCAGAGCTGTTTAGCGCGTTGATGTCTTGTCGGCGCTCGCTTGACTATCCAGTTCTGGTCAACGAGGTGAATCCGAGAGCAACAGGCCACGGGCAGGCTACGAGGAGACAAGCGATACGGGCAAAGCACCACGTGCGCTCACACTTACCTACGGGTAGTAGGCGCGAATGAACTTGTGCGCGCCCTTAAGGTGACACGTACGCCGGTAACCGGAGTGACCGTGCGTGTTCTTCGCTGAATCGCTACTCTTGCTCCGGACACCGATAAACCGCTGGGATTACGTTTGTTCTACGCTCGTAGCTGGCCCGGCAGCGGTCGCCGACCCTGCGCTCGTGACTCTCTTGGTGTGCGTAGCTGAACCTTGTATTCGATGTGCCGTGTGACTGAGCCTGATCGGCCGGAGAGCGCGGCCAGTCAAACCGGTCCTTCAGGTTAACGGGAACAATACAGCCGTCAAAGAACATGACCCAACGGCCTACCGGCGAGACGTTCTCGCCCACTGGATCGAAAGCAAACGCAAGGTTGATTGTGAAAGGTATAGGGGAAGCGCTTGTCAATATGGCGCGGCGACCGGTCGAACCAGAATCCAATGTACCCTTCGGATTCCGTCGTCGCCCCGGTGGGCTTGCCGCTCTCTTCCATGCCTACGCCGACATGGCGGAGGTGTTTCAAGATGACTCCAACGCATGCTCAACGCTGATTGATGCGGACCTTGATCGAATCCAAAGGTCCACCCAGTTGGGTCTGTACGGTGGCTGGGCGGGTCCAGGCTGGCTTACGACTCATTTGGACGCTGAGGATGATGCCGTGGGAACCCATGTGGACCGGTTAGCGGCAGAAGCCTTGGCACGGCAGTCGGACCAGCGGGTCTACGACCTGATCAGCGGCGTGGTTGGTGTCGGCGTCTATTTCGTAGAACGACTACCTCGCGACTCCGCAGTCCGCGGCCTTGGCTTGGTTCTTGAGGCGCTTGAGCGCATGGCGGTCGAGACTAAGGAAGGGACGACATGGTTCACGGTGGCGGACTTTCTGCCCGCTTGGCAGCGCAAACTGGCACCCGCTGGCTACTACAACTTGGGTGTAGCACACGGCGTGCCAGGGGTGTGTGGGCTTCTGGGGAAGCTATGTTCCTTCGGGGTCGAGCCGGATCGAGCCGAGCCCTTGCTTCGGGATAGTTTGCGATGGCTCAGGGCAATCAAGTCAGACCCAACCGAAGCGTCGTTGCCATCATGGATTGCGCCGGGCGTTGAACCCGAGGTCAGTCGCCGAATGGCATGGTGCTACGGCCCACTTGGTGCGTCAGCGGTGGCATTCGAGGCGGCGAAAGCAATTGGGGATCAGGAGGGCGTGGAGTGGGCGCGGACCTTGGCTCTTGCCTGCGCTCGCGTCCGACCCGGCGAGGCCTGGATTCGAGACGCCGGACTCTGCCATGGGGCGGCGGGAAACGCCCAGATCTTCTATCGACTTGCACGCACTGACAATGAACCGGAGTTCGCAAACGCGGCAAGGGGTTGGGTTGATGCGACCCTGAACTGGTGGCGACCAAACCAGGGAGTGGGTGGTTACCGCATGTGGGGTGATGTAGGCGGGAATCGCCAAGGCTGGGTAGATGATGGGTCGTTTCTCACTGGCTCGGCGGGCGTTGGGCTAGCACTACTGACCGGGACGACGGACATCGAGCCGAAGTGGGACCGCCTGTTGCTCTTATCCTGAGTCTAGTTCCGAGTTTGTGAAACCGCGGCCAAGGTGACAGCTGAGACGGGGGCATCGGGTTTCGCCGACAGCTATCGGCCATCCGGGTTTTTCGTGCTACGGACGCCCTTACTGCCCACCGCCACTTTTGCTGTTTGGGGAGCCAGTGGCCAAACTGCAACCCCTGCGGCGGGTGACGGAGCAGGCACGAGGAACCGGCTGCGGCGAACTCTCGTGGAGGCTCTGGCGTTGCCGCACGCGGCCGATGCGCTGCGGGTCGCCAGTCCAGTGCTCGCGGAGCGCCTGTCCGGGTTGGGCGACCAAGCACCTACGCGGCGGCGGGCGCGGATGGAACGAGCGCTCGTCCAGTACTTCGCGCGGATGTGCGACCGATGCACGCCATTCGGCCTGTTCGCCGGTGTATCCGTGGGGAACGTAGGCGAACTGACGCGCCTGAGACTTGCTGGGCGCGACCGTTACCGGCGTCGCTCAGCACTTGACCAAGCGCAGGTGGCCAAGTTGGTCGGTAGCCTCCTGAGGCAACAAGGAGTCCGGAAGAATCTCCGTTACCGCCCCAACGACACGATCGCGGCCATTGCGGGCGGGTACCAGTATGTGGAAGCGCGACAGCGCGGTCCCGAAAACCGGCACGAGATGGCGTTTCTCGAGAATGACGAAGCGCTTTCGGCCGCCTTGGAGCGGCGGTCCGCGAAAGCGATGCCGCTGGCTGGATTACATGCCGCGTTGACGCTCGCCATCACTGATGCGGATGTGAACTCGGACGACATCGACGAGTACCTTGACGACCTCATCGAGTCGCAGGTGCTCGTGCCGGAGCTGGTGCCTGCGGTCGTAGGTAGCGATCCGCTGGACCAGATCCTTCAGGCTCTCGCTGCGAGCGAGGCGCTGTCCGAGTCAGCCACTCCGGTCCGGCAGCTACGCGAAGCGCTCGACCAGCTCGACGAGCATGGAGTGGCGGCACCACCCGAGGCGTACGCGGCGGTGAACGCGGTGTGGACCGGGCCTCTCGGTCAGAAGAAAACCGAGCGGCTCCTCCAGGTGGACATGTTCAAGGAAACCGAAGAGTTGCAACTCGCCGAGGAGGTCGTCGACGAGGTGCTTCGCGGTGCCGACACGTTACACCGCCTGATGACGCGGTTACCGGATCCGTTGCGTGACCTCAAGAGCCGCTTCCGGGAGCGGTACGAGACACGCGAGGTTCCGCTAGCAGAGGTTTTCGATCCGGAACGGGGACTCGGTGTGCCTGGTCCGGATCTGCGACCACGTCAGTCAGGATCGCCGCTCCTTGCCGGCCTCAACATCGGGGCAGAGGGCAACCGCGGAAAAAGCCCTCAGCAGGGCGTGCCGGACGCGCTGATGGAGCGCCTCCTGGACCTCCGGGGTGAAGCCCCAGCGAGTCTCGAACTGGACGATGACCTGCTCACACGCCTCGCGACCTCGGTTCAGAGCCCTCTGCCAGCGGCCGTGGCACTCCACTTTGATCTAGTGGCTGCCTCTGAGGAGGCCGTGCAGAGCGGCGCATATCGGATCCTCTATCACGGCGGCTTCGGCCCGTCGGGTGGCCGGTTGCTGGGAAGGTTCTGCGATCTCGACCCCGTGTTGCTCGAGCGGGTGCGCGGCCACCTTCGAGATGAGGAGGCGCTGGAACCCGGGGTGGTCTATGCCGAAATCGTGCACACACCGGAGGGTAGAGTCGGCAATGTCGTGCGACGACCTCATGTCCGCGACATCGAGTTGAGTTGTAGCGGTAACTCGCGGCTCACCGGTCCGAAGCGGCTGACCGTGGACGATCTGCTGCTGAGTCTGGAGGGTAGCAGTTTTCGGCTGCGCTCGCGTCAGGACGGCAGGATCGTGCGCCCACGCCTTACCTCAGCCCACAACTATCGACGTAGTTCCGGGATGTATCGGTTTCTATGCGCGCTCCAGAACGACGGGACGGCGCCGGGGTTCAGCTGGAACTGGGGGGTGCTGAACGGACTTCCGTTCCTGCCGCGAGTGACCCGGGGTCGTGCCATTTACGCGCTTGCCCGCTGGATGGTGGGACGCAATCGTCCGGAGTACAAAGCCATTGCGAAGGCGAAGAAGCCCGCCGCCCGTGAGGACGCACTGTTGGCCCTGGTTCGGGAGCTGAAGCTTCCGCGTTTCGTTCGTCTCGTCGATGGGGAGAACCGTCTGCTGCTGGATCTGGACAACCCGATGTGCGTGGCGGTGCTGGCGGATCATGGGGCGCGCCGACCCACCCTGGTTCTAGAGGAGACGCTCGCTGAGGATCTGGAAGGCTGCGTTAGCGGCCCCGAGGGGACTTACCGGAACGAGTTCATCCTTCCGCTCGTGCGCAGGCAGCGGGCCGCGCCCTCGGTCAGGGAAGACGGCGTAAAGCAGCGGAACGTGACGGCACCAATCGCTTCCCGGGCCTTCATCCCGGGAGACGAGTGGCTCTACTACAAGCTCTACGCTGCCGCTGGCACGGCGGATCGGCTGCTCCGCGAGGTCGTCGCGCCGCTGGCAGCGCTCCACGGAGCCACTGCGACGGGTGAGCCGTGGTTTTTCATCCGGTACGGAGACCCGGAACACCATTTGCGCGTCCGGTTTCGAGGCGGGCCGGATGCTCGTCGGGCGCTGGAAGAACGGATGTCGGCGCTCCTCCAGCCGTTCTTGGCCACCGGTGCCGTCCATCGCGTGAGCCTCGACACCTACGTGCGCGAGGTCGAACGCTATGGCGGGGGGCGGGGGATCGAACTGGCAGAAGCGTGGTTTCGGGCGGACAGTGTGGCGGCGCTCCAGGTCGTCGGAGTGCTCGACGGGGTGGAGGATGAAGTCCTCCGGTGGAAGGCAGTGGCGATGGGTTTTGACCGGTTGCTTGCAGACTTCGGACTGGACTACGGAGAAAGAAACCAGGTTGTTGCCGGGGCGCGGGAGTCGTTCGGACAGGAGTTCGGAGTGGGCCCCAGTGTACGGCGGCGCCTAGCGAGACGGCTGCGGGCGGAGCGCCGGGATATCCAAGCGGCGGTTACCGGATACCCGGACGATGACTCCCGATTCGCCGGATTCGATGCCGTCCTGCAGCAGCGGTCCGAAGACACCAAGGAGGTAGTCCGACAGTTCCGGGACTTGGCGGAGTCTGGTGACCTCGAATGCCCACTCGAAGAACTGCTGCAAACCCTGACCCACATGCACGCGAACCGGCTGTTTCCCATGTCGGCGCGAGCGCACGAGTTGGTGCTTTACGATTTCCTGAGCCGGACCTATCGTTCGTTGGTGGCGCGCGCGAAACGGTGAGCTACAGAGCAGCACATGGCGCGTTTCTGGCGACGGGATTGGTCGCCTTCGCTGCCTGGGTCGGTTGTGGCGACGGCAGCGAACCGGAACGGCGGCGTCCGGGTCCGGTGCCATCCGGGTCGCAGCGACGAGTGAGTGTGGGTAGGCCAGTCCCGGGCCTGCTTCCCGCGAACTACGGTCATGTCGGGGTCGTGGTACGGCAGCGGCGGATTGTTGTGCCGGCGCCGTTTGACGCCCGGTTACTGGAGCGGTTCGTACAGCCGGGGGACGAGGTAAAGGAGGGCCAACCAGTAGCGCGGTTCGACTCTGAATCGGTGGACCGGACTCTTGCAGTGGCGCAGGCAGCAGTCGCCGAAGTGGAGGCGTCGCTGCGGGTTGCACAGGTGGAGATGGAGCAGGCCGCCAGCCGTTACACGCGGCGCAAGGGACGCTCCGAGCTGTTCTCTACGGAACAACTCGAGGAAGTGGAGGCCGAAGTGGAGGTGTCCCGGGCGCGTCTGGAGTCCGCCGAGGCGCGACTTGGGGCTGCGCGAACGGCTGCGGAACAGGCGCGCGCCGAAGCGGCCAAGGCGACGCTGCGCGCACCGCTAGGCGGCGTGGTGGACCAGGTGTACGGCTCGCCTGGGATGTACGACACGCGGGGGGCGCCCGTGGTGGCGATCGAAGCGGGCGAATGGCACGTTCGCTTCGCGGCGCCGCCCGAGGCGACCATCGGACTCTCTGCCGGCGCGCCGATCACCGTGACCTTCGAGGACCATGAGCCGGTGCTCGGGTTCGTGATACACGCCTCTCCCGAACTGGATCCTCGCACGCTCCTGCACACCTTTGAGGCGCTCCTGTGCTCGGACGAACTCCCGGCCGGAACTCCGGTGCGCGTGCTGGCCGTTCCGCAACTGGCCGAAGGTGAGCTAGCTCTCGACTGTTCCGGATCTCTCGAAGAGTGATCGCCGACGCTCCGATCCGGAAGACGACAGGTGACACCGATGGCTGAGCCCTCGCGTCCGTCGTTCCTGGGCTCGCTACCGCGGGTCACGGGGATCGGGTCGCTCCGTCGCCCACGGTCCGTGCCGGTGGTCCAGCAGACCGGCGCGACGGAGTGCGGTCTCGCCGGCCTGGCGAGCGTGCTGGCGTTCCACGGCAAACACATTCCCGTACATACGCTCCGCGACCACCTGACCGCGGGCCGCGATGGGACAAACGCCGCGGATCTGCTGCATCTCGCCGAGCAGCACGGGCTCGCTGGACGGGGCCTGCGGGTGGATGCGATCGAGGATCTGCGCCGCCTGCAGCGCGGCGCGATCCTGCACTGGCGGTTTAGCCACTTCGTGGTGCTGGACCGGGTCGTGAAACGGGGGATCCGGGTAATGGATCCGGCGGCGGGCCGCCGGATCGTGACCTGGGAGGAGGTCAGCCGCAACTTCACCGGGGTGGCGGTGGAGTTGTGGCCGACGGACACGTTCCGGACGCAAAAGGCCGGTGGACGCGGTGTCCTGCGTGATTACGCGCGAGTCATCCTGCGCTCCGGACACCTGCCGCAGCTTCTCGCGATGTCGGCAGCGATCCAGGTGCTCGGAACGGCAATTCCGCTGTTCACGGCGTTACTAGTGGACCGAATCGTACCTCGGGAAGACCAGGGACTGCTGCTGACGGTGGCCATTGCGCTGATCGGGATCGCCGGGTTCTCGACGCTGTTCTCCTTCGTACGTTCGCGGCTTGCGGTGGAGGTGATGTCGCGAATTGACGCCCGGCTGACCGTATCGTTCGTTGAACGGCTGATGGACCTGCCGTTCTCATATCTCCAGAACCGCTCGTCGGGTGACCTGATGCTGCGGATGAACAGCCATGTGCAGATCCGCAGTGCGCTGACCTCAACGGCATTCTCCGCGGTTCTCGACGGGCTGTTCGTGCTGTCGTACCTGGTCCTGATGCTGCTGACGGACGTGGTGGTCGCCGGGCTCGTGGTGCTGCTCGGCGTGCTGCGGGTCACGGTGTTCGCGGTGACGCGAATTCGTCTGCGCGAACTCGTTTCGGAGTCGATACAACGGCAGGCCGAGGCACGGAGCTACCAAGTGCGGATGCTCTCGGGAATGGAGGCGCTCAAATCCATTGGCGCGGAGCGCGAGGTGGCCCGGAAATGGACGGACCTGTTCGTGAAGGAGTTGAACATCGGGATCGAGCAGAACCGTCTCAACGCGACCGTGGGGGCCATCACTGGTGCGCTCTCGGGCGTGGGCGGCATGCTGATTCTCATCGTTGGGGCAATGCGCGTCCTGGACGGCCACATGACCCTTGGGGTCATGTTGGCGATGAACGCCTTCGCGATGGGGTTCCTGGGACCGCTGTCGAAACTAGTGGGAACGATTTCGTCCATCTACCTGCTCGGTAGCTACGTGGACCGGATTGAGGACGTGATCGAGACAGAACCGGAGCGTCGGGTGCGTGGGTCTGGGACGGATGTGGACCCACGGACGGTCTCGATGCAGCACGTTACGTTTCGCTACAGCGATTCGGGCCCGGACATCTTGCAGGACGTTTCCTTCACGATCCACCCGGGGGAATTTGTTGCGTTCGTCGGGCCGTCGGGGGCGGGGAAGTCCACGGTGGCGAAACTGTTGCTCGGACTCTACGAACCCACGAACGGGCACGTGTTGTACTCGGGAACCGATCTCGCCACCCTGGACCTTCGGGAGGTGCGTCGCAGGATCGGCACGGTGACACAGACTGACTGGTATGCGGCGGATACTGTTCGCGAGAACATCGCGCTCGGCAACCCGGACATGTCGCTCGCGGAGGTGATTGAGGCCGCGCGACTTGCCTCCATACACGATGACATCGCGAAACTGCCTCTGGGTTACGACACGATGCTCTACGATGGCGGGTTCCTCCTTTCGGGAGGACAGATGCAGCGTCTGGCGCTGGCGCGGGCGGTGGCCACCGGGCCTCCGGTGTTGATTCTGGACGAAGCGACGAGCAATCTGGACACGAAGCTGGAGGCGAAGATCCAGGCGCGGCTGGCGCGGCTGGCTTGCACGAGGATCGTGATCGCCCAGCGGCTGAACACAATCCGCAACGCGGACCGTATCTTCGTCCTGAAGGAGGGACATCTCGTTGAGGAGGGCAGACACGGAGACCTGCTGAGTCTGGACGGTGAATACGCGTCGCTCGTACGGGCGCCTGAGCAGGGCGGAACTACAGGAGACGATTCGTGAAGGGCTGGCGCCGGGTCTCAGGGCCTGCGCAGCTTCGGGTAGCAGGTGGTGCTTCATTACCCGCGTGGGTATGTTGTCTGGGTCCCGGCGTGGTGTGGGTGTGTGTCCGGGATGCGGAGGCGGTGATGGTGCGCGACGGGGCGATGGAAGGAATGGAGATCACGGCCCGTCTCGGTTCCGGCAACGGCAGCGCTTGGTCCGTAGTTGCGGACCTGCGGCTGGGTGCAGCGCACGGCAGTGGTGAGAACGCGGTGCAGATGTTGGTTCTCACGCTGGTGGAGGATTGGACGAGTTCTCCCCTCGCGGCTGCGAACCGGGTCCCGGTGGTCCTCGCCGTGGATGACGAACGGGCGATCGAGCCCTGTCGCGCGACGCCGGCCCTACAGGGGATCGAGATCGTCCACGCGCGGGAAGTACAGAACCCGCAGAGCGTGGGAGCCCTGCTGCTGGGCTGTGCGCCAGACCGGGCACCCGATGTCGCGTCGGTGCGGTCCACCGTCCGACGACTGCCCGGACTTCGGCCGATTCTCGTCGCAAGCGGGGGCGTGATGTCCGACCGCTGGAGCGACATCGTCGGTTCCGGCGAGGTTTTCTTCGCATGCAGTGGGTGGCCGGACCCGGACCGCCTCGGCCCGCTGGCGGTGGCGGCGCTCGAAAATGCTGTCTTCCGGCGGGTCTTTCGCGAACTCGTTCACCCGAGACCGGACACCGAGGACGGGTTCCCGGCATTCGCGTGGTACGACGCCACGAGTCGTGGACAGAGACGTGCGGCGCAGAGCGCGTTGCGGGACTTGGCGGCTCAGGCGGAGCGGCGAATGCCGGACATCACGGCGACGGTGTACGCCTACGACGATTGGGCGGAGGTTCTTCTGGGACCCCACGCCGTGCAGCAGGAGGAGTTCGCGGATAGCGCGGCGCTCGGCATGATCGCCTACGTCGCGCGGTCTGGGGTGGCGGTGCTCGAAGAACGCGTGGAGGACGCGGTGTTCTTCGATCCGGAGTTGGATCTCGTGCCAGGGGCCGGACACGGACTGATGGCAGTTCCCATCCGGGACCATTCGGGGACGGTGTTTGGGGTGCTCGCGTGCCACGCGGCCGACGCCCACGACCATCTCCGACCGGAACTGTTGGATACGGCGCGCCGGCTCGCCAGCGACTTCGCTCCGCCGCTCGCTGTCCTTCGGGAATACCACCGGCTTCAAGGGGAGGTCGGAGTGGACTCATCCGTGTTCCGCGCCGAAGCGATCGCGGAACAGCGGCGCTCCGAGAGCCCGAGCGCCATCCTGAACGTTTCCGAGCGGTGGGGATCTTGGATCGTGGGCGGCATGGCGGCACTGCTGCTCGCGTTTGCGGCGTTCCTGATCTTCGGAACGGCCACCGAGTACGCGGAGGGGATGGCGGTCGTCCACAGCCAAGGACGGGTGCCTGTGGTGGCGAATGAGGCGGGCACGGTGGCGGCCATCCACATCGCTCCCCAGACGGAGGTCGTTCCGGGGGACGTCATCGGCACGCTCTACGACCACGCGGAACTCGCACAGGTGCGGCGCCTAGAGCACGAGTACGAGGATGCATTGGTGCGGCTGTTGCGGAACCCGGAGGATCCCACGGTGGGGAATGGGCTCGCGGCCCTGCGCGGCGCGAGCGAACAGGCAAGGACGGATCTTGAAGAACGGCAGTTGATCGTGCCGGTGGGTGGGGTGCTGACGGACGTACGGGTAAGGCCGGGGACGCTCGTGAATCCCGGCCAGACGGTGGCTACGGTGCGGGCCGCCCGTGCGGGTTTCGAGATCGTGGCCGCCGTGCCGGGCAACTTCCGTCCCCTGCTCGCGTCCGGGATCCCGGTGGTGGCCGAACTGGAACAGTTCCCGGGAAGCCGCTTCCATCTCGAGGCCCGCGAGGTCAGCCCGGAGGTAATCAGCGCGGAAGAGGCGCGAGCGCTTATGGGCCAACTCCTGCCCACGGGGACCGAAGATGGGGCGCTGGCCCTCGTGTATGCGGACCTGCCGGAGGTCTTGTTGAGCAGCACCGGCGCGGAACACGCGCTTTACGACGGAATGCGGGGCCGTGTGCGCATTCCGGTCCGTGAAGAGCGATTCGTCGTCACGCTGTGGCCCGCTCTCGGCCGAGCGAAATAGCAGAATCCTGATGCCTTCCGGAAGAAGCGTAGTGCGGTGTTTACCGCTGGCGTTATACAGGCCTCGCTGTGGAGGCCCTGCACCTGGACTAGACAGTCGCGCGTTTGACTTCTCCCGTTCAGCGTGCTAGAGACGCGCAATCAGAAGGGTTCTCTTGGGATCCTCTCCATGGTGGTAGGTGATGACGACTCTGGTGGCGGAGCGCAATGGCTGATGGCATAGCACTAGTGTTGATTTGCTCTAGGTGTCAGGTTATTGCTGACGGCTGCAGCGACGGATCCGCCAAGTGTCCTAGATGCGGCACTAGGGGCAGCCCGCAAACCGTGGAAAGCGCGAAGCAAGTAGCCGCAGGCCAGTTCACGCATGACGTCGGGGCAAGACTTCAGAGGATCATTGCGGACTCCGTTCGAGGATCTCGCTACCTATCGCATCAACCCGGCAGGCTGCCTTCTAGGCCGACATCTTCTGGTCTCGCATTTGCTTTTGTGCCGAAATCGGCAGTTCGCGGCTAGCTTCAGGCGGTCACGGCTCGTAGGGAATCCCGGTCTGGATGGCCATTGCTACTGGAGAAACCTTGAACTCCGCCGCTAACTCCCGCACGTCCGTTTCTGCTCTAAACATCTTGGGCCAAAGCAAGCTCCAAGGCATCAGAATGTTCCCGGCGAGCCGGTTTGCTTCTCGCTCCAGCGGTGTGGACAGTGGACTTCGGTACAGGGCGTCGTGAGTGATGCCATCTCCGATCAGATGCTTGTGATGAACGAAGTGGGCGATCTCGTGGGCCAAGGTAAACCGTTGCCGGGTTAGTGGATGCGCCGCGTTCAGAAGAATCCGGTATTGATCTGTCTCAGGGATTCGTTGTATTTGCCCAGAAATCTTGTCCTGCCACTCGTCGGGCCAACGGGCACGAAGTACCGTCAGTCCCATCGCTCGCGCAATGTTAAAGACGGGTACCGGAGCCTCCTTCTGGTGGGACCGGATGACTTCCAGCAATTCTTCCTTGTCCATCCCTAGACCTCCTCGGAGACCTCTTCGGTTAGTTCTGGTTCTGGAGAGGGCCCGGTTTCTACCCTGGATCCAAGAACCTCATTCAGACGTTCACTTACGGCAGTGTCGGTTCGCTCCAGGCACTTATCCACTGCTGCGGTGACGGCTTTCTGCACCGCAGCCTCCTTGATCTGGCGGTAGCCAAGAAACGCGATCATGGCAACCATGAAGCTCGACAGCGTAATGAACGCGGACAGTAAGACGACTTGGAGGGAAAGGGCCGAGAGCGTGGCGGGTTCCAAACGACCGAAAAATGGAGCCCGAAGGACCACCGAACTCCATAGGCGCACCAGCAAGAGGGAGGACAGAACAAGGAGCACTCCTACAACCAGAGTAGGTAACACCCACGATGGTAGCTTCTTCATCGTGGGAAACAAGGGCGCGACCGTGTCAGAGTCGTGCCATTTGTGGTTCGCCGGAGTCCGCCTACTCGTAGGTTAGTGGGCAAGCAGTGCGTGTTATAGATTGACCTATTCTCCAACCCAGAAAGCCCTGGTTGCGAGAATATCTCCGGACTTCGACAATACCTGTACTTTCCACTCGCCTTGCTTTCGATCGATTTGACGAGAACTATTTGTACGGTAATCGTTGCTCTCGATATCAAGAGGGACGTCAACAGGTGTGTCGTCATGAATCCACCGGTGTATTATCTGTGTTGGTGCTGTAGCACCCACTACACGTGTATAGAAGTACACACGTTCAACGTCCGGGGAAAACGTCTGTGACGGGTCAACCAATACCCACCTCTTCTCGCCTTCCGAATCCTCAGTCACTTGAATCTCTTCGCAAAACTGGGCGTCTCGCACGGGGTCGGGCCAATAGAGAACTCCGGCATCCACATCTTCTGATCCCAGCTCGATCGGCTCTAGTGATTGTGCACGACCTAGTATCCGCAGTTGACGTTCGCCGGATTGGGCTCCCTCGATACCAGAGGATCCATCGGCCCTGGTCCACGCGACGTTGTCTCCCAGACCAACTGCGACATTTGCCAGGGGACGCCCTGTAAGTTCTCTTACTTCCCCGCTTACGTTGATTCCCCGCGGGAACCGGTCAATTGAATCCAATGTAGGGTCGCCTGCCACTGTACGAGGTTCCAACAGAAAGTGCCCTGCGCGGTCCGCTAGAAGCACGTTGTACGCTCCCTCTGGCACATTTTCGAACGAGAAGAACGTGTCACCGCTTCTAGTCTGGGTGACTGCTTTATGTTGAACTGGTACAAGAAACACGTGGAGCTGCTCCGTGTCAATACCCTCCGCCACGCTGTGCACAGAGATTTCAACATTCCGCATTCGTGGCCCCCGCGTCTGGACTCTGATTCCACCGTCAGGACTCCATTCCAAGCTCTCGAGAGGCAGGACAACAACGGCGACGACTACCAATCCTCCACCCACTAGCGTCCCAACAGTGACTCGGGACCCGCTTCGGAAACTGAGCCCGATTGCGGCAAGGAAAAGGACACAAAACACGACGCTGAGAACGACGTCCAATGGGTGCATCCTAGCCGCCGTCACTCCGCATAGCTGTCTGTTCTACGGTCACACCTGACCCGCGTTCGGGCTCCGGAGTGTGTCCCGGTCCACGCGTCACCTGCCCGCTCATTTGATCCGCTATCCTAAAGGGTGCCCTTGTAGGCTGCAAGAATGAACACCTGCCTTCGTGAGCAGCCGGCGCAAGATAGCGCTCGGACCGTGCATTTTCGATCTCACATGTATGCCCGACGGATCCAGAATTGGGGAGATGGCGTTTCGGGCACCAGCTAGAGCCCTCGGTGTCAGCTTCTGCCGTTCTACGTGCCGCACGACGGTGAACAGGGCGTGATCCCGACGGCCGGACGCAGTGGCCTCCTCGGCGGTGTCGTACTCGTGTTCGCCGCCCACGGGGCGTTCGGGCAGTCCCCGGTGCCTCCCCTGGTGGACAGCCGCGGTATGGAGCCGCAGATCCTCGTACGCCTGGACGACCTCGTGGAAGCGTTGCGGACCCGGCCCGAAGACCCGGCGCGCTGGCTGGAGTACGGCGAAACTCTCCAGGCCCACGGGCTCGTGACCGAGGCGGCGGAGTGCTACCGGGCGGCGCTCGAACTTCTACCAGCCGGAGACGTGTCCCGGCTCACGGCGCGTTACCTGCTGGCTCACGCCAGTCGCGGCGCCGACCCCGCGGAAGCGGCGCGAGTCCTCGCCGCGGGCATCGAGGAACATCCGGGCTATCCGCCGAGCCTCATCCTGCTTGGCGAGTTGCGCGAGGAACTCGGCGACCGGACGAGCGCCGGGCAGGCCTATCGGGAAGCCCTCAGCCTCGATCCCGGCGCCGCGCTCGCGCTCTTTCGGCTCGGCTCGGTCGAGTTGGCCGCCGGGGAGGCCCGCGAGGCGATCTCCCTCCTCGAGCGGGCGCTGGCGCTGGCGCCGGATGCCGGCGGCGTGCGCGCGGCGCTCGTGCGCGCCTGGAACGCTGCGGGAGACCGGGAGCGCGCCGAAGAGGTCCTCAGCGCCGGAGAGGGGAGGCCGGACGCCGGTCTCCCTCCGATCGAGGACCCGATCCACTTCCGGATGAGCGAGCGGGACATCTCTTCCCCGCGCCTGCTGGAGCGCGCCCGGGCGGCGCGGCGCGCGGGCCGCCTGGAGGATGCCGAGATCCTCTATCGGGATCTCGCCCAGATCCGTCCCCGGGACGCCGACGTGCTCGCCGAGTTCGGCGCGGTGCTGGACCAGCGGGGCCGGCCCGGCGAGGCGGAGCCCCGGTACCGCGACGCGGTGGCGCTCGACCCGGGACAGGCGCTCGCCCGCTTCGGGCTGGGCGTGCTCCGGGCGCGCGAGGGGGACCTTCCCGCCGCGGAATACGAGTTCCGTACGTCGCTCGAATCGCGGCCCGATGAGCCGCGGACCCACGCTGCGCTGGGCGACGTGCTGCTCCGCCAGCGCCGTTTCGAGCCGGCGCTCGCCGCGCTGGAACGCGCTCGCCGGCTCGATCCGGAGGACGGGGCCTCACGGGTGCTGGCGGCGGTTGCGCTCGCCGAACTCGACCGGTTCGCGGAAGCGTGGAGCGCGGTCCACGAGGCGCAGGATCTGGGCGCCGCAGTACCCGAGGGCTTCGTCACCGCGCTGCGGGCGAAGCACCCCGAACCGGGCCGCTGACTACAATCCTCGCTGCGCGCTCATGGCCCGAAAACGTCGCCTCCGCTCCAGCCCCGAGTCGGTATGGCGCATCCTGCGCCAGATGGCGCAGGAAATCCGTGAGCACGAGGAATGGCGCCGTCGGTTCGAGGTTGAGGAAGCGGCCCGGAGTCGGGAACGCGAGGCGCAGGAAGCGGCCCGGCGTCGGGAACGCGAGGCGCAGGAAGCGGCCTGGCGGCAGGAGCGGAAGGAACGCGACGAACGAGAAACCGCCGCGCAGGAAGCGTTGCGTCGGGCGGTCCACCGCATGATGGGTGACGGCGACGCGCGCTTCGGACGACTCATGGAGGCGCTGACCGAGGGAGATCTCGTTCCCCTGCTCCAGAAGGGCGGCTATCCGGTTTACGGTGACCTGGTCCGGCGGCGGGGAATATCGCGGAACGGGATGACGGTCGCCGAGATGGATCTGGTGGCCCTCGGAGACGCTGTCTCCGTGGGAGTCGAGGTCAAGACGACGCTTCGGCCGGAGTACGTCCGGCAGTTCGTCGGCAAGATGGAGCGTTTCCGCGATCTCTTCCCGGACTGTTCGCGAGAGGCGGTTCACGGTGCCATGGCCTACCTGACGGCGACGGAATCCGCACCCGCGATGGCGCTCCGGCGGGGTCTGCTCCTGATTCGCGTGGTGGGATCGAGCGCCAGCATCGTGAGTCCGCCCGGGTTCGAGCCTCGCAACTTCTGACCTTGCACGGACCGGCAGCCCGGCGGTGGGCGGTCGGTACGGGCTTGGCGGTGGGCTGGGCGGTGGGCGCGGCCGCGCAGACCGAACCCCGCCTCGTTGAAGTGACGAAGACGTTGGGGGTCGCGTTCGTCCATGACCCCGGGGACCTCTCGCGGTTTCCGCTGCCCGCGATCATGGGTTCGGGCGCCGCGCTCTTCGACGCCGACGGCGACGGGGACCTCGACATCTACCTGATCCAGGGGGGTCCGCTTCCGGAGGACCGGGGCGGGATCCTCCCCGCGGAAGTCCCCGGCAACCGCCTCTTTCTGCAGCAGCCGAACGGCACGTTCCGGGACGACGCCGGCGCCCGCGGGCTCTTCGACCGGGGCTACGGCGCCGGCGTCGCGGTGGGGGACGTGAACGGAGACGGCGGCGCCGACGTCTTCGTCACGAACTACGGGCAGGACGCCCTCTACTTCGGCGGCGGCGGGTCGTTCCTCCGGATGGACTCCGCCGTGTTCGGCGAACGCTGGTCCAGTTCGGCGGCCTTTTGCGACTACGACGGCGACACCGACCTCGACCTCTACGTGGGCGGCTATCTCGTGAACGACCCGGACCGCGACTGCGTTTCGGCTTCCGGCGAGCCCGACTTCTGCTCGCCGCAGAGCCTTCCCTACGAACGCGACGGCCTCTTCCGGAACCGGGGCGACGGGACCTTCGAGGACGTGTCCGCCGAGGCGGGGATCCTGTCGGAACGCCGTCCGGCGCTCGGCGTCCTGTGCCACGACTTCACCGGGGACGGACGGCTCGACTTCTACGTGGCGAACGACGGCGAGCCCAACCTGCTCTGGGAACAGGGCGAGGACGGGACTTTCTCCGACGCCGCCCTCTTCCTGGGCGTCGCGCTGAATGCCCAGGGACGCCCCGAAGCGAGCATGGGGGTGCTGCTCGGGGACGTGGACGGGGACGCGGATCTCGACCTCTTCATGACCCACCTCCGCGCCCAGACGAACACGCTCTACCGGAACCAGGGCGGCGGATACCTCGACGACACCCCGGCGCTGGGGCTGGCGCTGCCGAGCCTTCCCTGGACCGGCTTCGGAACGCGCTTTCTCGACCTGGAGATGGACGGGGACCTCGACCTGCTGCTCGTGAACGGCGCGGTCGCCCGGGAGGGAGGGACGGCGGCCGCCGGCGGACTCGACGTCTATGCCGAGCCCGCCCAGGCGTTCCTGGGCGACGGGAGCGGACGTTTCGAGGCAGTGGCCATCGAGGGCTTCACCGGGGCACCAGCGGTGGGCAGGGGACTCGTCACCGGAGACTGGGACCGCGACGGGGACCTGGATGTCCTGGTCACCGCCGTGGGAGGGCCGGCTCGCCTCTTCGAGAACCGCTCCTCAAGGGAAGGCGGATTCCTCATCGTGGAGCCGCGTGAGTTCTCGCGGGCCAGCCCGGGCGCGGTGGTGACGCTCGAACTCGGCGACCGGAGCCTGGTCCGCGCCCTGAACCCGGAGGCCGGCTACCTCACGAGCAGCGAGCCGGTAGCCCACTTCGGGATCCCGGCGGGCGCGGAGATCACGGGGCTCCGGGTCCGCTGGCCGGACGGGACGGAGGAGCGGTTCGAGGCTCCTTTTCCCGACTCGCGGGTGGTGGCTTCGCGAACCGCGACCCGTACGCCGCGCCGTTAGCAGCCTGTGGAAACAGTCACGCGGCATTCCCGAGCTACGAGGAACGGAAGTCGGCTGGCGCCCACTTCCTTGCCTCGTGCTCAAGGAGTCTCCGCGCGGCTGGCGCCCCGCTCCGGAAGCGAACGGGACCGTGCGGGAAGGCGGCCAGGTCTCCCCGACCGACAACGAAAAGCCTGCCGGGACGCGGCTACGGCCCGGTGCAGCCGGACGCGTCGCAGGAGACGGACAGCGGTGGGCAATTCGGCTCGAGCGCGTAGAACTCCAGTTCCGAAAGCCACTCCAGGGTCATGGTCTGCCGGTATCCGCTCCCGAGAACGTCGAAGGCGAGATCCGAGACGAACACCCCGAGCGTGGGACGAAGTCCGGGAACGTCCAGGTTCGCGCCTCCGTCCGGCACCAGGACCTCATAGGGCGCCTGGAAGTGAACCGACGTGTCCAGCCGGGTCGACTCGAGCGTGAGCCTCCCGCGTGAGATCCCGGGCGAGTCGCCCCGGCCGAGGAAGTCCATCTCCAGGGTGACGCTGGTACAGATGGGTGGCGGCGGCGCCGGCAGGTTGGGAGCGACCGGGGGAGTGGAGCCCCCGGCACAGCCGAGAAGAAACCAGAGTCCGGCGGCGGCCACTCCCCCGAAGCGGCGAACGGCCGGAATGGGATTCACGGTCTGATTCCGGGGACGGGCAGGCCGGCCATCTGGAGGTTCTGCCCCGCGCCCACCCGTACCCAGGTCCAGAAGTGGTCGAAACCCGACGTGCCGGACTCGTCCGCGATCTCGAGCATGCGTCCGTGGGCGTTCCGGCGGGTCACGAGAATCGGGTGGAACCAGAGCATCCAGTGACCCGGACTCAGCCCTTCCAGTTGGAAGTTCCCGGACTCGTCGGTGAACGTCCCCGGACCGGGCCGGGCGGGAATGCCCGGTTCGCCGGGCCGCACCGCCTGTACGTAAGCGAAGGCGAATCGACTTTCTTCCCAACCCACGGCCAGGCTTACGGAGCCAACGGACCCCAGGAACCCGGGCGCCGGGTAGAGCAGCGAAACCGCCACGATTTCGTCTTCGGAGAGCTCCACCCCGTACGAGTTCGAATAGGACATGATCGGGTCGGGCAGGAAGGACGGATCCGCCCTGACCGGGAGATCCGTCCAGAGCGGCATCGGGTGCGGCTCCGTGTGCGCGAGTCCGAGGCAGTGGCCCATCTCGTGGATCAAGACGACCTCCAGGAGCTGGTAGGGGTCCTGCGGCGCCCAGTTCTTCACGAAGTCGGGGTTCACCTCGATGTCGCACCCCACCAGTTGGTCGCCGTCCCAGCGCCAGGCGGCGTAGGCCGTGAACCACGAATCCACGAAGGCCTCGTCGGAGGAGAACCCGATGGTGTTGATGCCGTCGTCCTGGTCGGCAGCCGAACGCTTGACGGTCTCGTCTTCCAGGATGAGGTCGATCTGCGCTGTCGGGATTCCGGTCCAGTGGGTGAAACTGCGGCGGGCGAGCGCCGCCCAGGCGCTGGCGTTCAGGTCCACGCCGACGGGGACGTTGTCGTTTTCCAGCATCCGGAAACGGAGCGGAAAGTCGGATCGCTGCCAGCGTTCCGCGTCGGCGGAGGACGGGATCCAGTGGTATCTGCTCCGCAGCCGGTAGCCGTCCGCCGGCGGCACGGCCACGAGCACGGCGAGGAGCGCGGCGAGAACTCCCAGGCCCCTCATGGGTCGCCGTCGGCCTCAATCGGCGTGGAGAGCGTGCCGATCCCCTCGATCTCGATATGCACGGTCTGGCCGGGGCTCAGGAACTCGGGCGGTTCCCGCGCCGAGCCCACCCCGTCCGGGGTGCCGGTGGCGATCACGTCTCCCGGGTGGAGGGTCACGATCTGGCTGGCGTAGGCGACGAGGTGCGCGACCGAATAGATCATGCCGGCCGTGGTGTCGTCCTGGACGACCCGGTCGTCGATCCGCGTGGTGAGGCGAAGCGCTTGCGGGTCGGGCAGGAAGGCGCTCGGGGTGACGTACGGTCCCATCGGGGCGGCGCGGTCGCCGCTCTTCCCGGAGAACCAGTCCGGGCCCGGGAGCATGGGGTTCTCGCGGAACCGGCCGCCGCGGTCGCTCACGTCGAAGACGACCGTGTAACCGAACACGTAGTCGAGCGCGTCCTTGAGCGGCACCCGGAGAGCGGTCTTCCCGATGACCACCCCGAGTTCGCCCTCCCAGTCGATCCGGTCACGGCCGGGCGGGATCCGGTAGGGCTCTCCCGGCCCGATGATGCCGGAGCGGGCGGACTTGGCGAAGAGGTAGGGCGCGTCCCGGTCGGGGTCCACCTCCTGCTCCACGTCCATTTCGGCGGCATGGGAGCGGTAGTTCGCCGCCGCCGCCAGCAGATGCGCGGGGTAGAGGAGCGGCGCGGTCAGGCGATGGGGCTCGATCCGGAACCGGAACCCGTCTTCGCGGCCCGCGAAATGGTTCGCGAGCTGGTTCAGCCGGTTGTGCGCCCGGTCGCCGGCGGCGATGATCGCGATCAGGTCGCCAGGAAACCCGTAGGGTTGGGCGCTGATCTCGGTGGCGAAGAGGGCGTCGGCCGCGGCCAGGTCCAGAATCGTCTCCCCGATGACGATGGCCGGGCGGGGCGAGCCGTCCCCGGCGTCGGACGCCCGGTAGGTCGCCAGCCGGTAGGGCGTTCGCGGCTCCTCCGAGGGCAGCGTGATGTCGCTGGTTCCGCCGCAGGCCGCCAGGCCGAAGACGATGGCGGCCGCCGGGATCGCGAGGGGTACGTTCTTTGGAGCCTCAACCATGATGCGATTAGCCTAACGGTCTGCACGGAGGAACTCCCATGCTGCGACTGCTGCTCGTCCTGTCTCTCGGTCTGCTGGTCGGTTTCGTGTCCGGGTCCCGTCTCGTCGGCGGCCAGGAGCAGCGGACCCGCCGGGAGCCGCAGTTCGAGAACGAACACCTGAAGGTCTGGAAGACGTTCATCTACCCGAACCAGCCGCTCGCCATGCACCGGCACGAGAACGGCCGCGCCATCGTGGCGATTCGCGGCGGGACGCTTCACGTGGTGACCGAGGCCGGCGACGAGAAGGCCATGCACTGGGAGAGCGGGAAGGCCTACTGGCTGGACGCCGATCCCCCGGACGAACTGCACGGCGACGTGAACCGGGGCGAGGATCCCATCGAGGTGATCGTCCTCGAACTCCAGCGCTGAGATGCCGGGCGCCGGGGAGCGCCGGCCGGTCGGGTTCGGCCTGATCGGGACCGGGATGGCGGGCGGTTTCAACGCCCGCGAGCTGGCGTTCGTGGAGGGTGGGTTCCTGGCCGCGGTCGCTTCGCGGGACCCGGAGCGGGTGCGCGCGTTTGCCGCCGAGCACGGGAACCCGCGGGCCTACACCGACTACCGGGAGCTGATCGCCGATCCGGAAGTGGAGGTGGTGTGCCTGACCACCCCTACGGGCCTCCACGCCGAGATGACCCTGGCGGCGGCGGACGCCGGCCGTCACGTGCTGGTGGAGAAGCCCCTCGAAGCCACCGTCGAAGCGGGCGAGCGGATGGTCGAGCACTGCCGGAAGCGGGGAGTGAGTCTCGGCGTCATCTTTCAGATGCGCTTCGGACGGGTCGCGGACAAACTGCGGGAATTGCTCGGCGGCGGCGGGCTGGGCGAGATCTGGCTGGCGGACGCCTTCGACAAGGCGAGCCGTTCCCCGGCCTACTACCGGAGGGCGGCGTGGCGCGGCACCGCGGCGCTCGAGGGTGGCGGCTGCCTGATGACCCAGTCCATCCACATCATCGACCTGCTGCAGCACCTCGTGGGCCCGGTGGCATCGGTGACCGGGCGCACCGCCACCCGGCGGCACAGCATCGAAGTGGAGGACCTCGCGACCGCGCTGCTGCGCTTCGAGAACGGGGCCATGGGGGTGGTGGAGAGCACCACCGCGATCCGTCCGGCGCTCCGCTCGCGGCTCGAGATCCACGGCGAGCGGGGGACAGTGGTGGCGAACGCCCAGTACGACCAGTTCCTGGTCTGGGACGTGGAAGGCGTGCCGGGGCCGGAGGGGTTGCCAGAGACGCCCGACTGGGTGGACACGGACGACCCCTGGGCCTACCCGCAGACGCGCCACCGGGTGCAGCTCCAGGACATGGCGGACGCGGTGCGCGAGGGGCGTGACCCGGTGCTCACCGGCGAGGAGGCGCTCCGGTCGCTGCGGGTGGTGAAGGCGATTCAGGAGTCGTCTGCGCTGGGGCGGGAAGTGTTCCTCCACGCCTAGGAGCGCCGCTCTTCACCAGTTGTTGTGAAAATGCGGTCCGACGCGTCGGCCAACGCGCCCTGGTGGCGCCGCCGGCTTGGAACGCCGACCTCTGGTCGGCACGCGCTGCGCGACTGCGCAGCGCACGGCGGGGCGCTGACCTGCGGGATGCTCCTCTCTCGCGGTGCAACTGGGCCGAGGAGATGCTCCCGGATCTCTGTCGCCCAAGGGGAATAGCGGCCCGTCGCCCGCGGGCCTTCGGCCCGCTGTGCCGACCGGAGGTCGGCGTTCCAGGCCGTTTCCGCCATTCTCATGCCCGGCGGGGTGTGCAGCAGGACGCGGACATGGGCGTTTCGCGGCCTGCGGCCGCGATGCCAGTCTGGAGACTGGCGCTCCCTACGCCCCATCCACCGCGAGGACCGCGCGGCGGAGGAGGTCCACGCCCTGGGCGCAGTCTTCCCAGGACGTCCATTCCTCGGGGGAGTGGCTGATCCCGGCCCGGCTCGGGACGAAGATCATCGCCGTGGGGATGCCGTGGCGGGCCGTGTTCTGGGCGTCGTGCCCGGCGCGGCTCGGGAGCGACAGCGGCTCGTGTCCCGCCTCCCGCGCGACCTTGTAGAGGAGCGCCCGCAGCCCGGGATCCATGTCGGCGGGCGGCTCGCGGAGCGTCCGGTGGATCCCGACGGTGCAGCCCGTCTCCTTCGCCAGCCGGGCGCCCCGCGCGCCGATCCGCTCGATGATGTCGTCCACCACCTCGTCCTTCAGGTCCCGCAGTTCGATCGGGAACCGGACGGCGCCCGGCACCACGTTGGCGGCGTCCGGCGAGACGGCGAGCTGGCCGACGTTGCCGACCTGGTCGCCCGGCAGGGCGCGGATCTCCTCGTGGACGGCGACGATCAGGTGCGCGGCGCTGAGCATGGCGTCCTTCCGTTCGGCCATCGGGGTGGTTCCGGCGTGGTTCTGGAATCCGCCGACGTTCACTTCGAAACGGTGGATCCCGACGATGCCTTCCACCACCGCGATCCTGCAGCCTTCCCGTTCCAGGTTCCCGCCCTGCTCGATGTGGAGCTCGAAGGCGGCCCGGATCTTTCGCGGGTCGAGGACGGCGCGCTCCAGCGCTCGGGGATCGAGGCCGTAGCGCTCGATCCATTCGTGGAGGCTGAGTCCGTCTTCGCCCACCCGGTCCAGTTCGCCGTCGTGGACGGCCCCGGTCGCCGCCCGGCTCCCGAAGAGGCCGTTCCCGAAATGGGCGCCCTCCTCGTCGCACCAGACGACCATTTCGAGCGGGTGGCGGGTCTCGATCCGTTGCTCGCCGAGGGCCCGCAGCACCTCGAGCGCTCCCAGGACGCCGAGGGTTCCGTCGTAGTGGCCGCCCTGGGGCACGGTGTCGAGGTGGGACCCGAAGAGGATGGCGGGCAGGGGCTCCTTGCCCTCGCGCCGGCCGAAGAGGTTGCCGGCGGGGTCGGTGCGCACCCTGAGTCCGGCGCCTTCCATCTCGCCGGTGATCCAGGCGCGGGCCGCGAGTTCTTCCTTCGAAAAGGCGAACCGGTGGGCGCCGCCGCCGGGGTGCGCGCCGAAGCGGGAGAGCGCGACGAGCGAATCGCGGAGGCGTCCGGCGTTGATGGCCAGGGGCGCTACGCCGGGGTCCTCCGGGTTGGGGAACTTCGTGTCGGCGTCTAGTGTTATGTCCATACGGCGTTCATTCTCTCGCGGAGCCCGATCAACTCTCCATGTTCTTCTTCGATCCCCTCTACTTCATCATGCTGGCCCCGGCCATCGCCCTCACCCTGTGGGCGACGTTCAAGGTCAAGCGCACCTTCGCCCGTTACAACCGGGTGCCGGTCTCGAGCGGGCGCAGCGGTCGGGAAACCGCCGAGCTGCTGCTTCGGCGGCAGGGAATCCACATCCCGGTGGAACAGCATCCCGGGGCGCTCTCCGACCACTATGACCCGCGGGTCCGGGTGCTCCGGCTCTCGCCCGAGGTGTACAGCGGACGGACCGTGGGAGCGGTGGCGGTGGCCGCCCACGAGGTGGGGCACGCCGTGCAGCACCACAGCGGCTACCAGCCGCTGATGTTCCGCCAGGTGCTCGCCCGGCCGGCGAGCTTCGCTTCCAGCGTCTCCTGGATCCTGCTGCTCGGCGGCTTCCTGCTCGGCGCCTTCGGGCTCGTCCAGCTCGGGATCGCGCTCTTCTCGCTGGTGGTGCTCTTCCAGGTGGTGACGCTCCCCGTGGAGCTGAACGCCTCGCGGCGGGCGAAGGCGCTCGTCTGGGACACGGGTCTGATCACCCCCGGCGAACGCCGCGGGGTGTCCAGGGTCCTGAGCGCCGCCGCGATGACCTACGTGGCCGCCGCGCTCACCGGCGTCGTGACCCTGCTGTACTACCTGCTTCGCTCGGGCCTGCTCGGCGGCGACGAATAACCGCCCGCCGCACCGAAAACAGGGGCGGCCGCGAAGCGCGGCCGCCCCCTTCTCGGTATCCGTCCTAGTTCTGTTCCGTCGTTGTGTCGCCGATTGCAGCCTCGGCGGCCTCCAGACCGGGAAGATCCGGGCCCCGCTCCGGGGTCGCCAGGAGCTGCTCGTAGTAGTCGGCCGCCGCTTCCTCGTCACCGATGGCGGCTGCGGCGCGCGCCGCGCCGTAGAGCGAGTGGGGCCGCTTGGCGGTCCGCTCCAGTGAGGTCTCGAAGACCGCGAGGGCTTCTTCCGCGCTGCCCGTGTCCAGCAGCATGTCACCCAGGAGTTCGTGGGCCGGCTGGATGGGCGCGTCGATCGGGGATTCGCCCGGCGGGCCGGAGGGCGGTTCCATGCTCTCCGCGACCATCACCGCCTTGCGGAAGGCGGCGATCGCTCCGTCCTTGTCGCCCTTCGCCTTGGCGATGAGGCCAGCCATCTCGTGCGCCATCACGAGCGCCTGTTCGGCGCCGCGCGGGTTCTCGTCGCTGGCGAGCATCTCGTGGATCTTCGTCAGTCCCTCGTGCGCCTTCATCGCGGTGTCCACGTCGCCGGTCTCGGCGGCGCTCGCTCCGCGCGCATAGAGCATCGCTCCCGCGGTGCGATGGCCGACCTGCGGCTCCTCGCTGCCCAGTTGCGCCACCAGGTCGTCCACCGGCTGGGGCTTCCAGCGGCGGGTCTCGACGGTGTTCAGCGCGTCCATGCGCATCCAGGTCTCCTTCATTCCGGAGGTCATCTCGTCGCGCTTGGTGAGCTCCTCGAACTCGTCGAGCAGGTCCTGGCCGTCGTCATAGCGGCCTTCCTCGAGGTAGGCGTAGAGGAGCCAGTAGAGCGCGTGGTACGAGTAGCGCGCCGGGGAGAGTCCCTTGCGCTCGGCCCGGGCCACCGAGGCCTGGTAGGAGCGGTCGTTGAGGCTGCGCACCTGGTCCCACATCCCGTGCTGCACGAAGATGTGCGAGGGCATGTGGAGCGCGTGTACCGCCGCCGGGGCGATATCCGCGTACTTCTCGGCGGCGTAGAGCGCCACCGGGGCCTGCACCGGGTTGTCGAAGGCGTGGATCACGTAGTGCGCGGCGCCCGGATGGTCGGGGTTCTCGCGGAACACCCGCTGGGCGATGGCGCCCGCGCGCATGTCCACCCGCAGGCTCTCCTTGCCCCGCACCTTGGTGCGCATCAGGGCCAGCGAGTGGAACGCGGCGGCTTCGAGGTCGTCGGGATAGTCGGCCGAGAGCTTCGCGAGCGCCTGCTCGTAGCCCTCGCTCCGTTCCAGAACGTCGCCGGGTCCATAGAGGATGTGTACGGACTCCAGATATTGCTTCTCACGGTCGGTCGGCGCTTTCGCGACCCGCTCCGCGCGCGTCTTGGCGAGCTTCAGCAGCGCTTCCCGGGCCTTCGACATGTCCTGCCCCGGCGGATAGTGGTGACCACCGCTATGGCTGAGCGCTTCCCCCCAGTAGGCGAGCGCGAAGTCCGGGTCGGCGGCCTGGGCGCGCTGGAAGGCCTCGGCGGCGTCCTCCCACTCGAAACTGTGGAGGAGGCGGACGCCGTCGAGGAAGTCCTTCTGGGCCGCCTCGTTGCCGGAGTTCGGGAAGTCGATGGTGCCGAGACCGCCCGACTGGGCAATGGCTAGGGGGGCTGCGAGAGCGAGGAGGGCCGCGCCCAGCGCAGCCCGCCTACAGATACAACGCGTACGGGAAGTCATGAATGTCTCTCCTTGAGGAACGGAACGGAACGGAACCTTGTACCAGACCCTTCGCGCGCTCGGCAAGCGAGGGGGCGGAGCGCGTCAGCCGGAGGGAACGAACCGCACGGTCCGTACCGGGAAGAACAGCCGGCCCTCCCGTCCCGCGGCGTGCGGGAAGCGCCATCCGAACACGATGCCGAGGACCCGCGGCGTGACTTCGGGGAGGGTGGTTTCGAGGATCTCGGTGTGGGCGACCTGACCCTGGTCGTCGAGGTGCACCCGGAGCCGCAGGGTTCCCTCCGCGTTCCCGACGAGCGGTGAGCGGAGCTCCCGGAACCGCGGTTCCTCGGGTGGCTCGAGGCGCACGGGGAGGGCCGGGGCGGGGTCCTGGCGGCGGAACGTGATTCCGAAGGCCAGGTAGACGTTCTGGTCCCGGATGCTCTCGTAGAGTTCTTCCCGGGCGGGGAGGTCGCCCGGTTCGCGGAACCAGGAGAGATACCGGCTGAGCGTGATTTCGAAGTCGAGGCCGCTCACCATCCGGGTCATTCCGGGTTCGATGGCGCTCTGCACGCTGATCTGCTGGGCGGAGGCGCCGCCGCGGAGCAGGTCGAAGTCCAGCCGGAAGCGGGATTCCGGTCTCCCCGTCTCCGGAGCGTCCGCCGGCTCACCCGCTGATGGGGGTTCGTCAGGCACCGGCCTGAATCGCGCCCGGATGGCTCGCCTCCCGTCCCGCCGACGGACTGTCCAGCCTGCTTCCGATTCGGCGGGCGCCGGTCCCAACGTCAGAAGCTGGGCGAAGTAGGCGTCCGGGATCCGGCGGGCGAGGGTCGCAAGCCATTCCGAGACCTGGACCGAAGAGCCATCGGTGTTCACGAGGAACGACAGGTCCTCGATCGGGGAGAAGTCCGAGTTCAGACGCCGGACCTCGAAGACCCGCACTTCGACGACGAGCGGCAGGTCGTCGTCGTCAGCCGCCCCGGCCGGAACGCCGAACAGCAAAGCCGTGGCGACGAACAGTCGTGCCACGCGCTCCTCCATCCACCGGAGTCTATTGGGGATGGGTGCACCCTGCGCTAGGCTGCGCCGTCCACACGGGGCAGGAGGCGAATCGCGACGATGAACTCGGTCTTTGTCTATTGGGACAACTCGAACATCTTCATCGAGGCACGGCGCCACGCCGAGGAGCGGGAGGCGGGTCCCGATGCGCGCTATCGCGTGCGCGTCCATTTCGAGAATCTGTTTCGCCTCGCTCACGCCGACCGGGAGGTCGCCCGGGCAGTCGCCGCCGGCTCGGTCCCGCCCGAACTGCGCCAACTCTGGAACCGGATTGAGGGCTTGGGTGTCGAGGTTTCACTCTTCGATCGGGGGGAGCAGGCGCGCGGAGAGCAGGAAGTCCCGGACCGTTATCTTCAATTGAAGATGCTGGAGGATGCGCTCGATCACAACGGCGATCCCGGGACAGTTGTGCTGCTCACGGGGGATGGTGCGGGGTACCTCGAAGGTTCCGGTTTCCACAGTACGCTCGAGAGGATGCATCGGCGTGATTGGAGAGTCGAAATCCTCTCCTGGGCGCATGCCTGCAATCCACGAATGCGCGAGTGGGCCGAAGAGAACGGAATCTTCGTTCCACTGGACGACTTCTACTGGTCCATCACGTATCTGGAGCCGTCGCGGGAGGGCCACGAACTCGCCCTGCCCCGAAAGCAGCACGATCTCGACCTCTCGAAGCGGGAATCGGCTTAGTCGCAGATTCGGCCGAACCTCAACCGGCGACTGACTCTCGTCCGGGGTGGTTTCCCGTCACCCTGTCCAGATCAGAACGCCGGGCCGGCGCTTGGTACGCTTCCGGCATGACCGTGAGTTCGATTGCCGCTGGCGTTACCCGGGATCCGGGCCCCGCCGAGGTCCACGGCATCCTCCGCCGGCACCTCATCACCGACGGACTCGATCTCGTCCTCGATCTCGAAGAAAGTCACGGCGCGTGGATGCGCTGCGCCCGCACCGGACGGGACTTCCTCGACTGCTTCTCCTATTTCGCGACGAACCCGATCGGCCACAACCACCCGGGGGTCCGGGACCCGGCCTTCGTCGAGCGGCTCGGCCGGGTGGCGGTCCACAACCCGTCGAACTCCGACTTCTACACCGTCGAGATGGCGCGGTTCGTGGACACGTTCTCCCGGCTCGCCATTCCGGAGAGCCTGCCGCATGCCTTCTTCATCGCGGGCGGAGCGGTGGCGGTCGGGAACGCGCTCAAGACCGCGTTCGACTGGAAGGTGCGAAAGAACCTCGCTGCCGGGAAGGGCGAGCGGGGTAGCCAGATCATCCACTTCCGGCAGGCCTTCCACGGGCGCAGCGGTTACACGCTCTCCCTCACCAACACCGAACCGATGAAGGTGGCCTACTTCCCCAGGTTCGACTGGCCGCGCATCGAGAACCCCTACATCCGGTTTCCCGAGGCCGAGCACCTGGCCGAGACCGAAGCCGCGGAGGCGCGGGCGATCGCCGCCATCGAAGCCGCGGTCGCCGCCCACCCCGACGACATCGCCGGCCTCATCATCGAGCCCATCCAGGGGGAGGGGGGCGACCTCCACTTCCGGCGGGAGTTCTTCGAGGCGCTGCGCCGGCTCGCCGACGAGCACGAGTTCCTGCTCATCTTCGACGAGGTGCAGACCGGGGTGGGGATGACCGGCCGGATGTGGTGCCACCAGCACTTCGGCGTGGAGCCCGACGTGTTGGTCTTCGGCAAGAAGACCCAGGTCTGCGGCATCCTCGCGAGCCGCCGGGTGGACGAGGTGGACGACAACGTCTTCCAGCTTCCGTCCCGGATCAACTCCACCTTCGGGGGCAACCTGGTGGACATGGTCCGCTTCGGCCGCTACCTCGAGATCATCGAGGAGGAGGACCTGGTCGGGAACGCGGCGCGGGTGGGCCGGGTGATCCTCGCCGGCCTCCACGACCTGGCCCGGGAGTCCGGCGGCCGGATGACCTCCGTCCGCGGGCGGGGGCTGATGTGCGCGTTCGACCTTCCGGACACCGCGGAGCGGGACGCGTTCCTCGCCCGCGCCTACGAGAACCGGCTGCTGATCCTGGGCTGCGGCCCCCGCTCGGTGCGGGTGCGGCCGAACCTGTCGCTCACCGAAGAGGAAGCGGGGACCGCTCTCTCGCTGATCGCGCGCTCGCTGGGCTGAGGCCTATTCGCCGTTGTTGGCGCGGCGGCGTGAGATCGCGTCCAGTTGCGGCTGGATGGCCGACATGACCGCTGCGAACACCACGAGCGCCCAGCCGATGGAGAAGACGAGCTGGATCCCGACCAGGAACCGGGCGAATCCCGACACCGCCCGGATCGCCGAACTGGGGTCGGCGATCGCCGAGTAGAAGGAGAACGAGACCCAGTCCAGCACGCCCGCTCCGGCAGCGCTGCTGAACGACCCCGGGACGAAGCGCTCGAGCATCCCGAAGAACCCGGAGAAGATCACGATGATCGCGAGGTAGCCGACGGCGAAGCCGCCGATCGGCACCCACATCACCCGCAGGTAGTCGGCGAGCTGGACGTAGAGGCGCAGCCGCGGCTGCACCCAGATCGCGAAGGTCCGGGCGCCGAGGAAGACCGGCACCGGCAGTACCACGAGAGACCAGAACGCGGAGAAGAGGCCGATCTCGACGGACCGGTGCCGGCCACCTTCGTGCATGACGAGGTACGTGATCACCGCGAAGACGGCCACGAAGGCGACGACCAGGAGGATCGGAGGCCGCGTATAGCGCTTGCCCGTGTGGTCCCGGTTGAAGAACCCGACGATGAGGGTGTTCGGCGCAATCATCGTGGCGCATCCCACCGCCGCAAAGATGCCGTCGGGCACGAACAACAGGCCCGCCCCGAGGAGGCCCGAGACGAGGGCCGCCTCATGGAACGCTTCGCGGTAGCCGCGAATCCGGGTCTCGCCGAGTCCGTCCGTCAGGCCGATGGCGAGGGCGAGGATGGGCGGGATGAGCTGACCCCAGGGGTTTTGCGGAATCAGGCCGGCGATCAGTCCGGCCGCGATGCCCACCGTCACGCCGATGAGGATGCCGACGGAGCGGCCGTTTTGCGCTCCCATCCGCAGGTTGAGCCCGATCCCGACGGCGACTCCCGCGAGCAGGCCCATCAGGACATCGGAGTGCGCTCCGGTAATGCTGTACCCGAACGGTACGACCACGACCGAGATGGCGGCGGCAACCTGCAGCGAACGCCAGGCCATCCGGGCCACCTCCGCTCCGAGGGCGCGCCCTTTGTCGAGGGAAATGATGGACATCGGCCGCTTCCGCGCCGGGAACCATATCCGGCTCGGGGCGCGGCACGGCGCCGCCGGGCCGGGAACGCCGGTCTTCAGACCGGCACCGCTGCGCAAAGCGCAGCGAAATCCCTTTCTTCAGCGCCGGGTCCCGTGTCCCCGCGTCCCCGCGCTCATCCCACGCCCAATGCGGCCCCGCTCACCTCGACCAGGACCCAGAGGATTCCCGCGGTCCCGAGCGGCACGAAGAGGTTGTCGCTGCCGAAGGGGCATACCGCTTCAATCCCCGCCGCCGCCGTCCCGGTCACCAGGCCGAAGGCGACCGCTGGATGCCAGGAGTAGCCCGCCATCGTGTTGAGCACCACGGCGATGACCACGCCCGTGACCAGGAACATCGCCATGCTCCCTTCCATGGTCCGCGAGTGGCCGAGGATGGTGTAGCGGCGGGTGCCGTAGCGCTTCCCGAACACCGCGGCGGCGGCGTCCCCGAGCGCCATGGTCAGGAGTCCCGCCACCGCGAGGAAGGCCTCGTTTCCGGGTTCCCCCGGCCGGAAGAAGACGGCGAGGAGCACCGCGAACGAGATGGGGAAGAACACCGTGCCCAGGTTCGCCGGGTCGCTGTCGAGAGGAGACAGCCGGAACCGGTGGATGAGGTAGTTCAGCGCCAGGAAGGTGAGCGGCGGCACGACCGCCACCCGCCAGTCGGCGAACACGAACACCGTGGGAACAATCCAGAGGCCCACCCCCACGTGGACGGCCTTGCGCGCCGTTTCGGGCGCTACCTTGCCGGTGCGGCGGAGAAGTTCCGTGGCCAGCAGCAGCGCACCCACCGAGCCGTAGCTGAGCAGGAGCGCGGCCGGGTGGGGGAGGGGAAGGGTCATCCGCCCGCAACAGCTCGCGGAGGCTGCCGAGCCCGCTCGTAGCTCTCCCAGTCGTCGAGGTCGAGCAGCTCCCGCTCGCTGGCCGGGACGACCGCCACGTCCGGGCGGTGCCGCGCGAGGACGCGGCCGGCGCCCCGGTCGCGGCCCCCATCTTCCGCCGCCCGGGTCGCCGACAGCTCCAGCACCTCCGGAAAGAGGCGCCGCCGGAGCACCACCGGCAGGCCCCAGGTCCCCGTTCGTTCCATCGCCGGGGTCGCCGGAACGACGGCGGCGGGCGGACGGGGGGGCCCGGTGGCGGCGGCAACGAGCCTTCCGATGAGGCCGGCGGAGAGGAAGGGCTGGTCCAGGGGGGCGACCACCGCCCAGAAGATGTGCCGCTCGGGGGCCAGAGCGCGGATTCCGACCTGGAGGGAGGAGAGCATGCCCCGCTGGTAGGCGGGGTTGGGGACGGCGCGGACCGCGAGTCCCCGGAGCTCGGGAGCGATCTCGCGGCGGCCGTGGCCGAGCACCACGATCACGGGGGAGAGGCCGGCCGCCAGAAGGGTCTCCGCGGCGGCGCCGATCAGGGTCCGGCCGGACCCGTCCGGATGGGGGAGGAGGGCCTTCACGCGGCGCATCCGCTTCGACTCGCCGGCCGCGAGCAGGATGCCGGCGGCGTTTCCCGGGGTTTCCCGAGCGGTCTGGGAGATGGCGGAGGTCCTCGGGCGCGAGTGTATTGCGGGGATTTGCCGGGGTCGCTCTCCCGTGGAGGCCAGGAAAACTTCGCGGTAGGCTGAACGCGTGAAACGGCTGCTCCTGCTCGTTCCGTTGTTCGCGTTTCTCGCCTCCTGTGGAGACGGCGTTTCGCCCACCACTCCCCCGAAGGCGCCGCCGCGGCCACCGCGGGCGCTGACGGGTCTCGAGCCGTTCGCTCCCCGCACCGACATCCGGGTCGGGCAGAAGGTCGGACCGCTGGTCGTCTACGGAACCTACGACGACGGCACGACGGGCACAGTGAATGCCGAGTGGACCTCGTCGGACCCGGACGTGGTTGCGATCGACGAGGAGGGCTTCGTCGAAGCGGTCGCGGCCGGCACCGCGGTGTTGACCGCCACCTTCGAAGGCTTTTTCGTGGAGCTGGAGTTCGTCGTGGAGGATCCGATCCCGCGGAGCACCCGGGATCGCCCTGACGACATCAGTGGCCCCCAGATCCACTTCGTCTACGCGGTCCCGAGCGACATCGAAGATCGGAACCGCGACCGATTCGGAGAAGTGGAACGCTCGGTCCTGGGTATTCAGAACTGGCTGCCGGAGGAGACCGGGAAGCGCCTGCGGGTGGACACCTACCAGGGGCGGCCGGACGTTTCCTTCCTGCGGCTTCCGTTCACCCGCCAGGAGGGTGACGGATTCAACGCCAATATCGTGTTTCGCCTCCGGGACGCGTCGTCCCGGCTCGGGCTCACGGGAGACAAGATACCCGTGTTCTACTACGAAGGTCAGGTAACGGGGCTCTGCGGCACGGCCCTTTTCGAGGAGGGTGGCGCCGTCTACCTCGAGTGCAGTGATGCGGAACTCGGGCCGGATGAGGAGACGGTTTCCACCTTCGAGGTGACGATGGTCCACGAACTGTTTCACGTGTTCGGAGCGGTGGCGAGTTGCGCGCCGAACTACACCGACCTCGGGGGCGGCCACGTGAAAGACGTCGAAAACGACCTGATGTACGTGGGAGCGGACCGGCAACCCCGTGGCGGAGTGACCTACGTCGATGTGGGCCGCGACGACTATTACGGCCACGGGCGCCCGGACTGCAACGACGTCAGCCGGAGCCGCTTCCTGGAGCCGGCGCCCGGGGTCGCGGCCGGCTCGCGCACGGTGGAGGTGCGGCTGCCCGCCGGGGATTGGCCGCTCCGCTGCGAACTGGAGTACTGAGGGGCTGCACGATGCTGCCTGGCAGGCGCGCCTCAGGCTGATCGGCGATACGTGCTCTGCGGGCCTGCGGCCCGCGTGCCGGTCTGAAGACCGGCGCTCCCCCTCTAATGCTCGCCCTGGCCCTCGACCACGAAGCCGAGGGTGAGGCCGTCCGCCCAGGGGTAGCCGAGCGCCCAGCCTTCGGCGTCGTCCTGGAAGATGGCGGGCTCGGTGATGCCTTCCCAGTTCGGCGCGAGACTCATCACCGCCGGATGGCCGACGCCGGTGGCGGCGAAGCTCATGATGTTGAGGTCGTCCTGGCCCCACTCGACGTCCACCGTCATGTCCTCGGCGACCGGCACCAGCAGCACGTAGTCGAGGTGCACGGAGACGCCCATGTGGTTTCCGTCCTCGGGACGGATCCCGTAGCGCATGGTGAAGACGTTGGGCTCGATGGGGTTCCCCTTGTAGTCGGACCAGGGTCCGTCGATCCGGACCACTCCTACCAGCGTCCCCACGCCGAGATCCGGGAAAGTCGCCGCCGGATTCGTGTTGTTGCCGGAGGGTTGCTCGGCGCGGAGCCAGAAATCGAGGTTGACGCCGGAACCGAGCGTCGCGCGGACGCCCGCGGCGCCCAGGACCGCCCGGATCTCATCGGAAACGCCTTCGGGTGGTGTGCCGTCGGCGGCGCCGAGCATCGGTTGATCGCTCCCGAAGCCGAGAGTGGCGGCAAGCAGCCCGGCGGGCAGCAGATAGGCGAAACGCGGACGAACCTTCATGGCGCGGTAGCAGGGCTCGCCGTTAGCGGACGAAGGAACCCAGGAAGGCGCTCCGCTTGAGCGGGCAGCTCCAGGTGGTGTCGAAGTCGTCGCCCCGGAACGCGTGCGCCTCGGTGTAGGCCGGCATCGCGTCCGCGATCTCCGTCAACGGCGGGTAGTAGACGAACTCGCTGCCGCAGAGGTGATCCTTGTGGGTGATCGCGCGGGTCTTGATCTCCACCAGCTCGCCGGCCGACAGCGAGGCGTGGCCCGGCTTGCTCTCGAAGTCCGCGGCCACCGGCGCGTCCCGGATGTTCCGGACGTTGTCGAGCAGCTCGCCGCCCATGTCGTGCGCGAGCTGGATGAGGGCGCTCCGCTGGTCGGCGTTCGCGGCCTCGTCCACGATGAGCACCGACTCGACCGGATACGGGTTGTCGTGCGGATCTCCCAGAGTGGCCTGCGCCTTCACCACCGCGACCACCGAGAGGCCGGAAAGCTCGACGCCCTCGTACATCCCCTCGGAGACGTTCCAGGCGAGCACGGCTTCCTCGCCGTCGAGGCCGACTTCGCTGTTCGCGTAGCAGTGGCCCGCGTACACGTCCGCGGTGCGGGCCTCGAGGTAGAGGCCGGTGAGCGAGGTGTCCGCCTCGCCGGGACTTTCTGCAAAAGCCGTCGCGCCCAGCGCGAGGAGGGCGGCTGCCAGCAGGAAACGGGAAATCTTCATGACGCTACCTCCGTCGGAGAACCGCGGTTCGATACGGTCCAGACCGAAGGGCGCAGTCTAGCAGGGCCGGGGCGCGGCTTCACCCGGCTCGCGGCTGGAGCAAGTACGCCTACCAGGCGCTTTCGAAACAGGACCGTCCGGAACCCTCGCTGCAGCGTTCCTTGTCGGCGACCCGCCCGTCGGGGCCGAGGCAGTTCATGGTGTGGGTGCACCAGAAGTGGTCGTCGCCGGGATGCCCGCCCGGGACGCTCGGGTCGTACTCCATGTCCATGTACATCGCCTTGGAGCGGAGACGGTGGCAGAGCGAGAAAGCGGCGCGTCCGGTAGCCCCGGGAATGGCGCTTTTGGGAGCGGTGGTTTTCGTGGCCATCGTCGTTCTCCTCACATGGCGGCGAGCGCGGCGCGTTTTACCGCGACCCGCGCGAGCTGGATCTTGTATCCGTTTCCGGAGAGCGCGGCGGCGTCGGCCACTGCGGCGTCACCGGCCGCCTGGGCGCTCGCCTCGCTGATGCCGCCGGCGAGGGCGCCGGCCGCGGCGGCGCTCATCCACGGGGTGGGCGCCGCGTGACCGAGCACCACCCGGGCGCCCCCGTCCGAGGCGGCGACCGAGGCGGCGGCCAGCGGCCAGTCGAAGCCCTTCCGGTTCCTGATCTCGTAGGTGGCGTTGCTGGACGAGCGCATCGGAATGGTGACTCCGGTCACGATCTCGGCGGCGCCGAGCGTGAACTCGCTCTCGTCGCTGGAGGCCGGCGTCCGGTAGAGGTCCTCGACCGCGACGGTGCGCTCGCCGTCCGGCCCGAGGACGGTCGCCGAGGCGCCGAGCGCGATCAGCGGCGGCGCGAGGCTCGACGGGTTCACGAAGACCGCGTCGCCCGCGTTCCCGAAGATCGCGTGATAGCGGTTGTCGCCCGTCTTCGCCATGGACTGTCCGTCGTGCATCGGCACCAGCCCGAAGCCCGCGCGGAAGTACCAGCAGCGGGGCCGCTGCAGGAGGTCGCCGCCGACCGTGCGCATGGAGAGCACCTGCCGGCTGCGGACCCCGGCAATGGCCTGGGCGACCGCCGGGAAGGACTCGCGGATCACCCGGTGCTCACCGAGCGGCCCCAGCCGGGTGGTGGCGCCGATGTGGAGTCCGCCGTCGGTCTCGTGAGCCCCGGTCAGATCCGGAATCGCCTTCAGGTTGACCAGACGGGACGGCGCCGCCGCGCCGTCCTTCATCAGGCTCAGCAGGTCGGTGCCGCCGGCGAGCGCCACCGCGCCCTCCGCGGACAGCATCCGGATCGCGTCCTCGGTGGTCCGGGGACTGGAGTATTCGAAGGCGCGCATCAGGCCATCCCTCCGTTGATTGCGGCGAGCACCCGCTCGGGGGTCATCGGCATCTCGTTGATCGGAACGCCGGTGGCGTTGGTCGCCGCGTTGGCGATCGCCGCTCCCGGCGCGATGACCGGGGGCTCACCGAGGCCGATCACGCCACGTTCGTCGTAACCGGGTCCGGTCATCATGTGGACGATCATCTCGCCCACGTCCTCGATTCCGGCGAGCTTGTAGAACTCCATGTCGGCGTTCAGCATCTGGCCGGTGTGCGGATCGAAGACCCGCTCCTCGGTCAGGGCGTAGGTGACGCCCATGATGAGCGAGCCGTACACCTGGCTCTCCGCGAGTTTCATGTCGAGGATGAGCCCACAGTCCTGGACCGCCACCATGCGGTTGATGGAGACCACGCCGGTTTCCATGTCCACGCTGACGTCGGCCATCTGGATGCCGCCCACCCCGCTGTCGTTCAACTGACCCGGGCCGGGGTTGGCGCCGGTGGCGGACACCGGGTTCACCCCGATGAGCGTCGCCGCCTGCCGCCAGGGCATCGCGGCCATGGACCCGTCCTTGAAGTGGAGTTGGCCGCCCTTGAGCTCCAGGTTCGCCATCTCCGTCCCGAGCCGCGGCGCGATCCGCTCGAACACCGCGTCCACCGCGTTGAGCGCCGCCCGGCGGGTGGAGCCGCTGACGCCTCCCACCGTGGTGCTGCCGCCCGAGGCGCCGGACGCCGGCAGGACGCTCCGCCCCATGGTCACCTTGACCTGCTCCAGGCCGAGTCCGAAGGTCTCGGCCAGCACCAGGGCGATGATGGTGCGGGTTCCGGTGCCGAGGTCCTGGCTGCCGATCCGGGCTTCCACGAGGCCGTCGCGGTAGGCGAGCACCTCGCAGTTGCTCCGGTGGCCGCGGCCGCCCCAGGTGTGGAGCGCGAGGCCGAGCCCGGAACGCACCGTTCCGGTCCCCGAGCCGCGCGGCCGCCAGCGGTCGCGCCAGCCCATCAGTTCGGCGCCCTTCTCGAGTTCCTCGGTATAGGTGCCCGAACGCTCGCCCGTCTTGTCGATGTTCTTCAGGAAGAAGTCGAGCGGGTCCATGCCCGCGGCGTGGGCGAGATCCTCGAGCGCCCGCATGGTGACCAGGCACGCCTGCGGGTGTCTCGGGGCCCGCCAGGCCCGCGCCGGCCCGGTGTTCGTCGGCACCGAGGTGTGCATGTGGGTCTGGTCGTCGAACGCGAAGACGTAGGGAAGCGGCGGGGAGTTGGCCCCCGCCGGTCCGCCCGAACCCCAGCTCTTCGAGTCCCAGGCCACGACGTTCCCGTCGGCGTCGGCGGCCGTCGAGACCTCGGCGTGGGTCGAGGGACGCGCGCCGGCGACGGTGACCTCCTGGTCCCGGTCGAGCATCAGCTTCACCGGGCGGCCGGTCTCCTTCGCGAGCTCGGCGCAGACGACGCCCCAGCGGTCCACGCTGAACTTGCTGCCGAAGCCGCCCCCCATGTACTGGGTCTCGACGTGGACGTTCGAGGCCGGAATGCCGATCCGCTCGCCAAGCTGCGAGGCGACGCCGGAAATCGCCTGGGTGGAGGCCCAGAGCGTGACCGTCTCCTCGTCCTGCCACTCGGCGACCTGGCCGTGGGATTCGAGGGAGCAGTGGGCGATCTGCGCCACGTGGTAGGTCCCGCTGGACTTCGTCGGGGCCGAGGCCATCGCGGCCGCCGGGTCCCCGGTGGTCTCCGCCTGGGCGGGCTGGGCGTCGGGGGCCTCGTCCACCGCGCGCTCGTTCACGAAGTGCGGCAGCACCTCGTATTCGATCTTCACGGCCGCGGCGCCGTCGCGGGCGACCTCTTCCGAGGTGGCGGCCACCGCCACGATCTCGTCGTGGGCCCACTGGATCTCGGTCCCCACGTCCTGGATGACCTGGACCTTGACCACGCCGTCCATCGCTTCCGCCGCCGAGGTGTCGATGGCGGTGATGCGGGCGTGGGCGTGCGGGCTCTGGACCATGACCGCCCAGAGCATCCCGCGGCGGTTTACGTCGTAGGCGTACTTCGCCCGTCCGGTCGCCTTGACCGGGCCGTCAAGGCGGCTGATGTGTTTGCCGATGTGCAGGCGGTCGCCCGCAGCGGGCCAGGTGTACTCAGCCATTGGTGGTTCCTCCTCCGGCCGCCTGGGCGACGGCCGCCCGGACGCCGGCGTAGGTGCCGCAGCGGCAGAGGTTGCCGCCGAGCTCCCGGTGGACGGTGTCCTGATCGGGATTCGGATGACGGTTCAGGAGCGCCGCGCTGGCGACGATGAAGCCCGGCGTGCAGAAACCGCACTGCTGGGCGTCGTGGTCCACGAACGCCTGCTGGATGGGGTGCATGTTCGCCGGCGATCCGAGACCTTCCACGGTGGTGACGTCGGCGCCCTGCGCCTCGATCGCGAGCACCGAGCAGGCATACACCGGGTCGCCGTTCATGAGCACCGTGCAGGCGCCGCAGGTGCCGCGGTCGCAGACCTTCTTGGCGCCGGTCAGGTCGAGGTGGTTGCGGAGCGCGTCGAGCAGCGTGACCCTCGGCTCGAGGGTCGCGACGTGGGCCTTGCCGTTGATCTTGAAGGCCATGTCCACCGCGCCCGGCCCGGCGACTCCCGGCTCGCCCTGAGCCGCGGCGTCGTCCAGAATGCCGGACAGCAACCCCGCGGAGGCGGCCCCGGCGGCGGCGCTTCCCCGCAGGAACTGGCGTCGGGAAAACGGACCCCGCGCCGTCGTCTCGGCGCTGTCGGCGCTTGCCTCGGGTTGTTCCTCGCGAGGCGTTTTCGGATACCTGGTCTGGGCCATTGAAGTCCCTCCGGATCGAGTTTCCAAGTCGGCCACTATACCAGTCGTCCGGCGCGCCCCGACGGTTACGATCCCGTGTATGGAGCGTGTTTCCCGGCCGCCGGACCGGCGCCCGAAGGATCCGGCGCCGATCGGGGATCTTCTCGGGCTCGTGTTCCCGAGCCGGGTCCAGGGAGCGATGCTGGATCTCGAGTTCCTGAAGGCGCTCTGGGACCGGGCGGCGCCCGCGGAGATCGCCCCGAAAGCGGTTCCGGTGCGCGTCGAGAAGCGCGTCCTGACGATCGTCACCGCGGACCCGCTGGTCCGGGCCGAGGCGCACCGGCGGAGGACGGAAATCGCCCGGCGCCTGGTGAGCGCCGCGGGTCTCCCGAAGGCCCGGTTGCGGGTGCGGGTCGAACTCGGGGTTCCGGCGCTCTCCGGGGACGGCAGGAAGGGGGAATGACCCAGGCGCCTCCGGTGACGTCCGAAACGAACGGGCGTTCCGGCGTCTGGATCTCCTCGGCGGTCCGCACCCCGATCGGAAAGCTGCTCGGCGGGCTCTCCCCGCTGCCCGCTCCGAAACTCGGGGCGCTGGTGGTGCGCGAGGCGGTGGAGCGCGCCGCGGTTTCCGCGGGCGCCGTCGACGAGGTCATCCTCGGGAACGTGCTGACCGCCGGGCTCGGCCAGAACCCGGCCCGCCAGGCCGCCATCGGGGCCGGGTTGCCCGCCGGGGTCGGCGCCCTCACCATCAACAAGGTCTGCGGATCGGGGCTGAAGGCGGTCATGCTCGCCCGCCAGGCGATCCTCGCCGGCGACGCCGACGTGGTGGTGGCGGGCGGGATGGAGTCCATGTCGAACGCCCCGCACCTCCTTTCCGGTATGCGGACGGGATCGAAGATGGGCGACGGCAGCCTCGTGGACTCGATGGTGCACGACGGGCTCACCGACGCCTTCGAGGACATCCACATGGGCGAGACGGCAGAGCGCGTTGCCGACCGCTACGGAGTGAGCCGCGAGGCGATGGACGAATACGCCGCCGAGAGCCAGCGGCGCGCCCATGCGGCCACCGAGGCGGGGCGCTTCGCCGCCGAGATCCTGCCCGTGGAGGTCCCGGCGCGAAAGGGCGCCGTGATGGTCGAGCGCGACGAGAGCATCCGGCCCGACGCCACCGCGGAGTCGCTCGCGCGCCTCAAGCCGGTGTTCCGCAAGGACGGCCGGGTGACCGCCGGGAACGCCCCGGGGGTGAACGACGGGGCATCCGCCCTGGTGATCGCCTCGGATGCGGCCGTGCGCCGGCACGGCCTGCCCCGGCTTGCCCGGATCACCGGCCAGGCGGTCTCGGGCCTCGAGCCCGGGTGGGTCATGATGACCCCGGTGCCCGCCGTCCGGAAACTGCTCGCGCGGCTCGACTGGAGCGTGGACGGGGTGGACCTCTTCGAGATCAACGAGGCCTTCGCCGCCCAGGCGGTGGCGGTGCGCGCCGAACTCGGTCTGCCGGCGGACCGGACGAACGTGAACGGGGGCGCCGTCGCGCTCGGCCACCCCATCGGGGCGAGCGGCGCCCGCATCCTCACCACGCTGCTCCACCTGCTCCGGGAGCACGGCCTGGACCGGGGCGTCGCGAGTCTCTGCCTGGGCGGCGGCAACGGGGTCGCCCTGGGGGTGGAACGTGCCTGATCCGGGAGCGCCGGGACGCGTCCTGGTGGTGGGCGCCGGGACCATGGGGAACGGCATCGCCCAGGTCTTCGCCGTCTCCGGCGTGGAGGTGAACCTCGTGGACATCCGGGAGGAGTTCACGGCGCGCGGCATGGCGGCCATCGAGAAGAACCTGGGGCGCCAGGTGAAGCGGGGGACCCTGACCGAGGCGGAAGCGAAGACCGCCTACGCGCGCATCCGGCCGGGGACCGAAATGGCGCCCGCCGCCGATGCGGAGTTCGTGGTCGAGGCCATCGTCGAGAACGAGGCGAAAAAGCTCGCGCTCTACAGGGGGCTCGACCCGCTGCTGCCGCCCCGGACGATCCTCGCGTCGAACACCTCCTCGATCTCGATCACCCGGCTCGGAGCCGCCTCCGGCCGCGCCGACCGCTTCATCGGCATGCACTTCATGAACCCGGTGCCGGTCATGGAGCTGGTGGAGGTGATCCGGGGGCTCGAGACCTCGGACGAGACGTTCGAGACCACCATGGACATGTCGCGGCGCCTGGGCAAGACACCCTGCGCGGTCAACGACGCGCCCGGGTTCGTCTCCAACCGGGTCCTCATGCCGCTGATCAACGAGGCCGCCTTCGCGCTCATGGAGGGCGTGGGCACCGCCGAGGACATCGACCGGATCATGCGGCTCGGCATGCGGCATCCGATGGGGCCGCTGGCGCTCGCCGATCTCATCGGTCTGGACGTGGTCCTCGACATCCTGCGGGTGCTGCAGGAGGGGTTCGGAGATCCCCGCTACCGCCCGTGCCCGCTGCTCGTGAAGCTGGTGGACGGTGGCCGGCTCGGCCGCAAGTCGGGCCGCGGGTTCCACGACTACCGCGATGCGGGCGGCTGACGGACTCGCCTAAAGAGATTCTTGAGATGTCGGGTGGCCGGGGTGGGACAGAATTTGGCTCAACTACGTCTTAGCCTGTAGAGAACTCGAAGCCGCGCCGCCGGCCCCGGGTCAGGGGCGCCCATTCCCCCACGAGGAGACTCCCGCCAGCCATGTCGAGAGACACGAAAAGCATGCCGCCAGACGCCAGGAAATCGCGGAGCGCCGACCAGCGCTCCCGCGCCCTCGACATCGCCCTCGGGCAGATCGAAAAACAGCACGGCCGGGGGGCGATCATGCGCCTCGGTTCGTCCGCCATGGACGTGTCCGCCATCCCGACCGGCGTGATCTCGGTGGACGCCGCGCTCGGCGTGGGTGGTTTCCCCCGCGGCCGGGTCGTCGAGGTGTTCGGCCCGGAATCCTCCGGAAAGACCACCCTGGCGCTCACCGTGGTGGCCTCCGCCCAGGCGCTCGGCGGCGTTGCCGCGTTCGTGGACGCCGAGCACGCCCTCGATCCCGAGTACTGCCGGGCGCTCGGGGTGAACACCGACGAGCTGCTGGTGTCCCAGCCCGACGACGGCGAACAGGCGCTCGAGATCACCGAGACGCTGGTGCGGAGCGGCTCGGTGGACGTCGTGGTGGTGGACTCGGTGGCGGCGCTCGTGCCGCGCGCCGAACTCGACGGCGAGATGGGCGACGCGCAGGTCGGCCTCCAGGCGCGGCTCATGTCGAAGGCGCTCCGCAAGCTCACCGGGATCGTCTCGAAGTCGTCCACCTGCCTGGTGTTCATCAACCAGCTCCGGGAGAAGATCGGGATCATGTTCGGCAACCCGGAGACCACGACGGGCGGGCGCGCGCTCAAGTTCTACTCGTCGGTGCGGGTGGACATCCGGCGGATCGGCGCGCTCAAGGAAGGCGACGCGGTCATCGGGAACCGGACCCGGATCAAGGTGGTCAAGAACAAGGTGGCCCCTCCCTTCCGGCAGGCCGAGTTCGACGTCCGCTACGGGGAAGGGATCTCCCGGGCGGGAGATCTCATCGACCTTGCGGTTCGTGAGCGCATCATCGAGAAGAGCGGGGCCTGGTACTCCTACCAGGGCGAACAGATCGGACAGGGCCGGGAACGGACCCGCAGGACGCTGCTCGAGGACGAGCCGCTCATGGCCGAGGTGGAAGCCCGCGTCCGGAAAGCACTCGGCCTGGAAGGCGAGGACGACGGCGGGGAGGCGGAGCCGCAGGAAGCCTGAGCCTGTGCCAAACTACCGCGCCCGCGTGAGATGGCGGGCGCCCGTAGCCGGGGTAGCTCAGACGGTAGAGCAGAGGACTGAAAATCCTTGTGTCGGCGGTTCAATTCCGCCCCCCGGCACCCAGGCCCAACCAAACCAACGGCGCGCCGGCTTGGAACGCCGACCTCCGGTCGGCACGCGGCCCACAGGGCCGCAAGCGCGTAGAGCCACAGGTCCCGATCGCGCCACCGGCTTGGAACGCCGACCTCCGGTCGGCACGCGGCCCACAGGGCCGCAAGCGCGTAGGGCCACAGGTCCCGATCACGCCGCCGGCTTGGAACGCCGACCTCCGGTCGGCACGCGGCCCACAGGGCCGCAAGCGCGTAGAGCCACAGGTCCCGATCACGCCGCCGGCTTGGAACGACGACCTCCGGGCCGCATTCTGCCGGTTCCGCAGGGTTCCGCAGAGTGCCCTGACGTTCCGCTATGGCTACCGTTATTCAATGGCTTACGGTGCTATACTGTTCCTCACCGGAACGCCGCAGACTCCCTCGTTCCCGCCCATTTCGTGTCCCCCACACGGTCCCCGCAGGAACGCTCATCCATGACCCAACGACCCTATCGACTCTCCGTGCGCTTTGTCGAGACCATCCGGGAACCCGGATGCTACGGCGACGGCCGCGGCTCCGGCGGTCTCTCCCTCCG
>JAJDUD010000067.1 GCA_022826825.1 Acidobacteriota bacterium | reverse complement strand
CGCGATTTGCTTCGCTTTTTTCCGTGGGGTGGGGAACCCCCTCCCCACACCCCACCCCCGCGGCGCTGCGCGCCGCGAACGGCCGTTTCCGGAGTTGCGCTGCGGGCGCCGAGCAGCCCGTGGTGGAAGCGCCCCGCACCGGCCTGGGTATGGCTGTGACTTGGAATCGATTGGTTCGTGAGCGTGCGGGGCCACTCGTGTCAAGCCCGCTGGTGGTTCTCCTTGCCGGCATCCTGTCAGCAACCCCAGCGGGGAGCCTTGCCGGCGCGCAGAGCGCCACCGGTCAGCCGGAAGATCCACTGTCGCAGCGGGTGGGTTCGGTTGTCGCCCGCTGGGCGGACGGGAGCACCGAGCCGGTGCCCGAAGAGGTCTCCCGATTGATCTCGGTACGCCCGGGAACCCGTTTCCGTCCGTTGGTCGTGCGTCAGTCCGTGAAGCAGGTGTTCGCGCTCGGCCGTTTCCGCGATGTCCGGGTGCGTTCGGAGGAAACGCCCGGCGGGGACCTGCGGCTCATCTTCGAACTCGACCCCATCCCCCGGATCGCCCGCCTGAGCGTGGAGGGGGCTCCCCCCGGCGAGGACCTGAATCTGATCGCCATGCTCGGTCTCGAGGTCGGGGAGTCCGTGCCGGACGATCTGCCGGTTCGGGCGGAGGCCGGCGAAAACTGGCTTCGCTCGCGCGGCTACGTGAGCGCGGAAGTGAACATCCAGAGCGTGCCCGACGGCCGGGATGCGCTGCTCGAGGTGGTGGTGGCCGCCGCCGACCGGGCTCGGGTCGTTTCGGTCGAGGCCCTCGGAGTGGACGATGAACTGGGCCGCAGCCTCATTGCCGCCCTGGGGATTTCACGGGACGATCCCTGGATCGAAACGGACGTCACGGCGCGACTGCCGGAGGTGGAGGAAAGGCTCCGGGATCGGGGCTTCCTGTTTGCCACGGCGAGCCTCGACTGGAGGCCGACCGAAACCGGGGATGTCGACGTCTCCTTGTCAGTGAACCGCGGCCCCGGAGTAACCCTGGAGGTCGAGGGGTTCGGTGCTTCTCAAGGAGACGCACAGGGCGTCGTGGACGGCCTTTCCGGACAGACCCTCACGCTCGATGCGATCGAAGCCGCCCGGCAGGAGCTTCTCGACGAACTCCGGCGCGACGGGCGGCGGGACGGCGCCGTCACGGTGGAGAGTGTCGAGAGTGCGGACGGTGAACAGCGGACCTTCGTGTTCTCCGCTGACCCCGGCCCTCGCTATGTCGTCGGGGTCGTCTCGTCGGAGGGTGCGCCCCCCGAGGAGGCGGATGCCGTCGCCGACGTCCTGCTGCCGCTCCGGCCCGGCCGGCCCTACCGCGAGGAGGAGTGGAGGGCGCTGACCGAGAGCGTGCGCCGAACGCTCCGTGGCCTCGGATACTTCCGGGCCGAGGTGGCGCCGCTCCCGCCCCAGCCCGGGGAGCCCGGGGACGATGACCTCGCGCTCGATCTCCGCGTCCGGATCGAGCCGGGTCCGGCCGTTTCCGTCGAGACGGTGCGTTTCGAGGGGAGCGCCGCGTTCACCGACGCCGAGCTGGCGGAGGTGGCCGCCATTGCGCCCGGGGCGCCTTACGTGGCCGAAGACATCGTGGGCGCCCGCGAAGACCTGGAGTCGTTTCATCGGAACCGGGGATACCTGGAGGCCGTGGTGGAGGTCGAGGCTCCGGTGGATCCGGTCACTTACGAGGCGGAGGTCGTGTTCCGGATCCGCCCCGGGAGCTACTTCACGGTCGGCGGGATCATCGTGGCGGGCCTCGACACCACACGGGATTCGGTGATCCGTTCCCGGCTTCCCTTTGCGGAGGGGGACGCACTGGGGAGCGGCGATCTGCTGGAAGTGCGGCGGCGTCTCGTGTCCATGGGGATCTTCCGCAGCGTGGACGTGAATCTGCTGGAACCCGAGGAACCGATCAGCGAGCGGAACGTGTTGATCCGGGTGGTGGAGGGTCCCCGCACCAGCATCGGCTACGGCGCGGGCTACAGCGAGCGGGAGCAGGTTCGGGGAGAGGGCGAATGGACCCGGAACAACCTGTTCGGGATGGGCCATACCCTGAGCCTGTTCGGCCGGTTCTCGCTCAAGGGCACGCGCATGGTGGCCACCTACCGGGGGGCCGAAAGCGTGGAGGGCGAGATCCCCATCTTCGTGAGCGCGTTCCGGGAGTCGCAGGACCGGGAGAGTCTCGACTTCATCCGCTCCGGTATCGGCGTCCAGGTGACCCGCCGGATCCTGGGGCGCAACGTGTTCCTGCGCTACGACCTGACGACGAGCGAGTTGTTCGACCTGAAGATCAACCCGATCCAGATCGACCGCAACTTCGCCGACAACCTCTGGCTCTCGGCGGTTTCGGCGTCGGTGGTCACGGACACCCGCGACGACCCCGTGGATCCCCGCCGGGGCCGGTTCGGGATCCTGGACGTGGAGTGGTCGTCGGCGCTCCTCCGGTCCCGGGCTCCGTTCCTGAAGGGCTTGACGCAGCAGTACCTGTTCTTTCCCGTCGGCGAACGGGTCGTCCTTGCCGTCAGCGGGCGGCTCGGCCTGGCGTGGACGCTGGGCGCGGACGAGCCGGCCCTGGTTCCGATCACCGAGCGGTTCTTCGCCGGGGGAGCCACCAGCCTTCGCGGTTACAAGCTGGACCGCGCCGGACCGCTCGATCCGAGCGGATACCCGGTCGGCGGGAACATGCTCATCGTGGGGAACATCGAGGTTCGGTTCCCCATTGTGGGCAGCCTGCGGGGCGCCGCGTTCTCGGATCACGGCGGGGTCTACAGCGAGGTCCGTTCGTTCCGCCTGCCGGACCTGGGGCACAACGTCGGCGCCGGGCTCCGGTGGAACACCCCGCTGGGGCCGCTCCGATTCGACTACGGGATCCGGCTGGGCGACGTCGGTGACGCCCCTCGGGGGCAGTGGCACTTCACCATCGGCCACGCGTTCTAGCCGGCGCCCGCCCGGGGTCCGGGAACCGGTCCGGGCTGTGCCAGACTGTCCCCGTGCGTGGATACGGCCAAATCGCCGCGCCCGGGGTGAACCCCCTCCGGCGTCGCTTCCGATGGCCTGTCCACGTCGCGCTGGGCCTCGTCCTGGCGCCTGGCGCGGTCCCGGCCTTTTCCAAAGGTGGCAACTTGGGAACGCCCGGGCAGACGCGACCGGGAACGAGCGCGGCGCGGGTCGACCGGGTGCTCGCGGTCGTGAACGGTGAACCGATCACCTACTCGGAGGTCCTGGAGGCGGTCGCCCTCACACCGGGAGCAGTGCCGCCCCCGACCCTGGAAGAGACCCTGGAACGCCTCATCGATGCGAGGCTCATGGAGCATGAGGCCCGCCGGTATCTGCAGGAGCCGCCGTCGGAAGAGGAGAGCGAGGCGACGCTTCGGGCTCTGATGGACCGGTTCGCGAACCCGGAGGACTATCGCGCCACGCTGCGTCGCCTCGGCATCGCCGAGGACTACCTGCGCAAGCGGATCCAGCGTGAGCTGATCGTGGACCGTTACGTGGATCGTCGCTTCCGGCCCCTGGTGCAGGTGGCCCAGCGAGATGTCGAGGAGTACTACCGGACCGTGCTGCTCCCGGACCTGGACGCCGGTTCGCCCGCACCTTTGGTTGAAGTGGAGAGCCTGATTCGGAATATACTTGAACAGCGCGATCTGAATCGGCGGATTTCCGCCTGGGTGGACGAGTTGAAGTCCAGCGCCAGCATCGTGCGACTGCCGCTCTCCGAGCCGCCCCAATCGGGCTGACTGTCTGGCTGAATCGTTCGGCCCGCCAGGGCCGTTCGGGGTTTCCATCCGCGGGGAAGGGAACCTTGGATCGGATGCGGCGTTATTCCTTTACCCATGGGTGAGGAGGAGTCAGTCACCTCGTCAGGGGTGACCAGGAAGTTCCGCCGGGAGACGGAGCGGTTGCAGTAGTGAGGATGGCACGCTGTGTGCTTATCGCGCTATAGACACAAAGCAGGCCAATAAGGAGTTATCTGGAGGGCGCTATGGACCCTACGAGTACGGATTACGAAACCATCGAGTTCGTGGACGAGGCTTTCGAACTTGAGGAAGAAGAGGAAGAGTCCACGGAAGACGAGGTAGACGAGGCGGCAGAACTCGGCCTCGCCCCCGACACGCACCAGACCGGCGATCTGGATTCGATGGGGCTCTATCTTCGGGACACGCACCGGCACCGTCTGCTCACCAAGAACGACGAGCAGCGCTACAGCCGGGCCATGCAGAAGGCGTGGCGCGACATCGAGAGCTCGGAGGACCCGTCGAATACGGACCTCGCGGCCTTCTACAAGAACCGCGAGAAGATGATCGAGGGGAACCTGCGCCTCGTCATCTCCATCGCCAAGCAGTCCCGGGGAAAGGGACTCCCGCTGGGCGATCTCATCCAGGAAGGCAACATCGGGCTCATGCAGGCGGTTCGCAAGTTCGAGCCCGAGCGGAACCTCAAGTTCTCCACCTACGCCACGTGGTGGATCCGGCAGGCCATCTGGCGGGCGCTTTCGCAGAAGTCCCGCACCATCAAGGTCCCGATCAACAAGCTGGATCTCCATCGCAAGGCTTCCAAGGTCCGGGCGGAACTCGAGCAGCGGTACCGGAACGATCCGGCGCGCCGCGGCAAGCGTCAGTTCCCGTCCACCGACGATGTCGCCCGCGAGATCGGCGTGCCGCCGGAGAGGCTTCGCGACGCGCTCCGTTCGGTGCCGCAGATCGACTCGCTCGATGCGCCGCTGGTTCCCGACGGGACGCCGCGGATCCAACTGACTCCGGACCCGGACCAGTTGAACCCGATCGAGGGTGTCACCGACGCCGAACAGCGCCGGCACGTGCGGGACGCCATTTCGGACCTCCCCGACCGGCTGCAGCACGTGCTCAAGCGCCGCTTCGGGATTCTGGGCGGTCCGGAGGCGAACCTCGAGGAGATCGGGCGCGAGCTTCACCTCACCCGGGAGCGGGTGCGGCAGCTCGAGGCGGAAGCGCTCACGCGGCTCCGCCAGGACCCGCGTCTCCGCATCTCGGCGAACTGACCGGGCGCCGGCGAGGAGCGCGAGGAGCGCCGGTCTGCAGACCGGCATCGCCCGCGCAGCGGGCGAAACTCCCGGCTCCATTCCGCCGCATGGCGCCGGACACAAACGGGGATGGCGCAACGCCGTCCCCGCTCGGGTCCAGTCCACTGGGCGTGTTTGACCGGGGGAGTTTCGCGGCCTGCGGCCGCGATGCCGGTGTGAACACCGGCGCTCCCAGGCGTCCCGACGCGTTGCAACCTCGGCGGGCCCTCCGGGCGCCACGGGTACGATCCGCCACCATGCGTCCCGTTCTGCCTACCCGTTCCCCCTTCCGGGGCGCGGTGCTCGCCGCCCTGGCCCTGCTGTTCGCCGCCCCCAGCGATTCCGCACAGCCCCGTGAGATCGATCTCACCACCGCCACGATCGCGGAGATCAACGAGGCGGTGGATGCCGGCGTCCTGACCGCCGAGCGGCTCGTCGAGCTGTGTCTGGCGCGGATCGAGGCTTACGACGATCAGGGGCCGCGGATCAACGCGGTCATCTCGGTGAATCCGAACGCCCGGGAGCGAGCCCGGGCAATGGACGCGGAACGGGAGCGGGCCGGGCGCCGCTCACCGCTTCACGGGATTCCGGTGCTCCTCAAGGACAACTTCGACACCGCGGACATTCCCACGACCGCGGGGTCCTTCCTGCTCCAGGATTCGCGGCCACCGGACGACGCCTTCGTGGTGCGCAAACTGAGGGAGGCCGGAGCCATCGTGCTGGCGAAGGTGAACCTGAGCGAGTTCGCGTCCGGGGGCGCCATGAGTTCGCTCGGTGGAATCACCCGGAACCCGCACGATCCCGCCCGCACGCCCGCCGGTTCCTCCGGCGGCACCGGTGCGGCGGTCGCGGCCGGGTACGGTTTCGTCGGGCTGGGTTCGGACACCGGAGGCTCCATTCGCGGGCCTTCCACCGCGAACGGACTGGCGGGTCTCAAGCCGACGCTCGGGCTCCTGAGCCGCGACGGCATCGTGCCCCTCGCGCTTTCCTTCGACACCGGCGGACCGATGGCGCGGAGCGTGTACGACGTGGCGGTCTCGCTCGGAACGATGGTGGGGGTGGACGAAGCGGATGCGGCGACGTTGAGGAGCGCCGGGCAGTTCCACGACGACTACACGCAGTTCCTGGACCGAGAGGCGCTCTCCGGGGCGCGTCTGGGCGTGGCCCGCGACTTCATGGGCGCCGACCGCGAGGTGGACTGGGCGATCGAGGCGGCGCTGGATGCGATGGGCGACGCCGGGGCCGAGGTCGTGGACGTGCGCCTTCCGGAGTGGCTGCTGGAGGTCGAGAGCGACTTCTACACGACGGTGCGCTGGCCGGAGTTCCGCAAGCAGATCGCGGAGTACCTGCAGGGCCTGGGTGACGGCTATCCGCGGACGCTGGACGACCTGGTCGAGCGCTCCATGAGACTTCCCTCGCACGGAGACGGCCTGCGCCCCAACCCCGGACGCTGGAGCCTGTTTCTTCGCGAGAACGCCAGCGGGGAGATCACGGACTACGCCCACATCGCGGTGCGCGAGCACGCGCTCCCGCTGGTCCGCGCCGTGGTGGAGGGCCTGATGGACCAGGAAGACCTCGACGCCATCGTCTATCCGACCTCTCCGACGCGTCCGGCTCTCATCGACCGTCCCCCGGATCTCTACGGACCCTCGCCGGTCCGCCTCGCGAACATGAGCGGGTTTCCGGACCTGATCGTGCCCGCGGGGTTCACCGGGGGAGGACTCCCGGTGGGCATCTCGTTCCTGGGCCGCGCGTTCAGCGAACCTCGCCTGCTCGCCCTCGGCTATGCCTTCGAGCAGCGGGTGCGGGCCCACCGGGTCCCGGCACACACGCCGCCACTACCGGGCGAACGGATCACCATTCCGTGATCCCGAGAAACTCCTAGTCCGGGATCCGCAGCACCCCTTCGGCGACCTCCACGGCCTGCCCCCCGACGCGGACCAGCGAGGGTTGGCCGCCGTCACGTTCGACCTCCACGTGGATCGAACTGGGACGGCCCATCTCGTAGCCCTGTTCGATCACGAGGCCGACCGGATCGCGGTCACTGTCCTTCACCAGTCCGTGCCGGACCAGCCAGGCGCCCAGCGCGCCCGCGGCGCTCCCGGTCGCCGGGTCTTCGTGCACCCCGAGCCCGGGCGCGAACATGCGGGCGTGGGCGGCGTTCTCTTCGTCCACGCACTGCGTGGAGAACACCATCATGCAGTCGGACCCGATTTCCTCGCGGTTGAGCAGCGCCTGGGCCGCCGCCGGATCCAGTTCGAGCTTCTCGATGCTCCGGAGCGACCGGACCGGCACCATCAACTGAGGGAGCGCCGTCGAGACGACCTGCGCCGGCCGTCCGTCGGGAAGCAGCTCGTCGGCGCCGATTCCCAGGCAGGCGGCAAGCGAGCTGCGGTCGGCGAACTCGGCGAAGAAACGGGGGGGCGCCTGGGTCATGACGACCTGCTCCACCTCGCCTCCCGACACGCGGATGTCCACCGGGAGCACCCCGGCGCCGCATTCCTGGTGGATGCGGTGGACGCCGGTGCCCAGGTTCCGGAGCGCCTCGCCGAGGCCCAGCTCGCCGCGCCGGGCGAGCACGAAGAAGGTCCCCACCACCGGATGGCCCGCGAGCGGGAGTTCCGTATTGGGGGTGAAGATGCGCAGGCGGCAGAGCGCCTGCACCGCGGTCGGCGGCAGCACGAAGGCGGTCTCCGAGAGGTTCATTTCGGCGGCGATCCGCTGCATCTCTTCGCCCGACAGCCCTTCGGCGCCGGTGACGATGGCCAGCGGATTCCCGGCGAACGCGCGGTCGGTGAAAACGTCCGCCTGAAGGAACCGGTACTCGCGCACGAACGCCCCGAGTCTATCCGTTAGGGGGAAAGAGCCGGCCGCTCCGGTTGGGCCGCGGCGCCCGCCGTCCCTGCCGGAGGGCTTCCTCCGAGGCGAGGGTATGGGCCCTTTCGTTCCCCGGGTGCCCGGCATGACCCCGGACCCACTCGAACCGGACCCCGGGCCGCCGGGCGCGCGCAGCGGCCAGGCGCCGCCACAGGTCGGCGTTCTTGACCGGTCGGCGGTTCGCGGTCTGCCAGTTGCGCCGGACCCAGGACGGAAGCCACTGGGTGATGCCCTTGACCACGTACTGACTGTCGCAGAACACGGTGGCCGGGGCTCCGTCCGGCACCGCTTCCACCGCCCGGATCGCGGCGGTCAGTTCCATGCGGTTGTTCGTGGTGTCCGGTTCGCCCCCCGAGAGGACCCGCTCCTCTCCGGTATCGGTCAGGATCACCGCCGCCCAGCCGCCCGGCCCCGGGTTCCCGAGGCAGGAGCCGTCGCACGCGATCCGCAACATCGGCTCGGTATCCTACGTGGACCGTCCATCCGCCTGCCCGATGTCCTGGATCCACATGGTTTCGCCGGCTGCTCCCGAGGGGCAGTCCGGCAGGCTCGGGGCGCTCTACCGGCGGCACCGGCGTCCCGACGGGCTGGTGGACAACATCCTGAGGGTCTCCAGCCTGAATCCGGAAGCGCTGGAGCACCACCTGTCCCTCTACGAACACCTGATGCGGGGCGCATCGGGCCTCAGCCTCGCCGAACGGGAACTGATCGCCGTCGCCGTTTCCGTGGTCAACGACTGCCACTATTGAATCGAGCATCACCGGAGAGGTCTTCTCCGGCTGACCCGGGATCCGGAGCTGGTGGATGCCCTGCGCCGTGACCCGGAGGGTTGTTCGCTCTCGCCCCGGCGCCGCGCGCTCGCCGACTACGCCATCAAGCTGGCGCGGACCCCGGGCAGCCTGGCGGAGCAGGATCTCGAGCCGCTCCGGAGCGCCGGACTCTCGGATCGGGACATTCACGACGCCTGCGCGGTGGCCTCCTACTACTGCTTCGTGAACCGCATGGCGAACGGCCTGGGGGTGAGGCTGGAGGAGGAGGAAGCCGGCCGGTAGCCCGGCCCACCCACGGCTAGCGGCTCGTGCCGGGGTTGTCCTGAACCGCCGCGTCGAGGCGTTCGAGTTTCTCGTAGAGGGCCGGCAGCCGGCTCTTCAGGTCCTCATAGGTCGCCGTGACTTCGCGGGATCCCTCGCGGTCGCCGAAGAAACCGGGCGCCGCCATGCGCGCTTCCAAGCTCTCGACGGCGGCCTCGGTGTCCGCGATCGCCTCGAACACCGCGCGCCATTCGCGCCGCAACTGCCGCAGCCGGTTCTTTCCGGGCGGCCGGCGCCCGCCGGCGTTGTCCGCCGGCTTTGCGCGCCGCTTCGGCCGTTTCGCCGCGGCCGGTGAGGGCGCTGGGGGAGTCGCCGGGTCGGGCTCCGGGGGGCTGATCCTCGCGAGGTAGTCCGAATAGTTGCCCCAGTAGAGCGCCGCGCCACCGCCGCCGATGGCGGCCACCCGGGTGGCCAGGGCGTCCATGAAGTAGCGGTCGTGGGCGACGAACACGATCGTGCCCTGGTAGTCCGCCAGGGCGTTCAGCAGCGCCCGCTTGGCGTCCAGGTCGAGATGGTTGGTGGGTTCGTCGAGGAGGAGGAGATTCGCGGGACGGAGGAACAGGCGGGCCAGCGCCAGCCGGCTTCGTTCGCCGCCGGAGAGGACCGCGGTCTTCTTCTCCACGGTCTCTCCCGAGAACAGGAACGCCCCCAGGATGTTGCGGATCTCCGGGAGCATGGCGAGCGGCGCCGCGTCGGCCATGGTCTCGCGCACCGTCCGGGCGGGATCGAGATCGTGCCGGTCCGGCCCGTAGTAGGCGACCTGGACGTTGTGGCCCAGTTCCCGACTCCCGGCGTCCAGGCCTTCCTCACCGGCGATCAGCCGGATGAGGGTGGACTTCCCGGCGCCGTTCGGCCCCACGAGCGCGAGGCGCTGGCCGCGCTCCACGACGAGGTCCACGTCGCGGAAGACCTCGTTCGTTCCGAAGGCCTTGGAAACCGCGCCGAGCGTTACGAGGACCCGCCCGGAACGCGGCGGATGCGGCAGGCGCAGGGCCACCCGGCGGGGCTCGGGCGGCACTTCGATCCGCTCGATCTTCTCGAGCGCGCGGATCCGGCTCTGGACCTGCCGCGCGCGGCTGGCCTGGTAACGGAACCGATTGATGAAGCGTTCGTTCCGCTCGATCTCGGCCGCCTGCTCGGCGGCCCGCTTGCGCAGGTCGGCGATCTCGGCGGCCCGCTGGGTTTCGTAGCGGCTGTAGGTGCCCGGGTAGTTGCCGAGCCGGCCCAGTCCGATCTCGGTGATCCGGGTCACCACGGAGTCGAGGAAGTACCGGTCGTGGGCGACCAGCACGAGACCCCCGCGGTGGCGGGCGAGGAAGCCGAGCAACCAGGTCCGGGCTTCGATGTCCAGATAGTTCGTGGGCTCGTCGAGGAGGACGAGATCGTTCGCCTCGACCAGCAGCCTGGCCAGAGCGATGCGCATCTGCCAGCCCTGGCTGAAGGTCTCCGCGGGACGGTCCTGGTCCCCGGCCGCGAATCCCAGGCCGGAGAGGACTTCGCTGATGCGGGTGTCCATTTCGTACCCGCCGCGGCGCTGCCACTCCTCTTCCAGTTCTCCGTAGCGGGCGACGAGTTCGGGCTGATCCGGGGTCCCGGCGAGTTGTTCGGCCACCTCCTCCTGTTCGCGCCGCAGCCGGAGCAGGTCGGCGAAGGCCGTGCGCACCTCCTCGGCGACGGTGCGGCCCTCGAGTCTCAGCCCCTCCTGGGGCAGGTATCCGACGCGTTTCCGCCTGGCCAGCACGACCTTGCCGGCGTCGGGGGGAACCAGTCCCGCGAGGATTTTCAGGAGGGTGGTCTTGCCGGACCCGTTGGGTCCGACCAGACCGACGCGGTCGCCGTCGCCAACCCGCCAGGACACCTCACGGAGCAGGACCTGTTCTCCGTAGGCCTTTGAGGCCTCGACGAGCTGGATCACGGCGGGGGAACCGTATCGCGGGGACGGACCGCCTCCCGCCGGTCGGGTCCGGGGCCGCAAACGCTTCCACCGCGTCCAGCCGGCGCCACGTTGGTCATAATGTCGAGTCCATGATTCGGAGCATCCGGTCCCGCCCCGGGCGGCTCCTGCCGCTCGCCGCCGCGGTCGTCCTGTCTTCGGCCGGCGCCCAGACGCAGCGACAGGACGCGGACGCGGGGATGAGCCGCGGCGTGGCGTTGCTCGAGCAGTTCCGGTTCTCGGACGCCGCTGCCGAGTTCGCGCGGGTGGTGGAACTCCGGCCCGAGTCGGCAGCCGCCCACCTGAACCTCGGAATCGCCTGGTTCAACGAGCGCGACTTCTTCGCCGCCCGCGCTTCGTTCGCGCGGGCGCTCGATCTCGATCCCGGCGGGCTGCACGCGCGCTACAACCTGGGTCTCATCGAGAAGCTCGAAGGGAACACCGAGGCGGCGCTCGCCGCCTTCCGGCAGGTCGCCGAAGCCGACCCCGACGATGCGATGACGCAGTACTACCTGGGCGCCGCCTACGCCGCGGCCGGCCGTCTCGAGGAGGCGGAGACCGCCCTGCGCACGGCCATCCAGCTCCAGCCGGAGCACGAGTCCGCCCACTTCAGCCTGGGGAACGTCCTCGTGCGTGCGGGTCGCCGCGAAGAGGGCCGCGCCCAGTTGATGCGGTTCCAGGAACTGAAGAACAGCTTCTCCGGGGGCGGGGTCTCCGCCGGGCTCCAGTACACCGAACTCGGGCCGTACGCGGAGGCTGTCGAGGAGCGTCCGGCGCCGCTGCACGGCGCCCAGGACGAGCCTGCAGCGACGGGACAGGTCCGTTTCTCGGAGGCCACCGCGGAATGGAACCTGGCGCTGCCGGCTGCCGCAGCGCCTCCCGATCCTCCACGGACGCTGAGCGCGGCGGACTACTCGGCCGACTGGGTGGAGGCGAACCTGCTGCCCCAGCTCGGCTCGGGCGTCGCCGTCCGCGATCTGGACGCGGACGGCCAGCCGGAGATCCTCTTCGTGCGGGACGGGAGCGTGCTCGTGTTCCGGAACACGGGGGACGGCTTCGAGGCCTGGGAGGACTCCGGACTCGAAACGGACGGGACGGTCAGCGTGACGGTCGGCGACGTGGACCTCGATGGGGATCCGGACGTCTATGCGGCGGGGGTCGGCGCGAACGCGCTCTTCCTCAACCGGTCGGGTGAGGCCGGGGCGCTCTTCGCCCGGGCCGACGGATCCGGGGCCGAGGGAGAGGACCTCTCGGTGGGCGCCACGTTCGCCGACTTCGATCACGACGGCGACCTCGACATCCAGGTTTCCAACTACGCCCCCGCTTCGCTCGCGGGGTTCGACGCCGTCCCGGAGGTCCTCCGCGTTCCGGACGATCTTCCCGGAGCCCCGAACCGTCTCTACCGGAACAACGGGGACGGCAGCTTCACGGACGTCGCCGGGGAGACCCGGACGGACGGCGGGGCGCGGCGCAGTCTCTTCGCGCTGTTCTCCGACTGGGACGACGACCGGGACGTGGACTTCCTGGTGGTGAACGACGGGAGTCCGGTGCAGGTCTTCTCGAACGATCGCGTCGGCACGTTCACCGAGAGTTCGGAGGCCTGGGGCGTCGAGACGGCCTCGCGGATGCGGGGAGCCGCGTCCGCCGACTACGACCGGGACGGTTTCTTCGACCTGCTGCTCTCGGCCGAGGGAAGCGCGCTGAACATGCTGCTCCGGGGATCCGGACCCGACGGGTTTTCTCCGGACATCGGGTCCCCCTTCCTGCTGCGGGCCGGCGTCCCCGGGGCCCGCTACGGAATCTCCTTCGTCGATGCCGACCACGACATGGACCTGGACCTCCTCATGGCCACTGCCGACGCCGAGGGGCCGCTCACGCTCTACGAGAACTCCCCCGGCGGGTTCTCACGTGCCGGAGCGGTCTCCGCCGGTCTCGAATCCGGTGAGGAGCCGCGAGCGCTCGCGACCGGCGATCTGGACGGCGATGGCGATCTCGACGCCGTGATCGGTACCACGCGGGGCCGCGTCCTCGCCTTCCGGAACGATCGGACGGGGGCCGGAAACTGGATGGCGGTCCGTCCCCGGGGCCTTCGCAGCAATCTGGACGGGGTCGGCGCCAAGATCGAGGTCCGGGTCTCCGGGGTGAGCCAGCGCCGCCAGGTGCGAACGACGTCGGGGTACCTGTCGCAGAGCGACCTCCCGGTTCACTTCGGGCTCGGAGACGCGCTCGCGGCCGACTACGTCCGTTTTCTCTGGCCCGGTGGCGTGAAGCAGGTCGAACTGGACGTGCCGGCGCTGGCCGTGGCGTCGGTCGAGGAGTTGAACCGGAAGGGCACGTCCTGTCCCGTCCTCTACGCCTGGGACGGACAGCGGATCCGCTTCGTCACCGACTTCCTGGGCGGCAGCGCGCTCGGAAACCTGCTTGCCCCCGGTACCTACAACTTCCCGGACACCGCGGAAGTCGTGAAGATGGAAGCGTTTCCGCTGGTTCCCCGGGACGGCGCCTACGAGATGCGCTGGGTGAACCAGCTCGAAGAGGTCATCTTCTACGACCGGGCGGCGCTCTGGGTGGTGGACCATCCGGCAGACGTGGACGTCTTCCCGCGGGAACGCCTGATGCCGCGCCCGCCGTATCCCGACCCGGGGTTGATTGCCGTCCGGAACCGGCGGGCTCCGTCCCGGGCGTCGTCTTCCACGGCCTCGGGGGAGCAGGAGGTGACCGCGGCGCTCGCTCGGGTGGACCGCGTCTATGTGGACGATTTCGCTCTCCTCCCGTTCAAGGGATACGCGGAGACGCATGACCTGACGCTCACGTTCGACGGGGTGCGCCCCGGCGTCCCCCAGGTCCTCCTCCTCTACGGATGGGTGGACTACGCCGACTCGAGTTCCAACCTCGCGGCTTCCCAGGCAGGGGTCGGCGCCCAGCCGCCGATTCTGGAGGTCGCCGGCGGCGACGGGTTCGAGGTCGTCACCGACCGGATGGGGTTCCCGGCGGGCCTGCCCAAGACCATGGTGGTGCCCCTGGACGACCTTGCGGTCGAGAGCGGGCGGCCGCTCAGAATCCGGACCAACATGCGCATCTACTGGGACCGCATCGAGCTCGCCGAGGTCGCCGACGTGCCCGTTCAGGAGTGGCGGCTCGATGCCCAGACGGCCGAGTTCGGCTTTGCGGGGTATCCCGAACCCCATCGGCCCCGGGGGATTCCTCCCACCGAGTACCGCTACGGGACGCGCGCGCCGCGGGACATCTGGGGGGCGCACGAGGGGGACTACACGAGGCACGGGGACGTGCTGCCCCTCCTCGATGAGATCGACGACCGCTACGTCATCGCCCGGCACGGCGATGAGCTGCGGCTGCGCTTCGACGCGCGGCAGGTTCCGGCGCCGGCCCCCGGAACCCGGCGCTCGTTCTTCGCGTTCGCCGACGGCTTCGGAAAGGACATGGATCTGAACTCCGCCCGCCCGCACACCATCGAGCCGCTGCCGTTCCACGGGATGCCGAGCTATCCGTATCCCGCGGACGCCTATCCGGATTCCGAAGAACTGGCCCGCTGGCGCGCCGAATACAACACCCGGCGGATCGGCCCGGAGGGGCGGCACGGGTTCCTGGAGGACGGCGACCCGCCGATCGAAACGACCGGGCAGCCGGACAGGGCTCCAGAGGCCGGCCGGGAGCGGCGCCGCTGACCGCGTAAGCAGCCATGCCGAGGAACCTCCTGCGCGCCGAGCTCTACCGGTTGCTCTTTGACGACCAGCAGGGAGCGGCGGCGTTCCTGGCGCCGCGGATGCTCGCGGATCCGCAGTCGCTCACCCCGGAAGTGCGCTGGTGCCTGATCTACCTGTTACGCGGCATCCGTTCGGTGGCGGCGAGCAGCCGCCTGCTGGAACCGGACTCGGTGCTGCACTTGGTGGCGCATACGGTCGAAGCCGCGCGCCGGGTGACGGCGAACGTCGATTCCCACTGGTTCGAGATCGCGAGGGACCTGCCCGGCCACTGGCTGCGGCGCTACGAACAGGGTGAAATCCGGTATTCGCTGGATGAACTCCGCTACCTGAACGTCCTGCTCGGCCGGTTGTGGTTCGTGGAGCGGCAGCGGATCGCCTTCATGGACCCGCCGCTGCTCCCGCGCTACCTGCGACGCGAAGGAGAGGAAGCGAGGCCGCTCCCGGCGTGAACTGCCGGGACGTTGCCGGCCCGGTGGACCAAGCGGCTGCGCGCGGGCCTCGTCAGCCGGCGGTCAGCCTCCCTCGCAGACGCCGTCCTCGATGTCGAGGATCATGTCCTCGACGTCCGCCGCCCGCGAGTCGCCCCTCGCCAGGCGCATGAACGCCCGGAAGTAGCGCTCCGCGGTGCTGCACTGGCCGCGATTGAAGGCGATCACGCCGAGGGAGTAGTTCGCGTCCCGGGCGTTCGGGTTGTTGGGATCTGCCGCGAGGGCCGCGCCGTAGTGGCGCATCATGCCGTTCTCGTCGGTGCTCCGTCCCGCGATGAACCCGAGCATCCAGTGGACTTCGGTGGCGTACTGCCCCTCTGGTGCCGCCTCGAGGTACTTGTTCAGCCGCTCCGCGGCGGACTCGAACTCCTGGGCGTTGTAGGCGAGTTGGCCGGCCAGGAAGAGAACCTGGGGCAACTGCGGGATATCGGGGTTCAGGTTGATCACCGCCGCGAACGACTCCTCCGCCCCGGCGTCGTCGTCCTCCTGGAGCAGCGCGTATCCCAGCCGGAAGTGGGCTTCCGCGTCGGACGGATCCGCTTCCGCTACCTGCCGGAGCAGCGGAATCGCCGCCGCCCGGTCGCCCATTTCGCTCTTGGCGATCGCGACGTTGCGCCGGGCCAGATTGATCTGGTCGCCGAGCTGGGCCGCCATCTCCGGATTCGCATCGGCGGCGGCGAGGAACTCCTCGAACGAACTCATGGCTTCCGCCCCGTCGCCCTTTGCCTGATGGGCGAAGCCGAGGAAGAGGTGGGCCACGAAAAAGTCCGGGGCCACGCCAAGGATGGCCGGGCAGGCGGTGAGGGTGGTGTCCCAGGCCCCCGCCTGAGCCGACTCCATGCACTGCTGCTGGTTCTGGTAGTTGATCGTGGTGTGGGCGTAGTCCACGTTCTCCTTGTAGAACTCGTACGAAGGATGGCTCTCGTCGTGAGCCGACAGCAGCGGCTCGCACTTCGCGATCACGTCCTCCCAGACCTGACTCTCGATGGCCGCCTCGCACACTTCGTCCGGGTCCTCCTGCGGGAGTGCCGGCGGAGAGGTGGCGGAAAGCGCAAGCGCGGGGAAGGCGAGCGTCGCAACGAGCAGGAGCGGGAGTCCGATGTTGCTCCGGAGTGACATGACAGAACCTCCTCGAGGGCGGGTAGGGCGCTACGGCCGGCGATCGCCGGTCAAACCCCCACAGTCCCCGTCCCCATTATGGGAACAAGGCAGCGTAGCACAGGCAACGGATGCAGGTGCAAAGGCGAACACAGCGATGGAACAGCGAACGGATACTGCAGATTTGGAGCCCGTGAGGCGGGGCCGCCGGGCTCAGCCGCCCTCGCAGCCGCCTTCCGCGATCGACGCCAGAATCTCGGTCACCTGGGCGGCGTTCGCATGATCGGGAGCCAGCTCCATGAACGTCTTGTAGTGCGTCTCGGCGTTTCCGCAGTCGTCACGGTTATAGAAGATGGTGCCGAGCGCGAAATTGGCGTCGACCACGCGCGCGTCTCCCGCAGCCGACCCGGAGAGGAAACCCTGGTAGTGGGTGATCGCCCGGTCTTCGTCCGAGCCCTGGAGCGCCTGCGCCAGCATGAAGTGGGCGTCCGGAACGCCCCGGTCGCCGCCGGCATTCGCCAGGTAGGCGGTGAGGCGGCTATCGGCCTTGGCGTATTCGCCGGCGTTGTAGTTGAGCTGTCCCGCCAGGAACAGGACGCTGGCGATCGGGTTCGGGGCGTTGTCGATCACGACTGAAAACGCCCGCTCGGCGCCCGCGCTGTCGCCCGTCGAGAGGAGGGCGACTGCCAGCCGGTAGTGCACCTCAACGTCAGTCCCGTTCGCCCGGGCAGCCGCCTGCAGCAGGGGTATGGCGTCCTGCATCGCGCCCGCCCGCGCGTACGCGATCCCGCCGGAGCGCTGGGCGGTGGCCACCTGGTCGCCAAGTTGCGAAGCCGCCTCGGAGTTGCCCCGGACCCCGTCCAGGAAGGCGGCGAAGTTGACCGCGGTGTTCGCCCAGTCCTGCTTCGTCTGGTGGGCGACGCCCAGGAAGTAGTTCATGATGAACGCCCCGGGGTTCGCCTCGACCGCCATCTGGCAGTACGCGATCACGCTGTCCCACTGCTGGGCTTCGAACGCCGGCTGGCACTGGAGGCTGTAGGCGTAGTTCACGGTCTGCGCCCAGTGGGCGTAGTACGGATGGTCCTCGGGAAGAACTTCCAGCACTTCGGGGCACGCGGCGAGGACCTGTTCGTAGTTGGCGCCGTCCACCGCCTGCATGCAGGCGGCGGCCTTCTGCGGGTCCACATCCTGGGCCGTCGCCTCCTGGGCGCTTCCCATGAGTACGCCGAATACGGCAACTACGGACAGGGCGAGGAATCGGGTGGGCATGACAAGTGTCTCCTTGACGGGATGACCGGACGCCCCGTGGCACGCACTTGGGAAAAAGCGGTCGCGGCCCGTGCGAACGGGGGAAACTAGCATAGCCCTTGGGGATTCAGCGAATTCCCGGCGGGAGCCGCACAGGGTGCGAAACCCTCCTCCAGGTAGCGCTGCACCTCGGCGGCGCGTTCGTGATTTGGCGCGATCCGGAGGAAGTTCTCGTAGTGCCGGCGGGCCTGATCGCACTCCTCCCGGTCAGCCGCGATGGTGCCGAGGAAGTAGTGCGCGACCGCCGCGCGGGGACTGTCCGGTTCGACCTCCAGGAGGGCGGCGAAGTGGCTCCGCGCCTCGTCGGCGGCGCCGGGGTCCGCCGTCTCGGACTCCGAACTCCTCAGTGCGATGGAACCGGCCATCCAGTGCGCGTCGGCGCGGAAAGGCCCGTCGGAAGCGGCCTGAAGGTAGCGGTCCAGGTGACCTCGGGCCGCATCGTAGTCCCCGGCCTCGTAACGGAGCTGTCCCAGAAAGAAGTGCGCCTGGCTGATCTGGGGCGCTTCCGAGGACACCACCGAAAACGCGGCCTCCGCGCCCTGCCGGTCCCCTTCTTCCAGGAGCCCCACCCCGAGAAAGAACGCCACCTCGGCATCCGTGGGGTCGGCGGCCGCGGCGCGCCGAAGAAGCGGAAGACCCCGTGCGTGGTTTCCGGCGCGAAACCACGCGAGCGCCGCACCGCGGACGGCGGTCCGGATCTGCTCCGCGAGGTGCGCCTGTCCCTCCGGTTCCGCCTCGGCAGCAGACACGAACGACTCGAAAGCGTCGGCGGCCTCGTTCCATTCCTGCCTCTGCTGGTAGGCGTAGCCGAGGAAGTAGTGGATGCCGTAGGTGTCCGGAAGCGCCTGGATCGCAGCTTCGCACCGCGTCACCGCGGTGTCCCAGTCCGCGGCCTGGGTGGCCGCCTCGCACTCGCGGGCGGCGGTGGCTCCCTCCTGCGCCGCCAGGGCCGGTGCGGACGCCGCCAGCCCGGCGACGATTCCCCACCGGGCGACGCCGCGCCAGCGCGACCGGCGCACTAGGAAGGTGAGCCGGCGCGCGACTCGCTTCCGGAAGAAGAGGACTTCGCGGCGCTGGACGCGTTCGCCTTCCTGGCCGAGTCCTTCTTGGCGCCCGAGTCCGGTTTTTCCGCGCCCTTCGCGGCGCCGTTCTTGCCGTTTGCGCTCTTTTCTCCCGTCTTCCGGGCGTAGTCGGTGACGTACCAGCCGCTACCCAGGAACTGGATGGCCGGGCTGGAGACGATCCGCTGGGCGGCTCCCCCGCACTTCCGGCAAGCATCGAGCGGCGCGTCGCTGATGCGCTGAATGGCCTCGAACACCTGCTCGCAGTCGTCGCAGCGATATTCGTAGATGGGCATGGGTTTTCGGAGCGTCGGCGCCGGGAGTGTAGCGAAGAAGAGCGGGCTGGTTCCCCGGCAGCTAACGCGCCAGGGGCGGCGTGGTCGGCGGCGGTTTCCGGTGACCGGTCGCCTGCTCGTAGGCGTACGAGATGCGGAAGAGCGCGCCCTCGCCGAGGGCGTTCCCCAGGAGTTGGAGTCCACCGGGAAGTCCCGACGGCGTGAAGCCCATGGGAACGGTGACTGCCGGAAACCCGGTGGGAGGGGAGAGCTGGGGCGAGTTGTTTCCGTGGGGGGTGGTCAGGTCGCCCAGCAGCCGCGGAGGATTGCTCCAGGTGGGGAACGCGAGCGCGTCGAGCCCCTCGGCCTCGAACAGGCTCCCGACCTCGGCCCGTAGTTCTCCGGCGAGCTGGTTCGCTTCGGCGCAGACGTCCCGCGGTTCGCCTTCCACCCCCAGCGCGGTCTCGAGTCGCGGCCGGATCGACGGATGGAAGTCGCCGCCCTCCACGAGGTCCGCGAGAGTCGTCACCGGAGCGTCCGGTCCCAGGCTTGCCAGATAGGCCTCGAGCTGGGCGCGGAAGGGGTTGCACCACAGCGATCGCTCGGCTTCGAGCCCCTCGATCCGCACCGGGTCGACCACGGTGGCGCCCAACGTTTCGAGGTCGGCGAGGGCCGCTTCGAAGAGCGCTCCGATGTCGGCGTCCGCGGTTTCGGTGTCGCTGAGCTGGCGGACGACGCCGATCCGGAAGTCGGTGAGCGGGCCCGCGTCGAGGTACTGAAGGTAGTCGTCCTCGCGCTCGAACCCCTCCGTCGCCTCGTCGGCCGGGTCCGGCCCGGCCAGCACGTCGAAGACCCGCACCCCGTCCTCGACGGTGCGCGCCATGGGGCCGCCGATGTCCCGGAAGAGATTGAGCGGCACGATCCCGTCCCGGCTCGTGAGGCCCATCGTCGACCGGATCCCGAAGAGGGCGTTGTGGGACGAAGGCCCGCGGATGGAGTTGCCGGTGTCCGTCCCGAGGCCGACGGCCCCGAAGCTGGCGGCCACGGCGGCTCCGGTGCCTCCGGACGATCCGGCCGGTACCCGGTAGGGGTCATAGGGGTTCCTGACGTGACCGGGAATCACCGAGCCAAGGCTCTGGTAGGCGCTGAACGCGAACTCGGCCATGTGGGACTTGGCGAGCACGATGGCGCCCGCTTCGCGGATCCGCTGCACCTGGAAGGCGTCGTCGGGAGGGATCGAATCCTCGAGCGACGCCGATCCGGCGCTCGTGGGAAGGTCCGCGGTGTCGTAGTTGTCCTTCACGATCATCGGGACGCACTCGAGCGGCCGGTCCGCGCCGAGCCCGGAGCCCGCGAGGCGCTCGTCGGCTTCGGTGGCCCGCTCCATCGCCTGCGGATTGACCGTGACGATCGCGTGGAGCGCCGGGCCCTGGCGGTCGTATGCCTCGATCCGGTCCAGGTACGCCGCGACCAGTTCCACGCAGGTGAAGTCGCCGGCCTGCAGGCCCCGGTGGATCCCGGCGACATCGAGTTCCACCACGTCGAGACCGGTCACCGCCTCCGGCCCCGGAGCGCCGCAGCCGGCGATCGCGATGGACCCCAGGGTGACCAGGGCGATGCCGCCTCGTTTCCCGACGATCTCCAATGTCCCGAACATGATCCGATTCTATGCCCGCTCCCCGTTCTCGGTGCTCACCTCACTTTCCCCACCGGCTGTTAGAATCCCGCGCCCTATGACGCTCAGCGAGTCAGCCCGGTCGCGCCATTCCCGGCAATGGCTGTGGCGATGGCGATTTTGCATCAGGCCGGGCTCGCCTCGCGTCCGTTCGATCCACTGATTGCGGCGGGAGGCGGCCCGACCCGGGACGCCTCCGGACGACGGCGCGCGAGGGTGCTTGAGGGCGCCCGCCAAGGCTTCGAGGTTCCCGGTTCGGGACGCGCTGACCGTCACTCACCTCACCAAGGAGCCACCACCGTGATCGCCCCTCTCCTCGAAACCCTGCTCTCCGGCGAGGCCGCCGATTCCGGCGCGCTGGAGACTGCTCTCCACCGGATCCTGGCCGGCGAGGCCGACGTCGCCCAGACGGCGGGACTGCTCGTCGCTCTCCGGATCAACGAGCCCGACGCCGCCACGCTGGCCGCGTGCGCCCGCGCGCTCCGGGGTCACCGGAAGGCCGTCATGTCACAGGTGCGGCCGCTCGTGGACACCTGCGGCACCGGCGGCGACAAGAGCGGCACGTTCAACATCTCCACGGCCTCGGCGCTGGTCGTCGCCGCCGCCGGCGGCGCGGTGGCCAAGCACGGCAACCGCAGCGTGTCCTCCATCACCGGCAGCGCCGACGTGCTGGAAGCCTGTGGAGCGCCGCTCCACCTCGAGCCCGGTCAGGCGTCCCGGATTCTGGACTCCACGGGCTTCGTTTTCCTGTTCGCTCCCGCCTTCCACCCCGCCATGGCCCACGTCGGGCCGGCGCGCCGCGCGCTCGGGATCCGCACGCTCTTCAACGTCCTCGGCCCGCTCGCGAATCCGGCGCTCGCGGACCGTCAGCTGATCGGAGTCTACGATCCGTCCCTGACGGAGACCATCGCGGGCGCACTCGCCGAACTCGGGTCCGCCTCGGCGCTCGTCGTGCACTGCGAGGGGCTGGACGAGATCGGCCTTCACGCCACGACGCGCGGCCACGCGCTCGACGACGGGAAGGTGACGCCGGTCGAGATCCGGGTCTCCGAACTGGGCCTCCGCGAAGCCTCGATCGAGGAACTGCGGGGAGGCGCCACGTCGGAGAACACGGACATCCTGCGCGCCGTGCTCTCCGGCGAGGACGAAGGCCCGAAGCGGGACGTGGTCGCCGCGAACGCGGGCGCCGCACTCACCGTGGCCGGCCTCGCACCGGACCTGCAGGCCGGCGTGAGGACCGCCCTGGAGACCCTCGCGTCCGGCCGTGCGCTGCGCACGCTGGAACGCTACGTGGAGACCAGCATGCGGATGACGGGAATGAACGTGGCGTGACGGCACGGGTACTCGAGCGACTCGTCCGGGGCGCCGAGGCAAGAGCGGCGCAGCTCGCGGCGGGACCCGACCGCGCGCCTCCTGACCGGGAGCCTCCTTCGTTCCGGACCGCGATCGGCGGGCGGGATGCGCTGTCGGTGATCGCCGAGTTCAAGCGGAAGAGCCCGAGCGCCGGGTCGATCCGCGACGACGATCCCGGGGCCCGGGCCCTGGCGTACAAGGAGGCCGGCGCCTCCGCCGTTTCCGTGCTGACCGACCCGGATGCCTTCGGGGGGTCTCTCGCGGACCTGCAGGCCGCTTCGGCGGCGACCGGCCTTCCCATCCTCATGAAGGACTTCATCGTGGACCCGGTGCAGATCCGCGCGGGGTGGGCGGCGGGAGCGTCGGCGGTGCTGCTGATCGTTCGCTGCCTGGACGACGCCCAGCTCCGCGGGCTCCATGGCGAGGCGCGATCGCTGGGGCTCGACGCCCTGGTCGAAGTGCACGACGCGGCGGAACTCGATCGCGCCCTGGCGCTCGAGGACGCGATCGTGGGGATCAACAACCGGGACCTGGACACGCTGCAGACGGACCGCCGCCGCGCTCGGGACCTCCTTCCCCGGGTTCCGTCCGGACGGATCGCGGTCGCCGAGAGCGGGTACCTGGAACCGGACCACCTGACGGAGCTGCGGGGGCGGGCGGACGCGGTGCTCATCGGGACGGCGCTGATGCGCGCCGCCGACCCTTCGGCATTCCTCCGGGCCGCTGCCGAACCCGTGCCGGCTGTCGTCTGACGGACGCGCGTCGTGGAGATCAAGATCTGCGGCCTCCGCAGGCCGGAGGACGCCCGATTGGCAGTCCGGCTCGGCGCGCAGTGGATCGGCGTGGTCCGGGCGCCGGATTCCCCGCGCTCGGCAACGCTCGAGGAAGCCCGGCAGGTGATCGCGGCCGCCAGGGAAGTCAATCCGGAGGTGCGCCCGGTGCTCGCAACCGGGAGGCGCACGCGCGACGAGGTCGCCTCGGACGCGTTCGCGCTGGGGGTGGAGCGGGTCCAGCCCCACGGCCTGTCGGACGCCGGCGTCCGGACTCTCACGCAAGCCGGTCTCGTCGTGCACCGGGTCGTGACCGTGCCCGAGGGCGCGGGCCGGCTTCCGGATTTCGAGCCCCCCGAAGCGGACGGCGGTCCCCTCGTGTTCGATGTCGGAGGCGGCGGCAGCGGCCGGGCGTTTGACTGGCGCATCCTCGGGGAGCGGGCGCCCGAGCGGGCGTTCATCGCGGGCGGGCTGCGGCCCGAGAACATCGGGCGGCTGCTGCCCTACCGGCCCTGGGGCGTGGACGTCTCGAGCGGGATCGAGTCGTCGCCCGGTGTGAAGGATCCCGACCGGCTGCGGCGGTTCTTCGACGTGCTGCGACCGCCCGCTGTCTCATGAAACCCTCGCTCCGTCCCCGGCAGGGCGCCTTCGGTTCCTTTGGAGGGCGGTTCGCTCCGGAACTCCTCACCCCCGCGCTCGAGGAGCTGGAGACGGCCCGGCGGGAAATTGTTCCCACGACGGCGTTCCGGGAAGAACTGGACCGCGAGGCGCGCGCCTGGGTGGGACGGCCGACGCCCCTCACCAGCGCCCCCCGGTTCTCCGCGCGGGCCGGGCTCGAAACGGTCTTCAAGCGCGAGGACCTGCTCCACGGCGGAGCCCACAAGGCGAACAACGTCCTGGGACAGGCGCTCCTGGCCCGGCACATGGGTAAGTCCCGGCTGATCGCGGAGACCGGCGCCGGGCAGCACGGGACCGCGACCGCGATGATCGCCGCCCGTTTCGGGATGCGGGCGGTGATCTACATGGGGGAGAAGGACATGGAGCGCCAGGCCCCCAACGTGAAGCGGATGGAGCTCTGCGGCGCCGAGGTCATCCCCGTGACGGCGGGCGCCCGGACGCTCAAGGACGCGATCAACGAAGCGCTCCGCGACTGGACGGCGAGCCTGTCCACGACCCACTACCTGCTCGGGACGGCCGCCGGACCCCATCCCTTTCCGCGGCTGGTGCGGGACTTCCAGGCGGTCATCGGCCGCGAGGCGAAGCGGCAGTGGCGCCGTGAGTTCGGCGGACTCCCCGACGTGGTGGTGGCGTGCGTCGGTGGCGGCAGCAACGCCATCGGCATCTTCCACGCCTTCGTTCCCGAGACGCCGGTGCGCCTCGTCGGCGTCGAGCCCGGCGGCGCGGGACTCGACAGCGGCCGTCACGGGGCAACCCTGGTGCGCGGTACGCCCGGCCTGCTCCACGGGGCCCGCACGATGGTCCTGCAGGACGACGAAGGACAGATCCTCGAACCGCACAGCATTTCGGCCGGACTCGACTATCCGGGCGTGGGCCCCGAGCACGCCCATCTCCAGGAGATCGGCCGGGCCAGCTACGTGACCGCCACCGATGAGGAAGCGCTGGCGGCCTTCGAGGTGCTCTCGGCCACCGAGGGCATCGTCCCCGCCTTCGAGCCTTCCCATGCGCTCGCCTACGTCCTTCGCGCCCGGGAGTCGGGAGAGATTGCGGCGGGGGCGCGGGTGCTGCTCAACCTCTGCGGCCGGGGCGACAAGGATCTCGAGACCTACTTCTCGCTCGGCCGGTCCTCATGAGTCTGGCCGCGCTCCGTACCTCGATCGAAGAGGGACCGGCGGTTTCCCCTTTCCTGGTGCTCGGCGATCCCACCCCGGACCTGTGTGTGGAGTTGGCCCGGACGGCCGTCTCCGCGGGCGCCCGGATGCTGGAGATCGGGTTTCCCTACAGCGATCCGGTGGCCGACGGGCCAGCCGTACAGGCGGCCGCGGGCCGGGCGCTCGCCGGCGGGACGTCCACCCGGCGCGGGTTCGAGCTCCTGGGAAGGATCGCGGAGTCCTGTCCGGGCATTCCGCTCAACCTCCTGGTGTACGGGAATCTCGTCCACCGGATCGGATACGAACGTTTCACGGACACCGTGAGCCAGGCCGGCGCTTCAACACTGTTGGTGCCGGACATTCCGGTGGAAGAGGCTGCCCCCCTGCGGCGGGCCGGCCGGCGCGCCGGTCTCGGGCACGTCGAGCTGGCCGGACCCCTGACTCCGGGACCGCGGCTGCGACGCCTCGCCGAGGATTCCGCTTTCGTCTACCTCGCGGGTTTTCAGGGCGTTACGGGAGTCCGCCGCGGTGGCTTCAGCGCGGTCCTGCGGCACGTCACCGAAGTGGCGGGGAACGTCGATGTTCCCGTCTGTCTCGGGTTCGGGCTCTCCGGGCGGGACCAGATTGTCGGTGCGTTCGGGGCCGGTGCGAGGATTGCGGTCGTCGGAAGCCACCTCGCGCGAGTCGTGGAGCGTCTCTACCGGAGCCCGGGGGATGCAGCAGACCTGCTCGCCGGTTACCGTTCCGCCGTGCTCGGACTTACCGGGAATTCGTAGCGACCCAAGGAACGACTCATGCTGGTGATCATGGGGACGAACCCCACCGAAGAACAGTGCGGGCGGGTCGAAACCGCGATCCGTGACATGGGTTTCACCCCCCTGCGGGTGCCGGGCGCCGACCGGACCGCGATCTGCGTCACCGGGAATCGGGGTCCCGTGGATCCGTCGTTCCTGATCCGGCTCCCCGGGGTCGCGCGCTGCATTCCCGTCACCAAGCCGTTCAAGCTGGTCAGCCGCGAGGTCCACCCGGCGGAGACGATCGTCGAGATCGGCGGGGTGCCGGTGGGAGGTCCGGATCCCGTCGTGATCGCCGGCCCGTGCAGCGTCGAGACGGAGGCGCGCACCGTCGAGATCGCCCGCGCGATCCGGGCGGCGGGGGCGGACCTGTTCCGCGCGCGGCTCGGATCGGAGCGGGTCGGGCCCTATCAGTTCGCCGGGGTCGGCGTGGAGGGCCTCCACACGCTCGAGCGGGTGCGCGAGGAGACGGGACTGCCGGTGATCACGGAGATCTCCGACCCGCGGACCGCCGGCAGCGTGGCCGGGCATGTGGATGCGGTCGAGATCGCGGGCCGCCACATGGAGAACGAACCGCTGCTCGAGGTCGCCGCCGACCTCCCGGCGCCGGTCATTCTGGAGCGGGGTCCGTCCGCAACCGTGGAAGAGTGGCTGATGGCGGCGGAGTCCCTGCTCGCCCGGGAGAAGCGGGACGTGGTCCTCTGCGAGCGCGGCATTCGCGCCGGCGGCCAGGGCCGCACCCTGCTCGACCTCCACGTCGTGCCGGTGGTCCGGCGCATGTCCCATCTGCCGGTGCTGGTGGACCCTTCGCACGCGGTGGCCGAACGGGACCGCGTGCGTCCGCTGGCCCGCGCCGCCCTGAGCGCCGGCGCTTCCGGCATCGCGATCGCCGTGCACACCCGTCCCGACACCGCCTACACCGACCCGATGCAGACCGTGGACATTCCCACCTTCGAGGGCATCCAGCGGGACCGGGCGAAGATCAGCGAGTTCGAGGCGCTCTAACAGCCTGTGATGAAACTCACGCGGCATTCCCGAGCTACGAGGAATGGAAGTCGGCTGGCGCCCACTTCCGTTCCTCGTGCTCAAGGGGTCTCCGCGGTGCTCGCGCCCCGCTCCGGAAGCGAACGGGACGGTGCATCCCGGCTGAAACGTGCCGCTTCGCGGCCCTCATCGTTGCGTTTCGGTCGGAATACACTCGGTATTCCTCCCTTACGCGCCTTGTCAGCCGGGCGCCTCACCGCTCTCGGTGCTCGCGCCAGTTCCACCACAGGCTGTTAACAGCCCGCCGGTGCCATCCCCATGACCGAGTCCCCTCCTCCGCCACCCGAAGCGGGCGACGTCTCGTTCGCGCGGACCCTGCTGCAGTTCTTCGTGATCCCCATGCTCGTGGTGATCCTGGGGGTCGGGATCTTCCTGGGGTTCGCGTGGCTCGTCTCCGACGACACGACCGCCCAGGAACACCTCCAGCGGATCCGTTCCGGGGGAAGCCGGGAACAGCGGCAGGCGGCGTTCGAACTCGCGAACCGCATCCAGCACGGGGATCCCGCGGAGTTCCGCGTCCTCGGCCCCGACCTGGTGCGCGCCTTCGAGGAAGCGGCGCCGCCGGCGGATCCGTGGGTGCGCCAGTACCTCGCCCTCGCGCTCGGAACCCTTTCCGAAGTGACGGCGGTTCCGGCGCTCGCCGCGGCGCTTGCCGATCCGGACGAGACGGTGCGGGTCTACGCGGCCTGGGCGCTCGGCTCCATCGGCGGCGGCACGGCGGTCTCCGCGCTCGGAGAAGCCAGCCGGGCCGATGACGCGGGACTCCGCACCATGGCGGTCTATGGACTCGGGGCCATCGGCGATCCCGCGGGCGCCGAAGCGCTGCGGCGAGCGGTCGACGACCCCGTCCTGGACGTCTCGGTGAACGCGGTGGTGGCGCTCGCCCGCATCGGCGACGGGGCGGCCGCCGAACGGCTGCTCGGCATGATGGAGGCGGGCTACTGGGCGAACGTGCCGGGCATGCTGGACGGGGAGCGGGCGCTCGCCCGGCTGAGCGCCGTGCAGGCGGCGGGCGTGCTCGAGACGCCGGTGGTCCGGGCCCGGCTCGAGGAAGTTGCGGCGAACGATCCGGATCTCAGGGTTCGGGAGGCCGCGCTCTCGGCCCTCGCGGGCAGGGGGCGAAGCGGCCAGCCGCCGCCTCCCTGAGGAGACAAGAGCATGATTCGATCCTGGAGAGGATTCCGTTAGAATCCCGCGCCGATACAGCACCCTTACCGATCCCACCCATGCCTGATCCCCCGGCCAGACCAGCAGCCGGCAAACCGGCCCCGAGTGCGAGGCCGGCCGCCGGCGCCAGACCGGCCGCGAGCGGGAAACCCGCTCCCCGGCGGGCTGCCGGCGCCGCGAAAAAGGTCACCCGCCGGGAGTTTCCGTTCCTCGCCATCGGCTGGGCCATGTTCACGGCCGCGATGGCCGCCGGCCTGACTGCCGCGGGCCGGTTCATGTTCCCGAACGTGCTCACCGAGCCGCCTTCGACCTTCACGGCCGGCTTCCCGGACGACTTCGCCATCGGCGTCGTGGACACCCGCTTCAAGGAGCGCTACCAGGTCTGGATCGTCCGCGACGAGGTGGGAATCTACGCCCTCTCCACCATCTGCACCCACCTGGGATGCACGCCGAACTGGCTCGAGGCCGAGAGCAAGTTCAAGTGCCCCTGCCACGGCAGCGGGTTCTACGCCTCCGGGATCAACTTCGAGGGACCGGCGCCCCGGCCGCTGGAGCGGGTGGGGGTGAGTCTCGCGGAGGACGGCCAGGTCCTCATCGACAAGTCGCGCCTCTTCAAGTTCGAAGCGGGTCAGTGGTCCGACCCGGCCTCGTTCCTCTCGCTCACGTAATCGAAAGGCCGGGGCGTCATGTTGAACCGCATCCTCGCCCCCCTCTCCGCCGCCTGGAAGGAGGCGACGGACTCGCAGGTCTGGACCTCGATCTTCCGTCACGGCAAGCCGGTCAGCAACCGGAACCGGGCGCTCGTGATGATGAGCAACGTGTTCCTGCACCTGCATCCGGTCAAGTCCCGGAAAGCGGGCATCAAGCTCCGCTACACCTGGTGCATGGGAGGCATCACGTTCTTCCTGTTCCTGGTGCTCACCTTCACCGGGCTGCTCCTGATGTTCTACTACCGGCCCACGGTGGAATACGCCTACGCGGACATCGTGGACCTGCAGGAGCACGTGCCGCTCGGCATCATGCGGGAACTCCACCGCTGGGGCGCCCACGCCATGGTCATCACCGTGTGGCTGCACATGCTGCGCGTCTTCATGACCGGTTCCTACAAGCCGCCGCGGGAGTTCAACTGGGGCATCGGGGTGGTCCTGCTGGTGCTCACCCTGCTCCTGTCCTTCACCGGCTACCTGCTCCCCTGGGACCAGCTCGCGATCTGGGCCATCGCGGTCGGCTCCAACATGGCGCGCGCGACGCCGTTACTGGGAACGGAAGGGCCGTTATCGGCGTCCCTCACCCTGGGGGACATCAGCCTCATCAACGCGGGGAACGACGCGCGCTTCGCGCTGCTGGGCGCCCGTTCCGTCGGCCAGCCGACGCTTCTCCGCTTCTACGTCCTCCACTGTGTCGGGCTGCCCCTGGCCGCCGCCTTCCTGATGGCGGTGCATTTCTGGCGGGTCCGCAAGGACGGGGGCATCTCGGGGCCGATGTAGGTCCCTGTGCCGAATCCACGCTTGAGAGAAGACGCTCCGGCCGCGGCCCGTTGAGACAGTGATCGACCTCTTCAAGGACCTCGTCAACTGGGCCTCGGGGCCCACGGTCCTGTTCACCATCGCGACGCTCGGCCTGCTGGCGGCCTTCCGCTTCACCCAGGTCTGGAGCAAGACCTCCGCGAAGGTGTTCTTCGCGGTCCTCGCCGTGTTCTACACCGCGAGCATGTGGGACCCCGACTTCTTCCTGATCGTCGCGAAGCCCGACAACATCCCGATTACCGGGGTCATCTTCCTGGTCTTCTTCTTCACCTGGTTCGCGATGCACCAGGGGATCCGGAACGACCGGCGGAGCGAGGGCGGTACCGAGGTCCTGGAAAAGGAGGAAGCGGAGAAGGTCTGGGTGTGGCCCGACCTCGTCTACACCGAGATGCTCGCGATGGTGCTGCTCAGCATCGTCCTGCTGGTGTGGTCCATCCTGCTGGCGGCGCCGCTGGAGCAGCCGGCGAACCCCGCCGATTCGCCGAACCCCTCGAAGGCGCCCTGGTATTTCCTCGGCCTCCAGGAGATGCTGGTCTATTTCGACCCCTGGCTCGCCGGGGTGGTCTTCCCCACGCTGATCATCGTGGGCCTGATGGCCATTCCCTACATCGACACGAACCCGAAGGGGAACGGCTACTTCACCTTCAAGGAGCGGAAGGCCGAGATCGTCATCTTCCTGTTCGGCTTCCTGATCCTCTGGTGTCTGCTGGTGGTTTCGGGCACCTTCCTGAGGGGTCCCAACTGGAACTTCTTCGGCCCCTACGAGTACTGGGACGTCCACCGGGTGGAGCCGTTGCTGAACGTCAACGTCTCCGACTTCTTCTGGGTGAAGCTGCTCGGGCGCCCCTTGCCCACGGGCGGGTTCTTTGCCGCGCTGATGCGGGAGTGGCTCGGCATCCTGATGGTGGGGGCCTACCTGTTCGTGCTGCCGGTGGTCATGTCGTGGCCGAAGGAACGGTTCCCCACGGGGCTCAAGTGGCTGAGTTGCCACCACTACTTCGAAAAGATGGGCGCCACCCGTTACTACATCGGCGTCAGCCTCTTCCTGATGATGATGAGCCTGCCGATCAAGATGTATCTGCGCTGGGCCTTCAACCTCAAGTACATCGTCGCCTTCCCGGAAATCTTCTTCAACATCTAGGCAAACAGCAGTGTCCAAAGTCGCTCCCGGTCACGCTCACAACATCTCGAAGCTGAACGTCATCTTCGCGGTTTCGAGCGTCTTCCTGCTCCTGTCGACGCTGTGGATGATCTGGTTCGACTACTCGCGCGAGTGGAAGGGGTTCCAGCGGCAGTTCGTCCAGATGGAGCGCGATCTGACGGCGCGTCAGATCCAGGAAGCGCAGCAGGGGATCAACCAGGCGGACCTGCAGCGCATCCAGGCGGAACTCGCGCAGGCCGAGACGGCGCTCGCCCAGGAGCAGGCCGCCCTCGCCGCCCTGGAGACGGAAATCGCCGACCTTGACCGGCGCCGCACGCTGGCGGACATCCGCGAGCGCGAGATCAAGGCGGTCTACGACTCCGACAAGTTCTACTACGAGGAAACGCGGGAGCGGGGGACGCCGCTTGGCCGGGCGGTGAGCGACGACGACTTCCAGGCGCTCGAAGCGAGCTTCTTCGAAGCCCGGGACGTCCGGGTGGCCCTCAACTTCGACCTGACCCGGAAGCGGGCCGAACTCCGCGAACAGCGATCGAGCGTGACGGAGCGCGCCGGCGCAATGGAAGAGCTGACCCAGGCGGTGACGCTCGCCCGCAACAAGCTCGACAGCCTCGCCCCCAGCTTCCCGAACACCTTCCGCAACCTGCCCGTCGTGGACTTCATCGATCCCTCCATCGAAGTCCACCAGGTTCTGGTCCGCAACGTCACCGAAGAACTCAACTTCGCCCAGGTGCCGCGCATCGACCGCTGCCAGACCTGTCACCTCGGGATCGACAACCCCGACTACGCGGACGCGCCCCAGCCCTTCACCACGCACCCGAACCTGGACATCTTCGTGAGTCGCGAGTCCAGCCACCCGGTGGACGACTTCGGTTGCACCTCCTGCCACCTCGGACGCGGACGCAAGCTGAGTTTCAGCGGGGCGACCCACACGCCCGAGTCGGTCGAGGAAGAACACGCGTGGATGGAGCAGTACGGCTGGAAGGAGGACCACTACTGGGACAACCCGATGTACCAGACGGACCTCACGGAAGCGGGCTGCATCAAGTGTCACCGCGACCAGGTCTTCATTCCCGGCGCGCAAAAGCTCAACCAGAGCCGGATGACCTATGAGCTCGCCGGCTGCTGGGGGTGTCACAACACGGTCGGTTACGAGGACAAGCGGAACCGGGGACCGTCGCTCAAGCGGATCGCCCACAAGACCGATCGCGACTTCGTGGCGCGCTGGATACGGGATCCGAAGACGTTCCGGCAATCCACCTGGATGCCGACCTTCTGGAATCTCGAGAACAACCCGGATTCCGAACTCCGGGCTCGCAACGACACCGAGGTCGCGGCGATCGTGGAGTACGTCTTCGAGCATTCGACGGACGACGCCGACTACGCGGCGCCCCCGCGGGGGAATGCGGCGCGCGGCGAGACGCTGGCGAATGAGATCGGCTGTCTCGGGTGCCACCTCACCGACGAGACCGGCTACGACCAGGCGAGCATCTACCGCCGGCGCGGTCCGGCGCTGATCGGAACCGGCACCAAGCTCGACCCCGGCTTCGTCTACGAATGGGTCCGGAACCCCCGGCACTACTGGGAAGAGACCTACATGCCGGATCTCCGGCTCACCGACGGGGAGGCTGCCGACATCACCGCCTGGCTCATGGGGCTCGAATCGGCGGAGTTCGCCTCGATGGCGGTTCCGCAGGCGGACGCCGGCGAGCTCGACGAACTGACCCGCGAGTTCCTGAGGACCAGCCTCCCGGATGCGATGGCCGCCGAGCGTCTCGCCGGGATGTCGGAGCAGGAGAAGCTGCTCTTTTCGGGCGAGTGGCTGATTCGCCGGCACGGCTGCTTCGGCTGTCACGAGATCGGCGGCTTCGAGGACGCCCAGAAGATCGGCGTGGACCTCTCGACCTGGGGATCGAAGATGGTCACGCGCCTGGACTTCGGCTACGTCGACATCCCGCACACCCGTCAGGGGTGGCTGGAGCAGAAGCTCGCCCACCCCCGCAGCTACGACCGGGGCAAGGTGAAGAGCCCGGCCGAGAAACTCCGCATGCCGCAGTTCGGTTTCGCCGACAGCGACCGGCGGCACATCGTGCGCAACGTGCTGGGCCTGGTGCGCGACGAGTTCCCGCAGGAAGGAACCAAGACGCTCTCCGCGGCCGAGGCGGTCGCCGAGCAGGCCCGCCACCTCATCCACAACTACAACTGCCGCGGCTGCCACCTCATCGACGGCGTCGGCGGCGGGATCTACGAGACGATCGAAGACACGGGCATGCGTCCGCCCAACCTGAACACCCAGGGGAGCCGGACCCAGGCGGACTGGCTCTACCACTTCTTTGCGGACCCCACCGAGGTGCGGTTCTGGATGAATGTCCGGATGCCGACCTTCAACTTCACCAACGAGGAGGCGAACACCCTGATCTCCGGTTTCCTCGCCATGGACGGCGCCCAGCCGTTCGATGACGAGCAGGATCGGGTGTACGACCGGGCGGAACTCCGGGTGGGCGCGCAGCTCCTCGACCAGCTCCAGTGCGAGCGCTGTCACATCGCCTCGGCCGCCGGCACCATGGAGGCCTCGCAGCTCGCTCCGTCCTTCCGGCTCTCGGGCGAACGGTTGACCCACGACTGGATCGTGGACTGGATGCTCGACCCGCAGTCGATCACCCCGGGGACCCAGATGCCGCAGTTCTGGCCGACCGATCAGCAGGGCAACCGGCTGACGCCGCTGCCGGACGTGCTGGACGGCGACCCGATGGCGCAGATGCGCGCGGTGGCGTCGTACCTGATGAACTACGACCGCTGATCCCTTGGGATCCCTGATCGAAGCCGCACCGGGACGCCTTGGCCGACAAGCGTTCCGTCAGCAACACCCAGGAGAAACACCAGATGGCCGATGAACCGAAGGGAAGCCGCGGAAGTCTTCAGGGGATCGCCATGGCGGTCGTCATCTGGGCCATCGTGGTGCTCTCGTCGCTCTACTACGTTCGCTACGGAGTGCCCGAGCTGGCGTCCGACCGCGGCTTTCTGGACAGCCTCTACTACGTGATCCTCGGGATCACCGGGGTCGCCTACATCCTCTACCAGCTCGCGCTCGGCTACGTCATCTACCGCTACCGCGGCGACCGGCCAAACGCCGAGTCGAGCTATTGGCACGAAAGCCACAAGCTCGAACTCACCTGGACCATCGGAACCGCGGCCATCCTCATCCCGATCGTCTTCACCGGCCTGATCTACTGGGACCGGGTCCGGGGGCCGGCGCCGGAGGATGCGGTGACCGTGATGGCCGTCGGGGCGCAGTTCCAGTGGGACTTCCACTATCCCGGGGCGGACGGCGAGTTCGGCCGCTTCGATCCGACGCTCTACGCCATCGACAACCAGATCGGACTCGACGAAACGGACCCGGCCGCGGCGGACGACTGGGTGCTCACGAACCAACTGGTCATTCCGGTCGACCGGCCGACGCGCATCCTGATGCGGTCGAAGGACGTCCAGCACGCCATTTTCCTTCCCAACTTCCGGGTGAAACAGGACCTCGTCCCGGGCATGACCACCGAGGTCTGGTTCACCCCGGTCAAGACGGGGAGTTACGAGGTGGCGTGCGCCGAACTCTGCGGACTCGGTCACTACCGCATGCGCGCCTTCCTCGAGGTGATGGAAGAGGCCGACTACCAGCAGTGGCTGAACGACAATGCGCCGGCCGCGGTGGCCGAGGTGGCCGATCCGGCGGCGGAGGCCCCGCCCGCCTCGGCGCAGTAGGCGAGCAGGTCAGGAATCGAACCAGGAAGCGGATCCCCCCAAAGAACTACGGAGTAACGCGATGGAGCATGAAAAGCAAGGCTTCGTGAGCAAGTACGTCTTCAGCTACGACCACAAGATGATCGGCAAGCAGTACTTCACGCTCGCGATGAGCATGGGGTTCATCGGCGGGATCCTGGCGGTGCTGATCCGCCTCCAGCTCGGCTTCCCGTCGAAGCCCTGGCCCTTCCTCGAGAACCTGTTCCCGGTCGGCATGGCCAGCGGGATCATGACCCCCGAGTTCTACGTCTCGCTGTTCACCATGCACGGGACGATCATGGTGTTCTTCCTGCTCTCGCTGCTTCCCGTCAGCGGCTTCGGGAACTTCCTGATTCCCCTGCAGATCGGGGCGCGGGACATGGCGTTCCCGTTCCTGAACATGCTGTCGTTCTGGACCGTGGTGCCCGGGGCGATCATCATCATCATCTCCTTCTTCGTGGAGGGCGGGGCGGCCGCCTCGGGCTGGACCGCCTACCCGCCGCTCTCGGCGATACGCAGCGCCATACCGGGCTCCGACCTGGGCCAGACCCTCTGGCTGGTCGGGATGATCTTCTTCGTGGCGTCGTTCACCATGGGCGGCCTCAACTTCGTGGTGACCATCCTGAACCTCAGGACGAAGGGGCTCCGGATGATGCGCATGCCGCTCACCACCTGGGCCCAGTTCGTGGTCGGGATCCTGGGTCTGCTGTCCTTCCCGGCGCTGGCCGCGGGCGCCCTGCTGCTGACCTTCGACCGCTCCCTCGGGACCAGCTTCTTCCTCCCGGCCGGCATCTTCATCGGCGACACCCTGATGCCCCACGAGGGCGGGACGCCGCTGCTCTGGCAGCACCTCTTCTGGTTCCTCGGCCACCCCGAGGTCTACATCATCATGCTGCCGGCCATGGGGTTCACCTCGGACATCCTGGCCACCTTCTGCCGCCGGCCCATCTTCGGCTACCGCTCCATGGTGTACGCCATCGGGGCGATCGGGACGCTGAGCTTCCTGGTCTGGGGCCACCACATGTTCGTGAGCGGGATGAGCCCGTTCCTCGGCAGCCTCTTCGTGGTGACCACGCTCGCGATCGCCATTCCCTCGGCGGTGAAGGCGTTCAACTGGCTGTTCACGATCGCGCGGGCGAGGATCCAGTTCACGAGCGCCTCGCTGTTCGGACTGGGGGTGGTTTCGCTGTTCGTGACGGGGGGCCTCACCGGCATCTTCCTCGGCACGAACGCCACCGACATCCAGTTGCACGACACCTACTTCGTGGTCGGGCACTTCCACTTCATCATGGCGGGCGCCGGGCTCTTCGGCGCCTTCGGAGCGGTCTACTACTGGTATCCCAAGATGTTCGGCAGGATGCTGAGCGAGCGTCTCGGGAAGATCCACTTCTGGATCACCTTCGTCGCCTACTACGCGGTGTTCTTCCCGATGCACTACCTGGGCGTCTCCGGAATGATGCGCCGCATCTACGACCCGAACGTCTACGAGTACCTGCAGCCGCTCCAGCCGGTGAACCTGTTCATCACGATCTCCGCCTTCGTGCTGTTCGCCGGGCAACTGATCTTCATCTACAACTACTTCGCCAGCATGCGGACCGGCGCCCCGGCCACGGCGAACCCGTGGAACGCGGCCGGCCTCGAATGGTCCGCGCCGGCCCATCCCGGACACGGCAACTGGGAAGGCGAGATCCCGCCGGCCCACCGCTGGCCCTACGACTATTCGGAACCCGGCAAGAAGCGCGACTTCACGCCGCAGTGGGAGGCCTGATCGGGCTCCGCACGGGATGGCCAAGGTGAGTTCCTGGACTACGGGCGCTACGGCGCCGATCGATGCGGCGCGGACTTCTTCCGACCGGCGTCACATCAATCGGCTCGGTCTGCTGGTCGCCCTCGGCGGGATCACGATGCTGTTCGCCGCCTTCACGTCGGCCTACATCGTGCGGAGCGGGGGCGGGGACTGGACGGCCCTCGAGCTGCCTCCGGTGCTCTGGATGAGCACCGGCCTGATCCTGGTCAGTTCGCTCACCCTCGAGCTGGCCCGGCGCGCCTTCCGGGACCGCAACCTGGCGTCGTTCCGATCGTGGAGCGCCGCCACCGCCGCGCTCGGCACCGGATTCCTGGCGAGCCAGTACGCCGCCTGGCTCTCGCTCAACGAGGCCGGCATCTACCTCCAGAGTCACCCCAAGAGCTCCTTCTTCTTCGTGCTGACCGGAGTGCACGCCGTCCATCTGCTGGCGGGGGTCGTAGCCCTGCTGGCGCTGTTCGGGCTGGCCGCCGCCGGCCGGCTCGTCCCGGGGCGTTCGGACGCGCCCACCCTGACCGCCATCTACTGGCATTTCGTAGGCGGCCTGTGGATCTATCTGCTGGCCGTACTGTCTCTTCTCGGCTGATGTCTTCGCCCGGAAACGCGACGTGAGCCGATTGGGAGAGGAGGACGCATGAGCCAGACCGCGATTGCTCAGGCGGACTGGGGGGGCGGTGCGAGCCCCTTCGGTGTGACCTGGCAAAAGATGATGATGTGGTTCTTCATCGTCACCGACGCGCTGCTGTTCGCCGGCCTGCTGGTCAGCTACGGCGTGGTGCGGATCGCCACCGGCGACTGGCCGACGCAGAGCGAAGTCTTCAGCCTCACCTACATCGCGACGATGACGTTCGTGCTGATCACCTCGTCCGCCACCATGGCGTGCGGGGTCAAGGCGGCCGAGCTCGGGCGCCCGGCGCGGGCCGCCCAGTTCGTCTGGCTCACCATCCTCGGGGGTTTCATCTTCCTCGGGATGCAGGCTTACGAGTGGTCCGTGTTCATCCACGAGGGAGGCGGGATCACCGGCAACCCGTGGGGCTCGCCCACCTTCAGCCAGTTCTTCTTCATCATCACCGGCTTCCACGGATTCCACGTCCTCACGGGCGTGACGGTGCTGCTGGTGGTGGCGATCCGGGCCGCCATGGGCCGCTATTCCCCCGCCGGCGTGGAGAACGCCGGCCTCTACTGGCACTTCGTGGACCTGGTCTGGGTCTTCGTCTTCGCCCTCTTCTACCTGGTCTAGGAGAAGCGAAATGTCCAGCGACGCCCATCCCTACCGTTTCTACTGGCTCCTCTGGGTCGTGCTCCTCGCCGTCACCCTCCTCATGATCGCCATCGAAGGCGCCAACCTGCCCGCCGCCCTGGCGGTCGTGGTCCTGCTCTTCGGATCGGCGATCAAGGCCACCCTCATCATCTTCTACTACATGCACCTGAAGTTCGAGCACATGGGTCTCATCATGACGGTGCTGGTCGGACTGTTCGTGACCGCGATCCTGATGTTCGTGCTCCCGGCCTACGACGGGGGCCACATCCTGGATTCCTTCCAGACCCTGAAGGAGTACTCGGGCTGACCGGCATGTCCCGTTCCGGCCTGCTCGTCCTGATCGCGGTGGCGGCGCTCCTGGCGCTGCTCCCCGCCGACGCGCCCGCCCAGTGCTCCATGTGCCGGACCGCCCTCGAGCAGAACGAGGAGGTCGCGGCCGGCTTCAACCGGGCGATCCTGTTCCTGCTGGCGATGCCGTACGCGGTCTTCGCTTCCGGGGCCGGCTACGTGCTGTGGTCGCGCCGCCGACGCGCGCGGCAGTCCGTCGCCGTGACGGCTCCCGAGGTCCGCACCGGACTGCTTCCCGCCGACGATCCGGTCACCGCCACCTCCTGATCGCGGCGAGTCACGCCTCGCCGCGCACGTCGTGACCGCACCGGAAGAGGTAGCGCTCGTCTCGGCGCGGAGTTCAAGAGTGGAGGTGCTGCGTGCGGCTTGGAGCGCCGGTGTTCACACCGGCATCGTCCGCGGAGCGGGCGAAACTCCCGCAGCCATTCCGCGGCATAGCGCAGAACACAGACAAGGACGGCGCAGCAGTCAGGTCGAGTCGCTGGGCACGCCTGGTCGGGAGAGTTTCGCGGCCTCCGGCCGCGATGCCAGTCTGAAGACTGGCGCTCCCAGACCGGCACGCTGCCCGTAGGTCCCAGGCTCCGCAGCGGGACGGGCTGCGGGCGTCCGGCACGCGGTATCGTGTGCTTCGACGCCGACCCACCGCCCGGGAGGACGCCATGACCCGCCTGCTGAACCTCCCCACTCTCGTTTCGACCGGCCTGTTGGCGGCGGGGGCGTTCGCACCCGGCCTTGCCGCGCAGGAGATCCTCATCAGCGGGGGCACGGTGGTCACCTCGGAGGGGCGGTTCGACGCGGACGTGCGGGTGCGGGACGGGACCGTCGTCGAGATCGGGGCCGGACTCGCCGCGGGGGCCGGCGCCCGCGCAATCGACGCCACCGGGTTGCTGGTCATGCCCGGCGGGGTGGACCCGCACGTCCACCTGGGGGGACGGCTCCGCGACGACTACCGCACCGGGTCGCGGGCGGCGCTCGCGGGAGGCATCACCACCATCTCGAACTTCGCCTTCCCGGCCGAGGGGCGGACGCTCGCCCAGGCCGTCGAGCGCGAGGCGGCGCTCATCCGGGAGCAGGCGGTCGCGGACGTCATCCTGCACGCGGGCATCAACGACCCGGCGACCCAGGAAGGCCAGATGACGACCCTGGCCGCCGAAACCGGCCAGACCAGCACCAAGATCTTCATGGTGCGGACCGCCTTCGACGCCGAAGTGTCCGGTTACCTGGCGACCATGGACGCGGCGGGCCGCGCCGGCATCCTCACCATGGTGCACTGCGAGGACGGACCCATCCTCGCCCGCGCGGTGGCCGAGCTCACCGCCGCGGGACGAACCTCGCTCGAGTACTTCCCGGAGAGCCGTCCGGTGGTCGGCGAGGTGGTGGCCACCCAGCGCGCGGTCGCCATGGCCGAGGCCACCGGGGCGCCCATCTACGCCGTTCACGTCTCCTCGGAGGGCGCGCTGCGGGTGTTGCAGGATGCCCGGGACCGCGGGCTCAGCGTTTTCACCGAGACGCGCCCCATCTACCTTCACTTCACCCGGGCGCGCTTCGAGGGCCCGGACCGCGGGCTCTACGTGGGTCAGCCGCCGCTGCGCGAGCAGCGGGACCAGGACGCGCTCTGGGCGGGCCTCGCGAGCGGATCGGTGCACGTGCTCGGCACCGACCACGTCGCGTATCTCCGCGAAGAGAAGCTGGACCCGGCGCAGACCATCTCCCGTCACCGGGCCGGCCTGAACAACCTCCAGGTGGTGCGCCCGATGCTCTGGTCCGAGGGCGTCGCGCAGGGGCGCATCTCCGAGGAGCGCTTCGTGGCGGTCACCGCGACCAACGCCGCCAAGCTCTTCGGGCTCTATCCGCGCAAGGGCGCGATCGCTGTGGGCTCGGACGCCGACATCGTCCTCTGGGATCCGGACGAGACCCGCACCATACGCGACGAGGACATGTTCTCCGGGACCGGTTTCTCGGTCTACTCGGGATGGGAAGTCACGGGCTGGCCGGTGATGACGCTACGCCGGGGAGAGGTCGTCTACGAGAACGGAGAGATTCTGGCCGGGGCGGGCAGCGGCGAACTGCTGCGCCGCGGGCGGTGGCAGGCGCCGTAAGGTCGGATTCCGCTGTCGAGCCCGGACATCGCGGGC
>JAJDUD010000006.1 GCA_022826825.1 Acidobacteriota bacterium | reverse complement strand
CCCCCACCACACTCCCCCAACCCCCCGCTCTCCCTATCTTCGGCACCCCCGCCCCCCGGCGGCCACGCGCGGCCCGCCGCCCCGCCCACGGCGTTTCGCTGCTCAACCTGACGATTGCTCTGCAAGGAGCGCCGCTCCGGTCCGGTGGCCGCCAGACCGACGCCCCTGGGCGCTCGGGTGCGCGGACGGCCGCTAGAATTCGCGCCTTCCCGCCGGCGGGGAACCACCCATGAGTCAGGAACTGCTCGACCGTTACCAGGACGTGTGCGGCCGCGCCGTCGTCGCCCGGGGGTTTCTTTGACCGGGATCGGCTGAGCGAGGAGATCACCCAGCTCGACGAGCGCCTGAGCGATCCGGCGGTGTGGTCGGCTTCGGGCGACGGGGAGGCGCTGTCCCGGCGCCGGGCGAGCGTGCTTGCCGAGTTGGAGCGGAGCGCCGCCTTCGAGCGGTCGGTGGACGAGGTCGAGACGCTGGCCGAGTGGATCCGCGAGGGTGAAGACGTCGCCGAGGATTTCCGCGAGCACCTCGACCGCCTCGAAAGCCAGCTCGACGAGTTCGAACTGCAGCGGCTGTTCGCCGGCGAACACGATGCCGAGGACGCGATCGTCACCATCAATCCCGGAGCCGGCGGCACCGACGCCCAGGACTGGGCCGAGATGCTGCTGGGCATGTACATCCGCTGGGCCAGGGGCCGAGGGTTCGAGATCGAGCTGCTGGACCGCCAGCCAGCGGAGGAAGCGGGCATCAAGGGCGCCACGTTCGAAGTCAAGGGCGATCATGCGTACGGTCGCCTCCGCGTCGAGTCCGGAGTCCACCGCCTCGTCCGGATGTCCCCGTTCGATACCCAGCACCGCCGCCACACGTCCTTCGCCTCGGTGGCCGCCTTTCCCGACCTCGACGACCGGATCGAGATCGAAGTGGACGAGAACGACCTTCGCATCGACACCTTCCGGGCGAGCGGGAAGGGCGGCCAGCACGTGAACGTCACGGATTCGGCAGTCCGGATCACCCACCTGCCGACGGGCATCGTGGTCTCCTGCCAGAACGAAAGGTCGCAGCACCGGAACCGCGACAGCGCCATGAAGGTCCTGCGCGCCCGGCTCTACGACCGCGCCGTCCGCGAGCGGAAGGCCCAGGAGGAAGCCCAGAAGGAGAGCCTGGGGGACAACACCTGGGGCAACCAGATCCGTTCCTACGTGTTCCAGCCCTACCGGATGGTGAAGGACCACCGGACCAACCACCAGGTGGGGGACGTGGACCGGGTGATGAACGGCGATCTCGACGGATTCATCAAGGCCGGCCTGACGCTGGCGGCGCGCTCCACCCAATAGTCGAGAGCGTCGTGCGGCTCTCGACGGGCGAACTTACAATCCCGCCATGCGCACTTCCCTCCGTCCCGGTTCCCTGCTCGTCATCCTCCTGCTTGCCGGAACCGCCTGTACGAGCGGAACCCCGCCGTTCGACGAAGCGGCGTGGCGGGCAGGGGAGGAGGCCCATCGCGCGACGGTGGAAGCGGAGCTGACCTCCGACGGAAGCTGGCTTACCGTGGCCGGGCTCCATTTCCTCACCGTGGGAGAGCACGTCGTCGGTAGCGGCGAGGATGCCGATCTCCGTCTGCCCGGCCGGTTCCCCGAGGTGGCGGTGACCGTTTCCTGGACCGCGGAGGGGACGGCGATCGCCCGGGTGGCCGAGGGAGTGACCGCCACGGTGGGGGGCGAGCCGTTCACCGAGGGCGAGCTGGTCCTGGGTGAGGACGGGGCGCTCCACCTGGACGAACGAGCCCGCTTCTGGCTCCACCCGAGCGGCGAACGCCGGGCCCTGCGACTGCGGGACCTCGACAACCCGCTGCGGACGAACTTCACCGGGCGCAAGTGGTTTCCTCTCGACCCGAAGTACCGGGTGGTCGCCGCTTTCGAGCGGTATCCCCAACCCCGGCAGATCGAGGCGATCAACATCCGCGGGGACATCGAAAGGTACGTCTCCGAAGGGGAGGCCGTCTTCGACTGGGAGGGCGAGGAGATCCGGCTTCAGGCGTTCAAGCGCCGAAACGGCGACCTGTTCTTCATCGTTTCCGACGGCACGAGCGGGCTCGAGACCTACCGGGCCGCGCGTTTCCTGGAGACGCCTCCGCCGCAGGACGGCTGGGCGGTGGTGGATTTCAACCGCGCCGAGAACCCTCCCTGCGGCTTCAACGCGTTCACCACCTGTCCGACCCCGCCGCCGCAGAACCGCCTCTCGATCCGTCTCGAGGCCGGTGAAATGCGGTACCACCCCGGGTCCGCGCCCACCGACTGACGAACCTCATCTCTTGGGCGTAGGCATTGCGGTCGCCCTCGATCGCGAGGTCGAGGGGGTGGATCCCGACGATTTCGAGGGCCACGCCCTCAACCAGGCTCGCTGGGAGCTGTCGGAGGCGGCGGAGGAGGCAGGCCTCCGGCCGCTCGACGAATTCGTCAGCCTGAGCCCGGAAGAGTCCGAGATCCTCGCGTCGGATCTCAATTTCGATTCGGACGTGGACGCCGTGACCCCGGCGGGCTGGTTCGACGCGCGCGACGGACTCCGCCTGGTCCAGTCCCTGCTCGGGACGGTCTCCCGGGACCCCGACGCCTTTCCGGGCGAGGACACGCTGCTCACCGAACTCACCGAGCTGGAAGCCGTCCTGTCGGCCGCCGTCCGCGCCGGCGCGCGGTTCCGGCTGTCGGTGGCTTACTGACCACCAGCGCCGGTCAGCCCCAGCTCTCGCGCTCGATCAGCCGCTCGATGTGGGCGAGATGGTGCCGCCCGTGCCAGGCGTAGACCCCTACCGTACGGGCCAGCGTGCCCTCGCCTGACTCGGGGTTCACGAACGTCCGCTGGAGCTGGTCCCAACCAAGGCTCCGGACCAGGTCCACCCAGCGCGCGTGCAGGGCGTCGAGGAGGTCGAGCGAATGGCCGATCGGCGCCGACCGGTAGTCCGGCAGCTCCGCCACCGCGGCCTCGTCGTACGGCTTGATGACCGGACGGTCTTCGGTGAGCGCCCACCGGAACCTCAGGAGGCAGTTCAGGTGGCTGTCGGGGAGGTGATGGACCACCTGCCGGACGGTCCACCCGCCGGGACGGTAGGGGGTGTCCAGTTGCGCGTCGCTGAGCCCGGTCACCGTGCGGCGCAGGTCCCCCGGAAGAGCGGCGAGGTCTTCCAGCCAGGCGTTGACGTGACCCTCCGTGATCGTGCCCGGGGCGGCGAACTTGCCGATCGGGAAGCGGAGGTCCGGGCTCGCGGAAGGCACCGGCTCAGGACGCGCGGGCGCTGAACCTCGCGGTTACCCAGGTGATGAGCCCGCCGAGCAGCGTCGTCCAGAGGACCACCCAGAAGAGCACCTGGGGAACGACACCGCCCCAGAACCACTGGCCCATGACGCCCATCGTCGCCTCCATGTCCGGCGGATAGGCGTCGTAGTGGGTGCCCCAGTCCCCGAGGGTGGCGAACAGCATGATCAGGATCACCGGAATCCGCGCTCCCAGCGAGTAGACGAAGTTCGTCCGGAGCGCGCTGACGAATCCGGTTTCCCCGGCGCTTGCGTGCCGCCGCCCGAACCAGACCGCGAAGATGGGCGAGAGCCAGACGATCCCGATGATGGCGCCGGCGCCGCCCGCTTCCCGGTTCACGAGGACGTCGGGCAGGCCGCCAAGGGCCCCCAGCAGGCGGACCGCGGTGACCGCGAGGGTGATCAGGACCGGGGTGCGGACGAGCGCCCAGGCGGAGGAAAAGGAAGTCGGCATCGAAGGGGCTCCTGTCTCCGGAGCAACCTCCGGCCGGTTGGAAATCCGCGCCCACGGCGCGGAACGTCAACAAAGACGGGATTCTGGCAGACTTTGTTCCCTTCCCAGGGAGAGACCCCGATGCATCGCCGCCTGACCCGGGGCAAAGAGCGAGGCTGGCGCCGGCGTATCGGCGACGCTGCCGGGCGGGGGCCACGGCTCGGAGGAGGGGACCGTTTCCAGGGCCAGCGCACCGCGTCCGTGGGTCCCGAAGAACCCGGCCCGTCAGGCGCCCGGAGCCCCGATCACACGCGAGGGGCGACGGCGTGGACCGGATAGGTGACGAACCGCACCTCGCCGATGATCTCGGCGTCCACCGGCCAGGGGTTGCGCTCCGACTCTTCAGCCGCCAGCCACTGCCCGTCCTCCAGCCGCGCGCGTCGCACCACCAGGTTGTTCTGCCACCGCAGCAGGTAGATCCGGTCGTCAGCCAGTTGGCGCCGGGCGCGGTCAACGACAACCGCGGTGGCGTCCGAAAACTCGGGTTCGGTCAGCAGGTGCCCCATGACCAGGCACGGATCGGTAAACCCGAGTTCCATGACCCGGTCCTTGGGGAACGCGATCGAACTTGGGCTCTGGCCCTCGTGGGCGGCCGTCACGGACGGCACCACGGTCCAGTCCGCGGCGTTCGGTTCCTCGTTCCGGACTTCGGACCCGATCTCCTTGGCCACGTCCGTCACGATCTTGTCGCGCTGCCCCTTGAGCAGCCGGGACAGGTCGAGCCGCAATCCGGCGCGGAGATCGCTGCGGAAATCGTTGACCCACTCCGGGATCGACGACTTTCGGCCGCCCGCGGGCCGGGGCGGCCGGATGGCGATTTCAACGCCCAGGGCTTCGCAAATCTCGGCCGCCCGGGGGAGGCTCGGCGGGTGGCCCCGCAGCACCGAGCGGATCGCATCCCGCGGCAGACCCGCGCGGAGCGCCGCGGCGGCGGGAGTCTCTCCCGATTCCTTGAGGCGGGCGCGGACAAAATCGGCGAAAGTGTCCAAGTCCAGCACAGTGCGGGCAAGACTCGCACAAGGAGCGCGGGCGCCGCAACCCGGGTTGTCGCGCGCGACGCAGCCTGACGTAGCGCTTCGCAGGTACCGACAGGCCAACTAGACGTGTACGCCGCCGTGTACCGAGTTCAGGTGGGGCTTGGGGATATCTCCTCCCGCCTGACTGGGTGAACGTCAATGGGATCCTTCGCCTGGCCTACGGCGACCTGGCGATGCTTCAGGGGCGCCTTGCCCTACTCGAGGTCGGCGAGCGGGTCGTCGGTGTAGGGGGCGCCGCGGCCGAGCGCGAACGCCAGCCGGGCGTGGTACCGCTCGATCTCGGAGAAATCATCCGCTGCCAATGAGGATGACAGCGCGTGGTCCGGGCTCTCTACCGGGTGGAAGCCGAGCGCCAGCGCCACCAGGTACAGGGTCAGGCTCCGGGACGAGCAACGGCCCTCTGCCGCCGCCTCCTCAGCGTTGAAGTACACGGTGCCTTGTGGCGCGCCGGAAGGAGCCCCGTTCGCGCCGCAAAAATTGTCGGCGAAGCGGTTGTTGACAGCCCACACGTCGATCCATCCCTCTTGCTTCGCGGGGGTGTCGCTGACCCGGATCGTCTGCGTGAAGCGCCGCCCGGTGAGCTGCTCCCAGGCGTCCCGGATGGCGTCCTCGATCTCCTCGATCTGGCTCTCGCTGAACTCGCGCGCTCTGTCGTCGGCAAAACCGCTGACGAGCACGAAGTCCGGCGGGCCGGGAAACACCCGGACCGTCCGCTCCTCCACGGACAGGCCCGTGAATTGCGGACAAGGGGGTTCGTCGCCGGTCGGACAGACGAACGCACCGAACACCATCTGGCGCCAGAATTCGAGGTCGAAGAGGTCCTCCACCACGACCCCGATCTCCCCGGTGGCGGTTTCGTAGCCGGCATGGGAGGCGGCAAGGGTGAGCTTCACTTCCCCGGCCTCGACGCCGGTGACGGTGCCCTCGAAGACGCCGGGCTCGGGGCTCTCCCCCTCGACGGTCGCCGCGGCCCCGCTGGACGTGACCTCGTAGGTCGCGCCTTCGACCGCCTCGGAGAGACGGGCGAGGAAGGTTTCCGCGAGCCCCCTTCCGACCACGATTTCCTCGGGCAGTTCGGCCCAGGAAAGGGGCGAGGGCGCGGGCGGTGGCGGCGGGGCTGGCGCGGGCGCCGGGGTGGTGGTGGTTCCCCCGCCGTTGTCGCAGGACGCGAAGACCACCGCCGCGAGCGCCGCGGCGGCAAACACGGTGAGTTTCTTGATGTCGGTCAATGGTGGCTCTCCTTTCGTTTCACCATCGGCTGCCAGCGACGGCCCAGGCAACGAGAAAGACCGTCAGGGCGGGCGCCAGCACCAGCACGGAAGTGCGGATCGCCAGCAAGCCCGCAGCTACGAGCGCCAGCAAGAGCACGAGACGGGACACGGACTACCCCGGAATCCGGACCTCGTACGGGCGGGTCGCCGGGTCCCGCATCGTCAGCTATCGACCGGCAGCAGGTCGCGGCCCATTCCAGATCGGCGCACATTGTGAAAGTGCTGCAACGCTCCCTCGTTCCGGCCAAGCAGGATCTCCGATTGAACCCCCACATCGTCGTTCCGTTGCACGTCCTCCCCCAGTGCATAGTCCTCGTCAGCAACGGCGTCCCTGTAGGTCTTGAGCCTCTCCTCGTACGACCTCCCCTGGGTCTTGAAATGTCGTTCTACGTTGGGATGGATGTACCAGGTATGGATCGTTCTGGATTTCACCGGTGAGTCGTCGAGAGGGTAGATACGGAGCAGGTCCACGCCGAAACTGTCCACCATCAGGAAGACGTTGGGGTGGAGGAAATACGTGGTCGTCGTTATCTGCCGGTAAGGCCAAAGACCCGGGTTCGGCATGAACAGCCGCATCAGGTTGAACTTCTGATTCGCGACGACCATGCGAAGGTTGTTGTTGAAGGTGTCGAGCGTCTGCAGGTTCCCGATCGCTTCCTTGGCTGCCGTCTTCGCGTGGAGGATGTTCAGGTGGTAGATCTCACCGTATGAATCGACGGCCAGTTTCCAGTTCATCCGCGCATCGATGACTTGCGTCCCGGCAACCGGATGTTCCGGCAGGTTCCAATGAGCCAGGTCGTCCTGGAGTCCACCCAGGCACTCGTCCTCATCGACAGGATCACCTGGCGTGGGTCGTACCCACAGGGTCCCATGAATCTCCGCAGCAGACAGTGTGATGAGCGGTAGATCCCGATGGGACAAGTCCCCGAACTGGCTGTCCTTGTAGACACTCAACAGGCTGCCGTCGACCCCGTACGTCCAGCCGTGAAACGGACACGTAAAGCGCGTCCTTGAGCCGCGTCCCTCAAGGACGACCTTGCTCCCCCGATGCCGGCAGACGTTCGCGTACGCCCGGAACGCGCCGTCACCGTCGCGCACCATCAGGATGGGGATGCCCGTCGCGTTGTCCGACCAATAGGTATTGGGTCCGGGCAGGTCGGAGGAAAGCCCCATGCACAAGGGCAGGTTCCGAAAGAACACCTCCTGCTCCTCGGTGAGAAGCCGTGGGCACGTGAAGTCCGACATCGGTACCCGCATGACGCCGCCGGCATCGGAAGTCGTCCCGTCAGCGATGCGCTCGACAAGCGTGTTCAAGACGCGGAGGAAGGTGCCGCCGAGCTGCTTCATGGGTCGTCCCCCAAAGGGATCCGCACCAGCGGGGTAGAGCGCGGGTTTCCCATCGTGGTGCCGCCCGTGATGATCTCCAGGCCGTCCGGGTGGGGCCGGATGTCGTAGTTCGCGCAGCCGGGAGTCTCGGGATTGCCCATGTCCTCGCCTGGCGTTACCCGCACCCACTCCTTCGGCACCCACTCATCTCCCTCGAAAGTGCGGCTCTGCATCCGGCGGAAGGCGGCGCTTCGGACCGGCTGATGGAGGCAGGTTGGCTGGTCCCGCCGGAAATCCTCAACGAACGTGTCGAGCCACTGGAGGGAGACATCCCTGCCGGCGCGCAGAGTGCCCATGAACCTCTCCCGGCCCGCCGAGAGGTCCGTCACCCGCAGCGAGAACAGGCTGCGCCCCCGCTCTACTTCTTCCGTGACCTCGAAGCGATAGGTGGTCCCCACCGACCACGGGTACTCCGCCTGGCACTGGAGCCCCGTGCCCTCATGGGTGAAGCGCTCGCAGTGCAGCCCGTTCGCGGCCTCGACCAGCTCCGGTTGCCCACCCCCGAAGGTGTCCCACAGGGAGAACTGCAGTTGGTCGTTGTAGGAGGTCCCGCCGCGCTGGAGTCCCGCGTAGCCCCCTTCCCACGAGAGGGCGGCGTAGTAGGTGCCCGGGGGATCCGCCAGTGGGGTCATGTCCACGGACAAGCCCGATGCCGATACCCCCGTCGGCAAGAGGTTGTTGGCGCGCACCACGACCTGAGTCCACGGGGGGTTGGCGGGGGCCTCGCTCAACGTCCGATACTCGATCACCCGGTCCTCCCCGCCGGGTTCCGAAAGCGTCAGGATCAGCCTCCCCTCGCCCGGGAACCCCGGGACCCACCACGTATCGGTGATGTTTCCGGCTCGGTCCGTCGTCCCCTCGGCCGGGAAGACCCAGCCGGAGTGATCGTCGGGGGTCCACTCGTAGGCCGTGTCGGGTTGGAACCCCCATAAGCGCTAACTTATTTTGCTACTCAAATCGGCGGGCGAGTTGGTTCAGGCGTCTTCGAGGGGCCTCGGCAAGTGCGCGGGAGATCCGGGACCAATCCCGGATCATGCGGGAGAGGCCCACCGGAGGCCGAATCG
>JAJDUD010000014.1 GCA_022826825.1 Acidobacteriota bacterium | reverse complement strand
CTTCTGCCACGGGGCGGTTCCGGCCTCGATCTGCCGGATGATCGCGTCGGCGAACTGGCGGTGGTACTCGCCGACGTGGTCCCGGCGGGGAGCGCCGTTTCTGGCCTGGGCCATGGTGGTGTCTCCGCTGCCCGGTCAGGCCGTGCCGTGGGCGGCGTGGTCGTCGAACTCGGCGGCGTAGTCGTCGCCGGACTCCTGCCCGTCCCCGTGCTCGGGGTACCCGAAGGCCGCCGCGATCTCGACGGGGGCGACGATGGGAAGGTCGCGGTCGAGGGCGCGCGCGAACTCCGCTTCGGTATCGACGAAGAGGGCGCGTTCGCCGCTTTCGAGGGTGATTTCGCTGGTGGCCATGGGTGGTCCTCCGGTCAGCGCGCCGGGACGGCGCGGGATTGGGTGAGGCCGAGGGCCGCGCGCGCCTTGCGGACGGTGCGCTCGGCGTAGTCGCGGGGGTTGTGCTTGTCCTGCCGCGTCGTCTCGAGGTGGGCCACGAGACGCTGGGCGGGGGTCCCGCGGCGGAGTTGGTCCTTCACGTAGGCCCAGTCACGGTCGGACTGGGAGAGCTCGCGCCTGGCGGTGTCCTTCTTCTCGCGGCGGACGGGCGCCGCCTGCTTCGGCGGCGGCAGGTGGGCGAATTGGTCGGGTTGCACCGGGCCTCCGTCGTGCGGGGTCCAGACGACCGGGGCGTCGTCCCGCTCGGGTTTCTTGTTGCGGAAGCCGGGGAGCCGCATCACGCGGGTCACGTCGGAGACGGAGGAGTCGCCGGCGTACTGGCTGGCGAGCCGCCGCATGGCGTCCTCCGCTGCGTCGGGGGTCCAGGCGCCCGGGTCCGCGTGCCAGACGATCTGGTAGTTCTGGCGGGAGGAGCGCACGACGGCGGCCGGCGCGGGAAGGTGCCCGGCGTTCACGTCGGCGAGGACCTTCCGCAGCGACTCCGGGCCGCTCTTGTCCAGGTCGAGCTGGAGGCGGCGGACTTCGAGCACGTCGGCCTTCTCGCGGGACCGGGTCTCGGGGCGGATCGGGTTCATGGACACGAAGATGTCGTGGCCGGTCGCATTGAGGTGGCGGAGGAACCGCTGGTAGCCGGGCCGGGTGGCGGCGCGCGCCGTCACGACGCGCTGCTCCACCTTCGGGTCCGGCCCGCGGCGGCCGACCGCCACTATGGCCAGCCGGTCGTCGGGCCGGTAGAGCGTGTTGAGGTAGTTCACTGCGGCATTCGCCCTGGGAGAGGCGTCTGCTGGCATGACTCGCGTGCGACGAAGAACCCGACCGGAAGCCGGGGGTCAGTCGCGCGGGGAACCCGGGACGGGGTGCGAGCCGGGAGCAGTGTCGGCGGACGGTCCGGTCTCGCCGGTCGCCCGCGGGCGCCGGGCCAGCCAGGCCGTCAGTTCGTGTTCGGGCCAGCGGACGGCCCGCGGCCCCACCCGGATCGGGACGGGGAACAGCCCCTCGCGCATCAGTCGGTAGATGGTCGAGCGGCCGATCTGGCAGTACCGCTCGACCTCCTTGCGGCGAAGCAGGCGCTTGTGCGTGGTCATGTCGGGCACCTCCCCGGCGGGAAAGAGCCCGGACGATGCCGGAAAGTTCCGGGCGAGCGTTAGACGCTTATCCGCGGATAAGTGTCAAGTGGGTCCTCGGTCCCCCCCGTCGGCCGGCATGGCCAGCATTCCCAGGGGGCCGGGAGGCGCCGAATCCGCGCTTTCGCCGACCGGACCGCCCGCATCACGGTGCGCTCGTTCTTGTCGAGTTCGTCCGCGATGACGTAGTAGGCCGCCGTCCTCCCCAGTCCAAGGTGGACGAGGAGGGCGAATGTGTAGGCGATCCACAGGTTGCGGGCGTCTTTCGCATAGGGGGGTTGCCCGTTCTTGCCACGCGGCTGGGCCGGAATGGACCATGTGCCGCGTCGAACGGCAATGTCCCAGTCCGCGAGCATGGCGGGCCACCATCGGCGCTCCTCCTGGATCCGGATCGCGACGTGGTTCAGGGCCGTTGAGTAGACCGGGTCGTACCGGCTGGCAGCGATCATCTTGCGGAGCTTCTCCATCTGGCGTTCCGCGCCCCACTCCTCCCGCATGGCGAGCCAGTTTTCGGCCTCCTGCGGACCACGTGGCGGGATGTCCGAAAGGTCCTCCCCAGAGAGGAGGTATCGCACGACATAGCGGGCCTCTTCCTCTGCGGTAGCCTCCTCCAGTCCTTGGAAGAGACCTTCGCGGAGCAGCGTGTCGTGTTCCTGCGATGACACTGGTTCGCCCCGGCGCGCCTTCCGGATCACGCGGGTCCATTGAGCCCTTCGTTCTTCGTTCATGACGCTTCCCGTCCTTACTGTCGGCCGCCGTGAGCGAGTTGCGGCGCTCGGGATCCAGAGGTTGACGGGCGCCGCCCACCCGACTAGGCTCAGCAAGCGTAGTCGGGCGGGCGAGGGTGGCATGCCCTACGCTAGGTCAAGGTGCCGTAGGGGTACCGAGGGAATTCGAACGTGCGGTGGTCGAGCGGCGTTGAAAGGATCGATCAGCCTCTTTCGCCGCAACCCGATCCCCCCAGACGAGACCGCCCGTCAGATGGCAACTGGAAACTGCTCATTTCTGGCAACTGAAAACTGCACACATCGCATGGGATCGGGAGCGAAGTAGACGTTGTCCCGGTGACGTGGTTCCAGCGATTCGCCCCGGACGGGGGGAGCGGAGCGACCGGAGTCTGGGCTGAATCGCGCGCGACGGCTGCGGTGGCGGGGATCACTTGGCGATGTCCTGACGCTGGCGTTCGGCCGCGGAGCACAGCCATTGCTGGTGCTCCCGCACCCGGTAACTGTTTTCCCGGATGTTGGCGATCTGGTACTGGTGCAGTAGGCGCTCGATGAGCGCCGCCGCCATCACCTCGTCCCGGAGCGCAGTTACCCCATTCCTCTGACGCCCTTGTTCAAGGTCAGCACCGTCGAGGCCTGTTCGTGTCCCTCAGTTCCCCCATGAAGTCTGGAACGAACTCCTAACCGATTTCGATGCCGGTGAGCGGGATGATTTTGCTTTCGTTCGTGTAGCCAAACCCTACTTCGAGTGTCCCGTCTGGTCGCCGGACAACCCGCGTGCAGCTCACGAGGTAAAGTCGGTCTCCGTCGCCGATCTCCCCTCGATCTTCGCGGAAGATTCGGATCTCGACACCTTGGCCTGGACTGTTGGGCATCTCCGTCCTTACGAGTTCGGACTCCCCGCCGCGCGCCATTCAACCAGGAGTTCCTGGAGAGGGCCTGCTACGTGGGGTAGTCCACGCATCTGGATGTCGCTTGCAGGGTCGCCGCCCAATCGTAGGGTCGTCCTCGTATCCATGATGAAATGGCCGCGGTCACTGTGGTCCGGTTGCAGCATGGCAACCCAGTTGAAGAACCGGGCGATGTCTTCCTGTGGCCCAGAAAGGAACTCTTCGATTACTCGGGAACGATCAGGCATAAACTGAGACACTACCTCGCGCAGGCGCTTCTTGACCTAGCAAGTAGGGCCAAGCCATACGAGTAGTCGCCAACATTCTTCAGGAAGTCCGACTGTCGTCAGGCTACCCGCTGAATACGGGCCGGTATCTATTCACGTGACGACGCTTTCACCGGTCCCTCGTCTCTCCATCGAACCACTGTTGTCGATCGGGGCCGCATGATTCCCTGATGTCCTTGGTCCAACTCACAGTGCTACTTGTGACGGTCGCAGTCATCAGCCTCGCGGCACTGATTTTCCGGCGGCGGCGATGACAGGTGGCTGAGTAGCCAGCCATTTGAGACACCGGGAATTCCCGGCAAACTATCCTGAGGTCGTTCGACCACCGCGAAGACGTTCTCGACATGTCCCCACAGATCTTCCGGAATCGGGCCACCCCAATAGAACTGGAACGGTTCTCCCGACCACTCATGAACGAGCATTGGGAACGCGACTACTGCGAAGCCCTCGTTGATCGCTAGCTCTCTTTCGTTGGTACGCATTCGCGGTTCGGCGTTTCGATCAACTAGCGCGCGTTGAGGCACTCGTCGCGAGTGACGGGACCTAGCGAAGAAGTCGGCGCTGAGGCGCACGGCGCAGAAACCGACTCTCCACCGTAGCCGGACGCGGCGGCCAGCATTGGGGTTGCCCCCAAGCCGTCCACCTCATTTTACGGCTCCCGGAGAACTGCGATCCTCCCCGCTGGACAGCGAGGCCGGGCCCTGGCGAGGGCTTCCCAGCGGTCGCCTACTAACTCAGCCGGTTTGCTCCGGGAGGCCCTCAGGCCGTTCCAGTGCATTCCTTGGATCGAGCGAGTTGGAGGGGTGATACTTGAGTTCGGAACAGTGAATAGCTGTACCCGTGCGGTCATGCCGGTGCGTGGAAGTCGTGCCAAAGCTTTTCGTACGCTCTAGGGATCGGTTTTCCGGGGGCCACGCGAAACCCTGCATCCGCACTTAGCGGGGCCAGCGCCGTTGCTGGACCATCGTCCAGACGGCTTTGGGAGAGCGTCGGGCCGCGTCCGGATCTGAGGGTGCGACGACGGGAACCGGGTGGGTGTCCATCCAGTCAAGGGGGAGGTGACGGAGTTCGTCGGCGATCTGCTGCAAGAGGTCCGGAGTGAAGCAGCGGAGCGCAGCAGACAGCGAGTCGGGTTCGGAGCGCCAGGCGATCACCAAGTCGTAGAGGTCGCGAGGAACGAAGATGTTGTTCCGGAGGATACGCCCGCCGAGCTTCTTTGCGAGGATCTCGGCGCTGGTTTCGAGGGCGACGGCCGTCCCCCGAACAGTGTCGGTCGAGCGCGGGTTGTCGGTGAACGGAGGAGTCGTGCCGATGCTGATTTCGGTGCCGTCCTGGAAGATGACGACGGCGGTGTGGGGGCGCACCTTCAGACTCCGGATCGCACCGACGGCACGGATGTCACGTTCGAAGGCAATCGCGTTCTGGTAGAGGCAGGCGTAGGGACCGGCCTCGATGAAGAAGTCCAGATCGTGGGTCCAACGGTGGTGCCAGCGAGCGATGAGCGCTGTTCCGCCACCGAGGACCAGGTGGGACTCGCCACCTACGCTGGCAGCAAGGATGGTTCGGGTTCGGGCTAGAAGTTCGCGAGGTCCGGGGGGGAGGTCAAAGGCGGCCATGATCAGGGGTTCGCCATGGGCCGATGACCGCCTCGCAGGCGAGTAGCGACAGCGTAGCACATTCAGCTTGGCCATCGGCTTCGGTTTCGGCCTCATGGTCGTCCAGCTGTCCGCACTGTGATCCGCCCGCCAAAAGCAGGCCCGCTCTCCGCCCCAACCCTTCTTTCGCTATCCTCATTCCCAGGAGGAGACTCTCCGGGGGATCCGCGAACCTACCGACGTTGTCGGCCTCGTAGTCAGATCGAGCGCTGTCACCAATACCGACCCCCGCCGTACAGCCACGACCGAACGGTTACGGCCGTAATCGTTCGGTCGTGGCGTATGCGGAGGTTACCTTCGGGAACGCGAGTGGTGATTTACCTCACCCTGCCGATGCCCGCTTCGGGGTGGACTGAGAACAACCTAGCCTTCCTAAAGCGATCCGAGTGCAGCCCAGGGGTCGCCGCGCAGTGTCCTGAGCCCGGCGATCGCCGAAGCGGCCAACATCAGCAACAACAAGAGAGCCGCCGGCCCCAGGTAGAAGAGCGGATCGCCGGTCTCGATCCACGGCACCCGTGCCGCCACCGCTCTGGACAACATCCAACCAGACAGGATCCCGAAAGCGACACCCACCACCGCGGCGAGTGCCGTCGAACGAAACGCGCCCCACACCAGCAGATCTGGATCGGCGCCCAGCGCGGTTCGTACTGCTGTTGCGTGGGATTCCCGAACCACGAAATCCGCGATGTGGCCGATCCCGCCGACGACCGCGAGTAGCAGTCCGGCGACGGCGAAAACGCCGAGCGCCACTCCGGCCAGCAAAGGCGCGCCTAGCAGCCGGATGCGACGTTCCCGAACCGAAGCGGCAGCAGTCACGCGCATCGAAGCGTCCACCTCGCGCGGCAGACCGCCAAGCGCCGCTACCTGCTCGGGTGTCGGCCCATCTCGAAACCGGGCCACCAACTCGACCTTAGGATTCCCGAGGAAGGCCGGAGGAATCGCGAAGGGGACGTACGCCGTCGGCAACGTCGACCGGTCCGGAAAGACTTTGAGGTCGGGAACCAACCCGACCACGCGTTGTTCCGAGGGGCCCATTCGGACGATCTCGCCGACCGGGTCCGAGAGCCCGGCAGCGCGGGCATAGGATCGGTCAACCACCGCCACACGCTCGGACTCGGGTGTGTCCTGCTCCGTGATGCCCCGCCCATTTACAAGCGGAATGCCAAGCACGCCGAGCAGACCAGGGCTGACGGACCGGGTGGCGCGTCCCGAGTCCGGATCACGGGCGCTGCCGGGGCCCGCGGCCGTGAACATGACCGAACCACCCATCTCGTCCGGCAGGGCGTCCGCGTAGCCCGCCGACTCAACTTCCGGGATCGCTTCGATGCGTTCCACCAGCCGATTCAGCACCACCACCTTCTCGCCGTGGGGAAGCGATGCGCCCGCGGCCCGGCCTCCGAAGTCCACGGTGAGTTGGGCGAGCCCGGCATCCGAATAGCCGCCCCGGCCGGCAAACAGCCGCCACGCGCTTCCGCCCATGACCGCGGTTGCGGTCAGGATCACCGTGGCAGCCGCGACCCCGAGCGCCAGGGTCGGAGACACGGCGCGCACCCGGTGGGCACCGCTGAACCGCGCCATGCCCGCCACCTGTTGACGAACGCGAAGGGTGTTCAGGAGCGGCGCGGTCTCCGCCGCCGCGCAAGCCAGCAACGCAACAAGAAACGCCTGTCCGGCCACACCCGGACCGGTGGTCCAATCCGCCGCAAACGGGAGGTCCGCCCCGTATCGGCGGAGGACCGGCACAACCCACGCCGCGAGCAGCGCGCTTCCAGCGGTCACCGCCGCCGCTAACAGCGTCACCCGGAAGAGCGCGGCCACGAACTCGTCGCGAAAGGAACCCCCGAGTGCCCGCCGTATGGTCGCCGCGCGTCGCCCGGCGACGGATCGGGCGAGGCGCAGGCCCGAAACGCTGATCGCAGCTGCCAACACCAGCAGCAGCGCTCCCGCGCGCAGGATCTCGAGCGTCGGGCGTACCGACGCCGTCAGGGATTGCGCCAGCGGGACTGCCTCGATGCGCTCTTCTTCGCGCCGGAAGCCCGCGTCGGTGAGCAGGGCCGTGGCTTCCGCCGCGGCGGCCGCAGGGGTCACCCCCGCCTGGAGCCGCCCGTAGGCGTGGGCAGAACGCGAGCTTCCGCCGGGGCCGGTAGCGACCGACCGGCGGCGCGCCGGCACCCAGATGTCGGCTGCCAGGGTGGGCGTGAAGAATCCCTCCGGCAGGACTCCGATGACACGCAAGGGTTCGCGATCCAGCACGATCTCCGTTCCGACCACGTCCGCCGGCCCGCCGAGCGCGGTCCTCCAGAAACCGTGGCTCACCAGGACGACTCCTTGGCCCCGGTCCAGGGCGAGCAGCGAGTGCCGACCCGCCGTGGCTCTCGCTTCCCCTTCGTGGTCCGCGGGTCGGAAGGGCCGTCCGAGAGCAGGCGCCACTCCGAGCATCTCCAAAAAGCCCGGCTCCAGCGCCTCCACTGTCACCGAGCGCATCGGGGGCTCGCCAAGCATCATCGACCTGCCCCAAAGGTGCCCCACCCAGGAGAATGACTCGGCGCGCTCGCGTAACAGGGCCGCCTCGCGGTCGGAGAGGAAGCGGCTGAACATCTGCTCTCCCCCGGCCGCACGAAGGGCAATCAGTTCTTCCGGATCGTCGTAGGGTAGGGCGCGATCCACCGCTGATTCCCAAACGGCGCCGACCGTGTGGAAGGCTCCGACCGCGAACGCGAGCGCCAGCACCGCCGCCGCGGTGTTTCCTGGCGCGCCGGTCAGCGAGCGCCAGGCACTGACGAACGCGACTCTTGTACGCACGGGCGCCTCAGCGCGAACGCGGCGGCGGGTCGGTTGCGCCGGTCACGAGCAAGGAGCGGATTTCGCCTCCGATGCTCTCCGCCATCATCACCGGCGACAGCAGCCCGGGAGCAAGCTGGGGGTCGGCGCCCGCGGCGATGAGCGCGCGGGCCGCGGACAGTCGTTCTTCCTCGTTCGCTTCGACCCCGGCCAAATTCGAAGACTGGCCAACCGACCATCCGAAGAGAAGGGCGAGGAGCGGCGTTTGATTGTTCGGCTCCGCATGGGCGTTAGGGTCCGCCCCCGACGCTAACAAAAAGGCGACCGCGGCAGCACGGCCAAACAGGGCGGCGCGGGCGAGCGCCGTGTGCCCTGTACGGTCTACGGTCTCCAGGTCGGCTCCCGCAGCGACAAGCATCTCCAGCGCCGCCACCGAATCGGCTTGGGCCGCTCGGTGGATGGCGGGAAAACCGCGGCTCTGCGCGTCGGCTGGCGCACCCTCTCCCAGAAGCGCCGCGACCCTTGCGGCGTCACCGGCCTGCGCCGCCCCAACCAGTCGGCCTGCGAGAGTCTCGTCCGCGGGCTCCGCGTCCTCGTCCGGGCTGCTCTCCAATGGAACGCGCCTCACCGAAACCGACACGGGTCCCGGTTTCGGCGCGGGCCTATCCGTCACGCTCACCTCGACCTCGACCGGCGTGACCCGCCCGAACCGGTTCACGGCGAACGCGACAATGACAACCAGCGCCGTCAGGACGGCCAGGAAGATGGCTCGCCGGCGCGTCATGATCGGTCCCGAGCCTCGGGAGATGTTCCGCTGTCACCCGCACCGTGTAACGCTTCATTCACCATCTTCTTCCACCTCCACTCGATGAGCGGTGAGACGTAGGCGGGCTTCCCGCCGTCGCGCGTCCGCCCGGGTTCTTCGGTCGGCCTAACGCCAACCCGGCCATGACGTTCCCCCAGACGCGGTCAGGTCCGTGCGGACCACCGAGTCGGTACGGGTCCGCGAATCTGGCTTGTTGACCGCCGCCATGTGGCGCGCCGTTTGCCAGCCCGGTTCGACGGTAGGCACGCGCTGCCCGATCCAGTCATCGCGAACTTCCACACATCGCCCACGGCGGCTAGATGGCCACCACGGTCGCTGCGCTTCCCGCGGTCCCAACGACACGCCCATCGAACAGATGGACGGTCCGTTCCGCGCGGCCGGCGTAGCGCGGGTCGTGCGTGACCATGCAGATGGTCGCCCCGCCCCGATGCAGCGAGTCCAGCATGTCCATCACCTCGGTGCCGTTCCTCGAGTCGAGATTTCCCGTCGGCTCGTCGGCGAGCACGATAGCAGGATCCCCGACGACCGCCTGGACCACCGCCACCCGCTGTTGCTGCCCTCCCGAGGGCTGTGAAGACAAGTGCTTGCGGCGATGCGACATCCCGACGGGCTCCAGTGCTTCATCCGTCCGCCGTTTCCGCTCGGCCCCGAGTATCCCCCTCGGTAAACCAGCGGCAACGCGACATTCTCGTACACGGTCAGATCACCGATGAGGTTGAATGCCTGAAAGATGAAACCCACTTCGCGGTTACGGATCCGGGCTCGCTCGGTCAGGGCTATGTTCGCCACCGAACGGCCGTTCAGGAGGTACTCACCCGCGTTGGGCGAATCCAGTAGGCCGAGAATCGACAACAGGGTGGACTTTCCGCATCAGGAAGGACCCGCGATCGCCACGTAATCGCCGATCGTCAGACTCAAGCTCACATCGGAGAGGGCGTGCGTTTCGACCTCATCCGTGTAGAAGATCTTGCTGATTCCGGTCAGTTGGATGACAGGGCTCGCCACTTGTTCCCCTTCGCCAGAGCGGCACCCAATTCTGAACCATCTTTCTGACGGCGTCGAGCGGAACCACGAGGTCGCGGTCGATGGTGTTCTCGATGCTAGATCTCCGCCTCGTCATCGCCCTAGCCTAGCCGCGCCGCGCACGCCGTAAGGATTCTTTCGACACGTCCGCTTGCACGACTTACGAGCCGCGAACCTCGGAATTCAACACCTTGGGCGGGTGCGACTCTGGCCAAATCAAACTACTCCGCTACCAGTGAACGATCCCGCTGGTCGCGAATGGAGGGGGGCGTGTCCTTATTTTGGTACGAAAAGTAGCTCCGAGAGTGACTCGACCCGCCGTTGTGAAGCACCTGCATGGCGCGCCGCTTCCCGGTCGGGTTGCACACAGCGATCGCCGTGGACGGCCGGCACCGCCGGTTCTTGGTCGTTCACATCGCGGAGCAATCGTGCACACTGGAGACACCTGAACGCACGGAGGACGCAAGAATCGGCTCTACCTCGAGCTAGCGGCTCTATTCAGAACCACGGTGGCGCGCTCCCCTCCGTTCGATTACTACAAATTCGCATTCAGGGTCGTTGTCTCGTTGGCATCCGGCGCCAACCCAAGAAGTGTGCAGTTTGCGGTTGCCATGAACGGCAAACTCAAGTTGCCAGCAGCAGGACCTCACACCGGCGACTACCTTCGTCACTTCGCTACGGTCGCGGCTTCGAGTTGCAACGCTAGGGTTCAGTAGAGTTCAGTGCGGGCGCTTTCCGCCTCGCCGGCATCGATCTCGGCCGCGTCAGCGCCCGCAATCTGGTCCGCGAGGACCTGCCCATAGGTCGGATACCGGGCGCGCTCGACTTGGGCTGCCGGCTCCCAGAGCCGGGCCCGAACCAGCGCCTTGGCGCAGTGCAGGAACGCCTCTTCGACCGTGACCTTGAGGACGGAGATGGGCAGCTTGCCGTTGATGGCCAGCGGCTGCAGCAAACCCGCGTCGGTGGATATCTCCACCCGTCCGTTGACGCGGAGCGTCTCCGTCAGTCCTGGCACAAAGAACACCAATCCCACATGTGGACGCTCGACCAAGTTCATCAGTGTGTCCACCTGGCGGTTTCCCGGTCGATCAGGAAGCAGCAGCGTCTTGTCGTCCAGCACGCATGCCAAGGATCCCGGCGGATCACCGCGTGGCGAGGCGTCAGCCCGACCGTCGGCGCGCGCCGAGCTAATGACGTAGAACGGGGAAAGTGCGATGAAATTCCGGCAATGCATGTCCAGACGGTCCAAGACCTTCAGGCTGGCCCTAGAGGCCGGAGGCCGATAGACCGCTCGCAACTCCGCCATTGTGTCTATTCCCATGGCAATCCCTCCCCGCGCTGCCGAGTGGAGTTGCCCGCATGTTATCTGATCACTACAACACCGCCCCGGTGACCATCGAAACCTTCGTCGAGATCCCGCGCTCCACCGGCGCCGTCTATCGCGCCCCCGGACGGACCCGCGTCGGAATCAGCTAGGGCCGCGGGCGCTACGACACCTAAAATCGCTACAACCAGCCAAAAAGGGACACTTGGCTCCATGGATTGGCGATGGTTCCTCTACGACTTGGCAATCGCCAGCGAAAACGAGCCCGGCTCACTCCACTCCGCGCTACGCGCTGTCGATACTTCCGACCTCCGAGAGATCCAGGCGCCGCTGCATTCGTTGCCCGGCCGCTGGCTGGCAAACCACCGCCAGTCACTCATCAGACCGGCCAGCCGGCATGCCGCCTCCAACGCTGTCCGCATCACCAAGGAGATCATCGCGGACACACTCCGTTCCAGGGGGCCGTCCCGATCGTTCCGAACCGACACCCCCTGGGAACGCTGAGGGCGCACAACCAATGCTCGATGTCGTGAAAATCCGGCACTTCTACTTCCATCCTCCGCCCGACGACCCGGAACACGAATCGACTCCTGAAGAGCTGTGGGCGGCTGCCGAGCGCCAAGCGGTCGAGGAGTGTCTGCGCCGGGCCGGCGACCCACAGGCAGAGGGCCTCGGCGAACACGGTTCTCTCATCGGCGGGCCGGGAAAACCCGCCCGGTGCTTCGGTTTCAATCCTGAGAAGCGCCTTCCCCGCAATCCTCTTCCCTTGAGATGCTTTGATCATCCTCGCGCCCGCGCCACACCGCCCGCCACACCAGAGAATCCGGACCTGTTCTTTGCCGGTCTTTCCGCCAGCTATCTCGCGGGTTACCCGAACCGCCCCCATGGCGCTGCGCTCGGCCGCATCTTCCGCTCCGCCGACCTCACCCCCGTGGAACGCGACCAGCTCTGGCACATCTTCGCCTGCATCCATATGAAGAATCTCGTTCGCCTGCTCGCGCGGGGCGGCCTCTCCATCTACCAGGTCGCCCGCGCCATCCACCTCTCTCGTGCCCGGTTCGCCAACGTCGTTGCCTGGATCAACCAGTTCGCCGCGCGCCCAGAATCCACCAACCAATTGGCGCAATCACCCACATCCGCCTAGGGCGCGGCATACTAGCTCGGGGCTAGGTCCGCCGCGACGAGAGAACGCTGGGCACCCCTGGGGCCATCCCCGAGGAAGCGATGGCGCTTCGCCAGTTCCCCCGAAGGTCGAGAGCTTTCCAGCAGGAACAGAGAACACCTTTCAGAAGCGGCGGGGCCGGGACCGCTGCGCCCGGCAGCGAATGGGTTCAGATTTGGCCCGCCGGGTCAGAGCTCGCCCCGGGTGTGAGGTACATTGCTTCTCGGGCGGAGGAACTCTGACCAGAACCGGGCCACAGTCTTCCAGCGGGACGGCAGTTCACACGGCAATTCCACGGATTCACACGAAAGTTGTGCCTCGACGGAGGTCGCGAGTGCAGGATCGGGTGCGCTATGCAGGATCAAGACCGGGTCCACGCCGATCTCCTGCTTGCGGAGAAACGCACCGCAGCTGCCCTCGACACTGCGGTGACGGCCCGCGACCGAATGGCGAGACGACTGGCGCTCGCGTATCAGAGGCCGAAGTGCCTCGCCGTTGGTTGGGACGGACTGCTGCGCGACTTCGCCGACAACGCGGACGAGCCGCTGCCCACCGACGCGAAAGTAGCGGCGGCGGTCGGGGAGGTGAACCGTCTGCCGCGGGAGCTCGACGACACCCGCAGCTGGCTCGCGGAATTCACCTAGTACGATGAGTTCGCGCTGTGGAGTCTTCGTCTCAGCTACGGTTTTCTTGGACTAAACGTCCGGGAGAACGTCGAGCCGGGCAGGGATTACCCCCGCGAGGTCACGCTTCGGGTCGAGCATCGGCTTCAGTCGCTGGCCTCCCGGCATGATTGGCGCTCCCCCGCTAGTGTCTCGTCACTCATCCAGTGTCGGATAGAGCCGTTTCAGTTTGGTGCGGGCGTCGGCCGTGGTGAACTGCCAGTTGACCTTGGCCTGGATCTGATCGCGGGCCGCCTGCCAGGCGGCGACCTCATCTTGTAGGAC
>JAJDUD010000015.1 GCA_022826825.1 Acidobacteriota bacterium | reverse complement strand
CTCCCCGCATTCGGGGGTCCGGCGGGCGTCAGCTCCCCGCATTCCCGGGGTCGGAGAGGTCCAGATCCCCGCATTCGGGGGTCCGGCGGGCGTCAGCTCCCCGCATTCGGAGGCCGGTGGGGTTCAGCTCCCCGCATTCGGGAGGTCGGCGAGGGTCAGCTCCCCGCATTCGCGGATCCGGTGAGCGTCAGCTCCCCGCATTCGGGGGGTCGGCGGGGTTCAGCTCCCCGCATTCGGGGGGTCGGCGAGGTTCAGCTCCCCGCATTCGGAGGGCCGGCGGGGTTCAGCTCCCCGCATTCGCGAGGCCGGTGGGGATCAGCTCCCCGCATTCACGGGGCCGGTGAAGTTCAGCTCCCCGCATTCAGAGGATCGGAGAGCGTCAGCTCCCCGCATTCGGGGGGACGGTGGGGATCAGCTCCCCGCATTCGGGAGGTCGGCGGGATTCAGCTCCCCGCATTCGCGGGGGCGGTGGGCACCGAAAAAGTCCCACTTCTGGGCATCGAAAATGTCCCACCTTTTCGGGGCGGAGAGGAGTCGGCGGGGGTCTGGCGGCGCGGCGTGGCCTGGGGCATCGGGAACTCCGGCACCGGCCGCTGTCAGCGGGCCAGCAGGAGACCGAGAATGGCGAGTTCCAGGATCAGTGCCACGCCCATCAGCGCCAGCGCAATCCACCCATGGACGATGAGCTTGTCCAGCTTGCGGGTTGTCTCTTCGGGGTCGTAGGGGAGCGGGTCCGGTCGCAGCTCCATGTGGTCGAGGTGCGCGTGCCACTCCTGGTCAACGCGCCGCATTTCGATGACGACAGGACGCGCCCGCGCGGCAGCGGTCTCGGGAACCATGGACTCGTTTTGCGCGTCCGCAGTATAGGTGAGCGCCTCATCGGAACTGGCGTCCGCGAGCGGCCGTGTTGTCGACCGGAGCGTCCAGCCGCCGACCCGGGATATCGACCGGAGCCAGGGAACCTCCGGCGTGGGTTCCGTGACCGTGGGCGAGGTTGCGCCGTGCGGAGCGCGTGCCGGTCTGGAGGGGGGGCCCACCGGGAGAAACGCCCGTGCGCGTGTCCTCCCGCGCGCCCCGCCCGTCATGAAAATGGCGAGGTGCCAGGAGCGCCGGTCTTCAGACCGGCATCGTGGCCGCAGGCCGCGAAACTCCCGGCGCCATCGCGCCCCATTGCGGGGACCCGAAACGAAGACGGCGAAAGCGGAGTACGCGCGCGCAGTTGTCGTCGCGCCATTTCCTTTGACGGGGGCGCCATGCGGCGAAATGAAGCCCAGGAGTTTCGCCCGCTGCGCGGGCGATGCCGGTCTGAAGACCGGCGCTCCTGGCGCTCCTCGCCGGCGGTCTCAACCGGGTGTCGTGGTCAGCCGGCGTGGGCGCGGTATTCGCCGGGGGTGGCGCCGACGAGGCGCTTGAACCACTTGGTGAAGGAGGCCTGGGAGGAGAACCCGCACCGGAACGCGATGTCGGCGAGGGGGAGCTTTCCCTCCGCGATCCAGGACCTGGCTTTCTCGAGCCGCCGGGCCGTGAGGTAGCGGTGGGGCGGCACTCCGGTCGCCGCCTTGAAGGCGCGGGCGAAATGGAAGGGACTGAGACAAGCCTGGTTCGCGAGCGCCCCGATGGTCAGGTCCTCCCCGAGGTTCGCTTCGATGAAGTCCCCGACGCGCTGGAGACGCCCGGCGTCGAGCGCGCCGCGGGCGGGGGGCAGGGACGACGAGGCCGGGGTGAGGTTGGAGTGCTGCTGGAGGAGGTGCACCCCAAGGGCGGTGGCGAGCGTCTCGACCAGCATGTTCCCCGCTGGTGCGGGATCGAGCATCTCCGCGCGGATCGCCCGGGCGATCTCCTCGACCAGCGGATCGCGGAATCCCCCCTCGTAGCGGAGCCGGACCTTGTCGGGATCGACATTCATTTCCGTGAGCGCCGTCTCCGCGAGCGTGGGAAGGAACAGGTGGACGCTCTCGCGGATCTCCCCCTGGAGCTGGATCATCTCGTCCTCGGCGCCCGCGGGACAGAGCGCGACCGAGCCCGGGATCACGTAGCAGTTGTGCAACCGGCCGTCGCCGCGGCGCGTGACCGGCAGCCGGCCCCGAACGAGGACGACGACTTCCGTCTCGTCTCCCTGCACGGTGCCGAGCTCGCCCGCCGCGTGACGCCAGCGTTCGGCCCGGAGGGCTTTCCATCCCCGGCCGTCGCTCGTGGCGAGCTGGGTCCCGGTCAGGTACTTTTCCGGTACGTGTCCGCCCGGGGGACGGGTCGCGTCGAAATCCTTATCCTGATGCCGACTGTTCTCCACAAAGCACCACCGCAATCCCGCACAAACGCCGGTATTGATAGCCGCTCGTGGTTCACCGTGCAAACTGGAAGAACGAATGCGATGCCGGCGTCACGACGCCTGCCGATGGCGCGCATCGTGGGAACTGTGTGACGTATCGCATGAACGAACGGAACGCGCTGGAAGACAGGGTCTGGATCGTTCCACTGCGGTAACGAAGACTGGTTCCGCTATGTCACGTTGTTGCGCGTGGTTACGTTTGGTGTTCGATTCCCGGACGGTCAACCGGCCGGTGCGTGTGACGCATCGCATGGCGGCGGCGGCCTGTCGTGGAGAGTGCGTTGGTTGCACGGCGGAACGGACGAAGGCAGGACGTTCTCTGTCGCCCGCATCGAGGCGGCGCGGTGTGTTGTGCGCGACATCACGCTCCGGTATTCGTGCGAAGCGTCGCACGCGGGCGGGGCCAGACCCCGCACGGCGGGACCGGCCGGGCCGTCAGTCGGAGTCCCCGAGCGGTGGTGGAACCCGTGAGGAGGTGACGCCGGACGTGGATGCGCCGTGGGGCTCACGTCCTTGCGGCGGCGCCTGGCGTTGCGCCTCCAATTCTGCGGTGCGTCGGGCGACGAGGCGTTCGATCGTTTCGATGCGCGTCTCGCATTCGGAGATGGTCTGGGCCAGCGCGGCGATGTCTTCGCGAATGGAGCCTTCGAGCTGTTCGCCGTCGCGCGTGGGAACCAGGTGGTTGTCCACCCAGATGCGGATGAGGTTGCGAGGGAGGTTGTAACGGTGCGCGAGACTGTGGAGCGTCTCGCCGGCAAGGTACGCCTGCACCACTTTGTGTCTCAGTTCGGTGCTGTGAGGCCTTGTTTTCGCCACGATGGGGACTCCGGTGTGCGGCCGTTTCGCGGAGACAGAGTGCCGCGAGGACGGACGCCCGCGAGTTTTCCACGGGGCGCGAGGGAACGCACGAACCGTCGCTGTGAAGACAGCAAGGGCGCGCAAGGAAACGGCAGGTTTCGGCAACTTCATCGCGCGTTTGTTGACAGAGAGCAAGGAAGGACAAAGGGACAGCAAGACGGTGCGCATCGCGCGATGGCGTGGGGCCGTCGGGGCGGGTTCCGCGCTACCGCGCGGTGCCGGCCGGAGGCCGGCGTTCCAAGCCGTACGTGCCGTGACGGCGCGTAGCTCTGCGCGATTCCGCGCTCCCGCGCGATGCCGGCCGGAGGCCGGCGCTCCGCTACCGCTCGCCGTGGCGCTGGTTGGTGGTGCGCCGGTTTCGCGCTGGCGTGCGATCTGGCTCAGGTCTTGTCCGAGAAGACTCGCTGGCGCGCCGCTTCCCAAGGCGTGGAACGCTCGTCCGGCTGTAGACCGTCCAGTGACGCCAAGCGTTCACGAATCAGATCTCGCTGCCAGTCCGGGATCGGAATCTCCGAAGGCACCAGGCTGTCCCAGAGCTCCACCACGAGTTCGATGCGCTCGTGGGCCGGAAGATTGAGCGCTTCCTTGTGGATTTCGGACTTCGCCAACATCGTCTCGGCAGCTTATTCGTTCCTGGCCAATACCAGTGGACGCAGGTCCTGGCCGTTTTGTTCCACTTGGGGCAAGAGGCGGCGTGAAAGGCGCGCGTCAGCAGAGGGTGCGGCATGCACGTCGGCAGGGCGCGGTGCTTTCAGTACGGGTTTCGCGCTCCCGCGCGATGCCGGCCGGAGGCCGGCGCTCCGCTGCCGCACGCCGCCGGGCATGAAAACGCACAGGGGGCCAGGAGCCAGGAGCGCCGGTCTTCAGACCGGCATCGCGGCCGCAGGCCGCGAAACTCCCGGCGCCATCGCGCCACGTTGCGGGGACCCGAAACGAAGACGGCGAAAGCGGAGTAGGCGCGGGCAGTTGTCGTCGCGCTATTCCCTTTGACGGGGGTGCCATGCGGCGAAGGGAAGGCAGGGAGTTTCGCCCGCTGCGCGGGCGATGCCGGTCTGAAGACCGGCGCTCCTGGCGCTCCTTGCGCTCCTCAGGCCGGGGGCGGGCGGCGCCAGAACAGCCGCCGGACGTGCCCTTTCCGGTACGCCCGGACCAGGACGAAGACGGCCACCGCCGAGACGAGCGCCAGCGCGACGGGAGACCGGCCCGGGTCGGCGCCGCCCGTCAGCAGCTCGGGCCCGCGCATGCTCGCCTCGAAGAGGCCCTGGCTCCCGCCGTCCGACACGTCGAAGCAGGCGTTCCCGAAGTTCCATCCCAGGTGGATTCCGATCGCCGCCCAGAGCCGCCGCGTCAGCACGAAGGCGGCGCCCAGCAGCACCCCGGCCTCGAGGGCGATGGCGATCAGGCCGAGAACGCTCCAGTCCGGGGTGACCACGTGCACGGCGCCGAAGATGGCGGCGGAGATGCCGAGCGCGATCCACGTCCCCAGGCTCTCCTCGAGGATCCGGAAGAGGAGGCCGCGAAAGAGCAGCTCCTCCCACCAGGCGGCGAAGAGCGCCACCGCGAACGCCGAGACGAGGGTGCCGCTCCAGGGGTTCAGCGCGTCCACCTGGTAGTAGCCGAGGGCGGCCAGCACCCCGATCGTCCCGGCCAGCAGGGAAAAACCCACGAGCAGGCCGGCGCCCGCCTCCGAGAACGCGCCCTCGCGGGACAGTTCGGTGACGGCCCGCCGCTCCACGAGGCGCACGTACCCGGCGTACGCCAGCGAAACGGCCACCACCACCGCCATCACGGCCGGGATCGAGAAGAAACCACCCGGGCCGAGACCGAGGACCTCGTACGCCCCTTCGATCAGGGCCCGCGTGAGCAGCAGCGCCCCGATGACCGCCGCGGCGCCGAGGAGGATCCTCGTCAGGGGGAAGCGGACGACCGGCGCGAGGCGCGTTGTCAATGACACGATGAAGACTCGGCGCCGCCACCCTACCGGATGATCCGGACGGGCCACAAACCTCTTGTCGTTGCCGTGGTTGGACGGGCGCGGGCGGCCCGGCCGTCCGGATCGCCGTGCCGGGGTTGACCCGCCCGCGCCTGTGGCCGTACCCTCCGCGCTTCGTGCAGGGACGCCCGGCCGGGGTGGTGGGCGTCCGGGGAGGAGTACTCCCGAGGAGGAGGTCCTGATGCTGAGGCGAATTCCGCTGATCGGGTTGGCCGTGCTTGCGCTGGCCGAACCCGCCTTTGCGCAGGACGACGGGGGTTCGAGCACGGTGGGGCTCGACACCCTGTTCGTGCTGGTGTCGGCGTTCCTCGTGTTCCTCATGCAGGCCGGGTTCGGAATGCTGGAGGCGGGCTTCATCCGCGCCAAGAACACCTGCAACATCCTCACGAAGAACTTCCTCGACTACTGCATGGCGTCGCTCGGGTTCTTCGTGTTCGGCTACGCCATCATGTTCTCGGAGGGGAACCCCTTCTTCGGGACCAGCGGCTTCTTCCTGGTGGGCGCCGAGTCGGGCGCCGACGTGCCGCTGTGGGCGTTCTGGCTGTTCCAGGCGGCGTTCTGCGGCGCCGCCGCCACCATCGTGGCCGGCGGGATGGCGGAGCGGATGAAGTTCCCGGCCTACCTCGCCTACTCGTTCATCATCTCGGCGTTCATCTACCCGGTCGTCGGACACTGGACGTGGGGCGGGGGCTGGCTGGCCCAGCTCGACTTCTTCGACTTCGCGGGCTCGACGGTGGTCCACCTGACCGGGGGCGCGACGGCGCTGGTGGGCGCCATGATCCTGGGGCCGCGCCTCGGCCGCTTCAACGCCGACGGGTCCTCGAACCCCATCCCCGGCCACTCGGTGCCGCTGGCCTCGCTCGGGGTCTTCATCCTCTGGTTCGGCTGGTTCGGCTTCAACCCGGGCTCGAACCTCGCGGTGGGCGACGGGGAAGCGATCTCGCTGATCGCCATCAACACGAACCTCGCCGCCGCCTCCGCCGCGGTGACCACCACGTTCATCTCGTGGATCCTGTTCGGGAAGCCCGACCTGTTCTTCACCATGAACGGGGCGCTCGCCGGCCTCGTCTCCATCACCGCGCCCTGTGCGGTGGTGAGCCCGGCGGCGGCGATCTGGATCGGGGTGACCGGCGGGTTCGTGATCGTCCTCGGTGAGGGACTGCTGCGGATCATCAAGGTGGACGATCCGTGCGGCGCCTTCCCGGTGCACGGTCTCTGCGGCATCTGGGGGACCCTGACCGTCGGGTTATGGGGGCGGGAGTCGCTCGGGCTCGCCCGGGAGGGGCTCTTCTACGGCGGCGGGTTCGAACAGCTCGGCATCCAGGCGCTCGGCACCTTCGCCTCCGGCATCTTCGTCTTCTTGTCCATGGGCCTCGTGTTCATCGCCATCAAGGCGGTGCTCGGCCTCCGGGTGGACCGGATGGAGGAGATCCGGGGCCTCGACATGAACGAGCACGGCATGGAGTCCTACACCGGCTTCCAGATCCTGGGTTCCTGAGGGGAACTTCCTTCGAGGCTGTCACGACATGAAGCTAGTCACCGCCATGGTTCAACCCGAGGTGGTTCCCCTGGTCCAGGAGGAACTCTTCGGAGCGCAGATCAACAAGTTCTCGATCACCGCCGGCGTCGGCCACGGGACCCAGCGGGGGTACCAGGCCACCTTCCGCGGGGTCCAGACGCAGGTGAACATCCTGAAGCGCGTCCGCATCGACGTCGCGGTGAACGAGGACTTCGTGGAGCGCGCGGTCCAGGCGATCCTCAAGGGGGCGCAGACCGGGGAGGCGGGCGACGGGAAGATCTTCGTCACCGACCTCCACGACTGCATCCGGATTCGCACCGGCGAGCGCGGCTCGCAGGCCATCGGCTGACGGTTCCATGTCTCTTCGCGACGTCCGCCGCACCATCCAGGACAAGAAGATCAAGTTCGTGGACTTCCGGTTCACCGACCTCCTCGGCGGCTGGCGCCACATCTCCTACGCCATCGAGGCGTTCGACGAGGACATGTTCGTCCACGGGATCGGCTTCGACGGTTCGTCGGTCCGCGGCTTCCAGGGCATCGAGCGGAGCGACATGCTGCTCCGCCCCGATCCGGACAGCGGCTTCATCGATCCCTTCTACGAGGAACCCACCCTCGTCTTCATCTGCAACGTCAAGGACCCGGTGGACCTGAGCCTCTATTCGCGCGACCCGCGGAACATCGTGGAGAAGGCCACCCGGTTCCTCGAGACCTCGGCGCTCGCCGACACCTGCTACGTCGGCCCCGAAGCCGAGTTCTACATCTTCGACGACGTCCGCTTCGACCAGACCGTGAACGAGGCCTTCTACTACGTGGACTCCGCGATCGGCGCCTGGAACGCGGGGCGGGTGGAGAAGCCGAACCTCGGTCACAAGCCGGGCCTGAAGCAGGGTTACTTCCGGATGCCGCCGACCGATCCCTACCAGGACGTGCGGTCGCAGATGCTCACCAACCTGCGCGGCTGCGGGGTGGACGCGGAACTCCACCACCAGGAAGTGGGCAGCGGCGGGCAGTGCGAGATCGGGATCAAGTACACGACGATCAGCGAGATGGCGGACTCGATGATGAAGTTCAAGTACATCGTCAAGAACACCGCCACCCGGCACGGCCGCACGGCGACGTTCATGCCGAAGCCGCTCTTCGGCGACAACGGCTCGGGAATGCACTGCCACATGAGCCTGTGGAGCAAGGGGAAGAACCTCTTCTACGACCCGGAGGGATACGCCGGCCTCAGCGAGGCGGGGGTCTTCTTCATCGGGGGCATCCTGAAGCACGCCGCGTCGCTGTGCGCCTTCACCTGCCCCACCGCGAACTCCTACCGGCGCCTCGTCCCCGGTTTCGAGGCCCCGAACAAGCTCGTCTATTCCCGGAGCAACCGCTCCGCGGCGGTGCGGATCCCCATGTATTCGGCGGCCCCGGCGGCCAAGCGGATCGAGTTCCGCTGTCCCGACCCGAGCGCGAATCCCTACCTGGCCTTCTCGGCCATCATGATGGCGGGGTTCGACGGCATCGTGAACCGGATCGCGCCTCCCGAGCCGGTGGACCGGGACCTTTACGAACTGCCCGAGGCGGAACTGCGGAAGATCGGCGACACGCCCCCGACGCTGAAGGCGGCGCTCAACGCGCTGGAGACGGACAACGACTACCTGTTGCGGGGCGACGTCTTCACGCCGGACGTCATCGATACCTGGATCCGCTACAAGCGGGCCAACGAACTCGCCTACATGGACCAGCGTCCGCACCCGGCGGAGTTCGCTCTCTACTATGACTGCTGATTTTCGAAGCGGCGTTCAAAGCGGCCGGCCAGCGACCACGGAGGCCCTTTCATGACTCCAGGAACCATTGGAATCGCCCTTGCTCTCGGGATCACCGGGATCCTGGCGATCATCATCTTCATCCGCGCCCACGTGGTGGTCTGCGCCCCCAACGAGGCGGTGATCTTCTCGGGGCGGAAGAAGGGCTACCGCATCATCCGGGGCGGCCGCGGTTTCCGCCGTCCGCTCATCGAGACGGTGTCGCGCATCTCGCTGAACACCATTCCCATCGAGGTGACCGTCAAGAAGGCGCTGTCCGCGGGGATGATCCCGCTCGACGTGGACGGCATGGCGACCGTGAAGATCGCCGGCGATCCGGAGGGCGGGCTCGACCAGGCGGTGGAGCGTTTCCTCGGCCGGACCCAGCACGAGATCCAGACCGTCGCGAAGCAGACGCTCGAAGGCAGCCTGCGCGGCGTGCTCGCCACCCGGACCCCCGAGGACGCGAACGCCGAGCGGCTCGGCGTCGGCGACGCGGTGTCGGAATCGGTGCGCAAGGACTTCTCGCAGCTCGGCCTGGTGCTGGACACCTTCAAGATCCAGCACCTTTCGGACACCGAGGGCTACCTCGACGCCATCGGCCGCAAGCGGAGCGCGGCCGTCCGCCGGGACGCCAAGGTCGCCGAGGCGCGGGCGGACGCGGAAGCGCGGGACGTGGCCGCGAACGCGAAGCGCGACGCGGTGGTCGCCGAGACCAGCGCCGAGGAAGCCATCGTGGACGCCGAGCACGGCGTGCGGATGCGGCGGGCCGAGCGGGCCGCGGCGTCGAACCAGGCCGAGCAGGTCGCCGAGGTCGCGAAGCGGATGGCGCGGGTCGAGGAGGAGCGCAAGCTCGAGGAGATCCGGGTGGCGCGGAACGAACTCCGCGAGAAGGCGAACACCGTGGTGCCGGCGGAGGCGTCCAGCCAGGCCCGGGCGCTGACCTCCCAGGGCGAGGCGTCCCGGATCCGGGAGAACGGCAAGGCCACCGCGGACGCCCTCGCCGAGATCAAGGCCCAGTGGGACGACGAGACGACGCGGGAGATCATGCTGCTGCAGATGCTTCCGCAGATCATCGACAAGGTCACCCACGTGCTCCACGACAACCTGCACGTGGAGCGGCTCACCGTGGTGGACAACGGAACCGGCGGCGCGGTCCCGAACCACGTGCGCGGCCTCACCGGCTCCATCGCCGCCTTCCTCGAGCAGCTCAAGACCTCCACCGGCGTCGACGTCCCCGCCATCCTCCGCGGCAACGCCGCCGAGGGCGCCGACGAGGAGACCGGCGCGAAGCGCAGTTCCGCCCGCGGCCCGCTAGGCCACAAGGGTCACTAGAGCCGGATGGGTTAGGAGCGCCGCCCTGAAGAGCGGCGCTCCTGGCCTTCAGGCAGGCATCGTCGGCGCAGGAGCGCCGGTGTTCACACCGGCATCGCCCGCGCAGCGGGCGAAATTCCCTCCGCCGCTCCCCCGCATGGCGTGGCGCCACCGGGGGATGGCGTACCGCCGTCGCCGTTTGGACCCACGCCATGGTTGTGCATGAGGTTGGGAGTTTCGCGGCCTGCGGCCGCGATGCCGCTCTGAAGAGCGGCGCTCCTGGCTACGGACGCTGGATCGCCTTGGCGATCCCGTCGGCGAGTTCGTCTTCGCCGGCCAGGTAGCGCTGGCCGAGCACGCCGAGCGCGGCGTCCAGCCGGTACACGAGGGGGATCCCGGTCGGGATGTTGCGCTGCTGGATCTCCGCCGGCCCGATGCCCTCGAGATGCATGACGAGCGAGCGCAGGCTGTTGCCGTGCGCGACCACGAGCACCGGACCTGAGTCGAGATCGGGGACGATCTGCCGCTCCCAGTAGGGAAGGACCCGGTGTCCGGTGTCCCGGAGGGACTCCGCGCGGGGTAACCGCTCCGCGGGAACGGCCGCGTAGCGTTCGTCGAACCGCGGGTGCCGCGGGTCGTCGAGGTCCACCGGGGGCGGCGGATCGGCATAGCTGCGGCGCCACGCGAGCGTCTGGTCCGGGCCGAACTCGCGTTCCGTCTCGGCCTTGTTCTTCCCCTGGAGCCGGCCGTAGTGGCGTTCGTTCAGCTCCCAGGCGTAACGGATCGGGGGCCGGGCGCCGCCGAGCCGCTCGAGGACCTCCTCGAGCGTGTGGATGGCCCGCTGGAGGACCGAGGTGTGCGCCACCGCCGGGACGATCCCGGCCTCGCGCAACTGCTCCCCGGAGCGGCGCGCCTGCTCGTGTCCGGTGGCGGTGAGCGGGACGTCGGCCCAGCCGGTGAACCGGTTCTCCCGGTTCCAGACGCTCTCCCCGTGGCGGAGGAGGACCAGCGTGCGTTCGGGACCGCTCATCCGGAGGGGACGAGCGGGGCCTCGCGGACCGCGGACGGCGCCGGGATGCCCAGTTCCTTCGCGTTCTCCTCGAACATCGCGCTCAGCATCCGGGCCTGGCGGTCGTAGGCGGCGGGGTCGTCCCAGGCGCCGCGCGGTTCGAGCACGCGCGCCGGAACGCCCGGGCACGCGCGGGGGATGCCGAGCCCGAAGACCGGTTCCGGGTCGAATCCCGCGCGGTCGATCTCGCCGCTCAGCGCCGCCCGGACCAACTGCCGGGTGAGCGCCAGCGGCATGCGGTCGGCGACGCCGCAGGGGCCGCCCGCCCAGCCGGTGTTCACGAGATAGCAGCGGACGTCCTGCTCTTCGATGCGGCGCCCGAGGAGCCCGGCGTACACCTCGGGCCGCCGGGTCATGAAGGGGGCTCCGAAACAGGCGCTGAAGGTCGCCTGCGGTTCGCGGATCCCCCGTTCCGTGCCGGCGACCTTGGCGGTGTACCCGGACATGAAGTGGTGCATCGCCTGCTCGGACGACAGGCGGGAGATCGGGGGAAGGACTCCGAAGGCGTCGGCGGTCAGCATCAGCACGACTTCGGGCTGGCCGCCCGCGCCGCTCTTCGAGGCGCTCGGGATGTGGGTGACCGGGTAGGAGGCGCGGGTGTTCTCGGTGAACTCGGCGCTGTCGAGGTCGAGCCGCCGGGTGTCCTCGTGCACCACGACGTTTTCGAGGATGGTCCCGAACTTCCGGGTGGTGGCGTGGATCTCGGGCTCGCCGGTCCGCGAGAGCCGGATCACCTTGGCGTAGCAGCCGCCCTCGAAGTTGAAGACGCCGTCCGTCCCCCAGCCGTGCTCGTCGTCGCCGATCAGGACCCTGCCGGGGTCCGCCGACAGCGTCGTCTTCCCGGTGCCCGAGAGCCCGAAGAAGATGGCGAGGTTCCCGCCGTGCGCGTCGGTGTTCGCGGCGCAGTGCATCGGCAGCACGTCGTGCTCGGGCATCAGCCAGTTCATCACCGAGAACACCGACTTCTTGATCTCGCCCGCGTAGGCGGTGCCGCCGATCAGGATCTCCTTCCGCTCGAAGTTGACGATCACGAACACCTCGGAACGGGTGCCGTCCTGGTCGGGCGCGGCGCGGAACCGGGGCGCCGCGATGACCGTGTACCGGGGCAGGTGCTCCTCGAGGATCTCGCGTTTCCGCGTCCTCACGAACATGTTGCGGGCGAAGAGGCTCTGCCAGGCCTTGGTGGTGATGACCCGGAGCGGCATGCGGTGCCGCGGATGGGCGCCGACGAAGCAGTCCTGGACGAACAGCTCGCGGTTCTGCAGGTACGCGGTGAGCCGCCAGCGCAGGCGGTCGTAGCGCGCCTTGGGGAACGGCTGGTTGTGCGGCCCCCACCACACCTCGGGATTCGTGCCCGGCCCGCCCACCACGTACTTGTCCGAGGGGGACCGGCCGGTGAACTCCCCCGTGCGGACCACGATCGGGCCGCCGTGGGCCAGGATCGCCTCGCCGCGGAACACGGCTTCCTGGGTCAGGGCCGCGCTCGAGAGGTTCCAGAAGACCCGGCGCGGATACCGGATCCCGGCGAGCTTGAGGCCGTGCCGGCTCTGGGCGAAGCCGAGATGCTCGGTCTGGAGGTGGGTCAAGGACGAGCGGCAATTCTAGTGTCGAAAGCGCCGTTCCGAACACCTCCGGCGCGCCCGGAAATCAGCTTTCGGCCGCCGTTCCCGTCGCGTCCAGCCCGCTCTGGATGGCGCTGCGGACCCGTTCCATCAGCGCGCCGACCGCTTCCCGGTCCTGAGGATCGATCCCCGTGGTCTCGAGGGGTTCGTGATAGCGGACCTGGATGGTGCCGGGACGGATGAGCATGCCCCCTTTGGGGAGGATGTCCCGGGCCCCGGTGACCGTGATCGGCACCACCGGGACGCCCGCCCGGGCCGCGAGCCGGAAGCCGCCCGACTTGAAGGGGCCGAGCTTCCCGGTGCGGCTTCGGGTGCCCTCGGGGGCGATCACGAAGGACTGGCCGGTCTTCATGGCGGTGACCGCCGCTTCGAGGCTCGCCCGGGCCGCCTTCGGATTGGAGCGGTCCACCGGGGTGAAGCCGGCGGCGCGAAACGCCCAGCCGAGCACCGGAACGCGGAAGGCCTCCTTCTTGATCAGCGTCCCGTTCGCCTTCGGCAGCAGGTAGAGCACCTGGACCATGTCGGTCAGCGACTGGTGGTTCGGCATGTAGACGCGCGTCCGGAACGGCTCGACGCGGTGCCGCCCCACCTCGTGCATGCGGATTCCGCCGACGAACCAGAGCACCGCGACGATCCGGCGTCCGATCTCGTAGCCGAGCCGGTGGCGGCCGCTGAACACGTCGCCGAGCGGCATCAGCAGCAACCCGGCGAGCAGCAGGAGCGGCAGGACCAGCGCGATCCCGACCGTCCCCGCCACGGCGCGGGCGGTGCGAAGGCGGCCGCTCCAGCGGGGCTGTCGCACGATGGTCTCCGGGGGAAGAATCAGCAGCTCGGGGTCGCCGGACCTTGATCTGGTCTCGGGTCCCGGCGGCGGGTCAGTAGCGGTTGATCGAGATCGAAACCGGCCGCCGTCCGCTGTCGGACTTGGCGACCCGGCGCCGCTTGGGCGGGCGGAGCGGCACCACGCTGGTGGCTGCCCCGGTGCCTGTTTCGTTCTCCGCTTCTCCGGCCTCGAGGCCGTTCTCTCCGTTCCGGCTGCGGCGGAGCGCCTCCACGACCTTGCGCTCCACCGCCTCGAGGGTCTCGTCGGCGACTTCCGCGACCTCGGTCACGGTGAGCTGATGCGCCCGGTCGAGCATCCGCTTCTCGCGGAAGGAAAGGGTCTTGCGCTCGCTCAGGTAGAAGAGGCCCTTGAGGACCCCGGCGACCTCCACGGGAGAACCGCTCTTCATGCGGTCGGAGTTGTCCTTGTAGCGGGTCTTCCAGTTGATCTGCTCGTCGACCGCGCCGTTCTCGAGCACGTCGAGGACCTCCTCGACGTCGCTCTCGGTCATGATCGGCCGCAGGCCGACTTCGTCCACCTTGTCGATGGGAACCATGACCAGCGTGGACTTTGCCAGCAGGCGCAGGCGATAGAAGCTCGGTCCCGCGTCTCCGTTGGTGGACTCAATACTCTCGACGACGCTGATCCCCTGATTCGGGTAGATCACCTTGTCTCCAACTTCAAACCGCATCAATACTCAGCGACGCCTCCCGGTAGCGTTTCGAATACGCGAACCGTTAATCATACCACACCCCGGAATCACCGAGAACGCTGGCATTCTTGGGCTTTGGCGCGCGCGACAGTCGTGACGGGCAGGGGCTTTGCCGCCGTCCGGATGCGGAGGTACTCCGACCTCTCGTTGGTACACTGTGACTCCGAGCGCCGGGGCGGCTTCGGGGTTTGCCGGAGTGGCGGAATTGGTAGACGCACGGGACTCAAAATCCCGCGGTCCTCGTGATCATGAGGGTTCGAGTCCCTCCTCCGGCACGGGGTCGAGCGGCGTCGGCGGCATCCCCCCGCTAACCTGATCCGCATGATCCATCCCGAACTCCTCGAGATCCTCTGTTGCCCGGAGACGCGGCAGCCGGTGCGCGAGGCGCCGGGAGCGCTCGTGGAATCCGTGAACCGGGCCATCCGCGACGGGAGTCTCGAGACGCCGGCCGGCGGCGGGGAGGCCGGCGTTCTCGACGGCGGCCTGGTTCGGGAGGACGGGAAGTTCCTCTATCCGGTGCGGAACGGGATCCCGATCATGCTGATCGAGGAGCGCATCGCGATTCCGGGGCCGGAAGGCGACGCGTCAGCCGAAGATGTTGAAGAGGATCGCGACGCCGACCATCATCCAGTGGAGACTGGCGCCGGGGCCTGAGAGCATCGCCCGCCGGACCGCGCCGGCCGGCTCCGTGAGTTCGGCCGCCGCCGCCATCTCGGTTCCCATCAGCGGCGGGTCCGCGGTTCCCTGGAACACGCCGTCGTAGAGCCGCTGCAGGCGCTCGTCGGTACGGGTGAGCGAGGCGTCCATCCACCAGAACCAGAGCGCGGCCGGGATCGCGGCCAGCCGCAGGAGGAGCCATCCCTGCAGGACCCCGAAGCCGATGGCGCCGGCCACGAGAGCCACGCTCCCGCGCTTCAGCCACAGCGACTTCCTGGCCACGGCGGCGCGGGACGCCTGAATCCGGTCGAGGCCGACATCGCGGTCCGTACGCGCCGCCTTCGGCCGCTCGGCGCGGAGGGGGGAGCGGACGGAACCGGGCACGGCGCTAGTGAACCGTGGAGGAGTCGCTCCCCCGCGGGCGGGGCACGTTCTCGCCCTCGGACTGTTCCACGGCGCTCAACTGGGTCTCGAGCATCTTGATGAGGGCGGGGACGATCCGGAAGGGAAGCGTGATCCGGGTCTTGGGATCCGCGTGCACGACGGGTTCGCCGGATGCATCGGTGTGCGAAAGATCTTCCGGCTGGATGCCGGTGAGACTGCAGAAGGTGATCGTCAGATCGAAGGGCGAGTGCGTCGCTTCGCAGAAGTTCGCGTACACCTCCGGACAGGAGACGTCCCGCCGGGCCTTGATCTTGAACGTTTTCTTCATGTCCATGGCAACTCCCGAAGCCGGACCTCCGAAACGGAGGTTGCCGACGGTAGCGGGGGGCGGACTTGAACCGCCGACCTAAGGGTTATGAGTCCTTCGCTCTGACCGGACTGAGCTACCCCGCCAACCGAATTTCGTCGGAACCGGCTGACTCTATCACCGGGAACACTTGGCATGTCCGTTGCGTTTTCCTGCGATACACCGCGCCCCGGAGCGCGGAAAGGAGTCTTTCCCATGACGCAGATCCAGAGTCCCGCGCCGGTCCGATCCGGCCTCTTCCGCACGCTGCTGATGGTGGCGCCGTTCGCCCTCGTCTTTGCCGGGCAGGCCGCCGCGGAACCCCATCCGGAGCCGGACGCCCGGGTCCTCGCCACCTCCTCCGCGGAGCCCACGCTCGAGACGGCCTCGCAGCCGGGGCGCGAACGGATGGCCCGCCGGTCCGACCGGCGGTCGGCCGGCCCCGAGCGCCGCGCCCGCCGGGGTGCGCGCCGCGAAGGCCGCTCCGGTCCGGCGGCGCGCTGGTTCGGCCGGCGCCTGGCGGGGGCACTCGACCTCACCGAGGAGCAGCGCGACCAGCTGCGGGAGGCGATGCGGGAGATCGGCGACAACCGCCGGACCAGCCGGCGGGAGGTTGCCGACGCGCGGCGCTCCTTCCAGCGGGCGGCGCGGAACCCCGAACGGACCGCCGAGGAGGTGCAGGCGCTGGGCGAGGCCCTCGGCCGGGCCCAGGCGGACCAGGCGCTCCAGCGGAGGTCCGAACGCGAGCGGATCGCCGGCATCCTCACCGAGGAGCAGCGCGAGCAGCTCGAGCAGATGCGCGAGCGGCGGGGACCGCGCGCGCGGAACAACCGGCGGCGCGGCTGACGACCGCGAGACCACGCACCGCTACCCGCCCCAGGGGCGGACGGCAGTGGAGCGCTAGGAGCGCCGGTCTTCAGACCGGCATCGCCCGCGCAGCGGGCGAAACTCCCGACGTCTTTTCGCCGCATGGCGCCCTCGCCAAAGGGAATGGCGCAGCGACAACCGCGCACGCTACCTCCGCTTCGCCGTCTTTGTTTCGGGTCCCCGCAATGGGGCGCAACAGCGCCGGGAGTTTCGCGGCCTGCGGCCGCGATGCCGGTCTGAAGACCGGCGCTCCTCGCTCCTGGCCGGCGTTGCCGGGGAGTCTGCGGCGCGGGCTCCTAAGCCCGGGCCTCTTCCTCTTCTTCCTCGGCCTCGAGCATGCTCCGCTCGTCCTCGGTGAGCACGTCCGCCATCTTCCAGACGGGCTCCTGCGGGCCCGGGACGATGCCCTCGAGGTCCCGGTCCCCGTCCCGGGGCACGGCCATCATGCGCTCCTTCTCGATCGCGCGTTCTCGGCGCCGCAGCTCCTTGGCCCGCTGACGCGCCACGCGTTCCTTCTCCTTCCTGCGCTTGAGGAACGTCTGTCGGGAACGGTTGGCCATGGAGCCCGGAATGCTAACAGCGCGCCGGAAACCGGTCGGCATGAGGAGTTCCAGGCCTCCGAGGCCGTATGCTTTCCGGTTCCCTTTTCGTCCTCAAAGGAGGCCGTTCGATGGCTTTTGGGAAACTGCAATTCGTGCGTTGGACGCTCGCCGGGCTGGCGGCGCTCGCCCTCGCCGCGCCTGGTTTCGCCCAGGACCTGCGGCTCGAGGCATCGCATCTCCGGACCATGGAGTGGCGGAACATCGGACCGCTGCGCGGCGGCCGCTCGCTTTCCTGCATCGGCAGTCCCGGCCGGCGCCACGAGTACTACTTCGGCGCCACCGGCGGCGGTCTGTGGAAGACCCTCGACTCGGGGACGACCTGGTTTCCGGTGACCGACGGCCAGATCTCGAGTTCCTCGATCGGTGCCGTCGCGGTGGCGGAGACCAACCCCGACGTCGTCTTCATCGGCGGCGGCGAGACCCAGCTCCGCGGCAGCATCACCCAGGGGGACGGCGTCTACAAGAGTTCGGACGGCGGGGAGACCTGGCGCCACGTCGGCCTGCGCGACACGCAGGCGGTCGCGCGCATCCGGATCCACCCGGTGAACCCCGACATCGTCTACGTCGCGGCGCTCGGCCATCCCTACGGCGACAACGAGGAACGCGGCGTCTTCCGTTCCCGCGACGGCGGCAGCACCTGGGAACGGGTCCTCTTCGTCAGCCCGGGCGCGGGAGCGGCCGACCTCATCATCGACCGGACGAATCCGGACGTGCTCTACGCGAGCATCTGGCAGGTGTACCGCAAGGCCTGGAAGATGTGGGGCGGGGGTCCCGATTCCGGCCTCTACCGCTCGGACGACGGCGGCGACACCTGGACCGAGCTCACCGGGAACCCGGGGATGCCGGCGGGTCCCATCGGCAAGATCGGCGTCACCGTCTCCCCGGCGAACCCCGACCGGGTCTGGGCGATCGTGGAGGCCCCGGAGGGCGGGGTGTTCCGGTCCGAGGACGGGGGCGCGACCTGGCGGCTCACGAACAACGAGCGCAAGCTGCGCCAGCGCGCCTTCTACTACTCGAGGGTCTACGCCGATCCGGTGGACGTGGACACGGTGTACGCGCTGAACACCGGCTTTTACAAGTCAACGGACGGCGGGGAGACCTTCGACCACGTGATCCGCCCGCCCCACGGCGACCAGCACGACCTCTGGATCGATCCCAACAACCCGCTCCGGATGTGCAACTCCAACGACGGCGGGGGCAACGTGAGCGTGAACGGCGGAGAGACCTGGACCGGTCAGGCCTACTCGACCACCCAGCTCTACCACGTGAACGTGACCAACGACTTCCCCTACCACGTCTGCGGCGCCCAGCAGGACAACACCACGCTCTGCACCCCCAGCGAGGGCTGGGACCACATGCAGGCGCGCGGTCCGGGCAGCCGCTGGTACTACGACGCCGGCGGCGGCGAGAGCGGCTACATCACCCAGCACCCCTCGAACCTGGACGTCTTCTACGCCGGCAGCCAGGGGGCGCTGCTCACCCGCTACAACCGCGCGAACGGCCAGATCCGCGACATCCAGGTCTATCCGCGGTTCTTCTCGGGGGAACCGGCGAGCGCGCTCCCCGACCGCTGGCAGTGGACCTTCCCGATCGTCTTCTCGCCGCTCGACGAGAACCGGCTCTACACGAGCTCGCAGTTCCTCTACATCACGACGGACGACGGCCAGTCGTGGACGAAGATCAGCCCGGACCTCACCTACGCCGACCCGGAGACGCTCGGGGAGACCGGCGGCCTCATCACGATGGACATGAACGGCCCCGAGATCTACGCGACGATCTTCGCGGCCGTCCCCTCGCAGCACGACATCGACACGATCTGGGTCGGCTCGGATGACGGGCGCATCCACGTCACCCGGGACCACGGGGCGAACTGGACGGACATCACCCCCGCCGACCTGCCGAAGTTCAGCCGGGTCAGCATCATCGAGGAGTCGTCGCACCGTCCCGGCACGATCTTCGTGGCGGCCAACCGCTACCAGGTGGACGACCGCGAGCCCTACGTCTTCCGGACGACCGACTACGGCGCCACCTGGACGAAGATCGTGGACGGCATCGCCTCCGGGCACTTCGCGCGCGCGGTCCGGGAGGACCCGGTGCGCCAGGGGCTGCTCTTCCTCGGGACCGAGCACGGGGTGTACGCCTCGTGGAACGACGGGGACCGGTGGGTGTCCCTCCAGCAGAACCTCCCGGACACGCCGATCCGCGACCTGGTGGTCAAGGACGCGGACGTGGTGCTCGGCACCCACGGCCGCGGCTTCTGGATCCTCGACGACATCCAGCCGCTCCGGCAGTACACCCCCGAGTCGCTGAACGCCACGCTGACGGTCTTCGATCCCGACCCGGCGGTGCGCGGGGTCCAGGACGGGATCGTCCAGTACCACCTGGCGGAGGAGGTGGACTCGGTGGTGGTCGAGATCCACGACGCGAGCGGGACGCTGGTGGACCGCTTCGAGGGCACCGAGCCGGACTTCGAGGCGGAGCCGGACTTCTCGTGGTTCCGGGTGCGGCGCTCGTCGGAGCCGACCACGGGCCAGGGGCTCAACCGCTTCGTCTGGAGCGGCCGCTACCGGGGCGCCGTCGAGTTCGACGGGATGATCCTCTGGAGCGCCCGGGCCACCAGCGGCCCGAAGGCGCCGCCCGGCGAGTACCGGGTGAGCGTCACCGCGGCCGGGGTCACCGAGACCACGAACCTGACGCTGACCGCGGATCCGCGCCTCAGGGGCGTCACCACCGCCGACCTCGTGGAGCAGTTCGAACTGGCCAGCCGGATCCGGGACCGGACGTCCGAGGCGAACGAGGCCGTGATCCAGATCCGGGACGTCCGCGTCCAGCTCGAGGAGCGGCTGGAAGGGTCGAGCGACCAGGGCCTGATCGCCGACGGCGGCCGGCTGCTCGAGGAGATGACCGAGGTCGAGGAAGCGATCTACCAGACGAAGAACCGCAGCAACCAGGATCCGCTGAACTTCCCGATCCGGCTCAACAACCGGCTCGCGTCGCTCCGCCGCAGCGTGGAGACCGGCGACGCGAAGCCCACGGACGGCGCCTACGCGGTGTTCGAGGAGCTGTCCGGCGAGCTGGACCAGCATCTCGGCCGGCTCGGGGGGTTGCTGGGCGAACGCCTCGACGGCCTGAACGGGAGGATCACCGCCGCCGGCGCGGACCCGGTGGACGCCGCGCGCTGGAAGGAGCAGTAGCGGCCTTCCCCGCCGCCGGCCGGGCGCCGGAGCGGCCCGGTTCGCTCCGGCCTATCCGGCGGCGAGCCTCGCCGCTTCGCGTTCCGGCGGCGGTTCGCCGGGGGAGAAGGGCGGGACCGCGAGCAGGTCCACCTCGCTCGTGAGCATCCGCTCGCCGTCGAAGACGAAGCGGCCCGCGAACGGCTGCTCCCGCAGGAGGAGCGGCAGCCAGACGGCGTCGTCCTCCCACATGCGCTCGTAGGGAATGGACTCGAGGTCCGCCCAGAGCGGCGTCGCTTCGACGGTGGCTTCGGGCTCCCCGGCGAACCCGTCGGCGCGGAACACGTAGACGTGGATCGAATAGCCGTCCACGAACTGGAAGCGCAGTTCGCCGGCCGGGCGGATCCCGGTGGGCCGGATCCGGATCTCCTCCTCCGCTTCGCGGACCGCCGCGGCGCGGGGCGTTTCGCCGGGTTCCAGCCGTCCGCCGGGGCCGTTGACCTTCCCCTGACCCAGCCCGCGGTGCTTCTCGATCAGCAGGATCCGGCCGTCCGCGACGACGAAGAGGAGGGTGGCCCGTTCGTCGGGGGTCCAGCCGTCCCAGGCGAACGTCCGGAGGAACGCCCGGGCGGCGTCGGAAGTGGCGGTGGCCCCCACGGGCCGTCAGGAGCCGTCCCAGCCGACGCCGGAGAGGCGGCCGAGCAGCGATCCCTCGCCCTTGCCGCCGCCGCCCGTCTGGGGCGCGGCCTGGTGGATCCGGCCGGCGAGGCGGCTGAACGGCAGCGACTGCAGCCAGACCCATCCCGGGCCGGTGAGGCTCGCGAAGAAGAAGCCCTCGCCGCCGAAGATGGCGGACTTGATGCCGCCCACGAACTGGATGTCGTAGTTGACCGAGGGCGCGAGCGCGACGAGGCACCCGGTGTCCACCCGCAGGTTCTCGCCGGCGGCCAGTTCCTTCTTGACGATCGTGCCGCCGGCGTGGAGGAAGGCCAGCCCGTCGCCTTCCAGCGACTGCATGATGAACCCCTCGCCGCCGAAGAGCGCCGTCCCGATCTTCCGCTGGAAGGCGATGCCGATCGAGACGCCCTTGGCGCCGCAGAGGAACGCGTCCTTCTGGGCGATCAGCCGGCCGCCCAGTTCGTCGAGCTGCACCGGGATGATCTTGCCGGGATAGGGCGAGGCGAACGCCACGTGCTGTTTCCCGCTGCCCCGGTTCACGAACTCCGTCATGAACAGGCTCTCGCCGGTGAGCAGCCGTTTGCCGGCGCCCAGCATCTTGTCCATGAAACCGGTCTGGTTGCCGTCGCCGAAGATCGTCTGCATCTCGATGCCGGCGCTCATGAACATCATGGCTCCCGCTTCGGCCACCGCCCCTTCGGCGGGATCGAGTTCGACTTCCACGAACTGCATCTCCTCGCCGTAGATCCGGTAGTCCACCTCGTGCATCCGGCGCGGCGCCGGGGGACGCGGCGGGAACGAGCCGCCGCCGATGCCGGTCCTGAGCTCGGGGACGTCGGAGGCCGGCGTCCACGAGCTTTGGCCGAGCGGGCAGACCAGGGTGCCCGCGGTCCAGCGGCCGCTCTGGAGGGACTGCCGGACGTCGGCGGTGGCGAACGGGCCGAGCGTCCGGCCTCCTTCGGCTACGTACCATTGGCTGGTTGACATGTTGTTTCCTTTCGCGAGCCCGGGCCCGCCCGCCGGTTCCTCAGCTCCCTCCGCAGTGAAACAGGAGGAGTCCGCCGAGGGCGAGCGCCGCCAGGACGATGGGCGCAAGAGCCACTACGAAGTGCCAGCGCTTCGGGTTCGGTCCGCTCGTGTCGGCCGGCCCGTTCATCGGGCAACTCTAACTGTCCGGCTGCCGGTTCCGGCGGTGCTTTCGGCCCGCTGAGCCCAGGCGAAATGGCGGCTTCGCGCGGCTCCGAACGGCTTCGCCGGGACCTCTCCACGATTCACCGGGCGGCGCTCCGCGCGGCCGATCCGGAGCGGATCCTGGAGGGGGACCTCCGGGGAGACGCGGTTTCCGGATGGACCTTCCGGGGCCGTCCCCTGCTGCCTCCCGCGCGGGCGGCCGGGGAACCGGTCTTCCTGTTCGGCGCCGGCAAGGCGGCCGCCGCGCTCGCCCGGGGGGTCCGGCGCGGGCTCGCCGGGGAGGCCGTGCGCGGGCGGATCATCGTGAAGCACGGTCACCGGCTCGAAGTTCCGGGGGTGGTGGTCGAGGAGGCGGGACACCCGGTCCCGGACGTGCACTCGGTCGCGGCGACCAGGCGGTTGCTCGCGGATCTCCGGGCGGCCGGCGGGAGCGGCCGGGTCCTCGTGCTGCTCACCGGGGGCGCGTCGGCGCTGCTCGTGGCGCCGGCGGCCGGCATCACGCTCGAAGACAAGTCGCGGGTCAGTTCGCTGCTGCTCGCCTGCGGCGCCGACATCCACGAGATCAACACGGTCCGCAAACACCTCTCCGCGGTCAAGGGCGGCGGCCTCATCCCGCTGCTGCCGCCGGGGCGGGCCGCGGCGCTCGTGATCTCCGACGTGATCGGCGACCAGTTGACCTCCATCGGTTCCGGGCCGGCCACCGGGGACCCCACGACGTTCGGCGACGCCCTCGGAGTGCTCGAGAGGTTCGCCCTCGCGGAGCGGGTCCCGGCAGCGGTGCTCGGCCGCTTTCGCGACGGGGCCGCCGGGAGAGTCCCGGAGACGCCCGATGCGCCCGGCGAGACCGTTCCCCACCACATCGTGGCCAGCAACTTCCACTCCCTCCGGGCCGCCGGGGAGGAAGCGTCCCGGCTCGGCTACCGCACCGAGATCTTCGGCCGGGACCTCGCGGGCGAGGTCCACGAGACCGCCCGCCGGTTCGCGCACCGTCTGGCCGTCCTCGGTTCGGAACCGGCGCCGTCGGCGCTGCTCGCGGGAGGGGAGCTGACCCTCAGGGTGACGGGCGACGGCCGCGGGGGACGGAGCCAGGAGTTCGCGCTGGTCGCGGCGGGGCATCTCGAGGGCGTCCCGGGAGTCGCGCTGCTCGCCGCCGGGACCGACGGCACCGACGGCCCCACGAACGCGGCCGGGGCCTTCGCGGACGGGGCGTCGTGGAGCCGGGCCCGCCGGCGGGGCCTCGATCCGGAGGCGACGCTCCGGAACAACGACTCCTGGTCCCTGTTCCACGAAACGGGGGACCTGCTCGTCACCGGTCCCACCGGGACGAACGTCATGGACCTCATGGTGGGGCTGACAGCCGGTGGTGAAACCGCCGTGAGCGCCGAGAGCGGGCAGGCCCAGTTGCCGTGAAGGTGCAGCCTCGGCAGTCTCCCGACTGTCGTGATGGTGCGCGGGCCTGGAACGCCGGTCCCCAGACCGGCACGTCGTGACGCTGCTCACCCAAGGTGACGCGTACGGCTTGGAACGCCGACCTCCGGTCGGCACAGCGGGCCGAAGGCCCGCAAGCGCGTCGGGCTGAGCCGCCTCGCGGCGCGTACGGCTCGGAACGCCGACCTCCGGTCGGCACCGCCCGCCGGAGGTGGGCGAACCTGTACCTGCTGCCCGCGGGGTTCGCACGAACGCGGCCTGCCAGCGCCATCTGGTCCCGGGGCGGTACGTGGTTGCGGCCCTCCGGGCCGCGTGCCGACCGGAGGTCGGCGTTCCAAGCCGTACGTGCCGCCTACGCCCTTGAACTCCACGCCGAGGTGGGAACCGTGACTTCCGGGTGAGGTCGTGCCGTGCGCTGCGCGGGCGCGCAGCGCGTGCCGACCGGAGGTCGGCGTTCCAAGCCGTTCCGCCGGTTTGTCACCGGCAGGGTGTGCGACCCATCCCGATCATGCCTGTTTTGCGGCCGTTGGCTGTGATTCCGGTGTGAACACCGGCGCTCCCGATCGCCTCGGCAGGCTGCTGGTTAGCGCGAGCCCTCCCGCTCTTGCCGGCGCCCGCGCGAAGCCGCGGGCCGCATCGCCGACTCGCGGTGGTGACCGGCGAAGGAAGTCCGGAGCGCCCGCTTGATCAACGCGATGCGGCGGGCGACGGAGGAAGTGCTGAGCGGCACCGCCCGCAGGCGCGCGATCTGCGGAATGGTGCAGTGGTCCCGAAAGTAGAGCTGAAACAGGAGCCGGTTCAGGGCCTGCTGCCGGTCGTCCAGCGAGATCCGCCGCAGGACCGCTTCGACGCCCTCGTTCAGCTCGCGCATGAAAACGACCGACTCCGGATCGTCAACCACGTCCTCGATCGGACCTTCCGTGAGGGCCGCATCGAGCCGCCAGGTCTCGTTGGCCGGAAAGGACTGTTCGACGTTGTGCCGGTACGCGTCGCGCCGGAACTGGTCCCGCAGGATGTTCTCCGCGATCCGCCGGATGAAGACCTCGAAAGTCTCCTCCCGTTTCCCGGCGAAACTGCGGATCACCCGGCGCCCGTCGGAGACGAGCCGCTCCATGACGTCCTGCGACAGATCATCCAGGGCGGCGGGGTCCACCCGTCCGCGGCCTGTGAAACGCGAGTGGAGAACGACCCGGACGAGGGTCCGGCAGCGCCGGAACAGGACTCCCCACAGGGGGTCGTCCGGACGCGCCGCGACCAGGCGGCGAAACAGCTCCCAGGAGTCCATGCGCAGCGGGAGCGGGGGAGTCTATTCGCTCGCAACCGTCTCCGAACACCCCATTTTGGGGCGCTTTTTGCGTCCGTTACGCCACATTACACCGGACCGGCCACACCGTTGCCACCGCGACTCCGCTGGGACGAGACGACCAGCGCGACCGCCGTCACGGCGGCGAGGACGCCGTCCGAGGCGGCGAACGCGAGGAACAGGGAAGGGGAATCCCGCCATACGAAGTCCAGCACGAAGAGCAGGGCCCCGCCTCCCTTGAGCACGGGTCCCATGATCCAGATGTACCAGCGATTCGCGTCCAGGTTCCTCAGGATCGCGAAGTAGCCGAGGCCGACCGCGAGGGCGAAGAGTCCGTTCAGGTTCGCGTGGATCGGGAAGCGGGGCGGCTCGGTGCCGAACAGTTGCCGAACCTCGTCGAGGGCGAAGAGCAGCGCGCCGCCCAGGAGCACGTCGTAGATGCCGCTGACGATGACGACGCCGCGGAGCAACTTCACCCTCCAAGATTAACGGCCGGCGCCCTCCCGGAAGGGTGTCCGGCACGCTGTAACTCGCCCATTACAGGCCCCGGGGCACGGCTATACTGCCTGACTGCCCCGTGTGGAAGACCGCATGCGGCCGGGCATCAGCGGGTTGCAGGCGCGGCTTCGCGATGGTCCAGGTCCGCGGGGGCTCCGCATCAGTTCCGTGCCGTCCCCGTTCCACTCCACGACCGTTCTGGCTGTCCGCCGCGGCGGGAGTACGACCCTGGCCGCCGACGGGCAGGTCACCCTCGGGGACATCGTGGTGAAACACGGTGCGCGCAAGCTGCGGCGCATGAGCGACGGAGCGGTCCTTGCCGGTTTCGCCGGAGCCACCGCGGACGCCCAGGCGCTGTTCGCGAAGTTCGAGACGAAGCTCGAGTCCCATCGGGGGAACCTGGAACGGGCGTGCGTGGAGCTCGCCCAGGACTGGCGGACGGACCGGGTGCTCCGCCATCTGGACGCCCTGCTGCTCGTCGCCGACAAGGACCACGTCTTCCTCCTTTCGGGCGATGGCGACCTGATGCAGCCCGACGACGGCATCATGGCGATCGGCGCGGGCGCGCCGTTCGCGATGGCGGCGGCGCGCGCCCTCGCGTCCCGAACCGAACTCTCGGCCAGGGAAATCGCCGAGGAGGCGATGAGCGTCACCGACGGCATCTGCATCTACACGAACGGTCAGGTGATCTACGAAGAGGTCTGACTTCTGGTCGAATATCTCCCCGCCGTGGGCAAGGGACCCGCCCCTGACATCGGCGATCCCACGCCGCGCGAGATCGTCGAGGATCTGGACCGCTTCGTCATCGGTCAGACCGCGGCGAAGCGCGCGGTCGCGGTGGCTCTTCGCAACCGGGCCCGCCGTCTCCACATCGAGCCCGACCTGGCCGACGAGATCGCGCCCAAGAACATCATCATGATCGGGCCCACGGGAGTGGGGAAGACGGAGATCGCGCGGCGGCTGGCCCGCCTCTCCCGTTCCCCGTTCGTGAAGGTGGAGGCGTCGAAGTTCACGGAAGTGGGCTACGTCGGGCGCGACGTGGAATCCATGGTGCGGGACCTGGTGGAGGTGTCCATCGAGATCCTCCGCGAGGAGCTTCTGGACGAGGTCCGGGACCAGGTGGAGCGGAACGCGGAGGAGCGGCTTCTCGACGTGTTGCTGCCGCCGGCGTCCGCGGAGCGTTTCGCCGGCGAGGACCGTTCGCTCGAGGACATCGACGAGACGCTCGGTAACGGCCTCGAGGGCCCGGACGCGGAAGACGTGCAGCGCGCCCGCCGCAGCCGCGAGAAGCTGCGCGAGCGGTTGCGGCGCGGGGAACTGGCGGACCGGTCGGTCGAGGTGGAGGTGCGGGAACCGCCGGCGCCGTTTCTGGAGGCCCTGTCCGGCCCCGGCGAGGACCTCGACGTGAACACCTCCGAGATGCTGCGGGGGGTCTTCGGGCCGCGCTACCGGAAGACCGAGATGGTGGTTCCGCAGGCGCTCGACTACTTCGCCCAGGAGGAGGAGGAACGCCTCGTGGACCGCCGCCAGTTGTCACGGCTGGCGCTCGAGCGCGCCGAAGAGCACGGGATCATCTTCATCGACGAACTGGACAAGGTCGCGAGTCCCCACGACACCCCCGGACCCGACGTCTCCCGCGAAGGCGTGCAGCGGGACCTGCTGCCCCTCCTCGACGGTTCGACGGTGTCCACGCGCTACGGATCGCTCCGCACGGACCACATCCTCTATATTGGCGCCGGAGCGTTTCAGGAGAACCGGCCATCGGACCTCATCCCGGAACTCCAGGGCCGATTCCCGATTCGGGTGGAACTGGACCCGCTGACGGTCGAGGACTTTCGGCGGATCCTGACCGAGCCGGAATCGGCGCTCCTCAAGCAGTACGAGGCGCTGCTCGCCACCGAGGGCGTCACGATCTCGTTCCAGGAGGATGGAATCGGGGAGATTGCCGATGTCGCGGCTCAGGTCAACGAGCGCGCCGAGGACATCGGGGCGCGTCGGCTCCATACGATTCTGGAAAAGGTCCTTGAAGAACTCCTCTTCGATGCCCCGGACCTCGAGGACAAGAACTGGACGATCGACCGGGACTACGTCAAGCGGATGCTGGAAGGGATCGTCGAGGACGAGGACCTCTCCCGGTTCATCCTCTGACCGCGCGCCGACTCCCGCTGACGGCCGGAGCTCGATGAAGACGTTCGCCGGGGGCGCCTCCGGGATCCTGGCGCTCGTTCTCGTGCTGACCGCCGGCGCGGGCTGCGGCCGCCGGGGTCCGCCGCTCGCGCCCCTTCAGGTGGACCCGGAGACGCCCAACGTCCTGCCGCTGCGGCAGGAGAACGGGCAGGTCGTGGTGCGCTGGTACGCGCCCCGGCTCGACTCGGGGGGGGACCCCGCGGACCTGCGGCTGCGGAAGGCGATCGTGTCCTACCGGGTGGTGGACATCCACGCGCTCGCCGCGGAGGAACGCGCTTCCCAGCGCCAGCCGCCGGAGGAAGTGGACGAAGCCGAGCCCGAGGAGCTCCCTTCCGGAGACGAGGCCGCCGCCGGGACCGTCGAACCGGAGAGCCCCGGGACGGGTGACGAACCCGCGACGGAAACGGCGGCGCTCGAGACGGTAGAGACCGCCCCCGGGGAAGAAACGCCCCCGCCGGATGCCGGGACCCCGGAGACCGCCGCACCGGAGACGGAGGACCAGCCGCCCGAGGGTGCGCCCGCCCCCGAGCAGCCGCCTGCCCCTGAACAGCTGCCCGCTCCGGCGGAAGAACAGCCCCCCGCCGGCGGGGCTCCCCCGGTGGAAGCGGACGCGGAGCCGCAGCCGGAGCCGGAGGGTGAGCCGGAGCCGGAGCCGGAGGGTGAGCCGGAACCGGAGCTCCAGGAGACGGGGGAAGCGCCGGACCCCGGCGCACCGGCCGGAGAGGAGACGGGCGGCGAGACTCCGGTAGAGACCCCGGAAACGGAGCGGGAGCCGGAACCGGAGTCCCAGGAGACGGGGGAGGCGCCGGACCCCGGCGCACCGGCCGGAGAGGAGACGGGCGGCGAGACTCCGGCAGAGACCCCGGAGCCGGAGCCCGAGCCGGAACCCACCGGCACCCTGCTCGACTATGAGGACCTCGAGTTCGCGTTGCTCTCCGAGATCGAATCGGAGGTGCCCGGAGAGGAACGGGTTCTCGAGTTGCCGGTGGAGCCGGACTGGATCGGCCGCCGCCTGGAGATCACCGTCCGTTACGAGGCGCGCGGCGGCGCCAGCGAGGAGAGCGAACTCCAGTCCCTCGACGTCACCGGCCCGCTGCCGCCGGTGGAGGGGGTCCTGGTCGAGGTCGGGCCGCGTGAGCTGACCATCCGGTGGCAGGATCCCCGCGGCGCCCTGGGAGAGACGCTGCTGGTGAACCCATTGTTCGAGGTCTTCCGAAGGCGCGGAGAGGCGTCCGAACGGCTGGGACGGTCCTTCGGCCCGAGTCAGGCGGACGCCGACGTGTTCTGGGGAGAAGAGGTCTGCTATAGCGCGCGGCTCGTGGTGGCGGGGAGTGCGGAGGAGAGCGTGATCCCGGACCCCGGCCCCACCGCACCGGACGCCGGTGAGCCCGAGGGCGCTGAGGAAGCGACCACTCCCGACGAAGGCGTTGAAGGAGCGAGGACCCCGGACGAGAGCATCGAAGGAGCGACGATTCCGGAACCGGGCGCGGAGGAGGCGCCGGCTCCGGCGGACGTGGGTGAAGGCGGCGCCCTGGAGTCTCCCGCGCCGGAATCCCCGGCCCCGCAGGAGGACGCCGCGCCGCTCCCGGAAGAACCCGTGGCCGACGACGCGTCGTGGAGCCCGATACCGATCCGGGTCCCCGGCGCCGGAACCGGGGCGCTCAGCGTTGGACCCATGTCGGCCGAGGCATGCGTCGTTCCGATGGACGTCTTCCCGCCGCTTCCGCCTTCGGACCTGCGCCTCTTCTGGCGATCCGAGCAGACCGATCTCAGTTGGCGGGAGTCGACCTCAACCGATGTCGCCGGCTATCACGTCTATCGCTCCGGCCCGGACGGCACCGGCTTCGAGCGCCTGACGGAGTCGCCGGTCGACCAGACGAGCTTCACCGACGCGGCGCGCGACCCGCGGGGCGCGTACCGCTACGCCATCACGGCGGTGGATGGCGCCGACCCGCCGAACGAGAGCCTGCCCTCCGACAGCCGCACCGCGAATCCGCGGTGAGCGGCCGGGGTGGATCTGGTCTGAGCACCGAGGTCTCCACCGGGAGAAACGCCCATGTGCGTGTCCTCCCGCGCACCGCGCCGGGCACTAAAACACGCATGGGGCCAGGAGCGCCGGTGTTCACACCGGCATCGCGGCCGCAGGCCGCGAAACTCCCGGGGCCGTGGGCGCCCTGTCGCGGGAACCCGAAACGAAGACGGCGGACCGGCGTGCGCGCGCGCCGTTGTCGCCGTGCCATTCCCTTTTGCGAGGGCGCCATGCGGCGCAATGAACCTGGGAGTTTCGCCCGCGACGCGGGCGATGCCGGTCTGAAGACCGGCGCTCCGAGCGAGGTCCCGATCGCCCTCGCAACCGGTAGAATCGCGCCGGGGCTGGGCTTTCGATTCCGGGGCCGGATTCCGGATTGACGAGGTGCCGGGCGCAGCATGCAAATCTTTCTCGACACTGCGAATCTCGACGAAATCTCCCGCGGCGCCGCGATGGGGCTCGTGGACGGGGTCACGACGAATCCGTCGCTCATGGCGAAGGAAACGGGCGATCCACGGGAAATCCTGGCCGCGATCGCCGAAACGGTTTCCGGCGACGTCTCGGCGGAGGTCCTCTCCACCGACACCGCCGGGATGGTGGCCGAGGGCCGGGAGCTCGCGACCATCGCCCCGAACATCATCATCAAGTGCCCGCTGACTCCCGACGGCCTGCGCGCGGTCCGCGAGCTGAAGGAGGAGGGGATCCGCGTCAACGTGACCCTCTGTTTCAGCGTCCCGCAGGCGCTCTTCGCCGCCAAGGCGGGGGCCTACATCGTGAGCCCCTTCGTCGGCCGGCTCGACGACATCTCCGCTCCCGGCATGCAGTTGATCGCGGACATCCGGGAGGTCTACGACAACTACGGCTTCGCCACCCGGATCCTGGTCGCCAGCATCCGCAACCCCCTTCACGTCGTGGAGGCGGCGCGGCTCGGAGCCGACATCGCCACCATGCCCGCCAAGGTGCTGGACCTGCTCATCAAGCATCCGTTGACGGACATCGGGCTCGAGCGTTTCCTGAAGGACTGGGAAGCCGCCCGGGTCGGCTGACCCGGCGCGCCGGGGGCCTGGTGCCAGGGAACTCGCGCGAACGCCAGGACGCCTTCGCCGAACTCGAAGCGCGGAACCGCCGCGCCGAGGAAGGCGGCGGCGCGGCCCGACTCGAGCGCCAGCGGCGTTCGGGAAGGCTGACGGCGCGCGAGCGGATCGCGACCCTCGCCGACGCCGGGTCCTTCGAAGAGACGGGAAAACTGGTCCAGCATCGCTCGCGCGATTTCGGCCTCGACCGGCAGCGGCATCCCGGGGACGGAGTCGTGACCGGCTACGCCCGGATCGACGGGCGCCTCGCCTACCTGTTCGCGCAGGACTTCACGGTGCTCGGCGGCTCGCTGAGCGAGGCGGTCGCGGAGAAGATCTGCCGGACCATGGACCTCGCGGTCCGGCAGGGCGCCCCCATCATCGGGCTGAACGACTCCGGCGGCGCGCGCATCCAGGAGGGGGTGGTCTCGCTCGCCGGATACGCCGACATCTTCCTGAGGAACACGCTGGCCTCAGGGGTCGTTCCGCAGATTTCGGCCATCCTCGGGCCCTGCGCGGGCGGCGCCGTCTACTCCCCGGCGATCACCGACTTCACGATCATGTCCCGCGGCACCAGCTACATGTTCGTGACCGGGCCGGACGTGATCCGCGCCGTGACCCACGAGGAGGTCACGATGGAGGACCTCGGCGGCGCGGAGACCCACAACACGGTGTCGGGGAACGCGCACTTCCTGGGGGAGAACGACGAGGACTGCCTCGACCTCATCCGGCAACTGCTGTCGTTCCTGCCGTCGAACAACCTGGAGGAACCCCCGCGGCGTCCCTCGGCGGACCCGCCCGACCGGGAAGTCCCGTCGCTGGACGGCCTCGTTCCCGAGCAGCCCGACCAGCCGTACGACATCAAGGACCTCATCGGCGAGGTGGTGGACGACGGTGTGTTCCTCGAGGTCCAGGCGCTTCACGCCGGGAACCTGGTGGTCGGCTTCGGCCGGCTGGGCGGCGCCCCGGTGGGCATCGTTGCGAACCAGCCGGCGGTGCTGGCCGGCGTCCTGGACATCCAGGCCTCCGTGAAGGGCGCGCGGTTCGTACGGTTCTGCGACGCCTTCAACATTCCCCTGGTCGTCTTCGAGGACGTCCCGGGCTTCCTGCCGGGGACCCAGCAGGAGTGGGGCGGCATCATCCGGCACGGGGCGAAGCTGCTCTACGCCTTCGCGGAAGCCACCGTCCCCAAGGTCACGGTGATCACCCGCAAGGCGTACGGGGGCGCCTACTGCGTGATGGCGAGCAAGCACATCCGCACCGACCTCAACTACGCCTGGCCGGGCGCCGAGATCGCCGTTATGGGGTCGGAGGGCGCCGTGAACGTCCTCTACCGGCGGGAACTCGAACGGGCCGAGGACCCCGAGGCGGAGCGCGCCGCGCGGGTGGCCGCCTACCGCGAGCGCTTCGCGAACCCCTACGTGGCGGCGGAGCGGGGCTACGTGGACGAGGTCATCCTGCCGCGGGCCACCCGCCGGAAGCTGACCACCGCGCTCGCCTCGCTCGCCACCAAGCGCGACCGGAACCCTCCCAAGAAGCACGGCAACATCCCGCTCTGAGTCCATGCCCGGGCCGCCGACCGCCTGATGTTCCGCCGCGTCCTCGTCGCCAACCGGGGTGAGATCGCGGTCCGGATCATCCGGGCCTGCCGCGACCTCGGCGTTTCCCCGGTGACGGTTCACTCCGAGGCCGACCGGGACAGCCTGCACGTGCGGCTGGCCGACGAGTCCTTCGAGGTGGGCGGAGCGGCCTCGCGCGACAGCTACCTGAACGGCGAGCGGGTCCTCGAGGCGGCGCGGGCGATGGAGGCCGAGGCCCTGCATCCGGGGTACGGATTCCTGGCGGAGAACGGCGACTTCGCCGCGCGCTGCGCCGAGCGCGGCCTCGTCTTCGTGGGACCGCCTCCCGAGGCCATGCGCCGGATGGGGGACAAGGCGGCGGCCCGGGCGACGGCGGTCAAGGCCGGGGTGCCGGTCGTCCCGGGTTCGGACATCGTTTCGGGAGAGGACGCCGGGCGCGCCGCCGGCGGAATCGGGTTCCCGCTGCTCATCAAGGCCGCCGCCGGCGGCGGGGGCATGGGGATGCGGCTGGTGCGGGACCCGGCGCACTTCTCCGACTCCCTCCGGGAGGCGCAGTCCGAGGCGGAGGCGGCCTTCGGAGACGCCCGGGTGTTCCTCGAGCGCTTCGTGGAGAACCCCCGGCACGTGGAGATCCAGGTGTTCGGCGACGATTCCGGGTCCGTCGTGCACCTCGGAGAGCGCGACTGCTCGATCCAGCGCCGGAACCAGAAGCTCCTCGAAGAGAGCCCGTCGCCCGCGATCTCACCCGAACTGCGGGCCGCGATGGGAGAGGCGGCCGTGCGCCTGGCCGAGGGCGCCGGGTACCGGAACGCCGGGACCGTCGAGTTCCTCCTCGATCCCGACGGGCGCTTCTACTTCCTCGAAATGAACGCGCGGCTCCAGGTCGAGCATCCGGTGACCGAACTGATCTCGGGAAGGGACCTCGTCGCGCTGCAGTTGCGGGTGGCCGCGGGCGAGCCGCTCGGCTTCGCGCAGTCCGAGGTCTCGCTGACCGGCGCGGCGATCGAGCTCCGGATCACCGCGGAGGACCCGTTCGCCGGTTTCGTCCCGGCCACCGGCCGCATCCGCGAGTTCCGTCCCCCCGCCGGTCCGGGGGTCCGCTGCGACGCCGGGATCGTCTCGGGGAGCGTGGTGTCCCCGCACTACGACCCCCTGCTCGCCAAGATCATCGTTTCGGGGCCCGACCGGGAAACCGCCCGGAAGCGGGCGATCCGGGCGGTCCGGGAAACCCGGCTCGTCGGCGTCGCCTCGACCCTGCCCTTCTTCGAACGGGTGCTGGCCAGCGCACCGTTCCGCAGCGGGACGTTCGATACCTCGTTCGTCCCGACCCACTGGTCCGTCCTCAGCCGGGACGGCGCGGACGGCGAATCCGCGGCGCGGGCCGAACTGGCGCCCCTGGCGCTCGCCGCGGCGGCGGCCGAGCTGTGGCGGCGCGAGGGCTCGAACTCGGACGCGGCCAGCCCTCCCCCGTCGCGGTGGCGGCTCGCCGGCGTCGCCGAAGCGCATCGGGAGCGGCTCTAGTGCGGCGCATCCTTTCGCTCGACGGGCAGGACTGCCGGGTCGAAGTGCGCGCCGAGGCCGGCGGCGCCGTCCTGAAGGTCGGGATCGAGGGCGGCGACGGGGAACTGGTCGCCCGCGAGGCCCCCGGCGGCTGGACGGTCACGAACGGCCGCCGCACCGTCGAGGCCGGCGTCAGCGGCGACCGGTCCGGAGAACTCGTCGTCCAGATCGCCGGGCACACCTACCGGCTCGCAACCGACCGGGGCGCGGCCGGCGGTTCCCGCCGCAGCGGGGCGGCGGCCGGCGGCGCGGCGGGCGGACGCTCCGAAGTGCGGACCCCGATGCCGGGCAAGGTGGTACGCCTCCTGCGGGAAGAGGGCGAGCAGGTGGCCGCCGGCGACGGCGTGCTGGTGTTCGAGGCGATGAAGATGCAGAACGAGATCCGGGCCCCGGAGAGCGGGGTCATCGCTAACATGAGGGCTGCCCGAGGGACTCCCATGGAGGGCGGTGAACTGCTGTTCGTCGTGGAGCCTGCGGAATCCGCGTGACGTCTCCCGCTCCGAATCGCCCGAACCGCCGGTTCCGGCTGGTGTTGGCGGGCGCCGCCGCCGCCTCGGCGGTGTCCCTCGGGGTGATCTTCTGGGTGGCGTCGAGCGTGGATCCCGAACGTCTCGGCGACCATGTCATCGACCGGCTCAGCGCCGTCCTCGGCCGCCCGGTCGCGGCGAGCGGCTTCGACGTCTCCCTTGCGGAGGGAGAGTTCGTCCTCCGCGGGCTCCAGCTCGGGAGGGAGCCCACGGAGATCGGCCCGCCGCCGCCGGCCTTCTCGATCGACCGGATCCGGGGCCGGCTGAGCTGGCGTTCGTTCTTTCCGGCGCGCCTCCACCTCGAGAGCCTCGATGTCGAGGGCGTGGGCCTGTGGGGTCTCGACGACGGAGGGAAACCGCGGCCGGAGCGCGCCCCGCTCGGACCGGCGATCGAGGCGGTGGCCGCCAGGCTCTCGTTCTCCTCGAACCGGATGTCGGTCTCCGGAACCACGATCGGGTACCGGAACCGGCCGACGCCGTGGGAGGTCCGCGCCGACGACGTGCAGTTCAGCCTCCGGACCGGCGAGGAAGGCGGCGTGGACGGCGAGATCCGGTCCGGCTGGGGAGTGATCCGCCTCTGGGAACGGCCCGATCTGCCGATGGCGCTGTCGTCGGACTTCCGAATCCGGGGCGACGACCTGCACTTCGACTTCCTCGAGCTGCGCTCCGACCTGCTCGAGGTGCGCTTCGACGGAACCATGGACATGGCCAACGATCTCGACGGCCGCCTGCGGATGGTCGGGAGCGGGGATGCCGGCGGTCTCGGCCGGTTCCTGTTCGAGTTCGAGGGGATGGACACCGAGGGGGATCCCTGGCTCGAGTTCGAGGGAACGGCGGGGTTCCAGGAGAACGGCCTGGCGATCGACGGCGATTTCGCGTTGCCGCGGAGCCGGTTCTTCGGCGTTCCGCTCCGGAACTGGACGGGAGTCGTGCACTGGGACCCCGAGCGCGTGGAGATCCTCTCCTCGCGGGGTCTCGCGTCCGAGGGACCGGCCACCCTCCGGCTGCTCCAGGTGCAGCCGCGGGAGGAGAACCCGGCGGAGATCCTGCTCAGCGTCCGCGACGGAGCGCTGGCGCCCGCGCTCGAGGGCGTCTTCGGGACGCCGACCACGATCCGGTCGCAGGTGACGCTCGACGCGGACCTGCACATGCCCTTTGCCGACCCCGGACGGATGACCGGAACCATTCAGGCCACCGGAGTGATGCCGGACGCGACGGGACCGGGGGAGTTGCCGCTCGCCTTCGAGACCGACCTGCGGATGGATGACACGGCGACGGACATCCGCCGCGTGGTGCTGGAGGGGGAGGCGTTTCGCGGCTCGATGGAGGGCCGCTATCCCCGATCGGGGAACGCCAGCATCGCGGCGGCCGCGCTGGCCGGAGAGTCGGCCGAGGCCGACGCCATGCAGCAGGAGCTGCGCCGGGTGCTCTTCGGGGAGGATCCCGAGACGACCTGGTGGGACGTGGCGGGGGCCGGGGGGTTCGAGGGCCTCGTCCGCGGCCGGTGGCCCGACCTGGTGCTGGAGGGAGAGGTCGAAGGCCAGATGCTGCGCTTCTCCACGATCCACACGGAAACGCTGATCGCGACCGGGAGGATCGAGCGCGACGCGATCTTTCTGGACAGTCTGAGCGCCCGGTTCGGCGAGGGGCGGATCGCCGCCTCGGGAGTCTTCGACCGCGCCGCCGTCGAGTACCCGGACATGGAGTTCGAAGCCGACTGGGAGAGCTGGGACGCCCGGGAGATCATCGATTTCCTGGAGTGGGACCTCGAGGCGGACGGCGTCACCACCGGCCGCAGCCACACCGTGCGGCGGGACGAGCGCTACACGGGAGGGGGGTCGGTGGTCGGCTCCGGCGGGCACGTCCTCGAGCAGCCCTTCGACGAGGTGGCCATCACCTGGGCGATGGATGGAGACAAGGCGCGACTCGATCCGATGAGCGGCGTGTTTCGGGAGGGCGCCGCCGAAGGGACCCTGGACATCGGCCTCGTGGACTGGGAGATGGAGGGCCTCGTCACCGGAAGCGACTACCCCCTGACGCCCGGCCTGGCGCCCGAGTGGATTTCCATCCGCTCCGACTTCCGCCTCGAAGTCGGCGGAGATCTCCTGGTGCCGGAACTCCTGCTCGAGGCGCGGGTGCCGAACGCCGCGGTCCTCGGCCTGCCGCTCGGCCCGGGCGACATCACGGGGTCCGTCCACGGCGAGGAGTTCGAGGGCAGCGGGGCCCTCGATTCGGGCGCCGCCTCCTTCCGGATGCAGGGACGGGTGCCCCTCGGCACCGACGGCGCCGGCACCGTCACGATCCGGGACGTGGACGTGGCGTCCATCCTCATCGACGCGCCGGCCGAGCGGGGGATCTCGATCGTGGTCGGCGGGACCGGCGACTTCCACATCGAGGACCCGCTCGACGAGTGGATGACCGGGACCGCGACCCTCGACACCCTGAGGATCGCGGAGCCGGGTTTCCTCGCCGAGACCGGCGGTCCGACGACCGTCCGCCTGGAGGACGCGCGGGTGCACATCGAGGGGTTGCGCCTCCTGCACGCCGACGCCAGTGAACTGGCTCTCGCCGGGTCCATCGGACTGGACGACCAGCTTCTCGATCTCTCGCTCCGGGGGCAGACGTCGCTCCTGGCCGCCGCGCCGTTCCTTCCCTGGCTGTCCGCGGACGGAGAGTTCGGCCTGGAAGCCGCGTTGGTCGGCCCCTGGACCGAGCCGGAAGTCATGGGCACCGGGACGATCCGCAACGGCTCCTTCCGGGTCGAGGGGTTTCCGCACGCCCTCAGCGAGGTGGAGGGCACGGTTGATTTCGACCATCGGACGCTGCGGATCGCCGAGGTCATCGGCCGCATGGGGGGCGGTGACGCCGTGGTTTCCGGCTCGATCTCGGTCGAGGACGCCGAGTTCGCCGCCACCGACCTGCGCGTCCAGCTCTCCGATTCCAGCCTGCGCTATCCGAGTGACCTGAGCGCAACGGTGGATGCCGATCTGCGGCTCCTGGGCGATCAGAGCGGCCGCCTGCTCACCGGCGAGGTGACCCTGGACGAGGCGGTCTGGAGCCGCGAATACGAGTTCTTCGCCAGCATCCTCGCCGACGTCAACAGCGTCGCGCAGCCCGAGGAGACCGAATCGAGCGGGTTCCTGGACGAGCTGCGGATGGATGTTCAGGTGGAGACGGACTCTCCCTTCGCGGTCCGGAACTCCATCTTTCAACTCGACGCCGCGGCGGACTTCGGCCTCCGCGGGACCGCCGGAGCACCCGCGGTGCTGGGGCGCGCCGACCTCGTCGGGGGCGAGGTGTACTTCGGCGCGCACCGCTTCCAGATCGCCGCCGGGCGCGCCGATTTCATCGATCCCGAGGGGATCGAACCGGTGTTCGAAATCGAGGCGGAGACCAGCGTCCGCAGCTACCGGGTGCGGCTCGCCGCGTCCGGAACTGCCGAACAGATCGACACGAACCTGAGTTCCGAGCCGCCCCTTCGGGAAGCCGACATCCTCCGGCTCCTCGCCGGCGCTCCGGAGCAGGACCTCCTGACGGCGGCGAGCGACGACGAACTCGCGGCGGCCTCGGCCGCGAGCCTGCTGAGCCAGCAGCTCAGCAACATGATCGGCCGGCGCGCCGGCCGGGTGTTCGGGATCGACCGGGTGAGCATCGACCCCTTCATGATCGGCCGTTTCAGCAACCCGACCGCGAGGGTCACGCTCGGCAAGCAGGTGACCCGGGATCTCAACGTCCGCTACTCCTCGAGCCTGTCGGACGCCGAGGAATCCATCATCGTGGTCGAGTACACCCCGAGCGGCCCCGTCTCCTGGATCTTCTCCCGGGATCAGGATGGCTCGCTGGGGGTGGACGTCCGCTTTCACCGGAGTTTTTGATACCCCGTGGTGGAAGCGCCCCGCCCGGGCCTGGGAAAGGCTCTGACGCCGAATCGATCGATTCGTGAGCGTGCGGGGCGCTTCCCCCACGGGGTAGCGAATCCAATCGCTGCGCGATTTGCTTCGCGTTTTTCCGTGGGGAGGGGAAACCCCTCCCCACACCCCACC
>JAJDUD010000052.1 GCA_022826825.1 Acidobacteriota bacterium | reverse complement strand
GCGATTCGGCCTCCGGTGGGCCTCTCCCGCATGATCCGGGATTGGTCCCGGATCTCCCGCGCACTTGCCGAGGCCCCTCGAAGACGCCTGAACCAACTCGCCCGCCGATTTGAGTAGCAAAATAAGTTAGCGCTTATGGGGCGCAGCCCCCGAACCCCCACGCCAGTGCGCGCACGGCGCAGCGGCGCACCGCTGTGGCCGTCCACCTCGCCCAGGCGGAGCAGGTCGCCTTCGACCAGGCCGCGGAGGCCCTCCGGCTCCCCAATGCCGGGGAGCGGGCCTCCGAGGCCGTCAGCGGCGTCCGCGAGCTGTCGCCCGGCCTCCGCGTCCCCTTCGAGGACCGCGCCGCCTACGGAGCCGCCGCCGGCCTCCGCCTGGACCCGCCGCAGGCGGGCCGGAAGCCTTCCCGCAGGGATCACTCGCGCCGCAGGCGCGGGCTGCAAGCGACCCCCGGCCCCGGGAGGCGAGTGGGACAAGCACTCCACGACGGGGCCATTTTTCGCCACGAAAGGGGGGGTCGCTTGCAGCCCAGACCCTGACCCCGCAAGGCAGGGTCGGCGGAGCGCAATCGCGACGGGGAGAACGGGATCGCGCCCACGGGGAGGCGCAAAAGCCCTAGCAAAAGGGGGGGTGGCTCTAGTTGCGTGGCAAAACGGCTCCGGGAGTGGCCCCGCAGCCGTGCTTTCCTCGCCGGAGCCGGGCCAGGGTCGCGCCTCGGGCCGGGACTCCCGGCGAGATGGCGATTCGGGTCGGTGGCGCGCCGTTTTCCGATCCGCCGATGGCCGTGATCGTCGAGAAGGGCCAGTTCATCCGCGTCGCGGCGGCGGTCGTGATCCGGAGGCGGCGCACCGGGCAGCGGTCCGAAGGTGTTGTATGTTCCCGCCGCTGCTCCACCCGGTGCGGCTCGCAGTCCCGGATCCCGCCGCCCGGCACCCTCGAGAGTGCGCGAACTTCCCGCTGTTGCCCTCTCGGATTCGGGACTGCCGGGCCGTTGAGGAAGTGGCCCCAGACGTGACCCTCGTTTTCGGGGATCGTGTATACTCGCCTGAAATAACAACGACTTACGAGGAGTCTGCGGCGGTCCTGCGGGCCGCGTGCCGACCGGAGGTCGGCGTTCCAAGCCGGGTGTGTGATTCCGCGGAGCTGCGTTGGGCCGCCTGCGGCCCTGCGGGCCGCTGTGCCGACCGGAGGTCGGCGTTCCAAGCCGGGTGTGTCATCCCGCGGAGCCGCGTTGCGCCGCCTGCGGCCCTGCGGGCCGCGTGCCGACCGGAGGTCGGCGTTCCAAGCCGGGTGTGTCATCCCGCGGAGCTGGGTTGCGCCGCCTGCGGCCCTGTGGGCCGCGTGCCGACCGGAGGTCGGCGTTCCAAGCCGGGTGTGTGATTCCGCGGAGCTGGGTTGCGCCGCCTGCGGCCCTGTGGGCCGCGTGCCGACCGGAGGTCGGCGTTCCAAGCCGTTTCCGCCGTTTTGATGACAAGCGGGGTGCGTAGGAGGACGCGCGCGTCGGCGTTTCTCCCGGTGGGGGCCGGCGTTCCAAGCGGGGTGTGTGATTCCGCGGAGCTGGGTTGCGCCGCCTGCGGCCCTGTGGGCCGCGTGCCGACCGGAGGTCGGCGTTCCAAGCCGGGTGTGTGATTCCGCGGAGCCGCGTTGCGCCGCTGCGGGCCTTCGACCCGCGTGCCGACCGGAGGTCGGCGTTCCAAGCCGGGTGTGTCATCCCGGTGACGGGACTTCCGGCTAGTGGTGGGCGGGGATGGGGAGGGCGAGGACGGAGGCGCGGGCGCGGATCATCATGTGGACGGCGGGGTCGGGGCGGAAGAAGGAGCCGGCGTGGCCCTGGTCGTAGCCGAGGATGAGGAGGTCGCGGGGGCCGGTGAGGCGGGCGAGTTGGCGTGGGGGGTTTCCCTCGGCGCGGATGATGGGGACCCGGACCCGGTAGAGGTCGGCCATCCGCTCGATGGCGGCCAGCACCGATGCCATGTCGGCGCCCTCCTCGAGTCCGCGGCCGATGAAGGGCGGGGGCGTCACCACGACCGCCGCGAGCGGCACGGCGAACTGGCGCGAGAGGCCGATGGCGGTGTCGGCGGCGCGGAGGGTGCCCTCCACGTCGGTGACGGGGACGACGAGGCGTTCCCAGGGGAAGCTGCCGCCGGGAATGAGGACCGGGCAGGAGAAGCCGGCCATCGTCGAGAGGAAGCGCGCCGCGTTCAGGCCGATGCGCGCCACGAAGGACGCCTCCCCGTGGTCGATCACGACGCAGCCGGCGTCGGGGCGCGCGGCGGCGAAGGGGTCGTCGCCGGGGGGCACGCGGGTGACCTGTTCCGCCGGCACGTCGAAGTCCGCCGGGGGTTCGACCCCCTCGGGGGCCACGATGCGCAGACGCCGCGCCCGGGAGGTGCGGAACAGGTATTCCGCTTCCCGCCACGCGACCTCGGGGAGTTCGCGCTCGGCGAAGACCACGATGTGGCTGCCGAACTGCAACGGAAAGAGCGACTTCCCCTCGCGCAGGAACTCCGCCGCGCCGGGGGCCACTTCGGGCTCGCCGGTGATCAGGAGGCGGTCGCCCGCTTCGATCACCGCGTCGCCGTCGGGAACGACGAAGCGGTCGCCCCGGTAGATCCCGGCGACGAGCCACTTCCGGGCGCCGAGGTCGCGGAGCTTCACGTTCACCGCGGGCGAGGTCGGCAGGACCTGGATCTCCCGGATCTCGCCGCGGCCGAGGCCGAGCGAGGTCGCCACCTGGTGCGAGCGTTCGACCCGGTTGCGGATCTGGCTCGCGATCACCCCCGGGCGCGCGATGCTCTCGGCGCCGGTGGCGCGGAGGCGTCCGGCGCGGTGCGATTCGCGGAGGGTGCCGATGGTGGCGGGACGCGGGTCGAGCTCGGACGCCACCCGGCAGACCTCGATGTTGACGGTGTCCTGGTCGGTGGCCGCGATGACCCACTCGGCGCCGTCGCCGGCCGCGTCGCGGAGCGCCAGGGCGCTCGTGCCGTCGCGGAGCAGGGTCTCGACCGAGGGGCCGGGCACGTCCTCGTGGAGACGCTTCAGTTTCTGCGGGTCGGTGTCGAGGACGACGACCCGGCGTTCGCCGGCGAGCTGGCCCGCGAGTTCCCGCCCGGTCTGCCCGGCGCCGACGATGACGACGCGGGGGAGGTCGTGGGGCCGCGCCGCTGCGCTCTCCGCGGCGGGTTCCGGGCGGCGTTCAGGCATGGAGGCGGAGGAACCGGAACCCGGACGGACTCAGACCCCGGAGGCGGTCGCCCGAGGGAGCGGGCCGGAGCGCGGGTCGCGCCCCGGCCTCAGGCGAACTCGGAAGAGAACCTACTCCGCCCGGAGCGTTGCCGTGATTTCCAGCACCGCTTCCGTGTCCCAGGGCGGCAGCATCACCCGGGTGATGGGCTCCTGGGGATCCGTCCTGCCTGTGTCGTCCATGTAGGGCTCGCCGTCCCGGACCCCGGCGTCGTACATCTCGGCGCGGACTGTGAGCGTTTCCTCCCAGTGGAGCTCCCCGTTGTCATCGTGGATGGCGCAGACGTTGAAACCGACGAACCAGTCCGGGCTCGGATCGAGCTGCTGGGCGTAGCTGAGGCAGGGGAACTCCGCACTCAGGGTGATTTCCGCAGCCTGCAGAAGTGTCTGGACCGTGCTGAAGTCCTCCGCGAGGACCATCCAGCCCATCGCCTCGGCCTCGTCCGTCAGGTCGTGCGCGTGGCCGTCCCAGGCCAGATGCTCGAGACCCTCGGAAGCCATGCCGCCCAGTTCCCAGAGGGTCGTACCCAGCGGGTGGGCAACGAACGCGACTTCTTCCGAGGCCGATGCGCCCTGTGGATAGGGCTGGGCTCCAAGGACGATCAGGAGAGAATCAGGGCTCGCATAGTTCGGTTTGATTGAGCCCACTGGGAACTCGTAGGTCACCATCTCGGGCGTTTCCGGCTCGGGCTCGGGCGCCGGGGTCGGGGCGGGCGCCGGGGCCGGCGCGGGAGCCGGGGCCGGAGGGGGCGCCGGGGTGGTCCCGGAGTCGCCTCCGCAGGTCGCGAGGAGAAGAACGCTGAACAGCAGCGCGATTCCCATCCAGATGTTTCGGGTCTTCATGGCGGGTCCTCCTTCGGGCCGCGAACGGGTGGTGTCCCGCAATGATTCCATCGCGGTCGAAACGGATCGTACCGCATCGCCGGCCTGGAAGGGCCCGCTTGCGGAGCCCGGCGAAACCCTCCCCGCGACCGAACCTACTCTTCCTTCCGGGTCGCGACCAGCTCCATCGTCACCGCGGGCGCCACGAAGTACGGCGCCACGTCCAGTTCCGCGATGGGTTCGCGCGGCTCGGTGTCGGCGGACTTCTCCATGAAGTCCTCACCGGTGGCGGTCCCCGCGTCGTAGGCAACGAGGGCGCCGGTCAGTTCGGACTGCCACGCGCCGTCCTCGTCGGTGGCGCAGATGTTGCTGAACCCGACGAACCAGTCGGAACTGGGGGCGATCTGCTGGGCATAGCTGACGCAGGGCCGGTCCATATGGAGTTCGAGCGCGTGGTTCGGGTTCAGCAGGAACGCGATCATCTCCCCGAACGTCCCCCAGATCAGTTCCATGCCGGCGGCCTCCGCTTCGGCGACGAGGGCCGCCGACATTCCCGTCTCCGCCAGCAGCTTGAGGCCGTCGGACGCCACCTGGCCCTCCGTCCACGGCGCCGCGTCGCGGGCGTGCGCGACGACCGCCACGAAGGGAGCGAAATCCACGCCTTCCGGCATGGACCCCGGAACCCGGGGGCTGATCCGGGGCATGGGCTGGGCGAAGGCGTAGCTCGCGGTCTCGGGTTCCGGCGGGGGTGGGGGCGGGGCCGGCTCGGGAGCGGGCGCCGGCGGCGGGGCCGGAGCGGAAGGCGTCGAGGAGTCCTCGCCGCAGCCGGCGAGAAGGGACGCGGCTCCAAGAGCAACGAGCGCGGCCGCGAGCGACAGGGTCCGGCGCGGCCGGCCGTTGGTCGGGGGAACGGGGACAGGATTCATGGGAACGCAACTCCAGGGAGACGCCCGGCGGGCGGGCAGGGATCGCGGCGCCGAAACGCCGGAGGGAGTCAGGATTGTAACTTGAAACCGGGTTTCAATATCAATCCTGTTGCACGGCCACGCCGGTCGCCACGCGGACCGGATCGGCGCCGGGCTCGAACCGGGGTCCGTCCTCGCCGACGCACCTCCGGATCCCGCTCGCGCGGCCGAAGTGGCCGGTCAGGGCGGTCTCCCGCCGCACGAGCACCTGGTGGCCGCGCGCTTCGAGGCCCCCTGCCACGGTTCCACAGTCCGGGGTCCGCTCGTCGAGGGTGAGGGGGCCCACGTCGGCATGGAATCCCGAACTCCCCACCGCGTCCTGGAGGGACGCCTCCCGGTCCACGAGGCGCGCCACTCCGAGCGCCACCGCCGAGATGAGGCGGCGTCCTCCGGGCGACCCCACCACCGCCCACGGAACCCCGTCCCGCAGCAGGATCGCGGGCGCCGCCGCGTGGAGCGCCCGGCGGCCGGGCGCCGGCGAGATCCGGCGGCCCGGCCGCGGGTCGAACCACATCATGCCGTTGTTCAGGGGATACCCGAGCCCCGGGACGGCGAATGCGGAGCCGAAGCGGCCGCCGAGGGTGCCGGTGAGCGCGACGGCCATGCCGTCCGCGTCCATCGCGTTCACGTGGGTGGTGCAGTCCGCGGTCGGCGCGCCGGACGGCGGGGCGCCCGCTGTTTCCCGTGTCCCGGGCGGCGGGGGCTCCCTGGGGGTCGCGAGGCGGGGGCCGTCCGGAGCGACCCCCTGCCGCCGCTCGCGGAGGTAGTCGGGGTCGAGCAGCCCCGGGAGCGGCACCGGGACGCTCTCGGGGTCGCCCAGGTGCCGGAAGCGGTCCCCGAACGCGAGCCGCAGCGACTCCGCGGCGAGGTGGAGGAAACGGACCTCCGCGGCCGCGTCCCCGCCGGGAGGTCCCGCCGGCGGAAAGGGGTCGAGGTGGGCGAGCGCCGCCGCCAGGGTCGGGCCCCCGGAGTTGCCGGGCAGGGTCGCCACCGCGGTGTCCCGGAACCCGAAGTCGAGCGGTGGAACCTCACGGACGGCGGCGGCCTCGAAGTCGGATTCCGAGAGGATGCCGCCCGCCTCGTTCACCGCGGCGAGCAGCCGGCGGGCGATGGGCCCCCGGTAGAAGGGTTCCGGGCCCTCCTCGGCGAACACCCGCAGCGACCCGGCGAGCTCGGGGTTCCGGAGCCGGTCGTCCTCGCTCAGGGGGACGAAGGGAACGGCGTCCCCCCGGGTATAGAGCGCGAACGCCGCCGGGCAGAGCCGCAGCCGCCGGTAGCCGGCCGCGGCGTGCACGGCGAAGACCCAGTCGGGAACGAACCCCTCCTCCGCGAGGCGCACCGCGGGTTCGACCACGGCGGCGAACGGGAGCCGGCCGAACCGCTGGTGGAGTTCGACGAGCGCGGCCGGGGCGGTGGGGACCAGCACGCTGAGCGGCCCGGTCTCGGCCCGGTCCCCCCGGGTGGGAGGAAAACCGTAGAGGCCGCCGCCGACGCCCTCGAGGGGTTCGAACATGTCCTCGCGGGCCCGCACCGGGCACCGGGCGCTGCCGTCGAACGCGGTGACCCGGCCGCTCTCCGGCGCGAACACCACCGCGTAGGCGGTCCCGCCGAGCCCGTTCATGGACGGCTCCACCACCCCCGCGGCCAGCATCGCGGCGACCGCCGCGTCGGTCGCGTTCCCGCCGGCGGCCAGGACCCCGGCGCCGGCGCGCGCGGCGCCGGAGGTCATCGCGGTCACCGCCCCGCCGTTCCCGGTGACGCGCGAGCGGCCGGGCAGGGGGACCTGCTCGCGCAGCGACGTGGTCATCCTTACCGCGCAGCGAGCAGCGCCGGATCGGCGTTGCCGCCGCAGAGGGGGGTCACGATCTCGCGATTCCGGAAACGGTCCGGGTGCTCGAGGAGTGCCGCGATCCCGGCGGCTCCCGCCGGTTCCACGACGAGACCCAGCGTCCGGTGGAGGAGGCGCACCGCCTCCCGGAGCGATCCTTCGCCGACTTCCACCACCTCGTCCACCACCCGCCGCATGAGGGGCACGGCCTCGGGGACCGGCACCCGGACCGCGATCCCGTCGGCGATCGTGGCGGGGGCGGCCTGGGCGGGAGAGGGATCTCCCGACTCGAAGGCGCGGCGCATGACCGGCGCGGCGCGCGCCACCACGCCGACGACCGACATCTCCGGAGCGGCTTCCCGGATCCAGAGCCCCATGCCGCCGATCAGCGCCCCGTTGCCGACCGGAACCACGGCGGTGTCCGCCCGGACCCCGGCCTCGAGGCATTCGAGCGCGATCGTGCCCGCCCCCTCCGTGATCTCGGGCTCGCGGCCGTCCTCGACGAACTCGGCCCCGGTCTCCCCGGCGTAGGCGAGGGCCGCTTCCTTGGCGGCGTCGAAGTCCTCCCCGACGAGGCGCACCTCGGCGCCGAGGTCGCGCATGGCGCGGACCTTGTCGGGATTCGCGTGGAGGGACGAGAAGACCGTGAGCGGGATCCCGGACCGCCGGGCGGCCCAGGCGAGTCCCTGGCCGAAGTTCCCGGCCGACCCGGTGACCCATCCCGGAGTCCCCGCGGGGAGGCCGCGGAGCCGCGCGACCGCCTCCGGCCCCCGCCGGGCGCCGAACCAGCAGGCGCCCCGGGCCTTGAAGCTGCGGATCGGGTTCACGCACTCCACCTTGACGCTGACCCGGCAGCCGGCGGCGGCGCCGAGCGGAGCGGAGGCGAACAGCGGGGTCTCCCGGAACTCCCGGGGGATGGCGGCGCGGGCGGCTTCGATTCCGGCGGGCGTGGGTTCGGACGGCACGGCGGGGGATGGTAAGGCGCGGGCCGCAAGGGCGACCGTCGAATACACTTCGGCTCCCGTCCGGGAAAGCGTCCCGCGCCGCCGGCAGGCCGGGCATTCGAGAGGCGGGTGAGGGGCAACCAATGAAGAAGCCAGTGAAGACGAAGGCGCAGTGGACCGGCCGCGAATTCAGCCGCCGGCAGTTCGTCCAGGTGGGCGCGGCGGGCGCCGCGGCGCTCGGCGCGGCGGCGTCGGGAGCGCCGGCGGTCCAGTCCTCCGGCCCGAAGCCGGTGGTGATCGCCTCCGGGAACGGGAACCGCTACAAGAACGGCGGCGACGAGGTCGTCGTCGAACGCGCGTTCCGGATGATGACCGAGGGGAAGGACATCCTCGAGAGCCTGATCGAGGGCGTGAAGATCACCGAACTCGATCCCGAGGACGCGAGCGTCGGGTTCGGGGGCCGTCCGAACGACGACGGCGTGGTCCAGCTCGATTCGTGCTGCATGCACGGCCCGAACCGGCGGGCCGGCGGCGTGGCCGGCATCGAGGGCGTGCGGACCCCGGCGTCGGTCGCCTACCAGGTCCTCCAGGTCACCGACCACCACCTGCTGGTCGGCAAGGGCGCCCAGGACTTCGCCCGCAACCTGGGGTTCAAGGTCGAGGACGACCTGAACACGCCGCGGTCCCGGGAGATGTGGCTCGAATGGAAGCGCCGCATCGATCCGGGGCACTACCTCGACCCGAAGAAGCGGGCCGCGGCGGGCCACGCCGCCGGCATGTCGATGGTCCGGGACGGCCTGATCGACGAGGAGGAGTACTACGGGACGATCAACTGCGACGGCCTGAACGCGAACGGGGACCTGGCGGGCGTCACCACCACCAGCGGTCTCGCGTGGAAGATCCCCGGGCGGGTCGGGGACTCGCCGATCCTGGGCGCCGGGCTCTACGTGGACAACGCCGTGGGTGCGGCGGGCTCCACCGGCCGGGGCGAGGCGAACCTCTACGGGCTGTGCTCGTTCCTGATCGTGGAGGAGATGCGGCGGGGCGCGCATCCGAAGGACGCCGCGATGACCGCGCTCGCGCGCGTCAAGGAGAACACCGTCGAGAAGCGGCTCCTGAACAGCCGGGGCCTGCCGGCCTTCGGACTGTCCTTCTACGTGGTCAACAAGGCCGGCGTGCACGCCGGGGTCTCGATGTACACGAGCGCCCGCTCCAGCTACGCGGTCTGCGACGAGAACGGTCCCCAGTCGCTTCCCATGGAGCCGTTCCTGGAGGGGAGCGCGTCGGACTGAGCGCCGTTCGGACCGTTGCGCCGGAAACGCCGCCGCGCCGCCTGGCCGCGGCGCCTCGCCACGCTGCTCGTGACCGGCGCCGCGCTGTGCCTTGGCGCCGCGGCCGGGGCGCAGGAGGCGGCGGACGACGAAGTGAAGCAGGCCCGCCCGCCGAGCATTTTCGATTTCCGGTACGAGGTCGAGGATCCCCGCGAGCTGCATCCCCCGGCCCGGGAGTTCCAGGACCGCTGGCGCCGCATCTGGGGCGCGCTGGGAATGCGCTATCACCTCTATCCGTCGCAGCAGACCGAACCCGACAACTGGCCGCCCCATCTCCACGCCGGGGGCATGAACTACAGCGTCTGGCGCAACCCGGTCACCGGCTGGCCGGAGTCCTGAGTCCGAGCCAACGGAACGTCCCGAAATCGTGCGGATCCTGAGTTTCACCGCCGGAGCGGGCGAGATGCTCTGCGGGAGCTGCATCCGCGACAACGCGCTGGCCCGGTCGCTCGCCGGCCGCGGGCACGACGTGCGCCTCGTGCCCCTCTACCAGCGGAGCCGCACGGACGAGACGAGCATCTCGGAGGACCGGGTGCGGTTCGGAGGCATCTCGGTGTACCTGCAGCACGCGGCCCCGCTCTTCGGGGCGGTGCCCGGACTCGACCGCCTGCTGGATTCCCCGGCGCTCCTCGGCCTCGCCGAGCGGTTCTCCTCGTCCACCGACCCGACCCGGCTGGGGCCGCTGACCGTCACGACGCTCGCGGGAGCGCGGGGACCCGCCCGGCGCGCGGTGGAGGCGCTCGCGGAGTCGGTCCGCGAGACCGGCCCCGACGTGGTGGTCCTGCCCAACTCGCTGCTCCTGGGGCTCGCGGCCCCGCTCGCCGCCGCCACCGGCGCCCCGGTGGTGGTGACGTTCTCCGGAGAGGACCTGTTCCTGTCGCAGTTGCCGGAAGCGGACCGGGAGCGGGCCGTCGGCCTGATGCGGGAGGCGGCGGACACGGCGCATCACTTCGTCGGCGTCACCGAGCATCACGCCCGCGGCATGGCGGACACCCTGGGACTTCCCGGGGACCGGGTGTCCTTCGTGCGGCTGGGAGTGGACTCCGCGGGGTTCCCGGCGGCGCCGAAACCGGCCCCGGCGGCCCGGCCGGACGGCGATCCGGCGCCGGTGACGATCGGCTTCTTCTCCCGGATCGCTCCCGAGAAGGGGCTCGACCGGCTGGCCCGCGCGGCTCTCGAGCTTGCCGGAGCGCCGGGCGTCCCGCCGCTTCGGGTGCGGGCGGCGGGCTGGATGAACCGTGCGGGGAAGAGCTATCTGGGGGAGGTGCGGCGGCTCTTCACGGCGGATGAGGCCCGGGTCTCCTTCGAGTACCTCGGAGAGCTGGACCGCGCCGCCAAGATCCGGTTCCTGCGGGAGGCCGACCTCGTCGCCATCCCGGCGACCTTCCCCGAGCCGAAGGGGATTCCGGCCATCGAGGCCATGATGGCCGGCACTCCGGTGGTGGTTCCCCAGCAGGGGGCCTATCCGGCGCTGCTCGACCGGGTCGAGGGAGGGGTCCTCGCGAAGAGCAGCGAGCCCGAGGCCTTCGCGGCGGCGCTCGCGCAACTGGTCCTCCACCCCGAGCGGAGGGGAAGCGTCGGGGCGCGCGGCTTCGCGCGCGTCCGGGAAGAGCACTCCCTCGACCGGATGGCCGAAGACGCGGAAGCGGCCTTCACGCGCGTGATCGCCGCCTGAACCATGGGGCAGACCAAGGGGGAATGATGGAAACCGACCTGCGAGACTCCGAGGCCGCCGTCGCGGCGCGCCATGACCTCGACCAGCAGGTCCGGGACATGGTGCGCTGGCATTTCTCGGAAGAGACCGGATGTCCGTTCTGGCTCGACTTCCGGAAGCGCCTGGACTTCGATCCCCTCACCGCGGTGCGGGGTTTCGACGACCTGAAGCGCTTTCCGCCGTTCGAGGACGAATGGCTCCGGGGCGGCCCGGTGCGCCGCTGGATTCCCGCGCCGTACCAGGACCGGCCGCTCTACGTCTTCGAGACGGGCGGGACCACCGGGATCCCGAAGAGCCGCACGTCGGTGGACGATTTCCGGATCGACTACGAGCTGTTCAGCGCGGTGCTGTCCGACGAGCACTTTCCGCCGGGGTCCAACTGGCTCATGCTCGGGCCCTCGGGGCCGCGCCGGCTGCGGCTCGCGGTGGAGCATCTCGCGCAGTTCCGGGGCGGCATCGCGTTCGGCGTGGATCTCGACCCCCGGTGGGTGATCAAGCTGATCAAGAAGGGCTGGACCGAGCATCTGCTCGCCTACCAGGCCCACGTCATCGACCAGGCGCTCACCGTGCTGTCGGCCGGCCACGACATCCAGTGCCTCTTCACGACCCCGAAGCTATTGGAGGCGCTCTGCCTGCGGCTCGAGGACGAGGGGCGGACGCTCGCGGAGACGGGAATCCGCGGCATCTTCTCGGGGGGCACCGAGTTCACCCCGCAGTGGACGCGGTTCGCCATGGAGGAGCTGCTCGACGGGGTCTTCCTCCAGCCCACCTACGGGAACACGCTGATGGGACTGGCGCCGGCACGGCCGCCGACGCCGGAGGATGGCTACAAGATCGCCTACTACCCGCCGATGCCCCGCGCGGTGCTCGAGGTCGTGGACCCCGACACCGGCGCCGTCGTGGACTACGGGCAGACCGGCCGCGTCCGCCTCACGACCCTGACGCGTGAGTTCTTCGTCCCCGGCTTCCTCGAGCGCGACGAAGGCGAGCGCGAACCCCCGTGGGGCCCCTACGCTTGGGACGGGGTCAGCGGCGTCCGCCCCTTCGGCCAACTCGCCGGCGGCACCACCGTCGGCGTCTACTGACCGCTCCCACGGAGCACGTAGCGCCACCCATCCCGAAGGCACACACGGCTTGGAACGCCGGCCTCCGGCCGGCACGCGGCGCGTAGCGCCGCAAGCGCGTAGGACCACCCATCCCGAAAGCGCCTCCGCCTCGCCCCTCGCCGACCCGAAACGCCTCCCCGACGCAGAACCGGGGGTGCGTAAAAGTGGGTGTCTCCCAACTGCGTAAACGTGGGTGTCTCTTGACAAGAGCGCGTAGAACCACCCATCCCGAAGGCGGAAACGGCTTGGAACGCCGGCCTCCGGCCGGCACGCGGCGCGTAGGGCCGCAAGCGCGTAGGCCCACCCATCCCGAAAGCGCCTCCGGATTGGAACGCCGGCCTCCGGCCGGCACGCGCTGCGCGACTGCGCAGCGCACGGCGTGCCGCTGCTCACCCAAGGTGGCGCGCACCCCTTCGAGCCCCGACCCGCGGGATGGTTCGCTCTCTCGGTGCAACCGGGCGGAGGGGACGCTCCCAGACCTCT
>JAJDUD010000012.1 GCA_022826825.1 Acidobacteriota bacterium | reverse complement strand
CGCCGGGCTGCATTTTCACAGCAACTGGCCTCCGGTCGGCACGCGCGGTGCTCCGCACCGCGCACGGCGCAACGCTGACCGGCCCGACACGGCCCTTCTCTCGGTGCAACCGAGCAGACTGGATGTCTCCGGACCTCTGTCGCCCCAGGCGGACAACGGCACGTCGTTCCCGGGCCTTCGGCCCGCTGTGCCGACCGGAGGTCGGCGTTCCAAGCCGTACGCGCCTTCCCCACGCAGAGCGCCGCGCGTGCCGGTCCGGACCGGCGTTCCCTGTCCGGCGTACCATCCGGGCGGTGACGACGCACGGCCGAAACGGGTCCCTGGACGGCTGCGAGGCGATCGTTTCCCACGATACCTACACGAAGGGGGTGCCGTGGGACCTCTTCGCCCGGATGCGCGAACACGGGTCTCCCTGTTGGGTGGAGGAAACCGACGGCGCCGGGTTCTGGGCGCTCACCCGCCATGCGCACGTCTTCCGCGCCAGCTCGACGCCCCGCGACTTTTCCTGCGCCCGCGGCATCCGCCTCGAGGAACTCGATCAGGAAGAATTGGAGGCCCGTCGGACGATGATGGAGTACGACGGCGCCGAGCACGCCCGCCTCCGCCGGCTGGTGGGCGCGGGCTTCTCCCGGAAGTCCATCGCCACCTACGAGGCCTCGGTGCGCGATCTCGCCGCGCAGGTGCTCGACCGCGGTCTCGAACTCGGCGAGCTGGACTTCGTCGAGGAGGTCTCCCGGGAACTGCCCATCCGGATGCTCTGCCGCATCCTCGGCGTGCCGGAGGAGGACGCCGGTGAGCTGGTCGAATGGGGCGACGCGCTGATCTCGAACGCGGACCCCGAGTTCTCGATGGCGGTCATCGACCAGGTGGACACCGAGGAGTTCCGCCTGCTGCCGTTCCGGAGCCCGGCGGCCCGGGCCGTCTTCGACTACGCGAGCCGGATCCGGAAGGAACGGCTCCGGCGGCCTACCGACGACATCATCTCCGGGATGCTGGCCGAGGACGCCGGCGGCCGGCCGCTCACCGAGCTGGAGTTCCAGAACTTCTTCCTGCTCCTCATCGTGGCCGGCAACGAGACCACCCGGCACACCATCTCGCTCGGCCTGCTCGGGCTCCTCGACCATCCGGCCGCGTTCGCGGAGCTCGGCGCCGCCGGCGGCAACCGCGAACTCTTCGAATCGGCCAGCGAGGAGATCCTCCGCTGGACCTCGGTGACCATGCACTTCCGCCGCACCCTCACCCGGGACCTCGACCTCGACGGCGCCTCGCTCTCCCGGGGCGACAAGGCGGTCCTCTGGTACATCGCCGCGAACCGCGATCCGGAGGCCTTTCCAGAGCCCGAGCGGTTCGACATCCGCCGGAGCCCGAACCCGCACCTGGCCTTCGGGGCCGGCCGGCACGTCTGCCTCGGCGCTTGGCTCGCCCGCCTCGAGGTGCGGGTCACCTTCGAGGAACTCTTCCGCCGGGTGCGCGCCGTCGAGCTCACCGGCCCCCCCGACCGTCTCCGTTCCAACTTCATCCACGGGATCAAGCACCTGCCGGTGCGGCTGATACCCAGGTAGGAGTCCTCCCATGCGACGCATCGCCATCCTTCTCTGGCTTGCCGTCTTCGGCGCCTCCGGCGCCGAGGCCCAGTTCCCCCTCGAGGCGGTCTTTTCGGCCCCGTTCCCGACGAGCCTCACCGCGTCTGCCGACGGCTCGCGGGTCGCCTGGGTGTTCGACGAGCGGGGCGCGCGCAACGTCTGGGCGGCCGACGCCCCCGGCTTCGAGGGACGCCGCCTGACCTCCTTCGAAGGCGACGACGGAACGACCATCCACAGCCTCGCGTTCAGCCGTGACGGGGACCGCCTCGCCTTCATCCGCGGCGACGGCCCCAACCGGGCGGGTGAACTGCCGAACCCGACGAGCGATCCGGCGGGAGTGGAGCAGGCGCTCTGGATCATCGAAGGGGCGGCACCCCGCCGCATCACCGCGCCAGCCGCCTCGCCCCTCTTCACTGCCGATGGGGACGCGATCCTGTTCATCCGCCGGGGCCGGGTCTGGCAGGTGAGGCTCGAAGCGGACGCGGAAGCCGAGCAGCTCATCCACGGCCGGGGCTCTTTCGGGAACCTGCGCCTCTCCCCGGACGGCGGCCGACTGGCGTTCGTCTCCTCCCGAGGGGCGCACTCCTTCGTCGGGGTCTACGACTTCGGCGCGAAGACCGTCCACTATCTCGACCCGGCGGTGGACCGCGACGGCTCGCCCGCCTTCTCCCCCGACGGCGCCTCGGTCGCCTTCGTCCGGCAGCCGCCGGTGCTCGAGCGGTTCCTGTTCGTCCCCCAGCGCGAGGGTCCGCCCTGGAGCATCCAGGTGGTGGAACTCGACGCCGACAGCGCGCCGGGCCGCGCCCGCGAGGTCTTTCGGGCGTCCGTGGGGAAGGGGAGCGTCTTCTCCGGCACGGCCTCCGCGAACCAGCTCCACTGGACGGACGACGGCCGCATCCTCTTTCCCTGGGAGCGCACCGGCTACCGGCACTACTACGCCGTTCCCGCGGCCGGCGGCGAGCCCGAAGCGCTCACCGCGGGCTCCTTCGAGATCGAGTACGCGGTCAGCGACGGGCAGGGGGGCCTCATCGCCGCCACCAACCAGGACGACATCGACCGCCGCCACCTCTGGCGGCTCACGGCCGGATCGGCCGCCGAAGCCCTGACCTCGGGAACGGGGGTCGAGACCCTGCCGGTCGCCGTCGAGGGAGGCGTGGCCTTCCTCGGGGGCGACGGGCGCCGCCCGCTCCAGCCAATGGTCCAGACCGGGGGCGATGCGCGCGCCCTCGCCCCGGACGCCTTCCCGGCGGACTTTCCGCTGGAGCACATGGTCGATCCGGAACCGGTGGTCTTCGCCTCCGCCGACGGGATGAAGATCCACGGCCAGCTCTTCCGGCCGGCAGGCGGCTCGGACGCGGCCGGTCCCGGTGTCCTCTTCCTGCACGGCGGCTCGCGGCGGCAGATGCTGCTCGGCTGGCACTACATGGGCTACTACTCGAACTGCTACGCCTTCCACCAGTACCTCGCGAGCCGCGGGTTCACGGTGATCTCGGTGAACTACCGGAGCGGCACCGGCTACGGGATGGAGTTCCGGGAGGCGCTCAACTACGGGGCGAGCGGCGGCGCCGAGCACCAGGACGTGCTCGGGGCGGGCCGCACCCTCGCCGATATGGCGGGCGTGGACGGGGACCGGATCGGCCTCTGGGGCGGCTCCTACGGAGGCTACCTGACCGCGATGGGACTCTCGCGGGCGTCGGATCTCTTCGCCGCCGGGGTGGACATCCACGGCGTCCACGACTGGAACCGCACCATCCAGGGCTTCAACCCGAGCTACGAGCCGACCCACCACCCGGAGGCGGCGCGGCTGGCGTTCGAGTCATCGCCCCTCGCCACCGTGGACGGCTGGCGGTCCCCGGTGCTGCTCGTCCACGGCGACGACGACCGGAACGTGCCCTTCGACGAGACCATCGAGCTGGTGGAGAAGCTGCGCGAACTCGGCGTCGAGTACGAACTGCTGATCTTCCCGGACGAGGTGCACGGCTTCCTCCGGCACGAGAACTGGCTGGAGGTCTTCCGCCGGAGCGCCGATTTCTTCGAGCGGCACCTGGGGAAGTAGGACGCTCTGCGGAACGCCCGTCATCCATGCCGTTGGTGATGGCATACCATCATGACGTCATGAGACAATGGAAAGATGAAGAGGCTGCAGATCCAGTTGGACGAGACGCTCTACGAGGCGCTGCGGCGACGCGCGTTCGAAGAACAGGCGTCCATGGCGTCCGTCGTCCGCGACGCACTCGCGGGAGCCTTCGGGACTGCCGGGCCTTCTCAACGTTCGCTCGGTGACTTCCGGTTCGTGGGCTCGGGGAGCAGCGAGCCGCCGCCGGGTGGGCCGGTGTCCGAGCGCCACGACGAGTTCCTGGATGACGCCCTCTCCGCGCGTTTCCGGAAGGCGTGATCTTCCTCGACACCTCGGTCATCTACGCCCTGGCCGACCGCAGGGACGAGTTCCACCAGCTCGCCCGGCGCCGATTCGACCTCGCCCTCCGCGCCCGTTCGCCGCTGGTTACCCACAACTACGTGTTGCTCGAGTCGATGGCCCTGCTGCATCGCCGGTTGGGCCGGCAGGCGGCGCTCCATCTGGCGCGCGATGTGGCGGCGTTCGACATCGAGTGGGTGGGAGAAGCTCTCCACCAGGAGGCAACGGCCGCTCTCTCGGCCGGCGCCGGGGCCAGCCTGGTCGATCAGGTGAGCTTTCTGGTGATGCGCCGCCGGGGAATCGCCGAGGCCCTTGCGTTCGATGCGGACTTCGTGGCCGCCGGGTTCCGGCTCTTCGGGACCGAGACCGACTGACCTTCGGCAACCGCCAGCGAGAGACCCAGTCGGGGTTGCACTCTTGGTAACGGGCCGATCCGCGGATCGGGATTCAGCGTCCGGTCGGCGCTGGAGCGCCGACTTCCTCGAGCGGCGCCGGGGGAGGTAGCGCCGCGGCTCCGCTCGCGGGAGCTGCGATACGAACGGGCGGTATTTAATGTTACAAGTATATGACTAAATTGCTACTATTTCGTTACATACTATATAAACAGTCTGTTTTCAATCACTTAGCGGTCCGTGTCATGTTTGACGGCGGATGCGGCCGGGCGGTCTGATGGGTTTCGCTGGCACATGCCTCAGGCATAGGGAGACGGCATGCCTATGCGGACGACTCGATCCGTATGTACTGATCGTGGATCGTCCCTGCCCGCGGCTGTCCGCCGTCTAGCTACCTCCCGCACCGTTCTCCGGCAGAAGGTGGGGCCGAGGTGCGTATGCACCGGAGACAAGTCGCTGCGGAAGTAGTTCCAAACCGTTGATCCACATCCCCACAGGAGGGCAAAACATCATGACGCTGCAACGATTTACGGCCGGTCGGCCGTGTCCGGCGCTGGTCTTGGGCCTCGCGCTCCTGCTGGGGGCGGGAACGGCCTTCACGCAGGAACTGACCGGAACGATCTACGGCGAGGTCACCGACGACCAGGGGCTCGCGATCCCGGGCGCCACGGTGACCCTCACGAGTCCGTCACACATCCAGACCGAGACCCGCGTCACCGGAGCCCGGGGCGACTACCGCGTCCCGCTGCTCTCGCCCGGCACCTACACCGTGACGGTCGAGCTCGCGGGATTCCAGACCGTGACCTTCGAAGGCGTGGTGCTGAACGCCGGAAACGACATCGGGCTCGACGCCACGCTGTCCCCCTCCGGGGTCGAGGAGATGGTCACCGTCATCGGGGAAGCGCCGCTCGTGGACGTCAGGAGCAACCAGGCGATGCGCACCCTGGACGTGGACCTGATCGAGAACATCCCGCTGGGACGTACGTATTCGGACCTGCTGGTCTCGATGCCGGGCGTCCTCGACAGCGAGTATTCGTTCACCCCGACGCAGACCGTCCACGGGAGTTCCCCGCGGGACAACCTCTTCAACATCGACGGCGCCGGCATGAACGACACCACCGTCGGCTACATCTCGACCGAGATCCCGATCGACATGATCGAGGAGGTGCAGGTCACGACCGGCGGCATCTCCGCCGAGTTCGGCATGTCGCTGGGCGGGGTCTTCAACTTCGTCACCAAGTCCGGCGGCAACGAGTTCTCCGGGACGCTCAACGGCTACTACCAGGGCGAGCAGACCGAGAGCGGCAACCTCACGCCCGATCTCCTCGACGTGCTCCCGGAATCGTTCACGGAGACCAGCAACCTCAAGAACCAGGAATACGGCGGCACCTTTGGCGGACCCATCATGCGCGACCGGGCCTGGTTCTTCGGGAACCTGCGCCGGCTTGAGGTGGAGCAGCAGGAGCCCTTCCTGCCCGCCCAGGCGTTCGAGACCAACCAGACCCACTCTTTCCTGAAGCTCACCACCCAACTGACCGGAAACACCCGGTTCAGTGGTTCCTTCACGACCCGCGACCAGGACAAGTGGCCGGGGAACGTCTCCAGCTTCTCGAACGCCGACCACCCCGAGACCTGGGACATCCTCTACCGGAACCAGCGGATCGTGAACCTGCAGGCGACCCAGCTCCTCGGCCAGGACACCATCCTCGAGGCGCGGTACAACGGGGTCTGGAAGTCCTTCAACCGGGAATACCCGAACAACCCCGACTTCAAGATCGGCTACCGGGACATCGGCACCGGCGAGAACTTCGGGGGTCTTACCGGAGGTGTCGGCGACACCCTGGCGCGGGACATCCGTCAGGCCCACCTGACGCTTTCCCATTTCCGGACCGGGCTGGGCGGTTCCCATGAGTTCAAGACCGGCCTCTACTGGGAGCACTCTCCGTTCAAGCGCGAGTTCTATTTCCCGAACGGGGAGGACGTGATCCAGATCCTCAACAACGGGGTACCCCACCGGGTGCAGCTCCAGAACTACCCGATCAACCTGCAGCAGACGAACATCAACCGGCAGGCGTTCTTCGTGCAGGACCAGTGGACGATCGGCGACGCGCTCACCGTGAACCTGGGCCTCCGCTGGGAGCGCACCGAGGGCTGGTATCCGCGGCAGAGCTCGGGCGGCGGACGCTGGTTCCCCGAGGTCTTCCTCGATGAGACCCGCGACCTCATCACCTTCAGCTCCGTCGCGCCGCGCGCCGGCATCGTGTGGGCGCTCGGCGAGGAAGGCAGGACTTCGATCAAGGCGAGTTACGGGCGGTACTACAAACCGCTCCTGAACCAGGACACGCTCATCATCCTCCCGCGGTCCGGTGGGTTCCACGAGTACGAGTGGTTGGACCACAACGGCGACCTGGTGTTCCAGGACGGCGAGCAGGGAGAACTGACCCGGGACGGCATCCAGCCCAACACTTCGAGCGCCGATCCGAACCTCAAGAACGCCTACGTGAACTCGGTCCACTTCGGGATCGAGCACCAGCTCGAGAACAACATCGTGCTCTCGGTGTCCGGAATCTTCAAGCGGGAGAAGGACATCATGGAGACGATCGACATCGGCCGGATCGGGCCCGACGGGACGCCCTTCGGGGCCTACAACGCGCTCCAGGTCACGAACCCCATCGACAACTCGCCGATGACCATCTACGCGCTCAGGCCCGAGTTCCAGGGTTCCGGCAGGATCCGGTTCCTGACGAATCCGGGCCAGGACGGACCGCTGTTCCGGGACTACAACGGCGTCGAGTTCGTGGTGCGGCGGCGCTGGCAGGACGGCTGGCAGTTGATGGCCGCCCTGAATGTCGCCGAAGCCGTCGGCAACATCGGCAACAGCTACGGCTCGACGTGGGGCGGTCACGCGATCTACGACAACCCCAACACGCTGATCAACGCCGAGGGGCCGCTGGATCTGGACGCCACCTACCAGTTCAAGCTCCAGGCGACCTACACGCTGCCCTGGGACATCCTGCTGAGCGGCTACTACCAGGCGGTCACCGGATTCCCGCTGAAGCCGCCCGAGAACTTCGCGCCCGACCCGGCGCTCGGCGCCTACACCGTTCGCTTCTTCCGCGACGATGTCCCGGGGATGGTGGTGGAGAGCTTCGTGGACGTCGCCGGCGTGCCGCGGGGCACGTACCGCCACGACTTCCGGAACAAGGTGGACCTCCGGCTCGAGAAACAGTTCCCGTTCCGGGACAACATGCGTATCGGGATCATCGCGGACGTCTTCAACCTGACGAACATCAACCGGACCACCGCGGTGCAATCGCTCCGGTACGGTCTGGCGGACCGCTTCCTGATTCCCGCCACGATCGAACCTCCGAGGATCGTGCGCATCGGGGTGCGCTTCCAGTTCTAGGGGACCGTTGGGGGGCGGCGCTCCGGCGCCGCCCCCTCCCGAGCGCCGGTCCTTGAGACTGGCGTCGTTGTCCGCGTGAGCAAGACCAGGAGACACCGCCGACCCGCCGCGAGCGCCGGGGCGCCCGCGGGTGGCGAGCGAAGCTCCCGTTTCCGACGGTGGGTCGCGGTCGCCGGCGCTCTCCTCGGGGGTTTCCTGCTCGTCCGGGTTGCCTTTCCTCCGACGCTCGACCTGGCGGAGGTCCCCGGTTCTCCCGCCGACGCGATGGACGGGCGAGTCCGGGCGAAGATCGAGGAGGCCCGGCAGGCGGTCGCCGCGGATCCCCGCTCCGGGACGGCCTGGGGCCGGCTCGGCTCGGTCCTTTACGCGCACGAACAGGAGACGGACGCGATTCCCGCCTTCCAGCGGGCCGCCGAACGGGACTCCGAAGAATCCCGTTGGCCCTACCTGTTGGCGCGTCTTCTCGAAACCCGCGATCCGGCGGCAGCCCTCGAATCCTCCGAGCGCGCCGTTACGCTGTTTCCGGGCTATGCCCCCGCACGGGTGCTCCACGCGCGGCTGCTGGAGCAGGCGGGCGACCCGGAGGGAGCGCAGGTCCACTACCGGAAGGCGGCCGACCTCGACGGCCGCTGCGCTCCGTGCGAACTCGGGTTGGGGCGCATCGCGCTGGCCGCCGGAGACCTCGAGGAAAGCCGGCGGCGCCTGGAGCGCGCGGCGTCGCTCCAGCCCGAAGCCCGCGCCCCCCATGCCTTCCTGGCGAGAGTGCACCGGGGCCTCGGCGACGCCGCCGCGGCCCGAGCCGCTGCGCGGCGGGCCGGCCAGCGCGACGGCGAAGTCCTCCAGAACGACCCCTTCATGAACGAGGTCGTCGAGGAAGCGGTCTCGGCGATGGGCTACCAGCGCCGGGCGGCCCTCGCGGACGCACTGGGCAACCAGACGAAGGCCGAGTCGCTCTACCGCACGCTGCTGGACGCGTATCCGGAGGATGCGGACGGCCACTACAACCTGGGGAACCTGCTCGCCCGGCTGGGACGGGCGGACGAGGCCATCGTCCGCTACCGGCGGGCGCTCGAGATCGCGCCGGAGAAAGCCGAGGCCCGTTTCAACCTGGGGAACACGTTCCTGAACCAGGGCCGGCTCGACGAGGCCGAGCGGGAGTACCGCGCCGCGCTCGAGACCTGGCCGGATCACAGCGGGACCTTGACCAACCTGGCGATCGTGCTGGCGCGCCGGGACCGGATCGCCGAAGCGGCGCCGCTCTACCGCCGCGCGGTCGAGGCCGATCCGGAGAACGCCATCGCCCATCACCAGCTCGGCCAGATCCTCGCGCGGCAGGGGGGCGCCGCGGACGCGATCGCGCACTTCCGCGCCTCGCTGGCGGCGCGTCCCGAGTCCGGCCCGGTCCATCTCGACCTGGCGATGGCGCTCGCTGGCGCGAACGACTACGAGGGGGCCTGGCGGCATCTCGTGGCGGCCCGCGAGACCGGAACCCGGCCGCCCGGGGATTTCGTCGATTTCCTCCGCCGGCGCGCAGCCGCGGCGGGCTCGCCATGAGCATGGGAGGGCTCTCGATGAAGAGGCGATCGGTCCTCGCCCTCCCGTTCGTCCTCGCGGCCGCCGCCTGCGGGGTGGCCGGCGGCGCCGGGGACTACGGCGCGCTGGTCGCCCTCCACGACGAGTTCCTCGAGTTCGATCGTCCGGCGATGGAGAACGGTCTCCCGGACTACCGCCCGGAGACCATCGCGCGGCAGCGGGACGGGCTCGACGGCTTCGCGGACCGCCTGGGAGCGATCGACCCGGCCGGGTGGCCGGTTTCGCAACAGGTGGACTACCTCCTGGTCCGGGCGCGGCTCAACCGCCTCGACTACGACCTCCGGGTGCGCCGTCCCTGGGCGCGGGATCCCGGGACCTACGTGGACACCGTGCAGCGGCTCGCGTTCCACGAGTTCCCGATCGGGGAGGAGGAGCGCGTCGGGCTCGGGACGCAACTGGAGGGGGTGCCGGCCTTCCTGTCGCTGGCCCGGGAGAACCTGACCGACGCCGGCGCCGAGTTGACCATGCTGGCGCTCAGGAACCTGGTGACCGCTGACGGGGTCGGCCACGGCCATCCTTACCGGGAGGTGCCGCCCGCCGGGACGATCGCCTGGTACGAGGACCTGGTCGGGCAGCTCGGAACGCACCACCCCGAACTCCTGCCGCCGGCGAAGCAGGCGCAGGCGGCGGTCGGCGAGTTCCACGCCTGGCTCACCGACAACCGGGAGCGCCTGGACGCGCCCTCCGGGCTCGGCCGCGAGAACTACGACTGGTATCTCAAGTACGTCGCCATGATGCCCTTCGACTGGGACGACGTGAACCGGATCGGCGACCGCGAACTCCACCGGTCCTGGGCCTTCCTCGAACTCGAGCGGAACAGGAACCGGGGCCTGCCCACGGTGGATCCCGCGCCGAGCGCCGAGGACTACGCCCAGCGCATCCGGGACGCCGACGAGCACATCCGGAAGTTCATCGTGGACCAGGACATCCTCACGATCCCTGACTACGTCGGCGAGTTCGGGACGAACGTGCCCTGGATCGTCCGCGAGGGCGGCCGACGGAACTTCTGGGAGGAGATCCAGTACCGCGACCCACGGCCCGACCACGTGCACGCGGTCATTCCGGGCCACCGTTTCGACGCGCTGCTCCGCAGCCGGGACGACCGGCCCATCCGGAGTCAGGCGCGCGACCGGGGCCGCTCGGAGGGCTTCGCCTTCTATCTGGAAGAGATGATGCTCCAGGCCGGGCTGCTGGAGGAGTTGCCCCGCACCCGCGAGCTCTACTACATCTTCCAGATCGCCCGGGCGGTCCGGAACGGGGCGGAAGCCCTGATGCACACGAACGAGTTCTCCGTCCAGCAGGCGGTCGATTTCATGGTGGACAACACTCCCTTCATGGACCAGGACGTGGCCCGGGTGGACGCCGAGATCTACCTGAAGACCCCAGGTTCGGGGATCGCCTACCAGATGGGAAAGCTCCAGATCGAGGAACTCCTCATGGACCGCGCACTGCAACTCGGCGACGAGTTCGACCTGAAGGAATTCCACGACGAGTTCCTCGCCGCCGGCTGGATCCCCATTTCACTCATCCGCTGGGAGATGACCGGATACGACGACGAGGTCCGGGACCTTTTCGGGCGGCCGGGAAGCTGAGACAGGAGAAACGAATGAGAGACCTGCTGCGATCCGCCCTCGTTCTCGCCGCGGCGCTGGCCGCGGCGTCCGCAGGGGCCGCCCAGGAGCATCGCGACTCCCGGGATCCGCTGCTGAACCAGGGACCGAAGGCAGTGGCGACCGCCGACGGCGGCATGGTGGCGACCCAGCTTCCGAACGTGACGGAGGCCGCGCTCCGGGTGCTGGAGGACGGCGGGAACGCGGCCGACGCCTTCGTCACCGCCGTCTTCCTCCAGCACGTCGAGGACTTCCACCAGGTCTCGCACTTCGGGGCGATGTCCGGGCTCTACTTCGAGGCCGCCACCGGGACCACAACCGCCTTCAACGCGTTCTCGGCGCGGCCGCGCGCCGACCGCTGCGGCGACGGCAAGCGGGTGGGGCGGCTGGCCATCGGCGGCACCGTGCGCGGGCTCGAATCGATCGCGGACCGCTTCGGCACGAGGCCCTGGGCCAGCTACCTCGAGCCGGCGATCGCCGCCGCCGAGCAGGGCGTGGTGGTCACCAACTTCCAGTACGCGAACAACTACAGCCTCTGGGAGAACGGGGACCTGATCCGGGAGAACGAGGAGGCGCAGGCCTTCTACATGCCGGAAGGGCACCTGGTCCCGGTGGGCGGAATCTGGAAGATGCCGGCGCTCGCCGGCACCCTGCGCGCCGTCGCCGAGCACGGCGCCGACCACCTCTACAAGGGGGAGTGGGCGAAGAAGTTCGTGGAACAGGCGACGGGCCGCGGTTTCTGCGTCACGCTCGAAGACCTCGCCGAGTACGAGACGCGCTGGCTGGAACCGGCGCGCTTCACCTACCGGGGCCACGAGATCCTGGTGGAGCCGCCGCCCAACAAGGGCGGGTTGCTGGTCGGGCAGAACCTGAACGTGCTGGAGCAGTTCGACCTGACGGCGACCGGCCATTTCGCCGAGTCCCCGGAGACCCTCGAGATCATGGTCCGGAGCTTCGGCAAGGTGGAGTCCGACATGAAGTGGTCCATCCAGGACCCCGCCGCCTACCGAAACCCCTACGAACTCTGGAACTCGAAGGAGTACGCGCGGCTGAGCGCGGAGTTCGTCCGGCAGACGATGCCCCAGCCCGGCGTGGACCTGACCGCCATGATGGAGAGCGAAGCGGGCGGAACGAACGTGGCCGCCGCGATGACCCTCGGCAGCAACCACAACGTGATCGTGGACGCCGAGGGCAACTGGGTCAGCTCGCTCCACACCGGACACGGCGGGGCGCCGGGGATCTTCATCGACGGCGTCCGCGCCACCGGCAGCGGCGTGAAGGCCGAGACGATGGGTCCCGGACGGCGCATCCTCGCCGAGGTCACCGGGGTCTTCGTGATGCGGGACGGCAAGCCCTGGCTCTCGCTCGGGACGCCGGGGTTCCCGCCGCAGCCGGTAACCGAGGTGCTCGTGAACATCCTCGACTTCGGGATGCACCCGAAGGACGCGGCCGACGCGCCGCGCTTCTGGGCGTTTCTCTACGGACAGACCGAGCGGCGGGTGCTCCGCATCGAGTCGCGGATCTCCGACGAGGTCCGGGAGGGGATGGCGAGGAGCGGCATCGCCATGGAGGAACTTGGCGACTACAACTGGCACACCGGCTCGATGCAGATCATCTGGCGCGGTGACGACGGAAAACTCTACGGGGTCAGCGACCCCCGGCGGCTGGGATTGGCCGCCGGCCACTGAACACAAACAAGGGAGGGGCGCCATGAGAAGGAGCTCTACAACCAAACAACTTCTGGCGATCGTGGGGGTGCTGGCCCTCGCGACCACCGGGACGGCGCAGAACGGACCCGATCCGCAGCTCAACCAGGGGCCGAAGCCGACCGTCACCGGCGACTCGGTCATGGTGGCCACCCAGCTTCCGGTGGTCAGCAACGCGGCGCTCCAGGTGCTGAAGGACGGCGGGAACGCGGTGGACGCCATGGTGACCTCCGTGTTCGTGCAACACGTCCAGGACTTCCACCAGGTCTCGCACTTCGGCTCCATGTCGGTGATCGGCTACGACGCCGCGAGCGACACCTACTGGTCACTGAACGCGGTGTCCGAGCGGCCCCGCGCCGACCGCCACGACCACGGCGACGTGTCCAAGGTCGCCATCGGCGGAGTGGTCCGCGGTCTCGAAGCGATCGCGGAGCGCTACGGCAGCGGGACGATGGAGTGGTCGCAGTACCTGCAGCCGGCCATCGCCTCGGCCGAGGAAGGCGCCATCGTCACCTCGTTCATGTACGGCATCAACTACAACCTGATGGAGCAGGGGGATCTCGTCAAGAACCCCGAGGCGCGCGAGGCCTACATGGCGAACGGCCACCTGGTGCCGGTGGGTGAACGCTGGAAGCGGCCGGCGCTCGCCAAGCACCTGAAGATGGTGGCCTCCGAGGGCGCCGACTACATGTACACCGGCGCCTGGGCGGAGAAGTTCGTGAAGGCCGCGAACGCCAAGGGCTACGCGGTCAGCATGCAGGACATGGCGGAGTACAAGCCCCACTGGGACGACCCGACGAAGTTCACCTACCGCGGGCTCGACTTCTACGGCTCGCCGCCGCCCGACACCGGCGGGGTCATCGTGGGCAGCAACCTGAAGATCCTCGAGAACTTCGACCTGAAGAGCATGGGGCACTACAGCGAGTCCCCCGAGGCGCTCGAGATCATGATCCGCGCCTTCGGCCGTGTCTCCGACGAGACCCGCTGGGTCATCAAGGACCCGCTCAACTTCAAGATGCCCACGGACCTCTGGCTTTCCGACGAATACGGAAAGCTCGGGGCCACCTTCGTGAAGAACACGATGCTGCTGGACGGCGTGGATCTCTCCAACAGCGAGACCCCCGACATGACGGCTTCGCTCTTCCCGCCGGGCGCCGGCGGGGCGGACACCGCCGATCTGGGGAGCAACCACAACGTCATCGTGGACTCGCACGGGAACTGGGTGTCCATGCTCCACACCGGGCACGGTGGGGCGCCGGGCATCTTCATCGACGGGGTGCGGGCCACGGGGAGCACCGCGCGAGCGGCCACCGCGGGGCCCGGACGGCGCCTGGTGCTGCCGATCACCGGGATCATCGTCGCGAAGGAAGGCAAGCCCTGGCTCGCGATGGGGACCCCGGGTTCGCCGCCGCAGCCGGTGACCGAGGTGCTGGTCAACATCATCGACTACGGGATGCATCCGAAGGATGCCGCCGCCGCGCCGCGCTTCTGGGCTTTCCGGGGCGGCGAACGGGGCGTGCAGATCGAGTCCCGCATCTCCGACGCGGTCCGCAAGGGCATGAAGAAGAGCGGGATCGCGATCACCGATCTCGGCGCCTACAACTGGCACACCGGCTCCATGCAGATCATCTGGATGGGGGACGACGGCAAGCTCCACGGGGCGACCGACCCGAGGCGTCTCGGCGTCGTCGTCGGCTACTGACGATGTAACGAATCACGCCAGGGGGCGCCGGTGTTCAGACCGGCGTCACCGGGAACGCCGGTCTTCAGACCGGCACCGCCCGCCGCAGGCGGGCGCAATCCGCACGCGGAGGCTCCATCATGCGATTTCTCACCTTAGCGACATGCCTGCTGGCCGCCGGTCTCGCCTCCGGCCAGACCCCGCCGGACGCGCGCGACGCCCTCTACAACCAGGGGCCGAAGGCGGAGTCGGTCGGCGACTCGGTGATGGTGAGCACCCAGCTCCCCATCGTCACCGAGACCGCGCTCGAAGTGCTTCGGAACGGCGGCAACGCGATCGACGCCTTCGTCACCGCGGTCTTGCTCCAAAACGTCGTGGACTACCACCAGGTGAGCCTCTTCGGCGCCATGGGCGGCCTCTACTACGACGCGGCGACCGGGAACTACCACGTCTTCGAGTCCTACTCGGAACGGCCCCTCGCCGGCCGTTGCGGCGAGGGCGACCCCTCCCAGGTCGCCATCGGGGGCAAGGTGGCGGGCCTCGGCGCCCTGGCCGACCGCTTCGGCACGAAGGAGTGGTCGGAGTACCTGGAGCCGGCGATCACGGCAGCTGAGGAAGGGGTGCTGGTCACCTCCTTCATGTACGCGAACAACTACAACAGTTGGGAGACGGGCGACCTCATCCAGCAGAACGACGAGGCGCGGGCGCACTACATGCCGGACGGCCACCTGGTTCCGGTGGGCCACCTCTGGAAGATGCCCGCGATGGCGAAGACGCTCCGCGGGATTGCCTCGGAGGGTGCGGAGTACCTGTACACCGGCGCCTGGGGACAGAAGTTCGTCGAGAAGTCCCGCGGGAAGGGCTACTGCGTGAGCCTCGAGGACATGGGAGCGTTCGAGGTGCGCTGGTCGGAGCCGGTCCGCTCCACCTACCGCGGCTACGAGGTCCTCAGCGAGTCGCCACCCAAGAAGGGCGGCATCCAGATCGGCTACAACCTGAACATCCTGGAGAACTTCGATCTGGCGGGCATGGGCCACTACGCCGAGTCGGTGGACACCCTCGAGATCCTCACCCGCACGCTCGGCCGGGTGGAGACGGACATGCGCTACGGGGTGACGGACCCGATGGCGTTCCAGATCCCGACCGGTGTCTGGCTCTCGAAGGACTATGCGAAGTTCGGCGCGGAGTTCGTCCGGACGACGATGGTGGTGCCGGGCGTGGACCTGACGCCGCCCACGGCCACGGCGGCGCTCCGGCGGCCGGAGCCGGTGCGGATCGCCCGCTCGGCCGACGCCCCGTCCATGGTGGACGAGAGCAACCACAACGTGATCGTGGACGCCGAGGGGAACTGGATCACCTCGCTCCACACCGGGCACGGCGGCGCGCCGGGGATCTTCCTCGACGGGGTGCGGGCGACCGGCAGCGGCTTCCCCGGCCGGACGGCCGGACCCGGCCGCCGGGTCAGCCCGAACAGCACCGGGACCATCGTGGCGAAGGACGGGGTGCCGTGGCTCTCGCTCGGCTCACCGGGCGTCCCGCCGCAACCCGTGACCCAGGTGCTGGTGAACATCATCGACTTCGGCATGACGCCGGGGGACGCGGCGGACGCGCCGCGCTTCTTCGCCTTCCGGGGCGGCGAGCAGGTGCTGGCGATCGAGTCCCGGATCTCCGACGAGGTGCGCAAGGGCCTCAAGGCCCGCGGCATCCGGATCCAGGACCTCGGCCCCTACAACTGGCACACCGGCTCGATGCAGATCGTCTGGCGCGACCCGGACACCGGCAAGCTCCACGGGGTCACCGATCCCCGCCGCCTCGGGCTCGCCAAGGGGTTCTGAGAAAGACGGCCAGCCAGGCAGGAGCGCCGGTGTTCACACCGGCATCGCCTCGCGGAGCGAGGCGAAACTCCCGCTGCCACTTCTCCGCATCACGCCGCATCCAACACGGATGACGTCCCCAAGGGGCGCCGGCTCCAGACAGGCACCACCCCGCGCAGCAGGACGAAACCGCGCCCCGCCCCTCAGCCGATCGGTTCGCCCTCCGCGTAGGCGTGCTCCCGGTGCAGCCTCTGCAGCCGCTCGGTGAGCGGGCCGCGTGACCCACTTCCGATCCGCCGGCCGTCCACTTCGAGCACGGGCGTCAGCGCGCCCGCGGTCCCGGTCGTGAACATCTCGTCGGCGGTATAGACCTCCGTCAGCGAGAGGTTCTTCTCGTCCACCCGAAGGCCGTCCTCCCGGGCCGCGTCGATCACCGTCGCCCGCGTGACTCCGGGGAGGCACGCGTGCGTGTGCGGCGTCTCCAGCGCGCCGTTCCGGATCAGGAAGACGTTCGTGGCGTTCGTCTCGGCGACGAAGCCGTCCAGGTCCAGCATCAGCGCGTCGTCCACGCCGGCGTGGTTGCCCTCGATCTTGGCCAGAATGTTGTTGATCAGGTTGGCGTGGTGGATCTTCGAGTCGATGCACTGGGGGCTGTTCCGGCGGATCGACGACGTGATCAGGCGGATGCCCTCGGGGTCGTACACGAGCGGCTTCCACTCGGGCAGGACGATGAGCGTGCAGCCGGCCTGGTTCCATTCCGGGCTCATTCCCGAGGTCACCTTCTCCCCTCGCGAAAGCGTCAGGCGCACATGCACGCCGTCCGTCATGCCGTTGGCGCGTAACGTCTCGAACAGGGCGGCGCGCACCGTTTCCCGCTCCGGCACGTGCGCAAAGCCCATCGCGTGCGCCGATCCGAACAGCCGGTCCAGGTGGCGGTCGAGGTCGGCGACGCGCCCCCGATAGACGCGCAGGCCCTCCCAGACGGCGTCGCCGCCCTGCACCGAGCTGTCGAACACGGAGACCCTGGCCTCTGCCCGAGGTTTCAGCTCGCCGTTGATCGAGATCAGGATGTCGGCGTTTCGTGCGTCGGGGAGTTCCATGTCCGCGTCCGGCCGGAACGACGAATGTCTCCAAGCCTTTCGCACCCATCATACGGGGATCTCCGGCCTCGGCTCGCAGGGCCGGTGCATCCCGATTCGCCGCCGGCGCCGCCTCCCTCAGGAAGGGGGGCCGGCCCGGTCGAGGAGTCCGCGCAGCCGGTAGTGGTGTACCGCGTGTCTCCCCTCCCGCGCTGGCGATGCGTGATCCGCCGTAGTAGGATTTTCGTACTTTCGGACTCCGAGGCTACCTACCGATGCAGCTAACCAGACTCCGCGCCAAGAATCAGATCACGCTGCCCGCCAGCATCGTGACGGCCATCGGTCTGCGCGAGGGCGACATCCTGCGCATCACCGCCGAACAGGATCGGGTCATCATCACGGCCCAGGAGATTCGCGAGCGGGGCCGCACCTACACCATGTCCGACTGGCTGGGCGCCGCCGCAGGGCTCTACGACTCCGTCGCGGAGATCGACGCCGAGATCGCCGCCAGTCGAGCCGAGTGACGGCGTCGGGCCTCGCGTTAGGTCGCCGCACGTACCTCGACTCCAATCTCTACATCTATCTCCTTGAGGGAGTTCCGGTGTATCGGCGGCTCATGGCCGACCTCGTGGGGGAGATTGATCAGCAGGACATCAGCGTGATCGCGAGTGAGCTGACCTTCGTCGAGATCCTTCCCAGTCCCGTCCGGGAGGGCCGGCGCCGGCTCGTCGCGAGCTATCTGGAGCTGATGCAACGGACGCCGCGATTCACGTTGGTACAGGTTGATCGCCGGGTGATCGAGCGCGCCGTTCAGCTTCGAGCAGACCTGCGCCTTCGCTCCATGGACGCCCTCCACGTGGCAACCGCGCTGGTTCACGGCTGCGAGACTTTCCTCACGAACGATGAGCGGCTGGCCGTCCCTGACGACATCCGCCTGGTGACTCTGAAAGACCTGGCCGCAACGAAGCCCGCCTTGGACCGAGCGGGTCCAGATACAGCTCCGTAGGCACTTCGCCCGGGTGCGAGGGATCCTCCACCAAGGTCATCCCTACGGCGCGCCGCCGATCAGCAGCAGCTCCGTCTGCTGCGGCGCGAAGTACTCCACGTCGCCCTCGGGGAGCAGCCAGGCGTTCTCCTCGATGCGGATCGGGAGCACCAGTCCGTCCCACTCCGGGATCGGGGTGCTGATGTGCAGTTCGACCGAGTACCACGCCTCCGCCCGCAGGGGATACCGCACCCGGTCCCCGTAGGCGAACGGCCAGTCGACCGCGACGCGCGCCCCGATGTCGTGGGTGGAGTTCCCGACCGAGTGCGAATAGACCCCCACTTCGGCCTGCCTCGGATCGACCTCCTCGTTGCCGCCCGTCTTCGGCTGGCCGGCCTGATAGCCCATTTCCCCCACGTCCTCCATCGTCTGCTCCCAGACCTCGTGGGCGATGGCCCCCGGCTTCCAGTGGCTTGTCAGGATGTCGGTGATTTCGAGCGCCTTTTCCCAGGCGTTCCGGATGCTCTCCGGAGCTTCGGTCTCCCCGGGCCGCAGCACGTACGCCGTCCGCTTGATGTCGGTGCGGTAGTCGAGGTAGCCGACCCCGGCGTCCACCGACAGGATGTCCCCGGGCATCACGACGTGGTCCGCGCTGTTGATCGGAAGGATCTCCCCGTCGCGGGTGATCCGGACCCCCGGCAGGAACTCGTTGATGAGCCCGAGTTCCATGGCGCGCTGGCGCATCCACCAGTGGATGTCGGCGATGGTGGTCTCCCCCACCGTTACGACCGCGTCGGAGAACGCCTCCTCTTCCCAGGCGACCGTCCAGGCGCAGAGGTCCGAGTACACCGGAATCTCCTCGGGGATGTGCATCTCCCGGAAGTCCCGGATCACGAGCTCCGCCGACACCATGCGCGAGGCGTAGGTTTCGCCGAGCGTCTCCTCGAGGAAGTTCCTGAGCGTCCAGGTGAGGCCGTCCGCCATCGGTAGGGTGGGCGAGACGTTGATTCCGATCCGCTGCGGGTCGCGTTCCTCGATCACCTGCCGGAGATGCGGGCGGATGCCCTCCTCGGTGTAGCCGTAGAAGATGTGCACGTCGTAGGCGTCGCTGATCGTCGGGTCGCGGAGCGAGTGGGACCCGATGAAGATCTTCTCGGGCGTGTCCTCGCCGCGGTCGAAGAAGATGTAGGCGTTCCGCACGCCTCCCCAGCCGCCGCCGATCTCCGAGAGGATCGGGTCCACGTGGTGCTCGCGGCTGAAGGTCAGCCACATGTCGATGTCGTGCGCCCGCATGGCGGGGAGCACCACGGCGTCCAGCCGCTTCGTGATGAGGTCCTTCCGGATCTGGGCCCGTTCCCTCGCGTCCGGGATATCGAGGACGTCGGTGGGACGGCCGTCGCCGTCGCTGGCGGTATCCGCGCCCATCGGGCCGCAGCCGGCGACCAGTGCAACGACCGCGGTCAGTAGCAGACTTCTTTGAATCATCGCGTCACCTCCGTCGTGGTGGCAGGTTGCCGATCCGGGAGAGCAGTTCCCGCGCCTCCCGGTGATCGGGTTCGAGTTGAAGCAGCCGTTCGAGCGACCGCGCCGCCTGGTCCGTCTTGCCCTGACGGGCGAGCACCGCCGCCCGGTTGAAGAGGGCGGGGACGAAGTCCGGCTCGGCCGCGAGGGCCGCGTCGTAGTGATCGACCGATGCCTGCTCCGCTCCCGCCTTTGCCAGCAGGTTGCCCGATCGGAAGTGGGCAAGGGCGAAGTCGGGCTTCCCCGAGGTGGCGCGCCGATAGTGCCGGAGGGCTTCTTCGGACTCCCCCCGGGCTTCGAGCGCCTCCCCGAGGCCGTAGTGCGCCTCGGCGAACTCCGGCCATTCCTCGAGCGCCCGGCGGAAATGCGCCTCGGCCTTTGCCGGGTTCCGCTGCGCGAGCAGGACCGTCCCGAGGTTGTGATGCGCCTGCGGCAGCGCCGGGTTCGCGCCGGCGGCCCGGTCGAAGAGCGAGACGGCCCGCTCGACGTCGCCGTTCAGGAAGTGGAGGCGGCCGAGGTCGCTGAGCGCCAGCGCGAAGTCCGGCCGGACGCGCACGGCTTCGTCCAGGAGGCGGATCGCCTCGTCCCGCTCGCCGAGCGCGGCGAGCATCCCCGCCAGGCTGAAAAGGGCCTTCTCGTCCTTCGGGTTCCGCTCCAGCTTGAACCGGTAGCCGGCGAGCCGCGCCGCCGTCTCCTTTTGTGCGAAGTCCCGCTTCAGCGCCGCGAGGTCCTCTTCCCGCTTTGGAACCACCTGGATCCACAGATCCCCCATCTCGTCGGAGGATTCGGGGCCGTAGAGCACCCGGCGGGGCGGATCGTGGGGGTTTTGGGGGTTGTCCGCCGAGTTGTCGTAGCGGAACTCCATCGCGAGCCTGGCGCCCGCCGGCAGCGACACCGGCCGGGCGAAACGGTACTCGGCCTGCCAGTTGAAGTCCCAGTCGGGGATGTGGAGGAGCGGCTGGCGGCGTCCGTCCTCGAGCTCGGCCCAGGCCCGCATCTCCTTGCCGAGGTAGTGGGCGTGCGGGTAGAGGCCCACCAGCTCCACGTCCACCGGCAACCGGTAGCCGTCCTGGATCCGGTAACGCTCCTCCCCGGCGGGGACGTCCATCGCCTTCGAGCCGAGCCGCAGCCGGGTGGAGGCGCGGGAGGGGGCCGCGCCGAAGTGGAAGCCGACCTCGACCTGCACGGGAGCGGCATCCGGCCGCGGCAGCAGGTGCAGTTGCAGCACCAGGTCGCTCCCGCGCGGCAGCCGCCAGGTCATGCCCTCGGGGACCTCGAGCGATGTCTTGCCGGGGGTCCAGCCCAGGAAGTGCCCGTCGGGGCTCTCCGCGAGCCCGGCCTGCATCCCGGCCCAGCCGGGTTCGGGATCGAGCGCGTCGAGATGGCGGGTGGAACGGGCCGCGTCCACCAGCACCACCGCGTGATGGACCACTTCGTGGTTGCCGGGCCGGAACTCCATCGCCTCGACGAACTGGTCGCGCTCGGTGGGGACGGGAACCACGAAGCTCCGGAAGACGTCCCGTCCCGACGCCGGGACGACGTAGGGCTCGGGCATGGCCACCACCAGGTCGGGCTCGCCCAATTGCCAGCCGGCTGCGAACCGCGGGGCCGGCGGCAGCGCCGCCGGGTCGCCTTCGAGCGCGCCGCCCTCGGCCCAACGCCGAAGTGTCTCGATCGCCTCGTCGGGAAGCCGGCGTTCGCCGACGAAGGGCTCGGGCCCCGGGTCGGGCAGCCAGGGCGGCATGCGTCGGGCCGCGGTCATCGCCGCGATCAGCCCGGCCCGCTCCCGCGCGCCGGCATAGGTCTCGAGGCTGAAGGGGCCGATGCCGTCCGCGCGGTGGCAGGTGACGCAGTGCTCGAAGAGGATGGGCGCCACATCCCGGCTGAAGGTCACCGGCTCCTGGGCGGGCGCCAGCGCGGTCGTGACCGAGAACGCAGCGAGAAGTGACACGGCCTCAACAGCCTGTGGGGATAGTGACGTGAGCACCTGGAACGGGGAGGCCCGGTCGCTGCGAAAACGCAGTCCCGCGGGTCGGCCAACGGCCGTGATGGCGCCGCCGGCTTGGAACGCCGACCTCTGGTCGGCATCGCGCTGCGCGACCGCGCAGCGCACGGCGCGGAGCCGATCTGCGGGATGGTTCTCTCTCTCGGTGCATCGCAACGGACCGGACGTTCCCGGATCTGCGTCGCCCCAGGCGGATGACGGCACGTCGTCCGCGGGCCTCCGGCCCGCGGTGCCGACCGGAGGTCGGCGTTCCAAGCCGCTCCGCCGTCTTCACGACCGGCGGGGTGTACAGGAGGACCCGATCATGGGTTTGCTCCCGGTGGGGGTCTGGCTGACAAGGCGCGTGAGGAAGGAATACCGAGTGCATTTCGACCGAAACCCAACGCAGAGCGCCGCGAAGCGGGGCGGTTCAGCCGGGATGAATGGCCGCTTGAACGCCGCGTTGGTTTGGCACAGACCGTTGAGTGCCCGTTTCGGAACGTACCCGCTCGCTGGCGGTCGCCGCAAACGGAGCCGGAGACGCCCCCGGTTCACACCTTCAGGTAGATCCGCCTGCGGTCGAGGAACACGGCGATCGCCGTCCAGACCGCCACGTTGACGACCGCGAAACCGAGCGACCCGTTCAGCGGCCCGAGCCAGGAGGCGAAAAAGACCTCGTAGGTCCGGGTGTAGGCCGAGCCGTCGCCCCGCTCGGGGAAGAGGAGCATGGTCTTGATGACCAGCCCGGACCCCACGAAGACCAGGATGGCGTTCTTGCCGAGCGACTCCAGCGGTGCGGTCCAGCGCGGCGGCTGCCGCAGGTCCATGATCAGGACGCAGCACGCCAGCATCGAGAGCGCGATGCCCGCGGTGAAGAGCACGTAGGAACTGGTCCAGAGGTTCTTGTTGATGGGCAGCCAGAAGCTCCAGATCCAGCCCAGGGTCAGGAGCGTGAACCCGGCGGTGAGCAGGCCGGTCGTCTTCTGGGACGGCAGGCTCGCCGACCGGAGCCACTGCCCGCAGAAGATCCCGAGGAGCGCGGTCGCGATCGCGGGCACCGTGGAAAGCACTCCCTCCGGGTCCCAGGTGCCCTGGTAGAGGGTTCCGGGCAGGAGAACGCGGTCCAGGAACGCCGCGATGTTCGTTTCGGGTTCCAGGTCGCCGGCCACGCCGCCCGGCGCCGGCACGAACCGCATGACGGCGGCGAAACCGACGAGGCAGCCGGCCGTCAGGGCGGCGAGCCCGCGCCGGCCCAGCCACAGGAACGTCGCGCCGGCGGCGACATAGACCACGCCGATCCGCTGCAGCACGCCGGGAAGCCGGAGCGATCCCAGATCCAGAAACGGCCACGCCGCGAGGAAGAGTCCGAGCCCGATCAGGACGGCGCTCCGGCGCAGCACCCGGAGGAACAGCCTGCCGCGCTCGGCGCCCGCTTCCACCCGCCGGCCCAGCGAGAACGGGATCGCCACCCCGACGATGAACAGGAAGAACGGGAAGATGAGGTCCGTCGGCGTCCAGCCGTGCCAGGGCGCGTGGAGGAGCGGCGGATAGACGTGGGCCCAGCTTCCCGGGTTGTTCACCAGGATCATCCCGGCGATCGTCGCCCCGCGGAAGGCGTCGAGGGAGCGGAGGCGGTTCGGTAGGGCTTTCACGGCTGCCTGAGGACGTCCATCGCCCGCTCCAGGAGTTCCCGGTCGTAGGTGCGGTAGTTCTCCCGGGTCAGCGGGACGTAGATGTCCGGCATGACCGGGTTGCCTTCGAGGATCTCGGTGTTGGGGCGCAGGGTGTGCCCGATGTTCCACATGAATTCCGCCACCGGCCGCTCCGTCCCGGGGAGGGTGAGCACTTCCTCGTGCTCCCAGGTGTTGCTGTAGCCGCCGGTCGGCATCCCGATGACGGTGGCGAGCCCGTTGTCGGCGAACATCGAGAGGAACTGGTCCAGGTGCGAGCCGCCGTGCGGCCCGCCGAGGATGGCGGTGCGGCCCCGGAAGTGGACCGGCGCGGGCTCCAGCGTCCCGCCGGCGTCGCGGGGCAGGTGGGCCAGTTTGAACGGGGTGGGCGGGGTGTAGGCGTCGCCCCGGCGGATCGCTTCGGCGGCGTCGGTCCGCGCCCAGTCGATCAGCCAGCTCCGGCTGAGGTTGAGCCCGAAGATGTCGGGCGCGTCCTCATCGGCCTCGAGGTTCTGGAAGCGCTCGATGAGCGCCTCGCCGGCGTCGCTGATGCGGACGTTGCCGAACGTCGTGCGGAAGGGGCGGCTGACGAGCCGCTGGATCGCATACGCGCCGAACGAACCCCCGCTGCTGCCCCGCACGTCGATGATCAGATCGTGGTCGAGCAGTTCCTCCTGCTCCGCGAGTCCCATGAGGTCCATGACGTCCTGGATCAGCGAGCGCTCGAAGTCCAGCCACTGGAGCAGGACGATCCGCTCCTCCGCGTTCACGTGGACGTGGAAGTTCTCCCGTTCCATCACCGGTTCGTATCCCCGGTACTCGGGCTCCAGCGCGACGGCGTGCGTGTCGGGGTCCCCGTAGGGGAGGGACACGTCGTAGCGGTCGCCGGCGGCGTCCTCCAGGGTGAGGTCCAAGGTCTCTCCGTAGAGGTCGGGCGGGACGTTCCGCACGATCAGCGGGAGCTCCCGGGCCATGTGCCAGGTGAGGCCGTAGCGCGTGGAATGCCGGATCCACTGGGTGAACTCGGCGACGTAGTCGGCGATGGGCCGGCCGTTCACGGCCACGATGAGGTCCCCGGGTTCCGGGGCAGGCAGGTCCAGCCCGACCCGGGCGACGAAGAACTGCGGGTCGTTCAGGTCCGAGAAATCGGGGAGGACGAGGACCGGCGCCGCGAGGTCGGGGGTCTCGGGAACCGTCAGGCCGCCTTCAACCGGGTTCACGCTGAGGTGGCGGTCCCGCCGCGCGTTCGAGAGCTTCACGAGTGCGTAGAAGAGTTCCTCCTCCGTCTCGGCGGCAACGAACTCCGAACGGAGCGCCCTCATCTCCTCCAGCGCCGAGAAGGAACCGGCGTTCTCCTTGACCTCGGAGAACGCCTCGCGGCGCGCGGTCTTTTCGACGATCTCGTCGAAGAGTTCCTCCAACTGGTTGGCCGACGCCTCGAGCGGGGTCCCGGGCGTCTCGTCCGGCATTCCGCATCCCATCGATGCACCGGACACCGCGAAGCACACCGTCGCGAAGATGGAACGCAGCCGAATCACGGGTCACTAGCCTAAGCGAGCGCGGGCCGAATAGTCTTGGACGCCTGATGCCGCCTTTCACCGTTCTGGCCGGGTGGGTCGCCGGGGTGCTGTCGCTGGTGGCGTTCGTCCCGTACATCGTGGCCATCCTGCGCGGCGAGACCCGCCCGAACCGGGCCACCTGGTGGATCTGGACCACGACCGGCGGAGTCCTCCTGGCCAGCTACTACTTCTCCGGCGCCGAGACGACCATCTGGGTGGCGGTGAGTTACTTCGTCGCTTCCCTGGTGACGGCGCTGCTGAGCATCCGCTACGGCGAGGGCGGCTCGACGCCCCTCGACCGCGGCTGCCTCATGGGCGCCGGCCTGGGTCTCCTGCTCTGGTGGCTGTTCGACAATCCGGTCGTGGCGCTCGTCACGACGCTCGGGGTCGATTTCGCGGGTGCGATTCCGACCATCCGGAAGGCCTGGGTTGCGCCGCACACCGAGGACCGCCTCGCCTGGGCGCTCTTCATCGCCGGGAACACCTTGAACCTGGTGGCGGTGGACCGCTGGGAGTTCGCCATCGCGATCTACCCGATCTACTTCTTCCTGGCGAGCGGAACGATCGCCGCGCTCGTGCTGCGGCCGAGGAAGCAGTGATACAACCCGCGCCGTGACCGACGCCGCCTATCGCCGCATCCGCGCGCTCTGGCCCGACCACCTCGGGCTGGCCCGCGGCAAGCTCCTCCTTCCCGGCGCCGCCGAAACCGGCCACTGCCTCGCCACCTTCGCGCTCGGCTTCGACCGGGAGATGGACGCCTATCCCAACTCGGGCCTCCTCGACGGGTTGCCCGACATGCGCGCGGTCTTCGACCCGGCCGCCATCCGGCCCGGCTGGACCGAGGGCACGGGCGTGGTGGTCGCCGACCTGGAGCAGCAGGGCGAGCCGCTCGAACGCTCCTCCCGCCGCATCCTGAAGCGCGCGATCGCCGAGCACGAAGCCGACGGCCGGCGTCCCGTCGTCGGCATCGAGCTGGAAGCGTTCCTGCTGCAACCGGACGGCGAGGGCGGCTTCCGGCCGGTCCACACGCCCGGTTCCCACGTCTACGGTTCCGGCCCGCTGATGGACCCTGGTGGGGTCATGGAGGCCGTGCTCGATTCCGCCGACCGCTGCGGGATCGTGCTGGAGTCGTTCCACAGCGAGTACGACGATGGCCAGTTCGAGCTGACCCTCGGGAAGAACGACGCCCTCGCCGCTGCCGACGAGGCGTTCCTCTTCAAGCTGCTCGCCCGTGAGGTGGCCGCCGAGCGCGGCTACCACCTCACCTTCATCGGCAAGCCCTTCAGTGACCGCGGCGGCTCCGGCCTGCACGTCAACCTCAGCCTGGAAGAGGGCGGGAAGAACGTCTTCGACGATCCCGGGGGCGAGGGCGGACTCTCGAAGCTCGCCTGGTCCGCGGTGGCCGGGCTGCTGCACCACCACCGGGGACTCGCCGGCGCGGTGGCGCCGACCGTGAACGCCTACCGGCGGCTCCGTCCGGGTCAGATGAGCGGCTACTGGGCCAACTGGGGCCACGACCACCGCGGCTGCGCGGTGCGGATCCCGCTGGAGCGCGGGGCGGGGGCGCGGGTGGAACATCGCCTCGCGGACGGTTCCTGTGGACCCCACCTCGGCGTCGCGGCCACGTTGCTCGCCGCCCGGCTCGGACTCCGGGGCGGGATGGCGCCGCCCCCCGAGGAGAAGGGCGACTGTCTGGAGGCTTCGGATTGCCAGGTCACCGTCGCCGACGACCTGGCGCGCGCCCTCGACGACCTGGAGGGGGACAACGACCTGGCGGCGGCCTTCGGGGAGGAGTTCGTCCGGATGCACGTCACCGTGAAACGCCGGGAGTGGGAGCGGTTCCGCGCCCACACCAGCGACTGGGAGAAGCGGGAGTACCTCCCCTACCTCTGACCCTTCCCGGGACGGCAGCCTGCCCATGAGCTTCGCCGCCACCGTCACCGCCGAAGATCTCGACCGCGATCCCGACCCCATCCTGGCCCGGCTGCGCGAGGAGGAGCCGGTGGCCTGGGTCCCGGCGCTCCAGATGTGGTTCGTGACCCGCTGGGACGACGTCCAGACGATGGAGGACCACCCGGAGATCTTCAGCGCGTGCACCGAGCCGAGCTTTCTCGCGCGGACGCTGGGCGAGAACATGCTGACGCTCGATCCCCCGGCCTGCACGCGGCTGCAGAAAGCCTGCAAGCCGCCGTTCCTGCGGGCCGGGCGGAGCGGCTCCTTCGCGGAGACGGAACTCCCCGCGCTGTGCGACGGCCTCATCGAGTCCATGCGCGAGGACGGCGAGGCCGACATCATCGCCGGCTACGCGGCGCTCGTGAGCGCGGGGTCGCTCGCCACGGTGCTGGGGCTCGACGCCTACGACTTTCGCGAGGTCTGGGACTGGTGCGAGGGGCTCTGCGCCGGGGTCGCCAACTTCGAGCAGGAGCCCGAAGCGTTCGCCGTCGGCCGGCGCGCCGCGGACGCCGTCGAAGCGGCGGTGCTGGCCCGGCTGGACGAGCTGCGCGAGCGACCCGAAGCGTGCGGCCTGCTTCACATCCTGCAGGCGGATCAGAACCTCTCCGCGGCGGAGATCGTGAACAACGTCCGGCTGATGATTTCCGGGGGGATCAACGAGCCGCGCGACGGGATCGGCCTCGTGGTCTGGACCATGCTGTCCGACGACGGCCTGCGGCAGCAGGCGCTCGGCAGTCCGGCCGCGATGCGCCGCCTCGTGGACGAGGTGCTCCGCCGCTACACCCCGGTCGGCACCATCACCCGCACCACCACCCGGGAGACCGAACTGGGCGGGGTCCGCCTTCCCGAGGGCGTCCTCGTCTCCGGCATCCTCCGCGCCGCGAACCTGGACCCGGCCCGGTTCCGGGACCCGGAACGGCTCGATCCCACCCGCACCGAGGGCGGGAACGCGGCCTTCGCGCTCGGCGTCCACCGCTGCATCGGCGAGTGGCTCGGGCGGCAAGAGATCCGGATCGGCGCCGAGCGGCTGTTCCGGAACCTGCCGGGCCTCCGCCTGCACCCGGAGGAAAAGGTGACGCTCCGCGGCTTCGAGTTCCGGGGTCCGAAGAGCGTCCGGGTAGTCTGGGACGCCTGACGATGACGAACGGCTTCCTTTTTCCCCGGACGCCCACCGGGAAGGCTTCCCTGCTCCCACCGCCGCCGTGGCACTACTCGGGCGAGATGCTGACCATCGAGTACCTCGCCGAACCCGGCGCGGTGGCGGCGCTGCTTCCGCGGCCGCTCGAGCCGGTCGCCGACCGTCCGGACGCGGTGGCCGCGGTCTGGGCGGAGTGGCAGTGGAGGAGCGAAACCGGAAACGAGGAGCTCGATCCCGTGCGGTCCCAGTACAAGGAGTGCCTGCTGGTCGTCCGCTGCCGCTACCGGGACCAGGACTGGTCGCGCTGCGTCTTCATCTGGGTGGACCAGGACGCCTCGCTCCTGCGGGGTCACATCCAGGGCTATCCGAAGAAGCTCGGGGAGATCTGGATGACCCGGCCGGCGCTCATCGGCTGCGCCGGACCGCGGCTGGCCCCGGGCGGCCGTTTCGGAGCGACCGTCGCGGCGGGTTCCCGCCGGCTCATGGAGGCGGAGTTCACGATCACGGGCGAGGCGGATTCAGCGGGCTTCGTGAACGCCCATCCCATGCTGCACCACCGGCTCCTGCCGAGCGTGGAAGCGGACGGGAGCGACGCCCTGCACGAGATCGTGAAGGTGAGTTCCGAGGTGGAGTTGGGGACCACCTACGTCGGCGACGCCTCGCTCCGGGTCTTCCCCTCGCCCACCGAGGAACTCCTTTCGCTCGCGCCGCGCGAGATGCTCGGCGGCTGCTGGCGGCGGGTGGGCCTTACCTTCCGCGGGGGAGAGACCCTCTCCCACGGTCAGGAGTAGCTCATGGCGGTTGTCGGCTTCGGCCTCCTCTCCCACGTCCCGACGATCATGCTGCCCGAGGAGGTGCGGCGGGAACTGAACGAGGGCAAGGAAATCAGTCTCGTTCCCGGGCTGCGCCGGCTCCGGAACGAGGTGTTCGACGAACTCGAGCCCGAGACCTTCGTGATCCTCGACACCCACTGGGCAAGCACCGTGGAGCACCTGCTCACGGCGCAGGCGCGCCGCTCCGGCCGTTACACCTCCGACGAACTGCCGCGCGGGATGCACGGGGTGCCCTACGACTATCCCGGCGACCCCGAGCTAGCCCGCGCCGCCGAGGCCGCGGCGCGCCGGCTCGGACAGCCCGCGCACGCTTCCGAGGACCCACATCTCCCCGTCCACTACCCCACGATCAACCTGCTCCACTACCTCTGGCGCGGTGAGCGGGTGGTCTCGGTGAGCTGCTGCCAGACGGGGACCACGCCCGACTTTCTGGCCATGGGCCGGGCGATCGGCGAGGCGGTGGAGGAGACCGGCCGGCGCACCGTGCTGCTCGCTTCCGGAGGCATGAGCCACCGGTTCTGGCCGCTACCGGAACTCCCGCTCCACGAAGCGTCCGATCCGATCCATGTCCGCACCCCCGAAGCGCGCGCCGCCGACGAGGAGCGGCTCGAATGGCTCCAGGCGGGGGACCACCGCCGCGTCATCGAGACCATGGACGACTACGCCCGCTTCGCCCCGGAGGGCCGCTTCGGCCACTACCTGATGGCCGTCGCCGCCGCCGCCGGCGCGGACTGCACCGCCCCGGGCCGCATGTTCTCCGAGTACGAGAACGCGGTCGGCACCGGGCAGGTCCACGTCTGGTTCGACCTCCCGGCGGACGGCTGGACGGCGTAACCGGAGCGCCCGAACCGGGCACCGGCAGGCAGGCGGCGTGGTCGGTATGCTGCGCTGAACGGGGAGACCATCCATGGATCGAAGAGCATTCCTGCAGACAACCGCCGCCGGCGCCGCCGGCCTGACCGCGAGCGCCGCGTGTGCCCCGCCCGGGGCGGAGTCACCTTCGGACACGGGCGCGCAGGGCGCGATCCCGCCGTTCGAATTCGACGAGATCACCGCCGACGACCTCCAGCGGATGATGGAGTCGGGCGAACACACCGCGCGTTCCATCACCGAGGCCTACCTCGGGCGCCTCGATGCCATGGACCGGCAGGGGCCCGAACTGCGGTCGATGATCGAGATCAACCCGGACGCGCTCGAGATCGCCGACGAGCTCGACGCCGAGCGTCAGGCCAATGGGCCACGCGGGCCGCTCCACGGCATTCCGGTCGCGCTCAAGGACAATCTCGACACCCACGACCGCATGACCACCACGGCGGGATCGCTGGCGCTCGAGGGCTCCATCCCGCCGCAGGATTCCTTCGTGGCGGAGCGGCTGCGCGCCGCCGGCGCGATCCTGCTGGGCAAGCTCAACATGAGCGAATGGGCCTACTTCCGCGGCGAGCGGGCCACCAGCGGCTGGAGCGCCCGGGGCGGGCAGTGCAAGAACCCCTACGCCCTCGACCGCAACCCGTGCGGGTCGAGTTCCGGCTCGGGAACGGCGGCTTCCGCGAACCTGTGCGCGCTGACCGTGGGCACCGAGACGGGCGGCTCCATCATGTGTCCCTCGTCCAGCAACGGCATCGTGGGCATCAAGCCCACCGTGGGTCTCTGGAGCCGCTCCGGGATCATCCCCATCTCCCACTCCCAGGACACCGCCGGGCCGATGACCCGCACGGTGCGCGACGCGGCCATCCTGCTGGGTGGCGCGGTGGGAGTGGACCCGCGCGACGAGGCGACCTCGCGCAGCGAAGGCAACTTCCACACCGACTACGCGCAGTTCTGCGATCCGGCCGGGCTCGCGGGCGCGCGCATCGGGGTGGCGCGCAGCTTCACCGGCTTCGATCCGCGGGTCACGGCGCTGTTCGACGACGCGATCCAGGCGATGCGGGATGCCGGCGCCGTTGTCGTGGATCCCGCGAACCTGCCCGACGCGGCCTGGAACGACGAACTTCCCCTGCTCCTCCTCGAGTACGAGTTCAAGGCGGACCTGAACGCCTACCTGGCGACGCTCGGTCCCGATGTCCGGGTGAAGACCCTCGCCGACATCATCGAGTTCAACGAGCAAAACGCCGAGCTGGAGATGCCCCATTTCGGCCAGGAGCGCATGATCGCATCGCAGGCCCGCGGCCCGCTGACCGACGAGGCCTACCTCAACGCGAAGCGGACGATCCAGCGCGCCAACCGCGAGGACGGCATCGACGCCCTCATGGACGAGCACCAGCTCGACGCCATCGTGGCGCCGACCCGCGACCTGCCCTGGGTCACCGACCACATCAAGGGCGACCGGCTGGACGGCGGCAGCAGCGCCGGACCCGCCGCCATCGCGGGGTACCCGGACATCAGCGTGCCCATGGGGTTCGTCTCCGGGCTGCCGGCAGGCGTGTCCTTCTTCGGGCGGGCGTGGAGCGAGCCGGTTCTGATCCGCATCGCCCACGCCTACGAGCAGGCAACCCAGCAGCGCCGGGCCCCGACCTTCGCGCCGACCCTGAGCTGACTCGCGACCTGAATCGTGTTGGTTTCGCTCGCCAGTGGGTGACCGATGCCGACTACCGGCCGTAATTTCCGGCCGTTGGCGCTACCCGGCCGTCCGCCATGTGAACGAAGACCATTCACTATGTGAATGAGAATCATTCACCATCTGAATGGTCTGCACGCCAAGCCTCCGCGCCCATCTGTTCCGACCCGTCTCGTGCGCCCCCCGCTACGGCGTCTCTTCCCCGTAGCTCATGCCGAGCTGCATCATGAGGAAGGCGGTGTCCATCGCCCGGTCCGGGACGCGGCTGCGGCCCCCGGCGTGCCCCGCCCGCGGCCGGTAGCGGAGGATGACCGGCAGGCCTGACGTGGAGGCGGCCTGCACCCGCGCCGCCATCTTCCGGCCCTGGAGCGGCGGCACCCGGGTGTCGAGGTCGCCCTGGGTGAACATCACCGCCGGATAGTCGGTCCCGTCCTCGACCGCCTGGTAGGGCGAGTACTGCCGGAGGAACTCGAACTGTTCGGGGATCCCGCCGTTCCCGTACTCCAGCAGCGCCGGCATGTTGTTGGTCTCGGTGAAGGTGTAAAAGCGCACCATGTCGAGGTCCGGGAACCCGCAGTAGACCGCGCGGTAGAGCTCGGGCCGCTGCGTGAAGGAGCTGGCCACCAGCAGGCCGCCGTTGCTCCCTCCCATGATCGCGAGCCGGTCCGGGTTCGTGTAGCCGTTTTCGATGAGCCATTCCGCCGAGGAGATGAAGTCGTCGAAGACGTTCTGCTTGTTCTCCAGCATCCCGTCCCGGTGCCAGTCCTCGCCGAACTCGCTGCCGCCCCGCAGGGTCGCCACCGCGAAGACGCCTCCGGCTTCCACCCAGACCGCCGCCTGCGCCCGGAAGGACGGGGTGACGCTCACGTTGAAGCCGCCGTAGCCGTGGAGAAGGGTGGGGAGGTTGCCGTCCAGCTCCACCCCGCGCGGCCGCATGATGTACATCGGCGCCTCGGTTCCGTCCTTCGACGTGTACCAGACCTGTTCCACCAGGACGTCGCTCCCGTCGTACTCGGGTCGCGGCGGCTCGATGAGTTCCCGCTCCCAGGTTTCGAGATCCAGCCGGTAGCGGGTCTGGGGCACGGTGAAGGACGACAGGGTGAGCATGGCCCCGTCCTCGCCCAGCTTGCTCAGGCTGGCGGTGTGGTACTCGGGCAGGGGAATCTCGTCCACCGGCTCGAGAGCCGCCCCGTCCCCCGCCTCGAAGACGAGGATGCGGGAGGCGACGTTCGCGAGCAGCTCCACGTAGGTCCGTTCCCCGATCGTCGTGTAGCCGCGGAGCAGGTGCTCCTGCTCGGGGATCCAGTCGGTCCACCGGGAGCGGTCCGACCAGCGAGACGGGTCCACGCCCGCCGTGGGGACCGCGATCACCCGGTAGTTGGAGGCGTCGAGGTCGGTGGTGAGGAGGAGCCGGCCCTCCTCGTAGCGGGCGTTGACGTGGGCGCGTTCGCCTTCGATGACGGGGTGGACTTCGCCGCTCGCCCGGTCCATCACGAAGATGTCGTTCCGCATCCAGCCATGCTGGACGCCGAGGAGCAGCAGGCGGCCGTCCTCGATCTCCTCGAGCCGGAGGAAGGTCTCCGGCCCGTAGCCCTCGCCGAAGATCTCCCGGTCTTCGCTCATCTCCGTTCCGATCCGGTGGTGGCGGATCCTCGGGCCGTCCTCCCGCGAACGGTGGATGTAGTAGAAGCCCTCCCCCGTGCCGTCGAAGGCGATCGTTCCGTAGAGCGCTTCGGGCAGCCGCTCGGGCCGGTCCTCCAGCGTTTCGAGATTGAAGAGGCGCACCATGATCTCGTCGAGCCCGCCGTCCCGGATGCGGTAGAGGAGGAGTCTCCCGTCGGGAGCGACGTCCACGATGTCCACGCTTGCCCAGTCGTCGAACCCGAGCGCCTGGGCGTCGAGGAGCAGTTCGTATTCCCCGTCGGGATCGGGCCGCTCTCCGGTGGCCTCCCCTTCGGTCTTCGGACGCCGGTAGATGCGCGCCTGGAGCTCCCCGGGACGCCGCAGGGTGAAGAGCTCGGAGTCCCCGGCTTTCCGCGGCGCGGAGACCTGGGCGATCTCCATCAGCTCGCTCAGCCGGCCCGCGATCCGCTCTTCGAGCGCGGTGTCCGAGACGATCTGCCGGGCGTACTCGTTCTGGGCGTCGATCCACGCCCGCGTCTCGGGACTGTCCTGGTCCTCGAGCCAGCGGTAGGGATCGGGGATCTCGACCCCGTGGATGGTGTCGGTGACCACCTCCACCCGCGTTTGCGGCGGGGGCGGCCAGTCCGGGGCGCACCCCGCAGCGAGCAGGACGGCGATGGGCAGCGCGATGCAGCGCAGGAATTGGACGGAACAGCGAACGGCAAGCGGCATGACGAGCCCTCCTCGGAGCGCCGGCCTCCGGCCGGCATCGTCCGCCGTCAGGCGGGCGAAACGCAGAACTTCAAGTCCCATTATGGAACCCCCGCGCCCACCGTTCACGTAATCTACCGGGCCACATGCCCTTCCGCCTGCCTCCCGACCTGGTGCTCGATCCCGAACGCGGATTCCGCATCTACGAGGGCGTCGTGGCGCCCGACTGGACCGACCGGAACGGCCACATGAACGTCGTGTACTATCGGCGGGCTTTCGATCAGGCTACGCAACACATGTTGAGCCGCATTGGACTCTGGGACAACGACAACGACTACGGGTCCACTTTTGCGCTGGAAGACCACGTCACCTACCAGCACGAGCTGCATCCGGGCCGCTCGTTCTTCGTCACCTACCAGCTCCTCGATTTCAACGAGAAGCTGATCCACGCCTTCCTTCGCCTTTTCGCCGAGCCGGACTCCACGGACGGCCAGCCGGTCCAGGCGGCGACCTGCGAGCACATCGGGGTCTACGTCGACATGCGCACCCGCCGCTCGGCCCCGATGCCGGCCGAGTACGTCGCCCTCCTGGAGGAGATCTCCCGCCGCCTGGAAGAGATGCCCGAGCCCCGCGAAAAGGGCCGGGTCATCGGCATCCGCGGCCGTTCCCCCTCGAAACCCGTTCCCCGCCGCATCGCGGTGGGCGTCTGAATCCGAACGTTCAACCAACCATCCGAAACGGAGCGAACATGAAGACCCGACTCGTTGCCGGCGTTCTCGCCGGCCTGCTTATCGCCGTCCCGACGGCTTTCGCCCAGAGCCCGCGGGGCAGCGCCGAGGCCATGGTGGGCGACGCCACGGTCTCGATCGAATACGGCCGTCCGAGCCTGAAGGGCCGCGACATGCTGGGCCAGGCCACCGACGGCATGGTGTGGCGGCTCGGCGCCGACGCCTCCACCACCCTGACCACCAGCGGCGACCTCGACTTCGCGGGGACCAAGATCGCGGCTGGCTCCTACAGCCTCTTCGCGAAGAAGATGGGAGACGGCTGGACGCTGCTGGTCAACTCGCAGACCGGGCAGTGGGGCACCGAGCACGACGCGGCGAAGGACATCGCCGAGATCCCGCTGATGGTCCATCCGGGCGAGGCCCGCGAGCAGTTCACGGTCGTTCTCCACGGACAGGGCAGCGACGGCATGCTCCACTTCGAGTGGGGCGAGACGGTCCTGATGGCCATGTTCAAGGCCGACTAGGAGCGGAGGTTCGTCAGCGGATCGGACACTCTCTGAACCGCCCGGCCACCCGGCCGGGCAGCACCACGTCGTTTCATTTCCCTTTAGGAGGAGCGCCAAACATGGCCACCACGACGAGATACCGCAACCCGGCCCGCAATCGGAGGTGCTGGAGAGCCTGTATCTGTTCGGGGGCGGCCGTGCTCGTGGCTGCCCTTCTTCTCGCGACGCCTGCCTTTGCCCAGTACGGGCAGATCGAGGGTCAGGTCGTCGACTCCACCGGGGCCGTCCTTCCCGGGGCCACCGTGACCGCAGTCAACCAGGACACCGGAGTCTCCCGGAGTTCCACCTCCGACGCGACCGGCGACTACCGCCTGCCGGCGCTGCTGCCGGGGACCTACACGGTGCGGGCCGAGCTGAGTGGCTTCCAGACGGTGGAGACCACCGGAGTCATCCTGACGATTCAGCAGACGATCGTCATGAACCAGGAGCTGGCGCTCGCCCAGGTCGAGGAAACCGTGACCGTCACAGGAACGGCGCCGCTGCTCGACACGCGGCGTTCGGACATCTCCACCTCGGTGTCCGACCTCCAGATCCAGGACCTGCCGGTGGCCTCCCGCCGCTGGGTGGACCTCGCGCTGCTCACCCCCGGCACCAGCCAGGACGCGATCCGCGGCTTCTACTACCGCGGCAACGTGAACATGGGCGCCGGCGGCCGCTACTACGCGAACGCCTTCATCGTGGACGGGGTGAACAACACCTGGGCCGAGATGGGCGAAGCGCGCCAGAACTTCCCGATGGACGCCATCGGCGAGTTCCAGGTCACGACGAGCAACTTCAAGGCGGAGTACGGGCTCGCGACCGGCGGCCTCATGACGGTAGTGACCAAGTCGGGCACGAACGACTTCGCAGGCAGCGCTTTCTGGTTCTTCCGCGACAAGTCGCTGACCGAGCTGACCCACCAGCAGAAGGAATTCGCGTCCGAGGATCCGAGCTTCGAGAAACCGGAGTACCGGCGGCACCAGTTCGGCGGGTCCTTCGGCGGACCCATCGTGGAGGACCGCACCCACTTCTTCTTTGCCTACGAGCGGACCAACGAGGAGCTCTTCTACGACATCGACACGAACGGGGTCTTCCCGGAGTTCGAGGGGACGTTTCCGAAGGACGAGTGGCGCTACATGTGGCTGGCGCGGCTGAACCACCAGCTCAACGAGGACCACCAGGTCTGGCTCCGGATCGCCTGGGAGAACGAGTACCGGCCCAACCTGAACGCCCGAGGCATCACCACCGAGGGATTCGACTTCGCGGTGCCCCGCAACGCCGAGGTCTTCGGGGTCACGTCGGTGACGGGCGCCAACTCGCTGAACGAGTTCCGCTTCCAGCGGGCGTTTTCGAAGTACGAGGTGAGTCCGGCGTTCAGCCACGGCTCCTATCCCGCCGGTGACTTCAGCGCCGAGCGCCTCGCTCTCTGTGACCAGCAGATCTATCGCCCCGACCTGCGCACCGGGTCGTGCAACGACCAGATGGGCCCGGAGACCCGCTGGCAGTTCAAGGACGACTTCACCTGGTTCACACAGGGGATGGGGGGCGACCATCAGGTCAAGTTCGGAGTGGACTACAACTGGATCGACTTCGAGGCGGACAGCACGGGCCGCTACAACGGCCGGTTCACCTTCGACACGAACGAGCCGTTCGATCCCAACAATCCCGAGACCTTCCCGATCCAGTACCGGCAGCGCCAGCCGGTGTATGACCGCGTGCCGGTCCACCACTTCTCGATCTACACCCAGGACGACTGGACGAGCGACCGCCTGACCCTGAACCTGGGTCTCCGCTACGACCTCCAGGTGGGCACCTTCAACGAGGACATCCGCGACATCCAGTTCCCGTTGCCGATCCCGTGGCACGACGGCGCCGACGCCCGGGGCGACAAGAACAACTGGGGCCCCCGGATCGGTTTCGTCTACGACCTTTCGGGCGACAACACCGGACGCACCACGGTCAAGGGCGGCTACGGCAAGTTCTTCGAGAACATCCGGACGCTCACCAACTTCTCGGAGCGGTGGTGGCACCAGGCGCAGGAGATCTTCATCAGCAATCCGGACTTCCTGGATCCGCTGGGCGGCAAGTCACGTGAGGAGTACCTCTCCTCGGCGCCCCCACTGATCGACATCCTCGACAACGACTACGAGCAGCCCTATGCGCACCACTTCAACCTGGGGCTGGCGCACCAGCTCCGGGACGACATGGCGCTTTCGCTCGACCTGACCCGGGTAGCCACCCGCGCCGACGTCATGCGGCGGATCGACATCAACTACCCGGTGAACGGCGTGCGGCCCTGGCCGCAGTTCAGCCAGGTTCGGGCGTCCTATTCGCTGCTCGATCACGACTACCAGGCGTTCTACGCCAAGTTCGAAAAGCGCTACGCGGACGGCTGGCAATTCCTGGTCAGCTACACCCTGGCCAAGACCGACACGACGGAACTCTGGACACGCGGCACCGAGCCTTCCGGCTGGGATAGCCGCTTTCCGGGCTACACCCAGGTTACTCGTCCTGGGGACACCGACCGCCGCCACCGGCTGGTGAGCAGCGCCATCATCGTGCTGCCGTTCGACATCCGCCTTTCCACGATCGTTGACTACCGGTCGCCGCTTCCGGTGCTGGTGACGTCGGGAACGAACCTGAACGGCGACAGCTTTTCCGGCGATCTGGCCCCGGGTTTCAACGCGTCCAACACCTACGGGTGCCGCAACCTGGATCTCGGTCTTGGGAACGCCTACCGCCAGGCTCAGGGCCGCACCCCGGTGACCGACTTCGCCTGCTCGAACTTCCTGAACTTCGACTTCCGCGCTTCGAAGAACTTCTACCTGAGCGGGACCCACGGCCTCGAAGTGGTCTTCCAGGTCCTGAACGCCTTCGACCGCGCCAACTTCGGGAACGCGAACGGGAACCTGCGTTCCGGTGGCTTCGGCATCAACGAGAACTCCCTGGCGTCGAACATCAACGCCCCCTCCCGGCAGATGGAACTGGCCCTCCGCTACTCCTTCTAGCCCGCGGGCAACTCCCTCCGGGCGGGTCCGCCAGGACCCGCCCGGTCAGGGAAGGCGCGTACGGCTTGGAACGCCGGCCTCCGGCCGGCACGCGGCCCGCAGGGCCGCAGAGCGCGTCGGGCTGACCCGCCCCGACGTGCGCCCCGCCCTCAGGCCGCCTGACGGCGCAGCGCCCACCAGGTCACGATCCCCGACGTCGCGAGGCTCAGCAACCCGCCGATGAGGATGTCGATGGGAACGAGCGCCGCCGGCCAGTTGGCGATGCTGATGAAGGTGGGCGCGATGTAGGTGGCGTAGGCCGCGCAGCCCAGCAGGAACCCGTTCTTCATCGCCCGTTGGAGGTCCCGCTCGCGGATGGCCGGCCCGATCACCAGATGGCTGTTCGCGAGCGCGATCAGCACAAAGAACACGAGCACGGCGACCAGCTCGACGCCGCCCCAGGTGTCCATCGGCTTCCCGAAGCTCCAGTCGTTGCCGCTGGCCTCGTGCAGAGCGGCGTACATGGCCACCGCCGGCGGCGACATGTTCCACGCCACGTCGATGACGCCGTAGACGACGAACGCCGCAAGGAATCTCGTGAATCTGCTCATGTCAAGCCCTCTCCCAAGGCGCCAGGGGGACGGGAGAAGCCTCGCCCCGTCGGCTGCGGTTTCAGACCGCGAACCCATCGTCCCACAGTCGGTCGAGAAAGCAGCGGACCGGGAGGATCTCGATGCCGTCGTCGGTCTTCAGGGGACGCGGTTCCAGGCAGACGACGATGCGCCGCTGAACTTCCGGATGATCATGGGCGAGCGTCCGAAGCCCCTTCAGGTGCCGCGACCCGATGCGTGCCGCCCCCTTGGCCTCGATGGCGATCCGCATGTCGCCGACGATGAAGTCCACTTCGGCGCCCCCGGCGAGGCGCCAGTAGGAAAGACGCTCCTCCGACCGCGTGTAGGCGAGGTACGCGCCGATCTCGTGGAAGAGCCAGCTTTCGAAGGCCTTCCCGAAGAGTTCGGAGCCCGCGGAGAGTTCGCCGCGCCGGGCGAGCCGGTTCACCACGCCCACATCGGAGAAGTAGAACTTGGGCGTTCGGGCTACCCGGCGCTTCGGCCGCTTCCGCCAGGCGGGAAGCCAGCGGCCGAGCAGGGTGTCCTCCAGAATCTCGTAGTAGGCCCGTACGGTCTGGCTGCTGACCCCGCAGTCCTGCGCCACGTTCGAGAAGCGGACCATCTCGGTGTCCGCGAGCGCGGCGGCCTCCAGGAAATCCGCGAAGATGGGGAGGTTGCGCACGAGTCCCTCCGCCGCGATCTCTTCCTTGAGGTAATCGGCAATGTAGGACTCGAGCAGTTCGCCGGGCTCCGGATCCTGGTAGGGCCGGGGAAGGAAACCGCAGTTGACGATGCGGTGGATGTCGAAGTCCGCTCGGAGTTCGGCGGAGGTGAGTCCGCGCAGTTCGAACCGGAGAGCGCGGCCGCCCAGCAGGCTGGCGGCCCCGCGTCGCACCTTGCGCGCGCTCGACGCGCAGAGCGCGAACCGGACATCCAGGTTCTCGATCATCCAGTGGACCTCGTCGAGGAGCGCCGGAACCTTCATGATCTCGTCCACCACGACCCGCCGGAACGGACCGGCGCCCTCCGCCTGAAGGGACAGCCGCAGCGCTTCCGGCCGCGTGGCGTAGCGGCGGAACTCGTCCGCCTTCAGCAGGTCAATCCACAAGGCGTCGGGATAGGTCTGCCGCAGCAGGGTTGTCTTCCCGACCTGACGCGGCCCCCAGAGGAAGAACGTACGGCCCCCGGAGGGCGGCAGTTTCAGGGATCTCGGGAACACATGGTTGAGATTATCATGTTATTTTCAAGTGACATTTGAATATTTCAGACACGTGAGTGTCAGCCTTGCTGTCTGGAGACCTCCGTCATGGCGGCGTCCGGACGACCACCACCGTTGCGTTGTCCTGATTCCAGGACCCGATCTCCTCGATCCGGCGGGTCATGGCCCGGGCGATGTCTTCCGCTCCGTGCGCCGCGTGCCGGCCGCACGCGGACGCAATCCCGTCCTCGCCCAGCGTCTCCACCCCGTCGGTGGCGAGGATGACAAGATCGCCGGATGCCAGCGGCAGACCTCCCTCGGCTACCTCGTCGATCGGCCCGCCTTGGATCACACTCGTGATCAGCGGCCTTTCCGGGTGCGAGGCAGCCTCGGCGGCGGTGATCTCCCCGCGCCGCGCCATTTCGTCCAGTTCAGCCCCGACGGTGTGGAGTGGGTTGATGCGTCGTATCCGGCCGCCACGGTAGCGGAACAGAAAGGAATCACCCACGCTCAGCCAATCGCAGCCGCCCGTGTGGAAGAGGGCGGCCACCAGCGTGGTGCCCATGCCTCCGAGTTCAGGTGACGCCTCCACCGCCTCCCGCATCTGCCGGTTTGCGGTTTCCAGAGCCCGCCGCAGACATTCGCGCGGAGAGCCGGACCCGCCGCTTCCCGCCTCCAGAAAGGCCTGGCAGGCGATCCGGCTCGCCTCGTCGCCGGCGGGGTGCCCGCCCAGACCGTCCGCGACGAGCGCCAACAGACGGACACCGGCTTCGTCCGGTGGGAGCAGGCGTGTCCCCCAGGCGTCCTCCTGACGGCGCCGAGCCCCGATGGTCGCCGCCCCGCCGTATTGGAGGTCCGGAGCCATCGAAACCGCCTACAACAACCGGGTGCCGGGGAGGGACGCCATCCGGCGATCCAGCGTGAGCACCTCGAGCGAGCTGCCCGCGTAGTCGTCAGCGATCAGCCGATCCATGAGCCCGGGAGAGTCGGACGCTTCAATTGCCGTCAACACGGGACGTCCGTTCAGGGGTCCTACGAGACCGCTCCGCAGCACATCCAGCAGGCCCGCGCGAGCATCGGCCCGCGATACGCCGTAGTGGTGCTGGACCGCGATGTACGCCTCACCGATGACCTGATTCGACGCCAGCATCACTGCGTCCCCGGCCTCGATCAGGCGCCGGAGAGCGGCCGCGCAGCGGTCGAAATCCGCCGGCGGATCTCCGGTCAGCAGCCTGACGAGAACGGAGGTGTCAATCCCGAAGCGACGGGTCATGGGGTTGTTCGCGGAAGGCGTGGATGTCGAAACTCCCATGACCGCGCTGGAGCTTCTTGCGAAGCGGAGCCAGGCGGCCGGCGTCGATGCGCCGTGGGCAGAGGAGGAAGCCGTCCGGGGTTTCCTCCAGCAGGAGCCGGTCGCCCGGTCTCGCTCCCAACGCGTCGAGTACACGCGCCGGGAAGGTCACCTGGCGCTTCGACGTGACTTTCACGAGCATTGGCGAGTTTCGAGTTGCCTTACGAATAGTCTAGCAAAGTAAGGAAAGATCGGGGCCATTTCCCCCTGCCGCGCCGGAGAGCGGCGATCTTCCCTGGTGCGAGCCCGCCGAGCTTGATCGCCACCCGGGGATGGTTCCGGCCGCCCTCGGATGGCCGCGGCCACGGCCGGGCGAGACGATGGAAGCCCCCGACTGTCACGATAAGAGGCTCCCAACTGTCTCTACTCGCGGGTCCGGCCATTGCTTACCTTTCGGGGCATGGGTCGAAAGGCACTGCGTTGGAAGGGCGCAGGCGCGGATCGGGTAAGGGCACGGGTGTCCGTGCTCCCGACCTCCGCGCAGCGGTGGGTGGACCGCATACGGCGACGACGGCGCGAGTCCCGGCACTCCCGCCTGACGCGTCCGTCGGCAGCGGGATTGTTCGCCGGTGTATGAGAACATGATCGCGGTTGACCGCGAGTCCCCGGAGACGCTGCAAAAGCAGATCCGTCGCCAGTTGGCGATCGGTATCGTGAATCGCCTGTACGCGCTGAACCGGCCGCTGCCGTCGATCCGCCAGCTCTCGAGGGAACTGGGGGTGAGCGTGACCACGGTGTCGCTCGCCTATGACTGGCTGCGGCTCGACGGGTTCGTCGAGGTCAGGAAGGGTGCGGGCTTCTTCGTGAACCCGTCGGTCCTGCCAGCCGCGGGCGAGGCGCTCGATCCGGAGCTGACCGGCGGGGTCGACGCGCCGGAGGAGGAGTTGGACTACACGGCGTTCTTCCGGGGGCGCAGCTTCAATCTCCCGCGCGTGGTGAAGCCCGCGGACTGCCTGGCGCGCTACCGCTATCCCTTCGTTTGCGGGGTGATCGATCCGTCGCTGTTTCCGATCGAACAATGGCGCGACTGCGTGCGTGACTCCATGAACCGGTTCGAGCTGGAAAACTGGGCGACGGACTACTCCTCGGTCGATGACGAGATGCTGGTCGAGCAGATCATCCAGCGCGTGCTCGCGAAGCGGGGGATCGTGGCGCGTCCGGACCAGGTGCTGGTGACGGTGGGCGGCCAGCAGGCGCGCCATCTGGCGCTCCGGCTCCTGGTGTCGGCGGGCGAAACCCTGGGCGTCGAGGACCCGGGCTATCCGGACGTGATCAACATGGCCCGGATCGAGGGGATCGCGGTGGAGCGGCTTCCCATCGACGGTGCGGGACTGATGCTGTCGGACGACATCGACCGTTGCCGGTGTCTGTTCGTGACGCCCAGCCACCAGTTCCCGACGACGGTAACGATGCCGCCGGAGCGCAAGCTCGCGCTGCTGGAGCGGACCCACTGCAACCGGCAGTTCGTGATCGAGGATGACTACGAGGCGGACATCAGCTTCAACCGGACACCACCGGCGGCGCTGAAGAGCCTCGATGGCTGGGGCAACGTCGTCTATACGGGCTCGCTCTCGCAGTCGCTGCTGCCGGGGCTGCGCATCGGCTATCTGGTGGCGCACCCCGAGTTCATTCGCGAGGCGCGGGCGCTCCGCCACCACTTCGTGCGCCATCCGGCGGTGAACAACCAGAAGAGCGTGGCGCTGTTCATGCAGCGCGGGTACTTCGACCGGTTCGTCGCCAGGATCACCGCCGTCTACAAGGAACGCTGCGCGACGATGCACCGGGCGCTGGATCGGCATTTTCCGGGCGCCTCGACGCCACCGGAATACGGCGGCGGCAGCATCTGGCTGCGGTTGCCGGAGGGGGCGGACGCGGGCTTTCTCGCCAAGCGGGTGGCGGCCGAGGGCGTCTATTTCGAGACCGGCGGCTTCACCTTTTCGGACGAACGCCGGAACCGCAACCACATCCGGCTGGGCTACTCGGCAATCGACGAGTCGCTGATCGCCGAAGGCATCGGCAAGATCGCGGCGGCGCTGGCAGGGGGGTGGTGAAACTCACGTGAGCGCCGATCCGGCCGGTCGCTGTGAAATGCAGTCCCGCCCGATGACGGGGACGGCGAGGAGCGCCAGTCAGTTGCTGCGAAAATGCAGTCCGGCGGGTCGGCCAAGCGCCTTGATGGCGCCGCCGGCTTGGAACGCCGGCCCCCACCGGGAGAACTGGCCTCCAGTCGGCACCGCGCTCCGCGACCGTGCAGCGCACGGCACGACGCCGAGCTGCGGGATGGTTTTCTCGCGGTGCAACTGGGCGTAGGAGACGCTCCCGAGTTTCTGTCGCCCAGGGCGAATAGCGGCACGTCACCCGCGGGCCTTCGGCCCGCTGTGCCGACCAGAGGTCGGCGTTCCAAGCCGTTTCCGCCTTTTTCATGACGGGGGGGTGTGCGGGAGGACGCGATCATGGGCATTTCTCCCGGTGGGGGGCGAGCCGGGATGCATCGCCGCTCCAATGCCGTGCGATTCCCGGCACACCGCACCAGATGACGCCGGCGCGTCGTGAACGGATAGCAGGACCGGCGCCGGAGCGGATTCGGTACGCGGAGCCCGGGGCGGAACCGGCGGGTACAGGTCCTAAGTGTGTGTAAAGAAAAACACGAGGTGTATCTACCCCAGCACTTGCCCCGTTCGTAGAGTCCTGATTCCCCCGGTCGCTCTGGTGAGGGTGCGTCCTGATCGGGCGCAGTCTGGCGGTGCGACGGCGACTTCGTTCCCCGGACGGGCAACGTGACCGCGGCGCCGGGAGGCGAACCGAACCGATGCACATCCCAGCGCACGTCCGTGGCCCGGAGTTCCTGTTGAGTGAAGCCCGGATTCCAGGGAACCTCGGATCAACGGGGGTGGAAACCGCGTCACACCGGCGGTTCCGATCCCGACCGTTCGCGCGGTCGTCCGCTTTCACCGCCGCCCGAAACCTCGGTCCGCGGCGCCTTGCTTCTTGCTGTCCGGCCGCGCCGCGGCCATTTCCGACTCTGAGTATCGCTCCAAAGGAGTACCAGAACCCATGAGAAAACTCATTCTCTTTACGCTGCTGGTGGCGTGGCCGAGTGCGGCCCTGTCCCAGCAGATCTACGGACGCCTCGAGGGCGCCGCGAACGACGCCCAGGGCCTCGTCCTCCCCGGAGTGACGGTTACCCTGGAGTCCGAAGAGCTCGTCGCCCCTCGCTCCGCGACCACCGACGTGGACGGTTCCTACCGGTTCGCGCAGCTTGTCGCGGGCAGCTACAACCTGACCTTCGAACTCGGCGGCTTCCAGACCGTCGTCTTCGAGGAGGTCATCGTGGTTGGTGGTTCGACCTTCGAAGTGAACGCCATGATGGACATCGCGACCGTCGCCGAGACCGTCACCGTGACCGGTGAATCTCCGGTGGTGGACGTGAAGACCACCGGCGTATCGGCGAGCTTCGACACCACCCAGCTCGAAGACGTCCCGTCGGCCACCGACATGTGGGCGGTCCTCCAGCAGAGTCCCGGCGTGCGGATGCGCGGCTACGACGTGGGCGGGTCCCACAAGAGCCAGCAGTCCGGTTACGAGACCTTCGGGGTCCGGGGACAGAACCGGATCATCAACGACGGCGTGAACACCACCGAGGGCACCGGCGGTGCGGGGGGCTACTACGACTTCTACGCGATCGGCGAGTTCCAGGTGTCGGCGCAGGGCGCCGACGTGGAGTCGAACACCCCGGGCGCGACGGTGAACGCGGTGTGGAAGAGCGGCGGTAACGACTTCTCCGGGACCGAGCACTTCGCCTACGAGCCGCCGGACATGATCGCCGACAACATCACCTCCGACCTTTCGAGCCGGGGTGGCACCTCGGCGCCGGTGATCGAGTTCTACGAGGCGCACATCGACCTCGGGGGCCCGATCGTTCGCGACAAGGCCTGGTTCTATGCCGCCTACAACCGGTTCGTCATCGACCGGGTCATCTCGGGTGTGCCGGAGGACGTCGCGACCGACCTCGGCGACTTCGACATGTTCACGGTGAAGGCGAACTGGCAGATCACCGACCGGGACCAGTTCATCACTTTCCACCACTGGTCACTCAAACAGAAACCGTTTCGCAGTCTGTCCCGCACCATTCCGGCCGAGTCCATCCTCGCCCAGGATTCGTGGTCGTGGCTGCACAAGGCCGAGTGGCAGCGGGTGTGGAGCGACCGTCTCTACAGCAACATCCAGGTGAACCATTTCGGGTTCGGCTGGCCGATGACGCCCGCGGTGGATCCCGCAACGAAGCCACCACGGTGGGACGCGGGCACCGGCGAACGGTCCGGCGCTGGCTGGCGGCCGTTCACCTTCAACCGCTGGAAGCCGCACACGACGGGTCAGTTCAACTACTACCTGCCGACGGAGAGCGGCAGCCACGACCTCAAGTTTGGCTGGGACTGGCAGATTGACGAGCGGCAGTTCGGCTGGAACGCCAACTCCGGCGCCGTCCGCTATCTCGACAACAGTGCCCAGGATCCGCCGCGCCCCCACAACGTTAACGAAATCCATTTCCAGAGCTTCCCGAACTTCAACCAGGACCGGAACACCCACATGGATTTCTACGTCCAGGACGTCTGGACGCTGAACGACCGGGTGACGGTGAACGCCGGCGTTCGGTTCGGCAGTCAGCGGATGGGCTATCTCGCGTCGAGCAATGTTCCGGGCGGGACCTGTCCGGCCGTCGTCGGCTGCATCCGCGAGATCGCGGACATTGACGCCAACGTGGCCGGCGCACTGCCTCTGCTGTTCGGGCCCGGCGCCGAGATTCCGGCTGCAGACAATCTGATCAGTTGGTGGAACCTCGCTCCGCGGGTCGGCTTCACCTTCGATCTCACCGGGGAAGGGCGTTCGGTCCTGAAGGGCTACTGGGGCCGTTACTACCACAACATGAACACCGGCATGCCGGACGCCAATCCGGGCGGCAACAAGGACGTCACCTACGAGTTCTTGGACCAGAACCGGAACGGGCTCTTCGACGGGGTGAACGAACTCGGCACCCTCCTTGATGGCAGCACCGGCGCCGGACTCGGAGCTGACTTCAGCCAGCCTCCTACCGGGAGTCCCATCAATACGGGCTTGGTACAGCCCTACGTGGACGAGGTGAGCGGCTCGGTCGAGCATCAGGTCGGCAACGACCTCGGCCTCCGCGCCTCGCTCGTGCACAAGCGGCAGAACGGCGCCTTCGGTCACCTCAACGTCGCCCGCATCGGGACCCTTACCAACACCCAGACAGTGGCGTGTCCTGCGGCTTGCGACAGCGCGGGCTTCGGGGGTACCGGCATCACCGTGAGCGGTCTTGCGGACGGTGCCGAGACGAGCCGGAACGAATACACGAACTGGCCGGACGATCTTGCCGCTTTCAACTGGACGACGGTTTCGCTGGGGGTTAACCGGCGGTTCCGGAACAACTTCTTCTGGAACGCCTACTTCGACTACCAGTGGCGCCACGAGGGCCGTAACCCCGCCAGCAAGAGCAACAGCCCGTTGACCACGGATCCCATCGGCGTCGGCCCGACCTACCAGTACGGGTTCATCCCGCTGATCCAGGACCTGACCAACTGGCAGTTCAAGGCTGCGGGCCGGTACGTGCTGCCCTACGACGTAGGACTGGCCGGAACCTTGCGCCTCGTCAGCGGCTTCAACTGGGCCCCCAGGCTGTCGGTGGGCGTGCCGAACGTCGGAACGCAGACGATCTTCCTCGACAACCTGGGCCAGCGCCGGTCGGACAACGTCCAGATTCTGGACTTCCGGATTGACAAGGGCCTCCAGCTCGGCGACACCGCGGAGATCCAGTTCATGTTCGACCTGTTCAACGCGCTGAACAACGCGTCCGAGACGAACTTCATCATGCGCGCCGGGGGCGCCTACCGCGAAACGATCGAGTGGATCCAGGGCCGCACCGTCGGCCTCTCCGCCCGTCTGACCTTCTGAGCACCTTGATGAACGCCTAGCGCGTTCACCACCACGGCTCGCCGCCCTCCGGGGTGGCGGGCCAAAGGCGGATCCCATGCGGGGCACCCCAGACCACCCAACCGACGGTAGACGGTGGTCGGGCCCGTACGCCTGTGAGGATTGGATCGGCAGTTCCGCCGAAGCCGCAAGAATCCGGGACGAGATCGCCACGGCATCCCTGTCGTCGGAACCCGTCGTCATCGTGGGCGAGGGCGGTACCGGCCGACGCTTCGCGGCCGAGTTGATTCATCGTTCGAGCCACTCGGGCCCCGACGCGGCCGAGAGCTTCGTCCCGATCGAGGCCGGCAGCGTGCCGCCCGGAAAGCTGGCGGCGCACCTTGACGTTGCCGCGGCCGGCGCCAGCGGCAACGGAACGGGCCCGGGCGCCCGAACGCTCTATCTGAGCGGGATCGACCGTGCCGGGCCAATGGACTTTGGCTCCCTCGCGTCGACCGCCGGTGTCCGGCTCATTGCGTCAACTGCGCCTCCCGCGAAGACGTCGGGAAACGGACGGCGCGAAGTGCCCCCGACAACCAGCGTTCCCGGGATGGCCACGATTCGGATCCCGCCCCTGCGGGAGCGGAAGATGGACATCTCGGCGCTGGCGCTGAGGTTCTTGGCGGACGCCTGCGACCACGCGGGGGTGGGGCCCTACGGCATCTCCAGCCGGATGATCGCCGCCTACCACGACTACGACTGGCCGGGAAACGTGGCCGAGCTCCGGGCGGTCATCGAAAGCGCCGTCTCGACGGCGGCGCTTGCCCGCTTCCGGGGCCGGGTCCTGCCCGACTCGTTCTGTGCGATCTGCTTCGATGGAGACCGAAGCGGCAGGTCGTTCAAGGAGATGATCCGGGACTTGGAAAGAAGCATCCTGGAAAACACGCTCCACCGTGTCGGCGGCAACCAGGCGCACGCGGCCCGGATTCTTCAGCTCAACGCGACCACCCTCCACGAAAAACTCAAACGCCACGGGATGTTGCGTGCGCTCCGGCAGCGAGATGCCGCGTCCCCCGGTCCATAGGAGCCCGCCGAAGTCCCGACCGTCCGTCCCCGGTCCCGGAGGCCCCAGGCGGGGCGCCGCCCCGAGGGGGTTCTAGCCGCCGCGCTTGATGACCACCCCGGCGAGCGCCCCGGTGGCCTCGCCGTCCTCGATCGCGATCTGGCCGTTGACGAGCACCCAGGGGATTCCCTTGGGGGGCCCTTCGGGGTTCATGATCGTCGAGTTGTCCTCCACGCGGTCGTAGTCGAAGGCCACGACATCGGCCTTGCAGCCGACCCGCAGGCAGCCGCGGTCGGTCATGCCCACGATCGCGGCCGGCAGACTGGTGGAGGAGCGGACCATGAAGGGCAGGGTGATGATGCCCCGGTCCCGGGTGTAGTGGGCGATCTTGCGCGTGTAGGAGCCCCAGTAGCGGGGATGGCGTCCCGGTGTCGCCGCGAGGGCGATGCCGGCGTCCGTGGAGGTCGCGGTGTAGTCCTGCACCATGTAGGTCTCCACGTCGAACCGGTCCCCCGCGATCGGGCGGATGAGCACCCCGTGGAGCAGTTCCGGGTTGCCGGTGCGGGCGAAATCGATCAGGGTTTCAGCGACGGACCTGCCGCTGTCTCCGGCGACTCCGGCCACCGTCTTTCCGACGAGCGACGGATCCTCCGGGAAGAGGACGATGACCAGCCGGTCGGCGCCTCCGAAGAGATCGATCTGCTGCTTGAGGTCCATCATCAGCTCGGCGCGAATGGCGTCGTCCGCGAGGTTGGCCTCCAGGTTCTCGAGGCTGAGCAGCCCCGGCGTCCGCCGCCACTTCGGGTCGTCGAGGCCGCCGGAACGGTCCGTGCCCGGCGGTGCGAAGCCCCAGACCGGGATCACGCCGACCGGCCCGCCGCCGAAGGTCTCGAAGGGGTACTGGTCCAGATACACCTGGACCCCCTGCGACCGCGCGAGGTTGATCGCCTGCACGTCTTTCGCGGAGTGTCCCCAGCTCGACGGCCCCTTGGCCTTGATGTGGGTTCCGACCACCCGGATCCCGGTTTCGCGGCCGATCCGGATGGTCTCGGCCATCCCGTCGGTCCCCGTCAGGGTCGGGCCGTCCACGATGCTCGGCACCTGCCAGCGCGGCATCGGTGACTGGCTCCGCTGGTGCGAGTAGTAGAAGCCGTCGTAGTCCGCGATCACATGGGCGAGCGCGATGATCTCTTCGGTCTCCGAGAAACGGGCCGGGCGGTATTCGGGTCCCGCCCCGAGGCCCCACGCGCCGTCTTCCATCCCCTCGCGGACCAGCACGGTCATCCGGGCCACCTCTTCGTCGGTGGCGGGCCGCTCGTGGTCATCGCCCATCACCTGGAGACGAACCGTCGAGTGGCCTACCACCGGCACCACGTTGAGTCCGACGCCGCGGCTCTCGTAGGCGGCGATCTCGTCCCGGATGGGCCAGATCGGGTTCCGGCCGTCGGCGCCCATCACCACCGTGGTGATGCCCTGGGCGACCAGGTTGACGGCCTTGCGCTCTTCCATGTCGTCACTGACGAGCGACCGGTCGGCGTGGGAATGAACGTCCACCCAACCGGGGGCCACGAAGAGCCCGCCAGCGTCAATCGTGCGGACTGCATCGTGACCCTCCATCCCGGCCAGCCGGCCGACCGCAACAACCTCGTCACCGCGAATGCCGACATCCGCCCGGACGGCCGGGTTGCCGCTGCCGTCGAACACCATTCCTCCGACGAGCAGCACGTCGTAGGCCGGCTGGGCGAACAGCGGCGCCGCAACGAGGCTGGCGACCGCCGCAAACAGCACACTTCCGAGGACTCTCTTCATGGCTTTCCTCCGCCAGGGTGGGTCGTCCATCGTACCGGAGTGGATGTGCGGACCTGTCTCCGTGCTTCGCCGCCCGGAGTCGTGGGAGCGGCCGCGACGATCTGCCAGAGTCGTCACCAGGCTCCAGGAAGACTCACAGCGCGTTGATCTGTTCCTCAGCCGATCGGAGCTGGTCGAGGATCCAGGCAAACTCTGGCGGATGCGTGAAGAACATGCTCTCCATGGCTCGGTAGTCCCGCCGGATGGTGTTCTCCAATTCTCCGCACGGAACCAGCCTCACAGATCCAGGCGCCGCTTCCTCGAAGCGCTTCCATGCCTGGCGGAAGGCAATCAAGTTGTGAGTTCGCACCGAGTCGAGAAGCTCCGGTCTGGATAGCGCGGACTTACCGATCGCGGAAGCAGTGAGCTTCGCCACGTCGTAGTAGTGGCGCGCAATTCGATCGCCGTCGATGGGAAGTCTGCCTTCGTCGCGGAAGCCGCAGTACCGGCCGTGAAGAATCAGCGCCTTTTCCCAGTACGTCCGCTCCGGCGAGATCACTCTGATGTTCTTCGTGGAGAGCCCGGCGGCCCCGGCCTCGCCCGCAAGGAGCGGAGCGACCGACCTGTTCACACAGGGTTCCGTCGCCGAACGTGCTCCTCCCTCGATCTTCACGGTGGCGGCAACGTACGCGGCCTGCACGGACCGATACAGAGTGGGGTAGGCGACCAGCAGCGTTTGCCCGCTGCGGTCGTGAGGATCTGCTGAGACATCGCAGCCAAGACCCTCTGTCAAGTCGGCCAACGCCGTCCGAAGGTCGCCGGTAACGTATTCGCTGCACTTCTGCTGGAGCCTCCGAAGCGCGGAGTCCCGCCTCTTTCTGGGAACGTTCGCGGGCGCCAGTGGATCGCTATCCCCGGCGAACCCGAGGTCGCGTCTGTCCACTACCAGATCGATGTCTTCGGACAGCCGGTGAATCGCATGGAACGCCTTTGAGAGGGAAGTCCCTCCCTTGAAGAAGAAGCCGGGGTGTTTCTGCGGCAATCCTTCGAATAGCAGATCAAGAACGAAACACACCCAGAAATCCTTCTCAACATACTCGGGGCGGATCCCATTCCGCGTGGCGGTCGCCGCAAATGTGTCGCGGCGGTCCTGTTCCCGCTGCTTCAGGAAGCTCCGGTAGCTGTTTGTCACTGAGGCTGACCGGAATCGGTGGTCACTTGCCGGGCGACGGGGGCCATCCATCCCGGCAGGTAATGCTGATCCTGCGCTAAACAGCTCTTGACCGTCTCCGGGAGTCGACGCCTCAGCACACTGGCCACGCGTGGTTGACTTGCGGCAGCCGGACCGAGCCAACGCAGCGCCTCCACCACGGGTGCCGCGGGTCTACCGGCCCAACGCATTCTGCGGGGAGACGCGTGACGGAGCCGCACGGTCTGGTCACCAATCTTCAGCGTCCTCGACGTACCGTCCGTCAGGTAGCTTGGTCTGGCAGGAACGGCGTTTGTCAAGCCGAGCTGATTGGCATACACGCTTCCGTCGGGGACGATCTTCACGCCATCGCGCCGGGCTAGCGCGGCGATTGCGGCGTCAAGATCAACGGGAGCCGGCCCCTTCAGGATCGGGCTCCATCTCGGAGCGTCGTAGAGCCCGCGCCCGATGCGTCGGAGTGCCCCGGCCTTGACAAGGCGGACGAGTGCCTGATCCACCGTGTTGCGGTTGCCCAGATCCTTGAAGTCCCTCGCTGTACACGTCCGTTGTCCCGCTTTTCCGCGGCGCACCCTCCTCATGATTCCGGCGGCGACGCTTTTTTCTTTCATGTCAGAAACTATATTAGAAACAAATGACAACGTGCGACCTGGCAAGCCGCGACCGGGAGTTGGTCCTCCATGTGGACGAGAGCGGGCTCCGGAGCGGCTCGTCGGGCTGGGGCTCTACCACTCATATGACGGCGGCGACTCCCGGGAGCGGATTTCGGGAGAGAAATCCGAGAAGGCGGGCGGTGCCGACCGGAGGCCAGTTCTCCCGGTGGGGGCCGGCGTTCCAAGCCGGTGGGCCACCAAACGAAACGGAGGTTTTGCCGGCTCTCCACGCTCACATACGTTCCACCGCAGGCGGTCAACGGCCCCGCCCAACGCGGGTGGGCAACCCGTCTGCTCCGAGGGGCGCCCTTCAGGAGGCGGTCAGGTCAGGCGTCCGGACGAGCCCCGGCCCGCCGCGCCCCGACCGCCAGCGCCAAACCGGAAGCCAGGATCAGGGCAATCGCGGGTGGCACTCCGGCCCGGGCCGCGCTGTCCGCGGGCGCCGCAGGCTCGAAGGTGGGTACCTGGTCCCAGGCCACGGCATCGACCGGGGCGGCGGCAAAGAAGTGCGGGAAGAAGTGGTCCTTGAGTCGTTCGTGGAATCGGCGCACCGCGTCCTGGTAGTCGAGCTGGGCCGCGAGGTCGGTCCCGGCGAGGCGATCGAGCGCGAGCTGGGTCGCGAGGGGAGGCGCGAACACGGACCACCTGCGAGCCCAGGCATCCCGCTGGCGCAACACCTCGCGGTAGGCCCGGGAGGCATCGCGGGCGGCCTGGTCTCCCCGGTGATTCATGGCGTAGTACCAGCCCCACGTGAACACGTCTTCGGGAACGTCCTGATCGCTCCATTGCGGGTAATCCCGGTAGAACGAATCCATCGTCGCGCTGGGCGGCAGATCCCAGGCCTCGTGGTATCCCTGGCGCTGCTGCACCGTCAGCTCCAGCGCTTCCGGAACGGGGTGAAGAACCGCGTTGGCGAGACTGAGGGCCGCCGGAGCCAGAATCGTCAGGACTACCCAGATTCCCGCCAGGATCATGGCGTCGGCGGTCGATGACCGGTTTCCCATCGCGACCCCGAGGCAGAGGGTGAACCAGAAAACCGTGTGCAGCGCGACCAGCGCGAACATCCAGCCGGCCCGGCCATCCAGCTCGATGCCGGCCATCACCGCGCCGGCCGCCATCACCACCGCCGCGACCGCGCCGACGAGGATCGCGCGGGATGCGAGCTTCGCGACCAGGAGTCTCCGCGGGGGTGCGAACAGCCGGACCAGGTTCCAGGTGCCGCCCTCCCGTTCGCCGGAGATCAGGTCGTAGCTGACCGCGATGATGAACAGCGGGAGCAGTGCGACGAGGAGGAAGGCAAGGTCCAGATAGCCCGCCGCGGCGAGACGCGGATTCACCGTCTCGTGCTCGTAGAGCTGCCCTTCGAGCGCCAGGAGTCGGATCCGGAGGCTCTCGGTCTCCACTGCGGCTCGGCCCCTCGCCAGGGGTGCGACCGGCAGCGGGGGCTGCGGGGCGGGAAAGGCCAGGTAGTAGAGCACCTCTCCCGCGTCGGTGGCCGGCGGATAGACCGAGAGCAGAAAGTCCAACTGGTCGTCGTAGGCGGTCTCCGCCGCCGTCAACGAAGACCGGGCGGCCTCCGCATCCCGGCCGCCGCGCCACGCCACGTAGATCCCCAGGACGAGCAGCAGGATGATCGCGGCCGCGGTCCCGGCCGACCGGGTCAGCCGCCGCAGGTCGAGCGCCAGCAGCCGCGCCCAGGCTCTCACCCGAGCCCTCAAGAGGTCCGGTCCGTTCCGACCAGCGCCAGCCGTCTCCGCGCCAACCCGAGTCCGCCAAGCGGCAAGCCGATCCACAGGCCGAGCGCGGCCAGGGAGACGGGACGATTCGCCAGCACTCCCCCGAGGGGTGGCGGCTCGGTTTCAAACACGGGGAACTCGCCCCAGTGTTCCCGCGACAGCCGTTGCGCCCGGTCGTTCTGGAACCGGATCTCGTGGATGTGAAGTTCGTTGAGACGCTGAATGATCGTGTAGCGGTGCGCCTCGGCCTGGGCCAGGAATGCTTCCGTCGCTTCCGGGCCGCTTCCGGCGATGCCCATCGACAGGTCCCGCGCCGCCAGGTACGGGGACAGGAATCCCGACCATGCCAGGACCCCGTTCTGGCGAAGATGGCCTTCGACCAACTCCTGCCGGTGGTCCTCGAAGACCCGGCTGGTGAGTTCTTCCGATTCCCGGCTGAGCACTCCCCTCCAGTTCACCGGAAGGTCCTCGACGGCGCCGACCTGGTAGCGCTCCAGGTACTCCTCCCGGAGCGAACGGAAGAAGGGGTCGTCCGGGCGGTGGCTGTCTCCGACCTCGTTCAGCGCCTGCTCGACCTGAGCGGTGAGTTCGGCGCGCGAGGGCAGTGGGTGGAGCGCCCCGGCGACGGAGGCCGCCACGCGGGGGGTGGCGACGCAGATCACCACCCACAGCGCGAGCAGTTGCGCCAGCGCGCTCCGCGAAGAGGTCCGGACGGCGGAGACCAGAACCGTTACGAGCACCCAGCCCGCGAGATAGACGGCGTAGATGGCGGCCAGGGCGCCCAGTCGCAGAGCGGAAGCGGGGCCGTCCAATCCCGGCCCGGCCATGACGGCGACAACCAGCGCGACCGGCAGCGTCGCCAGCGCCCCTACGGCTCCCGTGGCGAGGACCTTGCCCGCGAGGATCTGCGCCGGCGTCGCCCCCTGCGTCAGGAGAACGCCGAGCGTTCCCCCTTCCCGCTCGGCGCTCACCGCGGCGAAACCGGCCACCACCACCAGGAGCGGCAACAGAAGCGCGAGAACGCTCGCCGGCGTGAGGCGTCCGAAGCGCGACATCCCGGTGGAATGACGCGCCTCGCCGAAGTTGGCCGTGTTCTGGCGGTGGCCTTCCAGGTAGAGCGAGGTTCCCGCGTAGTCGCTGACCCCGGGATCGACGAACTCGAGCGGCGCCTGTTCGCGAAAGACCAGGAATCCATAGTGGATGACCCGGTGCGGATGGCGTTCGGGCTGTTCCACCCACTGCCGATCGACCATTGCCTGGTAGCGGTCGCGCTGTTCGGTCTCGTTCGCAGCGTGATGCCGGGCGCCCAGCGCGGCGACCAGACCCAGGGCGACCACGAGCCCCAACAGGAACACGACGTAGCCGTCCTGGCGGATCGCCCCCAACTGCCGTCGCGCGATGAGCAGGGTGTTCGAGAGGCTTGGCAGCGAACTACGCATCGGTCTTCTCTTTCGGTCTGACGAGGGGAACGGTGGTGTCGGTTACCGCCAAGCGCGTTCGGGCGGTGCGGACCATCGGTCGCGCGGCCGCAAGGATAAACGCGGCGGCAAAATGCCGGCGCTCCGAGCCGTCCCCGTCATCGGGCGGACCGCACTCTCACCGCCACCGGCCGGCGGCGCGCCGGGCCGACCCGGGTGCTGCGAGGATGCAGACCGCGGATCGGCCGTCCGATGTTGGCGGGCTCTAGTGGAACCGCACCGCGTAGCTCACCCGGAACCCGCGACCCATCTCGGGGGCCCGGTCCTTGATGTACGACGTGTGGTTCCGATAGAGCTCGTCGGTGAGGTTGTAGCCCGTGAAGGACAGGATGTGCGCCAGGTTCTGCCGCGGCCAGACGTACGAGGCCCGCAGGTTGACGAGGGTGTAGCCCTCGGTCTCGGTCTCGCCCCGGAACACGTCGGCTTGCCGCCCGGCGAACTCCACGTGTGGGCTCAGCGTGAACCCGCCGTAGGGGATGTCGAGTTTCAGCGAGCCGCGCAGCGGCGGAATCCGCGGCAGCGCTTCATCGTTCGCCGTCAGCCGCGCGTCCACGTACCCGATGCCGAGGGTCAACCAGGTCCGTCCGGCGAGCCGGGCGCTGGCCTCCGCGTCGAATCCGGCGAAGCGGCTGTCGCCCTGCAGGATGTCGTACACCGGCAGGTTGTCGATGATCACCTCGCTGCGGTTGCCGAAGATGAAGTTGTCGATCTCGTACACGAAGTAGTTCAGGTCACCGCGGACACGGTCGCCCCGGTGCCGCAGGCTCAGGTCCAGTCCGAGGGTGGACTCGGCGTCGAGGTCCGGGTTGCCGATGTCGAAGGAGAGGGTGCCGGCGTGGGCGCCGAAGTTGTACAGCTCCTCGATGGCCGGCGCGCGGTGGGAGCGCGTCAGGTTGGCCACCAGCGCGTTGCCGGCGCCGAGATCCGCGTGGATGCCGACCGACGCGGAGACACCCGCGAAGCTGCGGTCGCGCGCGTCGGGCGCCTCGGGCCGATGCATCTCGCCCTCCTCGCCGTGCTCCTCGTGCCCGTGTTCCTCCTCGTGTCCGTGTTCCTCTTCGTGCCCATGGCCGCCCATGCGTTCCGCCACTCCGTAGTCGTCACGGTCGATCCGGCCGCCGAACTGGACACGGAATCGCCCCAGGGTCAGTTCTTCGTAGGCGAAGGCCGCGAAGGACGTCAGGTCGGTCCGCGGGGCCAGCGCTTCGGCTCCCGCGGCCTCGAAATCCCGCACCTGCGTCCAGACGCCGAACCGTCCCGACAGACGCTCCGTCTGCCGCTGGTCCACGTCGGCCCGGAGGATATAGACCCGGTTGTCGTAGCGCGTGCCGACGCGCTGCTGCCCGGCTTCGGTCTCCAGCTCGTCGTGTCCCCAATCCACGACGCTCAGGCTGAGCCGTCCTCCCTCGATGACGCGGTTGCCAAGGTCTTTCATGCCGAAGTCGAAGCGCCCGGCGCGACGCTGCCAGTCGAGTTCGATATCGGTCGTGCCATGCATCTCCTCCTCGTGCTCCCCTTCGTGCTCGTCGTGATGCTCCTCTTCGGGTCCGCCGTGCTCGTCTCCGTGGTCATCGTGGTGTACGTGGAACTCGCCGACGATCGGCACTCCAAAGCGGCCGTCGTTCACGGTCACCCCGGCGCTGGTGAAGAACCGGTCGCCGGTCCAGCCCAGGCCGGCCTGCGCGTGGCTTGCCTCGGTGGCGGAGTTCTCGACGACCCCCGCGGGCGTGTTGTAGTCCTCCGTCCGCCGCGTGCTGCCCGAGGCCCAGTAGTGCACTCCGTTCGCCTGCGCGTGCTGCACGCTGGCGTTCGCGCCCGCCTGCGAGTTCGGGCTTCCCAGGTCGGCGCTGAACTTTGCCCGCGTACCCTGCGGCGGCGACTCCCGGTAGCTCTCCTGGGGCGTGATCACGTTGACGAGCCCGCCGACCGCGTTCGAGCCGTAGAGCAACGTCGCCGGCCCGCGGACGATTTCGACGCGTTCTGCGCTGTTCGGATCCACCGCGACGCCGTGGTCGCCGGACTCGCTCGACAGGTCCCCGGTGCGGACGCCGTCCTCCAGAATCATGACCCGGTCGCCGTCGAAGCCGCGAATGATCGGCCGGGCGGCTCCGGGGCCGAAGCCGCGCACCGCAATCCCCGGTTCGTTCCGCAGGGCGTCGGCGAGACTCGCGGCCGACTCGCGCGCGATATCGAACGCGTCCATGCTGGTGACCGCGTTGAATGCCTCGAGCGCGGTCTCGGTTCCGTCCACCGAGGCGGTCACCGTCACGTCCTCGCGAACGGGCGAGAGACCGAGTTCGAAGTCCACCGTCGCCGTCCCGCCCGGAAGGACGGTCACCGTCTGCCGTCCCGCGGTGAGGAGTTCGCGCTGCGCAAGGACGTCGTAGGAGCCGGCCGGAACGCCGGCGATCGCGAACCGCCCCTGTTCGTCGGTCAACGCGAACCTGCCGGTGCCCACGAACAGGACGACCGCGCCGTGAACGGGGCCGTATCGCTCCAGGGTCACGGTGCCGCGCACCGCGCCGGTCTCCTGCGCCGCCACCGGCGCAGGCCCGAAGGCCGCCAGCAGGCCGGCCATCAGGCAACAAGTCAGAAAAGAAGTGATTTTGGATCGGTGCATCGTTGTCCTCCCGATTTCCTGCCCTCGGCAAGACGGTTCCGGCGGCAGCCGTGCGTACCGCGGTGAACCTCGTTCTGAGGGCGTCCCGAACGGAGTCGGGGGAGCGCGGTGACCGCGGGGGGACGCGCCCGGTCAGACGACCGCCGGCGCGTGCCGGCCCGACGCCCGCCGCCTGGCGGCGGACGAGCACGGCGTTTTCTCGGAACTACGCGGGAGGAGCGCGGGCGGGCTGGCGAAGGTAAAGCCGGGACGGGACCCGGACGACCTCGCGCGCCTGTTCAAGCGGGTCCGCGGCATCGGCGAAGCCGATCCGCAACGAGCCGGAGAGTTGCGCGGCCGGCGGCTGCGGGAGATGGCAGACCGCGCAGTGCTCATCGACCTCGTGCTCTTCGTGACACAAGACCTCGGCGGCGGCGGCGCCGGCCACCGCCAGCGCGAGGACAACGATCCATGCGCTCCACCCAAGGCTGCGCCGTGCGGGCTCCGGGTGGGCGCGTACTCGTCGCATTGCTGTCGAACCGAACCGGGCAGTTTACCGGCCAGGCCGGTTTGCTGTAAAGCCCGTCTTGCCTCCGTCCCTGGATCATCGGTCTTCCACGAGAACGCACTGGCGTCCATAATTGTCACGGCTTCCGGTTCGGATCCCGCTTTCGGTTCGCCACCATCGTCGCCGTCTCATCATGAAAAGTCCTCTCGCAACCGTTCCGCCTGGTGCGGTTCTGGCCTCCGGATCGCGACTGGCGGCGTGCGCAGCGGCCTGGTGCGGCGTGCACTGCGCGGTCACCCCGTTGCTGGTCGCGGTGGCGCCCGCGCTCGCCCTCTCTGAAGGCGTCGAGCGAGCCGTCTGGGCCGCGACCGTCCTTCTCGGCGCGGTGCTGCTCGGCCTCGGCCCTGCCGGCAGGAACGCGGCCGTGGTCCTCACCTTTGGAGCGGGAGCCGGGCTCTGGGCAGCCTCCCTCGCCGGTTGGCTCGAGCCGCTGCCCGAGACCGTGACGTCGGCCGCCGGCAGCCTGCTCCTCGCTGGCGCGCTGGTGCAGAGTGCCCGCATCTGCCGCGCGGGCGCGTGCTCCGCATGCACCGACGAGGAGCAGGCGGATCGAGGAGGGGGACGACTGCCCTCCGGTCGTCAGAGCCGGTAAACCCGCGAGCTTCCTTTCGTCGGCGGGGGGTGGACACGCCGGCAATGCGCGGTGCGATCGGGATTCTCCAGCTCGGTACTGCCGGCACTTTCGTATCAGGCTGCCCTTGACGGCGTGAGGGAGCTGACGCCGAGGCGGTTGGCGGACTGCTAACGTCCCCGCAACATGCTGGAACGACTCTCCGCCTGTCTCACATTCGTTCTGTTCTCCGGATTCCTGCTGATCCTCTCGGGAGCGGCCGTCGCACAGCCCGCCCCGATCGATCCATCCCTGCTAGGCGGTCTACAGTGGCGCACCATCGGTCCCGACGGGAACCGGCTGAGCGCGGCCACGGGCGAATGGGGCAACCCCGACGTCATCTACTTCGGCGCCGCCTCGGGCGGCATCTGGAAGTCGAGCGACCGCGGCGTGACCTGGGCGCCGGTCTTCGACGACCAGGACGCGGCGTCGATCAGCGCGCTCGCGGTCTCGCCGTCGCATCCCGGCCAGGTCTGGGCCGGGACCGGAGAGACCTTCATCATCCGCCCGGCGCTCGCGATGGGGAACGGCATCTATCGCTCCACCGACGGCGGGCGGTCGTTTCACCACCGCGGCCTCGAAGCCACCGGGCGCATCGCCCGCATCCTGGTCCATCCGGAGGATCCGAACCTCGTCTATGCCTGCGCCCTGGGCCACTCCTATGCGCCGCAGCCGGAGCGTGGGGTGTATCGGACGCGGGACGGGGGCGCGAAGTGGGAGCTGGTCCTCCATGTGGACGAGAACACCGGCTGTTCCGACCTCTCCATGGATCTGCGCCACCCCGAGCGCCTGCTCGCCGGGATGTGGCAGCTCCAGATCGACACCGGCGGCCTCCGGAGCGGCGGGCCGGGCAGCGGGCTCTACCGCTCGCGTGACGGAGGCGACTCCTGGGAACGGATTTCGGGGGAGAAGTCCGGGGACGGAGGCGGCGGCCGGGGACTCCCCGGCGGGGAAGCGCATCCCATCGGCAAGGTCGCCGTCGGGATCGCCCCGAGCGACCCCGACCGCTGGTATGCCCTGATCGAGGACGAGAGCCCGGGTTTTTACCGCTCCGACGACGGCGGGGACTCGTGGCGGCTGATGATGACCCACCACGACCTCGCCGAGCGGGCGCCCTACTACGTCCGGATCGCCGTGGATTCGGCGGACGCCAACCGCGTCTACTTCGCCTCGGTGCTGTTCAGCACCACCGTGGACGGGGGCCGCACCCTGATCGAGACGTCCTACCGCGCCGGCGGCGACAACCACGACGTCTGGGTGGACCCCTGGATGCCGGAGCGCATCCTGGTCGGGCACGACGGCGGCGGCAGCATCTCCGAGAACCGCGGCGAGAGCTGGCGCCGGGTGGTGCCGCCGGTCGCCCAGATGTACCACGTCACCGTGGATGACCGGATCCCCTACCGGGTCTACGGAAACCGGCAGGACGGCTACTCCTACCGGGGACCCAGCCGCACTCCCGGTGGAGGAATCCCGCTCGGGCTCTGGGAGGGGGTCGGGGGCTGCGAGAGCGGTTGGGCCACCCCGGAACCGCACGACGACAACATGGTCTGGTCGGGCTGCTACGACGGCGGGCTGGAGATCTACGACGACCGCACCGGACACGTCCGGGACATCCGCGTCTGGCCGGAGGCGGGCTACGGCTGGGCGCCCGCGGACCTGAAGGTGCGCTGGCACTGGAACTTCCCGATGGTCCTGTCGCGCCACGAACCGGGGACCACCTGGGTCGGCAGCCAGTTCGTCCACCGGAGCACGAACCGCGGCCAGTCATGGGAGATCATCAGCCCCGACCTGACCACGAACGACAAGTCGCGCCAGCAGGACTCCGGCGGCATCACCGTCGACAACCTCTACACGTTCGACGGTTCGGTGCTGTTCGCGCTCGCCGAGTCGCCCCTCCGGGCCGGCCAGCTCTGGGCCGGAAGCGTGGACGGGAAGGTCCACGTCACGACCGACGGCGGGGAGACCTGGCTCGACCGGAGCGGGAACGTGCCGGGGCTCGATCAGGACGCCTGGGTCAAGTTCATCGAGCCCTCGCATCACGATCCGGAGGCCGCATATCTCGCGGTGAGCTGGCACCAGTCCGGTGACTTCCGCCCGCACATCTACCGCACCCGGGATCTCGGAGCGAGCTGGGAGCGGATCAGCGGGGGAATCCCCGAGTCGCCGTTCTCGTTCGTCCACGTCGTGCGGGAGGATCCGGGCCGCGCCGGCATCCTGTTCGCCGGTACCGACAACCGGGTCTGGGCGAGCCTCGACGACGGCGAATCCTGGTTCTCGCTCCAGCTCGACATGCCGCCGGCGCCGATCTACGGGATGGTCGTCCAGGAACGATTCCAGGACCTGGTGGTCGGGACCTACGGCCGCGGCTTCTACATCCTGGACGGCATCGGTCCGCTCCGGGATCTCGCGGAAGCGTCGAGCGACCCGCTCCGGGTCTTCGATTCGCCGACCGCCTGGCGGTTCCTGCCGCGGCAGAGCATCAAGTCGGAGCCGGGCAGCCTGGTGACCGGCCGGAACGCTCCTTACGGGGCTCCGATCTCCTGGTGGGTGGACGGGGACGCCGCCGGTGAACGCGCCGAGATCACCATCGTGAACGGCAATGGCGAGACGGTGCGAACCCTGCGCGGCCCGGCGGGTGCGGGGCTGTCCCGGGTGTACTGGGACCTCCGCGGCGAGACCCCTGACCGGGCTACCCTGCGGACCCGCCCCCCCGACCGCGACTGGGTGGAAATGGGCGAGGACGGACAGCGCCGGATCCGCACCTGGGACCTCGACATCTTCCCCGGCTATCGCGGACTGCTCCAGCCGCCGGGTTCCTACACCGCCCGGGTCACGGTGGGGGAACACACCGCGGAGACCACCCTGCGGGTTGAGGTCGATCCGGTATCCGCCGCGACCCCCGACGACATCCGGGAGAAGTACGCGTTCCTGAACGCCATCCACGAACAGCTCAACGAGTTGGCGGAGATGGTGGACGAGCTCGAGTGGGTGCGCCGGGAGATCGAGGGGCTCCGGGAGCGCCACGCCGGAGACGAGCGGTTCACCGCGCTGCTCGAGAGCGCCGGCGAAATCGCGGGGACGGCGATCGCCATCGAGGGTCGCTTCTTCGATGTGGGGCTCACCGGAGCTCGCGAGGACGCCTTCCGGGCGCCGATGCGGCTCTACGGCCGACTCGGCGCCCTCGCGAACGACGCCGGCTGGGACGGCGCCGACTTCGCGCCCACCGACCAGCAGCGCGAGGTTCACGGGATTCTCACGGAGCGCTTCGAGACGGCCCGCGGGGAATACCGCCAGTTGATGGACGAGCAGCTCCCGCCCTTCTGGCGGTCGCTGGCCGATGCGAGAGCGGCGGGTGGCTCATCGCGTTAGGTCCCGATGGCGGAAGAGCGCTCCCGTTTCGGGATTCGTAACCTCGGGGCCGCCGCCGCCCTGACGGCTTACGCGTTCTTTGCCGCGGCCTACGGGCCCGACGGTTCGTTCCCCGGGGCGGACTTCGGCTCGCTCGCCTACGGGCTCTCCCGGCAGGGGCTCTGGTTCATCCCCGTGGGGGTTCTGATTCCGCTGGCCCTGCCGCGGATGCGGGGCGTCCTCAGCGGGTTCTTCCTGGTTCTGCTCCCCTCGCTGCTCATCGGCACCGTAGTGACTGCGCTGGTGATCGCGGCTCCGGACGCCGCTCCCTGGCGGGTGCTCGAGAGCTTCGCCTTTCCCGAGGTGGCCACCCTGCTCGCGCCGTTGACCGGGATGTTCGTCGGCGCGCTGTTCGGCGCTGTCATCGCACGGGGACTCGGCTCGGCGCTGGTCCTGATTCCGGTGCTGGTCGCCATTGCCGCGGTTCTCCTCGCGAGCGTCGCCGTGCTGCTCCTGCTGATCACCGACCGGGTTGCGGTGACGGATCCCATCGGCCCGCCCGGATCGCCGGACGGCCAGTACCGCGACGCTTTTGCCGAGTTCTATCGGGACGGAGCGCCCGGTTCGCAGGCAACCCTGAACGCGGGCACCTTCGCCGCCGGCTTCCGGCTGGCGCTTGCCGCCGTGGGTGTGGACCCGGGAGTGCGGTTCCAGGCCGCCCCTGCCGGCGATGCGATGGAAATCGCCGGTTCGATGCCGGTCGCCGTTCCCGCGTTCGGCGAGCGTTTCCTGAACATCGCGGCGACCGCGCAGCCGACCGTGGAGGACGGCGAGTTCCGGGCGGCGTTCCGGTCCGTCCGGGTTGGAGGCATCGAGGCGCCGCCCGTCCTCGTTCGGTCCTCGTCCCGCGTTTTCTCGCGCTGGCTGCGCCGGAACACTGTGGTAGCGGCGCTGCTCGCGCCCTTCGATGAGGTTCGGATCGCGGACTCGACGATCGTGGTGCGCTGGCGGGAGAGGGAGGACACCGGCGCGGGAATCCACTCGCGGGTGGGCGGTTACCTGACGCTCCTCGTCCGGGACGCCGATCTCCTCCGGGAGCAGCCGGACCGGACCTCGGCGGTGCTGCGGCGCACGTTCGCGCTCGCCGCCGTCCGTTCGGTGGGAGGCGACGCCTTGGCCGAGAACCGGGCTGCCCTGCTCGCCCTCGGGGGAGCGTTCGGACATCCCTCGCTGCTCGACCTGGCGCGTGTCCCCGGCGGCGGGGAGGAAGCGCGTGGACTGCTGGGCCGCCTTCCGCTGAGCCTGCATGGCCGCCGTGACTGGGCGCGCCATTTCTTCCTGAGCGCGGGCATCGTGCAGGTGGCGCCCGACGGCGTCTCGGGCGGGGCCGGGCTGCTGAAGGAACAGCTCGATGCAGCGGAGGGCGGGACCGGATTCTCCTTCGCCGATCTGCTCATGGACGAGGCGGGGACCCGGTTCGGGCTGATGGCGACCGGAGATGCCGAGCGAGCTCGCTGGATGCAGGTCCGGCTCGCCCACGGAGTCCGGGAAGACGACCTGGCGCCGCCCGATGCCGGGCTTCCCGAGGGGCTCAGTGCCGCCCGTCTGGAGGCCGAGTTCGGCGGGGTGGGGGGCGAGGGCTTCCGGGATGTCGAGGCGGAGATCGTGCGCCGCGTGGACGCCCTGCCGCTCTACCGGATGCAGCTTCCGGACGCGCCGGCCGGGATCGCTCCTCCTTCAGGTACCCTGCCCGGGACGCCATGAGGCCGAACCATCGAGCGCACCTCGCGGGGGCTCCCATCCGCTGATGGCAGACACCGCCTCGCTGCTGGACAGTTGGGAGAGCGAGGTCCAGGCGGCCTGGCTCTACCTGGTGCTGGCCGAGGTCGAGACCGGAGAGAACAAGCGCCTCTTCAAAGCGCTCTCGGCGGACGCGCTGGAACAGAGCAAGGCGTGGGTCAAGGCGATCGAGGAGGCGGGCGGCCCGGCTCCGGGCCCCTACGAGGCGCCCTTTCGGGTGCGGCTCGTGGGAACGCTGATCCGGCGGATCGGCCCGCGCTCGCTCCTGCCCGCGCTCGCCGCGCTCAAGGTGCGCGGCCTCTCGGTCTACCGGGCGGCGCCCTCGAGCCTCGAGGTGCTCATCGCGCAGGAGGCCGGTTCGTCCGACCGGATGGAGTCGCGCGACCACCTCCTGGGGGAGGAGCAGCGCCACCTCTACACCCGCGGGGCGGTCGCGCTCCACGCCGCGATCTTCGGGGCGAACGACGGGCTGGTGTCGAACACCGCCCTGATTCTGGCCGCGAGCGGCGCCGGCGCCTCGCCGGGCACGGCGCTCCTCATCGGCGCCGCCGGGATGGTCGCGGGGGCGGTGTCGATGGCCACCGGGGAGTACCTCGGGGTGCGTTCGCGGATCGAACTCTACGAGCGCCAGATCGCGCTCGAGGAGGAGGAACTGCGGCTCTACCCGGACGATGAGGCCGAGGAACTGGCCATGATCTTTGAAGCGCGCGGTCTCGAGCGCGAAGCGGCGCGCGACCTGGGCAAGCGCCTCATCAGCGAGCCCGCCCGGGCGCTCGACGTGCTGACGCGCGAAGAGCTCGGCCTGAACCCGGACGATCTCGGTTCGCCCTGGGCGTCGGCGCTGGCGTCGCTGCTGAGTTTCGGCGGCGGCGCGCTGGTCCCGCTGCTTCCCCTCGCGCTGCTGCCGGTCGTTGGCCTGGGCAGCGGGGCCGCGCTACTGGGAGCGGTTGTGCTGAGCGGCGTCGCGCTCTTCGTGTCGGGAGCGGCGACGAGCCTGTTCACGGGCCGTTCCGGCGTCCGCAGCGGCCTGCGGCTGGCATCCGTGGGGCTCGCGCTCTCCGGTGTCCTCTACGGACTCGGACTCGCCGTCCGGGCGAGCCTCGGCGGCTGAGCGGTCATGCGCAGCGGACGGGCGTCCCGTTCGGCGCTCGTCGTCTTCACGATCCTGCTGCCGTTCGCCGGAGGATGCGGATCGGATGACGCTCCCGCTCCCACGGCCCCGCCGCCTCCGGAGCCGCCCCCGGTCGGCCCGCCGCCGGACACGCTGGATCTTCCCGACGACCCCGGACATTTCTTCCTCGAGATCTGGGAGGGCCCGGGTTTCGTTCCCATCGAGTATTCGCTGGGACGGCCGCCCCGCTACGCGGTGAACGTCGGAGGCGAACTCTACCACGAGGGGCCGACCATCCAGATCTTTCCCGGTCCGCTGCTGCCGAACATCCAGGTCGGGCAGCTCCTGGCGGAGGACCTGACGGAGATCATCGCGGCGACCGCGGCGACCGGGATCTCCCAGATCGGGGAGGTGAACGTTCCCCAGCCCACCACGGGTCCCGTGATCGCGGACGCCCCGACCTACGAGGTGGTGCTGCGCGATCGGCAGGGTTCGCATCTGCTCCGCATCGAGGCCCTGGGCTCCGTGTCGCACACCGATCCCCGGGTCATTGCGGTCCGTGAACTGATGCAGCGTCTCGATCACGCCACCGCGGACACCGCGGCCGAGGTCTACCTCGGCGAGCGCGTGCAGGTGTACGTGAGCGTGGGCCCCATGCCTCCCGAGCCGTCGGTGCTGAACGAGCGCCCGTGGCCCCTTCCGGACCCGCCGCCGGCGGACGACGAAACCGGGTTCGAGTGCCGTGTCTACGAGGGGGAGGTGGCCGCCGGCCTGCTCGAGACCTTCGCGGGCGCGAACCACGGAACGCGCTGGAACCACCAGGAAACGCTCCACCAGCTCCTCGCCCGTTCCCTGCTCCCTCATGAGGAGGGGTGCCCCGGTCCGTGATCATGGTGGAGCGCTTGTGGCGTCCGGCGGCGCTGCTGCTTGCGGCGGTGCTGTGGCCGGCTTCCGTCGCGCCCTCCCAGGACTTCGACGCCGAGGCGTTCCACGCCTACGTCGAGCAGGCGGTCGCCGACTGGGACGCGACCGGTCTCGCGGTCGCCGTCATCCGCGGGCAGGAACTGTTGTTCGCCCGCGGCTACGGCGCCCTCGAACTCGGAAAACCCGAGACCGTGGACCCGGACACCCTGTTCTCGATCGGCTCCACCACCAAGGCCATGACCGCGGCGACGCTCGGCATCCTCGTGGACGAGGGGAAGCTGGCCTGGGACGATCCGGTGCGCCGGCACATCCCCGAGTTCGAGGTGGGGGATCCCTGGGTCAGCGAGGCGATGACCGTGCGGGATCTGCTGACGCACCGGGGCGGCCTCCCGAACACCGACCTCTTCTGGTACGGCCAGGACACCGACATGGACGAGATGCTGTCGCGGCTTCGCCACGTCGAGCCCGCCTACTCGATGCGGTCCGGGTTCATCTACCAGAACGTGATGTACGCGACCGCCGGCGAAGTCGTGAAGCGCGTTTCGGGCATGCCGTGGCATGACTTCGTGGACTCGCGGATCTTCGACCGGCTGGGGATGGAGCGAACCGTGCCCCTGATCTCGCTCACCCGCGGCCGCGGCAACGTGGCCTCGCCCCACCACGTCGTGGACGGCGAGACGGTGGTGATCGAGAACGCGCCGGTGGACTCGGTGGCGGCGGCGGGCTCCGTCTGGAGTTCGGTCCGCGAAATGTCGCTTTGGCTGCGGATGCTCCTCCGGTCCGGCGTGGCGCCCGACGGGACGCGCATCCTCAGCGAAGCCGTGGTGGAGGAGATGTTCCGTCCCCAGGCGCTCGTGGACCGGGTCGGCTTCTACCCGACCCAGCGACTGACGAATCCCAAGTGGGTGACCTACGGCCTCGGCTGGTTCCAGCAGGACTACGACGGCGAGGCCCTCGACTTCCACACCGGGAGCATCGACGGGATGGTGGCCATCGCCGGCCTGATCCGGGACGAGGGGATCGGCGTCTACGTGCTCGGCAACCGCGACCACGTGGAGGTGCGGCACGCGCTGATGCTGCGGGGCCTCGATGCCCTGCTGGGAAAGCCGTTCCGGGACTGGAGCGTCGAGCTGAAAGAGCTTTACGACGGTCTGGCCGAAGAGCAGGCAAAGGCCATGGAGGCCCTTCGCACCGCGCGGGCCGAGGGTTCGAGCCCCGATCTCGCCCCGGCCGGCTACGCCGGGACCTACCGGCACGAGGTGGGAGGCGAGATCGTGGTGCGGGCAGGGGAGGAAGGTCTCCGCCTCGAATACGGCCCGGGTCTTCAGGGGCCGCTGACCCACTGGAGCCACGAGACCTTCCGGGTCGCCTGGGACGCCCGCTGGCGCGGCGAGCTGCTGGTGACCTTTCACCTCGACCCGGCCGGGAACCCCGCCGCCCTTTCGCTCGGAGAAACCCGGTTCCGCCGCGCGCCCCGGTAACCCCGACGGGGCCGTCCCCGTCATCGGGCGGGTTGCCGTCCGGCGGTTCGGCCAAGCGCCCTGATGGCGCCGCCGGCCTGGAACGCCGGCCCCTGGTCGGCACGCGGGCCGGAGGCCCGCAGAGCGCGCGGCGCCGATCGCGGGGAAGGCGCGTACGGCTTGGAACGCCGGCCCCCACCGGGAGAAACGGCCATGCGCGCGTCCTCCTACGCACCCCGCTGGTCATGAAAACGGCGGAAACGGCTTGGAACGCCGACCGGAGGCCAGTTCTCCCGGTGGGGGCCGGCGTTCCCCGCCGGGAGCGCCCTCACGGACGTTTGGCCGGGACGCATCGCCGCTCGAATGCCCTACGATTTGCGGGACCCCACACGAGTCCGCGCGAAATGGAACCCAAAACCACCTTCTGGCAGCGTCTCCCCGGCGCGAATCGCCCCATCGTCAAGAAGATCGCGGGCGCCGCATTCCTCTTTTTCCTGATCAAGGGTCTGATCTGGCTCGGGGTGGCGGCCGCGGCGGCCTGGGCCGTTCTCCGCTGAGCGAGCCGGGAAACCTCGGCGCCTGGAACGGCCATGGCTGACTGCTGGATCGCGCTGACGACACTGTCGAGCCGGGCGCAGGCCGAGCAACTTGCGGAGGCGCTGGTGGGGGAACGCCTTGCCGCCTGTGTCAACGTGCTCGGTCCGGCGGCCTCCATCTACCGGTGGGAGGGGAAGGTCGCGCGCGACGAGGAGGTCCTCCTCTTCATCAAGACCACCGCGGCGGGCGTCGCACCGCTGCAGGCGCGGGTGCTCGAGCTCCACCCCTACGACACGCCGGAGTTCCTCGCGTTCGAGGTTCGCGCGGGCGCCCCGGACTATCTCGCGTGGGTGGCCGGTTCGGTCGTGACCGCCGGTCCTGACGAACCGACGTCCTGACAACCCGCCGCGTCGCGCTCTCCCGGCCCTCGGGCGGGTGAGGGCTGGCCGGAAACGCGTTTGCGCCGGACGGCGGCGCGGACCCAAATTGCCTCTGCCAGGAGGCGATGGAAATGAAGCGAGGTCGTTCGGGGGCTCTCTGGCCTCGGTTGGTGCTGGCGGGTTTCGGTCCCGCCCTTTTGTCGGTCCTTGCCTGCGTGCCGGACCACGGCCCGAGAACCAGGCTACTCATGGACGAAGGCTGGCGTTTCTTCCGGGGGAGGGCGGAGGGACTCGTCCCGCTGCCCCAGGGAAACACGGTCGAAGCGTGGCGCGTCAGGATGAGCGAGGCGGGTGAAGCGGAAGCGGGAACCATGGCGGCGCCGGGACTCGATCTCTCCGGGTGGCGGGAGGCGGCGCCGGGCGACGACGTCTTCGAGGGACAGCCGGGACTCGCCTGGTTCCGGGCGGAACTCGGCGCGCTGCCGCCGGGCCCGACCGGCAGGCCGCGGATCTACTTCCAGTCCGTGAACGACAACGCGACGGTCTATCTGAACGGGAACCGGCTCGTCTACCACGTGGGGTCCGAGGCGCCCTTCGAGGTCACCCTGGACTCCGGCCAGGCCTGGAACCTGGGCGGGCCGAACGCGTTGGCGGTGCTGGTGGAGAACACCGGCGGTCCCGGGGGCATCGCGGGCGCCTCGGTCTACAACCGGCCGGGCCTCTGGCGGGACGACCCGGCGATGCGTTCCGTCGCGACCGCGGCGGTGGACTTCGACGACAGTGGCTGGGAGGAAGTCCGGGTACCCCACGACTTCGTGGTCGGCGGGGAGTTCGACCCCAAGGGGGCCGACCAGCCGGGCGGGAAGCGTCCCGGCTTCAACGAGCTCTGGTACGACCGGGACCACGGTTACAAGCCGAAGGGCGTCGGCTGGTACCGCCGGTCGTTCGACCTACCGGCCGCCGACCGGGGGAAGCGGATCTGGCTGGAGTTCGACGGGGTTTACCGGAACAGCGACGTCTGGATCAACGGCGAGTGGCTGGGGCACCACTGGAGCGGCTACACCGGCTTCCACTACGACATCACGGACGCGGCCGACTTTGGGGGCGCGAACGTGGTGACGGTGCGCGCCGACGCCGACTGGGACGAAGGCTGGTGGTACGAGGGCGGGGGCATCTACCGCCACGTCTGGCTCACGAAGCTCGACCCGCTGCACGTCGGCCGCTGGGGGACCTTCGTCACCACCCCCGAGGTGACGGACGAATCGGCCCTGGTGCAGGTCGAGACCACGCTCGTCAACGACGGGGCGCAGCCGGTGGACGGAACGCTCACCACCGCGCTGGTCGATGCGGAGGGGAACGCGGTCGCGACGACACAAACGGCCGGGACGATCCCCGCCGGGGGCGAACTCGAGGTGCGCCAGGAGTTGGCGATGGAGGATCCGAGGCTCTGGTCCCTGGACAACCCCTATCTCTACACGGCGCAGACCACCGTGGAGGCGGGCGGACGGGTCACCGACCGAACCCGGACGCCGTTCGGCGTGCGGACGTTCCGCTTCGACGGGAACGGGTTCTTCCTGAACGAAGAGCACCTGAAGATCAACGGGGCGAACCTCCACACCGACTTCGCGGGGGTGGGAACGGCCCTCCCGGACCGGATCAACGCCTACCGGCTGGAGAAGCTCAAGGAGATGGGAGCGAACGCCATCCGCACGTCGCACAACCCGCCCGCCGCCGAGGTGCTGGACGCGGCGGACCGGCTCGGGATGCTCGTCCTCGTCGAGAACCGCCACATGGGAACCTCGGAGGACGTGATCGGCGCGGTCGAGAGCATGGTGCGGCGCGACCGGAACCACCCGAGCGTCATCGGCTGGAGCATGAACAACGAGGGCCTGCGGCAGGGTCCGGAGGTGGCGGGACAGCAGTTGCGGGCGATGCACGCCGCGATCAAACGGCTGGATCCCACCCGGCCGACCACGGGGAACGTGGGGCCGCTGACCGGCGCCACCACTCCCGACGAGATCGGGGAGGGCGGAGGCCTCATCGCGCTGGCCGAGGTCATCGACGCTCGGGGTTTCGATCCGGCCAACTACGACGACTATCACGCGGCAAATCCGGACCGTCCGATGCTGGCGCTCGAGACCGGCTACGACCTCACCACCCGCGGCGTTTACGTGGACGACGAAGCCAGGGGCCACCACAGCTCCTACGACACCGCGGCCGAGGAGACGTGGGGACGGATCGCGAAGACCGACTACGTCGCGGGCGGTTTCGTCTGGAACGGAATGGACTACCGGGGCGAGCCGTTCCCCTTCGACTGGCCGGTCGTCACCGCCCAGTACGGCTTCCTGGACACCTGCGGATTCCCGAAGGACAACTACTACTACTACCGGTCCGCCTGGAGCTCGGACCCGTTCGTCCATCTTTTTCCGCACTGGAACGAACCCCCGAGCCGGGACGACGGAACCGTGGAGGTGCGGTCCTTCAACAACTGCGACGCCGTCGAGTTGTTCCTCAACGGGGAGAGCCAGGGGCGGAAGGAACGCGCGCCCTACTCGGGGCTGGCCTGGGACGTGGCCTGGGAGCCCGGATCTCTGGAGGCGACGTGCCATCGGAACGGCGAAGTCGTCGCGGAGACCCGGAGGGAGACGACGGGAGAGCCGGCCGGCATCGTCCTGACGCCGGACCGCTCCACCATCAACGCGGACGGCGAAGACATCTCACTGGTCAAGGTCTCGATCGTGGATGCCGAGGGTCGGAACGTCCCCACCGCCGGCAACGAGGTGCGGTTCCGGGTCGAAGGGCCGGGAGAGATCATCGGGGCGGGGAACGGCGACCCCTCCAGTCACGAGCCGGATCTGGCTGAGAGCCGCCGCGCCTTCAACGGGCTGGCCCTCGTGATCGTCCAGGCGGCCAGGGAGCCCGGTGCCATCCGCCTGACGGCGGAGTCGCCGGGGCTCGAGACCGCCGCCGTCGAGATCACGGCGGCAAGAGCGCCGGTCCGTCCTCGCGTGCCGTAGCGGGGGCGCGCCAGGAGCGCCGGTGTTCACGCCGGCATCGCCCGCGCAGCGGGCGAAACTCCCTCGTCGATTCCGCCGCATGGCGCCGGACACAAACGGGGATGGCGCAGCGCCGTCCCCGCTCAGGTCCAGTCCACTGGGCGCATTGGATAACGGGAGTTTCGCGGCCAGCGGCCGGGTTGGCGCTCTGAAGAGCGGCGCTCCTCCACCTCCAGATGCGGGATCTCGCGGCCTGCGGCCGCGATGCCAGTCCGAAGACTGGCGCTCCTGGGGCTCCTGCGCCTTACTCCGCGATTCGCACTGCAGCGAGCTGGGCGAGGAGTTCCTCGTTCCCCGGGGCCTCGACGAACGTGTCGAACTCCAGGAAGTAGTTGCCCGGGTCGTAGCCGACGAAAACGGTCACCCGGTCGCTCTCGCTGGTGATTTCGGTACGGGAGCGGTAGCCCTCGGCTGCCTCGAGGTGGTCGTACCACGGCTTCACGTCGTCCACGAAGAAGCTCACCGTGACCGCCTTGTCCTCGGTGAAGGAGTGCATGCCGCGGGTCGAGTCGACGAGCCCGATGAATCCGGCGTAGGAGGTGCGCAGCCCCTTGACCCAGCCCTGGTCGAGACTCTGGGGGAACCCGAACGTCGTCTGCCACCAGTCGAGCATCTCGGGGATGTTCGGGTAGTAGAGCCAGACGATCATCGCCTCGAAACCCATGCCGGGGCCGGCCGCCGCCTCGTCTCCGCCGAGGGGCTCGGTGGTCTCCAGAATCGGCATCAGGTCCACGTTCTCGGCGTGGGGGAGGAACCGCTCGAACTCCAGGATGTAGCCGCCCGGATCGAAGACGGTGAAGCCGTGATGCGGTGCTTCCGGGTCGGCGGCTTCGGGATCGAACCGGCTCCGGAAGTTCGCGCCCGCCTCGTCGAGACGGGCCTGCCAGGCCGCGAGATGATCGGTGATCAGGGCGAAGGCGACGGTCTTCGGTTCATCGGCGCTGTGCATTCCCTCGGCCTCGTCCACGAGGGTGAGATACGCCGACTCGGCGACCTGGAAGATCTTCGCGAACCCGAAATCGGAGGCGAGCGGAAGTCCCAGCGTGTCGCGGTAGAACGCCTCGGCCTCGGCCAGATCGCTGTAGTAGAGGAAGGCGTTCTGGGCCAGGATCGGGGGTAGCGCCGCGGGCGGCGGATCCGCGGATTCAGCCGGCGGTTCCGCCGTTTCGGGCGGCGCCGAGCAGGCGGCGGCGAGGATCAGGACGGGAAGGAAGCGGCGCATGGATCGGACGGTAACACCGGCCTCCCCGACCTGAAAACGGGGTGCCTCAGGACGCCTTCTCCCACAGGACGCGGCCTCCGACAATCGTCATGTCCACCTCGATCCCGAGAATCGCCTCCGGCGCGGCGGCGCGCGGATCGTCCGTCAGCACCACCACGTCGGCGAGCATGCCCGGCGCCAGCGTCCCCTTGATGTCTTCCTCGCGGGTCACGAAGGCCCCGTTCCGGGTGTAGCCGACCAGCGCCTCCTCCATCGAGATGGCCTCGTCCGGTCCGTAGACCTTCCCGGACATGCCCTTGCGCGTGGTTGCGGCGTAGAGCCCCACCATCGGACCGATGGGGAGGATGTCGCTCGAAAGGACCATGAACACCCCCCGGTCCATCGCCGAACGGATCGGGTTGTTCCGTTCCACGCGGTAGCCGTCCAGGTACTCGCGGTAGCGCCCCTCGAGGGTGTAGGTGAAGTTGGGCTGCTGGATGATCAGGATTCCGAGATCCGCCATCCGGTCCATCGTCTCGTCGGACGGCGGAACGGTGAAGTGGTTCAGGGCGTGGCGGTGGTCCGTTCGGGGCTCCTCGGCCAGTACCTCGGCGAAGGCGTCCACCGTCAGCTCGATCGCCGCGTCGCCGATGGCGTGGAACGCGAACTGCCAGCCCATCGCGTGCGCTTCGCGGACAATTTCGCGGAACTCCTCCTCCGGGCGCACGAGACTGCCGCGATAGGTCTCCTCGCCCCGGTAAGGCTCCTTCGTGTAGGCCGCCGGCCCGGTGAAGCCCCCGTCCACGAAGACCTTGAGCGGACCCACCCGCAGCCGCTCGTCGCCCTCGCCGCTGAGCCGTCCGAACGCCTCCATCGCTTCGGTCCCCGCCCAGCGGATCTGGACGGCGGCCCGGGGAAGTTCCTCTCCGAACTCGGCGTAGACCGACTCCCACTCCCCGAAGCCCGACGGCGCCACACCCGCGTGCACGATGCTCGTGATTCCGAGGCGCAGCAGGTCGCGGAGGGCGGCGACGAAACTCTCCCGGAGCTCCTCCGGTGTCGCGTCGGGGACGAGCCGGGAGACGAGATCCTGCCGTTCCCGGATAACGCCGTTCAACGCGCCGTCCGGTCCGCGCTCGATGACCCCGCCGTCCGGCTGCGGGGTGCTCCGGTCCACGCCCGCGAGCGACAGCGCGAGGCTCGACGCCACCGCGCTGTGGCCCCCCGCGCGGGTCAGGATGACCGGATTCTCCGGAGTGGTGGCGTCGAGGTCGGCCCGGAGCGGCCGCCGCTGCTCCCGTACCTCGTCCTCGGACCAGCCGTAGCCGGTGATCCATTCCCCCGGCCCGAGTTCGTCGGCCTTGGCCGCCACCAGGTCCTGGAGTTCCTCGATGGAGGCGACCCCGCCGAGCCGGATGTGCCGCCGGGCGCGGCCGCGGATGTGGATGTGCGCGTCGTTGAAGCCGGGAATGGCGGTCCGTCCACCCAGGTCCACGTCACGGTCCGCGATGTACCGGTCGCGGAGGTCGCCGCCGCCCACCGCCAGCACCTTGCCGTCCCGCACGGCGAGCGCGGTCCCCGTCGTTCCCGCCTCGTCGAGCGCGAGGACGGTCCCGGAGTGCAGCAGCAGGTCTACCGGTTGCGGAGCGGTGCAGGCCGCCGGCAAGACGACCGTCCCGCACAGGAGGCCGACCAGCAACATCGCGGGGCGGCCGGCCCCCGGCCCGCGCTTCACCGCTGGATTTCCACCTCGGCGGCTTCCCCGAGCGCGAGGTAGATCCGGACGCGGACCAGCTCGCTCCCCCGGACGCGGAAGAACGCGGCCCCCGGGATGTACCAGCGGGTCCCGTCGTCCTGGCGCGTTGCCGCGATCGTGAACTGCGCCGCGATCAGCGGCCCTCCCCACGGCCCCTCCGCCTCGGCCCAGACGGTTTCGGAGACCTCGCCGGCGGTAGCCACCTCCGGGCGGATGGAGTGGTCCTTCCACTCCTCCAGCAGCCGGTCCACCAGCAGTCCGACCTTCTCGCGCCCCCAGTAGGTCGCGGATCCCCGCTGGTGGTCGCCGGCCGGCCCCTGGATGTGGAGCGCGTCCTCGGCGTAGAGGGCGAGAAAGGCCGCCCGGCTCTCCTCGCTGCCGTCCAGCGTGTCCACGAGCCGGAACCAGCGTTCCGCGACTTGCCGCCCGCCGAGTTCGGCTTCCCCGTCCTGGGCGATGCCGGCTGCCGCGAACGGGGCCCAGCTCAGGGTCAACAGCGCGATTCCGGCCGCCAATACGGGGAAAACGAGGGGGCGCCGGGGACTCACGAATCGGAGCATATCGCCGCCTGCCGACGCCAGATGTCGGCCTAGCGCGCCGCGTCGCAGCGGGCGATGAAGTGCTCCTGCTCGTCGCTGAGGGGCGGGTTGTCGGCGCACCGCGCCAGGGCGACCGCCGCCTCGTCGAAACGGTCGAGCGCGGTGAGAGCCTCGGCGCGGAACCAGAGGGCCCGCGCCTCCCGGGCCCGGTGAGGACGGCCGACGCCGAGGTTCTCGGGGTAGGTAAGCGCCCGGTCGAAGTGGGCGAGGGCCGTTGCGGCATCTCCGGTCTCGAGCGCGTCACGGCCGAGTTCTACCTCCGCCCGCGAGAAGAGCTGCCACACCGTGGCGTCGCCCTCCCGGAAGTTGACCCGGGTCGCTTCCAGCATGGTGATCGTCTCCTCGAACCGGCCGGTGGCGTTCAGCGCCCGGGCGAGTTCGATCGTGACGTCGTGGCGGCGGCGAACGTCCGCCGGCACCATCCCGAGCGCCTGCACCGCGTCCGCCGGACGTCCCTCGGCGAGCAGCAGCCGGGCGAGGTCCCGGTAGAGGGTCTGGTCCGCCGGGCGGGCCGCGATCGCCTGGCGGAGGCGGCTTTCGGCCTCCGCCGTCCGTCCGGCGATCTTCCAGTGGACCATCCCGAGCGCCCGGTGGGCGGTGGAGAGACCCGGGTCGAGCGCTGTCGCGGCCTCCCAGGCCGCGGTTGCCTCCTCGAAACGGCCAAGTCCGGCCAGCAGGTGGCCGAGGAGGAGGCGGGGAGTGGCAGACGCCGGAAGATGCTCCGCCGCCGACCGCAACACCGGAAGCGATTCGGGACGCGACGGGAACGCATAGTCGAGCGGCGCGGCGAGCGCCTCGTCCCGGTAGCGATCGGCCCGTTCGCCGCCGCTCCAGTCCGCGGCGTGGAACAGGAGGACCGGTCCCGGCTCGAAACCGCCGGCCTCCCGCAGCGCTTCCAGCACGTCGAGCGCCATCCCGGAGAGCCCGAGCTCGGCGGCCGTCACCAGCAGCTCGGTGAACGCGAACTCCGGTTCGCCCGCCAGCGCCGTCATCGCCCGCGCCGCTTCGGCCCGACCCGAGCCGTCGGCGGTGTGAAGGCGCACCGCCCAGGGAATCAGTTCGACGGTGCCCCGTTCGATCATCCGTCCGGCGAGTCCCGCGGCCCGTTCCCGGTCGCCCGCGCTCAGCAGCGCGAGCGGCAGCAGGTCCCGGCTACCGCGCCGGAGCGCCGGGATGGCTTCGGCGGCGTTGCCCTGGCGGACCTTGACCCGGCCGATCAGGCGCCAGGCCGAGGTCTCGACGCCAGCGAGCTTGGTGGCCAGATAGGCCGAGTCGAGGGCGCCCTCTTCGTCGCCGAGCCGATGGCGGGCGACCGCGTGGAGGAAGCGCGCGAAACCGTGCTCGGGGTCCGCGGCGGCGACTCCGGCCAGCCGGTCGGACGCCCGCTCGTAGAGCCCGGCTTTCAGGTCCAGCGCGGCGAGTCCGACCGCGGCGTCCGCGTGGCCGGGCGCCAGGACGAGCGCCCGCTCGTAGAGCCGGCGGGCCTCGGCGCGGTTCAGGTCCTTGTCCGCGCGCTCGGCGGCCTGGAACGCTTCCTCCGCGTTCGCCGGTTCGGTCGCCTCGAGGAGCGGCGGCGGCTCCTCGACCGGGATCTCGAGCGGAGACCGATAGGCGAGGACACTTTCGCCGTCAGCGGTGACCGCGACCTCGATCGAAGCCGCGGGCGCCCCCGGCCATTCGACGGTCGTGACCGCCTCGGGAACCAGGTCGAGGGTCGCGGAGTGTTCCATGCCGCCGCCGCTCAGCCGTATCCCGGCAGCGGGCAGCGCTCTCGTGGCGAGGAACAGGAATCGCGTCCCCGCCTCACCCTCGACCCGCTCGACCACCAGGTCGGGCGTCGCGTATTCGAAGCCCTCGCCGAGCCCGAAGACCGGCGTCCACTCCTCGCGCCAGAAGACCCGCTGGCCCGGATGGACCCAGGCGTAGTCCGACTGGGTGGGCAGGGGGCCGCTCTGCACCTCGATGTAGGGGCCATCCTCGTCTGTCAGGGCCCGCTGGTTCATCATGCCGTCGTCGCCCTGGCCCCAGGTCCAGCCCTTCTTGCCGGGAAGTTCGCGATGGTCGGCGGTCTGGACGATCCCCCGGTCGTCCCCCGAGTCGTAGGCGCCGAAGAAGTCGTGGACCGCCCGGTAGGCGAAGATGGAAGTGGGCTCCGGATAGTTGGGGAGCCGGGTCATGTCCACCCCGTCATCTTCGGGGAAGCGGTAGAAGGTGGTCCCGAAGTGGTCGGTGGCGAGGGACATCGGGTAGAGGAAGCGGGTGCCGTCGCGCTGGGGGAAGGCGGTGTTGTTCCAGAAGTAGTAGGGATGGGGAAGGTCGGTCGGGTTGAAGATGGCGATCTCCTGGTCGAGCCGCGCCACGCCCGGTCGGAGCGTCAGGCGCACTTCCCAGCCGGTGCGGAAGCTCTGTTCCACCTCGCCGATCACGAGGGTCGCCGAGCCGTCCTCGTTCTGGACGCCGGTGACGTTCACCGGCGAGTAGCTGGTCACCGTGTGGCCCTGGGGACCCCGGTTCCACTCGATGCCCCCCGAGACCCAGGCGCCCCGGAGCGCGATCAGGCCGGGCCGGATGACCCGGTTGTTGTAGAACATCTGCTCGTTCTCGCGCTTGTCGAGGACCCACTGGATGCGGCCCCCGATCTCGGGAAGGCAGGCCACCTTCAGGTACTCGTTCTCCAGGAAGAACGCCCGCCAGGTGTGGTCAGCGCGCTCCGTGCCGAGGTTGTCCTGCATCGTGTAGGGATAGACGATGGAGTTGTCCGTCTCGCGAAACTGCGGGTTCGGATCGTCGGGAAGGAGCGCGTAGGTCGGGAGGGTGAGTTCGCCTTCCCAGACGCGGACGGGTTCCTGAGCGGCCGCGGGAACGGAAGAGAAGGCAAGCAGGAGCGCCGCCAGCAAGGTCGGAGGGCGTGGAGAGAGCATGCGCATCACCTCGTCTGGGCCGGAGAGGCTATACGGGTTGCGCGCCCGAACCCTCTTGCAGGCCCGCCCGCCCCGGCGACGTTCCTCAGGGGATCAGGCGCAGCGGACGGAACGCTTCCGGCACGTGGAAGCTGGGGCTGCCGGTCGGGGACCAGGCGGCGAAGACGGCGCCCGCGTCCGGGGCCTCGGGACCGCCGGGCCGCTTGATGCGGAAGATGTTGAAGGGAATCTCGGCGCCCGCGGCGGGCGGGCCGGAAAGGCCGAGTCCCTCCCAGGGAAGCAGCAGGGTTCCGGTCCAGCGGCCGTCTCCGGCCGTGACGGCCGTCCGCATTCCGGTGACGGTAAACCCCCGATCCATCGGTCCGATCGGATCAGAAGCCGTCTCTCCCGGTCCGAGCCTCCTCAGATCGCAGACCACGTTGGCCGGGTTGAGCTCCACTTCGACGTAGCGGCCGTCCCCGAGGGGATCGAGAAAGATCTCGACCACCTCCTCTTCCCAGAGCCGGTCGTCGCGCTCGGTCATGGTGAACCACGGCGCATCGTCCTCGGAATCGAACCGCAGGTGAAGGCCGTGCTCGTTCCACAGCGCCCGGAACCCGGTCCGGTAGGGCTCGGGTCCCCAGACCACCTCCTGGGCGCCGTCCCAGGCGGCGTTATCCGGCGGCAGCAGCGTGTCGCGCGTAGGCGGCGCCCTTTGCGCTTCATAGGCGGGGGAGGTCTGGAACACGAGGAGGACGAGGATCAGCGATTTCATGAAATCCGGGGAATCCTGACCTATCTCTCGGGGCGGACGATACCGACTCCCGTGCGGGCTCTTGGACATCCCCGATCCAAAGGAGTGAATCCCGAGCTGTCCGGAGAAACGACCGTGTTGCAACAAGCAGGTAACAGTCCGGCTGAGCAAGCGCTTCAGCCTGGGCGGGCCCCGGGACCTGGAACTCTTCGTCCAGGCGTTCAACCTGCTCAACCGGGCGCACTTCGCCATCCCGGTCGGCAACGTGCGCTCGGGGGCGTTCGGGACGTCGGTGAGCGCCGGGTTCCCCCGCCAGGTCGAGCTGGCGGCCAGGATCCATTTCTGAGGTTTTCTTCCACGCGGAGCGCTGGGCCGCCTGCCGGCCAGCGCTCCGCTCAACGGACCGCGACCCATCGGGGCGCATATGATGAAGATGCGGTCGGCCACAAACGCCCGGATCGGTTTTCAGGCAGAGGAGACGGACGGATGATCAGAAAACGACTTTTCCTGACCTTGGCGGGTGCGGGACTGGGACTCGCGCTCTTGCTCGGACCGGCGCTCCACGGACCTGCGGAAGGCGCCGGGATGAGCGTCAACGGGATGGTGGTGACCTCGCACCCGCTGGCGGCCCAGGCGGGGCTCCAGATGCTGCAGGCGGGTGGGAACGCATTCGACGCGGCGGTTGCAAGCGCCGCGGTGAAGGCGGTCGTGGAACCCCTCATGTCCGGTCTGGGCGGAGTGGGCGGCTACGCGCTGATCCACGACGCCAAGACGGGGGACATCCGGTCGGTGGACTTCATCGGCGCCGCGCCCGCCGCTGCCGAACCGGAGGCGTTCACCGCCGGGAGCCGCCTCTGGGACCGGACCCATCCGGCCCGGGACAGCTTCCTGGCGCCGCTCGTTCCCGGGAACCTCGCCGGCTGGGCGGCGCTCCTCGAGGAGTACGGCACGATGTCGTGGGCTGAAGTCCTCGCCCCGGCGATCGAGTACGCGGAAGGCGGCTTCGCCGTGACGCCGGCGGTGAACGGCCCCTTCGGGAGCAGCGGGTTCGGCGCCGACGTGGCCCGTTACCCCTATGGGGCGAGCATTTTTTTCAAGGACGGGAAGCCCTGGCCGGTGGGCGAGGTCCTGAAGCAGCCCGACCTGGCGAAGACCTTCAAGGCCATCGCGGCCGACGGACCCGGGGTCCTCTATGGCGGGGCGATCGCGGAAACCGTGGTCAACTTCTTCCAGCAGAATGGCGGCATCCTCACCGTGGAGGATTTTGCGAACTACCGGGCGCGCTGGAGCGAGCCGCTCTCGACCACCTACCGGGGCTACACGGTGTACAGCAACCCCCCGGGTGGCTCGGGGATGACGATCCTGCAGACCCTGAACATCCTCGAGCGGTTCGACGTGGCGGCGCTCGAGCACAACTCCGAGGAGTTCGTCCACCTGGTGGCCGAGGCCATGAAGCTCGCCTTCGTGGACGAGGACACCTGGAACACCGGGAAGGACTACGCCGACATCCCGCTCGACCGGCTGCTCTCGAAGGGATATGCGGAGCAGCAGGCGGAACGGATTGATCTGTCGCGGGCCCAGTTCCATGCGGCGGTGCGTCCCGAGAGCGACGCGCCCACCGCGGTGGAGCACACCACGCACCACACCGTTGTGGACAAGGACCACAACGTGGTGACGATCACCCAGACGCTGATGCTCCCCGCCGGAGTGGTGGTTCCGGAAACGGGCGTCATCTTCAACAACGGGATGTCCTACTTCAGCCTCGATCCGGAGAGCGTGAATCTCATCGAGGGCGGGCAGCGGCCCCGCTTCGTGATGAGCCCCACGATCGTGACCCGCTACGGCAAGCCCTACTTCGCCCTCGGATCGGCGGGAGGCTGGACGATTCCCCAGACGATCCTGCAGGTGCTGGTTCGGGCGCTCGACTACGACATGGACGCCCCGGCGGCGGTCGACGCGCCGCGTTTCGTGGTTCGCTACCTGGCGAACTCGATTCCCTATATGGATGGGACGGATCTGGTGCTCGAGAAGGACTTCTCGGACGAGGTGCGCGAGGCGCTGAACGGCAGGGGGCATCGTCTGCGCGAGCCTCCCAACCGGATCGGGATGCTGAACGCGATCAGGATCTTCCCCGGCTCGGGAGTGCTGTCCGGGGGGCCGGACAAGCGCCGCGAGGGCGCCGCAGCCGGCTGGTAGACCTCCGGCAGCGCCGCTCCATCTCGTTTCAGCACCGGCGCGCGCTGGAATAAACTCGACTCATGAGGTTCGGGGGAGGTGCCGCGCTCGGCTTGACGAGCCGCCACGTTCTGACGCCGAGCGTTCTCGGCGGGGTGCTCCTGGTCCTGGTGGGCGGTGGCTGTGCCCTGACGTCCCGATCCGCCCCTCCAGCCCCCGCGCAGGAGGCGGCCCCGGAGTTGCCCGCCGACTTTGCCGAGGACCCCGCCGCCGGCGCCCACCAGGCGCAGGAGTGGTGGCGGGCGTTCGCCGATCCCGCGCTCGACCAGGTGGTCGCATCGGTACTGGACTCCAATTTCTCCGTCGCGGAAGCGGTCGCGCGGGTCGAGCAGGCCAGAACGCGGGCGCGGCTGGCCGACGCGGCGATCCTGCCCACGGTCGGAGCGAGCCTCACCGCGGAAACCTTCGACCTGCCGACGAATGCCGCGATCGGCGCTCAACTCGAGGATCTGGGGCTTGATTTCCCGCTTCCCGACCGATTGGGTTTCCCGACCTATACCCTGGGGGCGGATTTCGCCTACGAAGCCGACTTCTGGGGGCGCGTCCGGCACACGGCGCTCGCGGCAGGATCCGAGTTGTTGGCCTCGGAGTTCGACCTGCGGGTTGCGCGGATCGGGATCCTCGCCGAGACGATCTCCGCCTACTTCGAAATCGGCCACCTCCGGCAACAACGCGCCATCGCTCAAGAGCAGGTAGAGCTGCTCGAGGAACGCGAGCGGCTGATCGAGAGCCGCTACGAGCGCGGACTCGCCGTCTCCCTCGAGTTGCATGGGGTTCGCCAGGCCCTCTCCAGCGCACGGGCCGGTGTGCCGCAGGTCGAGAATCAGCTCGCCGAGACCGAGTCCCGGCTCGCCGTATTGCTGGGAGGCTACCGGGAGGATGTCGCGGCGATTCTTCCCGATTCCCTGTCGGCGGAAGCGCCTGCCGAACCCGTGCCGGCCGGCATTCCGGCCGACCTCCTTTCCCAGCGGCCGGACGTGCAGGCCGCGGGTCACCGGCTGGAGGCCGCCGGCCACACCGTCGAAGCCCGGCGCGCGGCCCTGATGCCGCAACTCTCGCTCTCGGGGTCCATCGGACTCCGGAGTACGGACGCCGGAGGCCTCTTCGACGTGAAGCAGTGGTTCACCAACCTCGCCGGCAACCTGCTCCGCCCGGTGTTCGACGGCGGCCGGCTCGCGAGCGGTGTGGCACTGGCCGAGGCCCGCTTCGACGAGTTGGCCGCAGCCTACGGCCGGACCATCGTTACCGCGGTCAACGAGGTGGAGGCGGCCCTCGCCACCCTGCGGAACGAACGCCGCCGGCGGGAATCCCTCGCCGCCCGGCATGAGGAGGCCCAGGCGTCGGTGGACGTTCAGTCCCGGCGCTACGAGTCGGGCATCAGCGGATATAGCGACGTGCTCGATGCGGGCGCCAGACTGCTGGACGCGGAATCCGCGCTGGCGGGTTCGGAGCGGAACCTGGCGCTGGCCCGGCTGGCCATCCATCGCGCCCTGGGGGGCGCCTGGACGCTCCCGGACGAGATGGCCAGCGCGCCGGCGCGCGCGCCCGACGCCCGGGCGAAAGGACCCGCGGACCGATGAATCGAACCAAGGGATTTGTCCTGGCGGCGATCATCCTGCTTGGGTCCTTCGGGATCGCGGCCCTGCTGGTCGCGCAGCGGCCCGAGCCGGAGCGGCGCGAGCCGCCGTCCCAGATTCCGTTCGTCGTTACCGCACCGGTGGTGGCGGGCTCGGGGGCGATCCCGGTCCATGGCGCGGGCACGGTCCGGCCCCGCGTCCAGGTGGACGTAGCCGCCGGGGTGAGCGGACGCGTGGTGTGGGTTGATCCGGCTTTCGAGAGCGGCGGGCGGGTCAGCGAGGGGCAGGTGCTCTTCCGCCTCGACGACGCCGACTACCGCCACCGGATGGAGCAGGCGCGTTCTGGGGTCGCCGTCCAGCAGGTGGAGTTGCTGAAGGTCGAGGAAGAGGCGCGGATCGCCCGCGAGCAGTACGAAGCGTTCCAGAGCCGCCGTGGCGCCGCTACCGGGGATGCGGAAGCAAGTCCGCTGGCGCACTGGGAGCCGCAGCTCGAGGCGGCGCGGGCCGGCGTGGAGCGGGCTCGCGCGGTCCTTGCGGAAACCGAACTCCTGCTGGCGCGAACCGAAGTGCAAGCGCCCTTCGACGCCGTGGTGCGCTCCGAGAGCGTCGGAGTCGGACAGTTCGTGGCCGCGGGAGTCGGGGTGGGAGCGATCTACGCGTCCGATGCGGTCGAGATCGTCGTCCCTCTTGCCGACGCCGATGCAGCGCTCGTCCCGGGCCTTTGGGACCTGCGGCCGGGAGTGGCGGACCGGCGGGCCACGGCCCGGGTCACCGCCGACTACGGGACCGGCGCCCATGTCTGGGAGGGATACGTGGACCGGGTCGAGGCCGCGCTGGACGAAGCGACCCGGACGCTCGACGTGATCGTGCGCGTTCCAGACCCCTTCCGGGGTGGTTCGCGGGTGGAAACCGGAAGCGCGAGCGACGGCGCCGCCTCCTCGGCCGGTACCCCGCCGCCGCTTCTGATCGGCCAGTTCGCGAACGTCGAGATATCGGGGATTGCGCCGGAGCAGTACTTTCAGATCCGGCGGCTGGGGCTCCGGCCGGGCAACGAAGTCTGGGCGATCGACGACGAGGCGGTGACCATCGTTCCGGTACGCGTACTGCAGCGCTTCGACGACACCGTTTACGTCACTGGCGGGCTACACGAGGGCCAGCAAGTGGTGCTGCGGGGCATCCAGTTCGCGACCGAGGGACTGCGGGTGCGGACGGCGTCACCGGATCGCTGAACCAGCAGAACCAAGTCGGCTCCGTCGGGGTGTGGGGCGGAGGAGGAACTACGAACCTTGGGCGAAGAACGCGGGGAGAACGCATGAGTGAAGACACGCTTTCCCCATTCCCGGAGGGCTGGTACTTCGTTACCACTGCGAAATCCCTGCGGAAAGCGAAGCTGATCCAGAAGGCCTGGATGGGGTTGCAAATCGTCGCCTGGTGCGACGACAGGGGCCGCAGCTCGGTGGCCGAGTCCGTCTGTCCGCACCTCGGTTCCGAACTGGGACCCGCCGCCGGTGGCCGGGTCCGCGACGGCTGTCTCGTGTGTCCCTTTCACGGCTACGAGTTCGACATCGCCGGCCAATGCGTTGCCACGCCCTTCGCCCCGCCGCCCAGGACCGCGAAGCTGAGGGTTTTCGAGACGCGGGAAGTCCTCGGCATGATTTTCGCCTGGTGGGGGATCGACGGTCGGCCACCGCAATGGAGCCTCCCCGAGGACCCGCCCGCCGGGGCCGATTGGTGCGAGTTGAGGTTCCAGACTCTCCGGTTTCGGGGACACCCCCAGGAAACGAGCGAGAACGCGGTGGACATGGCGCACCTCCGGTACGTGCACGGCTACGGCAACGTCGGCCGGGTCGGAGCGGTGACGTTGGACGGTGCGCATCTCCTGAGCAGCTTTGACTTCAAGCGCAACCAGAGCGTCGTGGGGATCACGAATCTCACCTTCGATGTCTCCGCCACTGCCCACGTCGTGGGCCTCGGGTATTCGTTCGTGGAATTCCACGAGCGCTCCATCGGCATGGACGGGCGCCTGTGGGTGCTCGCCACGCCGGTCGACGGCACCCTCATCGACCTGGTTCTGGTCAGCCAACTGCGCAGAATCCGGAATCCGAAACGGCCGATCGTCGGGCTGCGGTTCCTGCCGCCGGCTCTCCGCACCGAGACCATGAACTGGCTGATGCTGTACTTCCAAAAGCACGACGTCATGCAGGATGTCGTGGTCTGGAGCCGCAAGCGGTACCGGTCGCGCCCGAGCCTCTGCCGTTCTGACGGCGAGATCGGGATGTACCGGCGCTACTGCAGGCAGTTCTATCCGGTTCCCGAGGATTCCACTCGACGCCGGGTGGCCAACCGCTCCGCCGGATACGAGAGCGCGGAACCATGACTCGCGGCGCCCGAACCCGAGTTCGCTTACTCTGACATTCCCCGATGCGCAAGAGATTGCCCGGCGTCCTCGGGAACGTACTCGCCCGCAACGCCGTTGCATCCGTCGCGAGCAGCCATGAACGCATCTACGGCGATGCCGCGCCGGATGCTCTGGCGCAGCGAAAGGACGATTCCAGGGGCGTCCGCCCGGACTCACCGTTCCCCAACGTTCAAGCTGACAGTGTAGTACGGCCTCGCCCGTGGGGTCGGGTGATCCGATCTGGAGGTGATCGTTGATGAACCCGGGCGCGCAGTTCCCCATCCGCATCGCCGAGGAGTTGGTCCTTCTGATGCTCGACGAGCGGAGCGGCTATCTGGAGATGGTTCCCGGCTGGAACCTGTCCTGCGTCATGGCGGGCGCCGTGCTGGCCGACCTCGCGCTCGAACGCCGCATCGAGACCGACCTGGAACGGCTGTATCTCGTGGATCCCACCCCGACCGGAGACGGGCTGCTTGATCCGACGCTCAAGGACATCGCCGAATCCGACGAGAAATCGGACGCCCAGTTCTGGATCGAACGGGGCTCGCGCCACGCCGACGAGATCGTCGCGTCCACCCTCGACCGCTTGGTGGCGCGGAGCATCCTCACCCACGAGACGGGCGGATTCTGGGGCCTCTCCCGCGACGTTTCCCGTTCGGGGACCTACCCGACCTCGGACGTCGAGAAGCGCAAGGAATCCAAGGCGAGGATCCTGAGCGTCATCCTGCAGGATGAGATCCCGGACCCGCGCGACGCCATCCTGGTCGCCCTGATGCACACCTGCGGCGGTTTCAAGACGCTGCTCGAGGAAGACGACTACGAGGAGCGGCTCCACCGGATCGAACTCGTCGCCAAGCTGGATCTCATCGGGCGGACGGTTGCCGCCGCCGTGCAGGACAGCACCGCGAAGCCAAAAACTCGCGGCCTCCTCCGGACCAAACCCATTCCGCGGCTCGCATTCCTCGGCATCCTGCGGCAACGTGATTTCCTCTCGGGGAACATCCCGAAGGCGATGTACGGGATCTACCGACAATTCGGACCCGTCGTCAGAATGCCCTTCAAGATCCGCGGGATGCCGACAGTCGCCCTGATGGGAGCGGACGTCAATCAATGGATCAACCGACACGGGCGGTTCTACCTCCGTTCCAAGGACTACATCCAAGGGCTCGAACGTGCATTCGGAGCCTCCCGGAGCCTGCCGGGAATGGATGGAGCCGAACACTATCGAATGCGAAAGTCGCTCCAGAATGCGTATTCCCGCGCCACGTTGGCGCGGCGACTACCGGAGCTGATAGAGAACTGCCGTACGTCGCTGGGGCAATGGCGGCAAGGGGACGTCTTCCGCGGGGCCGAGGGCTTCCAACACCACATCAGCAGTCAAATCTCGCATCTCACGATGGGAGTGGACTGCAGCCATTATGTGGACGAACTCCTGGCTTTCGAACACCGCGCGCTGATAACTCGGGTTCAGGGCGTCTTGCCGAACTTCACGCTGTTCACCCCGCGAATGAAACGCTACGGGAAGCATGTCAAGAGACTCCAGGATTCGATCACGACATCACACACGCCGGCCCAGCGCAAGGGGAAGCCACGGGACATAGCCGATGCGCTTCTCGACCTCCACAAGAGCGATCCACAGTTTCTTCCCGAAACCGACCTGACCTTTCCTTTCGTGGCGGCCATGGTTGCCAGCATCTACCTCGGCAGCGGATTGGCTTTTGCGGTGTACAACATGGTTCGACACCCAGAGCTATACGCGCGGATTCGCAGTGAGGCGGAGTCGCTCTTCGGTGACGGCCGTGAACCGAAAGCGGATGACTTCAATCACGACAGCGTCGACGTCACGGTTCGTCTCTGCATGGAATCCTCGCGTATGTACCCGGTGATTCCCTGGCAGTTGAGAACGGTCATGAACGAGTGCGTCGTCAATGGTTACGGGATACCGACGAAGACGATGTTGTTGATTTGCCAGACCGTCCCGCACTATGCCGAGGATCTGTACCGGGATCCGTTGAAGTTCGATATCGATCGGTACCTGCCGGGCCGAGCCGAACACTTGCAGCCGGGTGCCTACGCGCCCTACGGCTTGGGTACGCACATGTGCCTCGGCCACCGGTGGGTGGAACTTCAGATGGCCGTGAACCTCCTCCTCATCGCGTATCACCTACAGCTTGAGGTGGTGCCCGACAACTACAAGATGGGAATCAACCCGTTCCCGACTCTGGCCCCAAACAAGAAACTGAAGTTCCGGATCGCTCAGATCACGAATCCGATCTGAGCCCCGAACCACGCGTGGACGTTTGGAGAGGTGGGGTCAGGCCGTCCTGAAGCGCCACCCGTACATCACCCGTCCGTAGAAGTTGAACCACTTCCTGGCCTCCGGGTCGCGGAACGGATAGTCCGCGCCGAGTTGTCTCGCCGTGACGAGGCCGGACACGAAACAGGTCTCCTGGCTGTTGACCAGGGTGTGGGCGCCGCAGTGCCACGTCCGTCGCTTGCCCTGGACGAAGCGAAACAACTGGGTCAGGAGTGCCACGTGAGACACGTCGTGCACGATGTGCTGGAACCACCACCGCTTGACGATCTTGCGGTCGTCGATACGGCTGATCGGGTTGTAGGTCACGAGACATGGCTTGTCCGACTTGTGCGCCCAGGGTTGCTGGTTGTGCATGATGTAGGTGATTTCGTAGTTGTCCGGCCGGGCGCCGTACTGCTCGATGTGGTTGCTCCGGGTGGTGAGGGGTCTGACTTCGTTGTCGGGGAGGACCGAGGCGTCCGAATGGACGACCGTATGGTTGTGCAGTTCGCTCTCGTATCGGACCGAGGAGAGGAGCCAGCCTTCCAGCCGGGTCGGCCTGTCCAGGAGCATCAGCGTCTGGTTGGCGTTGCACGCGAAGACGACGTCATCGAAGGTCTCACTCCTCCCGTTCTCGTCTTCTACGACAACTTCGTTACGGCGCCGGTGGACCTTTCGCACCGGCCGGTTCAGATAGATCTTGTCCCGAAAAGACGCTGACAGCTCGCGATAAATCCGCCGGGTACCCTGGTCCCAGGTCCGCATCGGCGTTGCGGTCTCGATGTCGAAGAAGTCCAGGTACCGCGAAAAGAGCGACGCCGGCATGTCGAACACGTTCGTCGCCATCAGGAAGTTGACGAACATGGGCTTCAGGACCTTGTACCGGAAGTCTCCCGAGTACCTGCCCAGGTTCAACAGCGCTCCCATGCTGATGTAGTTGAACGGATTGAGGGCACTGAGCAACTTCGACCGGGAAAGATTGAGCCGGCCAAACCACTTCAGACGTCTCAGCAGACGCTGGAACTTCTGGATTTCCGGTTGCAACTGCCTCCTGATATCGGAGTCGAAATCATGGGCATAAATGCCGCCCCGATACTTCACGCTGTAGTTGAACCGGGTCTCGAACAGTTCGATGCCGTGTTGCTGCATGAGCAGCACAAAGTGGTGGTATGCCGACGGAATGCACGCGGTCACCGAAATGTCGAACGGGATCGTGCCGCCGTCGTCCTGCGGCATGTCCGCGGTGATCGCATTGCCGCCGAGCTGGGCCTGCGCTTCGAAGAGTCGAAAATCGAAACGATCCGGTTGGTGGTTGAGCGCCCATGCCGCGCCGAGTCCCGAGGCGCCGCCACCCACAATGGCAATCCTTCTCCGCGTGCCGCGCTTCGCTCCGTCCATGTTCCTACTCTAGCGTTGGGGACGGCTGCCTCGTCCCCCGGTTCCACGGATGTTGACGGAGGTGGCCCGGGTCCCGCCGAGCCCCGTGCAGACCCTGCCAATAGACTAAAGTTCACCTTGAACCATCCAGGAGGGGCCGGTCGGTTCGACCCTGAGCCGCCGAAACCGAACCAGAAGCACGAATGAGCCCCGGCGCGCAGTTCCCGATCCGCATTGCCGAGGAACTGGTCCTCCTGATGCTGGACGAGCGGAGCGGCTATCTGGAAATGGTGCCGGGGTGGGATTTCTCCTGCGTCATGGCGGGAGCGGTGCTCGCCGACCTGGCGCTGGAACGCCGGATCGAGACCGATCTGGAAAGGCTGTACCTGGTGGACGCCACGCCGACCGGAGACGGCCTGCTGGACCCGACGCTTGCGGACATCGCGGAATCCGACGAGAAATCGGACGCTCAGTTCTGGATCGAACGGAACACCCGCCATGCCGACGAGATCGTCGCCTCCACCCTCGACCGCCTGGTGGAGCGGAACATCCTCACGCACGAGAGCGGGGGGTTCTGGGGACTCTCACGTTCTGTCTCGCGCTCCGGGACCTATCCCACGGCAGCCGTCGAGACCCGCAAGGAGTCCAAGACGCGAATCCTGAGCGTCATTCTGCACGACGAGATCCCGGACCCGCGTGACGCCATCCTGGTCGCCCTGATGCACACCTGCGGCGGTTTCAAGCTGCTGCTCGAGGAAGAAGACTACGAGGAGCGGCTCGACAGGATCGAACTCGTCGCCAAGCTGGATCTGATCGGACGGACGGTCGCCGCCGCGGTGAAGGACAGCACCGCCGTGCCGAAGACCCGCGTTGCAGTGCAGGCCAAACCCATTCCGAAGCTCGGCTGGTTGGACCTCTTGCGAAAACGGGACTTCCGCGCCGGAAACCTGACCAAGGGAATGTACGAAATCTACCGGGAGCATGGACCGGTAGTCAGGACTCCGTTCAAGATGCGCGGGTCACCGATGGTCGCTCTACTCGGTCCGCGTACCAATCAGTGGATCAACCGCCACGGGCGGTTCTACCTTCGTACGAAGGACTACATCAGCGATTTCGAAGGCGTGTTCGGCGCTGGCCGGACCATGCCGGGCATGGACGGGGCCGAACACTACCGCCTTCGCAAGGAGTTGGGCAGCGCCTACTCTCGCACCGCGCTCACGCGAAGACTGCCGGAAGTGCTCGACCTCGGCAGAAAGTCACTGGGCCGGTGGAAGGAAGGCGACGTGTTCCCAGCCACCGAAGCGCTTCGGAATCACGTCGCCGGCCAGGTTACGCAGCTCTTGATCGGGGTGGATTGCAGCGACTACGCCGACGAGATTCTTGCGTATGAGAAACGGGCGCTGACCACGCACGTGCAGGGATCATTGCCGAAGTTCATGCTTTCGACGCCGCGGATGAAACGCTACGCGAAGCGCGTCACCGAGCTCTACGAAGCGATCGTCGCAACGCACACACCGGCTCAGAGGCGAGGGAAGCTTCCGGATTTCGCCGACCGAATCCTCGAACTCCACAAGAGCGACCCGCAGTTCCTGCCGCAAACGGACCTCGTTTTCCCCTTCGTCGCGGGAGTCTCCGCCGCCATTTACCTCGGGAATGCGCTCAGCTTCGCGGTCTACAACATGGTGCGATACCCGGACCTCCACGCGCGCATTCGTGACGTTGCCGAAGCGATCTTCGGCAACGGACGTGAACCGAGAGCGGAGGACTTCAGCCACGAAACTATCGACGTGACCATCCGGCACTGCATGGAGTGCTCCCGTCTCTACCCCGTGATCCCGGTGCAGTTGAGAACGGTGATGAACGAGTGCGTCGTGGCCGGCTTCCAGATACCCGCCAAGACCATGGTGTTGATTTGCTCCACGGCGCCGCACTACGACGGGGAACTGCACCCGGATCCGCTGAAGTTCGATATTGACCGGTATCTTCCGGATCGGGCGGAGCATCTGACGCCGGGGGCCTACGCTCCCTATGGCCTCGGTACCCACACCTGCCTGGGAAGCCGGTGGGCCGAACTTCAGCTGGCCATCAACCTCCTGCTGATCGCGTACCACCTGACGCTGGAGATCGTTCCCGCGGACTACCAGCTCAAGATTGATCCAGTCCCCAAGGCCGCCCCCAACAAGAAGCTGAGTTTCCGCGTCGCTCGAATCCCGAATCCCGTGTGAGCGCGGAAGCGCGTAGCGGCGCGCTTCCAGCCGTCCATCCGGCTCCAGTCTGCCTCCGGACCGCACCGGAGGGCTGCGAGGCCACCGGCGGGCTTGCGCGACATTCCGATCGCGGATCGCGGCTGCGTTGCGCTCCGGCAGCGAACTCGAGATCGTCGCGATCCGCGGCGGAGTCTCGCCCGTGAGCCGGTTTCGGGCGACTGGTGGGGGCCGGTTGCCTGCGAACGTCTCCGCCGATCGACAACACGGTTTCGGGTTCAGCGGCTCACAAGAGCGATCCGCAGCCACCGTGTGTCCGTTCTCGATCGGCGGAACTCGGTACGTGCACGACGGCAGCCCAGTAGGTATCGTATTCAAACTCTTGCCGAAGCCGGCCGATACCCGAGTGCTTCTCCAGGCCCGCTCCGACCCGCGCCAATGAGTCCCAACCGAACCGCCCACGCCGAACCCGGTGGACCGATCGCCTACATGGCGAGCAACGGCGTGGCGTCCAATCTGCTGATGTTCGGCATCCTCGCGGTGGGTCTCGTGTCGCTGACCGGCCTCGAGCAGGAAGGGTGGCCCACAGTGCCCTTCAACCAGTTCGAAATCTCGGTGCCGCTCCCCGGCGCAACGCCCGAGGAGGTGGAGGAGGCCATCGTCGTCAAGATCGAGGATCAGGTCAGGGGACTGGCTGACGTGAAGACGGTCCGCTCCATAGCGGCGCCGGGGATGGCTTCCGTCAGGGTCGAAGTCAATTCGGGTACGGACATGGGCGCCAAGAAGGAGGAAATCGAGTCGGCGGTCGCGCGAATTCAGACCTTCCCGGGCGGCGCCGAGCGGCCCCAGATCCGGGAAATGACGAACGCGCCGAGCGTGATGCGTCTCGTCCTCTACGGTGCCGTTCCCGAGCGTTCGCTGAAGGAGCTCGCCTACCGGGTCGAGGACGATCTCGCAGCGCTCCCGAACGTGTCCCGGGTCGAGATCAGCGGGGTGCGCAACTACGAGATCTCGATCGAAGTGCCGCTTGAGCGGCTGCGGGCCCTCGGGCTCACGCTGACCGACATCGCCGACACGATTCGCCGGGGTTCCCTGGACCTGTCCGCGGGCAGCATCGATACCGAGCAGTCCCAGGTGCGGATTCGAACCCTCGGGCAGAGCTACGACCAGCAGGACTTCGAGGAAATCGTGATCCTCGGGAGCTACGACGGCACGGTGGTGCGCCTGGGTGATATTGCCGAGGTGCGCGACGGCTTCGAGGACTCCGGTTTGCTCTTGCGGCATGAGGGCCACCCAGCCCTGTTCGTCGAGGTCTCGCGAGCCGACGGCGAGAAAGTGATGGATCTGGCGCGCGCCGTTCGCAACTACGTTGCGGACGAGTTGACCCCCGCGCTTCCTGACGGTGTGGGCGTCAGCATCTGGAACGACGACTCGGCGGCCTTTACGGAGCGTGCCGTCCTGCTCCTCAAGAATGGAGCATTGGGGCTGCTGTTGGTCCTGATCGCGCTGGGTCTCTTTCTCCAGCTCCGGCTGGCCTTCTGGGTCGCCGTTGGTCTGGGCGTTTCCGGGGTCGGCGCCCTGGCCGTCATGCTGGTGTTCGACATTCCGCTCCATGCGGTGTCGCTTTTCTCTTTCGTCCTCGCCATCGGAATCGTCGTGGACGATGCGATCGTCGTGTCGGAGCACATCCACCTGGAGCGAAAGCGCGGCACGCCGGGAGTTGTTGCGGCAATCCGGGGGGCGAGACGCATCAAGGTGCCGCTGATCTTCGCGGTGCTGACGACGATCGTGGCGTTCGTTCCCCTGTTCTTCATACCCGCCGGGTTCGGCGAGGTCTGGAAGGCGCTGCCGATCATCGTCATCGCCATGCTGCTGTTTTCGCTGGCCGAATCGCTGCTGGTGCTGCCCAACCACCTGTCCCATCATCTGCACGGCCCGGATTGGGTGCCCGGTACGAGACTGGAACGATTCGTCGCCCGAATCCAGAATCGTGTCGATGCCCTGTTGAACCGCTTTGTCCAGGGGCCCCTCGACCGGGGGATCCAGTTCGCGACGGACTGGCCCGGGGTGACGGTCTCGGGGGCCGTTGCGGTGCTCGTCCTGAGCGTTTCGCTCCTTCCCGCCGGCATCGTTCCGGCGACCTTCACGACCGAGGTCGAAGGCGATTTCGCCATTGCCACGGTCGAAATGCCGGAAGGCACGACCGCGCGGCAAACGTACGCAGTGGCGCAGGAACTGGAGTCGGCCGGTCGCCGGGTCATGGAGCGGCTATCCGAAGGCCGGCCCGCGGATGCGCCCCCTCTGCTGTCCGGCGTCACGGTCGTCGTCGGTCAGCGGTCACGGGTCGAGACCGGGGGTCTCAACCCCTCGCCCACCCTGAACCCGGAGGCCCATGTCGCCACCATCGAGTTCAAGCTCCTGAGTGCGCAACAGCGGCGCATTACCGCGGGAGAAGTCGTCCAGGCGTGGCGCGAGGAGGTGGGTGTCCTGCCTCAGGCGCGCGCGATCACCTTCATCAGCGAGCTCTACACGCTGGGCAACCCCGTCGAGGCCGGGCTGTCCCACCCGGATCCGGAACGTTTGACCGCAATCGCAAATTCCATCGTCACCGGCCTTGGCGGAGTCGGAGGCGTCTTCGACATACGGTCGGACCACACTCCCGGAATCCCGGAAGTCCAGGTGGAAATACTCCCCGAGGCGCGGACCCTCGGCCTGACGCTCGACGATCTCGCCTGGCAGACGCGAGCCGCCTTCTTTGGCGCGGAGGCCGTCCGGCTGCAACGAGGACGTGAAGAAGTTCGGGCTTACGTGCGGCTCCCCGAGGAGCAGCGGAACTCGATTACCGACATCGAGAACTACCGGCTCCGAACGCCGGCCGGCGCCGACGTGCCGGTAAGCCGGGTCGCCGCGCTGAGTTCGGGCACGTCGCCCCCGTCCATCCGGCGCCAGGACGGCCAGCGCGTGGTCACGGTCAGCGCCGATGTGGATCCCGCCGTGATTTCCGCCGCGGCCGCCAATGACATTCTGGAGAACACCATCCTCGCGGAACTCATCGACGAAGACCCGGAACTCACGTACACCTTCGGAGGGGAACAGCAGCAGCAGCTCGACTCTCTGGGCGGTCTCTATCGTGGATTCGTGATCGCGCTGCTCATGATCTTCGCGCTGCTGGCGATTCCCCTGCGCTCCTACACGAAACCGTTCATTGTCATGGCCATCATCCCGTTCGGGTTCGTCGGCGTGATCCTGGGTCACTGGGTCCTGGGGGTCGCCGTGAGCGCGGAGTCCTTTGTCGGGATCTTCGGGCTTGCCGGCGTCGTCGTGAACGATTCCCTGGTGATGATCGATTTCACCGATCAGAAGCTCCGGGACGGCCTCCCGGTACGCACCGCGATCATCGAGGGCGCGAAGGGACGCTTTCGTCCGATCATGCTGACTTCCCTGACGACCTTCCTGGGCTTCACCCCGCTGATTCTCGAGGACGCGATTCAGGCGCAGTTCTTTGTTCCCTTCTCCGCCTCGATCGGCTGCGGCATCGTCTTCACCACCGCGATCATCATGTTTCTGGTGCCTGCGCTTTCCTCGCTCCATCTGCGCCTCACCGCGGCCCGGCGAGAACTGGCCGGCCAGGAGGCCGGCTGACGGCGGCGAGCCGGGAGCCCCGAGGGGTCTCGGTTGCTAGCTCACAAGAGGGCGGCGCGCCACGAAACAGTAGAGGGGCGTGAAGATCCCCGCGCTGCCTCCCGCGACGTAGGCCCTTGCGGTCCGGTCCAGGAGCGCGACCACCTCCGCCGAGCCCTTCGGGAACACGCCGAGGAACTCGGCCATCCGGATTCCCCACTGCGTCGCCTTGCGGCCCATCGGACTCCGGCGGAAAGCGCTGCCGGGCAGCCCGCGCGGAGTTTCCATGGGCTGATACCACGGCGTGCTCGGACCGTGCCCGGAGGCGGCGAGGTCCTCGCTTTCCACGACTTCGAATCCTGCGGTTTCGAGCGCCCGGTTGACCTCGCCGAACGTAGCGATGTCCTTGAGCGCGATGCCGTGCATGAGCTCCCGCTTGATGGCGCGGTGCCGGTTGTCCCCGGGGTCGTACCGCTCCGTCATGCACATTTCCTGGCCCCACAAGAGGGCTCCAGGTTTCAGGACCCGGTAGATTTCGGCGAACGCGCCCACCTTGTCGGCCGCGTGACAGGTTGATTCGATCGCGTAGCCGCGGTCGAAGGTGTGGTCCGCGATCGCGCTCATATCCATGAAGTTGCACTGAAGACATTCGGTCACGCCGGCGAGCCCCGCTGCCGCGTTCAGACGCCTGGCCTTGTTGCACTGGACTTCACTGGCGTTGATCCCGACAACCCGGACTCCAGGTTCCCGGGCAACGCGGCGCATCGGACCGCCGATCCCGCAGCCGACATCCACGACCTTCATTCCCGGACGCAGTTCGAGCTTGGAGATCATGAGTCTCTGGTGCCGGATCTTGGAGTCCTCCAGGCTTTCGCCAGGCGACAGCGGCGCGAAGTGCAGGGATTCTCCCCAACCGAGGACCATGAACTCGCTACAAAGGTCGTAGTACTCCCTGACGGTCCGCGTATGGTCGTAGCCCGCTTCGGAGTCCTCGCGGGACGCCGTGTCGGTCCATCCTTCGAAGTCCTCTACACGGCGGGCGACGTTCGACCCGCCGAAAGCGGCCTTCAGCCCCTTGGACAGGTCGCGGAGTTCCCTGGCGGGCTTCATCGCGGGTTCCCCCGTCGATTCCGGACGGCCAGGCGGGCGAGTGACGCGCTCGGTCCGGGTCCGCGAAACGCCCGCCGAGGGCGCTGTCCGAGCGTCGGGCTTGCCCCCGTGAAGGCCGGATACGGATCCGGACGGCCCGCGGTTCGAGGCGGCGGAATCAACTCGTGCGGCCCCACCGGCTCCAGATCAGACACCACCCTGACGCGCGAGTTTATTCCTCGGGGAGGCTCGGTCCCATCACTGCCGGAACCGCGGGCGCACACCGGGACGGAGGGGGCGGGCCGACTGGAGCGAGCCGGCACCCGGACTTTCCTTCCCCCCAAGACAGTGGCTAGTGTACTGGACAGGCCGCCGGGCGAGAGAGCGCGGCCAAGGAGATGGATGGACAGGAAACGTCGAGTCCTCCTAAGAATCTCCCTCATCGGGATGGCCCTCGGCTCGTGACCCTTCGCCTCTGTCTCACGGGCCTGATCGGGTTCGCGAGTTGCGCTCCCGGGCCGGCGGGAATCCGCATCGAGGTCTCTTTTCCGGCGGAACTCCACGAAGGACCGATCACCGGACGCGTGTACGTCGTGATCGGCGATGAGCCGGAGATCGCGGCGATCCGGCAGCGAAGCCTCGGACACCAGCCGGTTTCGAGCGCGCGCGGCGTCCCGTTCTTCGCGGTGGACGTCGAGGGGCTGGCGACCGGCCAGCCCGCGGTGATCGACGGTTCGACGCCGGGATATCCGGTCGAACGCCTCGCCGAGCTTCCGGCCGGGGATTACTACGTGCAGGCGCTTCTCGTCCCCTACACCGAGTTTCGCCGTGCCGACGGGCACGTGATCTGGGCTCACCGCGACGAATGGGAGGGACAGCACTTCAACTGGGCGCCGGGCACGCTGCTGAGCGATGCGGAACAGGTCCGGCTGGATCCCGTCCGTGGATTCTCGGTCCGGTTGCAGCTCGTCGAGGAGCTTCCGGAGATCGAGGTTCCGCCCGACGACACGTGGGTTCGGCGGGTGAAATTCGAGAGCCCCACGCTCAGCGAGTTCTGGGGCCAACCGGTCTATCTCGGCGCCACGGTGCTGCTCCCGGAGGGCTACGACGACCATCCGGATGCCCGCTACCCGACGGTGTATCAGCAGGGCCACTTCAGTCTCGATCCGCCGTTCGGCTTTTCGGCCGAACCGGTGGAGGAATCGGACGCCGCCCGTGCGGCGCGGCTGGAACGCGGCGTCGAGAACGGATTCGAGTTCTTCGAGTCCTGGCGCTCGCCTGGCTTCCCGAGGATGATCGCGGTCACCTTCCAGCACCCGACTCCTTACTTCGACGACTCCTACGCGGTGAATTCGGCGAACAACGGCCCCTACCAGGATGCCCTCATGACCGAGTTGATCCCGTACCTCGAGGAGCGGTTCCGGATGATTCCCGAGGGTTGGGCACGCCTGCTGACCGGCGGATCCACCGGCGGATACGAGGCGCTCGCGCTGCAGGCGCACCGGCCGAGAGACTTCGGGGGCGCGTGGGTGTACTACCCGGATCCCATCGACTTCCGGCGCTTCTTCCTGATCAACATCTACGAGGACGAGAACGCGTTTCACGCGCCCGGCTGGAGCGACGGGCAACTCGCTCCCGAGCGCTACGCGTTCCGCGACGATGACGGTCAGCCGCTGCAGAGCATCCGCGAGTTGAGCCGGTTGGCCTCCGTGCTTGGCAGCCGCGGCAGGTCCACCGACTATCTGGAGGCGTGGGAAGCGTCCTTCGGGCCCGTCGGCGACGACGGCTACCCCCGCCCGCTCTGGGACAAGCGGACGGGTGTCATCGACCACGAGGTCGCGCGCTACTGGCGGGAGAACGGCTACGACCTGCGCTACTACCTCGAGACGAACTGGGGAGAGATCGGCCCCGACCTGGTGGGCAAACTCCACTTCATCTGCGGGGACATGGACAACTACTACTTCAACCACCCGGTCTATCTCATCGAGGAGTTCCTGGAGGCCACCGAGAGCCCCTACTACGGGGGTTCGTTCCGCTACGGACGGCCCAACAAGGGACACGGCTGGACGCCGATCACGAACGCGGAGCTGTTCCGGGAGATGGCGGTACACCTGACGCGGAATGCGCCGCCGGGCGCCGATAGGCGGGGGTGGAAGCACTGACCGGCGCTCGTCCGCCGACCGCTCACTGAAGATGCGGCTCTCCGGAGGGTCGAACCGGAAACATGCCTGATGACGCCCCGGGCCGCGTCTTCCGCCGGTCGCGGCTGGTCCTGACGGCGCTCCTCTTCGTCGGCTACGCGGGCTACTACCTCGGCCGGGTCACCGTTCCGGTGGCGTTGCCGCTCATCGGCGAAGCCTTCGGCTATTCGAACGCCCAGCTCGGACTGGTCCTCTCCGTCTACTTCGCGGTGTACGCGGCCTCGAAACTCGTGAACGGTTTCCTGGGTGACCGGATCGGCGGCAAGGCGATGTTCTTCATCGGGCTGTTCGGATCCGTCCTGATGAATGCGGTTTTCGGGTTCGGCCGGGAACTCTTCCTTTTCGTCGCGGTCTGGGGGGTGAACGCGTATTTCCAGACGATGGGCTGGCTCGCCCTGATGCCGATCATGGCCCGCTGGTACCCCAGCCGGGAGAGCGGCCGGGTGATGGGCTTGATGTCCATCAGCTATCAGCTCGGCGACTTTCTCGCCCGCGCCTCGGCGGCGGTGCTGATCGTGGCGCTCGGGTGGTCGGGACTCTTCTGGGCGCACGCCGTCCTGCTCGCCCTGCTCGGCCTGGCTCTCTACCGTCTCATCAGGCCCGAGCCGCCGCCGGCAACCCATCCGCCCGGCCCGCCGGAGCCGGCGCCGCCCGGAGCCGCGCGGCGCCGATCGCGCCGCCGGATGCTTCGGAGTCCGGCCTTCTGGATCCTCTGCGCGAGCTACGTCCTCCTTTCCATCATCCGCTACACCTTCTGGGGCTGGTCCGTGGACTATCTGGTTCAGGCCGGGGCCGGGATCGGCGCCGCGGCTGCGACGTCCGCACTCTTCCCGCTGCTCGGCTCGGCCGGCTCGATCGGCGCGGGGTGGGTCTCGGACCGGCTCGGCGCGCGCCGCGGGCCGGTGCTTGCCGTCATGTGCGCGGTGCTGACCCTTTCCATCGTCGTCTTCAGCCGCCTGCCGGTCGCCGAGGGGCCCTGGCTCGCGGCCGCCCTCGGACTCGTGGGCTTCACGCTCTACGGCCCGTATTCGCTCATGTCGGGGGCCATGGTCATGGATTTCGGGGGGAAGGAGGCCTCGGCTTCCGCTTCCGGGATCGTGGACGGGGTCGGGGCGGCGGGCGCCATTTTCGCGGGCGTCGGGATGGGGTACCTGATCGACGCCCATGGCTGGGACGGCGCGTTTGGCATCATCGTGGCGATGGCTGCGCTGGCGACCGTTCTGAACGCTCTGCTCTGGAGGCACAAGCCGCTGCGCACGGAGCGCGGCTGATCCGGAGGAACGGACATGCAGGCAGCGCGTTGGCTGAACGCGGTGGACACCCACACCGAGGGAGAACCCACCCGGATCATCACCGGGGGAGTCGGCCATCTGCCGGGTGACTCGATTTCCGGCAAACGGGATTTCTTCCGGAGCAACCTGGACCATCTGCGCACGGCGCTCGTCTCGGAGCCGCGCGGACACAAGGACATGTTCGGGTGCGTGCTGACCGAGCCCGCGGGTCCGGATGCCGAGTTCGGCATGTTCTTCATGGACAACGGCGGCTATCAGGACATGTGCGGCCACGCGACGATCGGGGTCTCGACGGCGCTCGTCGAACTGGGCATGGCCGCCGGGGAGGGGCCGGTCCGCCGCATCCGGTTCGAGACCCCGGCCGGCCCCGTCGAATCGGCAGTGGCGGTGGAAGACGGGCGGGCCATCTCCGTCACGTTCCGCGGCGTCCCTTCGTTCTCGGCACATCTGGACGCCTGCCTGCCGGTGCCCGGGACCGGCGATCTGAAGGTGGACGTCGCCTACGGCGGCAACTGGTTCGTCTACGTGGACGCCGGCGAGCTGGGACTCGAGGTGTCCCTCCGGAACATCCGCGAGGTCGTGGACCTGGGAATGCGGGTGCGGGAAGCCGCGAACCGGACGCTGCCCGTCCGCCACCCGGAGATCCCCGGGAGCGACCACATCAACATCGCCACCGTGCTGGCGCGGCCCGAGGACCCCGCGGCAACGTACCGGAACGTGCACGTCTTCGGACCGGGCCAGTTCGACCGCTCGCCCGGCGGCACCGGCAACTGCGCCCGCCTGGCGGTGCTGCACGAGAAAGGGGAGCTTGGTCCGGACCGCTCGGTGCGCATCGAGAGCGTGACCGGTGGGATGTTCACGGCGCGGATGCTCGGGGAGACCCGGGTTGGCGGCCGGCGAGCCGTGGTGCCGGAAATCACCGGTTCGGCGCACGTCACCGGGTTTCACCAGTTCCCGCTGGACCCCCGCGACCGCCTCGGTCACGGGTTTTCGACGGAGTCGGCCTGAGAGCTTCTCGCCCTCCCCTCCGCGGGCGCCCGAATCGGTAGCGGCGCGCGTCTAACCCGGATCGGCGACGAGGGAGAGGACCAGTACCGCGAACGGCTCTTCTCGCACGTTCGCGGGCAGTTCCTGAATGAGGCCGATCGGTTCGTGGGGCGTCACGTCGGCGTTCCGGGCGGTGAACGTCGCCCCGCTGTCGGTTCCCGAGTCGTAGCCGGCCAGATCCATCTCGATCCGTTCCTTCCAGCAACCGTCCTCCATCAGGGGCATTCCGCTCACCCCGACGAACCAGTCGGGACTGGGCGCGATCATCGAAACCAGCGTCAGCAGCGGGTGTTCTCCCGTCGTCTCGAAGGACAGCCCGACCGATCCCGGCGACGGGAAGGAAGGCTCCGAGCCTCTCACGCAGGGTGTGCTCCCACCCCGATCCGCTTCCCCGTCGATTTCCCGGCAGAGCGAGGACACACTGCCCGTCTCGGCCATGCTCTCGATGCCCGGAGTGGCGATGCCGCCGGAACTCCAGAACGAAACCTCCGGCGCGTGGGCTGCCCCAACCACCCGGGAAAAGTGGGCTCCCGACGGGAAGGGCGGTTGGTTGCCGTGCGAGGACGCGTTCCAGACGGCCCGGAAAGTCAGCGCGTAGGTCGCTGCATCGGGGCACCCGGGTTCCGGCATCGGCTCGGGAGCCGGCGGAGCCGGTGCGGGGGGCGCCGGCGCCGGCGTGGAGGGTGCATCGGACCCGCAGGCCAGCGCGAACAGTGCGAGGACGAGACAGGCGAACGTCCCGCGGAGGACGGCGCGCCTGATGGATGGAAGCGGCGTAATCATCTGCCGCCAAGTTAGCGCAGTGTCTCGACGGATTCAGCGGATCAGGAAGGCGAGTTCTCCGACTGCCGAACGATTGCGGCTGTCGTCGCTGACCCGGACCACCACGGTGTACCGCCCGGCCCTCAGGGGCCCGGTCTGGAGCGAGAGCACGATCGGGGTCCCTTCCGGACGCCTCGGGTCGAGATCGAAGCGCCCCGGCCGTTCGGCCTCGACGGCTACTTCGCCGATGGCGTTCCGGATCTCGTAGGCCACCCGCACCTGGGAAACCGGATCATCTTGCCCCGGAAAGATGAAGAAGGCCACCCGGGCGTCCTCCGCCTGCGCAAACGCGGCGACGGGCCTCACCGGCGGGCCGACCACTTCCGGTCCGTGCGCCTCGGCGACGAAGGGGAAGACGCTCGAGAGCGAGAAATTCTCGGCAAGTCCCGTCGGGATGATCAGTTGCGACGATGCGGCGTGAATGTTCCGGCCGCCCCGCTGGACCACCAGCTCGAGCTGGTGCTCCCCGGAGGGCAATTCCGCCGGTGTCGAAATCCAGAAGCGCCGGATGTCCACGGGGCCGGCCGCCTCGGTCAGGACCGCCCCCCCGGGTCCCACCACGCGGAGCCGCGCCTCCGCGGGTTCTTCCACGTACGACTCCGGCAGCGCCGCGGCGAGTACCCCGAAGGCGCCGTGCGGACTGGGATTCAGGAGGTAGGCGTAGGTGCTCAGGTCCTCCGGGAACGCGTAGTCGTAGTCCCCGCGCGCGGCCGCTTCGATCACGTCCCCGCGGCGTCGCGCGTAGTACCCCGGACGGGCGATCACCCGCAGGTCGGGCCGGTCCCGAACCCGTACCGCGATCTGTCGGTACTCGCCGTCCAGCTCGGTCTTGGCGGGTGAGAAGGACACCAGGTAGTAGAGCTGGTTCTGGATGCCGATCCGGTTGAGCGCCACCGCGAAGTTCGTCTGGTTCGGGAAATAGGTGCCGCCGGTGGCGACGGCGAGCGAAGCGGTGCCGCCCTCGGCCGGGATGTTCGCGGCGACCTCCATCCGGGCCAGCGGGTGGTCACTCGATTCAACGGGAATGGGGTTCCCCAGGACGTCGAAGGCGTTCAGTGACGGCGTCAGGATCCGGTTCTCGTTGCCGAAGACGCCCAGCAGGTCCACGGCGTAGAGCGTGGCGTTGGCATGGTTCAACTGGCGGATGGCGGCCTGCAGGGTGCCCGTTTCGTCAAGCGCGCGCCGCCCGGGGAACTCATCCACCTCGTCGCCCGCGATCTCCCCGACGACCTGTCGTGGATCCGCGAAGGTCTGGAGGCCCATGGACAGGAACACCACGATCTTGCGTCCCTCCACGCGCTCGAGCGCCTCCGCGAGTGCGTAGAGCATCTGGAAGGAGTCGCGGGCGTCGATCTCAGGCCCCACCGGGCTCTCGTAGGTCCCGGGGATGATGCGTCGGACGTTCGCGAGCGTCTGCTCCTTCCCGGAGTAGAACTCCTGCAGTACCCGGACCGTGTGGGCGAACTCCAGGATCATCGTCTCGTCCCCGTCCACCATGTGCTGGGCCACGAACTCCTCGAGTCCGCGTTTTGCCCGGCGGAGGTTCACCGGATCCGCCCGGCGCCGGTTGAACACGATCACGAACCGGCGGGGCGAGGCGTTCCCGCTACCCGTGGTCTCCACATCGGGAGCGGGCGCGGGCGACGGTTCGGCCTCCACCGGAACGGCTTCGTCCAGCTCGTAGCGTTCCCAGTCCACCACGTCGAGGCTCGCCACCCGCTGGGGCTCTCCGTCCTCGAACAGCTCGAAGTCGCCGGCGGTCAAGCCGGACACCGGGTTCCCGTCGTCGTCCAGCACCAGCACGTCCACGATGACCCGGGTGGCGGCGGCGCGAAAGCGGAAGGTCTGGCCCGTCGCCGCAGCGGCCGCGATGACGGCCGCGAGGACGATCAGGCCGCAGGCGAGCCTCTTCCCCCGGAGAATCTGTGCCGGGCGGGGATTCCGGAGCATGGACAACGGGCCCGCGATCCTATTCCGGGGCGGAACTCGGCGCCGACAGCACGGTGCAGCCGCTGCATCCCGGAACCCGGACCTGCAGGACTTGGGATTCTCTCTCGGCAGCCCCCACTTCTCCAACCAGGGTCAGGCGGTACCAGAACCGGTTGCGTTCCTCGATCCGGTCGAGTGCCTTCCGGAACCCGGTCGTGCGGGCGAAGTACAGCCCGCCCGTTTCGGCGGCGACACTCGACAGGATGTCGTCGCCGCTCCGGGACGAGACGGCGCGCTCGCGACCCTCGAAGGTGGTTGAGGAGAGTGCGTACCGGTAGAGGCGTGACCCCGGAACGTACAGCTCGCCCCGCTCCGAGATGAGGATTCTGTCCTCGAACTCCCGCACCCCCGCGAGATGGAGTACATGCAGGGTGACACCTGCGGTGCGCAACCGCCCGGTGATCGCGCCGAGGCCGGCATCCGACGCGCCGCGCGCATGGGGAAGAATCCGCGGCCAATCGGGCTTTCGATCCGTCCCCGGTTGGCCGGACGAGCGCGCGAACGTGCTGAGGCTTTCCGAATACAGAACGACGATCTTGCGCCCGGCGCTCGCGGCCAGCCGGTCCGCAACCAATTCCAGCATGCGGGCCGCGACGACCGCGTCGTCTTCCGCTCCCGCGGGACTCCGGTACCCCATCGCCGGAATGGTCCCGAGGCCCGCCAGCGCCACCGCTTTTCCCGGCCCGAACGCACGCCCGATCCGCAGGGTTTCACCCATGTCCACGAACAGGGACTCGTCCGCGTCGAGCATCCGATCCTCGATGAACGATCCGAGGCCCCGGAGTGCCCGGTTGAGCTGCACGGCGTCCGCGCCTCGCCGGTTGAACACGAACACGAGGCTCCGCGGCGCTTCTCCGGCGGTCCGGCCCTCGGCGGTGTCCACCCGGTACGCACGGCTCCGGCCGGAAACAACGAAGTCGTTCCCGGTCAGGCCGGCGACCGGCCTCCCGTCCCGGTCGAGCACCAGCACCTCAAGGGCGGCGCGGCTGCCTGTTTCCGGGCGGTCCGGCTGCGCCCCCGCCGGACCGGCGATGCCGGCCGCGATGACTATCGGGAGAACGGACCTGGCGAGGGCGAGGGGTCGCACCGGTCGTGTTTCGGTCACGGGAGTCGCTCCGGGGATGGGAAGGACACCGGGCGGATCACCACGTCGAGGTATTCCTGCCCCCGGATGCGTACATCCAGGGACGGACCCCGGCTTCCGGTGGCGCTCGCGTCCGCGGGGTTCCAGGTGAGTTCGTACCAGAGCCGGTTGCGGATGCCGATTTCCGTCAGGGCGCGATCGAAACCCGCCGGGGTCCGGTAGGTTGCGCCCCCGGTCGCCGCCGCCAGGGCGTCGAGCCCACCCTCGAACCGGTCGGTCTGCGGGTGGGATCCTCGGGCGGAGTACCAGTCGGCGGTCTCCAGCGGATCGCCCTGGCGTTCGGCGACCCAGCCGGGGCCGCGGCGGCCGTAGCCCGTGTCGGCGAGGTCAACGCCGTGCACCGCTGCCCTTGCCTCGTTGAAGGCGGACAGGGCGCGCAGGAAGGCCTGCTGATCGAAAGTCCAGGCCCGTGACGCGGCCGGCGCGCGCACGTCGGCGGACTGGTCCACGGACATCAGGATCACGATCTTGCGTCCGGGCACCGGCCGGAGCCCCGCGCCGAGAGCCCCCAGCAGATCCCAGATGCCACGGCCGTCCAGGTGGCGGGGATCGTCAAACGCGCCGTGAGGCAACGGGCTCAGCCGGTCGAGGCTTTCCCGCAGCCGATCCGCACCCGGCGCGAAGTCCTGGAGGACTTCCAGGGTGGGCCCGATCGCGACGAGCATGGCCTCGTCGCCCTCGGACAAGTGTTCGGAAGCGAATTCTCTGAGCGCCGCGCGCGCCCGTCGAACGCGGATGGCTTCCGCTCCGCGCCGGTTCACGATGATGACGAACCGGCGGGGCTTGGAGGCCGCTCCCGGGCCGACGGCTCGGAAGTCGGTGAATGCCTGCTGGCGGCCGTCCAGCGTCAGTTGGAAGTCGGCGGCGGTCAGGTGCGGGACCGGATTGCCTTCCTGGTCGAGCACGAGTGCATCCAGCGTGACGTGCGCCTCTTCGCCGGCGAAGGCCCGGGGCACGAACACGGCGGCAGTCAGGGCCGCCGCCAGCAGTGAGAACCGGGTCATGGGATGTCCTCCGCCTCGCGCAGGTCAGTATGGAACCACGTGTCCCGGAAGAACAACCACCTCCAGGCTGGGGCGGTTCCGCACCCTCACTTCATGGTGTTGATAGGGGCCCGGGCTACCGGCACCAGGGAGATCAAGGATGAGTTCGTACCAGAGCCGGTTCGATTGCTCGATGTCTGCCAGGATCCGGGCGAAGTCGGTCGCCTGGGCGGTGTAGTTGCCGCCGGTCCCGGATGCGAGGGAGGAAAGGAAGTCGTCCATGACAACGCGGCGTTCTTCCCCGGCGGTGGCAAGGAACGCGGGCGCCGCAGCAATCAGCACTGTGGCGAGGATCCACTTTCGGGGCACCGGATCTTCCCTGATCGCAGCGGTTCAGTTCGGGATGACGTGGCCCGGCCGGAAGACCACCTTCAAGTCAGGACGGTTCCGTACCCGCACGGTATGAGGCTGATAGCGGCCGGGGCTGCCGGTTCCGAAGGGATCGAAGCGGAGTTCGTACCACAGCCGGTTCGACTGCTCGATGTCTTCCAGGATCCGGGTGAAGTCGGTCGCGTGCGCGGTGTACGCGCCGCCGGTCTCGGCCGCCAGGGAGGAGAGGAAGTCGTCGGTGGGCCGGGAGAACGACTGCCGTCGCCTCCCGGACAGCGAGGCTGAGGAGTCCCGCGCGCGTCTCATGCCCCTGGGGATGTCGTCCATGAAGGCGTCATGGCTCGACCTGTCGCGCTCGGACTCGCTCGTATTGGAGCGCCCGATGATTTCGGAGCGGGTCGCCTCGAGAATCCCATCGTCCTGCCGCCGTGCGCCTTCGAGATGGATGGCGTAGATCGAGGCGTTCGCGACGCTGAAGGCGTACCGCAGAATCTCTACGGCGTCCTCGGCTCCCGCTTTTGATGACGGCACGTCAGCCGGCACCCAGGGTAATCCCCGCTGGAGGACTCCTCCCGGCTCCCCGGCGAAGGTGCTGAGGCTGCCCGAAAAACACAGGACTACCTTCCGGCCCGGAGTTTCGGCGAGGCGCCCCGCGAGGGCGCCGAGCATGACGACCGCGTCCGCCGCATCCTCCGCGGGACGGAGTGGGCTCCGGAGTTCCCGGGGGGTGATGCGCTGGAATCCCATGGGGGTGATGCCCCGGATCTCCGAAAGCGCCTCGGCCGGTCCCCGCCTCCATTCCCGCGTAATCCGCGTCACCTCGGCAAAGTCGACGAAGAGCGCTTCGTCCCGGCCTCCGAGGTGTCGGGACACGAACTCCTGGAGATCGTTCTTCAGGCGCTGAAGCTGGGCGGGCAGTGCCCCGCGACGGTTGACGACTAACACGAACCGCCGCGTTTCGGGGCCCGCGGTGACCATCCGCACGTCGGCAACCGGATGGATCTGCTCCCCGATCGCAATCTCGAAATCGCCTCGGCTCAGCCCCCGAACCGGTTTTCCCTCGCGGTCGAGCACCAGCGCGTCCACGATGACGCGCGACTCGCCGCCGGTGGAGGTCCCGGGCAGCGAAGCGGCCGCGATGAAAGCCGCAACCAGGAGCGACAGCCGGGACACGAACGGTTCTCGGTTTGGAGCGGATCAGCCCGGAACCACGTGTCCGGGGCGGACGATCACCCGCAGACCGGGAATCTTGCGCACCCGGATTTCGTGGGGTTGGTACTGGCCGGGGACGCCTCTTCCAAAAGGCGTGAAGCTGATTTCGTACCAGAGCCGGTTCGAGGTTTCGATGTCCTCCAGGATCCGGGCAAAGTCGGTGGCCTGGGCGGTGTAGGCGCCGCCGGTCTCGGATGCGAGAGAGGAAAGGAAGTCGTCGGTGGGTCGGTCGAAGGCGTTCAGGCGCCGTCCCGACGGTGACGCGGACGAATTGCGCTGCCGGTGCTGCCACATTCCGCGCTGGCTCCCATAGTTCATGATCGGGCCCGAGTACTCGTCCCGGCTGGCCACCAGGATGCCCTCTTCCTGGCGTCGCGCACCCTCGAGGTGGACGGCGTAGATGGACGCATGGGCGGCGTTGAAGGCGCGGCCGAGCAAGCCCAGGGCATCCTCCGAGCCGGCCCTTGCCGAGGGGAGGTCCGCCCAACCCCAGGGCGCGACCGGTTCCAGGTCGCCCCCCGGCGTTCCGACAAACGTGCTGAGGCTGCCGGAGAAGAGCACGACCACCTTTCGTCCCGGGAGTTCACGGAGACGCTCGGCAAGCGCCTGGAGCATGAAGGCGGTATCGGCGGTGTCCTCGGCCGGGCCGAGCGCGCTCTGGAACCCCATTGCGGTGACGTTCCGTACCTCGAACAGCGTCTCCGTGCGTCCCGTCCGCCAGCCGCGGGTGATCCGCGGCACCTCGGCGAAGTCCACGAAGAGGGCTTCGTCGTGGTCGCCGAAACGGTTGGAGACGAAGTCCTCGAGTCCGTCCTTCATTCGCCGAAGCGGCGCCGGCAGGGCGCCCCGCCGGTTGACCACGAAGACGAAGCGGCGCGGGGCCACGTCGGCTGCGACCATTCTGGCGTCGGAGACCGGACGGGCCCGCTCTCCGATGACGACCTCGAAGTCTCCGCGGTTCAGTCCGCGAACCGGGTTCCCGTCCTTGTCGAGCACGAGGGCGTCGACCATGACCCGCGCCTCCTCATTGGGTGGCGCGGCGAGGACGGGTGACGCCCCGAGCAGCACCGCTGCCAGCGAACCCAGCGTGACAAGGGACACCGGCGAGCCGCCCGCCCGCGAGTGAGCATTGGCAAGCGCCTGCAGTTTCTTCGGCATGGGGGCGACCTCCGTCCGGATCACGATGCGAAGAAAACGTCCGGACCCGAAGATCCGGGCGTAACGGGATGTCACGTCGATGCAATTTCGTTGCCACGAGCGTTGGCCTCCAGGCCGGCATCGCGGCCGAAGGCCGCGAAACTCCCGCGGCTGTGCGCGCACATGGCGTAGAGCCAGACGGGGCGGCGTTGCGCCATCCCCGCGTGGCGCCACGCCGTGCGGCGGCATGGCGACGTGGGTTTCGCCCGCTGCGCGGGCGATGCCGGTGTGAACACCGGCGCTCCTGACGCTCTCAGATTCGGAACAGGTAGTTCAGCTTGACCGAGAGGCTGCGGTTCCGGACGAAGAACACGTCGGACCACTCGTCCACTTCCGTGTAGACCAGGAAAAAGTCCGTGCCCGGTTTCGGGATCCAGTTGAAACGGACGTTCGAGGCCAGGTCGCCGGTCGTGTTGTTGTACTGGAAGAGTCCGAGCAGGATCAGGTCGTTCCGGAAGGCGAGCTGCATCCGGGTGGAGACCAGGTGGGTGTCCAGATCGCCCCGGGGAAGCCGGATCCGGTTGTAGGCGTAGTTGCCGCGCAGACCGAAGTTCTTGTTGATCCGGTAGTTGCCGCTGAGGCTCCAGAGGTCCCGCGTCCCGCCCCAGAAACCACCGAATTCGTAGCTCGCGCGGACCGAGGCATAGCGGCGGCGATAGGTGTTCAGCGAGAACTGCATCCTGCGGAACGGGTACTCCCCGGCGGGAACGACCACGTGGCTGATCGAATAGTCATAGGTGGTGAACTCGTATTGGTCGGTCACTTCCACCGAGACTTCGTCGCCGCTCTCGAAGGTCGCCCGGCCGGTCAGGCTGGCGCGCCGCGTCTCCAGGACGTTTTCGAGGTTCGTGGTGTTGTTCAGGCTCGCCTGCAGGTGAAACTGCCGGAGCCGGGGGATCTCCGGACGGGGTGAAACCCGCGCCTGAAGGTACGTCTTGCGCATCCCGGTCCGCTGCACGAAGCCGATTCCAGGGTTGAAGTTCTCGCCGATCTCGATGAACTTGACCGTGCCGCCGAGCAGGTCGTCGTTGTAGTCCAGCCGCCCGGTGGCAAGCCCCGTGCTGCTCTGCCCGGTCTCCTCGAACACTCGCGCCCAGATGCCCTCGAATGTCCACGCGTCACGAAAATGGAGGCTCGTGTCCAGCCCGGCCACCCGGTTGAAGGCGCCGTCGCTGCTCCGGTCGGTGAAGACCGCGCCGATCGTGGAGCGGGAGAAGAGGTCACGCCGGACCCTGGCGACGGTGAACCGCTCGGCGACGGAGTTCTCGGTGGCGCCGGTCGCCATTCCCATCAGACCCACGGTGTACGCGCCCTGGCGTCCGGAGAGCCGGGCGCCGCCGGTGATCGGGACCGCGTGCCCATCGTCAGAGAGCCCGATCCGCCGGGTGAAAACGATGTCGGCGTCGCGCCGTTCACTGAATGTGAAGTTGCGCTGGCCCTCCAGGAAGATCTGCCGTTTCTCGGGAAACCGAAGCGAGAACCGGGTGAAGTTGATCTGGAGGTCGTCCACTTCCTCCTGCGCGAAATCGGTGTTCCAGGTGAAATCGGCAGTGAGGCCGGGAGTCACCCCCCACTTCAAGTCGAGTCCGCCGTCGGTCCGGCCCCGCTCTCCCGTCCACTCCCCGCCTCCGTTCACCTGGCCGAGCGCGTAGGGACGGATCTCCACGTGGCGGCCGGGCTGGATTCCCTCGAGTCCCCGGAGCTTGCCGAGTTCGGCGGGCCGGTACCAGGTGGAGTCGTTGGGGACGAAGGGCCAGTAGATCTCCTCGGTCTTCATGGGGATGTTCCGTTTGAAGCCGACTCCGAACACCACCTCCTGGCCGGGCAGGGGCCGCCGGAAGCGGAGGGACTTGAACGGGATCCGGACTTCGGCTGTCCAGCCGTCCGCGATCATCTGCCCGCGCGACTCCCAGACCGCGTCCCAGTTCATGTTGCGGGTCTCCGGCCCCTGGCCGTTCTGGCTCATGTCGAACAGGATTCCGTTCGCGTTGGTCGCCAGGAAGACGGCGCTGCGCTGGTCGTTGTAGGCGTCCAGCATGATGGCCACCGCGTCGTCGCTGCCGATGTTCTCGTCGCGGAACATCGTGCGCGGGCGGCCCTCATCCGCCTCCCGCCTCGCATGGAACGTCTCGTGTCCTTCGTCCATGTTTTCCCCGAGCGTGCAGTAGAACCCGAAGTAGAGGTTCTCGTCGTCGTAGGCGACCCGCACGATCGTCCGTTCCGTGGAAGGAAGCCCCTCGTCGGTTTCCTGCTCGTAGAAGTCGCCGATCGGACGAGCGCGTTCCCAGACCGCCTCGTCCAGCCAGCCATCCATCTCGATGGGCTCCCGGACCCGCTCGGCGTGAATCTCCCACGTCCGGGCTCTGAGGGCCCGGACCCGTTCTTCCCGGGTCATGCGGCGGAGTTCCGCGGCGCTCGGCGACGTTGCCGGAGGCGCCGGCAGCCGGGAGGCCGCCAACGAACGGCCCGAAGCCGTTCCGCCCCGCAGTTGGTCGCCCTGCGCGTCGTCCCGGTCCTGGCCGGCGCCGGCCGCAGCCAGTCCGAGCGCCACGACTGCCGACGCGCCGACCCGCCGGGTGCGCACCGTTACCAGTCCTTCCTTGCCGGGATCAGTTGTCGGGTCCGGCGCTCACGTTCCCGGCGCTGCTCGCGAACCGGGTCGCGATCTCCGCGAGCCAGGGCTCGATGGCGCGGTAGAGGGTGTTGCGGCAGTGGAAGCGGTACAGGTAGGTCTTGCCGTCCACCAGGTTGTAGATCACCCATTCCAGATAGTCGGCGAGCTGGGTTTCCACCGAGTAGAGCACGGCGATCCCGCGGCCGTCGTCGAGGATGTCGTGCCGGAGCATCCGGTAGTTCTCGCCGAGGCTCTCGGCGGCGGCGCTGTAAAAGCCCTCGAGCGTTGTCCCGGGTTCCGCGTTGGCGACGGTGACCTCAAGGGTCGCGTGAACGGTGGTGCCGTCGGTGTCCACCGCGAGCGGCCCGCTGCGGAAGCCGACGAAGAGCGTTTCGCCGGGTTCGCGAAGGAAGTGGGAGCGCGTCCAGCTCTGCGGATACCGCAGGGCGAGATCGAACTCCGGGTCCTCGTAGACGTCGAAATAGTCGGCGGACTCGATGGAGAACCCCTCGTACATGCGGTCCAGAGTCGGCCCGTAGGCCTGCACGCTCCGCGCCTCGCCGGTAGCGAAGACCCCGTAGAGGAGGCCTTCGCGCTCGATGAGGAGCAGGCGGCCGGCCTGCGGCCGCCGTTCCCACTCGAAGGTCCAGAGGAAGCCCTCTTCGGCGCCGATCCGGACCGGCTCCTCCGAGAGCACGATCTGTTCGCCGATATAGAACCGGTCCGCGACTTCCCGGAGCGTCTGGTCCGTCGGGGCCGGACCGGCCATGACCTGTACCTGGATTCCGTCCCGCTCGGGAACGTCCACCGAAGGACCGCTGAAGGTGGTCATCCGGTAGCCGCCCTGCTGGTTGGCGGCCGACGTCCATCCCTGCGGCAGCGGCAGGGACACGGCGATGTCCGGCACGTACACCGTGATGAGACGCGGCTGGCCGGTTGGCAGGCAGGAGAGGGAGAGGATCGTTCCGAGCGTCAGGAGCAGAAGACCCGCCACCATCCTCGCGCCGGGCAAACCGGTTCGCGCCAGGCGGGTGCCGGGTGTGGTCATCACGAACCGCCTGCGGAGAGAGTCACCCGTGGGAAGAGCACTTCTCCGCCCAGGACGCTCCGGCTGGTTTGGCGCGTGCATCGCGTCGGGTGCGCGGGGTGCTCTTTCCACGGGCGGCTTATTCCAGGCGGTAGTTTGGGGCTTCCTTGGTGACCACGATGTCGTGCGCGTGGCTCTCCCGGTGGCCGGCGCCGGTCACCTGGACGAAGTCCTCGTACTGCATCAGCTCCCGAATGTTGCGGCAGCCGGTGTAGCCCATGCCGGAGCGGAGACCGCCGATGAGCTGTTCCACCACTCCGGCGAGCGGACCCTTGGTCGGCACCCGGCCCTCGATGCCCTCCGGCACCAGCTTCGAGGCCGGCTGGCCGGCCTGGTAGTAGCGGTCGGCCGATTCGCCGCTCATGGCGCCGAGCGATCCCATTCCGCGGTAGCTCTTGAAGGTGCGTCCCTGGTAGAGGATCGTCTCGCCGGGACTCTCGTCGCTGCCGGCGAGCAGGTTGCCGGCCATGACGCATTCCGCCCCGGCGGCGATCGCCTTCACGATGTCTCCGCTGAAGCGGATCCCGCCGTCCGCGATGACCGGCACCTCGGCGGCCGTGCGCACCTGCCGGATCGCCGAGAACTGAGGCATGCCGGTCCCCGCCACCACTCGCGTGGTGCAGATCGATCCGGGGCCCATACCGACCTTGACGCCGTCGGCGCCGGCTTCCATGAGGTCGCGCGCCGCCTCGGGCGTGGCGATGTTGCCGGCCACCACGTCCACCGACTCGGGAAGCGCGGCCTTGAGGCGCCGTACGGTCTCGAGCCCGCTCTCGGTGTGGCCGTGCGCGGTGTCCATCACGATCGCGTCCACCTGGCGCTCGGCCAGCAACCGGGCACGGGCGATCGCGCCGTCCCCGACCCCTACGGCGGCGGCGCAACGGAGCCGGCCGAGTGCGTCCTTGGTGGCGTTCGGATACGCCATGGCCTTCTGGATGTCCTTGACGGTCAGGAGTCCGGCCAGCGCTCCCCGCTCGTCCAGCACCGGCAACTTCTCCACCCGGTGCTCGTGGAGGATGGCCTTCGCCTCTTCAAGCGTGGTGCCGAGCGGTGCGGTGTGGAGCGGCGCCCGCGTCATGAGTTCGTGAACCCGGAGGTCGTAGCGGGACTCGAACCGCAGGTCCCGGCTGGTCAGGATGCCCACCAGCCGGCCGTCCTCGATCACGGGGAGCCCGGAGATCTGGTGCCGCTGCATCAGCTCGAGGGCGGCCGAGATGGGGGCGTCGGGAGGGACCGTCACCGGATCCACGACCATCCCGCTCTCCGAGCGTTTCACCTTGGCCACCTCGGCGGCCTGCGCTTCGGCGGAAAGGTTGCGGTGGATGACCCCGATGCCTCCGAGTTGGGCGATGGCGATGGCGAGGCGGGCTTCCGTAACCGTGTCCATCGCGGCGCTCACCAGGGGGATCGCGAGGCCGATGTGGCGGCTGAACCGGGTGCCGAGGTCGGCTTCGGCCGGGAGAACGTCCGAATAGCGCGGACGCAGCAGGACGTCGTCGAAGGTCAGGGCCGGGCGCGGCAGGTCGGGCAGCTCGGTCATCACGCGGCGTGGCATTTCTTGTACTTCTTTCCGCTCCCGCAGGGGCACGGATCGTTCCTTCCTACTTTCTTCTGACCGCTCTTCACCTGAACCAGGCGTCCTCCGGCCGGCGCGGCGGCGGGAGCCGGGGCTCCCTCCGGCGCCGGCAGACCGCCGCCGCCGGCCCCCAGCGCGGGGAGGCCGGCGCCCGCGTTCGAACCCGCTCCGCTGAACACCAGCGGCCGCCTCGCCGGCGGAGGCGGTTTGGGGGCCGGGGCCGCCCGGACCGCCTTGAGCACGAACAGGAGCCGGACCGTTTCCCGCTCGATGCGGTCCCACATCTCCTCGAACAGGACGAAGGACTCCTTCTTGTATTCGATGAGCGGGTTGCGCTGGCCGTAACCGCGGAGCCCGATCCCCTGCTTGAGGTGGTCCATCGCGTGGAGATGGTCCTTCCACTGCGCATCCAGGATGTGGAGCATGATGTAGCGCTCCTGGACGCGCATCAGTTCGGCGCCGACCTCCTCTTCCTTCTCCGCGTAGCGGCCGGGCACGGCTTCCTCGAGCAGCGACTTCATCTCTTCCCGGCCCAGTTCATCGAAAGCGTGTCCGGCCGGCGACTCCGGGACGAATCCGTACTGGCCGCGGATCCCCTCGCGGAGCCCCGCGTAGTCCCAGTCGTCCGGGTCGGTCTCGGTCGAGAGCCAGGTGTCGATGAGCGACTCGGCGGCGACCGCGGCGAGGTCGAGGACGTAGTCGCGCTGGTCCTGTCCTTCCAGGATGCGGCGGCGCAGGCCGTAGATCGCGACCCGCTGCTTGTTCATCACGTCGTCGTATTCGAGGAGGTGTTTGCGGTAGGCGAAGTTCTGGGCCTCGACCTGTTTCTGCGCGCGCTCGATGGCCCGCGTCACCATCCCGGCCTCCACCGGAACGCCTTCTTCCATCCCCAGGCGCTGCATCAGTCCGCTCATCCGGTCGCTTCCGAAGATCCGCATCAGGTCGTCCTCGAGCGAGAGGAAGAAGCGGGAACTGCCGGGGTCGCCCTGGCGGCCGGCGCGGCCCCGGAGCTGGTTGTCGATGCGGCGGGCCTCGTGGCGCTCGGTGCCCACGATGTGGAGGCCGCCCAGGGCGACCACGTCGTCATGCGCCGCCCGGGTCTCCTCCCGGGCCCGGGAAACGGCGGTCTCCCAGACCTGGGCGGGCGCCTCGGCCCAGTCCACACCTTCCTTCCGGAGACGGGCCTTGGCGATTTCGTCCGGGTTTCCGCCGAGCAGGATGTCCGTGCCGCGGCCCGCCATGTTCGTCGAGATCGTCACGGAGCCGCTCCGTCCCGCCTGGGCCACGATTTCGGCCTCTTTCTGGTGGTATTTCGCGTTCAGCACCACATGCTGCACCTGCTGGCGCTTCAGCACGCGGGAGAGCCGCTCGCTCTTCTCGATCGAGGTGGTTCCGACGAGGATGGGACGGCCGCGCTGCTGTTCGGTCTTGATTTCCTCGGCGATGGCGTTCAGCTTCTCCCGCTCGGTCCGATACACGACGTCCGCATGCTCGACCCGCACCAGATCGCGGTTGGTGGGGATCGGGACGACTTCGAGGTCGTAGATCTTCTCGAACTCCGCCGCCTCGGTCTCGGCGGTGCCGGTCATGCCCGCCAGCTTTCCGTACATGCGGAAGTAGTTCTGGAAGGTGATGGTGGCGAGCGTCTGGTTCTCCCGCTCGATCTTGACGTTCTCCTTGGCCTCGACCGCCTGATGGAGGCCGTCGGACCAGCGCCGCCCCGGCATCAGGCGCCCGGTGAACTCGTCCACGATGACGACCTGCCCGTCCTTCACCGTGTAGTCCTTCTCCCGCTTGTAGAGAGCATGGGCCCGGAGCGCCTGCAGCAGGTGATGGAGAAGCGTCATCTGGCCCGGGTCGTAGAGGTTGTCGACGTGCAGGAGTTCCTCGGCCTTCGGCACCCCCTCCTCGGTCAGGGTGACGGAACGCGACTTCTCGTCCACCGTGAAATCGAGCTCGCGGCGGAGCCTGGGAATGATCCGGTCCACCGTGTAGTAGAGGTCGGTGGAGTCCTCGGCGGGGCCGCTGATGATCAGTGGGGTGCGCGCCTCGTCGATGAGGATCGAGTCCACCTCGTCCACGATCGCGTAGTGGAAGAGCCGTTCCACCTGCTTGCCGTCGCGGTCGCGCTCGGTGCGCGGGTAGGTGCGATGGACGAAGTTCTCGGCGCGGAACTTCATGTTGTCCCGGAGATAGTCGAAGCCGAACTCGTTGTTGGTCCCGTAGGTGATGTCGGCCCCGTAGGCGGCGCGCCGCTCTTCGTCGCTCAGGTCGTGCTGGATCACGCCGACGCTGAGGCCCAGGAACTTGTAGAGGCGGCCCATCCACTCCGAGTCGCGGCGCGCGAGGTAGTCGTTCACCGTGACGACGTGGACGCCCTGGCCGGAGAGCGCGTTCAGGACCGCGGGCAGGGTGGCGACCAGCGTCTTGCCCTCGCCGGTCTTCATTTCGGCGATGCGGCCCCGGTGCAGGATGGCGCCGCCGAGGAGCTGCACGTCGAAGTGGCGCATGCCCAGGGTGCGCCGGGCGCCCTCCCGGCACACGGCGAACACCTCGGCCATCAGCGCGTCCAGGGGTTCGCCGTTTTCGGCGCGGGTGCGGAGCGCGGCGATCCGGCCGGCGAGCGCCGGATCCTCGAGTTCCTTCAGCTCGGGTTCGAAGGCGCCCACCTCGGCGACGAACGACCGGAGCCGCTTCAGTTCCCGGTCGGATTTCTTCCCGACGATCTTGGTCAGGACGTTCTGAAACACGCGTCGGAGCCGGGTAAACCGAATGAATTTAGCAGGAGCGCGAGGAGCGCCGGCCAGTTCTCCCGGTGGGGGAGTTCACACCGGCATCGCGGCCGACGGCCGCGAGACTCCCCGCGTCGTTGCGCCCGGTCGCGGGGACCCGAGACAAAGACGGCGAAGCGGAGCAAGCGCGCGCAGTTGCCGCCGCGCCATGCCCTTTTGGCGAGGGTGCCGTGCGGCGAAATGAAGCCCTGGAGTTTCGCCCGCTGCGCGGGCGATGCCGGTCTGAAGACCGGCGCTCCGCGCTCCCCTACGGGGTGTAATCCACGATGTAGTTCAGGGGATCCTGCGCGCGTTCGTTGATCCACACCTCGTAGTGGAGGTGAGGAGCCCGGCTGCGTCCGGTGTTCCCCACCAGGCCGAGGACCTGCCCGCGGCGAAGCCGCTGACTGCGCCGAACATCAATCCGGGACAGATGCGCGTACCGGGTCACGGCGCCGAAGCCGTGAGAAACCACGACGTACTTGCCGTAGGTCGGCGAACTGGCCGTCTCGATGACGAGTCCGTCCGCGGTCACCCGAACCGGGGTTCCGGTCCTCGCGTTGAGGTCCACCCCGTAGTGCCGTTCGATTTCTCCGGTAAACGGATCGTTCCGCTGGCCGAAGCCTGACGACAGATAGCCTCGAATGGGCCAGATAGAGGGGGTCGAAGCGAGGAGGCGGCTCTTCTCCCGCATCGTTCGCTCGAGCGCCACGCTCTGCCGGTCCAGCGAAGCGATTCGGCCGGACAGATCTTCCAGCCGGTCGCTCACGTAGTCGTATCCGGCCGGCGTTCCCACCGCGCCCCCGATGCCGCCAATCGGAGTGGGAATCGGCTCGGCTCCGGCGATCACCGCCAGCTTGCGCATCTGCGTTTCGAGGGACTCGATCCGGCTGGCCATGCGCTCCGTATCCTCGGCGTGATCCCGGTTCAACTGCCGGAGGGCGTCGCGTTCCTCGATGAGCGCCGTCGAACTCGGCGCGGAACTCACCACCAGCCAGCCGTAGTGTCCGGCCAACCCGAGCGCGACCAACGCCGCAAGGGCGCCGATCCGCCGAATTCCCGGGGTGATCCGGACCTCGCGAGGCGTGTGGCTCCGCGCTCCGAAAACGATGATTCTCGTAGGGACCCGTTTCGAACCGGCGTCAGACTTGCGAGACACAGCCCTGCCAAGGAGACGCCTGAGCAAGCGTATGTTTCGCCCGAACATGGAGTAACGGACGGATTCTGACCCGGTTGACTCGGTATTTCAACTTCAGGATCACACGGTGGCCGCGGGAGTACCGGGCGCCGGCTCGCCCTCCCGGAGGTGGAGTTGCGGCAGGTCGGTTTCGACCCACTCGACCGTCCCCCCGGACGCCAGTGTTTCGAGTTTCCCGAGGCAGCGCGCGATGGGGTCTCGCAGGGGGGAGACTTCGACGAACACCGTGTCCGGCGGTAGAGCATCGAGCGCCGCCAGCCCGCTCGAAAGCAGGCTCCCGGCCCCCCGGTATCCGGACGTCTGGAGGTGATACATCCCGGCCGCGAGTTTCACCAGCGCCTTCAGCACCTCGCGCCGCGCCCCGCGGGCGTCCGCCCATTCCTCTTCGAGAACGTCGTGGCTCTCGTAGTAGGACCGCTCGTTGAACAGCCTGATCGCTTCAAGCACCGCGGAGTCAGCGGTGGGCGAGCCCCCGGCGTTTTCGCTCACGCTTCCCCCCCGGTCGTCGGGGCTCGGGACGCCCGACGGGGGCGCCCGACGGGCTCCGGTTCACTCAGGTCGGCGGTGGCCCGGAACTGGAGCGCTTCCTCGAAGTGCAGGGGCTCGATCCTCCCGCTCCCCGCAAGGTCGGCGATCGTCCGCGCCACCCGGAACGCGCGGGTGACTCCGCGCGCCGACATTCCGAGCCCGTCCATGGCCCACGAAACCAGCGAGCGGAATGGGCCGGAGGCCGATGCCTCTTTCACTTCGGCGATCGACAGTAGGCGGGGGGTCTTCGCGGCGCCGAACCGCTCCGCCGACGCCCGGCGGGCCAGGCGCACCCGCTCACGGACGGTAGCGGTGGTCTCCGCGGTGGCTGGTCCCAGCACATCACCGGAGGTTACCGGCCGGACCGCGAGGTGGATGTCCACCCGGTCGAGCAGGGGGCCGGAGATCCGCGAGCGGTAGCGCGCCACGAAGGCGGGAGGACAGCGGCAGGGCCTTCCTCCTTCGCCGTGGAAGCCACACGGGCATGGATTCATGGCCGCGACCAGTTGGAACGACGCGGGGAAGCGGACGGAGTGGCGGACGCGCCCGACGTGAATGTCGCCGCTCTCGAGCGGTTGACGGAGGCACTCGAGGACCGATCGCTGGAATTCGGGAAGCTCGTCCAGGAACAGCACCCCGTGGTGCGCGAGGGTCACCTCTCCCGGCCGCGGTCCCGGTCCCCCGCCCGCCATGCCGGCGTAGGAGATGGTGTGGTGCGGCGCCCGGAACGGAGGCCGCCTCGGGGGGCCGGAGAGCGGCTGGCCGATCGCCGAGCGGATACGGGCCACGTCCATTGCCTGCTCCGGCAAGAGCCCGGGGAGCAGGTCCGGCAGGATGCCGACCAGCAGCGTCTTTCCGCTTCCCGGAGGCCCCGTGAAGAGGAGGTTGTGGGCGCCGGCGGCGGCGATCTCGAGGGCCCGCCGGGCTCGTGGCTGCCCCCGGACCTGGGCCAGGTCCACACCGGTGCGGGAAACCGCCTGCCTTTCGGCCGCGGGACGAAAGGGTGGGGGCCGTTGCTCGACGGCGAGCAGGTCCGCCGCGGCGTGCAGGCTGACAGCCGGATACACCCGGATCCCGGAAGCCATGGCCGCCTCCGCGGCGTTTTCCGGGTGGACGATGGCCGCGCGCATCCCGGCCGCCGCCGCTTCCCAGGCGATCGGCAGTCCGCCCGGGACGGGCCGCAGCGAGCCGTCGAGAGCCAGCTCGCCGAGCAGCAGGGTGTCCGCCAGCCGGTGGCGGGACACCACGCCGGTCGCCGCGAGGATCCCGAGCGCGACCGCCAGGTCGAATCCCGCTCCCTCCTTGCGGACCCCCGCGGGAGCCAGGTTGACCACCACGTGCCCCGGGGGGATGTGGAAGCCGCTGTTGCGCAGCGCCGCCTTGACCCGCAACTGGGCCTCCCGGATGACGGCGTCCGGAAGGCCGACGGTGCGGAACGAGCTCTGGTCGGCCCGCTGCAGGTCCACTTCGACGCGGATCAGCAGTCCTTCCACGCCTCGGACCGTTCCGGTCCGGGTGACGGCAAGGAGTCGTCCCTTGCGGACGGGGCGTTCGGCGCCCGGGTTCTCGATTTGTCCCATGAGAACACAGACGGAATTCCGGACGATTTTTTCCCGCCAGCGCGCCGATTGTGGAAAAGTCGAAGCGAAGATGCGTACTTCGGACCCTCCGTCGCTGCGTGTCTGCCCGTGGTGAACCCGTGGGATGGGCCTCACGGGATACGATTCCGGCCCGGCGAGCGCTTCGCCGGGCGGTTTTCCGGGCCGATCACCCGGTCCGGAGGTTCCGCCGGGAGGGCCGGCCCGAGGCCTGGCGCTCCGATCGTTCCCTTTCCGTCAACTCATGGATCTCGTCACTCTGCTCTACGCCGTCGGAGCCGGCGTGCTGTCTTTCCTGTCGCCCTGCGTGCTGCCGCTCGTGCCCGGCTACATCTCGTTCGTTTCGGGAACCTCGCTCAGCGAGCTGGCGGACGGAGCGCCCACCGGGGATGCGGCGGTCCGGCGGCGCCGGGTCATCGTGAACACCGTCGCCTTCGTGCTGGGCTTCTCGATCGTGTTCGTGGCGATGGGCGCGTCGGCCACCTACGCCGGGCAGTGGCTCGCCGGCAACCGGGTCTTCCTCGGGCGCATCGCCGGAACGATCATCGTCCTGTTCGGCCTGCACGTCATGGGCGTGCTGAAGATCCCCTTCCTGAATGTCGAGAAGCGCTTCCACTCGAACCGGGAGCCCGTGAGCCTCCTCGGCTCCTTCGTGATCGGCCTCGCCTTCGCCTTCGGCTGGTCTCCCTGTATCGGACCGATTCTTGCCACCGTTCTGGTGGTCGCGGCGAACTACGAGACCGTGAACCAGGGCATCATCCTGCTTAGCGGCTATTCGCTCGGGCTCGGGGTGCCCTTCCTGCTCACCGGGATCGCGGTGGACCGCTTCTTCGCGATATCGAAGAAAATCAAGCGTCACATGCGGGTGGTGGAAGTGGTCGCCGGAGTGCTCCTGGTGGTGATCGGGGTGCTGGTGTTCACCGACAGCCTGCAGGCGCTTTCGCAATACCTCACCTTCCTCCCGGTACTGGGTTGACCCACAGCGGAGTACTCCATGCCAACCTTGCTCCTTGTCTTCTCGATGTTCGTCTCCGGCGCGCCGGCCCAGGAGGTCTGGGTGGTCCCGGACGAGGCCCGGGCGGTGGAGAACCCGGTCACGTTGACCGATGAAGCGCTGGCCGCGGGCGAGAAGGCCTACGGCGCCCGGTGCGCCTCCTGCCACGGCGATACGGGCAAGGGAGACGGCAAGGCCACCCGGTTCATCAAGCCGGCGCCCGCGGACTTCTCGACCGTCGAAGCGCGGGACCGGATGAGCGACGGCGAGATCTTCTACAAGATCACCGAGGGCAAGAAACCCATGCCGGGGATGGCGCGGACGCTCAGCGACGAGGAACGCTGGCAGGTCGTCCACTATGTGCGGACGCTTCAGCCGCCCCGCTGACCAGACCACGGAGGATGACGCTCATGTCCGCTTTCAAGAACCCGCCCGCTCGCCGGGCCGCTTTCGGTTTCAGTGTCCTGTTGGCGGGTCTTCTCGCGTTTTCCACGTGCGGTCCGCCCCCGCCGGGCGCCGGCGGCGGATCCGGTGGGATGGCCGCGACCGCCCCCGACGTCACGCTGCCGCTCGCCGACGGGAGCGGTGACGTGAGCCTCCGGGGCGACGGCGCCGGCAAGGTCGTCCTGGTGGATCTCTGGGCGACCTGGTGCGTCCCCTGCGTCGCCGAACTGCCCCACCTGCAGGAACTGTCGGAGTCGCTGCCCGAGGAAGACTTCCTGATGCTCGGGATCCTGCTCGAGTCGGGGGATGCGGACGACGTGGCCCCGTTCATCGCGGACAAGGGCCTCACCTATCCGAACGTGATGGGATCCGGCGAGGTGCGCGATTCGTTCGGGCCGTTCCTCGGTTATCCGACCAAGTACCTCATCGACCGCGACGGCAACCTGGTGAAGCGCTACCTCGGCGCCGTCGGCGACATCCTGAACGAGGAAATCGGCAAGCTGATCGAAACCGGCTCGCTGAATTAGCGAGGAGCGCCGGCGTTCACGCCGGCATCACGGCCGCCGGCCCCGAGACTTCCGGCGCCATCGGCGCCCCATTGCAGGGACCGGAAACGAAGACGGCGGAACGGACTCCGCGCGCGGTTGTCGCCGCGCGATTCCCCCGGGCGAGCGCTCCTGGCGGTGCTACCGCGCCACGTCGCCGAGCTGTCCCTCCGATGCCGCGACCGCCGAAGCGACCGTGAGGTCCCCGGTGACGTTCGTCGCCGTCCGGATCATGTCCAGGATCCGGTCCACGCCCAGAATGAGGGCCACGCCCTCGGCGGGCACCCCGATCGCCTGGAGGATGATGACGAGCATGATGATGCCGGCGCCGGGGACGGCGGCCGTCCCGATGGAGACTAGTACCGCGGTCAGGACGATGGTGAGCTGACCCTCGAGGCCGATGGACAACCCGAGCGACTGCGCGATGAAGAGCGCCGCGACGGCCTGGTAGAGCGCCGTCCCGTCCATGTTGATGGTTGCTCCCAGGGGCAGCACGAACGAGGAAACCTCCTCCGAGACCCCCAGGTCGCGCTGGGCCCGGTCCATGGTCACGGGCAGGGTGGCGCCGCTGGAGCTGGTCGAGAACGCCACGAGCTGCACCTGGCCGGCCGCCGGGAAGAAACGCCGCCAGCGGATGGGAGTCAGGAACTTGAGGATCAGCGGATACACCACGAGCATCTGGGTGGCGAGACCCCCGATCACCACGATGCAGTAGAAGCCGAGCGCTCCGAGCAACTGCGCCACCTGTTGCGGATCGTCTCCGGCCATCCCCGTGATCGCCCGCGCGATCAGGGCGAACACCCCGAGCGGGGCGACCTTCATCACGATCCCGACGAACTCGACGACGACCGCCTCGAGCCCCTGGAAGAAGGCGAGCAGCGGAGCGCCCTTCTCCTTCGGGATCCGGAGCAGCGCGATCCCGAACATGAGCGCCAGGAAGACCACCTGGAGCATGTTCCGGTTGCTCGACGTCGAGGAGACGACGTTGTCCGGCACGATGTCCTGGAGGATGCTGAGGGGGCCGCGCTCCTCCATCATCGCCTCCGCGGCTCCCTGGCGGCTCGCCGCCGCGTCCTCGTACTGCGTGGCGAGTTCGCGCTGCAGTGACTCCGGCACGTAGTCGCCGGGCCGAACCAGGTTGGCGTAACCGAGGCCGATGCACACCGCGACTGCGGTGGTCGCCACGTAGATGGCGATCGTCTTGCCGCCGATCCGGCTGACCTTGCGCATGTCGCTGAGCGAGGCCACGCCGATGACGAGGGAGGCGACGACCAGTGGCACCGCGATGAGCTGGAGCCCGTTGAAGAAGACGTCTCCGAACGGCGAGATCCAGTCGCTCGTGAACTGGCCCCAGCCGTTGGCGGCGGCCGCGATGCCGTAGATGACGCCGAGGGCGAGACCGAGAACGATCTGGACCCAGAGTTTCCGATACCAGGGAGTGTTCTTCATGGGAGGGAGGGGCGCCGTCGCCGGGCGCACTGGATAGCAAGCAGGGTGCCGGGGCCGAGACCCGGCCGGGTCAGCGTCACGGACTCTACCCGGACCCTCGCCACGTGAGCCTCAGGAGCGCGAGTCCCGGAGCACGAATCGCCCCAGACGGCCGAGGTGCGCGAGGCGGATCGGGGGCTGGCCACCGCTCTTTTGGCCGTTCGCCCCGACCTGGATGACGGCCTCGCCCGAGAGAATGAGCAGGAGATCCTCGCCCAGGATGCGGCGGCGGTACCCCTGGAGAGGCCGGGCGCCCTCGGCTTCCCGCGGGTAGGCGGCGACGATGGCGCGAAGTTCTTCCTGGGTGGCGAGGAGTTCGGGCGCCACCCCGTGTTCGCTGGCGCGCAGCTTCAGCCAGGTCTCCAGCAGCAGCGCCAGGGACTCGGGCGCCGGCCGCCGTTCCTTCTTCCCCTTTCCCGTGAAGGGAATCGGCTTTCGGGCGCCGGCGCCGAGCAGGCGGAGGATCGCATCCGGGTTCTTCTGGAGCACGGCGCGGGTCTGCTGGATGGTCTTCGGGTCCCCCTTCGGGGGCCGGCCGGCCACCGATTCGTAGGGAGCGAGCAACTGCTCGCGGTTCCTGGGTTGGCGCCGGGCGAGATCGCGCACCGCGCCGTCTTTCAGGATCCACCCCCGGGGACGGTTCGAAGCCCGGGCCCGCCGCTCTCTCCAGGCGGCCAGTTCCCGGAGCGACCCACGCTGCGACGGCGTGAGGCTCGGGCTGTCGAGGGCGCGATAGCACTCCTCGGCGGGAGGCATGCGGTAGGAGTCCTCCTCGGTGAGCGGAATCATCTCTTCACGGAGCCAGTCGAGGCGTTTCAGCGCCTTCGCGCGCTCCGTCAGCTTGTTCCGCAGCGGAAGCAGATAGCGGACGTCCGCGATCGCATACTCCACCTGGCGGGGAGTGAGCGGCCGCCGCAGCCAGTTGGACATCTGCTCCTGCTTGGACAGTTCACGCCCCACAAAGCCGGCGACCAGCGTGCGCAGGGCGATCTGGACCTTCTTCCCGTGGCCGATGACCGCAGCGGCGATCTGGGTGTCGAAGACGTTCTTCGGCACCACCGAGGCAAGCCCGTAGAAGATGTCGAAGTCGTGCTTGCCGGAGTGAACGACCTTGAGGATTCCGGGATCCGAGATGAGCGCGAGAAGCGGATCGAGCTCCTTGACCTCGAGCGGATCGACCACGGCCTCCACCCCCGGAGCCGCCGCCTGGATCAGTCCGAGTTCCGGGAACAGCCGGTTCTCCGGGATGAACTCGGTGTCGAGGGCGAATTCGCCGGCGGCGCGCAGGTCCGCCACCAGCCGCTCGAGGCCCTGCTGATCCCGGACGATCCGGACGCCGCCGATCTCCTCGGGTGAAGTGGCCCTGGCTCCGGACGCCTCACCGGAGGCCCGGCGCGAAGGCGGCTTCGCGCCGTCCCCCGCGGGTCGCTCACGGACGGCCACTGCCGCCGAGTCTCGGGCGCCGGACCCGTCGCCCCGGGTTCGCTTCCGGAACTTGCTGTGTTCTTCCAAGGCTCTCCGTCGATCGTCCTTCCCCGCGGGCGCCGGGCGGGCGCCCGGGATCACCCGGCCGGAAGTCTACCGCCCGGTCCGCACCACACCCCGGCTGTGGGAGGATACGGAGCCCGCGCACGGTCCACGACCTTGGAAGACCCCGGCTTTCTCAGCATCCTTCCCCCGATCCTCGCGATCCTGGTCGCCCTGGCGACCCGCCAGGCGGTGCTCGCCTTGCTTGCCGGCGTCCTGTTCGGCGAGCTGGTGCTCAGGGGCGGAAACGTCTTCGCCGCGCTTGCCGGCGCGGTGACGCGGATCACCGACGCGTTCTCGGGCAACCCGTCCATCCTGCTGTTCAGCACCCTGGTCGGCAGCGTGCTGGCGCTCATCGGGTTCACCGGCGGGGTCACCGGATTCGTGAAGTGGGTGACCGCCCGGCGACTGGTCGCGGGCCCCCGCGGCGCCCAGGCGCTTGCCCTGCTGCTCGGGCTTGGCATCTTCGTCGAGTCGAGCATCACCTGCCTGGTGAGCGGCACGGTGGCGCGGCCGCTCTTCGACCGCTTCCGGCTGTCCCGCGAGAAGCTGGCCTACCTGACCGATTCGACCTCGGCGCCGGTCTGCATCCTGCTGCCGATGAACGGGTGGGGGGCCTTGATCATCACGATTCTGGGGACTCTCGGCATCGAAAGCGGAGTCTCGGTGCTCGTCGCGAGCATCCCCCTCAACTTCTACTCGCTGGCCGCTCTGGGCCTGGCTTTCTTCTTCGGCCTGTCGGGACGGGACTTCGGACCCATGGCGCGCGCCGAACGGCGGGCGCGCGAAACGGGGCAGGTCATCCGGGAGGGCGCCCGCCCGCTCGTTTCCACGGAGGTCCTCGCGCTTCCTCCCGGGCCGGGAGTGCCCGATCGGGCCCGCAACATGATCGTGCCGCTCGGCGTCCTGCTCGTCATGATCTTCGTCGGGCTCTGGATCACCGGGGAGGGGGATCTGCTCGCCGGCAGCGGAGGCACGTCCGTCCTGTGGGCCGTCCTGGCGGCGGTGGTCACCGCGGCGCTCCTGGGCATCTTCCAGCGCATCCTCCGCGTATCGAAGACGATGGATCTCGTGCTGCAGGGCGCGGGCGGGATGGTGCCGGTGGTCACCGTCCTGCTGGTTTCCTTCGCCATTTCGGCGGTGGCGCGCGACCTGGGGACGGGGGTCTATCTGGCGGGAGTCGCCGAGGCCGCCATGCCCGCGTGGCTCGTTCCGGCCGTCTTGTTCCTTGTGACGTCGGTGGTCGCGTTCTCCACCGGGACGTCCTGGGGCACGTTCGCCATCATGCTCCCGATCGCGGTTCCGGCCGCCGCCGTCCTCGGCCTCGATCTTCCCCTGGTGGTGGGAGCGGTCCTCTCGGGCGGCATCTTCGGCGATCACTGCTCGCCGATCTCCGACACCACGATCATCGCTTCCATGGCGTCCGGTTCCGACCTGGTGGACCACGTGAACACCCAGCTTCCCTATGCGGTCCTGGGCGGGGTCGCCGCTACGGTCCTGTTCGTGGCCGCCGGTCTGGCGTCCTGATGTCCGGGCGGGCCGGCAACCCATAAAATCGCCGGCCCTCATGTCCGAGAACGTTCTGCTCGACACACTGGCCGACGACGTGCGGCCGGGCGCCGGCGGCAGCCCGGAACTCGTGCCGCTCGATCCCGACCATCCCGGCTTCCGGGACCCGGTGTATCGCGCTCGCCGGAACGCCATCGCCAAGCTGGCCTTCGACTACGTGACCGGGGACCCGGCGCCGACGGCGCCCTACACCGACGAGGAACACGCGGTCTGGCGTCACGTTCGCGAACTCCTCGATCCGCGCCACCGGGACTTCGCCTGCGCCGAGTACCTCGAGTGCGTGGACGCGGTAGCGCTCGACCGCACCCGGATCCCGCAACTCGAGGACGTGAACGCCCGCATCCGGCCGCTCACGGGGTTCCGCATGCTACCGGTTGCCGGTCTCGTGACCGCGCGGGCGTTCCTGTCGTTCCTCGCCGACCGGATCTTCCTGGCCACCCAGTACATCCGGCACGCGAGCCGCCCGCTCTACACCCCCGAGCCGGACGTGATCCACGAACTCGTCGGTCACGCGGCCTCCTTCGCCCACCCGCTCTACTGCGGACTGAGCTCCCATTTCGGCCGCGCCGCCCGGGTGGCGAGCGACGAGGACGTCGAACGGATCGCGCGCCTCTACTGGTTCACGCTGGAGTTCGGGGCGGCGATCGAAGACGGCGTCCCCAAGGCCTACGGTGCGGGACTGCTTTCCTCGGTCGGTGAGATGGACCGCCTCCGGGAGGCCGAACTCCGGCGCTTCGACTGCCGGACGATGGCCGAAACCCCCTACGACCCGACCGACTTCCAGCCGTACTACTTCGTTGCGCCCGGCTTCGGCGCGATGTACGAAGCGGTCACCGAGTTCCTGAACGAATTCTCCGACTAGCGGCGTGGCTAGCCCGCGCGGATAACCACCACCGTCTGGTCGTCGTCGGGGGCGCCGCCCCGGAACCGGCGCACCGCTTTCAGGATGTTGTCGCAGACCTCGGCCGCCGGGACGCCCTGGTCCCGCTCCCGCCGGAGCAGAGCGGCCAGGCGATCCCTCCCGAAGAGGTCTCCCTGCCGGTCGGCGCTCTCGGTGATGCCGTCGGTGTAGAAGGCGAGGAGGTCCCCGTCGCCAAGCTGGATGACCTCCTCGAAATACCGGGGCGCCGGGAAGAGCCCCACCGGCAACCCGCTGGCGTGGATCATTTCCACCTCGCCGCTCGCCCGGACCAGCACCGGGGGCGGGTGCCCGGCGTTGATGTGGATCAGGCGGCGGAGGGGAACGTCCAGCAGCCCGAAGAAGAAGGTTGCGTAGCGGGTTTCCCCCACGCTCTCGTAGAGGAGCTGGTTCGTGCGTCCGACGATCGTGCGAAGCGTCAGGCTCGACTTCGCGAGCGAGAACACCGAAGCGTGGAGCGCGGCGACCAGCAGCGCGGCGGGGATGCCCTTGCCCGCCACGTCGGCCATCGCGATACCCCAGCGGTCCTCTCCCAGTGGAATCAGGTCGTAGTAGTCGCCACCGACCTGTGAACAGGGTTCGTAGGCCGCTGCGACCTCAAGGCCCTCCAGGATCGGGCATTCATGCGGGAGCAGGTCCTGCAGCACCTTGCCCGCCACTTCCATCTCGGAGACGAGTTCGCGGCCCTCCACCGCCTTCTCGTGGAACAGGATGCGCTCGATGGCGGGCGCCGCGCCGGCGGCGTACGCACGGAGCACGCCGCAGTCGCGTTCCGAGAACGCTCCGGGATCTGCGGATTCGGCCACCAGCGTCCCGATGCGGCGGCCGCCGGCGCCGAGGAGCGGCGCTGCGACCGCCGCGCTCGAGCCGGCGCTCAGGTCCGGATCGGAGGCCGCGCTCTCCGGGGTGACGGCGACCGTTTCGGGCCGGCCGCTGTCGAGCACCTTTCGGGCGGTCCCGCCGTCCGGGAGCTCTTGCGCGGGCGCCGGCAGCTCCGGCAGCAGGCTGTCGCGGCCACGCGCGCGCCGGCAGACCACGGTCTGCCCATCGAGCCCCACGGCGCACAGGGTCGCCCGGTCGCACCCGGGCAGCACATGGCGGAGGCCAGCCAGGATGGTGTCCGCGGTGCGCCCGATCTCCAGGCTCCGCCCGATCTCCTGGAAGGCCTCGAGCAGGTGCTCGGGGCCGGTCGGCGGCGAGTTCGGTTCGGTCATGGGCGGCGGCGCGCAAGTTAGCGCGCCGCCGTGCTGCGCGCGCCGCCTACCGCATCGCGAAGCAGTAGAAGAGGCCGTCGCCGCCGGTGCCCCGAAGGTCCTCCTGCCCGCAGCCGCGCGAGCCGTGGGACGCGTTCCAGGACGTGGGGTTGGCGCCACCGCCCACCCGGTCGTGGTGGCCCACCAGCGCGCTGCCGTCCGAGGAGTTGCTCGTCCAGTTGGAGCAGGTGGTGTCGTCGTCGCCCGTGGCCGCCATCCCGTCCGGGGTGGAGCCGGTGATGATGTCGTGGCGGTTCACGTCGTCGCCCCGGCCACTGATGATCTCGCCCTTCTCGGTGATCGAGTTCTCCTTGCTCAGGAGGTTGTGGTCGCTGTGGAGGTCGGCGACGCCGCTCGCCACCATGACGCCGTTCGCGTTGTGCCAGGGCCCGCTGCCGATCCGGTCCTTCGCGTTCACGCCGCCATCGCCGGTGGTACTCAGGTAGGCGCGCCAGGTGAGGCCGTCCGCCGCGCCGGCCTCGGCGGCCAGCATGGCGCAGTGGGCGTCGGCGCCCTCGAGGCCGCCGAGGTTCGCGCCGTCACCCGGCCCGCGGCTGGTGAGGAAGAAGGTCATGTCCGACTGGGCCGGTACGGCTTCGGAAGCCGCGAACGAAAAGCTGAGCAGCAAGGGAACTCCCGCCACGAGTGCGGCGAAAAAGAGAGTGCGCTTCATGGGAAAACTCCTTTCCGGCGCAGTTGGCCGGGTTGCTGATTCTAGGGAACTGCGGGTCCCGGCGTCGGCGGGCCAGTGTCTCCGTGCCGGAGTCATCCGGGCAGCAGTTCGAGGAACTCCCCGAGCGGCAGAACTTCCACCCCATCGATGTTCTGGGCCCTGGGCCCAGGGAAGACCAGGATGCGCCGGCTTACCTGCGGATTCTGCTGGTCCAGGCTAACGGAGTCGCCGGACGCCGTACCAGAGCAGCGGGAGGATGAAGATGACCCAGAACCCGTAGGTCAGGATCCGGTACCCGATTCCGATCAGGTCCTCGAGCCCCGCCTGGGCCAGCAGGATCGCGGCCAGCAATACGACGGTCGAGGTCGCGGGGCGCAGCCAGGTCTTCAGCTCGCGGCCGCCCTCCTCCATCGCGCGCGCCACCCGCTCGTTGACCGCGTGGATCAGACTGGTCGCGGTTTCGATCAGGGTGCCGAACAACACCACCTGGAAGCCGAACAGGAGCAGCGGCGAACCGATCTCCGCCAGCAGGGTGAGGGAGGGGACCGTCTCGTCGATCATCCCGGAACCGAGGCCCGCGATCGCGATGAAGAAGAGGACCGCGGGGATGATGGCGATGGGCCCCGCGAGCATCCCCGCCACCATGGCGTCGCGGCGCGTCCTGAGGTGGTGCGCGCAGAAGAGCACGGCCGGAAGTGTCCCGACGTTGTAGGCCATGTACTCGACGCCGCCGAGGACCCAGTCGCTCGTGGCTTCGCCGGCGTTGAGGGCGCCCCCGATCTCCGGTCCGAAGACGCGGAAGGCCGCGATCAGCACCACGATGTAGACCGCGTAGAGGGCCATGGACCAGAAGGAAAGGAAGTTCTCGACCGTGCTGGTGCCCTTGAGGACGAGGTAACCCACCGCGACCATGATGGCGAGCACCCCGATGGCGTAGGGGAGCCCGAGCGAGCGCGAGACGATTTCGCCGCCGGCGGCCGCCACGACCGAAACGACCACCAGCATCGCGGCGAGGTAGAGGACCTCGTAGAGCCAGTTCCACCGGCCCAGGAGTTCCCGGGTCATGGTCCGGTAGTCGTACGAACCGGCCCTCCGGGCGATCTCGAAGGTGAGGGCGCAGACGATGGACCAGAGGGGCGTCGTCACGAGGAGCATCCCCAGAAGACCTCCGAGAACGCCCTTCGTGAGGAAGAAGTCCACGAGTTCCCGCCCGGTGCCGTACCCGCCCGCGATGACCATGGACTGGAAGCAGAAACCGGGCAGCAGATAGCGCTGGAACCAGTCGGTGCGGAGCGGATTCTTCATGGGGCTCTCCCCGGCGAAGGGCGGCCAAGGATACCCGGCGCCCTCCGGAGGTTGAGGCCCCGGCCTTCGCTCAGTCCGCGGGCAGTTCGCGGGGCCGGACGAACGCCTCGACCGTGGCCGCGGCGGGGGAGAGCCCCGCCCAGTCGGGGGCCGGCACCTGTGCCACCAGGAGGGCGGCGGTGGGGAAATGCTCGAGGCGACCCAGGAAACGGGCCGCGAGGTCTTCCATGCCGGGGTTGTGGGCCACCACCAGGAGGGGAGACGCGCTCCCGCCCTCCTCGGCCACGATCTCCACGATCTCGTCCGGACTCGATCCGTAGAGATCCGGGACCAGCCGCAAGGTGTCCGGCGCCGCACCGGCTGCTTCCAGCGCCAGCTCGGCGGTCGTCCTTGCCCGGACCGCCGTGGAGACGAGCGCCGCCGCCGGAGTGAACCCCAGTTTGCGCAGATAGCGGCCCATCCGGGGCGCATCCCGGAGGCCGCGGGCCGCGAGCGGCCGGTCGTGATCCCGGAGACCGGGATGGTTCCAGGAGGACTTGGCGTGGCGGAGCAGAAGCAACCGCAGCATCAGGGCGCTCCGTAGGCCTCCGCGGCCGAGTTCGCGCCGGCGAGAATCCGGGAGTACACCGCCGGGTCCACGTTGCCGCCGGTGACCACCACGAAGATCTCCCGATCCTCGAACCGTTCGGGACTCGTGAGCAGCGCCCCTATCCCGAGCGCCCCGGTGGGCTCCGCCTTCAGGTTGGCCCGGGCGAAGAGCGCGCGAACGGCTCCGGCGATCTCCGGCTCGGGCACCTCGACGATGTCCCGCAAGCCTCGACGGAGAATGTGCCAGTTGTTTTCGCCGAGTTGGGGCAGCCGGGCCCCGTCGGCGAGCGAGAGCGCCTCGCCGGCGTGGCTCACCAGTTCGCCGCGGCGGAGGGACTCGGCGGCGTCGTTCGCAAGGAGTGGCTCGGCGCCCACGACGGGGACCTCGGAACGTCCCGCGGCCTCGAGCCCGGTGAGGATCCCGGAGCTGATGCCCCCGCCGCCGATCGGGACCACGATCACCGCCTTCCGCCGCCTCGCCGGCGAGAAACGGGACAGCCGGGCGGCGATCTCGACCCCCAGCGTCGCGTTGCCGGCGATGACCGCCGGATCGGCGTAGGCGCTCGCCACCTCCGCCTCGGGGAAGCTCGCGAGGACTCGCGCCACGCCTTCCTCCCGCGACTCCTTCTCCACGTCCGTCAGTTCCACGGCGGCGCCGTGGCTCCGAACCGCCTCGATCTTCACCCGGGCGGAGATGGACGGCATCACGATGGTGGCCTCTTTCCGAAGCAGGCGGCAGGCGAGCGCCAGCGCCTGACCGAAGTTGCCGGAAGAAGCGGCGATCAGGTGCCGGGCCGATGCGGTTCGAGCCCGGTGGAAGGCGGCGCGGAACTTGAAGCTCCCGGTGCGCTGGAAGGTCTCGCTGACCAGGGTGATGCGGAGACCGAGTGCGGCCCGCAGCTTCTCCGGTTCGATCCAGGTCGTCGGCCGCACCGCGAAGGGACGGTCAGGGACGCTCAGGTTCATGGTTTTTCCTCGTTGATGACCCGGTCCAGGATCTTCTCCGGGTCGGTTTCCCCGCTCTCGTCCTGCAGTTCACGGCTCCGGTCGAGAATCCGGCCGACCGCCTTGCCCGGCGCGATGTCCCGCGCCAGCACGTGCCTGCCGCTGACCGCGTCCTCGGGCGGCCCGCGGAACACTCCGGCGGCTTCCGCCCGCTCCCGGAACACCTCGCCCTCGGGGAACCGCCTGGCCAACGCGTTTTCCGTGGTGCGCCCGAACTGATCCGCAGTGGCGACCCGCAGGAGGGCCTCGAGGGTCGTCCCGGCGGCGGCCATCTCGCGGGCCAGCCGGCGGTAGGCGGCGCGCCCCGCGCCCTGCCGGGGGTAAAACGCTGGAGCCAGGTGGCGGCGGGTCAGGGCTTCGACCTCGTCCACCAGCGCCCGCGGCGCCCGCAGCCTTTCGAGGAAGCGGCGGGCGAGCGGCGCGCCGGCGGCATCGTGGGCGTAGGCGGTGATGCGTCCGCGCCGTTCCCGGGTGGTGGCCGGTTTGCCGAAATCGTGGCAAAGGGTGGCGAAGAGCAGGGTCCGTCTGGCTTCGCGATCCTCGGGGGCCGACTCCGCCGCCCGGTCCAGTGACCGGAGCGTGTGCTCGAAGACGTCTCCCTCCGGATGCCACTCGGGATCCTGGGGAACGCCGCGCAGCGCCGCCACCTCCGGCAGGAAACGAAGCAGCCGGGTGGCCGCGAGAAAACGGAGGCCTCGCGACGGTTCCGCGCCGTGGAGCAGCTTTCCGAGTTCGTCCAGGATCCGCTCCGGACTGAGTTCGGAGAGGTCCAGTTCGGAACAGAGCCGGCTCAGTTCCCTGTCGGCCGTGAACCCGAAGCGGGAAGCGAACGCGGCCACCCGCAGTCCGCGGAGCGGGTCCTCCGGGAACTTCCCGGAGTCCGTGGCGCGCATCACCCCCGCGGCGAGATCGCGAGCCCCTCCATAGGGGTCGAACAGTTCGCCGGTCAGGGGGTCGAGTCCCATCGCGTTGAGGGTGAGGTCGCGGCGCCGGGCCGCCTCCTCGAAACTCATGTCCGGGTCCACCACGACCTCGAAACCCAGGTGTCCCGGCCCCGTTTTCGATTCCCGGCGCGGCAGGGCGACTTCCAGGGCGAGACCCCCGATGCGGAGCACGGGAAAGGCCCTGCCGATCCGGCGGACCTTGCCGAGCGGCCGCAGCGCCCGTTCCAGCCTTCTGAGCGGCAGGCCGAACACCTCGAGGTCCGGCTCGCCCGTGGAACGGCCGAGCATGCCGTCCCGCACGAAGCCCCCGACCACCAGGACGCGCCCCCCGGCCTCCCGGACGGTGACCGCGACCCGGCGGGCGTCTCCTGCGGGACCGCCTGCTGCTTCCGGAATCGGGCCCACCGGCGCAAGCCGGAACCGGGCCGAGGCCGACTCTGGAGCGCCCTCGTCTCGCCGCGTCAAGGACCCGGAGATCCGCCCGCTTCCGCCCAGGCGACCGGATCGCCGAGCCGAATCCTCCCGCCGCTCACCACTTCGCCGAACGCCCCTCCGCGCCAGTCGGGCGCCAGCGCGTCGCGCATGCGCAGCGCGGCGCCATCCATCCGTTCGCAGGGCTTCGTTTCCCCGTGGATCAGAATCCGGGTTTCGCCCACCGCGAGCGTCCGCCCGATGGTCTGCCGGAAGTCAACCCCGGTCACGAGCAGATTCGCCCGCCGGAGGGCCGGGTCCGCGTCGGGTTGACCGGCTTCGTCAGCCGCGCGCTCCCAGGCTTCCCGCGAAAGGACGGTGACCTGGCGCTTCCCCCGGGTGGGCGCGGAGTTTCGAAGCCCTTCGCCGGCGATCAGTTCCCCCTCGGACCGGGACATCATGGGTTCACCGCGTGCTCCCTTGGCCCAGATGGCGAGGAGGCTGCCGGGCTGGTGGTTGGTGGCTGGTTCTGACATGGGGGGTTCCGGGGAGGGCCGTGGCAGCCCGGCGGAATCCTACCGCCGTTCTGGCGCCGCGTCATGATTCCGGGCTGGGTTCGACCGGTATGCGCATCGCCGTACTCGCCTCCGGAGGAGTGGACAGCTCCGTCGCCCTCGCCACCCTGGCGCGGTCGGGTCACGACCTGCACGCCTTCTACCTGAAGGTCTGGCTCGAGGATGAGCTCGAGCATCTCGGCGAATGCCCCTGGGAGGAGGACCTCCGTTACGCCCGCGCCGTCGCCGGACAGTTCGGGGTCCCGCTCACCGTGATCCCGCTGCAGCGCGCCTACCGGGAGGGCGTCGTCGCCTATCTCCTCGAGGAACTCGAGCGCGGAGGGACGCCGAGTCCCGACCTCTTCTGCAACGCGCGGATCAAGTTCGGGGCCTTCGCCGAGTGGGTGGACGCGGAGATCCCGGGCGGCCGCTTCGAGAGGGTGGCGACCGGACACTACGCGCGCCGGGTCGAGACGGCGGACGGCGTGGAACTGCACCGCGCCCCCGACCCGGTGAAGGATCAGACCTACTTCCTCTCCCGGATCAGCGGACGCCAGCTCGAGCGGTCGTCGTTTCCGGTGGGCGACCTGCGGAAGACCGAGGTCCGGCGGCTCGCCAGCCGACTCGGGCTCGCGCCGCAGGACCGCCGGGACAGTCAGGGCATCTGCTTTCTCGGGGGCGTGCGGTACCGCGACTTCGTCACTGCCCACCTCGGCGAGCGGCCGGGACCGGTCGTGGACGAGGCGACGGGCGACGAAATCGGAACGCACCGCGGGCACTGGCTGTTCACGATTGGCCAGCGGCGCGGCCTCGGCCTGTCGGGCGGCCCGTGGTTCGTCGCCGGCAAGGATCCCCGGGCGAACCGGGTCGTCGTGCGCCGGGGCGCCGGCCGGCCCCGGAACCGGTGTCGCCTGGAGGACCTCCACTGGATCGCGGGCGGTGCGTCGTCCGGTTCGGAACGCCTTCGCGTGCGGGTGCGGCACGGGCCGGAACTGGCCCCGGCGCAGGTGTCGTGGGACGAGACCGGGGAAGGGGAGGCCGTGCTCGACGAGCCGGACGAGGGTCTCGCTCCGGGTCAGTTCGCGGTCCTCTACCGGGGTACCCGCTGCCTGGGATCGGGGCGCATCACGGACGCCGCGGCCGTATCCCCCTAACCCGTCGGATTCGGGGCACGGCGGAGTCCCCGGCATGAGAAGACGACGGCCGGAGGCACGTTCTTCCAGACGACGGATCCGTGTTCGATGGTCCTGAAGCTCGTGTGGAGCAGCTTGGCGAAGGGCGAGCGGCGCCAGAACGGCAGCGCCTGGATGTAGATGTAGAAGAGCAGTTGCCCGTCGGGACCCAGCGTTTCCAGGATCGCCTCCAGCATGCTGGTCTGCTTGTCTTCCGGTATGACCGACCAGGGCAGCGTCGCGACGACCGCGCCCACTTCGCCGACCTTTTCGCTGGCGCAGATCGAGCACAGGTTGGCGAGATCGTCCACGACGATCCTGACGTCGGGCAGCCGGCGCGCGAGTTCGTGAGCGCACATCCGGTTGAGTTCGACGGCGAGAAACGGAGTGCCGGAGGGCTTCGCCGCGAGCAGGTGCTCCGTGATGGCGCCGTCTCCCGCTCCGGCTTCCACGACGGCGGCGGTCTCCGGCCAACGGACCGCCTCCGCCATCGCAATGCCGAGCGCCGGCGAACTGCGCCAGACGGCGCCGACCTCGCGCGGCCGCGCGACGAACTGCCGGAGAATCGTGGAGTCGGCGGGCGCCGCTCCGCTCTTCTTCGGCATGGGATCGCTGCGGACCGTCAGGCGGACGCCACTACCCTCGCCTGGCGGTGATGCGGCGGGTCGTGAATCCGAGCCAGTGGAGCCGTCCGAGGTGCCGGGCGTGTTCCACCTTCATGCAGCGGTCCATGATCACCTCAATCCCGAGCGCGCGGGCTCGTTCGGCCGCCTCCGGGTGGATGACCCCGTACTGCAGCCAGATCGCCTTCGCGCGGCCGGCGCACTCCTCGACGATGCCGGGAACCGCCGCCGGGGCGCGGAAGACGTTCACGATGTCCACCGGCTCCTCGATCGCCGCCACGCTCGGATAGCACGTCTCTCCCAGGATCTCCTGTTCCCGTGGGTTTACGGGGACGACCCGGTATCCGTTCCGCTGCAGGTAGAAGCCGACGAAGTAGCTGGCGCGCAGTTCCTTCGGGGAGAGGCCGACCACGGCCACCGTGCGGGCGGAAGTCAGCAGCCGGCGGATGGTCCCGGCGTCCTGGTACTGGCGGAGATCCGGCTCCGAGCCGTCCGCGGGCAGAGGCGGCGGGAGTTCGCAAGCGATTACAGAGGACATGCCATGGCCTCCCCGGTTGGGGCTTCGTCGTCTTCGGATCCCGGCGCCGCGGCCGCTTCCAGCCCCCGGGTCAGGTCCCAGATCAGGTCCCGCGGATCTTCGATGCCGACCGAAAGGCGGATCGTGCCCGGTGAAATCCCGGCGCCCCGGAGTTCTTCGTCGTCGAGCTGCCGGTGGGTGGTGCTCGCCGGATGGATCACCAGGCTCTTCGCGTCACCGACGTTCGCGAGATGGGAAAAGAGATTCAGTTCGCGGATGAACCGGGCTCCGGCCCGGCGCCCTCCCTTCAGGTCGAAGGAGAAGACCGAGCCCGCCCCCCGGGGAAGGTACTTCGCGACCAGCGGGGCATAGCGGCTTCCGGGGAGTCCCGGGTGCGCCACCGTCTCGACCTCGGGCCTTCCGGTGAGGAAGGTCGCAATCTCGAGAGCGTTCGCCGTGTGGCGCTCCATCCGGAGCGGCAGCGTCTCGGCGCCGAGCCCGAAGAGGAAGGCGTTGAACGGGGACATGCAGGCCCCGAGATCGCGCAAGGTTTCGGCGCGCAGCTTCATCAGGAATCCGTACTCGCCGAAGGTCGCCTGAAACGCCAAGCCGTGGTACGCCGGGGAGGGATCCGCGATTCCCGGGAATTTGCCGTTGTCCCAGGGGAACCGTCCCGATTCGACCACCACGCCGCCGATGCTGTTCCCGTGGCCGCCGATGAACTTCGTCGTCGAATGGACCACGATGTCGGCGCCCCATTCGAGGGGCCGGCAGAGGTAGGGGGTCGCGAAGGTGCTGTCCACCATGAGGGGCACCCCCTGGCGATGGGCGATCTCCGCGACGGATTCGATGTCGAGGACGTTGCCGCCGGGATTGCCGATGGTTTCGCCGAAGAACAGACGGGTCTCCGGACGGACGGCTTCCCGCCAGTGGCCCGGGTCGTCCGGATCCACGAACGTGACCCGGAACCCCAGCTTGCGTTCGAGATGCTTGATCTGGGTGAGGGTGCCGCCGTAGAGGGCCCGGGACGCGACCACGTGGTCGCCCGGCTGGAGCGCTGTGAAGAAAGCGCCCGCCTGGGCGGCGAGTCCTGAGGCGAAGGCGACGGCGCCCACCCCGCCCTCGAGGTTTGCGATCCGCTCCTCGAACGCGGCCACGGTGGGGTTCATGATCCGGGAGTACGTGTTTCCGTATTCCTGGAGGTTGAAGTAGGCCGCCGCCGCCTCCGGGTCCTCGAACACGTAGCTGGTGGTCTGGAAGATGGGAGTGGCGCGCGCCCCGGTGGTGGGCTCGGGCCGGGCGCCGGCATGAACCGCCCGGGTGGCGAAACCGAACTCGCGGGTCTCGGCGCCGACTTCTTTTTCGCTCATGGGGCGTCTACCTCGAGAGACCCAGAAACCCGCGAACGAGGGGAGTCATGCGGCCCGCCTCCAGGAGGAACGAGTCGTGTCCGTACGTCGTGTCGATCTCGTGATGGACCACGCTCTTCCGGCGGGCCTCGAGCGCGGCCGCGAGCCTTCGGGAATCGCCGGAAGGGTATAGCCAATCCGAGGAGAAGGAGAGGAGCAGGGTGCGGCAGCGGAACCGCTCCACGGCCGCTTCGAGATCGCCGTCGCCGTAGCGCTCCGCCAGATCGAACCGCGTCAGCGCGTAGGAGAGGAACAGGTAGGCGTTCGCGTCGAAGCGCCGATTGAATTTCGCCGCCTGATGGACGAGGTAGGACTCGACCTGAAAGTCCGCGGCCTCGAGGTCGCCGGCAAAGTCCCGCCTTTCCTGAAGGCGGCGTCCGAACTTGATCTCCATGCCGGGCGCCGACAGGTAGGTCAGGTGTCCCACCATGCGGGCGGTGGCGAGGCCGTGGACCGGCCGGATGCCTTCCTCGGCGTAGCGGCCCCCGCACCAGGCCGGGTCTCCCGTGATGGCGCTCCTCGCGATCCAGTTCCAGCCGATGCCCTGCGCCGAGAGGCCGGGGGTGCTCGCGACGGCAACGACGGCGTCCACCTCGTCCGGGAATGCCGCCGCCCATTCGAACGCCTGCATCCCGCCGAGGGAGCCGCCCGAGATTCCCCGAAGCCGCCGGACTCCAAGCTGGTGGAGCCCCGCGCGGGAGGCCCGGACGATGTCTCCCACCGTGATCGCCGGAAAACCGGTCCCGTAAGGACGCCCGGTGTCCGGATTGAGGCTGAGAGGACCCGTTGTGCCGCCGCACCCGCCCAGGAGGCTCATGCAGACCACGTGAAAGCGGTCGGTGTCGAACGCCTTGCCGGGTCCGATCATGGGATCCCACCAGCCGAGTCCCTCGTTTCCGGCGGCGCTCTCGGCCCCGAACCCGTCCACTGCCGGCTCCGGCCCTCCGCCGCGCCCGGCCGCGTGCGCGTCGGCGGAGAGCGCCGGAGCGATCAGGACAGTGTTCCCGCCGTCCGAGTCGGATTCGCCCCAGGTCTCGCAGGCGATCTCCAGCTCGGGGAGAACAGCGCCGCTCTCGAGCGTGAAAGGGCCCGGCGGGGTCAGCCGCAGCCGGCGATGGGGAGAGGCGCTCGCCGGGATCTGCCACGGATCCCGCCGCGGATGTCCCGCGCCCGGGCTCACGTCCGCAGCCACAGGGCCACCGCGAAGGCGAGGGTGGTGGCGGCCACGATGAAGCGCAGGATCCGGTCGCCGGCCCGCAGGGTCAGCCGGGCGCCGGCCAGCGCTCCGGCAAAGGTCCCGACGCCGAGCGCCAGGCCGACCCCCCAGTCCACCATCCCGTTCGCCGCGAAGATCGACAGCGACACGATGGAGAACAGGAAGATGCAGGCCACCTTGATGGCGTTTCCGGCCACCAGTCCGTAACCGGCCCAGTTCGTGGCCGCGAGCGACAAGAAACCGACTCCGGCCTGCAAGAACCCGCCGTAGAACCCGACCGCGACGAACGCCGTCGCCAGTCCTGCGCCCCCGTGCGGTGCGCCGGGCCGAACGTCGCCTCCATCCGCCCCGCGCTGCAGCAGTGGAAAGAGCGTGAACAGGACCATCACGATGGACAGGAACCGCAGGAAGACGGTCTCCCCCACGTGGACCGCCAGGGTGCTGCCGACGCCCGCACCGAGTACCGCCGCGAGGCCCAGCCGGACCAGCACCCTGACCGGCAATACGTCGGCGCGGCGGAAGGCGGCGGTAGCGCCGGCGGTCTGGATCAGGATAGCGAGCCGGTTCGTGCCGTTGGCGACGGTATGAGGCAGTCCCAACAGGATCAGCAGGGGCAGGGTGAGAAACGACCCGCCGCCGGCGACCGTGTTGAGCGCACCGGCGACGAAGCCTGCCGGAATGAGCAGCAGGGCGGCGATGGCCGGATCAGCGATCGCCGTCACCTTCCGAGCTGCAGAAGTCGAGCGCCGCGGAGTTGATGCACCACCGCTCTCCGGTCTCCTGGGGCGGGCCGTCCGGGAATACGTGGCCGAGGTGTGCGTCGCAACGGGCACAGGCGGCTTCCGTGCGCACCATGCCGAGACTGCGGTCCGCCGAGGTGGCCGTCGCTTCCCGGTCCGCGGGCCGCGTGAAGCTCGGCCAACCGCTCCCGGAGTCGTACTTGTCGCTTGATGAGAAGAGCAGCGCCCCGCAGCAGACGCAGCGGTATTCCCCGTCCTTGCGATTTGTGTAGTGAACTCCGGTGAACGGTGGTTCGGTGGCGCCGCGCCGCGTGACGGCGAACTGTTCCGCAGTCAGTTGTTCGCGCCATTCCGCGTTGGTTTTCTTGATCTTTCCGGGCTTGGTCATGGCGTCGTCAGGTGGCTCTGGTGAGGCGGTTTACCCCGCGAACCAGGCGCGTCCGAGGATGAGCAGCCAGTAGAGGATGAGCGAGAGCACCAGAGCGCGCCCGAATTCCCGGAGCTTGTCAAAGAACCGCGCCTTCCGGGCGGCCGGAATCAGGGCGTAGATCACCGTGGCGAGCACCGCGACGATCGCGAGGTTGCGGAACCGGATCATCGTCCGGGGGTCTTGACAGCCTGTGGAGAAAGTGACGTGAGCATCGAGAACGGCCCAGTTGCTGTGAAAATGCAGTCCGGCGGGTCGGCCGAGCGTCCTGTTGGCGCCGCCGGCTTGGAACGCCGACCTCTGGTCGGCACGCGCTGCGCGACCGCGCAGCGCACGGCACGCCGCCGACCTGCGGGATGGTTCTCTCTCGGTGCAACCGGGCGGAGGGGACGTTTCCGGACCTCTGTCGCCCAAGACGACGAGCGTCGCGTCGCCCGCGGGCCTTCGGCCCGCTGTGCCGACCGGAGGACCGCCGCAGATCGCTCGTAAGTCGTTGTCATTGAAGGCGATTATACATGTCCTCCAAAAACGGAGGTCACATCTGGGGCCACTTCTTTGACGGCCCGGCAGTCCCGAGTCCGAGAGGGCAACGGCGGGAAGTTCGCGCACTCTCGAGGGCACCGGGCGGCAGGGTCCGGGACCGCGAGCCGCACCGGGTGGAGCAGCCGCAGGAACATACAACACCTTCGGACCGCTGCCCGGTGCGCCGCCCCTGGACCACGATCACCACCGTGACGCGGACCAACTGGCCGTCCTCGACGATCACCGCGGTCGGCGGATCGGGAAACGGCGCGCCGCCGACCCGGATCGCCGTCTCGCCGGGAGTCCCGGCCCGAGGTGCGGTTCCGGTCCGATCCCAGCGAGGAAAGCACCGCTGCGGGGTCGCACCCGGGGTCGCGTTCGTCCGCAAATAAGTCAGACCCCCCTTATTTGCGTACTTATGCGCGTACCGCTCCGGGACGACCGTTCCCGGAACCCGTTGTCCCCGTCGCGTTCCGGTCGTCCGCTGGCGAATCCGCTCTCCGCTTTTTGGGCGGAGAGCGGGGTTGGGAGCGACCCCCCTCCGAACGCACGTTCTACGGCCCCGGCAGCCGGGCTTATGCAAGCCCTTGTTTGCGGGGTTCGGGGTCGCTCCCAGCCCGCGCCTCTGGCGCGATGAATCCCTGCGGGAAGGCTTCCGGCCCCGCCTGCGGCGGGTCCAGGCGGCGGCCGGCGGAGCCTCCGTAGGCGGCGCGGTCCTCGATGCGGACGCGGAGGCCGGGCGACAGCCCGCGGACGCCGCTCGCGGCCTCTGAGGCCCGCTCCCCGGCATTGGGGAGCCGGAGGGCCTCCGCCGCCTGGTCGAAGGCGTCCTGCTCCGCCGGGGTGAGGTCGGCGGCGGCCACAGCGGTGCGCCGCTGCGCCGTGCGCGCACCGGCGTGGGGGTTCGGGGGCTGCGCCCCATAAGCGCTAACTTGTTTTCTGTTACCGTTGCATCTTTCCGGGTGTTCCGCATACTGCGGGGAGGGACACCGGGATGCCGGAGGACTGGGAGCTTTTGAAGTCGTTTTTTCCGGGGAACTGGCGGGCGCTGGCGCG
>JAJDUD010000059.1 GCA_022826825.1 Acidobacteriota bacterium | reverse complement strand
GCCGCGAAGACCTCCGCCAGCCGGCCGGGATCGCCCGCAGCCTTTGCCTCCCGGATCGTTGCGAACCCCGGCAGGTAGCCCTCGGGGAGGACCGCCAGCTTGACGCCTCGCTCGCCGGCCGCCGGCACGAGCCGCTGCCCGTCATGGACGACCTGCCGCTCCGCTCCATCGGACCCGCGGTGATGGCCGGGAGGGTCTCCGACCTGGCGGTCGTGCCCGGGCGTCCCTGGGAGTTCTACGCGGCCACCGCCTCGGGAGGCCTGTTCCGGACCCGGAACAACGGCGCCACCTGGGACTCCATCTTCGACCACTTCACGACCACGTCCATCGGCGCGATCGCGCTCTCCCCGTCCGATCCGGCGACCGTCTGGGTGGGCACCGGCGAGCCCGCGAACCGGCAGAGCTCCTCGTTCGGCGACGGGGTCTACGTGTCCTTCGACGGCGGGGACACCTTCCGCCACGCCGGACTCGAGGAGAGCGAGCACATCGGGCGGATCGTCGCCGATCCGGACCGGCCGCGGCGCGCCTTCGTCGCCGCGGTGGGGCCGCTCTGGCGCTCCGGCGGCCAGCGCGGCGTCTTCCGCACCGAGGACGGGGGTGCGACCTGGGACCACGTACTGGACATCTCCGCCGACACCGGGGTGGTGGATCTCGAGATGGACCCCCGCAATCCGGCCATCCTCTACGCCGGCGCCTACACCCGCCGCCGGACCCCGTGGGGCTTCAACGGCGGCGGTCCCGAGGGCGGCATCTTCCGGACGACCGACGGCGGAGACACCTGGGAACGCCTCGGGGAAGGGCTTCCCGAGGGGCCGCTCGGCCGGATCGGTCTCGAGATCGCGGGCTCGGACCCGCTGAGCGTCTTCGCGCTCGTCGAGCACGCGACCGCCTCCGGGCTCTACGTGTCCGGCGACCGCGGCGCGTCGTGGGAGCGGATCTCGGACCTGAACCCGCGTCCCATGTATTACTCCCACGTCGAGGTGGACCCCACGGACATCCGGCGGGTCTACGTGCTCGGCTCGCAGTTCCACCTCTCCGCCGACGGGGGCCGCACCTTCTCGACCAACCGGGACATGACCCCGACCTACGACATCGGGGTCCACGGCGACCACCACGCGCTCTGGATCGACCCGGAGGCTCCCGAGCATCTGCTGCTCGGCAACGACGGCGGAATCTACGAATCGTGGGACCGGGCCGTGACCTGGAGGAAGATCAACAACATCCCGCTCACGCAGTTCTACGCGATCTCGCTGGACCTGGAGACGCCGTACAACATCTACGGCGGCGCGCAGGACACCCACTCCTGGGTGGGACCCTCGGCCACCCGCAATCAGGCGGGCATCCTGAACAGCGACTGGAGGCAGACGAACTTCGGCGACGGGATGGATCAGGAAGCGATTCCCCGGGAGCCAGGGATCGCGCTCGCGTCCTCGCAGAACGGCAACCCGGTGCGGATCGACACCGCCACCGGAAACCGGACCACGGTCCGGCCCTTCCCCGACGAGGACGAGGACCGCTACCGCTTCCACTGGCTGTCGCCGATGGCCTCCTCGCCCCACACGCCTGGGCGCCTCTACTTCGGCGGCAACCGGCTGTTCCTGTCCGACGATCTCGGCAGCGAGTGGCGCGCCACCGAGGACCTGACGCTGCGCGAGGACCGCAGCGAACTCCCCATCCTCGGGGTGCTCCCGGCCGAAGGGATGCTCTCCATGCACGACGGGGTGAGCGACTGGGGCACCCTCACCACGCTCGCGGAATCGCCGCTGGTCCCCGGCCTGATCTACGTCGGCTCCGATGACGGGCGGGTCGCCCGCTCCGACGACGACGGCCACACCTGGGAGTTCCTGGAAGCCAACCTGCCGCTCGAGGCGCTCCGGGCCACGATCAGCCGCGTCACCCCGTCGGCCCACCACGAAGATCGCCTCTACGTGGCCGTGGACCGCCATCACCTCGGCGATTTCGCCCCGTACGTCTTCGTGTCCGAGGACCGGGGAGCCAGCTTCGCCCCGATCGGTGCGGGACTGCCGCGGGGATGGGTCAACGACGTCGTCGAGCACCCCGAGGGCGGCAACCTGCTGGTGGCCGGCACCGAGGTCGGCGCGTTCTTCTCCTTCGACCGGGGCGGTTCCTGGGTCCGGGTGGGCGGGGGGCTTCCCCACGTCCCGGTGGACGACATCGAGATCCATCCGCGCGAGCGGGACCTCGTGTTCGGCACCCACGGACGCTCGATCTACATCCTGGACGACAGCGCTCCCCTTGCCTGGCACGATCCGGAAACGACGGCTCCCGAACTCTTCGAGCCCCGCCCGGCGTTCGTGTTCCTGCCCTGGAAACACGAGAGCTACGAGGGGCAGGCGCGCTACGCGGGGGAGAACCCCCCGCCCGGCGCGCTCCTGACCGTGTTCCTTCCCGAGGGCGACGGGACAGCGGACCGGACGCTCGAGATCCGGGACTCCTCGGGCGCGGTGGTCGCGAGTCCGGCGGTCGAGGCGCGATCCGGCTTCCAGCGGATCGTCTGGGACCTCCGGGCGGGCGCCGCGCCGGAGGAAGCCCGGGGTACCTGCTCCTCCCCTCCACCCCGCGTCCCGACCGGGACCTACGAGGTCCGCCTGACCGGCGGCGGGGAAACGCCGCCGGTTCCGCTCGACGTCCGGCTCGACCCTTCCGTGACGGTGAGCGAAGCCGCCTATGACCAGCGCGCCGCCTTTCTGGCCGAGATTCACGGAGTGATGCGCGAATCGTGCCGGGCGGCCGCGGCCGCCGGAGACCCGGAGAACCTCACGGGCGCCGCCCGTGATGCCCTCCGGCAACTCGGGCCCGGCGGCGGTTTCCGGAACCCCTCCACCCTGGCGCGGCTCGGCCGCCTGTACGGCGAGTTCACCGGCGACGACGTCCGGCAGGGGACGCTGGATGCCCCCACCATGGTCCACCGCCGCCGGTTCGAAGCTCTGCGTACCCGGCTGAACGAGGCGATGGCGACGGTGGCCGGTTCCGGGACACCGAACTAGAGCGGGACGCTTCAGACTCCGGCCGGAACGTCCACGCTGGCGGTGTACGCTTTTCATACCTTCCAGTAGATTGCTAAAGTGGACAACAACTAATATATGAGTTGTTATGTCCAAACCATTGACCCCTTCGGCGGCCCGCGCGCTGCGCTCGCTGGGTCGGGATCTGCGCATCGCCCGCAAGAAACGCCGGATGCCCATGGCGGACTTCTCGGAGCGAATGGGTGTTTCCCTCGGAACCCTCGCGCGGCTGGAGAGGGGCGAGGCCGGCGTTTCGCTGGGGGCTTTCGCCATGGCGCTGCTCGCGCTAGGGGAGCTGCGTCGCCTCGACGAGCTGCTTGACGTCTCCCGGGACGACACCGGGCTCCTGCTCGACGTGTCGGCCCTCCCGCAGCGCATCCGCCGCCCGGGTCCGCTCGGGGGGTAGGAGGCGATGCCCAAGACCACCCGGACCGTCCGGGTAGCGCTCGGGGCGGCGCTCCGTGATGTCGGCGAACTCACCTTCGAGTCGGACGGCCGCCGGGAAACAAGCATGTTCCGCTACTCGTCGGGATGGCTGGAAGATCCGGCGGGCTTCGCCATCGCTCCGGGAATGCCGCGTTCCGGAGGGCGGTTCTTCGCATCCGGCTCGGGGACCGATCGCCGGTCGGCGCTCGCGGGAGTCTTCAGGGACGGCGCACCGGACGCGTGGGGACGGGGGCTCATCCGGCGTGCGTTCGCCGGGACGCTGTCCGAATTCGACTACCTCCTCGCCGTGAACGACGAAACCCGGCAGGGGTCCCTCCGTTACCTCGACGAAGAAGGCTCACCACTCGCCCTTCCCGAAGCCCCGTTTCCTCTCGGAGCCCTTCCGGAGCTGCGGAGGCTGGTTGGCGCCCACGAGTTGAGCGGTCCCGACCGTCGCGCCCTGGTGCAGAGCGCCGGTTCCCTCGGCGGCGCGCGCCCCAAGGCAAGCCTGCGGGATGAGGACGACCGGCTCCTGGTCGCGAAGTTCACCACCAGGCAGGACACGCGGCCGATCGAACGCGTCGAGGTTGCGACGCTCCAGCTTGCCCGGAATGTCGGCGTCCATGCGGCGAAAGCACGGATTGCCCTTCAGGAATCAGAACTGCCGGTCGCCTTGATCCGGCGATTTGATCGGACGAGTGCGGACCGGGTCCACTATCTGTCGGCGCTGTCGTTCCTCGACCTCGACCCCGGGGCCGCTGCCTTCTACACGGACATTGCCGACGCGCTTCGCGTCCACGCTGCCCAGCCGCTCCAGCAACTCACCGAGCTCTATCGCCGCATCCTGTTCACCATTTTCGTGGCGAATGGCGACGATCACCTGAAGAACCACGGGTTGCTACATGCAGGGGCTGGCCGCTTTGTTCTCGCGCCGGCCTTCGATATCAACCCCGAACCCCACCGTCACCGCCACCTCGAAACCGGGATCAGCGAACTCAGCGGCAACGATGCCTCGCTTGAGGCGGCGCTCGAAGCCGCGCCTTTTTTCGAAGTGCGGCGCGATCAGGCGGCCGCAACGGCGGCCGGCATGGCCTCCACGATTCGGCGCCAATGGCGCGGACGCCTCGCCGCCGTTGGCCTCGGGGATGAGGAGATCCGATCCTATGAACCCGCGTTCGAGAACGCGGAAGCCCGGTTGGCGCTCAGAATCCCGCGGCGGTGAGGACCACGACCGTGCGGTGGGGACGTGCCGCCGCGTCCAGCGCCCGGATGGAGGCCGCGAGGCGGGGCAGATCTTCCGGGCGGTCGACGTCCCAATAACCGGCCAGTTCCCCGAACCGAAGACCGGCGCCGGCCGCGGCGGCCGCGGTGGCCTCCCGGACGGCTCCCGTACCCCACGGAATGCCGGTGAACAGGGATTCGACCGCCGGCTGCGCCGCCCGCTCGAGCGCGAGGCCGATCAGGACGTAGCCGCCGTCCTCGGCGGGTGCGAGGAGCGCGTCCCGGTCCGCGAGGCCCGAGAACGCGGTCTCCACCAGCGAGAACGGGAGCAGGGGAGCGTCGGAGCCGATGATGACGAGGCGTCCCAATCCGTCCCGGCGCGCCTCCCGCGCGGCCCGTGCGAGCCTCTCGCCCAGGTCCCCGGAGCCCTGGCTGGTGGCGGTCCAACCCTTCGGGACCTCCAGGGCTCCGGACGAGAACTGTCCGTCGTAACGGACTTCCAGTGAGAGCGGTCGGGCTGACGGGCCCGCGGCGCCAAGGGTGTGATCCAGCCGTTCGAGCAGGTCTTCGGTCATGGCGCGCTGGAGCGCCGCTGCCTGGGCCGCGGAGAGCGGGGGGACCAGACGGGTCTTGGCGGCGCCCGGGACGGGGACCCGAGTGAACACCGAGAGGCGGTGGGAGTTTCGCTGGGCTCGGCCCAGCGATGCCCGCCGGAGGCCGGCGCTCCGATCGGTACTCCCGCCGGAGCTTCTAGTTCCCGACGCGGGCCTCCGCGGCACCCGAGTTCCCCATGTCGTCCTCGACCTTCACCACAACGGATCCGGTGCCCGCCGGGAAGTCGTCCAGGCGCGCGTCGTAGTCCTCGCTCGGGGAGTCGGCGATCCCGTCCACGGGCCGGACCACCCGCGCGGGACCGCCGTCCACGGAGACCGAGGCGCGCCGGATCGGGCTCCCGGCGTCGCTCGCGCGGAAGCGGATCCCGCCGTCCGCCGTAACGGTGAGATCCGAAACCACCGGCGGCGTGTTGTCCACGGTGAAGGGCCGGCTGGTCCGGTTTCCGGTGAGCGTCTCGCCGGGCGGATTGTCGGGAGAATCCTCGGCCTCGACCCGGAGTTCGTAGCGGCCGTCGGGCATCGTGGAGGTGTCCCAGGCGACGATGGTTTCTGACAGTCCGGATCGCAGGGGTTGCCAGGGAACATCGCCCTGGCGCCGAACCGAAATCCGGTAGCGAAGCCGATCGCCATTGGGATCCTGCGCCCGGAACGTGGCGGTGCGCACCCCGTGGAGATAGACCTGGCGCCCGCTCCCCGCGGGGAGCGCGGAACCCGTCTGCCCCCGGCGGGCGGCATCGGTCACCTCCGGCCGCCGCTCCATTCCCTGAAGCCGGGGCGCCGAACTGTTCAACAGTTCCTCGAATGCGAGTCCGGGAGGGTGGAGGGTGATCCCGGTCACGCGGGGAGCCAGGTTCACGGGGAGATACGCCGCTTCGAGCGACGCCAGCTCGGGAGAGGAACTGCCGTCCGACCGCAGGGTTGCCCGCCACTGCAGAAAGCGCGCGGCAGGACTCGCGATGGCGGCATCCGCCGCAGCCGACACCCAGTCGCTCCAGGTGTCGTCCGGTTCCGCCGAGTTCCCGGTCCGGGTCTCGACGCTCACTGCGGAGCCGGGGGGCGTCCGGACCTCCCAGGAGATGCGGCCGAAACTGGCCGCGCCGCCGGCATCCAGCACGCGCGAGAGATAGGTTCCCTCGGTGCGCGGGGAAGCGGCGAGCTCGAGCACCCTCCCCGGGTTCGAGGCGCCGAGCAGGATGACGCCTCCCTCCGAGACCGCCGCGGTGACCTGTTCCGAATCCACCCGGAACAGGAGAGTGACCTCACCGTCGCGCGTGATGCGATACACCCGTCCGCGGTCGCCGGTGCCCAGCAGGAGACGTTCGTCGCGGAGCATCGCGAGGGACAGCGGCCGGTCCCGCGTCGACTCCCAGATCGTGCGGGCCGCCCCGCTCGGCGCGATTCGGTAGAGCGCGCCCATTTGCCCGTTCGGTGACGTGGCCGCCGCCGGGGCCGGACCCGCGGCCCTGAGCACCCGGAAGGACGTCGTGGCCACCACGCCCGCACTCACCGGAGGGGCCTCGGGCGGCGCCGGAACCGCACCGGCGCCCGCCGCCGCCCCGCCCGGGGATGCCGCGACCGCCGCGGCGAAGACCTCGCCCGCGGCATTCAGCGCCAGGGCGCGGATCTCCGCGAGGGGACTGTCGTAGAGCGCCATCGACCCCGATTCACCGTCGATCCGGAAGACGATGCCGGAAGGTTCCGTTCCGAGATGGATCGTTCCGTCCGGTGCTCGATGGAGCGCTGTCACGTTCTCTTCGCTGGTGGTGAAGATGGTCTCCGCGCTTCCCGACGGTTGCACGCGGATCACGGAGCCGGGCATTCCGGTGGCCACCAGGAGGCTCCCACCCGGTTCGGGGGCGATCGCCCAGATGTAACGGGCCTCCGGCTGGTGGAAGACCTCCCGTTCCCCTCCCGGAAGGATGCGCTGCACGCTCCCCCCCGGCGCGGTCGCGAAATAGATGGCGCCGTCGGCGCCGACCGCCACCGCGTGGATTCCGACTTCCCCGGTGTCGGCCAGCACCTCGGAGGCGCCTTGCCGGATCCGGATCAGGGTGCCCTGGGCTCCCCCGCCGGCGATGGTTCCAGCGGACCCGTCGGAAGCCACCGACCAGACGAACGGTTGCTCGGACTCGTGGAGGCTCCGGAGGGCCGGAGCCAGCCGGACCTGGCCTTCCGGTCCGATGCTCACGCCCTCGCTCTCTCCGGCCAGGAAGTCTCGCGAGGTCTCGAAACGCCAGAAATCCCGACTCCCGGCGAAGGCCCATCCCGCCGCCGATGCCAGGAGAAGCGCCGCCAGGACGCGGCGGCGCCCCGCTTCCCGGCGCCAGGACCGGGTGCGAACCGTCACCGGGCTTCCACCTGCAGGGTCAGTTGCCGCGACCCGCTCACCGTGGCGTCGAAGTCCAGGTGCCCTTCCCAGAGGACCGAAGCCGGCAGCTCCCGGGTCAACCCGCCCGAGGAATCCCGTGAGACCACGGAGCGCACGCTCGGCGGCAGCGAAGGCAGGTACTCGCCGCCCACCACCGCCGCGCTGCGGCCGGTTCCCACGAGCCGCACGTAGAGGCGGCTCTGCCGGCGGTGGCGACTGATGGCCCGGTAGATCTGTTCCACCCGCGCGGGAGTGCCCGTGACGCCCTGGCGCTGGTCGGAGAGCGCCACCGAGAGGGCGTCCGCAACCAGCAACGTCAGGCGGCTTCCCGCGGCGCTCCGGGGAATCGGCACCTCCAGTTCCCGGGTCGCTTCCGCCCCCCGGAAATCCCTCAGGGCGACCCGGAGCGTGGCCGTCCCTCCCGGGCGGACCCGCGAAGACCGGAGCCAGGCGCGGCTGAGGGTGGCCGCCTGCGCCTCCTCGCTGGCGGAAATGTCCACCTCGATCTCCCGCACCGGGATCCGTTCCACCGGGTTGCCGAGCAGCAGGGCCACCGGGGCCGCCACGAGCGCGGCGGCGCCCGTCAGCACGCCGGCGGCTCCGGACGCGAAAACGTCCTCGACCGCGAGCGTCCGTCCGTCGCCGACCCCGATCCGGGCGCCGAGCCGGATGGTCTGCGTTCCCGCGGGCCGCTCCTCCTGGGAAAGGACGGCCACCAGGGCGGAGAAGGCCAGCGCGGGACTGAAGAGGTCGTGATCCACGATCTCCAGTTCGTAGTCCCGGCGTCCGCCGCGGCTCCCCTCGACCTGAATGCGCATCGGAATGGTCCGGGCGCGGGCCCCCAGGCGGCCCCGAACTCCCGTGGCCCGGTCCTGTTGCCAGACCCCGATCGGACTCCCCGCGCTCGTGATGCGGAACGAGTTGGAGAGCGAAGCCACGTTCGCTTCCACCCGCGCCGCCTGCATCGGGATCGAGATGGTGCCGAGACCGGTGAAGGGATGGCCGAAGGCGAACACCTCGCCGGTGGCCTCGTCCACGTGGGTGACCGTGCCGCTCGCCATCAGCACCAGGTCGCCTCCGATGAGGGTGGCGCCCACCGGGCTGCCGGGCTGGAGCGGGGAACTCCCCGTCTGCGCCGCGCCGGCGCTCGTGGCGCCGGTGAAGCCTCCGGGGGACAGTTCCATTCCAAGCTGCCGGAACAGGGGGGCCAGCGTTCGGTGCGCGGCGGGACTCAGGCCGCTGGCGGCGACCGGCGTCCGGATGGGGAGCAACTGCCGGCCGTCGCGCTCGATGCCGGCCTCCGGGACGGGCGCCGGGTCGAAGGACGGCTCTCCGGCGGGCGAGAACCGGAGCCCCGGCGCCGCCGCAACCCCCGGTGCGGCTCCCGTGCCCAGCGGCATCTCGGTGAACCGGACCATTTCCTCGAACGGAGTGATGCCGCAGATGGGATCCTTGGCGAAGGGGAAGGCATACGCCACGGCGCCGAGGAGCCGTCCGTCCACGTAGACCGGGCTGCCGCTCATCCCCTGCATGACGCCCGTGTGGGCGAGGGGGCCGCCGGACAGGTTGGCAAGCACGATGCTGCGGCCCGGCATCGCGCCGTCCAGCACCCCGACGATCTCCACCCCGAAGCTCTCGACCTCTTCACCGGCAAAGACGGTGCGGCCCTCTCCGACCATTCCCGGCCGCACCTCCTCGAGCGGCAGGATGGCCGTCTGGGCGCTGGCTTCGGATGCGAAGCCCGCCAGCACGGCAAGCAGGCACGCCCCGGAAAGGTGGGCTCTCAAAGCGAGGTCTCGGAAGGACGGAATGCTACCGCCCACCTCCGCGCCTCTCCGCGAGGGGAGGGGGGAGCGCGGCCGGCAGAACCGGGAACCGCGCTCCGCGGCGTGACCGGCGAATCAGCGCTCCGGCACTTCCCTGGCGGCGGACAGCGGGCGGACGACCCGGTAACAACGATCCATCCACTCGTCGTACCGCGCGCTCGCACCCGCGCCGTCGAGCGCGTTCTCGTATCCCCGTTCGGGATTGAGCAGGAAGCTGAAAGCCCGGAAGTGTTCGTCGCAGGTGTCGGCCAGGTACTGGGATTCGGCTCCGGCAAGCCGGGCCCGGACGATGTCCACGCCGTCCTGGGTGGTGTCGCCCTCGACCATGGCCACCGAAACCATCACCACCAGGACCTGGATGCACTCCTGGTAGGCGACCGTTTCGACGGATTGGCGAAGCTGGTTCCGATACTGGATGGGGATCTGCTGTCCCGCGGTCGTGGCCAGCACCGTGCAGGTGGCGCGCAGCGGGAGTTCCCCGCCCGGAAGGTCCGTTGGATGATTCGCGCCGTCCCGCGGGATCATGGTCTGGATCGTCGCGCAGCCGAGTCCGCCCAGCAGGAGCAGGGAGAAGGTGAGTCTCAGGATCCGTCCCTCCATCGTCTCGACGAACCGCAAGCATTCGACGTGCCAGCCGACACCCCGGACGCCGGGGAGGCCCCGAGTCCTACACTCTCCGCTGTTCCGCACCATGTCCGACCGCTACTCCCGGCAGACCCTGTTCGCCGGCATCGGCCCGGAAGGGCAGGAACGTCTGGCGCGGGGACGGGTGCTCGTGGTCGGGGCCGGGGCGCTCGGGTCCGCCGCGCTGGACATGCTCGTCCGCGCTGGCGTCGGGACCGTGCGGTTCGTGGATCGGGACACGGTGGAGACGTCCAACCTGCAGCGGCAATCGCTGTACGACGAGGAGGACGCCCGCGAGGGGATCCCGAAAGCGGAGGGAGCGCGCCGGAGACTGGCGGCCGTGAACCCCGAGGTGGCGCTCGAACCGCTGGCGCTCGATCTCCACGCGGGCAACGTCCGCGAGGTCATGGCGGGAACGGACCTCGTTGTCGACGCCACCGACAACTTCGAGACCCGGTACCTCATCAACGACGCCGCGGTTTCCACCGGGACTCCCTGGATCTACGCCGCCTGCGTCGGCAGCTACGGGATGACTCTCACGGTGCTTCCGGGGCGCACCGGATGCCTGCGGTGCGTGGTTCCCGATGTCCCGCCTCCCGGCGCGTCCCCGACCTGCGACACCGCGGGCGTGATCGCGCCGGCGGTGCAGGCGGTGGCGTCGTACGCGGTCGCCGAGGCGTTGAAGCTGCTGGCCGGACGGGATGAGGATCTCGCCACCGGCATCTGGCACCTCGACGTCTGGGAGCGGACGGCCTACCGCATGGACATCGGCAAGCCGGACCCGGACTGCCCGGCTTGCGGCCGGCGCGAGTTCCCTTTCCTCGAGGGGGACGCGAGCGGAGCGCTGCTGACGCTCTGCGGGCGGAACGCGGTGCAGGTGCGGCCGGCCGCCTCGCCGGACCCGAACGGCGCTGGCCCGGACTTCCTGGAGCAGCTGGGCGGCCGCCTCGCCGAGTTGCCCGAGGTTCGCGGCTCGCTGCGCTCTACGAGTCATCTCCTGCAGTTCGAAGTCGCCGGCCGCCGCCTCGTCGTCTTTCCGGACGGGAGGACGATCGTGCACGGCAGCGGCGATCCGGCGGAAGCCCGGACGCTCGTCTCCCGCTACATTGGAAGCTGATCCGCCCATGACATCCTCCGATTCCCTGCTCCGCGCCCCTTCGGGCGCCCTCACCCACGTGGGGGACGCGGCGCGCCGCCGCCGGCGGGTGGAAGAGACCGCCGCCGGGGTGTTTCGCGGCTGGGGCTACGAGGAGGTCCTGCTGCCCCTCTTCGACCACGCGGAGGTCTTCGCCCGGGGCGGCGGACGCTGGTCCGAGCGGTCCAGCTACCGGTTCACCGAGGGTGGGGACCTGCTGGCCCTCCGCGCCGACTTCACCGCGCTGGCGGCGCGGGCGGCCGTCACCCGCCTGCCGCGGGAGGCGGAACGGCTCTTCTACCGCGGCGAGGTCGTACGCAGGCCGGGCCGGGGACTCGGCCCGTCGGCGTTCCGGGAAGTGGGGGTCGAGCACTTCGCGGCGGGCGCCGGCGCCGACCTGGAGATCCTGCTGGTGGCCCTCGAGGTCCTCGAACACCTGGGAGTGGAGGGGTTCGTGTTCACTCTCGGCCACGCCGGTTTCCCGCTGGGCCTGCTCGACGTAGCGCTTCCCGAGGGTTCCGGGCGGAGCGAACGGCGCGCGGAGGCCCTCCGGGGCCTCTGGCGCCGCGACCCGTCCCGGATTCGGGCCGCGCTCGGCGAGCGGGCGGGTCCCCTGGTCGAGGCGCTCGAGTTCTTCGGCGGGCCGGAAGTGCTGGGAGAGGCGCGGAAACGCCCGCTTCCCGGCGGGGCCGGGGAAGCGGTGGAGCGGCTCGACGCGATCGTCGGCGTACTGGAGGACCTGAAACTCCTGGACCGGTTCCGGTTCGACCTCGCCGAACTCCGGGGCTTCGACTACTACACGGGGCTCATCTTCGAGGTTCACGCTCCCGGCGCCGGGCAGGAGATCGGGGGAGGGGGCCGCTACAACGACCTGCTCGCCAACTTCGGCGACCCGCGCCCCGCGGTCGGTTTCTCGCTCTCCGTGGACCGGATCGCCGGCATCCTCCCGGAATCGCCGGATGGAGACCACGGCGCGACCGAATCCGTCGCCCGCGGACCCGACACCCGGAGCGGGCTGGCGGCGCGCTTCCGCGCTGCCCGGGCCGCCCGCGCGACCGGTGCGGCCGTCCGCTTCGACCCCGTGGCTTGACGCGCAGCGCCGACTAGCCGACCGAGCAGTCGACCACGCTGCAGCGGATGGCGACCGGCTTGCAGCCCGGCGTCACCACGGCGAGTTCGAGGGTTCCGATCCACTCGATCGTCAACTGCCAGTCGCTGGAACCAGTACCGGCAAACTCCCGGATGATCGCCGCACTGGGCGCGGGGTGCGGCCATCCCGGCCGATAGGGCGCATTGACGTCCACGGCGGTCTCCGGACGCAGGCCGCTCAGTCTGAAGACGCCGCGAGGTAGACCCTCGGTGGGATCGGGGATTCCCTGATGCTGCGCCGCAATGGACAGATCGCCGCACGGCCCGGAGATTGGAGGAACGGGTTCCGGCGCGGGAGTTGGGGTGGCTGGAGAAGCGGGGATGGGTCCTCGCGCCGAACCCGGCTCTCCGCACCCGGAGAGTAGACCGCCGAGCAGGAGCACGGTGATTCTGCATGGCCACCCGGCGCCAGGTCGAATCCGGACGACTGTCATGGAGGGGCTCGTCGAGGTGCGCGAGTCGGCGGACCTCGCGCTTCGGTGACGGCACCGGCCCGGACCTCCACGAAACGCCACTGGTCCCGGAAGTCGTGGTCAATCGAGGGAAAGAAGTAGTAGTTGAAGGCCATGACCGGGCGGATCACCAGAATGTTCCGACCTGGAAGAACGCCCTCCACGAGGAAACGACCCTGTCCGTCGGAGAACGCTCCCGGGCCGTCTCGGGCGTTTCCGTCCGAGACGTTCATGGTCTGAACGTACGCGTGGCGGAGCGGAGAACCCTCCTCATCGGTCAGCTCTCCCCGGATGGCGCCGTGCGAAGCGCCGAATCCGGGCGCCGGATAGAGCAGTGATACGCCGGCCAGGTCGTCGGCGGTGAGTTCGTTGCGGCGACGCCCATCGGACATCACCGGATCGGGAGTGGTCGCCGAGAAGGGTTCGGTGTGTCCCAGGCCTAGACAATGGCCGACCTGGTGGAGGATCCAGTGTTCCAGCCAATGGGCGGAGTAATTCTCCCGGAGTGCCGCGGGGTTCAGCTCGATGTCGCAGCCGGTGATCACTCCGTTTCGGATCGTTGCGGAATTGATCGCCGGCAGCCATGGCGTATCGACCAGCAGAGGAAAACTGGAAACGCCGATGGTGTTCAGTCCGTCGGAGGTGGAAGCCCAGTCACGGGCGACGCCTTCATGTTCCAGGAACAACCGGATTTCCGCCGTCGGGATGTAATTCCAACGGCCAAGGGCCTGCCGGGCGACGTCCTGCCAGCTTCGCTCCTCTGAACCGTAGTGAAAGGAAAGTCGATCGTCGTTCGCGTTCTCGAGCGGACGAAACGCGATGGACCGATCCTCTTCGGCCCAGCGCGGAGCGTCGGCGGACGTGACGATCCGATGTCTGGCGTCCCGGAAGGAGTAGGCGAGGCAGAGGGGGGCCGCCAGGAGAAGCATGGCGAGTCCCGCCCAGACCGAGCCCGCGGCCCGCTGGAGACCGGTCCGAGTTCGAGTCTGCCGCATCTCGTTACCCGGCGCAGCGCCGAGCGCTACAGCGCACCGTAACCGCCGGGCAGCCGGGTGCGGCGACCTCCAGTTCCAGATCTCCCAGCCAGTCCAGGGTCAACTCCTGGAGAAAGCCGTCGCCGGTCCTTGCCGAGCGGGATCCCTGCAGGAAGACCAGGGGACGGGGGATGACGGACCCCCGTGAGGAAAGGTGGGGATTGAGGATCACGTGGATGTCGCTGTGGGCACTGCCGTAGTAGGGCGAAAGGAGACTCACCGCGGTCCCCGGATCCCGGTAGCGAATCGAAATCCTGCCCCGCTGGCGTCCGGTGCCGGGGTCCTCCGGATCCACCAACGACGCGGTGACCAACACGTGTCCGCAATCCGTCTCGGCCGCTGCCCCGCTCTCGGTCGCCTCGGGTGGAACCGGGTGAGCTACCATTCCGGGCGTCGCCGCGAAGACCACCGCTGCGACCACCGCTGCGACCACCGCACCCAGCTGCGATCTCATTCGACGGTTCCCCGGCCGCGCCGGAGCGCGATGGCCGGCACTTCGGTCGTCTCGGCCGGCGTGACCTCGGCGAACAGCCACTGATCCTGGAACCAGTAGGCCCGTTCACCGATGAATTGGTGGGCGCCGGCATTCAGGCTCGGGTGAAACCAGAGCATCACCGGACCGGGTCTCAGCCCCTCGATCAGGAAACGGCCCTCCGCATCGGTGAACATCCCGGGACCGGCACGTGGGCGGATACCCGCGACGTTGATGGCCTGGACATAGATGTACCGCACCGGGGTCCCGTCGCGGAACCGAACGGTTCCGGTCAGGCCACCGGTGGAGTCACGGAATGCCGGAGCCGGATACAGGAGTGACGCGGCCACCATGTCGTCCACCGAGAGCGAATCCGAAAAGTTCCCGTAGGACATTGCGGGGTCGGGCGTGAAGCCCGAGGCGTCCACTCCCAACCGTTCGTAGGGAAACGTCATCGGCATCGGATCCGTGTGGCGCAGGGGAAGGCAGTGCCCCACCTCGTGCAGCACCAGGCCGGTCAACTGTTCCTGCCGCACCTCTTCGGGAAGCCCACCGGCGTAGGCGGGGTTCACCATCACGTCGCAGCCCGCGAGCCGGTCGCCCTCCAGCACCCACGAAACCCGCCCGTAGGTCCGTCCGTGCGTTGCCAGGAGTTCGGCGGAGAAGCCGATGGTGTTGATCCCGTCGGAGTCCGACCCATCACGCTGCGAGACGGGTTCGGGTTCCAGCAGGATGTCCACCGTTGCGGTGGGAATGTCGTTCCACTGCTGGATCGCCGCGCCGAGAAACTCTCGCCAGGTGTCGTGGTCCTTGAACACCTCCGCCGGGAGGAGGTCGTTTTCGAGCAGGCGATAGCGAAGCGGCCAAGCCTCGTTGGGCCAGCGGAAGGCCCCCGACTGCCCTCCGAGCACGGCGCCCGGCCGATCGTGCATGAGGCGATACGCTGGCGCTTCCGGCGCTGCGAGCACCGCTCCCCCGACAACGAGTCCCGCTCCCAGTCGAGCCAGATGGCGGAACCTGTCGTCCATCCGAGTGGAACTCATCACTCCCGGAGCGCCTCCGTCACCCTCGGCATCCTACGCAAGATGCGCGCCGTGCGGCAGGACGGGCTCCTACAATCCCCGGGTTTCCGCCATGGACCCCCCGCTCGTCGCCGCCCTGCCCACGGGGCGGCTGCTCCGGGCGGTGACCGGGCTGCTGGCGCGCGCGGGCGTTCCCCTGCCGGAGGGGAGCGCCGACCGCCGCCTGCGCCTCCGGGACGACGGGATCGAGGTGCTCTTCGCGAAGGACCGCGACGTCCCCATCTACGTGGAGCACGGGGTGGCCGACTTCGGGGTGGTCGGCCGCGACATCCTGGAAGAACAGCCCGCGCACATCTACGAGCCGCTCGACCTCGGGGTGGGCCGCTGCCGGATGGTGGTCGCCCGTCCCGCGTCCCGGCCGCTGCCCGAACCGCCGCTGCGGGTGGCGACGAAGTATCCGTCGGTGACCGCCCGCCACTTCGGGGCGCGCGGGGTTCCCATCGAACGGATCCGGCTGTCCGGCGCCATCGAACTGGCGCCGGCGATGGACCTCGCCGACGCCGTGGTGGACCTCGTCGAGACCGGCGCGACACTCCGGGACAACGGCCTGGTGGAAGAGGAGACGCTCTTCGAGAGCACCGCACGGGTGGTGGTGAATCGCGCTTCCTTCCGGCTTCGCGGGTCGGCCCTCCAGGCGTGGCTCCGGCGTCTCGAAACCGCCACGGAGGAAGGATGAGCGGCGGGGATCCCGGCTCCCCGTTTGCGGTCCCCGTCTTCGAGGGCGCCGCCGCCTGGCGGGCCGACCCGCGGCGAACCCGGCCGGAGGGAAACGCCTCCGACCAGGGCGTTCGCGCGGCGACCGCGGCCATCGTCGAGCGCGTGCGGCGCGAAGGCGACGAGGCGCTCGTCGACCTGGCCCGCCGCTTTGACGCGCCCGATTTCGATCCGTCCCGGCTCCGGGTGTCCCGAGAGGAACTCGCGGAGCGCGCGAGCGGCGCCGGAGCGGAAGAGCAGGCGCTGCTCCGGCGAACCCGGGAACGCATCGCCGCCTACCACGAGCGCCAGCGGGAAGCCTCGTTCCGGATGGACATCGGAGACGGTTCGCGTCTCGAGTGGAGATCGCTCCCGATCGCGGCCGCCGGCGTGTATGTCCCTGGCGGGGCCGCCGTCTATCCGTCCACCGTGCTGATGAACACGGTTCCGGCCACGGTGGCCGGGGTCCCGCGGATTGCGCTCGCGACTCCTCCCGGCGCCCTCGAGCGCAGTCCGGTCCTCGCGGCCGCGGTCCTCGCGGCCGGAGTCCACGAGGTGTACCGCATCGGCGGCGCCCAGGCCATTGCCGCCTTCGCTCTCGGGACGGCTTCGGTCCGGCCGGTGAACAAGGTCGTAGGTCCCGGGAACGCCTACGTCGCCGAGGCCAAGCGCCAGCTCGGCCAGCTCGTCGGAACGGATGCGTTTGCGGGCCCCTCCGAGGTCGTGGTGCTTGCCGACGAGACCGCCCGGGCGGACTGGGTGGCCGCCGATCTTCTCGCCCAGGCCGAGCACGGTTCCGGCGAGGAACGGGCCATCCTCGTCACCACCTCGCGCAAACTCGCTCGCGCGGTGGTAGCCGAGCTCGTCCGACAGGCCGAAGGGCAACCGAACGCGGAGACGATCGCCCGCGCGCTCGCCCGCCACGGAGCGGTGGTGCTCGTCGCGGAACTGGACGACGCCGTTGAGGCCGCGGAGGAGATCGCGCCCGAGCACCTGGAAGTGATGACGCGGGATCCCGAAGCGCTCGCCGACCGCTTCCCGAGTGCGGGGGCGGTGCTCCTGGGCGGCCACTCTCCGGTTGCCGCCTCCGACTACGGAGCGGGCCCCAATCACGTCCTGCCGACCGGCGGCGCGGCCCGCTTCGCCTCTCCGCTCTCGGTCGGCGATTTCCTCAAGCGGCAGAGCGTCCTCCGTTACGGGGAACGGACCCTCGCGTCGCTCCGGAGCGATTTCGAGCGCTTCGCCCGCATCGAGGGATTCGAGGCTCACGCCCGCTCCGTTGGCATCCGCTTCGAAGCGAAGGGCTCGCGGCGAACCGCTCACTCCGGCGCCCCGGAACTCCCCTCCGAAGACCGTTGACGGCCCGTTTGGTTACATTGCCCGCATGAAACCCGTTCCGCTGGACGCGATCCGTCCCGAGGTGCTCGAACTCGCCCCCGACATCGGTTCCCGTCCGGATGTCCCGATCTACCTCGACTGGAACGAAAGCCGCTGGCCGCTGCCCGAAGGCGTCCTCACCGGGATGCGGGACGCGATCGTCGGCACCGACGCCCGGCCGTACCCGGATCGCGGCTACCCCGCAGTCCGCGAGGCCATCGCCCGTCTCGCCGGCTGGACCCCCGACGGAGTGGCCTTCGGAAACGGTGGGGACGACATGCTCGAGTTGATGGGACTCGCCACCACGGGCGCCGGACGGCGGGCGCTCTATCCGTCGCCCGGGTTCTCCATGTATCCCTGGGCGGTCCGGCTCGCGGGCGGCGAACCGTCTCCGGTGTCCCTGCGCGACGACCTCTCCTACGACGTCCCGGAGTTCCTGCGGCGCATCGAGGCCGAGCGGCCGTCGCTCGTCTTCATCACGAACCCGCACAACCCCACGGGGCAACTGCTGCCCCTCGGCGCCCTCCGCGAACTGGCCGCGGCGGCGCCGGGTTTCCTGCTGGTGGACGAGGCGTACCACGAGTTCAGCGGACAGACCGCCCGGCCGCTCCTCGATGAGTTCGGAAACGTCATCCTGCTCCGGACGTTCTCGAAGGCGATGGCGATGGCGGGGGCCCGCCTCGGCTATCTGCTCGGCGCCCCGGATGCCATCTCGGGGTTCCGCCGGGCCCAGCCGCCGTTCCCCGTCGGGGTCTACACCTGCCGGGCGGCAGCCGCGGTCATGCGACAGCGGGACGCGCTGCTGGAAATGACGGCCAGGATCACCGCGGAGCGCGAATCGCTGGCGGCCCGGCTCGCGGCCGTGCCGAGTGTTTCGGTCTGGCCGTCGCACACGAACTTCCTGCTCTTCAGGACCCCGATGGAGAGCACGGTGCTCGCGCGCCGGCTCCTCGATCGGGGAGTCGCGCTGCGCGACTTCTCACGCCATCCGCTGCTCCAGGGAACGCTCCGGGTGACCGTGGGGACTCCCGAGGAGAACGCGATCTTCCTGGACGCGCTCGCCGATTCGCTGTCATCCGCCGTCGAGGAGTCGGAACTCCAGATCGCGGGAATGCCGGAGTCTCCGGTCGCATGAGCGTCTCCGGTCGCATGAGCGTCTCCGCCCCGGCGGGCGTCCCCGCGCGGCGCCGGAAGGCCTCCCGTCTGCGCGAAACGCGCGAAACGCGGGTACGGATCGCCCTCGACCTCGATCCGGCGGAGCCGGCGGCGGAGATCTCCACGGGCATCGGCTTCTTCGATCACATGCTCGAGGCGTTTGCGCGCCATTCAGGGATCTCCCTGACCGTGGAGGCCCAGGGCGACCTGCACGTGGACGCCCACCACACGATGGAAGACGTGGGCCTGACCCTCGGCGAGTGCCTCGCGGAGGCGCTCGGCGATCTCGAGGGCGTCCGCCGCTTCGGCGCTGCCCACGTTCCCCTGGACGAAGCGCTCTCGCGGGTGGTGGTGGACCTCTGCGGGCGGCCCTTCCTGGGTTGGCGGGTGGCGTTCCTCGCAGAACGGGTCGGAGAAACGCCCACCGAACTCTTCGAGGACTTTTTCCGGGCCCTGACCGACCGGGGAGGGATCACGGTGCACGTGGACGGGCTCACCGGCCGGAACAGCCATCACGTGGCGGAGACGGTCTTCAAGGCCTTTGCCCGGGCTTTCGCCGAGGCCAGGGAAGTCGTGGGAACCGGTGTTCCTTCGACGAAGGGGACACTCACTGACTGAATCGGGGGCCGACGTCGTCGTCGTCGACCACGGCGCCGGGAACCTGGCCAGCGTGGTCCGCGCCCTCGGCAGGCAGGGAGCCGAGGTCGAACTCACCTCCGATCCCGCGCGCATCGCCGCCGCGAGACGGCTGGTGCTGCCGGGAGACGGGCACTTCGGAGAAGCGATGCGGGCTCTCCGGGGGCGCGCGCTGGAAGCTCCCCTACGGAGCGCGCTCGATTCGGGCGCCTGGCTGCTCGGAATCTGCGTTGGCCTGCAGATGCTCTTCAGCGAAAGCGATGAAGCGCCCGGAGTTCGCGGGCTCGGCCTGTTGCCGGGACGCGTGCGCCGTTTCGGCGGCCGGCTCCGCGTGCCCCACATCGGCTGGAACCAACTGGAAGGATTCGGGGAGGCCGCTCTCTTTCGCGGGATTCCCGAAGGCGGCTACGCCTATTTCCTCCACTCGTTCTACGCGGATCCCGCCGAGGGGCGCGACTGGATGGCCGCCACCGAATACGGAGTCCGGTTCGCGTCGGCAGCGGGCAACGGCCGTGTCTTCGGGATTCAGTTCCACCCCGAAAAGAGCGGGCGCCTCGGCGCCCGGGTGCTCTCCAACTTTCTTGCGCTCGGCGGGGAGGAGAACTGAACGCATGTCCTCCGGAGCGCTCGAACCCATTCCCGCGGTGGACCTCTCCGGGGGGCGGGTGGTGCGCCTTCTCCGGGGGGCGCGGGAGCGCGAGACGGTGTACGGCGACGATCCGCTCCGGACGGCGAGCGAATTCGCCGCCGACGGGGCGCGCTGGCTCCATGTGGTGGATCTCGATGCCGCCTTCGGCGACGGTGGCAATCGGGAAGCGATCCTGCGGCTCCTGCGGGAGTCGCCGCTCCGGGTGCAGGTCGCCGGCGGCGTCCGGACGGTGGCGTCCTACGCGGCGCTCCGGGAGGCGGGCGCCGCCCGGGTCGTGTTCGGAACCGTCGCCGTCGAGGCCCCGCAGGTGGTGGAAGAGGCGATCCGGATGGACGGGCCCGGGGTGGCAGTGGCGCTCGACGTGCGCGGAGGCCGGCTCCAGACCCGGGGATGGGTAGAACCCGTCCCCGGACGCGCCGCCCGCGCGGGGGTTTCGCCGGAGGCCGCGGCGCGTCACTGGGGCGAGTGCGGTGCGTCCGCCATCGTGTACACGAGCGTCGAGCGCGACGGCACGATGGAAGGGCCGGATGCGGAGGCCGCCCTGCGGGTGGCGGCCGCCTCCGGACTGCCGACGGTGGTGGCGGGCGGCGTCGGGGCGCTCTCGCATCTGACGGCGGTGCGCACCGCCGCCCGGGAGCAGGAGCTCACGCTCGGCCGCCGTCCCGCCAGGGGCCGCCTCGCGGGCGTGATTCTGGGACGGGCGCTCTACGAGGGGCGTTTCACGCTTCCCGAGGCCCGGCAGGCGCTCGGTTAGCCCGGTCGTCCTGCGGTCCCGGTCCGTTCAGGAACCCCGGGCGGGGAACCGGCGGGCGATCTCCGCCGCCACCTCCCGCCCGTCGATTCCGAGATCCTCGAGCAGGACGAGCAGGTGGTAGAGGAGATCCACGGACTCGTTCACGACCTCGCCGGTTGACCCGGAGACGGCGGCGAGCGAGACCTCGACGGCTTCCTCACCCACCTTCTGGGCGATCCGCGCGGTGCCCGCCTTGAGCAGGGCCGCCGTGTAGGAGCCCTCGGGACGGCTTGCCGCGCGCTCTCTCACGATCCGGGTGAGCGCGCTCAGCGCGGGTCCCAGTTCCGGAGCGGGCGCGGAATCCGGAACCTCGCCTCCCTCCGTCACCGCCTCGAAGAAACACGACGTCCGGCCCGTGTGGCACGCCGGACCGGTGGGGTCCGCTTGTACCAGCACGGCGTCGCCGTCACAGTCAGCGGTCAGCGAGCGGAGATGGAGTTCGTTGCCCGAGGTCTTGCCCTTCTTCCAGAGGGTCCGGCGGCTCCGCGACCAGAAATGAACCCGGCCGCTCTCGATCGTCCGGGACAGGGCCTCTTCGTTCATCCAGGCAAGCATGAGGATCCGGCCGCTCACCGCGTCCTGGACCACCGCGGGAACCAGTCCCGCCTCGTTCCACTGGATCTTCGTCTTCATGGAACGGCCGCGAGTTCGGGAACGCTGAAGACGTCGGCCTCCGGCGGACGGACCGGGATTCCCCGGCGCGCGAGGAAGCGTTTCACCTCGGCGACCGGATGAATGCCGCGATGGAAGATGGACGCGGCGAGCGCAGCGCTGGCGCCGGTCTGTTCGAAGACCTCGGCCAGGTGCGAGGGGTTGCCGGCGCCCCCGGAGGCGATCACCGGCAGGGAAACGGCCTCGGTTGCTTCCCGGAGTTGCCCGAGGTCGTAGCCGTCCGCGGTTCCGTCCCGGTCCATGCTGGTGAGCAGGATCTCTCCGGCGCCGAGATCCTCGCCGCGCCGGAGCCATTCGATGGCGTCCCGTCCGGTGGGGATCCGTCCTCCCGCCACCACCACCTCGAATCCGCCGCCCGGGACACGGCGGGCATCCACCGCGAGCACCAGGCACTGGGAGCCGAACCGGCGGCTGCACTCGGCGAGGAGTTCCGGGCGCTCGACCGCCGCGCTGTTCAGGGAGACCTTGTCCGCGCCGGCCCGGAGCAGATTGTCCATGTCGGCGACCGAGCGCACGCCGCCTCCGACCGTGAACGGAATCGTGAGCGCTTCCGCCACCCGCCGCACGGTACTCAGCGCCGTCCCGCGCGCCTCCCAGGTGGCGGTGATGTCGAGGAGGCACAGCTCGTCCGCCTCGGCGGCGTCATACGCCACGGCGCATTCCACCGGGTCCCCCTCGTCGGTGAGGTTCCTGAAGCGCACGCCTTTGACCACTCGACCGTTCTTCACATCGAGGCAGGGAATGATCCGGCGGGCGAGCACCGGGCGATTCTAGGACGGTTGGAAGGCGCCACCCCCGCCTAGACTCCCCGCATGAGCGACGGCCTGCCGCTTCATCCGGGCACGGGGACGCCGCGCGCACAGGGGCCCGGACAGGAAATCCGCGCGCGGCGCGACCGGATTCGGGATCAGGCGGGGAGCGAACGGTGGCGCTCCGGCCTGGAGGCGCTCGTGGTAGAGGCGGCCCGTGCGACCCTGCAACTGACCGGCACGGCCCTCACCGAAGAGGAGATTCAGGCGGCGCGCCAGGGGGCGCCCACCCCGGCCTTCGGTCCGGCTCTCGGGGCCCTCGGCCTCATCGGACGCGCCGCCGCCCAGCGAGATCCCACCCAGGAGATGATGTCCGAGGTTCACGCCGTCGCTGCCGGCCTCGCCGGGGCAAGCCCCTTCCGGACCGTTCAGATCGAGCCGCAGTTTCAGGGGGCGAGCCTTTCACCGCCCCAGACCATCGCGCTCCGGCTCGGCAACCTCCTGGAGTGGATTTCCGGCGCCAGCGGACGCGATCTCGAGACCGCGCCGCGGGCGGCCCTCTTCTTTGCCCGGTTCCTGGAGATTTCACCCTTCGAGCGCGCGAACTTCCGGGTGGCGCACCTGATGCTCACCTTTTTTGCCCTGGCCGACGACCAGCCACCGATCTGGTTCGAGGTGGAGGATGCGCCCGGCATCCGGGAAGACGTCTCGCGCGCCTTCCGCTTCGACACCGCGCCGCTGACGGAGCGCATCGAAGGGTCTCTCCACCGTTCGCTCGACCGAATCGCCAATCCATCCGGGACGCCCGCTACAATCCGAGACATCGGGTGAAGCGGGACGCCGTCCCACCGGCGCCGGCCCGATGTCCGGAATGATCCAGCCGTTCGGCTTTCTCGGCTCCCTCGTTACCTGGGCCATGCTCCAGCAGCGGCAGGTCGTCGAGTACGTCACGCTTCCCAGTGAGGAACCGGAGCGCGGGATCCTGACGCTCATTCTGGAGTCCTTCGCCCTGGCCGGAACGCTGCTCCTGGGTACCGTGCTGATCGGGCTCGGCGTGGGCATTTTCCGCGTGTGGCTGCTGCGCCGGTATCCGGAGAACAGCTTCAACGGAAGCGGACGGGACACCCCCCGGCTCGATCTGAGTTGAGTCCCGCGGAAGCTCCTCCGCTCGACGCCCGGAGCCGCTTTCCCGACGGGATTCCGGTGGTCATCTACGACGGTGGCTGAGGCTTCTGCACGCGCGCCGCGGTCGCGGCGGCCCGCTTCGCGGAAGACCGGCCGATCCGCTTTGCGGCGCATCAGGAACTGACGGACGACCGGTTGGGGCAACTGGGCGTCTCGCGCACGGCCTGCGAGAAGCGGGTCCGTTTCCGGGACGCCCGCGGCAGGTTCCACGGCGGCGCCTTCGCGGTCAACCGGTTCGTCCTTTACGCCGCCCCGCCCGGCTGGAAGGGCCTTCCGGCCCGCTTTCTGGTCGTGGCGGCCTATGTCCTTCCCCCTCTCCTGCTGGCCGAGCTGGCCGCATACGAGATCGTCGCCCGCAACCGGCACTGCCGTCTGCTCAATCCCGGCAGCTAACGGATATCCTGCGCCTCCGACGTATCCGAGGAGGTCTCCCGTGCCCAGAACCCTTTTCCCGACCCTCATCGCTGTCTTGCTCCTGCCCGGCTGCGGGGCCCCGCCTGTGGAAGAGCCCACGGAGCCCGCCGCCGTGGCCGTGGGAGACCAGGCGGCCGGCGAATACGTCCGGTTCGCGGACGCCTCGGGCGCCGCGGCCTGGGGGCGGATCGAAGGCAGCGAGATCGTGGTCCTCCATGCGGCGCCCTGGGCGGGTGGCGCGCCCACCGGCGACCGGGTGGCGCGGGACGGAGCGAACCTGCTGGCGCCGGCCGATCCCGGCAAGGTCATCGCCATCGGCCTCAACTACGCCTCGCACCTGGGCGGGCGCGAACCGGCGCCCTATCCCGGTGTCTTCGCCAAGTTGCCGACCAGTATCGTCGGTCCCGGCGACGCCATCGAGATGACCGAGGATGCCGGCAACGTCCACTACGAGGGCGAACTGGTGCTGGTCATCGCCAAGGAGGCGCGCGACGTCCCGGCGGAGGCGGCGCAGGAGTACATCTTCGGGGTGACCGCCGGCAACGACGTGAGCGAACGGGACTGGCAGGGCGCCGACCTCCAGTGGTTTCGCGCCAAGGCGTCGGACACCTACGGTCCCATCGGCCCGGTGATCTCACGCGGGGTCAACTACGACGATCTCGAACTCACCACCCGCCTGAACGGGGAAGTCGTCCAGCAGCAGCGAACCAGCGACCTGATCTTCGACACGAGCGACATCGTGAGCTACGTGAGCCGCTACGTGACCCTGATGCCCGGCGACGTCATCTTCACCGGGACGCCCGGGACCACCCAGGCGATGAACGAGGGCGACATGGTCTCCGTCGCGGTCGAGACGGCCGGCGTCCTCGAAAACCCGGTCGCCCGGCGCTGAGCTGAGCGGCCCGGGCTGCGGTCCCGGGCCGCTAGCCAGCGGCGGCCTTGTGGAGTCGCCGCCCCAGGTGTTCCTCGATCGCCGAACAGGGGACGAACATCGGCTTCTCGTCCACTTCGATGTGGACGGCGCAAACCCCCGGGGCATCGCTCGAAACCTGGTAGGTGCCGGAAAAGGTCCCGAGGGGCGTGGGGAGCGAGAACTCTCCGAAGCCGGGCCCGTCGTCACCACGGACCGTGCCGCCGAAACGGGCGAAATCGGCCCGCAGCGCCCTGAGGAGACTTGAGATCTCGGCCGGCAGGCTGAAGTCGAACTGGCAGGCGGACATGGCGGACGGCTAGTTCGCGGCCGTGAAACCGGCTTCGGCCAGCACGAGCAGCAGCGCCTTCTGGATACCCAGGTGCCCGTCCCGGTTGGCCCACCACTCGTGGAGCGAGTGGGCGCCGAAGCCCTCTCCCCCGCTGCCGATCGTGGTGGCCGGGATTCCGAGCGCAATGGGGACATTCGAGTCGGTGGATCCCATGCTGAGCTCCGGCTCGGCGCCCACGGCCCGGGTGGCGGCGAAGGCCCGCTGAATGAGGGGGGTGTCGATGGCGACGATTCCGGAGGGCCGGTCGCCGATCATCTCGATGTCCACCGTCAACTCCTCACCGTCCCGCCGGAGCTCGTTCTGTTCGGCGAGTGCCTCGGTCATCGCGGCCTGGAAGATGGCGTCGATCTCGTCGAGCCGCCCCGGTTCCATGGACCGCATGTCCACCTCCATCCAGTTCTCGAACGGGATCGAGTTCACCGAGGTCCCGCCGCCGATGCGGCCGATGTTGTAGGTGGTCTTGGCGCCCGCGGTGACGTACTCGCCGGCGCGGTCGTCGAAGAGCTTGATCGCCCGGGCCATGGCGTGCGCGGGGTTCCCGAGGCCGAACGCGCCCCACGAATGCCCCCCGGGGCCCAGGAAGCGCACCCGGTAGCGGTGGGAACCGATCGCGTGATTCAGCACGCGCGTGTTGCTCGTGCCGTCGATGGCGATGAAGGCGTCGATCTCCGGTCCACCGTCCCGGAACAGGTGCTTCACGCCCCGGAGGTCGCCGATTCCCTCTTCGCCGACGGACCCGACGAACAGCACGTCGTCCCGCGTATCCAGACCGTGCCGGTCCATGAGCTTGACCATGGTGAGCATGGTCACCAGCCCGCGCGTGTCGTCGGCGATTCCGGGGGCCATGAGCTTGTCCCCGTCGCGCCGGACCGTAACGTCGGTCCCCTCGGGGAAGACCGTGTCGAGGTGGGCCACCACGGCCACCGTCCTGCCTCCGCCCTGGCCGTCCCGGCGCGCGACGACGTTTCCGATCTCATCCAGTTGCGCGTCGAGCCCCGCCTCCCGGACGAGTCCGCGGTAGTGGGCGGCCCGTTTCTCTTCCTTGAAGGGCGGCGCCTCGATCTCCGTCAACTCGATGAGCAGGCGTTCGTTCTCCTCGTCCATCGCGAGGACATCGTCGAGCGCGGCCGCAACCCGGGGATGGGCCGTGATCGCCGCCATCTCGGTCTCGTACTCGGGCAGGACCTCGAGTTCCTGGGCGGTGACACCCGGGACCGGGAGCAAGAGGAGCGCCGCCAGGGCGGCGAAACGTCGGAGTCGAGAACCTGGAAACGGCATAACCGCCCAATGCTACCGGAGGAGCGTCCCGAACCGCCCTCCGGAAAGTCGGGGTGGGCAGGCCGGGAACGGAGCCCGGCCGCCGCAGTAACCTCTCTCCGCCCATGGAGTTCGAGTACCCGGCGCGGAGGCCCGTGTCCCGCGCCCGCGGCGGTCGCGGACCGATCCCCGGGGTGCTGATCGCCGCCACCGTCGGGTTCGGCGCGGCTCCGGGTGGCGAGGCCCTGGCGCAACCGCCGGAACGGGTGGTGGTGCTGGGATTCGACGGCGCGGACCCGGACACCATCGAGGCCATGATCGCCGCCGGGGAACTGCCCAACCTCCGGCGGCTCGGCGAGCGCGGAACGCTCGCCCCGCTGGAGACCACCAAACCCTCCGAGTCACCCGTGGCCTGGGCCACCTTCGCCACCGGCATGAACCCGGGCCGGACCGGGATCTTCGACTTCCTCGAAGTACGGGAGGGCAGCTACGTCCCCCAGATCGCGCTGGTGCGGCAGGGCGCCAGCGAACTCCCGGGAGCGCCCTTCCGGGTGGGCCTCGTCCTGGTGATCGCCCTGGGCGCGGGCATCGCGGCGAGCTGGGTGCTCCACCGCACGGGCGCCCGCCCCCGGTTCCGCGGGACGGTGCTGGCGGTGGCGACGATCGCGCCCGCCGCGGGAACGGCGCTCCTGGCCGCGTGGGTTCCGGACGCCGTTCCCCAGGCGGTCCGGGCCCGGCAGGGAGACGCCTTCTGGAAGATCGCCGGTGGGGCGGGGGTTTCCACCATCGCGCTCCAGGCGCCGATGGAGTTCCCGGTCGAGGAGTCGCCCGGCACCCGGATCCTGGCCGGCTTCGGGGTCCCGGACGCCCGAAAGTCGTTCGGACTCTGGGCGGTGTACACGACGGACCTCCTCGAGGAGGAATCCACCGAGACGGGCGGCACCCGCTTCCCCCTCCGCTTCGACGGCGGCCTGGCCGAGAGCGTGGTCCGCGGGCCGCGGAACTTCACCGTATCGGTCACCGAGGCCGAGCAGCCCGAGGTGGAGATCCCGGTCCGCTTCCGGCGGGTCGGGGAACGCCTCGAGATCGAGACTTCCGGCCAGTTCGCGAGTCTGGCCGCCGGCGAATGGTCCGACTTCGTGTCGGTCCGCTTCCCGCTGAACCCGCTCATCAGCCTGTCCGGCCTGGTCCGTTTCCGCGTGCTGGCGCTCGAGCCGAACGTCACGGTGTACATGGAGCCGATCAACTTCGATCCGGAGCGGCTGCCGCCCATCGTGGACCTGTCCTTTCCCCACGACTTCGCGGGGGACCTCGCCCGCCGGACGGGCCCCTACGAGACGGTTGGCTGGAAGATCATCACCAACCCGCTGCGCGACGAGGCCGTGGACTTCGACGCCTTCCTCGAGGACGCCCGGTTCGCCCGCGAATCCAACGAGCGGCTGCTGATGGAAGCGCTGGGCGATGACTCCTGGCGCCTGCTGGTGTCCGTCTTCCTGTTTCCCGACCGCATCCAGCACATGCTCTATCGCTTCGCCGACCCGGAGCACCCGAACCACGATCCGGAACTCGCGCGGCGCTACGGCGGAGGCATCGCCGACGCCTACCGGGACCTGGACCGCATCGTCGGCGACGCGGTGTCGGCGGCCCCCGCGGGCGCCCGGTTCCTGGTGGTATCCGACCACGGCTTCCATTCCTTCCGGAAGCAGTTCAACGTGAACACCTGGCTCGCCCGGAACGGGTATCTGCGGGCGGCCGGGGACCCGGGACAGCGCCGGCTCGAAGACCTGTTCGATCCGGACGCGCTCTTTTTTCCCGGAGTGGACTGGAGCCGGACGAGCGCCTTCGCGCTCGGCCTCTCCGGGATCTACCTGAATCAGCGCGGACGGGAGCCGGAGGGCATCGTGGAGCCGGGCTCCGAGCGCGACCGGCTGATCGAGCGGCTGATCGTCAACCTCAAGGCGTTTCGCGACCCCGAAACCGGGGATTCGGTCGTACGCGAGGTGTACCGGCGGGAGGACATCTACGTGGGGCCGTTCGTGGAGGAGGCGCCGGACCTCATTCTCGGGCTGGAGCCCGGCTACCGGATCGGGTGGCAGAGCACGCTCGGGGGGATGCCGCCCTCCTCGATCACCCCGAACCTGGACCACTGGAGCGGGGACCACTGTTCCATGGAAGACACCGCCGGGGTGCTCGTTTCGGACCTGCCGCTCCGGGAGCCCGCATCGCTCCAGGACATCGCGCCGACGGTCCTCGACCTGCTCGGGGTCACCCCGCCCGAGGAGATGGACGGAGCTTCGCTGCTGCCCCGCTGAGGGCGGCGCCGGGATCGAGTTCGAGGGAGCCTCAGCCGGTGCGGTTCCGGAAGATCCACAAGCCCGCCGCGACGAAGATACCGGCGACGACCAGGGAGCCGGCGTTGACCGGCCCGAGCGTGCCGGACCACAGGATCGCGTAGCCGAGCGCTCCGGGCACCAGGGCGTAGTAGACGAACGGCACCAGCGTGCGCCGGATCACGGCGCCCTCCCGGCCGACCAGCCCGACCACCGCCGAGGCCGCCACCACGTTGTGGACGCAGATCATGTTCCCCGCCGCTCCTCCAACGGCCTGGAGCGCGACCACCCATCCGGGATCCACCGCGAGCCGCTCGCCGACCCCGAACTGGAAGAGCGAGAACATCATGTTGCTCACGGTGTTGCTGCCGGCGACGAAGGCGCCGAGGCCCCCGATGAAGGGCGCGAAGAACGGCCAGGCCGACCCCGCGATCTGGGCGGCGCCCTCCGCGAGGGCGATCGGCATCGAGGCCAGTCCCGCCGCCCCGCCGCCGGTGTTCAGGAACACCTGCACCATGGGCACGGTGAAGACCAGCGCGACCGAGGCGAGGCCGGTGCTGCGCAGTGAGGCGGAGACCGCGCGCCGCACCTGTCCACCGCTCATGCGGTGCGCGACGACGGCGAACAGCGAAGCCGCGATGAACACCGCGCCGGGGAGGAAGAGTGGGGCGGCGCTCGCGTTGATTCCGCTGCCGAAGATGTCCGGCCACCGGATGACCACGCCCGACAGCAAATCCCGGAACGGCAGCGCGGGGAGGCGGGTGAGCAGCAGCAGGCCGGCGACTACCGCGTAGGGAGCCCACGCCGACACGGCGCCGATCGGGCGTCCTTCAGCGGGCCGGGTGTCGGACATCGATTTCCCGCCGGACCAGTCCGCCTCCCAGGCGGAACGCGGGGGGAACTCGAAGTGCTCCTCGGGAGGAGGCATGAAGAGGCCTCTCCGGGCCGCGGTAACCACGATTCCGAGTCCGATGAGGCCGCCGGCCAGCGCCGGGAATTCGGGTCCCAGCAGCCAGGCCGTCAGCAGGTAGGGGGTCGTCATCGCGACCGCGGCGAACAGCGCGAACTTCCAGACTCGGAGACCCTCGCGGAAGCTCCGGTTCGCGCCGAAGAACCGCGTCATGGTGGCGACCACGATCAGCGGCACCAGCGTCCCCGCCACGGTGTGAAGCACCGCCACCCGCAGACCGATGAAGGCCAGGAAGTCCGCCCACTCGGCGAATCCGAGTCCCTGGGAGTAGGCGGTGACGGCCTCATTTCCAAAGAGCCCCGTGTGAACTCCGACCAGGATCGGCGTTCCGGCGGAGCCGAAGGAGACGGGGGTGCTCTGGATCAGCATGCCCGCGACCACTCCGGCGAGCGGCGGGAACCCGAGTCCCACCAGGAGCGGTACCGCGACCGCCGCCGGAGTGCCGAAACCGGCGGAGCCCTCGATGAACGCGCCGAAGAGCCAGGCGATCACGAGGACCTGAATGCGCCGGTCCGGGGTGATCCCCATGAAACCCCGGCGGATCACCGAAAGGGCGCCGCTTTCCTGCAGGGTGTGCAGGAGGAGGAGAGCCCCGAAGATGATGTACAGAAGCGTTGCGGCCACCACGAGCCCATTGACGGAAGCGGCGGCGATCCGGATTCCCGAGATGTCCCACACCGCCCAGGCGAGCCCGGCGGCGGCGAGCCAGCTCAGCGGCATCGCGCGCGACGCGGGCCAGCGCAGCACGACGAGGAAGAGCGCCACGACGGCGATCGGGACGAGCGCCACCGCGGCAAGACCGAGAGTTCCCATGACTGTTACCCGTTACCGGCTTCCCGGCTCTCCGATGCTTCTTCCGGAGGGCCGACCAAAAGGGCTGCTGTTAGGCTGCCGCCCGTGCCACGGGCTTCGTTTACTTCGCTGGGGTGTCGTCTCAACCACACGGAGGCGGCGAACTGGGCGGGGCAGTTCGCCGGCAAAGGCTACACGATCGTCCCCTGGGGGGAACCGACCGATCTCGTGGTGATCAACACCTGCTCGGTGACCCACCGGGCGGAAGCGCACTGCCGCAACACCGTGCGCCGGGCGCTACGCCAGTCGCCGGAGGCCTTCGTGGTGGTGGCGGGCTGCTATGCCCAGTCGGGTCTCGACGCGCTCCGGGGGATCCCGGGGGTGGACATGATTGTGGGGACGGAATTCAAGGAGAGCTTCCCGGACTACCTGGACCGGCCGCGGAAACTCCCGGAGCCGGTCGTGCTGCACTCCGCCCGGATTTCGCGGCACGAGTTCGAGGTCCCCTCCACCGGGCGTTACGACTCCACCCGCGCCAACCTGAAGGTGCAGGACGGCTGCGACTTCTTCTGCTCGTTCTGCATCATCCCCTACACGCGCGGCCGGGAGCGCAGCCGGCGATTCGAAGACCTGGTCCGCGAGGCGGGGGAACTCGCCGAGGCCGGCTACCAGGAACTGGTGCTCACGGGAGTCAACATCGGGCGGTACCGGAGCGGGGGACGGACGCTCGCCGACGTTGCGGACCGGCTCGAGGAGGTGCCCGGGGTGCGGAGGATCCGGATCACCTCGATCGAGCCCACCACCGTCGAGGATCGCCTGCTCGGACGCATGGCCGAGCGCGGAGCCCTCTGCCGCTATCTCCACCTCCCGTTGCAGAGCGGCGACGACGGTATCCTGGCCGGGATGGGCCGCCGCTACACCTTCCGGGCCTATCGCGAGTTCGCGGATCGGGCGGTGGAGATGGTGCCCGGACTCGGGCTCGGGACCGACGTGATCGTTGGATTCCCGGGCGAGACAGACGACGCCTTCCGGCGCACCTGCGACCGCCTCGAAGAGATGCCGTTTGCCTACTACCACGTGTTCAGCTACTCGTCGCGAGCGGGGACCCGGGCCGCGGGTCTTCCCGGACACCTTTCCCCCGAGGTGGTCGCCGAGCGGAGCCGAACGCTGCGGGAACTCTCCGACCGGCGCCGGGACGCATTCGCCCGCCGCCACCTGGGCCAGCGGGTGGAGGTCCTGTTCGAACAGCAGGACCGCTCGGGCCGCTGGACCGGGCTGACCGATTCCTTCCTTCGCGTCGGCGTGGTCTCGGCGGAACCGCTCGAGAACCGCCTCCGCGAGGTTCAGGTCACGCGCGTGGCGGGCGACGTACCGGGCTTGGCGGTGGGAACCCTAGTCTAGGGACACCACACTAGGAGCAGCCGGACGTCGCGCCGCAGTTGAGGCACTTGAAGCAGGTGCCGCTGCGCACCATCAGCGCGCCGCACGTCGAACAGGGAGGCGAGTCCGCGAAGACGGCCGCCGACTCCAGAACGGTCCCGCGGCGGCGAGGGCGACGGGGCTCCGGCGGCGCCACGGCGGGTTGGGGCGGCTCATCGTCCTCGACGCTCAACTCGTCGGCCTCCGTCAGGAAGCGGTGTCCCAGCCAGCGGAAGATGTAGTCCGTGATCGAGTCCGCATGGGGGATGTCCGGGTTCCCGGTGTAGCCCGAAGGTTCAAAGCGCGTGTGCGAGAACTTGTCCACCAGGACCTTCAGCGGCACCCCGTACTGGAGGTTGTAGGAAACCGCCCGCGCGAAAGCGTCCATCAGCCCGGACACGAAGGAGCCTTCCTTGGCCATCCGCAGGAAGATCTCGCAGGGAGAGCCGTCCTCGCGCAGTCCGACGGTGAGATACCCCTTGTGTCCCCCGATGTCGAACTTGTGGATGATGGCGTCGCGCTCCGGCGGCAGGTGCTCCTTCTCGGCGGAGTCGGCAGCATCCGCCGCTTCGGTGTCCGACTCGCCTCGGTTCAACGGCTGTGACCGCTTGCTGCCGTCCCGGTAGATGGCAACCGCCTTGAGGCCGAGCTTCCAGGATGCGAGGTACGTCTCCTCGATGTCCTCGACGGTGCTCTCCTCCGGCATGTTGACCGTCTTCGAGATAGCGCCCGAAAGGAAGGGCTGGACCGCGTGCATCATCTTGACGTGGCCCATGTAGTGGATGGAGCGCTTCCCGCCGAAGGGCTCGAGGGCGCAGTCGAACACGGGGAGGTGTTCCTCCTCGAGGTCGGCCGCTCCCTCGACATGACCGTGCTCGTCCACGTAGTCCCAAATCCGCTGGAGGGCTTCGCCCTCGTAGCCGAGCCGCTCCAACGCCGTGCGCACCGTCTGGTTGACGATGCGGATGATCCCGCCGCCACTGAGCTTCTTGTGTTTGATGAGTGACAGATCGGGCTCTACGCCGGTCGTGTCGCAATCCATCATGAGACCGATGGTGCCCGTGGGGGCCAACACCGAAGCCTGGCCGTTCCGGAAGCCGTGTTCCTCACCGAGCACGATGGCCTCGTCCCAGACCTGCTGCGCCCGGGAGAGGACCCCTTCCGGGACACCCCCGGCATCGATCTCGTTTGCCGCGTCCCGGTGCATGCGCATGACTTCGAGGAACGGCCGCTCGTTCTCCGGGTAACCCTGGAACGGTCCGGTGACCCCGGCGATCCGGGCCGACTGGTGGTATGCCCGGCCCGTCATCAGCGAAGTCAGGGCGGCTGCGATCGATCGGCCGACGTCGCTGTCGTAGGGGACGCCGCGATGCATCAGGAGCGCGCCGAGGTTCGCGTAGCCGAGGCCGAGGGGTCGGTACTTGTGCGAGTTCGCTTCGATGCGCGGCGTCGGATAGCTGGCGTTTCCGACGATGATCTCCATGCCGGTCAGCACCACATCGACCGCGTGCTCGAAGCTGTCAGTGTCGAAATCGCCCTCCTCGTCGACGAACTTCATGAGGTTCAGGGACGCGAGGTTGCAGGCGCTGTCGTCGAGGTACATGTACTCGGAACACGGGTTCGAGGCGTTGATCTGCCCGCTGTTCTTCGAGGTGTGCCAGCGGTTGACGGTGTCGTCGAACTGCATCCCCGGATCGCCGCATCGGTGCGCCGATTCGGCGATCTGCCGGAACAGGTCGCGGGCCCGCATGTTGTCCATGGGTGCACCGCTCGTAATCGCGCGAGTGGACCAGTCCTCGTCGTTCTCGACCGCGCGCATGAAGGCGTCACTGACGCGAACGCTGTGGTTCGCGTTCTGATACTGAATCGACGCGTACGCCTCACCGTTCAGGGAGCCGTCATAACCGGCCTCGATCAGGGCGTGGGCCTTCTGTTCCTCGCGCGACTTGCAGTCGACGAAGTCGAGGATGTCCGGATGATCCACGTTGAGAATCACCATCTTGGCGGCCCGCCGGGTCTTGCCTCCACTCCGGATGACGCCGGCGAAGGAGTCGTACCCCTTCATGAAGGAAACCGGCCCGGAGGCCCTGCCGCCGCTGGACAACTGCTCCCGGGAACTGCGGATCGTGGAGAGGTTCGTACCGGTCCCCGACCCCCACTTGAAGAGCATTCCCTCGGTCTTGGCGAGCGTCAGGATGGAATCCATCGTGTCCTCGACCGAGTTGATGAAGCACGCCGAGCACTGCGGATGCTCCTCGACGCCGCAGTTGAACCAGACCGGTGAGTTGAACGCGGCGAACTGGTTCAGCAGCAGGAAGGTGAGTTCGTCGCGGAACGTGTCCGTGGCCTCCGGGTCCGCGAAGTAGCCATCCTTCACACCCCAGGCCGCGATCTGGTCGGCGACCCGTCCAACGAGTTGCCGGACGCTCGATTCGCGCTCTCCCTTTTCGAGCGATCCGTGGAAGTACTTCGACGCCACGATCGTGGTCGCCATCATGGACCACGACCTCGGAAACTCCACTCCGTGCTGGGCAAAGATCGTCTCGCCATGTTCGTCGGTGATGATGGCGTCGCGCTTTTCCCACTCCATCTGGTCGTAGGGGGAGACGCCACGTTCGGTGAACCGCCGCCGGAATTCGAGCCCGCCGCCACGACCGTTCTTTTGCTCTCTGCGGGTCTTCTCTTTTTCGGAATGGGGTCCCACGGTGGTGGGTTCTACGGCTACCTGCATATCGAACAACTATCCCCTGGTTGAAGAAAATTCGGAGTTGGCGCGAAGGCTCCCCTCCACGGATGCAAAACAGAGCATTGGATGGAACTAGAACACAACATCTTGCGGTATGCAACCGGCAGGACCACAAGGGGTAGTGGGTGGGACCCGACAGAGCCGTGAGCGGTATCTCCCGGATTCCCGGGGGCTTCGACGGTTCCCGCGGGTCCTGCGGCAACGGGGCGCTGCCGGGTGCCGCGGCCGGACGGTTCTTCGAGCCCGCCTCGCCGGGGCCTCCGCGCGTGGATAAGGAAAACCCCCGGCGGCCGGGCCGCCGGGGGTCCACGGTGATGCCCGAAGGGCTCTCAGTGGTTGTTCGGGCGCCGGCTGCCGCTGCTGCTGCTGCCGCCGCGGCTCCCCCCGCTGCCGCCGCCACCACGACTCACGGCGGCGCCACCGCCACCGCCACCGCCGGCGCGGCTGACCGCGCTGCTGCCGCCGCCGCTGTAACTCGACCCGCCTCCCCGGCTGGCCGAAGATCCACTACCGCCACCGAAACGGGAGAAACCGCTCGGTCGGCTCCGGGAGCCCGCGCTGGGCCGGCTCCGGGAGGCCCCGCTGGGGCGACTGCGGGAGGCCCCGCTGGGCCGGCTCCGGGAGCCCGCGCTGGGCCGGCTCCGGGAGGCCCCGCTGGGCCGGCTCCGGGAGGCCCCGCTGGGCCGGCTTCGCGAGGCCCCGCTGGGCCGGCTCCGCGAGGCCCCGCTGGGCCTGCTTCGCGAGGCCCCGCTGGGCCTGCTCCGCGAGGCCCCACTGGGCCTGCTTCGCGAGGCCCCGCTGGGCCGGCTTCGCGACGTTCCGCTGGGGCGGCTTCGGGAGGCCCCACTGGGCCTGCTCCGGGAGGCCCCGCTGGGCCGGGCTCGCGAAGTCCCCGAACGTCCTGCCGATGCGGCGCCACTCCTCGGAGAGGCGGGCCGCACCGAAGAGGGCCGTCTGGCTCCGCTGTCGCCCGACCGTCCGCTGGCGCGCGGCCGGGGAGCGGCTGCCGGGCGGTTCCCGGTGGCGCGACCGCCGCGAGTGGCCGACGGTCGTCCGGTGAGGCGTGAGGCCGCCGCGGGACCGGTTGCCGCTCGGCCGCTGTTCGTCGCCCGTGACCGGCTCGCCTGCGCGCTGCCGGCGCTCCCGTCCGGTCCTGCCGCACCACGGGACAAGGTCGCGCGGTCCCTTCCCGCCGCGTAGGCCGACCGCGCGCTGCGGGCCCGCGCGGCGCTGGCGGGAACGGCCACACGCTGCGCCCGGGAAGTGCTGCGGCTGGAGCCGACGGCGGCCCCGCGTACGGCTATCGCGGCCCGCGAGTTGGAGAGCCGGCGGGTGGTTGCCTTCGCCGACCGGGTCATGGCGGTTTCCCCGATCGCACGCTGACGCAGACCGCGATCCAGTACCGCGCCCCCGGAAAGGACCTGGGCGTTGTCTACGTTGCGCAGGCTGGACGCGGCCAGGCGGTTCCGCGAGGCGGGACGTCCGACGGCGTCCCGGCTGGTGAAACTCCAGGCCCGCCGGTTCACGGAACCGCGCGGTACGGCCTTGCCGAGGACCTGTCCCCGACGGACTCGAGGGCGATTCGCATAGTAGTGGTCACCCCAGCCGTAGTTCCTGTCGTAGCCGTGGAACGGATACACCGGGTAGCCGTAGTAGCCCAGTGGCGACCAGCCGATCCAGTCGTATCCGTAGCTCCAGGAGACCCAGCCCGGGCCCCACACCGAACCCGGCAGCCAGTACCAACCAAGGGGGCCATGTCCCCACCTGCCGTAGTGATAGGGAGCCCACCCCCACGGGTCGTAGGAGATCCAGGTGAGACCGAACGGCGTGTGCGCCCATCGTCCGAGCCGGTAGGGCGCCCAGCCGGCGGTCACCGTCGGATACCAGACCCATCCCAAATGAACGTCGTGGTGCCAGCGCCCATGTCCCTCGAGATCGGGCGCGTGCTCCCTGACTTCCTCGGGAAGCTCTTCGTAGTGCGTTTCCGCGGTGGTGACGAAGCGCCGCTGACGATCTTCAGCCCAGGCGTAGAAGTGGTCGTTACCCAGGTACTCCTCTGGCGGAGCTGGCGCCGCACCCTCCGAGGCGACGGTCCGTTGACCGGCCCCGACCAGCACCGAGCCCGACTCGGTGGACACCGTCGCGATACCCGAGTAGACGACGAACTGCACCGTCCGGCCGTCTTCCAGGAGATCCGTTCGGTACTCGCCCTCGCCCTGAGGCGAGAAGGTGCCGCCGGGGGTTTCCACGACCACGTCGGCATCACCGCCGATCCACACGATCAGGCTCCCGGTCCAGAACCCGAGCCGGTGCGGGCTGTCTCCTTCCACGTAGTCCAGCTTGGTTGCCTGGTCCATCCAGGCGGTGACCCGGCCCGCGAAGCGCAGTTCGACCTGGCCGGGTTCCCGGGTCCAGATGCGGTCGCCGGGCAGGAAGGGGCTACCCCGTTCGGCCTCGTGGGCACCGAAGTCGTCCGCCCGTTGGTGCCAGACATCGCCGTCGACGATGCTGAGGTTTCCATAGGCGTACGACCGCCCGGTCTCCTCGTCGGATTGCGCGAGCGCTGCCGAGGAGTGGCCCAGGACAAGCAGCAGGCTCAGGATGCCTGCGTGCCGGAAAACCATGTTTCGCCTGTTCGCTCTTTGGTGCATGGGCCACCTCCCCGAGGCTGCCACCGCGTGATGCCGCAATCCCTATGCCAGACCCCGCCCGATCGTCCCCTGAGGCGGCGGAGTTCGATCTTCACGAAGGCGCGCCAGCCGGACCGAGCGCCCTGACCGCATTCTGCGGCTCCCGGACCGAGGTCTCACCCGAGCTGATCGAGGAACTCCGAGGCCTGGAGCCGGGCGCGCGCCGCGCGGAACCTTCGCCAGGCGGGCCGGACATCGCGGTCCCGATTCACCAGCCGCGCCAGCTTGCTGCCGTCCGGATCGTCCTCGAGCAGGGCCTCCAGCCGCCGCCGCATGTCCCCTTCCGGAAGGGACTCGACGAATGCGTCCTGTTCGCTCAGCGTGTCTTCCAGGCGGGGTTTCGGCACGGGGACGAAACGACCCCGGATGTCGGACTCCAACTGCCAGACGATCTCCTGGGTCGAGGAGTCCTCGTGGTCTTCCGCGACGCTGACCATGCGGGCGGTGTCCCGGTCGTAGTAGTAGGTCCGTTCCGGGCCGTCGTCGACAAAAGCGGCGACTAGCGCCTCAAGCAGAGAAGGGTCGGTCTCCACGGACTCAGAACCGTTGCAATAGGAACCAGGGGAGGGATGCTCCCTCCGTGCGAGAGACTAAACGACAGACCCCGACCGCGCCAATCCGACCCCCCGCAATCTTCCGATTCTGCGGGACTTTGACAGCCGGTAGCAAAACCCCCGCGGCGTTCGAGCGACGATGCATCCCGGCCGGACAGCCGGCCGAGGAACCCGCGCGGCGTTCGGCAGGCGATGCATCCCGGCTGAACCGCGTCGCTTCGCTCCGCTCATCGTTGCGCTTCGGTCGAAAGAGCGCTGCTATTCCTCCCTCGCGCGCCTTGTCAGCCGGGAGCCTCGCCGCTCTCGGCGCTCACGCGGGTTCCCCCACCGGCTGTTCAGGGGCGCCGGCGACGGGTGATGCGGGTCAGCTCGGGAGGATCGTTCGTGATCTGGAGAGTGTGGGTCTCGATTGCGTCCCGGTCGAACCGGACTCCGGCGACCAGCGCGCCGTCGGTCACGCCGGCGGCGCAGAAGATCAGGCGCCGCCCGGGCGCCAGGTCCCTGGTGCTCAGCACCCGCCCAACATCTTCCACCCCGGTCTCCACGAGCCGCTGCTGCTCCGCCTCGTTTCGCACGAGGAGCTGCCCCAGCATTCCGCCGCCGAGGCAGCGCAGCGCGGCCGCCGCGATCACGCCCTCCGGGGCGCCGCCCGATCCCATGGCCGCCTGAATTCCGGAGCCCGGCATCGCGCTCAGGAGCCCGGCGGAGAGGTCGCCGTCTCCGATCAGACGCACCCGGGCGCCGGCGCGCCGCAGCCCGGCAATCAGTTCCTCGTGCCGGGGCCGTTCGAGCACGACTACGGTGACCTCGCTCGTGGGGACGCCCTCGGCCTCGGCGATCGCGCCCACGTTCCGCTCAGGCGAGTGCTCGAGCCGGATGGCGTCCCCGAGGAGGTCCCGGCTGGCCGGACCCACCATGATCTTCTCCATGTAGACGTCGGGTGCGGTGAGCAGCCCCCCGCGTTCCGAACCCGCGAGCACCGCGATGGCCCCGGGTCCGCCGGTGGCGCAGAGGTTCGTCCCTTCCAGGGGATCCACGGCAATGTCCAGTTCGGGGGCTCTTTCCCCGCCGCTGCCGAACCGCTCTCCGCTCCACAACATGGGAGCCTTGTCGCGTTCCCCCTCGCCGATCACCACCCGCCCCCGGACGGGCACGGTGTCGAGTATCCGCCGCATCGCCGAAACCGCGACCTGATCCGAATGGTGGCGGTCTCCCTGGCCGATCGTCGCGGCGCACGCGATGGCCGCTTCCTCCACCGTGCGGACCAGGTGGGAACCGGCGACCCCAATCGGGCCGTCAGCCATCGTCCCGCCGCTCAATCTTCCTCCGGCGCCGGGAGACTCACCCGGGTGGGGCGGTCCCGCCGGTAGCCCAGAGCGTAGTCGGCCTGCATCAGGGTATGGATCTCCCGGGTCCCCTCGTAGATCACGGCGCCCTTGGAGTTCCGCCAGAAGCGCCCCACGGGATACTCGTCGGAATACCCGTAGGATCCGTGAATCTGGATGGCGTCCGATGCGGCCCTTTCGGAGGCGACCGTGGAGACCCACTTCGCCAGCGAAGTTTCGCGGGTGTTTCGGCGCCCGCGATTCTTCAGCTCTCCGGCCCGGAGCCATAGCAGCCGGCTCACCTCGTAGTCGCGCTCCATGTTCGCGATCATCTGCTTGACGAGCTGGTGCCGGCCGATCTCCTGGCCGAAGGTGGTACGGGACCGGGCCCAGCGCACGCTCTCGTCGCGACAGGCGCGGATCAGTCCGGTGGCTCCGGCTGCGACCGTGTAACGGCCCTGGTCGAGGGCGAACATGGCGATCTTGAAGCCCTCGCCCTCCTCCCCAAGCCGGTTCGCGGCCGGGACGCGGACGTCGTGCATGCGGAACCAGCCGGTATTGCCGGCACGAATCCCCCATTTGTGCGTCATGTTTCCGGACTCGAAGCCCGGGAAGCGGCGCTCCACGATGAAGGCCGAGAGTCCCGAATGGTCCCTGCGGGCCCGCTTGTCGGGATCCGTCCACCCGATCACCAGGAAGTTGTCGGCGATTTCGGCCAGGGAGATCCAGTGTTTTTCCCCGGTGAGCACGTAGCCCGACCCGTCGCGCCGCGCCGTGGTCCGGATTCCCACGGCATCGCTTCCGGCGTCGGGCTCGGTGAGCCCGTAGGTGGCGAGTTCCTTCCCTTCAGCCTGCGGCCGCAGATAGCGGTCCTTCTGCGCGTCGCTGCCCCACGCGAGGAGCGAGAGGGAGTTCAGACCGGCATGGACCGACATGATGACCCGCAGCGAAGTGTCGACGTATTCGAGTTCTTCGCACGCGAGGCCGAGCGAGATGTAGTCGAGTCCCGCACCGCCATAGCGCTCGGGAACCGATATCCCCAGGATCCCCAGTTCTCCGAGCCCCGTCAGGATCTTGCGGTCGAACACCTTGGCGGCGTCGTTTTGGCGGATATGCGGCGCCACCTCGCGGGCGGCGAACTCGCGAACCAGCGACTCCGTCGCGCGGTGCTCCTCATTCAGATCGAAGTTCAGACGCTCAGCCAACTTTCCCTTGCCTTTCCGGTCGTGCGTGCCGGTTCCTGCCCTGCCGCCTCCGTCCCGCCGGCGCGGAGCGCGGAGTATACGGCGCGGCTCCGGGCCGATTCCTTGCCCGGCGCCTCTTGGCAGCCGGTGGAAATCGTGTCGTGACCGCCGAGGGCGAGGAAGTCCCGCTCTTCCGGAAGGGCCCGGATGACGAGACGCGTGAGGGAGGAACCGATCAGATCCCGCCCGCCAGGGCGGCGGCCGCCGCTTCCGCCTCCGCTTTGCGCTTGCTGGGGCCGATCCCTCTTCCCAGGGCGCGACGCCCCGCGAGCACTTCCATGACGAAGGTCTTTTCGTGCTCGGGGCCACTCTCCGAGATGAGTCGATAGACGGGGAGTCGACCCTCTTTCTTCACGAGCGCCTCCTGCAGGGCCCCCTTGGGGTTCTCGGTTGCGGCGGTGACCTCGATCGGGTTCGGCCCGCCGGCTTCGCCCGGATCCGGGGCCGATTCTCGGCTCGTTCGCCTCCGCCGCCGGCCGGACCGTCGGTCGAGCCGTGCCAGGGCGCGCCGCGCGGCGTCCTTCTCGGCTTCCTTGAGACCTCGGCCAACCCCGGTCTCGACGAGTCCATCGGCCAGTCGCAGAGTCACGGACACCGCCCCGTCGCTCCGCGAACTGCGCCCGCCGCGTTTGGGCTCGTACTTGGGAGCTTCCTTGCCGGCCTGGGCGAGACGGTTCTGGAGCAGCGTCTTGGGGTCGAGGAGTTCCAGGTCCGGATCCCGGAGTTCCTCGAGGGCGGTCTTGAACGGCCGGCCGAGCGCCCGGCGCGCGGCCCCCAGGCTGCCGTCCAGATAGAGCGCCCCCATCACGGCCTCCGCGGTGGCCGCGGCGTCGTCCCCGTTCCCGAGTGACCAGTGTTCGTTCAGGGTGCGAGTGAACTCCCGGCTCTGCAGCCTCATCCGGGCAAGCGTCATCCTCCCTTCGTCCCACTCGGGGAAGTGGTTGTGAAGCGCCTCCGCGAGCATCAGATGCATGACGTCCCGCCCGAGAAAGCGCAGTGCGGGCCGGTTCACGAGTGGGGCGGCTCGGGAGGACTCGGGGGCCGGGCTCCGGCGTCCCCTCGTTCGCCGCGTTCTGGTGCGTCGGCTCCTGGAGGCGCGTTCCCGGACTGCGTCGCCCGCGTCCAGCGCCGCGGTCAGGATCCCGGGACTGGCGAAGGTGTATCCGAGGGCCCGTTCGACCCGCTTCCGAAGCAGGAGAAGACGGCGGGCGAACCGGATACCGAGCGGACCGATGGAGCGCAATCCGCTGCCGGCCCGATCGAGCCACCCCGGGACGCCTTCCGGCGGCGTCAGCCGGAGCCGCTGCAGTTTTTTCCTGAAGGCCGCGCCCAGCACGCCGCGCGCCGCCGGCATCCCACCGTCGAGATAGGCGGCCCCGAGAACGGCTTCGAAGACGTTGGCGAGGATGCGGTCGGAAGACCGGACTTCTTCGCCGGCGTTCCGGCCGCGGCCGACGCGAATGCCCTCATCCAGTGCGAGCGCGCGAGCCGCCGCGGCCAGCGACTGGTTGCTCACCAGTTCCGATTTGGTTTCCTGCCGCCGTTGACCGTCCCAGTCCGGCCGTTGAAAGTGCATCGACTCGGTCACCACGAGTCCGAGCGCCGCGTCGCCGACGAATTCCAGCCTCTCGTAATCCGCCACCGCGTGGTCGTTTCGATACGAGCCGTGCGTCAGGGCTTCTTCCAGAAGCTCGAGGTCCCGGAAGCGGTACCCCAGACCCCGGGCGAACTCGAGGACCGGCCGGTGGTTGGATGCCGGCGCCCGCCGTCTCCGTCTGCGCGCCATCTCAGTCCACCCGGACCAGGACCATCGTCAGATCGTCCGCGTGGGTCTCGGCGCCGGTGAAATCCAGGACCGCGTCTTCGACCGTCTGCTGAAGGTCCGCCGGCGTGAGGGCCGCTCCCTCTTCCAGGAGCCGCATGAGCCGTTCCTCCCCGAACATGTCGGATTCCGCGTTCATGGCCTCCGATACGCCGTCCGTGAAGAAGAGCCAGGTTTCCCCCCCGTGGAGGCGTTCCGAGCGCTCTTCGAGGATTTCGTCGAAGACCGGCCCGGGATCCAGAGCCAACCCGAGCCCCGGGGGAGCCAGCGCTTCCGAGCGGGGCCAGTTCCCGTCCCGTTGGACCAGATGCAGGAGCGGACTGTGGCCGGCCCGGGCGAACGTCACCAAGCCCTCCGCGGAGTCGAATACCGCATAGGTGATGGTGATGAACGTTCGTGAATCGAGTGCGGTGTGCAGGACCCGGTTCGCCTCGACCAGCACCTTGCGGGGTGACTGGTGGATGCGGCTCAGCGCGAGCATCAACCCCTTGAGTTCGGCCATGATGAACGCCGCCCGCGTCCCGGTGCCGGAGACGTCGGCAATCACCACCCCGAGTCGATTCGGCCCGAGGGGGATCAGGTCGTAGTAGTCGCCCCCGACCTCGGTTGCGGGACGGCAGACGGCGGACACCGCGAAGCCCGGCACCGAGACGGATCCCTCGGGCGGGAGAAGGCGCGACTGGGACTGCCGCGCGGTTTCCATTTCCTGTTCGAGTACTGCGGCGCGCCGGAGACGTCCCATGTCGTCGGCGATCTTGGCCGTCATGATGTTGAACGAACTGGCGAGTTCCCCGAGTTGATCGGGCGATGCGGCGCGCACCTGATGGCCGAAGTTCCCGCCTCGGACGAGTTCGGTCCCCTGGCTCAAGGCTTCGACGGACCGGGTGATCGAGCGCGCGAGCCGGAGTCCGGCGGAGAATGCGACGCATTCGATGAGCACGAAGACGATGCCCAGCCCGCCGAGCACCAGGAGCAGACCGCTCCGCCAGTCCGGATTGCTGATGGCCACCGAGTCGGCGAGTCCGCTGGTCGTGCCCTGGATCAGGTGAATCGGGGCGAAGCCGATGGCCACCACGACCGTGCCGCCCTCCATGCCGGGACCCCAGGGGACGGCCTCGAGCAACAGCGGTTCGTCCCAGTCGATCGTGAAGCGATCGTTGTCCGTTCCCGACAGTGGGGCGGGAGCCGGTGGTTCCTCGTTCTGATCTCCGAGATAGAGCGCCCAGACGGTCCGGACGATGAGGTCCTCCTCCCGCGCGCTTTGTTCGAGGAGCGGCGCGAGCGGAGCCAGAACCACCGCCAGGCGGTCCCCCCGAAGCCCGGGAAAGACGGCGCCGAACCATTCGGTGCTCTCCATCTGGACCACGCCCTCGTAGGGTGCGAGGGCCCATTCCGGCACTGGATCGGACGCGCGAATCGGTCCTTCGGCCTCCGAGCCCGTCAGTCCGACAATGCGTCCCTCCTCGATCTCGAGGTACCAGGCTGCCGCTCCGGGGGCGAACGGAGCGACGCGCGCCACTGCCTCCTGGAGGCCGCGAGCGACCTCTGCCTCGTCCGAATCCGGCGAGATCTCAAGCAGGGCCTGCTGGGCGGCGGAAGCGAACGCGGTGCCGCGGGCCGCAAGATTCGCCTGGAAGGCATACGAGCCGAACAGCCCCAGCACCACGTAGAAGGCGAGCAGGAAGAAGGACGTGAGCAGCAGGACCGGGAGGAGCCCCACGAACAGATACGAAACAGCCAGCTTCCGGCGGACGGGGTAGAGGAGCCATCCGAGGAGATCGCGCCCGAAGTAGACGAGCACCGCACCCAGGGTGATGACGAACACCATCCAGGCGTCTGCCGACCAGGAGGGTGGTAACGCGCCTGCCGAGGAGAGGGAGGCGATGGCGCCGACGCCGAGCAGGAATCGGCCGGGCCACGAGCGGGTGAGCGCCTTTGCCGCGCGTTCCAGGCCCTTCGCGAGGGACGTGGGATAACCGGACGCCGCCGGAGGCGGAACGGAAGGGGAGGCCGGTCTGGCCGGTCGCCCCGCAGGCTTTGGGGGGTCTTGGTTGGAGATGTTGGGGAGTGCGGGTGTCTGAGGGGTGGCAGTTGGCCGGATTGCCGGATCCGGGGCGCTCCCCGGCGGGATCCGGTTGGCGCCTCCGGGGTTGCGCGCGCTCGCACTCGACACCCGAGGGCCCGGCGCCGTTCGGGGCGGATGATCCGCCGAAGCGCGGTACGGCGCCGAGACACCGGGTCTGGCGACGGTTCTGACGCGAAAGATGCAGCCGACCGGCCATTTCCGCCAGGCAAGGCCCCGCCTGGAAATGGCCCGGTTATCGCAACGCGGATCGGAAGCGCCGGCGAGCGCCGGTCCACCAGGAGGGCGGGCCGACACCCCGAGTGCTCGCCGGCAGTTTAGCAGCCGGCGGTGCGGGTTACGCGGCTTTCGAACGACGATGCATCCCGGTTGACCGCGCCGCTTCGCGGCTCTCGTCGTTCCGTATCGGTCGGAAAGCGCTCGGTATTCCTCCCTCACGCGCCTTGTCAGCCGTGCGCCTCGCCGTTCTCGATGCTCCCGTCACCCGCACTGCCGGCTGCCTGCAGCCGGCGGTGCCCGTACACTTCCGGCGGATCGCTTCTCCATGCGCCTGCTGGATCACCGTCTCTCTGGAGCTCTGGTCTTGATGGCCGCTCTGGCGGGCGGAACGGCGGCTGGCGGCCGCCAGGCCGGGACTCCGGAACGGCGCGACGTCCGGCTCTACGGAGTCGTGCAGCAGCAGGAGGGGGGAGTGGCGCTCCTGCAATTTGCCGAGGGACGACCGCTCGCGCTCCGGGTCGGCGAAATCCACCGTGGCTTCACGGTTCTGCGATTGCTTGCCGACGCCGTGCAACTGAAGGCGCCCGACGGGCAGACGCTGGAAGTGGGCCTTCCGGACAGCGTGGTTGTGCCGGAGATCGCGGAGCCCGCGGCCCGCCGCGAGACTCCGGTCGAAGCTCGGCCTGCCGCCGAGGTTCCGGGTGGTCCCGAAACGGCAGCGGCTGAACCCTCGCCGGTTCAGGCGCAGACGCCTCCGCCTCCGCGCGAAACGGGAGAGCGAACGTTCTCACGAGACGACGTACGACTGCGGCTTCAGTCGGAACTCCCCCGGATCCTGTCGAGCGCCGTCGTCGCCCCGCGGGTGCTCGGGAACGAGATCGTCGGGCTGGAGCTGGTCGCGTTCCCCACCGACACCGTGCTCGGGGAAACCGGGCTCCTCCCCGGGGACGTGCTCCTGGAGGTCAACGGCAGGGAGGTACGGGGAGCCGAATCCCTGGCGGTGCTGGTGCAGCGGTTTCAGACTGCGAGCCAGGTCGAACTCACAGTGGATCGGGACGGCGAGGTGTTTCCGATCCGGTATCGAATCGAATAGCCGGCGCGGCTCGGGAGTTGCTCCCCGGGACCGTCTCCCGGAACCGCGGGCGCGGCGCTCTCTCGACAGCCTGCAGTGAAAGTCACGCGGTATTCGAACGGCGATGCATCCTGGCCAGACAGCCGTTGGAGGAACCCGCGCGGCGTGCGGCCGGCGATCCATCCCGGCTGGACCGCGTCGCTTCCCGCCGCTCATCGTTGCGCTTCGGTCGAGAGAGCGCTGCGATTCCTCCCTCGCGCGCCTTGTCAGCCGGGCGCCTCGCCGTTCTCGGTCCTCACGTCAGTTCCACCACAGGCTGCTAGCGACGGGGGGAGGCGCCGGGACCGGGCGGCTGGAGCAACACCACGACCTCGCCCGGTTCGACCAGGTGGTGGTAGGTCTTCGCGTGGACCTCGAAAGCCGCGGGATCCTGCCGCAGCGACGCGATGGAATCCCGCAGGTTGGCGGCTTCCTGGCCGAGCCGCTGGATTTCCACCGCCAGTTCGTCCTCCAGCTGTCCCTGCTGGTTCAGCGATTCGAGTCCGCTGACTCCGACGGCGGCAGCGGCGACCCCGATCACCAGGATCACGACCACGGGTGCCGCGCGCTCGGTATGTCCGACGAGGATGCGCGCCCCATCGGCACTCTTCCGGACGGCTCCTCCGCCGACGCTGCCGAACTTCTCACGCAGGCCCCCCAGGGCGGAAGCGGCTGCCTCAAGCGAGAACTTCATGGATCCGGGAGGGATTCTTCCCAAGTGCCCTGCCGGAATTCTATGCGGAGTTGGGAATTGCGGGGTTCAGCGGTCGGTGGAGAGGGTGGCGCGAGCACCGTGACTCTCGCTAGCGGCTGTCAACAGGCGCCGAGTTGCCCCGCGAGTTCCTGCAGCCGCTCGGTCTGATCGTCCAGCGAGGCGAGCCTTCCCCGCGCCTGGTCAATCACGGCCGAATCCGCACCTGCCAGAAAACCGGGGTTGGACAGCCGTTTCCGGGTGCTTTCGCGCTCCTTGCCGAGGCGCCCGAGCTGTCTGTCGACGCGGCGGCGCAGTGCTTCCAGATCGACGGCCTCGCCGAGGGCGGTCTGGGCCTCGAAGGCCGGGTCCACGATGGAAACGCGGCCGACGGCGCCGGGCTCGAGCCTGGGCGGGGACGGGTCACCAGCGGGCGACACGACGGAGACGGACGTGAGTCGGGCCAGCGAAGCGACGGGCTCCCGGCAGTCCGCCAGCAGGGCGCCGAACCCGGGAAGGCTCGGCGATTCCTCGACGGAGACTCGAAGCCGCAGGTCGGGCGGCAGTCCGGCGTCGGCGCGGAGTTTGCGGATCCCGCTTACCAGCCGCTGGAGAGCCTCGAAGCGCTCCTCGAGGTTCCGGTCGCGCCTTCCCATCGCCTCCGGGAATGGCGAACGGGCCAGGAGGTCCGCTTCCGGCCGTTCGCCGTTCCACAGATCCTTCCGGTCCATGGCCAGCCGGAGCCGGGCGAAGAGGTGTTCCGTCACGAAGGGAGTCACGGGATGCAGCAGATGCAGGGTGTCGCTCAGGACGCTTCCCAGCGTGGCGGCGGTACGCCGCGCCGCCTCCGGCCCGGCACGCAGCCGCACCTTGGCCAACTCCACGTACCAGTCGCAGAAGTCATTCCAGACGAATCGGTAGAGGACGGCGCCCACGGCAGCGAAATCGAAGCTGTCCAGGGCTCTTCGAACCTCGTTCGCGCAGGCATTCGCCCGGGAAAGGATCCAGCGGTCTTCGGCCTGCGGCTCCCCCATCGGGCCTTCGTCCTCGATCTCGTCCAGGGAGATGAGAGCGAAGCGGGACGCATTCCAGAGTTTGGTAAGGAACCGGCGGCCGATCTCGTGGAACTTGGACAACGACAGACGCATCTCCTGTCCTTCGGAGCAGAGGCGGACCAGGGTGAAACGCAGCGCGTCGGCCCCCACGCCCTCGAAGCCGTCCGGGAAGTTCCGTTCCACCCGGCGGAGCAGTTCCTTCATGTTGGTGGGGCGTGCTTCCTCCACGGGCCGCTTGAGTTCCGCCAGAGTGGCCCCGTCGATCACCGCCAGCGGATCGACTCCATTCCCCTTGCTCTTGCTCATGACGGCGCCGCGTTCGTCGAGCACGGTGGGATGGATGTAGACATCGCGGTAGGGAAGCCGGCCGGTCATCTCGATCCCGGCGAAGTTCATCCGCGCCACCCAGAAGAAGAGGATGCCCTTGTCGGTGGAGAGCACCGAGGTCGGGAAGTAGCGGGCGAGATCGGGTGTCTCGTCGGGCCAGCCCAGGGTGCTCATCGGCCACAGCCAGGAGCTGAACCAGGTGTCCAGGACGTCGTCGTCCTGACGCCAGGCGTCCGGGTCGGCGAGCACCTCCGCGGGTGTCTCCACCCCTACGGCCACGTCCCCGGTTTCACGGTGATGCCAGGCCGGGATGCGATGTCCCCACCAGATCTGCCGGCTGATCGTCCAGTCGCGGATTTCGATGAGCCAGCGCGCGTAGACCTGCTCCCAGCGGGCGGGATGGAACCGCAGTTCGCCCTCGCGGACTTTTTCCCATCCCGCGTCCCCCTTCTCGAAGCCGCTGCGGCGGAGCGCCCGGTCCGCGAGCGGCCGCATCCGGACGAACCACTGGTCCGAGAGGCGGTACTCGATCGGAGCCCCCGAACGCTGCGCCCGGCCCAGCGGTACCTGATGGGGGGTCACCGCCTGGAGAAGACCCGCGGCTTCCAGCGCGGTGACCGCCTCCCGGCGCGCCTCGTACCGGTCGAGCCCACGGAACGCCTCCGGCGCCTCGTCGTTCAGGGTCGCGTCCTCGTGCATCACGTTCAGAGGTTCGAGGCCGTGCCGTTCGCCGATCTCGAAGTCGTGCGGATCGTGGGCGGGGGTGATCTTCAGGCAGCCGGTTCCGAAACCCCGTTCCACCCCGGCGTCGGCGATCACCGGGATCACGCGGCCGGTGAGCGGAAGCTGGACGTGCCGGCCGATGAACTCGCGGTACCGGGGGTCTTCGGGATGGACGGCCACGGCGACGTCTCCGAAGAGCGTTTCCGGCCGGGTGGTGGCCACCGTGAGCCGATGGCGAGGATCGTCAGCGAGCGGGTAGTGGATGCTCCACAGATGGCCCGGTTCTCCCTCGGGCGCCGTTTCGACCTCGTCGTCCGAGAGCGCGGTTCGGTCCACCGGGCACCAGTTGACCACCCGCTTGCCCCGATAGATGAGTCCGCGGTCATAGAGCGCCTTGAACACCGTCCGCACCGCGCGCGAGAGCCCCTCGTCCATGGTGAAGCGGGTGCGGCGGAAGTCGCACGAAGCGCCGAGCTTGCGAAGCTGCTCCAGGATGACTCCCCCGAACTCTTCCCGCCATTCCCAGACCCGATCGATGAAGGCGTCGCGTCCCAGCTCCCGGTAGTCGACCCCCTGCGCATCGAGGTGCTTGCGAACCACGGTCTGGGTGGAGATGCCCGCGTGGTCGGTTCCCGGGACCCAGAGAGCGTCCCGCCCCTCCATCCGGCGGTAGCGGACGAGCACGTCCTGAATCGTGTTGTTTAGCGCGTGCCCCATGTGGAGCCGGCCGGTGATGTTGGGAGGCGGGATGACGATGGTGAAGGGATCGCGGTCCGGATCGCCGTCCGGGCGGGTCCGTCCCCCCGGGTCCACCTCCGTCTCGAAGGCCCCCGCCTCTTCCCAGCGGTTCCAGCCCTCGGTCTCGACGGCCGCCGGGTCGAGCCGGGTCGCGAGGGTGTCCGCAGGCCCGCTGCTCATTCCCGCCGCACGCTACCGGCCGACGGCGGCGACGAGCGCTTCCACGCGATCGGTGCTCTCCCAGGGGAATCCCGGGGTCTCGTGTCCGAAGTGTCCACCCTTGGCGGTGTCTTCGTAGATGGGCCGCCGCAGGTCGAAGCGGGCGATGATCTCCTCGGGAGTCAACCCGAAGACCTCGCGTACGGCACGCTCGATGGCCGCATCGTCCGCGCTTCCGGTGCCAAACGTATCCACCCGGACCGAGACCGGCTCCGCGCGGCCGATCGCGTACGCGATCTGCACCTCGGCCCGGCGCGCAAGTTCGGCGGCGACGATGTTCTTGGCGATGCAGCGGGCCATGTAGGCGGCCGAGCGATCCACCTTCGTCGGATCCTTGCCGGAAAAGGCGCCGCCTCCGTGGCGGGCCATGCCGCCGTAGGTGTCGACGATAATCTTTCGCCCCGTGAGTCCGCAGTCGGCCGCCGGGCCGCCCTCCACGAACTTGCCGGTTGGATTGACGAGAACCGCTGGCGGGCCGGCGCGAAATCGCTCCGGCAGCACCGGGAGCACCACCCTTTCCTCGATGTCGCGAACGACGCGACCGGTAGCTTCTTCCGCGTGCTGGGAGGAGGCGACGACCGTGGGAACCGACACGGGGTTCCCGGCTCCGTTGTAGGCCACCGTGACCTGCGCCTTTCCGTCCGGGCCCAGATACGGGATGTCGCCGCTGGTGCGCGCCTCGGTCAGGCGCCTCGTGATCCGGTGAGCCAGCATGATCGGCAGCGGCATCAACTCGGGCGTCTCGTCGCAGGCAAACCCGAACATCATTCCCTGGTCTCCCGCGCCCCCCGAGTCCACTCCCATCGCGATGTCCGCGGTCTGTCGGCCCATGTGGACCTGGACGTCGACGGTGTCGGCGTCGAAATCGTCGTTCCTCCCGGTGTATCCGATGCGCCGGATCGTGCGGCGGACCACGGTCTCGAGTTCCTTCCGCGAGGGCCCGCTCCGCGCCGCCGCCTCTCCCGCGATCACCGCGCGGCCGGCGGTGACAAGCGTTTCGCAGGCGACCCGGGCCAGGGGATCCCGAGTCAGGAACGTGTCGAGAATGGCGTCGGAAATCTGGTCCGCGACCTTGTCCGGATGGCCTTCGGTCACCGACTCCGAGGTAAAGAGCCGCATGTCGCGGTGTTGTTGCACGCTTACGGGACGCCTTCCTCGTTCTGGGGTCTCGACGGATGGGGGGAGACGACGTTCGCCGTTCGTCTCGGGATGCGCTTGCTGGAAGAGCGCGCGATGTTAGCAGCCCGTCTGCCGCGCTGCCTCGGGGTTGCCGGAGCGGGGGCGAATCGGTGAAGGGAGGCGGCCCCCGGCCCACCGCCGTCATTCTCCTGGCCGGGAGGTCACAGCGGACGTGGCCGCTGACCGCCGACTTTCCGAAACCCCTCCTGCCGCTGTGGGGTCGCCCGCTCACCGAGCGCGTACTCGACCAGTTGCGCGGAGTCGTGGATACCGCGGTACTGGTCGTCGGGTATCAGAAGGAGCGGATCCTCGATCACTTCGGAACGCGTTACGCGGGAATCCGCCTCGTCCCCGTCGAGCAGGAGAACGCCCGCGGGACCGCCGACGCGCTGCGGGTCGCGTCCGCCGTGGTCCGTGGACCGGTCCTCGTTCTCAACGGCGACGACTTCTACCACCACGACGACCTGGCGCGGGTGAGTGAGCACCCGACGGCGATCCTCTGCAAGGAGGCCAGCGATCCGTGGAACCGCGCCACGGTCACCGTGACCGAAGACGACTGGCTGAAGGACGTCCAGGAGAAGCCCCCGGCGGCCAGGCCCTGGGAGCTCAGCAGCGTGGGGGCCTATTCGCTGAGACGGGAAGACCTGGATCATCTCGGCGAAGTCCGGCAGAGTGTGCGCGGCGAACTGGAACTCCCGGACCTCATTCGAATCCTGGCGCGCTCTCCCGGAGTGCGTGCGGTGCGCGCCCGGCGTCCCTGGATCCCGCTGACCTACCCGTGGGACGTGATCGGACGCATCGTCCCCCTCTTCGGCGGAGACCCTCCGGGGGAAGGAGCCCGAGCGCTCGGATTCGAATCCAGCACGGGCGAACTGGGGGAAGGGGTCGTCTTTGTCGGTCAGGGAGTATCCGTTCATCCCGACGCCCGCCTGGTGGGACCGGTGGAACTCGGCGCCGGCGCCCGAATCGCCGCCGGCGCCGTGGTGGAACGGGCCGTGCTGATGGAAGGGGCGAGCGTGGGCGCCCGGGCGATCGTCCGGGACAGCGTGCTCGGCCGCGGCGCCTCGGTTGGGGACGGCGCCCGCGTCCTGTCGGGTCCGGTCGAACGAATCCAGGTGCTTGGGCACACGGCGCGGGTGGGAGTTCCCGTGGTCGGGGCCTGCCTGGGAGCGGGCGCCAGCGTCGCCGCCGGATCCGAAACGCCGCCCGGCACCCTGCTGGGCCCGGCGGAGCGCTTCGGCTAGCACCTGGGGGAGAACGTAACGGGAGCACCGGGCCGCTCCCGGCGGGCGCTAGCGACGCTGCAGCAACAGGAAGACGGAGGCGAGCCCGAAGAAGAGATTCGGAGACCAAGCCGCGAGGACCGGGTCGAGCAACTCCGCGTTCCCGATGGAGCGGAAGAACTGGGTGGCGACCAGATAGACGATCGCGATCGCGAAGGCGATGGCGGCACTCGCCCAGGCGCTCTGATTCGTCCTCCGGAATGCAAACGGGAGCCCGATGAGCACCGTGACCAGCGATGCGAAGGGCAGAGCGGTCTTGGTCTCGAGAGCTACGTGGAGCACTGGATCGCGGTGACCCGCTGCCTCGATCGTTTCGATGCGTTCCTCGAGGTCGCGATAGGGAAGGTGGTCGGTGGCCAGATCCTCCCGGAGAAGTGCATTGGGTACGGAAACGTCCGGAATCTCCTGTACGGCGAACGGTTCGGCGGCCCGCCCGCCGTGGAGGTCGCGTTCCCAGCCTCCGATCCCGGTCCAGGACTGTTCCGCCTCCGACCAGTGGGCGGAAGCCGCATAGCTGCGGGCGGCCAGCGAGGCGCCTGCCGGACTGAGCCGGAAGACCGACAGTCCGCTGAGGACCACGTTGTCCGCGTCGAACTCATCGTAGTGGTAGATCTGTCCCTGGGGCCCCATCCCCCAGTGCCGTTCCAGCGGATTGACGGTGCGCCGGGCCTCGCCCCGGATGCGGGCTCCCGTATCTTCGGCTTCGGGCGCCGTTTGGGGGATCAGCCGCTCCTGCAGTCCGAAGCCCGCGCCGCTCACGAGCAGTCCGGTTGCGAGCGCCGGGACCACGAGACGCGCGCGGCTGACCCCCCCGGCGAGGAACGCGGTCACCTCGTTGTGCCGGCTCAGGAGGCCGAAGGTCACGAGCGTCGCCGTCAGGGTCGCGAGCGGCAACATCTGGGCCGTGAACGCGGGAATCGAGAGACCCAGATAGCGAAGCACGGTGGAAGTGGGGATGTCCCGCTCAAAGGCGTCGCCGATCACCGCGTTGAGCAGGCCGATCATTTCCCACGAGAGAAGCGCGGCGAGTGCAATGACCAGAAACGTGAGGTAGCGGGTGACGACGTAGCGATCCAGGATCGTGGGCAGTCCCGGCGGACGCCAGCGGCGGACCGCCGAACGGCGGCGGGGAACCAACCGCCGGAGCCGGCTCAGGAAGCGGCGGGCCGCCTCCAGGGGATGCAGCTCGCGGGACGCCAGCGCCAGCAGGGCGATGCCGGCGGCCACCGTCACGATGTTGGCTCCCCACATGGCGATCCAGGGAGACAGTTCTCCCGCTCCGGCAAGCTGTTCGCCGAACGCGTTCGGCGCGTACCACGCGAGGATGACAAGGATGGCCACTGCGAACGATCCGGCGCGCGTCGGCCCCGCCGAAGGCCGGATCCCGATGCCCAGGCCGAGCAGGCCGAAGGCGAGGCAAGCGAAAGGGAAAGCGAACTTCTTGTGGATCTCGACCAGGTAGATCGGGTGGTCCGTGCCCTCGTAGGCGGCCACGAGATCCGGCAGCAACATCGCCCGGGCGCTGCGGCTCACGCTCGGTGTCTCCGGGCCGAACACCTCCTCGGCATCGAGCGGCAGGCGGATCCGTTCCGCGCGCTGAATGCGGTACTGACCCGGATCGTCGAGCCCGGCATTGTGGACCTCGACGTCGGTGAGTTCGAGAAACGCCAGGCGCTCATCGGGGACCGTCACCAGCCGTCCGCGGTCCGCGACGAAGATGGTCGGCTCGTCGGCGCGCGCGGTGTCGGCGAGAAAGACGCGCCTCCAGCCGTCCTCGCCCGGAGGCACGGCTCCCACGAGCAGGACCCGGCCGTCGAGGAGTTCGTCATAGAACATGCGGGGCTCGATTTCGGTGCGCAGCCGGGAACTCAGCAGTTCGTCTCTCAACTCGACGAACCGCTGGTTCGCCGGCGGGACGACCTCCAGCATCAACAGCAGACACAGACCGAAGCTGGCGCTCGCCGCGGCCCCGATCGGGACGAGGAGACGCCAGGGAGAGATCCCGCCGGCCCGCATCGCGATCAGTTCGTGTCCGCTGGAGAGCCGGTTCAGCGCCAGCAGAATCCCGAGCAGCAAAGCGCTCGGGACGGCTACGGCCAGGAGCGCCGGGATCAGTTGGGCAAAGGCGAGCCCCACCGTTTCGGGGTTCGCGCCCTGGGTGACGATCAACTCGATGTTGACGATCAGTTCGTTCAGCAGCAGTGCGAACAGGAAAACGCCGGTCCCGAGGAATACGCCGGGGGCGATGAGCCGGAGGATGTAGCGGCTGAGGAGACCCACGGTGGACCTCCCGGATTGTAGGAGCCGGCGCGCGAGGTGCGGCGGGGTTGGAACGCCGTTTCCGCCGCTTTCATGACACGCGGGGTGCGTAGGAGGACGCGCGCATGGGCGCTTCTCCCGGTGGGGCTCCAGGCCGGGGGACGCCATCCGGGCTTTCGGCCTCCCGGTTGGCTGAATTCCCGTGTCAGCCGGGCGCCTCCCCGTTCTCGGCGCTCGCGCCACCTCGCCCGTCGGCTCCTCGTGACTCGGCCGGCGCTCCGGCTGCTCCGGGAGGCATGGCTCAGGGCTCCCATCGCGGACCGCGTACCCACCGTATCTTGGGGGTGTACTGCCCTCAGGGCACAACATATTGTGGGCAGCCCCGGCGAGCGCGTAGAATACGCCCGGGGTCGGCAGCGCCGCAGCCACAATCTTCAGGTGACCAGCGAGTGAGGATCGAGCGGCTCGAGATCGCCGGATTCAAGAGCTTCGCCGAACCGGTGACGCTCGAGTTCGGGCAGGGCGCCACCGCGGTGGTGGGGCCGAACGGTTGCGGCAAGAGCAATATCGCGGACGCGGTCTTCTGGGTGCTCGGTGAGTTGGGCGCCGGCACCATCCGGGCGCGGGGGAAGGAACTCATCTTCAGTGGAAGCGCTCTGCGTGAACCCCTCGGCGTCGCCGAAGTGCGGCTCCACGTCAGCGGAGCCCGGGGTTCGCGCCCGAGGGAGTCCGAGAACGGGGTCGCCGCCAACGGAGCCGGATCCGCGGCCGGAAACGGTGCTTCGCCGGACGCGGCCGCGCTGCAACGGAGACCGGGCAACGGCGCCGCCGAACCCGTGCCGGCGAACGGCATGGCGACCGGCGGTTCCGGGCACGACGTGGTCGTCGGCCGCCGGGTGGATGCCAGTGGACACTCGGTTTACGAAATGGACGGCCGGCGGTGCACCCGAAAAGACATCCAGCGGCTGTTCGCCGGGACCGGTCTCGGCCCCGGGTCCTACGCGTTGATCGAGCAGGGGCGCGCCAACGAAGTGCTCAGCCGCAAGCCGGCCGACCTGCGACTGCTGGTCGACGAGGCGGTTGGACTCGGCGCCTACCGCCTGAACCGGCGGGAGAGCGAGGCGAACCTGCGGGCCGCCGAAAAGGCGCTCGAGCGGGTGCGCGAGCGGCTTCGCGAACTGGACCGCTTCATCCGGGTGGCGCGGCGCGACTCGCGAACCGCGACCCGGGTCCGGGAAGCCTCGGACCAGGCACGGTTGCTCGGCGTGGCCGAAAAGGCGGCGCGGCGTGAGGAACTCCGCTCCCGCATCCGCGAGCACGCCGCTCCGGAAGACGCCCTCAGCGCGGAGCGCGCCCGGCGTTCCCGGAGCCTTCGGGCCTTCGAACGGTTCGTCGAGGCCCTTCGGGAGCAGGTCACCGGCACCGAAGTCGAACTTCGCGAAGCCACCCGGGAAATCGGCGATCTGCGAGCGCGCCGGGCGCGCGCGGCGGCACTCCTCGACGAGGGCGCCCGGGCTGCCGAGGTCCGCACCTCGCACGTCGCCCGTCTCGACACGGAGGCCAGGACGCTCGGAGCTCGGCTTGACGATCTCGAGACCGAGCGAAAGGAGAGTGAACGCCGCGCCGGGGAGTTCCCCGACCGGTTGGCCGAGTTGACCGAGGGGGCCGCCGGGCGGGCGGCGGCCCGGGATCGGGCACTGGCCGAGGAACGGAAGGCGCACGCCCTCCTCTGGGAACTGCGGCGAGAGGTGGATCGTCTCCGGGCGAGCGTCCGATCGTTCCGGATGTCGCGGGACCAGTACGCGACCCAGCGCGAGCGATTGTCGGCGGCCGGACTGGGACTCTCGGGGAACCGCCGGGAACTCGCCGCTCGCCTGGATCACGCGACCCGGACCCTCTCCGGTGCGCGTTCGCGGCTCCGGGCGCACGAGGACGAAACCACCGCGCTGCGCGCCCAGTTCGAGGCTGCCGAAGCGAAGTGGCGCTCCGCGGCCTCCGCGGCGGAGGCAGCGCGGGACGAAGAGACGCGGGCCGAGAAGGACCAGGCCGGCCTGTCGGACCGCCACCGGTCGCTCGAAGCGCTGGTCGCGTCGCGCAACCAGCTGGGGGAAAGCGCCGCGAGAGTCGCCCGGGCGGCTCACCGCCGCGGGCTCGTGCCCGGCGGCGCGCTCGGCGAGCTGGTGGAAGTGGACCCCGGATACGAGGCGGCGGCGGAACGGCTCCTCGGCGTTCATCGCATCCGGATCGGCCGCGTCGCCGACGTCTCGGAACTCGTCGAGGAACTCGGCGGCCCGGACGCCGGTCCGTCCGAGGTCCTGGTATCCGAACTGCTCGAAGCCTGCGGGTCTCCACCGCGGCGAGCCGACGATGGATGCGACCGGCTGAGCGACCATCTGACACCGGTGGACCCGGCGCTCGATCCTGTCGTTCCGGACGCGGTGGTCACCACCGATCTCGAGGAAGCGCTTGCCGCCTTCCTCAAGAAACCACGCGCCTACGTGACGCGGGACGGCGCCAGTGTGGCGCCTCCCGGAGTCGTGCGGTTCGGACGGGGCGGACCGGGCGAGGGCTTCCTGAGGACGCGGCGCGAAGTGGCTGAACTCGAAACCCGGAAGCGTGAGGGAACGCGGCAGTTGGCCCGGCTGGCCCGCGCGTCGACCCGCGCGCGGGAGACGGCGGAAAAAGCGCGATCAGCGGTCGAAGACCTGCGGCAGACACTGGGGCGGGCGGAGAACATCGCCCACCGGCTCCAGCTTGAAGCGGACCGGCACGAGGAAACCGTCCGGGACGTCTCGACCAGGATCGAGGAACTGGAAGCGGAGATCTCCCGTCACGACGAGGAACGGGAGGGGAATGAGAAGGCCGACGCCCGTGCCGCCGAGCTGTTGGCTCGCGACGAGGCGCGGCTCGGCGAAGCGTGCCGCGAACTCGGCGAGTGGGAGGCAGCCCACGCGGCCCTCCGACGCGAGCTGGAGGCCCGCGAAGGGCAGTGGCGTGACGCCGACCGTGAACTCGCGCGCCAGAACGCGGTGGCCGACGAGGTCGCGGGCCGCGCCCGGGCCCTTGAGCGACAGGTTCGGGACGATCGCCAGCGACTGGAACGGATCCGCGGCGAGCTTGCCGCCGCGGGGCGCGACGAGAAGGCATGGCTGGCGCGGCGGGAGTCCGCCATTCACGAACGGCAGTCGACCGAAGCCGCGATCCGGGACTGGGAGGCCCGGGAAGGGACCTTGACCGGCGTGGCCGGGGACCTGCGCACCCGGCTCGAAGGCGCGGTGGAGGCGGCGCGACTGCGGTCGGCGGAAATCCGGGACCTCGAAGAGAGGTTGCACGAGATTCGGTCGGCAACCCAGGAGACCCGGGGGCTCTTGAGGGAGTTGGAGGGCGAGTTCGAGCGCTCCACCGGCCGTTCGCTCGCCGACGCGGCCGCCGCCCTGCCCACCGCGCTCCGCGGCCGGTCCCGGAAGGAGCTCGCCGAGGAGGCTGCCCAGGTGCAGGACCGCATCCGGAAGCTGGGTCCGGTGAACGAGATTGCCGAAGCGCGGCTCCGCGAACTGCAGGCGGAACGCCGCGAGCCCGAATCACACCTCCAGGACGTGGAACGGGGGATCGCCGACGGCCTTGCCGCGATCCGCCGCCAGGACCGTGAGGCCCGCCGCATCTTCCGCGAGGGCTTCGAAGCGGTCAGCGCCGGGTTCGACGAGGCTTTCCGGCAACTCTTCGGGGGCGGCCGCGCCGAACTGCGGCTGGTCGAGTCACCCGGTCCTTCCGCTCTCCAGGAGTCGGCGGACACGGCGAAGGGGACGGGGCAGGGTGCCCACCCGTCGGGCGAAGATCCCGACTCACCGGCTTCCAGGAGTTCGGGAAACGGGGTCGCCGAAGCGGCGTCCGCGGGAATTGCGGGAGAGTTCGGGGCCTGGAACGGAATCGCGAAATCGCTCACGCCCGAGATGCCGGTGGACGCCCAGTTCGGGGTGGAGATCGCGGCCCAACCGCCAGGAAAGAAGCTGCAGAGTGTCCGGCTTCTCTCGGGCGGCGAAAAAGCCATGACGGCCATTGCGTTCCTCATCGCGCTCTTCCGGTATCGCCCGGCGCCTTTCTGCCTGCTCGACGAAGTGGATGCTCCTCTCGACGACGCGAACGTGCAGCGGTTCGCTTCCATGCTGGACGAACTGAAGCGGGATACCCAGCTCGTGGTCATCACCCACAACCGCCTGACCATGGAGGCATGCGAGCACCTCTACGGAGTCACGATGGAGGAGCCCGGTGTTTCCCGCCTGATCTCGATGCAGATCGGCGCCGACGTGGAGAACTGGATCGCCGCGGCGGCGGACCCGGAAAGCGCCGCCGCCCTGTCCGCCTGACCGCCTGTGATTGGCGTCGGGCACCGGGGACGAACGGCCCGGTTGCCCCGCCGGGCGATGGTCTTCGCCGCCGGACGGGGCGAACGGATGGGTCCCTTGACCGGGGACCGCGCCAAACCGGCGCTTCCCTTCTGCGGTGTGCCCCTGCTGACCCGGCTGCTTCGCTGGCTTGCCGGCGCCGGCGTAGGCGATGTGGTCGTGAATCTCCACCACCATCCCGAAACCCTGGAACCGCTCCTGGTATCCGCCGAGCGCACCATGCCCCGCCTCACCATCGCTCGATCGCCCGAGCGGGAACTGCTCGGCACTTCCGGCGGGCTTTCGCGCGCCGTGGCGCGTTTCGGACTCGGAAGCGAAACCGGCGGACCGCTTCTCGTCCTGAACGGCGACACCCTTCCCACCTTCGATCTCCGGGTGATGGCGAGCTTCCACGAGGCGGCGGGCGGGGAAGCCACTCTGCTCTCCGATCCGGAGCCCGGTCCGGAGTTTTCCGGTGAGCGCCGTCTGGAGACCGGCGAGGGCGGCGTCATCACGGGGCTGAGCGGACCGGGAGGACCGGGGCTCGGCTTTGCGGGAGTGTGGCTGCTGGAGCCCGCGGCGCTGCGCCACCTGCACGGCGGGCCGGGAGGTCTTTCGCGGGATCTCCTCCCCGGCCTGATCGCCGCGGGGACGGCCCGCGCCTTCCCGAGCCGGGCCCCGTGGTTCGAAATCGGGACTCCGCGGCGCTATCTGGAGGCCTCCTGGCGCGCGCTGGAAGAAGGAGCGCTGCCGGAAACCCGGGCTCGGCCGGCAGGCGCCGGCGAGGTGCGCTCCGGGGGTGACGCCGCGGCGTATCCACCGGAGTTGATCGGCGAGGGGACCGTAGTCGAACGAGAAGCGTGCGTCGAGGGATCCCTGCTTCTCGAAAACGTCCACATCGGGGCGCGGGCCATCGTCCGGGATTCGATCGTTGCCGCCTCCGAAACCGTTCCGGCCGGCGTCCGGATCGAAGCCGCGCTCTTCGCCGGCGGAGTCGCGACACCGCTATGAGGACGATCCGTTCTCGAGGAGTTGCGCCGTGACGCCAGGCGCGATCGCCCCGAAGGCGCCGCGTTCGGACGCGAGGACGCGGCTGAACATCTTTTTGCGGCGGTCCCGAAGCCTCGCCCCGGAACTGCGCACCGAGGTGGCCGTCGAGCCTCTCGTCAAGGAGGCCGGCGAACGGGTCTATTTCCGGATTCGGCCCGCGGGTCGAGCCCGGACGGCCGCCCGGGAACGGGGGATGGCGACGGTCGTGCTCTCAGTCATGGCCGAGCCGTACGCACCGGGTTCCCTGCCGTTTGCGAACTCCACGCTGCTCTACCGGGAACTGCGAGTCCGGACGCCCCGCATTCTGGAAGAGGCTCCGGAACTCGGAGTGATTGCTCTCGAGGACCTGGGGGACGAACTCCTGCAGGTGGTCTGGGCTGGAGGAGGCGCCCACGTTTCGGCGCTCTACGACGAAGCCGTGGACATCATCGCCCGGATCCAGCGCGAGGGGGCCCGCCTCGCCGGGACTCCGGCAGCGAGTGGCTTCCGGGCCTTTTCCGCCCGGCTCGACGCCGCGCTCTTCCTGCGGGAACTGCGGTTCTTCACCGAGCATTTCCTGGGCGGTTACGCCGGTCTGCGGCTGAGCGGGCCGTCACTCGGCGAGCTCGAGTCACTGTTCGGGTCCCTCGCGGAGGAAGCGGCCGGTGGGCCGGCGGCGCTGGCCCACCGGGACTTCCATTCGCGCAATCTGATCGCCGGCGAGGGCCCCGGGGCATCCGGTGAGATCCCCGTTCTCCGGGTGATCGATCATCAGGACTCCCGCATCGGACCGCGCTCTTACGACTTGATGTCCCTGGTCCGTGACCCGTACGTGGCTACCGGCGGCGCCTCGCACCCGCCGTTTCGGGAATCGGACCTGATTTCCCGCTTTTGCGATGCGGCGGGCGTTCGCGGAAGGCTCCCCGGATTGCTTGCCGAGTTCGACGCGGTCGCGCTCCAGCGAAACCTGAAAGCGCTCGGCACCTATGGGTTCCAGGTCTCGCGCCGGGGCAACGACGTCTATCGCCGCTACGTTGCCCCCACTCTGCGAATGGTCCGCGAGAACGTCGAGCGCCACTCCGAGCGCTCCGACCGGCGGCGCCTCGGGATTCTGCTCGCGGACGTTCCTGCCGGCTGAAACGTAAACTCCCGCGTCGACAGCTGCGGATCCCATGACTCAACAACCCAACGACCCCGAACCGGCGGGATCCTGGAAGGATCGGCGCCTCCCGACGATCGCGTCCCTGCACCGGAATCTGGCCCCGGACACGGCGACCGAGGGATTGCCGGCCACCCTTCGGGGATGGCTCGCCGGACGGCGATCCAGCGGCAGGCTGCTCTTCCTGAATTTCCGGGACGGCTCGGGCTTCGCACAGGTCGTCGTCACGAAGGCGGGGGTTGCCGCCGAGGCCTTCGAGAGCGCCCGGCACTGTCCGCTGGAAAGCGCCGTCGAGGTTGCCGGCGCCGCGTTCCCGGAGCCGCGCGCCCCGGGAGGGATGGAGATCCGCGCGTCAGGCTTTCGGGTCCTCCACGCCGCCGATCCCTATCCGATCACGCCCAAGGAACACGGGGCGTCGTTCCTTCTGGACAACCGGCACCTGTGGCTCCGGTCCCGAAAACAGCACGCGCTCCTGCGGATTCGCGACGAGGTCCTGTACTCCTTCCGTGAGTACCTGCGGGAACAGGAGTTCGTGAATGCCGATACGCCGATCTTCACCCCGAACGCCTGCGAGGGGACGACCACGCTCTTCGAGACCCGCTACTTCGATCGTCAGGCCTATCTGAGCCAGAGCGGCCAGCTCTACAACGAGGCCGTGGCGATGTCCGTGGGACGGACCTATTGCCTGGGGCCCACTTTCCGGGCCGAGAAGTCGAAGACCCGCCGGCATCTCATCGAGTTCTGGATGCTGGAGCCGGAGGTCGCCTTTGCGGAACTGCCGGACATCATCGACCTTGCCGAGGGGCTGATCTGCCACGCGGTTTCCCGCGTGCTGGAGAACCGCGCCGCGGAACTCGAGATCCTGGAGCGCGATCCGGGCCCCCTGCGCCGGATCCAGGCGCCTTTTCCCCGGATCACCTACGACGAGGCGGCCGAGATCCTGGCCCGCAAGGGGACCGGCTTCACGCCGGGAGCAGACTTCGGCGCGCAGGACGAAACGGCGCTCACCGAGGACCTGGACCGACCGCTCTGCGTCACCCACTTTCCGGCGGCCATCAAGGCGTTCTACATGGAACCCGATCCGCAGCGTCCTGACCGGGTCCTCTGCCTCGACATCATCGCTCCCGAGGGCTACGGTGAGGTGGTCGGCGGCGGCCAGCGCATCCACGACCAGGAACTCCTGCGCCAGCGGGTCCGGGAACACGGCCTGCCGGAGGACACCTTCGAGTGGTATCTCGATCTCCGCCGCTACGGTACGACGCCCCACTCCGGATTCGGGCTCGGAATCGAACGTTTCGTCGCCTGGATGTCCGGCCTCTCGCACCTCCGGGAGGCGATCCCGTTCCCGCGCACGCTCTACCGCCTGGCGCCATGAAGCCCGCCAGTACGCCTCGGGTGGGGCTGGTGAGCCTCGGATGCGCGAAGAACCTGCTCGACAGCGAAGTCATGGCGGGGGTCCTCACGAGTCGGGGTTTCGAGATGACCGCCGATCCGGCGAGCGCCGACGCGCTGGTCGTGAACACCTGCGGGTTCATCGGCCCGGCCAAGGAAGAGGGGATCAACGCGATTCTGGACCTGGCCCGTCTGAAGAGCGAAGGCCGCTGCCGCCGGCTCGTGGTCGCCGGATGCCTGGCGCAGCGGTATGCGGGTGAGCTCGCCCGTGAGATCCCCGAAATCGATGCGGTCATCGGGCTCGACGAGGTGGAGCGCATCGCGGATGTGCTGACCGCCTCCGGGCGCCGCACCCCGCCGCTCCGAGCCGATCAGTCGGTCACCTGGCTCTACGACCACACCACCCCCCGCATCCGCTCCACCGCGCCGCACATCGCCTACATCAAGGTGGCGGAGGGGTGCGACTATCCCTGTTCCTTCTGCGTGATCCCGCAGATCCGGGGGCATTTCCGCAGCCGCGATCCGGACTCGGTGCTCGCCGAGGCGGCCTCGCTGGCCGCCACGGGGACCCGGGAACTCGTCCTGGTGGCGCAGGACACGACGGCCTACGGCACGGATCTCGGCATCCGGCACGGTCTTGCGGGCCTGCTGCGCGATCTGGCCGCGGTCGAGGGCATCGCCTGGGTGCGATTCCTCTATGCCTACCCGACGACCCTCGATGAGCATGTGCTGTCGGCGATGGCGGAGGTCCCGGAAATCTGCCGCTATGTGGATATACCGCTGCAGCACGCCAGCCGGCGGGTCCTCCGGGACATGCGCCGTCCCGGGAATCGGCAGAGCAACGAACGCCTGTTGGCGAGGATCCGCGACGCGGTTCCCGGCGTCGCCATTCGAAGCACCTTCATCGTCGGGTTTCCAGGAGAAACCGAAGCCGAGTTCCGGGAACTCTTCGATTTCGTGGAAGCGGCCCGATTCGATGCGATGGGAGCGTTCGTCTATTCGAACGAGGAGTCCGCGACTTCGTACGTGGAGGAGGAAGTGGTCTCGGAGACGGAGAAGGAAGACCGCCGGGCGCGCCTGATGGAGTTGCAGCGCGGCATCGCCCTGGCCCGGCACCGCGAAATGGTCGGGAGCGTCGTGCCGGTGCTGGTGGATGGCGCCGCCGAAGAAAGCGAGCTGCTCACCGCCGGGCGCACCGAGGGACAGGCGCCGGACGTGGATGCCCGGGTGCTCATCGTGGATGGGGACGCGCCGGTGGGCGAGTTCGCGGACGTGGAGATCACCGAAGCGCATCCCGAGGACCTGGTGGGTCGGGCGCTCCAGCAGCCCGTGGAGAAGGGAACGTGAGCGCCGGGGTCGGCGAGGCGCCCGGCTGAATCGGGCCCGGCGACTTCTTCGCCAGGCTGTTGACCCCGGTTTCGCCGGGGCGTACCGGTGGTGTCCGGCCGGTTCTCGCGGCGGGAAATCGCCCGTGCTTCGGTGGTTTCGGCGTGGGGTATACTCAGTCGTTCGGGTGCGGCCGGGGTGGGGTCGCTCCCGTTTTTCTTTCATGACCCGTCGCACTTCGGTGCGGCGGGTTTTCTCCGATTCCCCAATCTCGAGAGGCTCTACGCATTTCGCAAGAAGAAACCGACCCGCGGCTCCTTCGGGAGGCGGGCGACGATCTCACCGCAAGCATCGAAAGACTGGCGCGAAGGGCGGCGGCGAGTGCTCAGGTCGAGTTGGCATGGATCGAGATCAAGGGACCCCGCAGCGGCCGGCGGATACGCGTCTTCATCGAGCGGCCCGACGATGCCGTCGGCCTGGGCGATTGCGAGCGGGTGAACGAGAAGCTCTCGGCACTCCTCGATCTGGAGGATCCGATTCCCGGTTCCTACACGCTGGAAGTAAGCACCCCGGGGCTCGATCGCCCGCTGCGCTCGGTCGAGGAATGCCGGCGGTTCCTCGGGCGTCGGGTCCGGATTCGCCACCAGACACAGAGCCGGCCGGACACGGTGACCGGAACCCTCCAGGCGGTGAACGGGGACGCCGTCCTCTGCCTGATTGGGCCCGACGGCGAGCGGCAGATCGCCTGGAGCGCGGTCGTCGCCGCTCGTCTCGCTCCGGATTACGCGGCTCTGCTCGGAAGGCGTCCCGGCGCTCGGAGGCGCCCGTCGATCTGATGGCCGCCATCGAGGAACTCGCCGTGGAGGTGGATCGGGCCGAGATCATCGCCGGCGTGGAACAGGCAGCGGGTCTCGCCGCGTCGCAAAGCAGCGGCCGTTCCCTGAGCGCCCGCCTCGACCCCGACAAGGGGCGCCTGATCTGCTATGCCCGAAAGCGGGTGGCCACGGAGGTTCAGGATCCCGAGACGCAGGTTGCGGTCTCCGCCGCACCCGATGGGACGTCTCCCGGCGATCTGGTGGAAATCCCCGTTCCCTTCGGGACCGCCGCCCGCAGTGCGGCGAGGGCGGCCCGTGCCGTGCTCGAAGCCCGGCTGGGAGCTGCCCGGATGCTCGGCCGCGCCGAACGCTACCGCGATCGCGTCGGCAAGCTGGAAACGGCGATCGTCGCTCGCCGCGAGGGGAACGATCTGATCGTCAACCTGGGACCGGTCGAGGGCCGGCTGCCCGCGGAGGAGCAGAGCCGCCACGAGGTCTTCAACCCCGAGGACACCATCCGGGTTGCCGTCCACTCCATCGAACCTCGCGATCCTCCCGTCATCCTTTCCCGGATTGCGCCCGCCGTGCTGGCGGGCTTGATCGAACGCGAGACACCGGAGGTCCGTCGCGGCGTCGTCCGGGTCCGGGCCGTAGCGCGTCATCCGGGACTCCGGGCCAAGGTCGCGGTATCCAGCGCCGCGCCCGATGTGGATCCGGTAGCTGCCTGTCTCGGGCCGGGAGGCTCCCGGATTCGCGCCGTGAGCCGCGAACTCCGGGGAGAACGGGTGGACGTGGTCTTGTGGAACGAGAGGGTGGAGAAGTTCGCGCGGAACGCGCTGCGTCCGGCGGAAGTGCTCGATATCCGCAGAGTGGATGAGGAATCCGGGGGTGGCGCCTCACGGAGGCTGCGTGAGAACGGTGGGCTGCTGGTCACGGTGTCCGAAGCCGAGTTGCCCCGCACCCTCGGCAAGCGCGGTCAGAACGTCCGTCTCGCGTCCGAGCTGCTGGGCATTCCGATCGAAGTCGTGGCTGAGGGGGCGGCTCCGCGAGGAGACGTGCGGAGGGAGCGGCGCGGGCCCCGCGATGGGGCGCCTGCCCGGCGCCGCCCCCGCGATTCCCGTTCTTCCCGGCGGGGACCCCGTGATGGAGAATCTGCCCCGCGGGGTCCCGACAAGAGGCGCGGCGGCCCCTCCCGACGCCACGGACCCCGGGATCAGCGGTCGCGTCCGGCGCGGGCCGATCGGCCGGCACGGGCAAGAAAACCCGCGCCGGAGGCGCGAGCCCGTTAACTCATGCCGTCCACCGTCAGGGTCAGCGACCTCGCCAAAGAGGTCGGGATGGAGCCGGGCGAGCTCCTCCGGGTTCTCCAGACGGATTTCAGCCTGCGGGTCCGGACCGTCTCGTCCTCCATCCGGGACAGCGACGCCCGGAAGGTCAGGAACCGGCTTCGCTTGCAGCAGCGGCGAGCGTCGCGCCCCGACCGCCGCCTGCAGGCCGAAGAGAACATCCGGCGCGCCGCCGAGCAGCGCCGTTTGCGGGAGGCCGCGGAGGCGAAAGCGCGCGGCGAAGCCGAGCGCAAGGCACGGGAGGAAGCCGAGAAGAAGGCCCAGGAGGAAGCCGAAGCGAAGGCGCGAGCCGAGGAAGAAGAAACCGCCCGGTTGGCGGCCGAAGCGGCCGAAGCCGAGCGGCGCGCGGAAGAAGAGCGGCGGGCCGCCGAGAAGGCCGCCAAAGCCTCCGCGCCGGAACCCGAAGCCGCTCCGGAACCGGCCGAGCCGGCGAAAGAGAAGAAAGCTGCCCCCGCGGCGGTGGCGGAGGCCCGCGAGAGCGAGGTCCGAACCGGACCGGCCGAAGCGCCCGTCCGCCCCGAGCGAATGGCGGCGGCTTCCGAAAAACCGGCCGAAACGGCTGCGCCTTCGCCCCCGCGCCGGATTGAAACGAGGATCATCGCGTCGCCCTCGGGCCCCGCCGAGTTCCGGCCCGGAGCCACGGATCGCAAGATCGTGCCCGCGGTGACCCGGCCGGTCCGGAGGGCCACGCCGCCGCGCATCCGGGCGACTCCGCCGCCACTCAGGAGAACGCCGTCCGCTCCGCCCAAGGCCCAGCGTCCTGCTCCGGGCCGGCGATCCAAGGGGCGGAGGCGCCAGGCGCCGGCCGAAACCCCCGAGGTTCTGGAGGGATTCGACAGCCCGCTGCCGCCGGGGTTGCGCCAGGCGGTGACCCGGGAGTATCGGACCACTGCCTCGGTCGCGCTGAGTGACGGGATCACCGTGAAGGGTCTCGCGGAATCCATGAGCATCCCGACCGTTGAGGTGATCAAGGCGCTGCTGCTCCAACACGGAGTGGCGGCGTCGATCAATCAGCCGCTCGACACGGAGATCGCCACCAAGCTGGTCCGGCACTACGGGGGAACCATCGCCGAGGCCGGGACGGCGCCCGCCGAGGCGCAGGCGTCCAGCCAGGAGAAGGAAGACCAGAAAAAGGAGGACCTGGTGGAGCGGGCGCCGGTGGTCACCGTGATGGGTCATGTGGACCACGGGAAGACGAGCCTGCTCGACGCCATCCGCAGTGCGCGGGTCGTCGACACCGAGGCGGGTGGCATCACCCAGCACATGAGTGCCTATACGGTGCAGACGAACGGGCACCGGCTCGTCTTCCTGGACACTCCGGGGCACGAGGCCTTTACCAAGATGCGGGCTCGCGGCGCCGGCGTCACCGACGTGGTGATCCTCGTGGTGGCTGCGGACGATGGGGTCAAGGAGCAGACGATCGAGGCGCTGAATCACGCTCGTGCGGCTGGAGTACCCGTCGTGGTCGCGGTGAACAAGATGGACAAGCCGGCAGCCGATCCCGACCTCGTGATGCGCCAACTGGCGGAGCGTGAGGTGACTCCGGAGGACTGGGGCGGCGACTCCATCTTCTGTCAGGTGTCCGCGAAGACCCATGACGGGCTCCCGGAGCTGCTGCAATCCGTGCTGGACGTGGCGGAACTCGAGGAACCCAGCGCGAACCCGCGGGGGCCCGCTCAGGGCGTGGTCCTCGAGGCCCGAAAGGACAAGGGCCGGGGCCCGGTGGCCCAGTTCCTGGTTCAGGAGGGCACCCTGTCCGTCGGGGACACGGTGAGCGCCGGCGCGGCCTGGGGCAAAGTGCGAGCGCTCCTCGACGAATCGGGACACCGGATGAAGAAAGCGCCTCCGTCTACGCCCTGCGAGGTGCTCGGACTCACCGAGGTGCCGGTGGTCGGCGATCCCTTCTCGGCCACCCAGACACCGGCGGAAGCGCGGCGCGCGGCGGAAGAGAAGAAGGAAGAAGCCCGGCTCCAGTTGATCGAGGGACGCCAGCGGCTGAACCTCCAGAACCTGCACGCCCAGATGAGCGGCGGATTGAAGGAACTCTCGATCGTGGTGAAGGCGGATGTCGGGGGAACGGTGGAAGCTGTCCGCGACGCGCTGGAACGGTTGTCGACGGAGGACGTCAAGATCCGGGTCATCCATGCCGGCGCGGGCGCCGTCTCGGAGAGCGACGTAAACCTGGCGTCGGCGACCGAATCCATCATCGTGGCCTTCGGTGTCCGTCCGGATCCGCAGGCGCAGCGACTCGCCGAGCAGGAAAAGGTCGAGATTCGCGGCCACACGGTCATCTATCACCTCGTCGAGGAAATGGAGAAGGCGCTGGCGGGACTTCTCGAACCGGAAACCGAGATCGTGGAACTCGGCAAGATCGAGGTTCGGCGCACGTTCCAGGTGCCGAGAGTGGGGATCGTGGCCGGCTCCTACGTCCTCGCGGGCACGGTTCCGAGGAATGCGCGGGTGCGGTTGGTCCGCGATGGCCGGCTGGTCCACACCGGACGCATCGGCAGCCTTCGCCGGTTCAAGGAAGACGTGGCCCAGGTCCGCGAGGGCTTCGAGTGCGGTGTCGGAATCGCCGGCTACAACGACGTGAAGATCGGCGACATCATCGAGGCGTTCCGCGAGGAGCAGGTCAGCCCGGTTGCCGACTGAACCCGGTGGGCGGGGAACAGGCGGCCATGGTCGTGCGGCCCGGCTCTTCCGATAGGGAATCCGGGGCAGCCTCCCGGTTCTCGTCCGCTGCCTCCTGCCGCCAACCTCGGTGTTCGTCAGGGTTCGGCCACCGGCAGCGCCTCTCGTGACCGGTCCCAGAACGCGGGTCGGACTCCTGCGCATTACCCTCCGCCTCCCTTACGCGCGGTCGCGAAAGGATCGGCGCAGTGTGGTCCGGTCCCTGTCGGACCGGTTGCGCGCCCGCTGCCTGGTGGCGGTTGCCGAGACCGGGGATCCGGAGATGCTTCGGGAGGCGGAGGTTTCCGTGGTCGCCGTCGGCCTCGGACAAGAGGTCGTGGGCGCCAGACTGGAGACGGCGCGCAATATCGCCATTCGCGCTTACCCTTCCGAGGTGGCGGACACCGCCATCGAGTGGCTGACCGCCCGGGAGTAGCCGACGAATGAGAACCGGGGGAAGACGCGAACGGGTCGCCGAGTCGATCCGGCGGGAAGTGGCCGGCATCCTGCGGTTCGAACTGGCGGATCCCCGGGTCGGGCGCGCGACGGTGACCCGCGTCGAGCTGACCGGAGATCTCACCCTGGCCCGGGTCTATGTTTCGGTTTACGGCAACGATGCCGACCGGACGGAGACGCTCGCGGTCCTCGGCCGGGCACGGGGCCGGGTGCGAACGCTGCTGGGATCACGAATCCGGCTGCGCGCCACTCCGGAGATCCGGTTCGTGTTCGATCCGTCGGTCGAGTTCTCGATCCGTCTGGAGCAGATCCTCGACCAGGAGCGCGCCGCCCGCCCCCGCACTTCCGGGGACGAATCCCCGGAGGGAGGCGACCGGGGGACACCCGCGCGACGGCGCGAGGAGGAGCACTGACTTCCGGCCTCCTCCTCGTGGACAAGGACGAGGGACTCACATCCTTTGCGGTCGTGCGGCGTATCCGGGCGATACTCGGCGGCGTCCGGGCAGGTCATGCCGGTTCCCTCGATCCCTTCGCAACCGGACTGCTGCCCGTCTGCGTAGGCAGGGCGACCCGGCTGGTCCGGTTTGTGGCCGAGGGCGCCAAGCGTTATCGCGCTCGGGTGTGCTTCGGGCAGGCCACCGATACGGATGACGTGACCGGGCAGCCGGTGGGCGCTCCCGCGGCCTGCCCGGAATTGTCCGCGATCGGGCGGGTGCTTCCGGAGTTCCTCGGCGCGATCGACCAGGTCCCTCCCCGCTACTCGGCGAAGCGGATTGGAGGCCGCCGGGCATACCGTCTGGCGCGGGCGGGCCGTCCGTTGCGGCTGGCGCCCAGCCGGGTCCGGGTGGACGAACTGGATCTTCTCAGCTATGACGGGAAAGTGGCGGAGTTCGCCTGTCAGGTGGGGCCGGGCACCTACATCCGCGCGCTGGCCAGGGACCTCGGCGAGCGGCTCGGCGGCGCAGCCCACCTCGCGGCCCTGCGGCGTACCGCGGTGGGGCCCTTCGAAGTGTCAGCCGCCGCGCGGCTCGACGAGCTGTCGGATCGGGACGCCATCGCCGCGCGACTGCTGGACCCGCTCTCGGCGCTGAGGGGGATCCCGCGACTCTCGGTATCGGGGGAAGAATCCCGGTTCTTGAGGCACGGCCGCCTCGTGCCCTACCGCACGCCCGATGAGCACGCGGACAAAGCCGCCTGCCCGCGATCTTGCGGAGAGGTCCGCTGTGCGGTGGCGTCCCTCGATCCGCCCGCGGGGTCGGCTGACGAGAGCGGCCCGGCGCTGATTGCCGTTGTGTCGGCCGCCCCCGGCGGCTGGCGCCCGCTGGTGGTCTGGGACACGGGTGGGAGGGACTGCGAATGAGTGGGCCACCTGCTGACTCCGGCGCCGGGTTTCGCCTCCCGCAGGGAGATCGCGCGTCCTTTCCGGTGTGGTAAGGTGCGCCGCGAACGACAAGCCGACCCGGGAATTGTGATCACGAAGACCGAGCGTCTTGGCCGGCGGGCAGCGAGCCCGGCAGACTGAACCATTCATCAGGCGGCACACGAAAGACTCCATAGCGCTGGCCCGGCTGGCGGCAAACAGGGAAACAGGGAATTGGCACTCACACAGACATCACGGCGCGCCATCGTCGAGAAGTACCGGCGGCACGAAACGGACGCCGGTTCACCGGAGGTTCAGGTCGCGCTCCTGACGGCGCGGATCACCGGACTGGCGGGCCACTTCGACGATCATCGGAAGGACCACGCCTCGCGGCGGGGCCTGCTCCGTATGGTCAGCCGGCGCCGGCGGCTGCTGGACTATCTGCGGCGGGAAGACGTGGAGCGGTATCGGACCCTGATCACTTCCCTCGGCCTCAGAAAGTAGTTCCAGCGCGCGGCCACTTGCCGTCGAGCCGCCAAGGTCCACGAACGCCGCGAACCCAAGCAGTATTCCGGCATCAGAAGGAAGAAAAAAGTTGATTGAAACAGTACAGACCCGGATCGGCAGCAACGATCTGATCATTGAAACCGGTCGGCTCGCCCGGCAGGCAGCCGGAGCGGTAACCGTGCGGCTGGGTGACACCGTCGTGCTCGCCGCGGTGGCGGCGTCCCGAAACGATCGGCCGGACGTCGATTTCCTGCCGCTGGCGGTGGACTATCGGGAGAGCTTTTACGCGGCGGGTCGGATCCCGGGCGGCTTCTTCAAGAGGGAGGGACGGCCCAACGAGAAAGAGATCCTCACCTGCCGCCTGATCGACCGTCCGCTGCGGCCGCTGTTTCCGAGTGGTTGGCGCCGCGAAACGCAGGTCACCTGTCTGTTGCTGTCCACGGATCGTGAGAACGATTCCGACGTGCTGGCGATCAGCGGGGCCGCGGCCGCGCTCGGGATATCGGACATCCCCTTCGACACTTCCATCGGTGCGGTGCGCGTCGGTCTCGTGGACGATGAGTTCGTTCTCTGCCCGACCTTCTCGGATCTGGATCGGTCGGCGTTGAATCTCGTCGTGGCCGGTTCCGACGACGCCATCGTCATGGTCGAGGCAGGGGCTGAAGACGTGCCCGAGGCCCGGATGGTGGAGGCGCTCCGCTTCGCCCACGACGGGATCCGCCGCATCGTCGGCATCCAGCAGGAACTCGTAAGCAGGCTTCAGCCGAAGAAGCAGGTGGTGGTTGCGAACGATCCGGACCCCGGCCTGGCCACCGAGATAACGGACGGATTCCGGGAGCGGCTGAAGGCCGCGATGCAGTCATCGGGGAAGGTGGAGGCCTCCCGCGCTGTCGACGAGGTCAAGACGGCCATCGCGGCCAGCCTCGAAGAGCGGAGCGACGAAGAGCGTTCCGCTGCCTCCGGCATCGTCAAGGCGATGGAGGAGGACATCCTCCGCTGCACGATCCTTGAGGAAGGGAAGCGCCTGGACGGGCGCGCGTTCGACGAGATTCGCCAGTTGTCCTGCGAGGTTGCCGTGCTCCCCAGGACTCACGGTTCCTCGGTATTCACCCGCGGGGAGACGCAGGCGCTCGTGGTGACCACCCTGGCTCCGCTCAGCGAGAGCCAGCGCCTGGACTGGGTACACGGCTCCGGGGAAAAGCGCTTTCTCCTGCACTACAACTTCCCGGCCTTCTCCGTGGGAGAAGCCCGGATGATGCGGGGTCCCGGCCGCCGCGAAATCGGGCACGGAGCGCTCGCCGAGCGCGCCCTGCTGCCCGCGATCCCGAGCGAAGACCAGTTCAACTACGCCATCCGGGTGGTGTCCGACACGCTGGAGTCCAACGGCTCGAGCTCGATGGCCGCGGTGACCGGGGGGTGCCTCTCGCTCATGGATGCCGGCGTGCCGCTCAAGGCTCCCATTGCCGGCATCGCGATGGGTCTCATTACCCGGGGGGACGAATACCGGGTGCTGACCGACATCGCGGGAGCCGAAGACCACTACGGAGACATGGACTTCAAGGTTGCGGGCACCGCCAATGGGATCACCGCGCTGCAGATGGACATCAAGATCTCCGGACTGCGGCTCGACATCGTCAACGACGCCCTCGAGCAGGCGCGCCGGGCGCGGATCCAGATTCTGAAGGCCATGGCGGCGGCGATTCCCGCTCCCCGGAGCGAAGCCTCCCAGTACGCCCCCGCCATCCTGACCATGAAGATTCCCGTGCGGAAGATCCGGGAGGTCATCGGGCCGGGCGGCAAGACGATTCGGGCGATCACCGACGAAACCGGAGCTCGGGTGGACGTGTCCGACGACGGAACCATCCACATCGCCGGACTCGACGCGCAGTCCACCCAGCGGGCCAAGGAGCGGATCGAAGCCATCGCGGTGAGCCAGCTCCCCGAAGTCGGACGCGACTATCACGGAGTCGTGAAGACCATCGTGGATTTCGGCGCGTTCGTGGAGATTCTTCCGGGAACGGACGGGCTGCTCCACATCTCGGAGATCGCGGACCGCCACGTGAACAGCGTGCGGGACGAGCTCCAGGAGGGTGACGAGGTCGAAGTCCGGGTCATCGAAGTGGACGGCAACGGACGGACGCGCCTTTCCTGCAAGGACATCATCCGGGAGCGGGCGGGCCTGCCGCCGCTGCCGCCCCGGCCGCCGCGACGGCGGGGTGGCCGGGATCGCGATCGCGACCGCGGCGACCGCCGGCGCTGAGAAAACGACGCTCGCGCGCGATAGGAGCGCCGGTCTGATCTGAACCGGCGCTCCTGGCGCGCATCGTGATGGGTGTGGCGCGGCCCCGTGCCGCGACGCCGCTCCGATGAGCGGCGCTCCTCTGCCCGCGGACGCCAAATCACCGGTCCTCCCCGGCCGCTTCCTCCGTAGAATTCCCCGATGTCCGAAGCAGTCCTGACCACATCACTGGAGGGTGTCGCCCTCCGTTCCCGCGGCAAGGTCCGCGACATCTACGCCGTCGGCGATCAGCTCCTGCTGGTGACGACGGACCGGGTTTCGGCCTTCGATGTCGTGCTCCCCGAGGGGATTCCCGAGAAGGGCCGGGTGCTGAACAGTCTGAGCGCCTGGTGGTTGCGGCGAACCGAACACATCGTTCCCAATCACCTCGTCACCGACGACGTGGACGAGTACCCCGAGGTGCTGGCGCCGGCGAAGGGAATGCTGGACGGCCGTTCCATGCTGGTCCGCCGGCTGAATCCGATCCCGTTCGAGTGCGTGATGCGCGGGTTCCTCTACGGTTCAGGCTGGAAGGAGTACGGGCGGGAAGGCAGCGTCTGCGGCATTTCCCTTCCGGGCGGGATGCAGCTCGCCGAGCGTTTCCCTGAGCCCCTCTTCACGCCGGCAACGAAGGCCGAGGACGGTCACGACGAGAATGTGAGCGAGGACTTCATGGCGAACGCGCTGGGCCGGGAACTGACCACCCGCCTTCACGCGATCTCCCGCGAGATCTACAGAAGCGGGGTGGAGTGGGCCGCCGAGCGCGGCATCATCATTGCCGACACCAAGTTCGAGTTCGGACACGACGACGAGGGGAAGCTGTACGTCATCGACGAGGTCCTGACCCCGGACTCGTCGCGTTTCTGGCCCGCCGACGAATACGCGCCCGGAAAACTCCAGTCCAGTTTCGACAAGCAGTACGTCCGGGACTACCTGGAAACGGTCGACTGGAACAAGGAGCCGCCTGCGCCGCACCTGCCCGACAGCATCGTGCGCGGGACGACCGAGCGTTTCCTCAGCGCTTACCGCCAGATCACCGGTTCTCCGCTGCCGGCTCCGCGCTCCTGACGCGCCCGCGGCTGATCCGTCGCGCCGTGATCGGATCGGCCCCTGTCAGTCCCGGTCGGCGACCCTCACCCGGACGGAGCCGTCACCGGTCCGCAGGTGGATGCGGGGTCCCGACCCATTGCCCAGGGTGGCGAGCGCCATCGGTCCCTCCCGTTGCCAGTCGGAAACGTCGCGGCGGTCATCTGAATCCGGCCTTCCCACGGCCGTCACCAGCGCGTCGGTGCTTCGGGGCAGGGTGAGCCTCACCGGTCCGCTCCCGGTCCGCAGGAACCACTCTCCGGTCGGCGGGGGACCACCTCCGCGGACATGGATCTCGATACGTCCGTCGCTCGTCACCGCGGTGACCTCTTGCAGTCGTCCCTCGAGTTCGATGCGTCCGTCGCCGCTTTCCGCCCGGACGCTCCCCTCGATGCCCTGCGCTGCGATCCGGCCGTCCGCGGTGCGCAGCCGGATCGGTTCCGGTGTCCTCCCCGCCGGCGACCGGAGATCATTGGCGGCAATGCGGCCCGAGGCGGAGGTTGCCCGGACGGGGCCGGTGAGGCCCTCCAGTTCGATCCTCCCCGAAGCTGTCCGGACATCGACTGCCGTGCCCGGCGGGACGGCGATCCTCAAGCTGAGCGCGAGCTCTTCCCACGGCCGAAAGGTCCCGGCGGTAGCGGTGCGGCCGATGACGGTCAGGGCGCCCGAATCCGGGTCGCGCTCGAATTCGACGACGAGGGCTTCGAGCGCCGCCTGGGCGGCTTCCCGGGAAGGCGCCTGGGCGGTTCGCCAGACCTCGATCTCGAACCCGGCGCCGGGGTGTTCCCGGACGATCACCGAACCCCGATCGAGGCGGATCGCGAGTTCGGGGGCCCCGGGCCGGCGGATCGTCTCCACCGATGTCTGATCAACGCCAGGAAGACAGCCCCACGACAAGACGCCCGGCACCACTAGGACGGCGACGAGAACGGGAACGGAGCACCTCACCGCCGTTCTCCCGCGGGTGGATGCGCGCGCAGCGTGATGTCGCCTTCCCGGGTCGAAATCGTCACCCGCTCGGCGCCGGCTCCCGCGCCGCCTTCCCATCGCGACGCGCGGTCCGCTTCGTGCTGCTCGAGAGTGAAGTCGCTCTCGACGTCTCCGCCGTCGGTCTCGGCGGAAAGGGCGAAGGATCCCGCGGACGGAAGCGCTAGCCGGACATCCCCGCGCTCCGTGGTGAGTCCGACTGCTCCACCGAGTGCGTCGGTGGCGACGTCCACCTCTCCGTCTCCGCTCGTGACCGACAGGGTGTCCCCGAAGCCGCGGACGGTGATGGCGCCGGCGTCGCCGGTGAAGTCGGCCGGTCCCGCGAGCCGCGAGGCCCGCACCTCGCCACGGCCGCTGGCCACGGTCAGCGCTCCGGCGACGTCGTCGAGAATCAGCGATCCACCGGCCGCCTGAACATCCACCCCGGAGCGCGCCCGCCTTACTTCGAGGTCGGCGGAGTCGGTTCGGATCTCGAGCGGACCTTCGATGGATGTGGTTACCACGTCGCCGAACTCGGAACGCAATACCGCGGAACCGCCGATTCGTTCCAGGCGGATGGGAGAGATCCGGGTTTCGATCTCGATCGGGCCGAACGAGTCCTCGACCGCCACGGGTGCGTTCCGGCCGCGCACCGTTACCGAAGCTGCCGCTCCCGAGATCCGCACCGGAGCGCCCTCCGCATCGACCTCCAGAGTCCCCGCGACTACATCCACTTCGACGGGCGCGCGCCGGGCCTGGATCGCGAGCGCACCTTCGATCCCTGATGCCCACGCCGCCCCGTTGCGCACCGTGAGCGAGACGGGGCCCCCCGTGCCCCGGACCTCTACGGGACCGTCATTGGTGCGGGCTTCCACCCGGGTGAAGGGACCATCCACCCGCACCCACCCTTCGTCGGTGAACGCGGAGATCCCCACCCCCGGAGGGAGGGTCGCAAACAGCTCGAGCGCCAATTCTGTGGTCCCCGTGTCTTCGACCCGGACCGGGAACTGCCGGGTTTCGGGCTCAAGGGGCCCGGCGTGGAGCCGTACGGCAGCGGCCCGCGCGGCGGCCTCTTCGCCGTCAGCGGCCCACACGCGCTTCACGAGCCGCAACCGGCCCTCGATTCCTGCCTGGCCGGGAGCGTCCCGGCCGTCCGTCTCCGGACCGGCGGCCGCGGCGGCCGGGGGATCGGTCTCCGAAGCGGCTTCCACCCGAATATTGCCCGCCGGCAGGGAAATCAGGATCTCCACACCTGCCTCGGCCGGAAGTGAAACGGACTCTTCCGTGACGAAGGCATGCAACGGAAACGATCCCGATCGCTGTTCGATGAGACGGCGCATCTCCGTGACCCGGGGTTCCAGCCCCTGGCTCTCGATGGCGCGCTGGGCCAGCGTGAAGACGGTGCCGCCGAGGACGAGCAGCAAGAGGAGGAAGACCTCGCCGAATCCCAGGCGGGCGCGACCGGTCCGAAGCCGCGTGATGAGCTTCGAGGCGCCCCACAGCACCAGCAGGAGCGGCCACCAGACGGCCATCAACGGCAGCGCGTCGAAGAGCAGGAGTGCGAGCGGCGTGTCCGTCAGGTTGACCCAGAGAAAAAGGCCTCCCGCCAGGATCAGGCCGATTCCGAACGCGGTGCCGCACCCGCCCCCGGAACGAGGCGGACTCGCTGCCACTCTCGAGTCCGTCACGGAGGCGACGGCGGACCGGACGCCGGTCCCGAACCGCGGTCTCGAATCACCAGCCGCAAACCCACCGCGATCAGGATGACCGGCCAGTACCGGACGAGATGGCCGATATCGATGATGTCCAGGTTCATCAGCAGGAACGCGGCCCCTACCAGGATCAGCGCCACTCCCGTCCAGTTGCCCTTCTGAGCCATCAGACCTCCTTGTCTTCCGCCGGTTTCGCGGGCTGCAGGTCAGCCGCGCCCGGCGGGGATGGGGATCCGTCCGCCGCCGGCGCCGTCCCGCCGGGTTCGACGCCGCTCCGGGGCGGGGTAGCCCCCGCGGCGGATGGACCGGGCGAACCGGGAATCACGGGTTGTCCGCGGTAAAGCCGGAATCCGATCCAGACAAGCAGGAGGGGCCAGAACCTCAAGGCCCACTCGAGGTCGGGAATGAGGGCGAGAGTCGCGAGGACGCCGGCCGCCATCAGTCCGGTGGCCCAGTTCCGATCCAGCACGACGGCCGCCGGCCGACCCTCAGCGTGCGCGCGCACGATCTCCTCCGCGGTCCGGATTGCGCTCACGATGCCGAAGACCCACACGGCCAGCACGAAGGGCACCAGTTCTTCCTGGAGGAGGGCGATGAAGGCCCCGGCGAGTGCCAGCCCGCGAGCTGTGGCTCCCGCATAGAGATGTCCAAGGCCAGGGAAAATCACGGAAAGGACTCCAGCGAGTCCCGGTGAACGGTTCATGGGGAGACTTCTCCTTGCGGGTCGTCGCTGGAAGCCGGGTCGGGATCCGGTTCCGGGTCGGACAACAGTGCGTCACGGTTACGGGTTGCCCGTTCCAGATCCCGAAGCCGGTCCTCCAGCCGGTCCATCTGGTCTTCCAGCGCGAAGGAAACCGAAGCGCGGAGCACGCCGAACTCGGCGAGCGCCCGATCGGTGTGTCGGTTCGCGGCTGCCCGCAGGCTGCTGACCCCGTCGGTTGCCCGGGGAAGCGATTCCAGCGCCCCCCGGACCAGCGGAGGCTGGAAGAACAGCAGCATGGCGGCGGCCGCGGCGGCGGCGAGCCAGGTTGGCCAGTAGTGCGTGCGCCGGACGTAGAGAGAGCGGAACGTCGGCAGCGTCGCGGCCAGGATGCGTCCCTGAAGGTCCGGAGGTGGCGTTTCCGCCCCGGCGGCAAAGTCGTCGAGACCCCGGCGCACCGCCCGGATCTCGCCATAGAGACGGGCCAGTTCGGGATCCGCCGCCAGCCGGGCCCGCACCCGCTGCGCTTCGGTCCCGTCGAGTTCTCCCGCGGCGAGCGCGGACACCAGGTCCCTGAAGCGGTCGTCCGAACGGGCGCCGGTCATCGGTCGTCTCCCCTGCCGGGCCGGGCGGATCCGCCGCGGCCCAGGGCGCGCCGGGCCCGCGCGAGCGTCTGGCGGGCCCGGTGGATGCGCGACTTCACGGTCCCGAGCGGGATAGCCAGCCGCTCCGCGATCTCGGGATAGTCGCAGTCCATCAGGTCCCTCAGGACGAGCGGCTCCGACAACTCGGGCGGCAACCGGTCCAGAAGTTCCCGGATCTTCGCGGCTTCCTCCCGCCGTTCGGCGATCGCGTCGGGCTGCCAGGCTGCCGGTACGGGAGCTTCCGGTATCTCCTCGTCGGAGAGCAGCAGCGGTGTCCGCCGCCGCCGCCGGTAGGCGTCGATGGCCACGTTGGTGGCCACTTGTCGCACCCAGGCGCCCAGCGCTCCGCTCGGGCGATAGCTGGGCAACACGTTCACGAGCCGCATGAAGACGTCCTGGGTGAGTTCGTCAGCGTCGTCCGGCGTTGCCGCGAAGCGGTACGCGACGTGCCAGACGGGCGTCCGGAAGCGGTCCACGAACGTGCGCCACCCGTCCTCATGACCGGACAGGCACTGGCGAACGAGTTGGGCATCGGAAATCTGTACGGGGGATTCCAATGGCGGCGCTTCGGTCTTCTCCCCGTCACCCGAAGATAACGAAACCGGGCGTGCGCCGGTTCTCGATTCCCCGGAACCCGGGCGTCCGGAGTCCCGCCGGAGTGAGAAACTCGCCAGATTCCGGGTTCAGCGAGCTTCCCGAACCTTCTTCCGCCGCTTCGCGGGCGCCCGCTTCCGCAGGAGGGCCCGGACCTCCTTCACGAAATCGCGGGTGTCCTGAAAGTCACGGTACACCGACGCGAAGCGGACGAAGGCCACGTGGTCCTCCCGCTTCAGCTCCTCCATCAGGACTTCGCCGATTTCGGCGGCGGTGAGTTCGCGGTCGGGGCTCTTGGCCACCAGCGCGCCGACCCGGTCGGCGATGGCCCCGATCTTCTCTTCGGCGACTCGCGTTCCGCACGCCTTCTTGAGTCCCGAGAGCACCTTGTCCCGGTCGAAGACCTCGCGGTCGCCATTCTTCTTGACGACCATGCACGGGATTTCCTCGACCGCTTCGTAGCTGGTGAACCGCCTCCCGCATCGAGTGCACTCGCGACGGCGGCGGATGACCTCTCCTTCCCGGCTCTCACGCGAATCGACGACCCGGTCTTCGGGATTGCCGCAGTACGGGCACTTCACGATGGTTGCTCCAGGGCGTGGGCAGCCTACCAGCCTGTGGCAAAACCCACGCGGCGTCCGAACGGCGATGCATCCCGCCTGAACCGGGCCGCTGCGCGGCCCTCATCGTTGCGTTTCGGTCGGAATACACCCGGTATTCCTCCCTCACGCGCCTTGTCAGCCGGGCGCCTTGCCGTTCTCGGTACTCACGTCAGTTCCACCGCAGGCTGTTACGCGCCTTGTCAGCCGGGCGCCTCGCCGCTCTCGGCGCTCACGTGGGTTTCACCACAGACTGGTAAACCCCCTCGATGGTGCGGGCCGGTTCCCGAAGAGCGATCTCCATTTCCATCCCGGGCCAGGTCGCCGCCCGGGGAACGAGTCCGACAATCTCCGAGTGGACGACCCCGGCCCCGGCCGCGCCTGCCTCCGACAGGACGCGACGGAACGCGTCAGCCAGCGAGGTCCGGCGCCAGTCGAGCAGGTTCATCGAGACCTGGGCGAGGATCCGGCGGCTCAGAGGATCGTCCTGCCGCACTCCGATGGCCCTGAGCGCGGGGAGCCCCCCCCCGCTCGTCCGGATCCGCCCGGCGATGGCCCGCGCGGTTTCTACATCGGAGGTGTCGAGGTTGACGTTGAAGGCGATGAGCGGCCGCCTCGCGCCGACGGCGATGCCCCCGGCCGAGGGGTGGAGGGCGCCGGGTCCGTAGTCGGAACGAATCTCCCCCCGGGCGAGGCGGCTCGCGAGGCCGCGGAGTCCGCCTTGCCGAATCCGGGGCAGGGTGCGCCGGCCGGGCTCGGCCTCCCCGTAGAGGAAGACGGGGACCGACTGGTCGGCGCCGATTTCTACGGCCAGCGAGACGGCCAGGCGCACCGCCTGCGCCATGCTGGTTTCTCCCAGGGGCACGATCGGGAGGACGTCGAGTGCGCCGATCCGCGGATGCTCGCCGTGGTGGCGCCGCAGGTCGATGCGGCGGATGGCGGTCTCGAGGAGCGAACGCGCGGAGGAGCGCAGTTGCGAGGCGCTGCCGGCGAGAGTCAGGACCGAGCGGTGGTGGGAAGGGTCCGCGTGCACGTCGAGCAGCGGGGGCCCCGCCGCTTCCTCGAGGAGGCGGAGCGTTCGGCGGGATCGTCCCTCACTGAAGTTCGGGACCGCCTCGAGCAGTGCGTTCGGGGCCGGTGTGTCGTTACCCATCCAGCTCTCCGCGCCGGACCTGTTCGGGGAGAACTCCGGCCGTCCCGTTCCGGAAGCGGGACCGTCCATTGGCTTGGCAGCCTGCGGGTGAAGTCACGTGAGCAGCGAGAACGGGAGGCCCGGCTGACGAGGCGCGCAGGGAAGGAATCGCGACGCTCTTTCGACCGAGGCGCACCGATGAGCGGCGCGAAGCGACGCGTTTCAGCCGTTAACCATCGCCGTTCGAATGCCGTGCGATTCCCGGGCCACCACGCCAGGGCGGCAGTATAGTTTCGCTACTCCTCACCATCCCCGGTGCGGGGCCCACCCATGATGCGCGTCTTCCCCGGTCCCGCTCCGTGAGCCCGGACCATCGGGGAGCAGGCGCGACCGGATCCGGTCCGGAAGGAAAAGCCACCGTCGCGAAACCCGATCCGGAGTCGGGCGAAACTCCGGAAGCAGGCCCTGCCGACAGGCCGGACCGTGATCGGGAGCCCGGCACGCGCGAGCGTGTCGAGGAAACGCTCCGCCGCCGCGCCGCGCGCGCCGCGGACGAATCCGAAGCCCCCGGTGATGGTGAGCGGACCGCCGCGCGGCATCCTCCTCCGGAGGCCACCGCCGGCGAACACTGGAGTCGCACCGTGCGGAGACGCGTGGCCGAAGGAGGCGCCGCACCGGACGCCGGGGAAACAGACGCGGGAGAAAACGAGGAGGGTGCGGACACGCCTTCCTCGCCGGATCAGGCTACGGGAGTCCGCGAACGGGTAGAGCGCCGCCTTCGGGAAGCCGAGGAGCGTCGCACGCGGAGCGCCGATCCGCCCGGCGCTCCAACGAGGCCGACTCCGGCGACTCCGCAGCGGGCCGCCGCCGAACCGGAGCCGGAGCATCCGCCGCACCGGCCGGAAGACACGCCCGATTGGGACGCGTCCGAAGCGGAGCCTGAAGAGTCGCGCGGTCCTGCCGGGGAAACCCCGCCGTCCGGGCCGCCGTCGCGGCTCGCCGCCTTCATCGCGACCTGTGCGTTCATCGGGCGGGTTCCGATTGCGCCGGGAACCGCCGGGGCGGTCGCCGGCCTGGTCGCCTTTCTGGTGACGCGGAATCTGCCGGGAAGCCTTCCCGTGGTCCTGTTCGTGGTGGCGGTAGCGATCGGCCTCTGGGCCGGTGCGCGTCACGCGAAGGACCTTCGCCAGCCGGATCCGCGGTCGGTGGTGGTGGACGAGTTCTGCGGGATGTGGCTCGCGCTCATCGGCACGAACCCCTCGGTGCTGGTGATGGTGGCCGCTTTCGTGGCCTTCCGCTTCCTGGACATCGTGAAACCGCCTCCCGTGCGACAGGTCGAGAGGCTTCCGGGCGGCATCGGCATCATGGCCGACGACCTGGTTGCGGGTGGCGTCGTGCGCCTTCTCCTTCTGTTCGCCCTGGGCATGTGACCGCCATGGAGGCGGCCGTGGCCGGGGTCAGCCGTCCCGCCGCGAGGGCTCCACTCGTCCTGCGCGCGGGTGAGGCGGCCTCCCCGGAGCCGGTCTTCTGACGGGCCGGAGTCTGCCGCCCGGTGCGGCCGTCGTGGCGGTCGGCACCGAACTTCTCGCGCCCGGACGTGTGGACCGCAATACCCCGCTCCTGAAGGAACGGCTCTCGGACCTGGGAGTGCCGGTTCGCTTTTCGGCGGTTGTTCCCGATGAACGATCGATCATGGAGGAAACCCTCCGAACGGCCCTGGGCCGCTGCCGGTACGTTCTGGCGTGCGGTGGTCTCGGCCCCACGACCGACGACCTGACGCGTTTCGCGGCGGCAGGCGTTCTCGGGGTCCGGCTGATCGAGGACGCGGCCTCGCTTGCCAGCATCGAATCGCGCTTCAGGAACCGTGGAATCGAGATGCCGGAAGTGAACCGGCGGCAGGCCCTGATTCCCGAAGGAGCGACGGCGCTGCCCAATCCGCTGGGGACCGCGCCGGGAGTGCTGGCGCGCACCGGCACGGGAGCGTGGCTCGTGCTCCTCCCGGGGCCGCCGTCGGAACTGGCCGCGATGTTCGACGCGGAGGTGCGGCCGCGTCTCGAGCGCGAAGGCCTGCGCGCCGCGGGTAGCGTGCGCGAGACGCTGATGGTGGCCGGACTGCCGGAATCGGTCCTGCAGGAGCGGATCCTGGATCTCACCCCGTCGCCGGAGGAGCCGGTCCAGCTCGCGATCCTCGCCTCCCGCGGCGAGATCGAGATCCGGGTCACCGGACCGGCCGGCCGGACGGCGGCAGTCCGGCGGCTCGCGGATCGAATGGCGGAACGGCTCGGATCCGCGGTCTTCAGCCGGACTGCCGGGGAGCATCTGGAGCATGCCGTGGGGCGAATGCTCGGGTGGCGGGGAGAGCGCGCCGCGATTGCCGAATCACTCACCGGAGGGCTCATTACGGAGCGGTTGACCCGCGTTCCGGGATCGTCGGCGTGGTTCGATCTGGGAGTGGTGGCCTATGCCAATGACGCCAAGCGCGATCTGCTGGCGGTTCCGGAAGAAGCGCTCCTGTCGCACGGCGCGGTCAGCGAGCCGGTAGCGCTGGCAATGGCCGACGGTGCGCGCCGCCGTTCCGGCAACACCTGGGGAGTCGCCGTTACCGGGATCGCCGGTCCGGGGGGAGGAAGTGCGGAAAAACCGGTGGGCCTCGTCTGGGTCGCGGTCAGCGGTCCCGTCTCCCGCACCAGGCGGTTCCGCCTCCCGGGAGATCGGTCGCTCGTGCGGGAACTGACCGCGACGGCGGCGCTCGACCTGCTCCGCCAGAGCATGCTGGCGGCCGGCGGACAAGGTGGCGTGAGGGCCGGGGTTGGTGAGGCGCCCGGCTGACCCGGTCTTCCCGGTGGGGACCAGCCGGGACGCGCGACCAGCCGAACACCGGGCGACTCCGGGTTCCGGCCGCTGAAATGCGAGGGTCCGCGCCCGTCCCGCGCAACGGCAACGGAGCCCGGGCGGCGCGGCTCTTCGCTGCGCTGCCGCTCCCCGAAAGGCTCCGCCGAGAGCTCTTCGGCGCCTCGGGAGCCATCGCCGGATCGCTTCCGCCGGCCGTCTTCCGCCGGGTTCCTCCCGAGAATCTCCACCTGACCCTGCGCTTCTTCGGCCCGGAGAGAGGCCCTGTCGATCGCGGGCGGATCACGGCGCTGCTCCGGGAGCGCCTCCGTGCCTGTTGCCCGGGGCCCCTGACCCTCAAGGCTTCCGGGGTCTCGGCATTCGGCTCGCTGCGCCGCGCCCGGATCGTATGGGTAGGGTTCGTCGAGGAGGGGGTTCCGGAGGGCGAGCCCGAACGGCTCCTGCGCTTGCAGCGGGCAGTGGAGGCCGTGGCGCGCGAACTCGGCCTCCCTCCCGAAACGCGGCCTTTCGTTCCCCACGTGACGCTGGGACGGTTGCGCGCTCCCTCGCGTCTTTCGGCAGGGGATCTGCGCGCCGCCGTGCCGGGGACGCCGGATGCAGCCTGGTCTTCTGCATTCACGGTGAGGGAGTTCGGCCTGTTCGCGAGCTCTCTCGGCCCGGGCGGGGCGGTGTACGAACGCCTCGGCAGTTTCCCGCTGGCCTGACGCCGACCGGACGGCTACGTCGAGTCAAGCTGCTAGGCCAGCCGGAAGTCGGCGAGGAGATCCGGGCCGAGGCAGGCGTAGCGCGCCGAGCGGTGCTCGGGCTGGGCGGGAGGTAGCTCCCGATGACCGCCGGCCGGAGCCCGGGTGGCGTCGAAGAGCCCGGTTCCTTCGGCACGGCCCAGGAAACGCGGCGCCAGGTAGAGCACCAGGCGGTCGGCCAGTCCCTGCTGCAGGAAGGCCGACGTGAGTCGAGGGCCCGCCTCCACCAGCAGCGTGTGGGCGCCGCGGCGAGCCACTTCCGCGAGCACCGCTTCGAGCGCAATCGGCTGGGTGACGCCCTCGGCCGGGGAGCCGGGGGCGCTGTCCACCGCGGCCTCCACCACTTCTACGCCGCGATTCTCGAGGCGGTGGCGAGCCGCGTCGGACGCGCCGGGCGCACAGACCACGAGCACCGGATCCCGGTCGAGGCCACGCAGGATGCGCGCCTCGGGAGAGATCCGGAGGCTCGGGTCGAGGACCACCCGAAGAAGCGGACGGGATCCGCGCCGGGGCCGCGGCGTCAGCAGGGGATCGTCGGCCGTCACGGTCGCGATGCCGGTGAGGATGGCGTCGTTCTCCCGGCGCAGCACCCTCCCATGGCGGCGGCTGCGGGGTCGGGTGATCCAGCGGGTCCCGGGCGGGGCCATGACCCCGTCCACGGAAATCGCGGCCTTCACCGTTACCCAGGGAGTGCCGGTCAGAAGGAACTTGAAGAACGATGGATTCAGGTCCTGCGCCTCTTCCCGGAGGACGCCCGTCGTCACTGCAACGCCGGCGGATCGAAGACGATCGAATCCTCCGCCGCGCACTCTCGGGTCGGGGTCGGGGTGCGAGGCGACGACGCGCCGCACTCCCGAGGCGATGATCCGTTCGGCGCACGGCGGGGTTCGTCCGACGTGACAGCACGGCTCGAGATTGACGTAGAGCGTCGCGCCCCGCGCCGCGCTCCCCACCTTGAGTACCTGCGCTTCCGCGTGCGGGCGGCCCGCGCGGGCGTGGAAGCCTTCGGCAAGAACTCGCCCACCTCTGACCAGAACGGCGCCGACCGCCGGATTGGGCGGCGCGGTGTACTGGCCAAGCCGGGCGAGCTCGAGGGCCCGGCGCATGAAGCGGTCGTCCACGCCGGAGATCGTATGGCGGCTTGCGTGATTGGGGGTGGATCGGGCAGGCTCCCGCCCTCATGTTCACGGGACTCGTCATCGCGGTCGGCGACGTGCGGGCGGTCCGGGATCTCGGAGCCGGACGGTTCCTCACCATCGGGCACGGTGGCGGCGAGTTCGCGGGGCTCTCCATCGGTGACAGCGTCGCGGTCTCCGGGGTCTGCCTGAGCGCAGTGGCGGTCGAGCCTGCAGCGGTGTCCTTCGAAGTCGCAGCCGAGACCCTCTCCCTGACGACGCTGGGCGGCCTGCGGCCGGGGCACCGGGTCAACCTGGAGTTGCCCCTGCGCGCCTCGGACCGTTTGGGCGGGCACTTTGTCCAGGGGCACGTGGACGGCTGCGGTGAGGTGCTCGAAGCGGGAGGTTCGGACGACGACTACCGGATGAGAATCCGGCACGGCGAGCCCCGCTGGATCGTTCGCAAGGGTTCGATCGCCCTCGACGGCGTCAGCCTGACGGTGGCGTCCGTCGCGCCGGGCGAGGCGTGTTTCGAGGTGATGTTGATTCCCCACACCCGCACGGCTACCACCCTCGGGGCTCTGCGGAGAGGGGACCGCGTCAATTTGGAGTACGACATCCTGGCGAAGTACGTCGGGGCGCTGGTTCAGGACAGCGGACCGGATCTCGGCAGAAAGGCTCCGGACGGCGGCTAAACTCCTTCTTGAGACGGTTTCCGAGAGAGGGCCCCTCGGGCCCGACGAGGTGTTGTGTGCGTGCGTGACACGGGAAAGAGCGAATCCACGGCGTTTTGGCCGGTCGAGCGGGCGGTCCGCGAAGTCGCCGCCGGACGCATGGTCATCGTCGTAGACGACGAGGACCGTGAGAACGAGGGCGATCTGACGATCGCCGCCGAAAAGGTCACGCCCGAGGCAATCAACTTCATGGCCACGCACGGGCGCGGCCTCATCTGCATGCCGATGACCGGCGAGCGTCTCGACGAACTCGAGATCCCGCTCATGGTGCGGGAGAACACCTCGGCTCATGAAACCGCGTTCTGCGTTTCGATCGAGGCACGGGACGGGGTCACCACCGGCATTTCGGCCGCCGATCGGGCCCACACCATCCAGGTGGCGATTCAAGAGGAAACCCTTCCGGCGGATCTGGTCCGTCCCGGCCACGTCTTTCCGCTCCGCGCCCGTCCCGGCGGAGTCCTGCAGCGGGCGGGGCAGACCGAGGCCGGGGTGGATCTCGCGCGGATCGCGGGTCTTTATCCCGCGGCGGTGATCTGCGAGGTCATGAACGAAGACGGGACGATGGCGCGCCTTCCGGATCTCGAGATCTTCGCGGAAGAGCACGGCATGGCGATCGTGAGCGTCGCCGACCTGATTCGCTATCGGCTCGGTACCGAGTCGCTGGTTCGCCGGCTGGCCGCGACGGTTCTCCCCACTCGTTTCGGCACGTTTCGAACCATCGCCTACGAGAACACCCTTGACGGAACGGGGCATCTGGTCCTGCAGATGGGAGAGGCGCGTCCGGACACGCCGGTCCTGGTGCGCGTCCACAGCCAGTGCCTCACCGGTGAGGTCTTCGGCTCGATGCGGTGCGACTGCGGCCCCCAGCTCGAAGCGGCTTTCGCCCGGATCGGCCAGGAGGGTTCGGGGGTCTTGCTCTACCTGAGCCAGGAGGGGAGGGGCATCGGGCTCGTCAACAAACTGCGTGCATACGCGGCCCAGGACGGCGGCCTCGACACGGTGGACGCCAACACCCACCTCGGCTTCCGGGCCGACCAGCGCGAGTACGGCGTCGGCGCCCAGATTCTTCGGGATCTCGGCGTCGGGCGGATTCGTCTGCTGACCAACAACCCGCGAAAATTCGTCGCCCTCGAGGCCCACGGCCTCGTCATCGAGGAGCGGGTCGCCATCGAGGTTCCGGCGAACGAGCACTCCCGCGATTACCTGCGGACCAAGAAGGAACGGATGGGGCATCTCCTGACGGAGGTGTAGGAGCGCAGGGAGCGCCGGCCCGAAGGCGCTTGCCGTCTCGCTCTCCACCTTGACGGCCGCTCCGTGGTCCGCTTGGTACGATTCCCGCCGTCCGACCCCCGAAGGGAGCGATTTCTTGGCCAACACCTACGCGACGAACGAGTTCCGCAGCGGGCTCAAGGTCCTGCTCGATTCCGATCCGTGCGTCCTGCTGGACTGCGAGTTCGTGAAGCCGGGAAAGGGGCAGGCGTTCACCCGGATCCGCTACCGGAACCTCAAGACCGGCCGGGTCCTCGACAAGACGTTCAAGTCGGGCGAGAAGGTGGAAGCCGCCGACGTGCTCGACACCGAGATGGAGTTCCTCTACAGCGACGGCGGGGAGTGGCACTTCATGGACCCCAACAACTACGAGCAGTACTCGGCGGCAAAATCGGCGCTTGGCGGCCATGAGAAGTGGCTGCTCCAGGGGATGACCTGCGGCGTCACGCTCTACAACGACGCGATCCTGCTCATTCACCCTCCGCACTTCGTGGATCTCAAGGTGGTGGAGACCGAACCCGGGATCCGCGGCGACACCGCGACCGGGGGTTCCAAGAACGCGACGCTCGAAACCGGAGCTGTCGTACGGGTTCCCCTGTTCATCGAGGTGGACGAGACGCTCCGCCTGGACACCCGCACCGGTGAGTACGTTTCCCGGGTAAAGAACTGACCGGCACGGGCCGCCCCGAGCGGGGCTCCGCCGCGTCCCTCGCGAACCTCCGCGGGCGCTCCCGGCTCGTTGCCCGGTTACGGGCCTTCCTGACCGCCCGAGGCTACCAGGAGGTCGAGACCCCGATCCTCGGGCCCCACGCCACGCCCGATCGCCACCTGGAGTCGGTGCCCGCGGCCGGGGGTTTCCTCCACACCTCGCCGGAGTTCGCCATGAAGCGGCTGCTGGCGGCGGGAAGCGGTCCCATCTTCCAGGTCGTCAAGGCGTTTCGCGCGGGGGAGTCCGGGCGGCATCACGCCGTCGAGTTCACCATTGCCGAGTGGTACCGCCTGGGTCCGCTCGAGGGACTGCTGACGGAAATGGACCTGCTGCTGGGAGATCTGCTGGGCACTCCCCCGGCCGAGCGGCGCACCTACCGGGAGCTTTTTCTCGCCGCTGTCGGGGTCGACCCGCTCTCGGCAGCGGGGGAGCGTCTTGAGACCCTGGCCGAGGCGCACGGCCACCCGGGCCGTCCTGACGACCGGGCCGCGGCCCTCGACTACCTGTTCTCACGGCTCGTGGAACCCGGTCTGGGGTCTCGGGCGCCGACGATCGTCACGCGGTTCCCGGCCCCGCTGGCGGCCCTCGCCCGGCTGAGCGACGACGATTCCCGGACCGCGGAGCGTTTCGAGGTCTACTGGGCCGGACTGGAACTCGCCAACGGATACGACGAACTCCAGGATGCGGATGAACACCGCCGGCGATTCGCGGCCGAAAACCGGGCCCGCGAACGGGCCGGCCGGCCGGTCGCCGGTACGGACGAGCGCTTTCTCACCGCCCTCGAGGCACCGGGCCTCCCCCGCTGCTCAGGGGTGGCCCTCGGGGTGGACCGCCTGGTCATGGCCGCTCTCGGGGCTTCGAGGCTCGACGAGGTCGTCGCGTTTCGCGAGAAACCGGATCACTGACTCGAGCCTCCCTCTTCCCGCGCGCCCCGGTACACTGACCGGCTCTTTCCCGGAGGGACCTCTCGATGCACATTGGACGATTTCTTCGCATTTCGACGGCCGCGGCAGGGGCCGTCCTGCTCGCCGCGCCGCTCGCGCTGGGGCAGGGGAGCCATCGCGACTACGACGAGCACTTCGATGAAGCGAACGTCACGGTCCCGCCGGAGTACTACGAGGAGATGCGGTTCCGCTCCGTCGGCTTCACCCGTGGGGGGCGCTCCACGGCGGCGACGGGAGTTCCGGGCGATCCGCTGACCTACTACTTCGGCGGCACCGGCGGGGGCGTCTTCAAGACGACCGACGCCGGGCACAACTGGACGAACGTCAGCGACGGTTTCTTCGGCGTGGGCTCGGTGGGCTCCATCCGGGTGGCCCCTTCGGACACCAACGTCATCTACGTGGGCACCGGCTCCGCCTCCACCCGGGGGAACATCTCCGTCGGGGACGGCATGTACCGCTCCGACGACGCGGGCAGGACCTGGGAGCACGTGGGGCTCCGGCACGCCGGCCAGATCGGCGCCCTCGCGATCCACCCGAAGGATTCCGACCTCGTGTACGCGGCGGCGCTCGGGTATATCTTCGGTCCCAACGACGAGCGCGGCATCTACCGGACGAAGGACGGCGGCCAGACCTGGGAGCAGGTGCTCCACATCTCCGACCGCACCGGTTTCGTGGAGATCCAGATGGATCCCAACAACCCGCGCATCCTCTACGCGGGAGCGTGGCGCGCCGAGCGGAAGCCGTGGACCATGATCTCGGGCAGCGAGGACGGCGGGATCTTCCGCAGCCGCGACGGCGGGGACACCTGGGAGCGGGTCGAGAACGGGCTTCCCACCGGCATGATCGGGAAGACCGCGGTCGCCATTTCCGCCGCGAACTCGGACCGCGTCTGGGTCCTCCTCGAAGCCGAAGGGGAGCGCGGCGGGCTGTACCGCTCGGATGACGGCGGCGACTCGTTCACCCGGATCAATGGCGACGCGGCCCTCCGGCAGCGTCCCTGGTACTACATCCACCTCTACGCCGACACCCACGACGAGAACACCGTCTACGTGCTGAACGTGGCCTTCCACAAGTCCATTGACGGGGGACGGACGTTCCCCGAGCGCATCCGGGTGCCGCACGGCGACAACCACGACCTCTGGATCAACCCGGACAACCCGCTCAACATGATCAACGCCAACGACGGCGGCGCTAACGTGTCGTTCGACGGCGGGAAGAGCTGGACCGACCAGATGGGGCAGGAAACCTCCGAGATGTACCGGGTCTACGTGGACGACCAGTGGCCCTACCGGATCTACGGTTCGCAGCAGGACAACAGCACCATCTCCGTGCCGTCCCGCGGCGGATTCAGCGTCGTGCCGGACTGGTACCAGGTCGGCGGCTGCGAGAGCGGCCACATCGCGGTGGACCCGCGCGACCCCGACGTCATCTACGCGGGGTGCTACGGCGGCTCCATCACGCGCGTGAACCGGAAGACCGGTGAGTTCCGGCAGATCCTCCACTACCCGCAGCTCCAGCTCGGCCAGGCGGCCCGGGATCTCAACTACCGGTTCCAGTGGAACGCGCCGATCCGGCTCTCGCCGCACGATCCGGACATCCTCTACCACGCCTCGCAGGTGGTCCACATGTCCCGGGACCAGGGCCAGAGCTGGCGGGTGATCAGCCCCGACCTGACGACCAACAACTCCGAGCACCAGGACTACGCCGGAGGACCGATCACCCGCGACAGCACCGGCGTCGAGGTCTACAACACCCTCTTCTCGTTCGAGGAGTCACCGCACACGCCCGCGGAACTGTGGGCGGGCAGCGACGACGGCCGGGTCCACATCTCCCGCGACCGCGGCGATACGTGGACCGAGATCACCCCCGCGGACATGCCGGAGGGAGGCACCGTCAACGTCATCGAGATGTCCTCCCACGATCCCGCCCGGGTGTTCATCGCGGTGTACCGCTACCGGGAGAACGACTTCCGGCCCTACATCTTCCGGACGGACGACTCCGGAGAGAGCTGGGACCTGCTCACCGATGGAACGAACGGCATCCCGCCGACGCACTTCACCCGCGCCATCCGCGAAGATCACGACCGCAAGGGACTGCTCTACGCGGGAACCGAGTTCGGGCTCTATGTCTCGTTCGACGACGGCGCCCACTGGCAGCGCTTCCAGAACAACCTGCCGGTGAGTCCGATCACCGATATGCAGGTGCACCGGAAGGACCTGGTGGTTTCGACCCAGGGCCGGTCGTTCTGGGTGCTCGACGACCTGAGCCCGCTCCACCAGATCACCGACGAGACGATGGCCGCGGATTCCGTGCTCTATGCGCCCCGGACCGCCTATCGGGGCGGCTTCGGAGGCGGGGCCGACATCCGCTACCACCTGAAGGAGCAGCCGGAGTCCGCGATCACCCTGGAGATCCTGGACTCCGACGGCAACTCGGTGCGGAAAGTCACCGGGCAGCCGGGGGCAGCGCCTCCGACCGGGCCCGTCTCGCCGTTCGCAGCATTCTTCGGCGGCGGCGCCCGGGCGCGTCTCCCGGCCGCGGCGGGGCTCAACGCGTTCCGTTGGAACCTTCGCAGCGAGGGCATCCAGCGCCCCGCGGGGGTGGTCCACTGGGGCGGCACGCCGGGACTCTCGGTGGTCCCGGGGACCTACGAGGTCCGCCTGACGGTCGGGGAGGAGACCCACACGCAGCCGCTCGAGGTGGCGATGAATCCGAACCTCTCCTCCACCGCCGAGGACCTCGCGAAGCAGCGTGAGCTCGGCGAGACCGTGGCCGGCGAGATCACGAAGCTCTTCGATGCGCTCAACCGGCTCCGCGACGTCAAGTCCCAGGCGGGCGACATCGTCGGGAGGCTCCGGAAGGCCGGCAAGGCCGACGAGGAGCTCGGGACGCTCAGCAAGGCGCTCACCGACCGCCTGACCGAGATCGAGGAGACGATCACCCAGACGAACAGCAAGTCGTCGCAGGACCCGATCAACTTCCCGCCGCAGATCGACAACCAGTTGGTCACCCTCTACGGCTACATCGTCCAGGGCGACTACGAACCGACCGCGGGCGCCTACGAGCGTTTCGACGACCTCAAACCCGAACTCGACGCCATCCACAGCGACCTCGAAGCCGCGATGACCGAACACCTCACCCCGTTCAACGAGCGGGTGGCGGGCCTTGGCGTCCCGGCGGTCCTGGTGGCTTCGGAGGAGAACTGACGGCACGGTGCCGGTGAGGAGAACGGCGGCGAGGGAAGGGACCGCCGGTCTTCAGACCGGCACCGCCCTGCGTCAGCGCGGCGAAACCTCTGCCCCGTCGTCTTGGGCCGAAGGCCTGGTGCCGGTGACTCCACTTCTGTCCCGGCGCACCGCGTTATCGCTGTTCGGCGGCGCTGTGGCGGGAGCGATGTGGGTGCCCGCTCAGGCTCGTGCCGTTCAGCCGGCCTTGGTCCGGCCGACCCGCATCCGACCCGGTGACGTCTTCGGACTCGTGAGCCCCGCCACCGCCGCCTTCGAGACCGACCCGACGGAGATCTTCGCCGACGCCTTCCGGGCGGTCGGGCTCGAACCGCGGCTCGGGTCGAACTACTACCGGCGGCGCGGCTACTTCGCCGGAAGCGACGCCGAGCGGGCGGCAGACATCATGGAGTTCTTCGGCGATCCCGAGGTGAAGGGGATCTTCGCCCGGGGCGGCTGGGGATCGGCTCGGGTCCTGCCGCTCCTCGACTACGACGTGATCCGGGCGAATCCCAAGGTGCTGCTCGGCTACAGCGACGCCACGGCGCTCCTTATGGGAGTCCACGCGAAGACCGGCCTCGTCGTGATGCATGGTCCGGGGCCGGGGAACCGCTTCTCGACCGAGCACCTCCGCCGCACCGTGATGGACGGCGAGGCGGGACTGCTCGAGAACCTCGTCGATGATTCCGGAGACCACATCGTTCCCAGGGAGCACCGGATCCGCACCATCACCGGCGGGCGAGCCACGGGACAGCTCCTCGGCGGCAACCTGACCGTCCTGACCGCGATCATGGGGTCGGAGTATCTGCCGGACTTCACCGGTGCCATCCTCTTCCTCGAGGACGTGGACGAGGCGGTCTACCGGGTGGACCGGATGATGACCACCCTGAAGCTCGCGGGAGTCCTCGACCGGATCGCGGGATTCATCTTCGGCCGCTGCACCGACTGCGACCCCGGATCGGGGTTCGGCTCGCTCACCCTCGAGCAGGTGCTCGAAGACCATGTCGCCCCGCTCGGCATCCCGGCCTTCCGGGGAAGCATGATCGGGCACATCCCCGAGCAGTTCACGCTTCCCATCGGGGGCCGCGCCGAGATGGACGCGGACCGGGGCACGATCCGCTTACTGGAACCGGCGGTCGTGTAGTCCGGCCCCCACGTTGCGGCGATAGACTCTCTGCGCTGGGTCACCGAGGATCTTGATGCGTCCGCGACGCGGGCGGGACACCTTGACGCTTGACAACTCGATGAGCCCCGAAGGGCTCGACGGCCGGGAACCGGCTGGAGGAAGTGTGAAGAGGAAAGAGTGGATTCCGTTCGTCTCGCTCGGGGTCTTCATGGCGGTGATGAACCTCACCATCGCGGGATTCGGCTTCGAACGCATCGACCGCCTGGAATTGCGGATGGATCGTATTGAGGCCCGCATGGATCGAATCGAGGCGCGGATGGACCGCATCGAGGCGCGCATGGACCGTCTGGGAGAGAGGATCAGCCGCGTGGAGCAAAGAGTTGCCCGTATTGAGGGAGTTCTGCTGTTGCAGGTGGAACGGACCGACGCGGCCGCCCCGTCCGAGGACGGCAGTCTCAACGAACCGAAGGGCTAACGGCTGCGGCGCTGTCAAGTCCTGGGCCGAATCAATGGGCACTTGATATATCGAAAAAACTAGTGATATAGTTATGTTGTAATGACGACGTCGATCCCGCTGACCGAGGACCTGGCGGCCGCGAGTCTGGGCGCCCTCGGGAACCCGACACGCCTTCGGCTCTACCGGTTGCTGGTCCGTGCGGGTCAGCCCGGGCTACCGGTGGGGACGCTCATCCGGACCCTCGGCACGCCCGCTTCGACGCTCGCGCACCACTTGGCCGCTCTCACGCGGGCGGGTCTCGTGGAGCAGGAGCAGCGCGGGCGCGAAGTGCGGTCCCGGCCCGACTTTCCCGCCATGGCTCGACTCATGGACTTTCTGACTGCCGAATGCTGTGTGGATTCGACGGAACCGACCAAGGAGGACTGCGATGTCCCGACTGCAGCTTGCCCTGAATGTGACGAACCTCGAGAAGGCGATTGACTTCTACTCGCGGATGTTCGCGACCGCGCCGGCGAAGGTGAAGCCGGGCTACGCGAACTTCGCCATTGCCGACCCGCCGCTGAAGCTTGTCCTCTTCGAGAGCTCGGAAGGGGCGACGATCAACCATCTCGGCGTGGAAGTGGAGGCGGCTCGGCAGGTGCGGGCGGCCGAAGGACGGCTACGTGAGTCCGGGCTCGAGACGACCGGGGTGGACGACACGGAGTGCTGCTACGCCCGGAAGACCGAGACCTGGGTCAGTGATCCCGACGGTGCCCGCTGGGAGTGGTACGTGAAGTCGGGGGATGCGGAGCAGTTGCGGAACGTGGTGATTTCGGCGGACGCGGCGGGCGTGCGGACGGAGGGAGCCGAACGAGCGTGCTGTCCGTGAGCGACGACCCCCATCCGGGATAACTGGATCCTTCCCGCCGCCCGCCTGCGGCGGGCTGTGCCGGCCGGAGGCCGGCGTTCCAAGCCGTCGCGCCGACATCCCGAGCGGAGACCTGCGGGCGGAACCGGCGGCGTGACCCGGGCGGGCTAAGTCCGCGCTTCCACGTCAACCTCGACGCGGTGCCGAGTTACGGCACGGAGTCCGCCCGGGTAGTGGTCCAGGACCCTCGAGTCCGGCCCCACCGAGGCGAGGCGCTTGAGCAGAACGGCCTTGACGACCGGCCAATCTTCCTCGCGCGATCGCGCCGTAACCTTGGTGACGTCGGTAGTTTCGGCGTCGAGCGACTGGAGCGCTCCCTCTACCCGGTCGAGCGCGAAGTGGGTCTGGGCGCGGACGTCGTTGCCCCCGATCAGCCGGCCCCGATGGGTGGGGGTCACTCCGGAAATCCTGATCTCGTTTCCGGTGCGAACCGCTTCGGGGAATCCGGCTTCCGGGTCGAGTTCGACTCCGCGCTCCGTGTCCCGCACCGCGTAGGGGGCCGGGAAGTGGGTCACGTGGTGGTGAAGATCGCCTGACGCGGTCAGATACGGTGGGCGCCGGTATTCGTCGCCGCAGTCGCCGGGAATGGGATCGAGCGTGGCTTGCGCCCCGGCAAGCTCCGCCCGGGACTGCTCGTCGAGCGTGAAGTCGAAGAGCCGGAGGTTGTCTTCCAGGTGGCTTCGTTCGCCGGGTCGGGCTCCGACGATGACTCCGGCCACGGCCGGCTGTTCCAGCACGTAGCGCACGGCGACATTGGCGATGGAGACGCCGCAGCGGTCCGCGACCCGGCGCGCGGCGCGCAGGACCGCCTGGAAGCGGTCCCAGCCGCCGGCCTGGTCGATGAAGCGCCGGTACTTCATCTGCGACCAGGTGAGCGATTCGTCGATCGGAGGTTCGGCGGCTCCCAGCCAGCGATCGCTCAGCAGCCCCCCGGAGAGAGACCCGTAGGCAAGCAGCCCGACCCCGTGCGTGCGGCACACCTCGGTCATGGCCCCCGCGGGCCGGCGGTCCACCAGCGAGTAGCAGACCTGGTTCGAGACGAGGGGGATTCCGCTCCGGAGCGCGAGATCGAGATGGACCGCGTCGAAGTTGGTGACGCCGAGGTGGCCGATCCGCCCCTCGGACCGGATCTCCAGCAGATGGAACAGACAGTCCAGCCAGCCGGGATCGGGATAGCTCCAGGCGTGGAACTGCAGGACGTCCAGCCGGTCGGTACCGATCCGGTCGAGTGACAGCCGTACCGCTGCTTCGACGTCGCCGCGGGACGAGACCCCCGGCTCAGGCACCCATTTGGTGAACACCCGGACTTCAGGTCGGCGCTTCCGGAGCGCTCCGGCGATCAGCTCGGCCGAGCCATAGTGGTCCGCCACGTCGAACGTGGTGAAGCCGGCGTCCACCACGGGTTCGAGCGCCCGGGCCGCCCTCTCGGTTTCGAGCGTGGCGCCGGCCCGCTCCTGGTCGGCGACCTGCCAGAGCCCGGTCAGGACCCGGGAAGTCTCCAGCCCGGACGCGAGCCGGGCACGGTCCACCGCCCGGTTCACTCGGGCGGCAGCGCGCTGAACAGCCGGTCCGTGTCCACGCCCCGCTGCCGCAGCCGGGACATTTCCCGGAGATAGATGAGCGAGGCGACGCCCATCACCAGCAGCCAAACCCACGTCGAGTGGAAGTACCAGGCCGCCGTTGGTGTCGAGAGGTCCTTGACGATGTGGAGCACCAGGAACAGCCCCAGGATCGCCGCGCCCCCACCACCGACCACCACCTGCGCGGGCCTCCCCAGGACCTTCACGTCGCTGGCGAGTTCCGGGTTGCGGCGGGGCAGGGTCACGAGCGAGAGACAGATGAGCCCGAAGTTGACGAGCATCGAGGTCACGAGGATGTCGATGCCCAGGAAGAAGTCCCCGGCGAGATGGCTGCCCACAATGCCTACGGTGGCCATCGCTCCGCTCAACAGGATGGCGACCCACGGGGTGTGGAAGCTGCGATGGACCGCGGCCACCCGCTTCGGGAAGATCCCGTCCTCGGCCCAGGCGAACATCATGCGGGAGACGGCGAGCAGCATGGCCGGGAGGTCGTTGATGAGGGCCACGGCCGCCCCGGCGAGGATTGCCGCGGTGCCCGCCGCCGGCAGGAGATAGCCGAGCAACCCGGGTGCGGTTACGTCGCGGATCGCGGCCTCCTCGGCGACGAACTGCCAGGGAACGGCGTGGTACATCGCCGCCGTGAACAGGAAATAGAAACCGCCCACCGAGGCGATCGCGATCCCGATGGCCAGCGGAATGTTGCGGCCCGGGTTCTTCGCCTCCCCTCCGGCCTGCGCGATCGAGTCGAACCCGATGAAGGTCGAGAAGAGCACGACCGCGGCGGCCACGAAGGGGACGAGCTGGAGCGGGGTCGCCGGCTCGGCGGGAACGGTGCGGCCCTCGCTCGCCATCAGCGCGGCGGCGAAGTCCCCGTGGTCGAAGGCGAAGCCGCTGACGATCACCACTCCGCCCAGCGCGAACATGAGGAACATCATGGGGACCAGGGTCCGCTCGTAGAGCTTCAGTCCCCGCACGTTCACCAACACGAACGTCCAGAGGAACGCGATGGAGATGCCCACCCGCACGGGACCGCGCTCGAGCGCTCCGGCGACCGCGGAATAGCCGAGCGCACCGGCCATGTCGCGCAGGAAGGGAACGAGCAGATACGACACCACACCGATCGCGATGGACAGCCCGAACCACTGGGAGAAACTGGCGATGAAGCCCCACCAGGGGCTGAGGGCGCGGCTGGCGTAGACGTAGCTGCCCCCGGCGCGGGGCATGGCCGATCCCAGGCTGCCGTAGGCCAGCGCCGCCAGCACGGCCGGGAGCGCGGCGAAGACATAGGCCGGCAGGACGTAGGGGCCGATGTCCGGAAGGCCGCGCAGCAGCATGAACGGCATCACGTTGATCGCCGCGCCGAGCATGGAGCAGATCCCGGTGGCGGCCAGCCCCATGAGGCCGAGGTTCCGGGCGAGCCCGGTGCTGGAACTCGTGGCCCGTGCGCCAGGGTCCGTGCTCATGTGCGCACCTTACCGGTTGGCGCGCCAACCGAGACCGCGGTGTGTGTTCGGTCAGGCGTGAGCGGGCGAACAGGCGGAGGAGTTCATCGGGAATTGGCGTGCGGAATATCCGTTATTCGGAAAATACGCTATTCTCTTCGGATACCGGAGGGTGAGTTGGCGCAGACGCTTGTAGTTTCCGATCGTGGCCAGATCACTTTGCCGGCTCGGGTTCGCAAGCGAATGGGGATCAAGGGTGGGGACGTGATGATCCTGGAGGATCGTTCCGAAGAGATCGTCCTGCGGCCCGGAATCGTGCTTGAGTTCGAGCGCTACACCGACAAGCAGATCGCCGAGTGGGATGCCGCCGACAGACTCGATGACGAGGAGCGGGCGCGCCTGCTTCAGATGCTCAATCTCCGGAAGTGAGGCTCTTTCTGGACGCCAATGTGCTCTTCACGGCCGCCCACAATCCACGCGGGAAAGCGGCTCTTCTCATCGAGTCGGGGACGAGCGGGCGGTGGGATCTCGTCACGAGCAGCTACGCCCGGGAAGAAGCCCGGCGCAATCTGACGGCGAAGTTCCCACAGATCGTGGATGACTACGAAGCGTTGGTCTTCGGGATCCGTCTCGTGGGCCATCCGCCCGACCTCCCGTTTCCCGCAGGTCTGGCGACCAAGGACCGACCCATTTTTCGGGCAGCCCTCGCGAGCGGTGCGAGCCACTTGCTGACCGGTGACATCCGGGACTTCGGCCCGTTCATGAACCGGCCCGACCAGACGTTCGGAATCCGGGTTCAGACGGTCGCCGAGTTTCTCAAGTCCGTTGTGGACTGACCTGACCCAGCACGATCAGATCGCGTTCAGATCACTCCGTGGAGCGGCCCGCCGGGGGCCGCGAGAGCGTCCACCCGGCGGCTGACCGCGGGGTCTTCGATCAGCGGCGGGGCGTGGTGGGGCTTGAGGCGGGCGTCGATGAGCACCGGTTCCACCGAACTCCAGTGCTTGTGGCGAATCGTCGCCCGGCGGCCGTGCACGTCGTGGGAGGGGTTGGACCGCGTGAAGGCCACCCAGAGCAGGTTCCGGAGGCTCTCGGCGGCGAAGCCGGGATCGTCGCAGAGCACGACAAGCGGCATCCCGGTCAGATCGGCCCCGGCGCGCTCCGCCGCATCGAGCGAGCGCCAGAGCGGCGTGAGGTCGGCCGCCACCTGCTCGTGGGAGGCGAATTGGCGGCCTCCCAGCACGAAGACACCCGGGAGGACGGCGCGGAGGCCGGAGAAGCCATCCGGAAGCGCGCTGCCGACTCCATCGGGGACGGCGCGGGCGAGTTGTCTCCGCTCCGGGCCGGCTCCGGCGATCACCAGCTTGGACCCCGCGTTCAGACCGGTGCCGGAGTAGTCGAGGGTGTCGATCGTGGTGCGGGTCTGGAAGTGGAGATCGGAGGCCAGGTCCACCCGCCGGAGGACATGGTCCAGCATTCCCGGAATGTCGTGGGCGGCCAGTTCCGGAGCGTCTTCGCGGGCCGCGATGAACAGGTACTTGGCCAGTGAGCACTGCCCGAAACCCAGGATCGCGTTCGCGATCGTCCACAACTCCTGCGGCCGCCGCCCGGTGAACGGGGAGTACCGCTCGCTGCCGACGGCCAGCAGCAGCGGGTGGACCCCCGCCGCGTCCACCGCGTGCACCGAATGGACCCCCGGCAGCGTGGTGGGGACCATCGGTTCGGTGATCTCGTGGATGAGCTGGCCGAAGGTGGTGTCCTCCTGCGGGGGACGGCCCACCACGGTCAGTGGCCAGATGGCTCCCGTACGGTGGGTTACGGAAGTCACCCGGAGGACCGGGAACGGGTGGGTGAGGCTGTAGTAGCCGAGGTGGTCCCCGAAGGGGCCCTCTGGCAGGGTGCGGCCCGGATCCACCCACCCGGTGATGGTGAAGTCGGCGTCCGCCGAGACCACGAACCCGTCATCCCGGCGCCTCCATGCGAACCGCCGGCCGGCCAGCATCCCGGCGAACAGCAGTTCGCTGAGGCCCTCCGGCAGTGGCATCACCGCGGCAAGGGTGTGGGCCGGAGGTCCGCCTACGAAGATGCTCACCCGGAGCGGCTCGCCACGCCGCTCGGCCGCCGTGTGATGCACGCCGATGCCGCGGTGGATCTGGTAGTGCATCCCGGCCTCCCCTTCGCCGTACTCGCCGCCGGCGAGCTGGATGCGGTACATCCCCACGTTCGACGAAAGGGGGGCTCCGAACGGGCCAGTACCGGGGGGCAGCTCCGGATCTTCGGTGAAGACCTGGGGCAGGGTGATGAACGGACCTCCGTCATCCGGCCACGAGGTGATGCGGGGCACGTCGCCGAGGGCGATCGAACGCGCTTGGCTCGGAGCCGTACCGACCCGGCGGGGCAGGGAGTGGATCGCCGCCTCCGCGGCGCCCAGTGGGGCCGAAGGCCGGTTCCGCAGATCCGAGAAGACCTTCCCCGGCGCCGCGCGGTAGCGGACGGCTGCCTTCGCCCCGTCGAGCCCGTGCCGGAGCAGGAAACGCGCCCGCTCCATGGTTCCGAAGAGGTTGGAAACGCAGGGAAATGCCGACCCCTTGACGTTCTCGTAGAGGATGGCCGGCGCTCCGGCGGCGTAGGCGCGGCGCTGGATCTCGGCGACCTCTAGGTGTCCGTCCACCTCGTCGGGGACACGGACGAGCATCCGATTCCGTTGCAGGTCGGCGACGGCGTCGGCGAGCGACCGGTAGGGCATCCTGAGCGCGGAGAGTACCGGGAGGAGCAACCGGTGGTGCGGAAGGCCGGCTGCGCCGGTGCCCACCCACCATGCGGAGAGGGATCTGCCCGCCGTTCCGCAGCGCTCCGCGCAGTGGCTGCCGGTCTGGAGACCGGCGTTTCCTTCCCGGGGGTGTTGCGGCGGATCCGTTCCAACATGCTTTGCGCCCCTGCACCCGACCGCGCCAAGCCGTACGCGCGCTGTCTCTCCAGTGGGTGTCGCCCCCTCCCGAGGCTCGCGGGGCGGCGCAGTAGGATGCGGCCATGGAGAAGAGAACGATCTGTCTGATAGGTGTGCCGCTGGACCTGGGGGCCGGGTGCCGGGGAGTGGACATGGGGCCCTCGGCCATCCGGCGTGCCGGGATCGCAACGCGTCTGGGGCGGCTCGGATACGCCGTGGAAGACGCCGGGAACATCGAGGCGCCCCTTGCCGAGACGCTGTCCGGACCGGGCGAACCGAACGCCCGCTATCTCGAGGAGGTCGTCCGCGTCCTTGAGCGCCTCGCGCGCGAGGTACGCCGTCATCGCGAAGCGGGCCGGCTTCCGGCGGTGCTCGGTGGCGATCATTCCATCGCGCTCGGCACGGTCTCCGGCATGACCGGATGCGTGCATCGCGGCGGCGGCTACCCGTTGGAGCAACGTCTGGGGCTCCTGTGGGTGGACGCCCATACGGACGCGAACACCCCGGAGACCACCCCTACCGGCAACCTGCACGGGATGCCGGTGGCCGCACTGTTCGGCCGGGGTCCCGAGGCCCTCACCCGGGTGGGAGGTTTCGCCGCGGGGGCCAGGCGGCTGGAGCCTCGGAACACCGCCCTGGTCGGTGTGCGAAGCGTCGATCCGGCCGAAGCCGCGTTGGTCGGGGATCTGGGGATTCGGGTGTATACGATGGAAGAGGTGGATCGCCGGGGTTTCGCGACCGTTGTCGACGAGGCGGTCGCCCGCGTACTCGACGGGACGGACGGGATGCACCTCAGTCTCGACATGGACGGACTCGACCCGGAGATCGCCCCCGGGGTCGGGACACCCGTCCGGGGTGGACTCAGCTATCGCGAGGCGCACACCCTGATGGAGGCGGTGGCGGAAAGCGGCGGGCTGCGGTCGCTGGAGGTGGCGGAGGTGAATCCGATCCGCGACGTTCGCAACCGGACCGCCGAACTGGCGGTCGAGCTGGTGGCGTCGGCGCTCGGCAAGCGCACGCTCCCCGGAATCGGCCGTTCCTGAATGGCTGCGGTCAATGGGGGCCACGCCAGTGGTCCGGATCGGCGAGGTGAACCCGCGGCGTGACGTTGGGAACCGGATCGCCGAAGCGGCGGCCGCGCTGGTCGCCTCGGCTTTCGGCAAGCGGATTCCGCCGAGTCGATAGGCCGGTTCTCCGTTGTCTCCAGTGATTCTCCACCTACCGGACGGCGGCTCGGGCACGGTCAGCGCTGCTCTGCACGAACCCCGGGCCGCGGCTGGCTCCACCCCGCTCCTCGCGCTCACCCACGGCGCCGGCGGAAACCGGGACACTCCGGGCCTCGTCTCCCTTGCCGAATCCCTGTCCCGCCACGGGATCCGGACGCTCCGCTTCAACCTGCCGGCGGCGGAGGCCGGCCGGAGACGTCCCGACCGGGCGGGCCGCGCAATCGCCTGCGTGGCCGCGGTCGTGGACCGGGCGGCGCGAGACATCGCTGGCCCCCTCTTCCTCGGTGGCCGCTCCTTCGGCGGGAGGATGGCCTCCCTCCTGCTCGCGGACGAAACCGCGGCCGCGAAGCACCGCGTGGCGGGTCTGGTGCTTCTCGCCTATCCGCTGAAACCGCCGGGCAAGGCCGAGGTCCCTCCGGAGCGGATGGAGCACCTCCCCCGGATCGGCATCCCCACCCTCTTCGTGAGCGGGGACCGGGATCCCTTTGCGCCGCCGGCGCTGCTGAACCCCGTGATCGCCGCCGCGTGCGCCCAGGTGTGCTGGATCGCGGGAGGTGACCACGGGTTCCGGGTCCCGAAGGCGATCCTCGCCGCCACCCGGCGCACCGCGGCCGAGGTGAGCCTGGAAATAGCCGAAGCGGTGGCGACCTTCATCGCCGCCACCGCCCCCGACGGTCCGACCGCCGCCGGGTAGGGCGCGTCCGTTTACTTCGGCCCGAAGACCCAGGACATCCCGATGGTGAAGGTGTTCTGGCTCTTCGAGAGTCCCTCGCCGCAGCCGGAGCAGCTGAAGAACGCGGCATCCGACCAGTCCCGGCGGTACTCGAGACGGGCCAGGAAACGCGCGTCGTCCACCACCGGCTGGAACTCCAGCGTCAAGGTGTTTTCCATGAGCATCTGCTCGACGCCGGTGGAACGCGCCTCGCGGTCGTTCATGAACTCGTAGCGCTCGGCGATCCGCACCCGGTCGTTCACGTGGAAGCGGAGGTACCCGCCGAGACCCCACGAGGTCGCGCTCGTACCCATCTCGTCCGTCGCCGAGATGTAGTCCATGTTCACCATGGCCTCCACCCGGTCCGTGAGACCGACATAGGCGTTCCAACTCAGGTCTCGCAGCCACCCGTCGTTCGTTCCGGCGTTTTCGGGTCCGTTGATCCAGGTCAGCGTCGTGTTGAACTGGTCGCTCGGAGCGAGCGATCCCTGGACGCCGTAGGACTTGCCGGTGTTCTGGTCCCAGGCGTTGTCGAAGCCGTTCACCAGCATCAGCGTGCCGGTGAACGTGTCGCTGAGCGGTACGCCCAGCCGCGCTCCGACGTGCGAGAAGGGCTCGTTCCAGGCCCACAGGATCCCGCGGCTGTAGTTCCAGTTCAGGTGCGATTCGGCGACCTCGAGTCCGGCGATCGTTCCGAAGGCGCCCATGTCGAGCTGGGCGCCGCCCGCGAACTGGTAATAGCCGTAGGCCTGCTGGACGTACAACAGGTCGGCCAGCGGTCCCGGCTCGAGTCCGTCCCGGAAGAGGCGCGCCCCGGAACCGAACCAGATGTCCGACCGGAAACCGAAGGGTCCGTCGCCGGCGGTCTCGATCTCCAGCTTCAACTGGTTCAGGCCGAAACCCCGGGCGTTGGGGTTCGTGTAATACAGCGTGTTGTTCCCGTCAACGGGGTCGTTCGCGTTGTGGGTGTAGTAGGTGTCCACCAGGCCGGTGATGGCCAGCGGCTGCCCGCCGGTGCTGGCGACGCCCTCGGGCATTGCCGGACCGGCGTCCTGGGTCGCCGGGGTGGACAGGTCGGAACCCGCAGTTGCGCCGGCATCGGCGGCCGCGAGGGCCAGCCCGGGCTTCGCTTCAACCGGTGGAGTCTCGACGCCGCGGGACGCCACCAGGGTCGCCAGCAGGACCTCGAGGTCTTCGATCCGCTCCCGCAACGAATCCAGTTCGCCGCGGATCTCGGCTTCCAGTGCCGCGGTGGCCACCGCGGCAGGCGGTGGAGACTCGCTGGCAGCCAGAGCCGTGGGCGCCGCGAGTCCGCAGGCCAGGACTACGACCCGCATCGCGGCCGTAAATCGCATATTCATGATGTTTCCTCCGCCCATCCCGGGCTTGTACAAGCGAAACTGAGCTGTCCCATCCCCCCCCCGCTGCCAGGTCCGGTTAGTCCGGGCCTCCGGCGTTTTCGAGAGCGTAGCGGGCCACCTCTTCGTGGGTGGCGTACCAGACGCCGCCGGCCGCGCCCATGTGCTCGATCAGCCGCTCCAGCATGGCGATGCGGGAACGGTGGCCGATGACGTGGGGATGCATGGTGAGCAGGAACATGCCGCCCTCGGCGTGCGCCATGTCGAATTCGGCCTTCCAGATGGACAGCACGTCGTCGGGAGTGCTGTGCGGACGCAGCGCCGAGTAGCGACTGAAGCCGAAGTAGGGGGCGTCGTCCAGGATCCACTCCACCGGGAGTTCCACGACGCCGGTGGGCTCGCCGTTCGCCACGATTTCGTAGGGCCAGTCGTCGGCCATCAGGCTGGAGTCGTAGAGAAAGCCGAGGTCGCGGATGATCTGGAGCGTATTCGGGCTGTAGTCCCAGGACGGGGTTCGGAGTCCGACCGGACGCGTTCCCGTCATTTCGGTGAGGGTGTCGATCGCGCGTTCGATGAGTTCCCGTTCCACGTCACCGGGAATGAGCGAGTTCCGTTCGTGGATCCAGCCGTGGACACCGATCTCGTGTCCGTCGGCAACGATCTCGGCCACGTCCTCCGGGTAGATCAGTGCGCTCACCGCGGGAATGAAGAACGAAGCCGGGATTTCGTGTCTGCGAAGCAGGTCCAGAACCCGCGGCAGGCCGGCTCTCGACCCGTACTGCCCCCGGGACAGGTTGGACGCCGTGGTGACGTTGTCCCGGAGCGACACCGTCTCGTTGTCGAAGTCGAAGGACAAAGCGACCGCCACGCGGTTCCCTCCGGGCCACTCGGTGGGCGCCAGGCGGCGCCCGGCGCGCACCGCGTCGATCGGCGCCCGCCACTCCGCTTCCGTCCATTCCCAGGGCCGGACCTCCGGTTCCTCGACCGGCGTCTCCGTGTTGCAGGCGCCGACCGATACGGGGATGGCGAACAGGATCCAGGGCAGCACCGAACCGCGCATGGCGCGCGATTTTATGCGGTACGGCGCGTTCTTTGCCGCTTCCGACACGTCCGCGCCGAGACCCTCCCAGACGGTAGAATGCGGCGCCCTTGTCCGCACCTCACGACCCCTCCGCCCTCTGCGTCAACCTGGCCGCGGTGCCTTCACACGGCGCCCGGGTGGCGATCTCCGCCGAGCGGGGAGCTTTCGGATTCCCGAACGCCGATTTCGAGATCGTCGGCGGGCTCCGTTTGCACGGCCGCATCGATCGTCTGGAACGCGACGGCTTTCGACTGCGGGCGCACCTCGGAGGAGAGTTGCGGCTGGAGTGCGTCCGTTGCCTGGAGCCCGTTCCGCTTCCCCTGGACGAGGGGCTGGATCTGGTGTACCTGCCCCGGGTCGCGGAGTCGGCTGCTCCGGGAGGCGGTGAGCGCGCCCTCGATGCCACCGACATGAACGTGTCCTTCTACGACGACGATCGCCTTGAACTGGCCGAGACGGTCTGGGAGCAGCTTCACCTGGCCTTGCCGGTGAAACCGCTGTGTTCCACCGACTGTCTCGGGCTCTGCAGTTCCTGCGGAGCCGACCGCAACCGCCGCCCCGGGTGCGGTTGCGACGAGAATACGCGCCGTTCCGACCGGAGCGGGCTCGGCGCCCTCCGTGATCTGGCGGGCTTCACGCAGACTCCCGGATAGCGCGAACAGCGACCCACTCCCGCCAGCGGGAGCCGACAACACCATTCCTCCAGTGAACTGACAGGAGAACCGAAATGCCACAACCCAAGAGGCGGCACTCTCCCGGCCGCCGGAACAACCGGCGTTCGCACGACAGCCTCAAGCCGCCGGGCCTTTCGGCGTGCACCGAGTGCAATCGCCGGATCCGGCCGCATGTGGTCTGCCGGCATTGCGGCCACTACAAGGGCAAGAAAGTCATCGACGTGGACAACCCGTAAGTTGAGCAAGACTGCCTTCCTCTTCCCCGGTCAGGGTTCGCAGCGACCCGGTATGGGCCGGGCGCTTCGAGACGCCTTTCGGGAGTCGCGGGCGGTCTTCGAGGAGGCGGACGACGTTCTCGGGGAATCGCTCTCGACTCTCTGCTTCGAAGGGCCGGCGGAAGACCTCCGGCGCACCCGGAACACCCAGCCCGCCATGCTCACCGTCAGCGTTGCCGCCTGGCGTGCGGTCGCGGTGCGCGGAGCGGCCCCCGACATGGCCGCCGGGCACAGTCTCGGCGAGTACTCCGCGCTGGTCGCGCTGGGTGGGCTTTCGTTCACGGACGCCTTGCGGCTCACCAGGCGCCGCGCCGAATTCATGCAGGAGGCGGTGCCCGAAGGGGAGGGCGCGATGGCCGCCGTTCTCGGGCTGCCCGTGGCGACCGTGACGGAGGTCGCGTCCGCGGTGACCAGGCGCGGCTGGGGTCTCGTAGAACCGGCGAACTTCAACGGCGGGGGCCAGGTGGTCATCGGCGGCCAGCGGGCCGCGGTGTCCAGTGCGGGGGAGGAGCTGAAAGCCCGGGGCGCCCGGCTTGTCCTCCCGCTCCCGGTGAGTGCGCCGTTCCACACGCGCCTCATGGAGCCGGCAGCCGAACGCCTTTCGGCGGAACTCGACGCCACCCCCTTCCACGACCTGGCGGCGCCCCTCTGGACGAACGTGGACGCGGCTCCCATCCGTACCGGCGCGGAGGCCCGGGAAGCCCTGCGCCGCCAGGTGGCCTCGCCGGTGCGCTGGGAGGAGACCCTCCGGGGGATGGGCGCCGCGGGCGCCACCAAGTTCGTCGAGATCGGGCAGGGCAGGGTGCTCACCGGGATGGTCCGCAACGTGCTGCCCCATGCCGCCGCGCTTGCGGTTTCCGATCCGGCCGGCGTCGAACGGGTCCGGGAGTTGCTGCCGAAGCCCGTCCGGAGTCCCGCGTGATGGTTTCCGCGGCTCAGGACCCCCGGGGGATGCGGTTCGAGGAGCAGACGGCCCTCGTCACCGGCGGCACCCGCGGGATCGGCCACGCGATCGCCGCGCGGCTCGCCGATGAAGGGGCCGCGGTGTTCCTCACCGGCACCGACGCGTCCCGCGCGGAGGCCGCCGCCGAAGAACTCGACGCCGGCCGCGGCCGCGTGCGCGGTCTGGCCCTTGACCTCACCGATCACGAATCGGTCAAGCGCTGCGTGGCGGCGGCCAGCGCGGACGGCGGGTTGCAGATTCTGATCAACAACGCCGGAGTTTCCCGCGACGGCCTGCTCGCGCGCCAGTCGGCGGACGCCTGGCGCGAGGTCATGGCGACCAATCTGGACGGCCTGCACGCTTGCTGCCAGGCCGCCGTCCGGCCTATGATGCGCGCTCGCTACGGTCGGATCGTCAACCTCAGTTCCATCGTTGGACTCCGCGGCAATCCCGGTCAGACCGCCTACGCGACTTCGAAGGCCGGCATCGTCGGTTTCACGAAGGCGCTGGCGAAGGAACTGGCGCGCCGGAACATCACCGTGAACGCGGTGGCTCCGGGGCTCGTGGAAACCGACATGACGCGGGAGTTGCCCGAGGCGGCGCGGTCCCAACTCGGAAGCGCCATCGCCATGGGACGTTCCGGATCGCCGGAGGAAGTGGCCGCCGCGGTCGCCTTCCTCGCTTCGGCCGAGGCGAGCTACATCACCGGCGCGGTTCTCGAAGTAACGGGAGGACTCGCGCTTTAGCCCCCCGCCGCCGGATCATCCGGCCCGCGCGGAAGAGCAAGAGACAGGAGTAAGACCAATGCCCGACAAAGCCAAGGAAGCGGAAGGCGCTCCGGAGCCGGAAGAGCTCCCGGTGGACGAGCGCGTCCGGGAACTCATCTGTGAACAGCTTTCCGTATCCCCCGACGAGGTCACGCCGGAGGCCACCTTCGTGGGCGATCTGAGCGCCGATTCGCTGGATATGGTCGAGCTGATGATGGCGCTCGAGGAGCAGTTCGGGATCGACATCTCGGAGGATCAGGCGGAGCGGATCCAGACCGTCGGCGATGCGGTGGCTTTCATCGAGCAGCGCATCGACTGAGGGAGGGCGAGTCCTGCCCCTCGAAGAACGCTCCGTAGCGCCGCAAGGCGGCGAACGGGCAGTGCGGTTCGGATCGCAACGCACGCTGCACCGGAAATGACGATGCGTCGGGTCGTGGTCACCGGGGTGGGCCTCGTCTCGCCTCTGGGCATCGGAACCCGGGAGACCTGGGACGGTCTCGTCGCGGGCCGCTCGGGCGCCGGCCGCATCACGCGCTTCGACGCTGCCGACTTCTCGTCGCGGATCGCGTGCGAAGTCAAGGGCTTCGATCCGCTCGACTACGCGGACCGGCGCGACGCCCGGAAGATGGACACCTTCATCCAGTACGCGCTCGCGGCCTCGCTGTTCGCGGCCGAAGATGCCGGGCTGGAGACGCCGCTCGCGGACCCCGATCGCGTCGGGGTGGTCATTTCTTCGGGAATCGGCGGTTTCGAGACGATCGAGCGCGAGCACCGCAAGCTGCTCGAGAAGGGGCCCCGCCGAATCTCTCCCTTCTTCGTGCCGGCGATGGTGGTGAATCTGGCCGCGGGCTGGGTGTCGATCCGGTTGGGCGCCCGGGGACCCAATTCGGCGATGGCGACGGCGTGTTCCGCCGGCGCTCACGCGGTGGGAGAGGCCTTCCGCCTCGTCCGCCACGGACACGCCGATGTCATGGTCGCCGGTGGGGCGGAGGCGACCATTACGCCGATGTGCATCGGCGGATTCGCCTCGATGAAAGCGCTTTCCACCCGCAACGACGAGCCCGAGCGCGCGTCGCGCCCGTTCGACCGGGACCGGGACGGTTTCGTGGTAGGTGAGGGAGCCGGCATCCTCATCCTCGAGGAGCGCGAGCAGGCGCTGGCGCGGGGCGTTACCCTGTATGCGGAGGTGCTGGGCTACGGGATGAGCGGGGACGCCTACCACATCACCGCGCCGGCGGAGGACGGGGGTGGTGCGGTCCGGGTGATGCGGGCGGCGCTTGCCGAAGCCGGAGCCGCGCCGGAAGACGTGGATGCGGTGAATGCGCACGGCACCTCCACCCCCCTGAACGACCGCATCGAAACGGCCGCGATCCGGCGGGTGTTCGGCGAGCACGCCGACCGGCTTGCGGTCAGTTCCACGAAGTCGATGACCGGACACCTGCTCGGCGGCGCCGGAGGGCTGGAGGCCGGCATCTCCTGCCTGACGCTGCGCCACCAGACGCTGCCTCCGACGATCAACTACGAGACCCCGGACCCCGACTGCGATCTGGACAACGTCCCCAACGCCGCCCGGCCCGCGGCGGTGAGGAGCGTGCTGTCCAACTCCTTCGGGTTTGGCGGGACGAACGTCTCCCTGCTGTTCCGGCATCCTGACGAGGGCTGAGGACTCGATGGACGATCTCTTCCGCTATCTCCGGGAGATCGTGGACATCCCCTCGGTGACGGGCGATGAGAACGCCGTCGCCGAACGCGTCGGTGCGGACCTCGATGCCATCGGACTCGACGTCGAGTTCGACGAGGCCGCCCCGGGCCGGCCGAACCTGATCGCGCGCGCCGGGGACGGTCCGACGCGTCTTTGGTACTGCACCCATCTGGACACGGTGCCCCCCTTCTTCCCTTCGAGCGAGACAAAAACCCATATCGCGGGCCGCGGTTCCTGCGACGCCAAGGGCATCCTGGCGGCGATGCTCTTCGCGGCCCGCCGGCTCCGGGAGGACGGGATTTCCGGGTTCGGGATGGCCTTCACCGTCGGGGAGGAAGTGGACAGCGCCGGCGCCCGCCACCTCGACGCGCGGGGTCCCGATGCGCCGGTGGACGGACTCCACCTGGTGTGTGGGGAACCCACCGAGGGGGTCATGGCCACCGGCCACAAGGGCACCCTGCGGGCGCGAATCATGGTTCGTGGCAAGGCGGCGCACTCCTCCCATCCCGAGTCCGGGGACTCGGCGATCCATCGCCTGCTGGCGCTGATCACCCATCTCCAGTCGCTCGACTGGGGCAAGAGCGAAATCCTCGGACCGGCGACCCTCAACGTGGGCCTCATTTCCGGCGGTGTCGCCGGTAATGTGTTGGCTCCTTCCGCGGAGGCGACCCTCTACTGGCGGCTCGTCGGGGAGGCCGAACCGGCGCGGCGCCGCCTCGAAGCGATCCTGTCCGCCGACGACAACCTCAGCTACGAGCACGTCGGCCAGAACGACGCGGTCTTCTGCCGGACGTTGCCCGGCTTCGAGGTGGCCCCGATGTCCTATTCGACCGACATCCCGTTCATGCCTTCCTGGGGCACCCCGCTGCTGATCGGCCCGGGCAGCATCCACGACGCCCATACCGCTCACGAGCACGTGCTGAAGAGCGACCTCGTGGACGCCGTCGGCTACTACCAGAAGATCGCCCACGCTCTGCTCTAGGGAGAGGAGCGCCAGGAGCGCCGGCCGGTTCTCGCGGTAGCGGCCTCCAGACCGGCGTCGCAGCCGCCGGCCGCGAAACTCCCGTCGCCATTCACTCACCTGACGTGGCCTTTCCGGGCAGGGCGAAACGCCATCCGGCTCGGACGGGGGTGGTCCTCCCGCTACGACATGCGGAACAACGGCAGGGTGCAATCGCCCGAGTGCGCTCTTCCAGCCGGTGGTCGGCGCAGTTGCCCGAAACCCGGGACTCAGGATTCCCGGTGATGCCACCACTCTTCGAGGCGCGAGCACCTTAGAGCGCCTCGTTCGGCGACGAACGTCAGTCTGAACGTCCCGTCGAGCTCGACCCGAACCCCCGAGTCCTTTCGCGTGAAGCTGGCCTGCCAACCGGCAATCGCCGTGTCATCCACGACCGCCCAGACCTGCGCGGAGAACTCGACGCCCTCCTGTGCGTCCGCCGCACCTTCCTGCCAGTACTTCCGTATCTGCTGCCGCCCCTTCAGAGGGTCGCCGAAGGGCGTTTCCCGGTAGACGGCGGCGCCGGTAAACAGCGCCACCGCCTGGTCCGGGTCGCCGTCTTCCCAGGCGCGGCCGTACTCGTCGAGCCATCGCTGAACGTCCTGTTCCGTCATCACCGGTTCCCTCCGATATGTCCGCGTCGGGACCGACCACGCGCTCGCTCGTGCCTCCGCGGCGGCTGCACCGTTTGTTCGAAGAGGACGCCGTTCCGATGAACGACAGCCTGAACGGCAACCGTCGGGCCGAATCGGACGATCACGCCGGTATCGTAGAGATGGCTTCGATCCTGGCGCCCCGGCTGCCCGCGACGCCCGCACCCCCGCCGCTTGTCCGACCTTCCCCCAGCCTCTCCGTTCCGGCTCCTGCGCCGGACCCTGCTCGCCTGGTTCCGGAAGAACCAGCGCCCGCTCCCGTTCCGCGAATCGCCCGACGCCTGGCGGGTCTGGGTTTCGGAAGTGATGCTCCAGCAGACCCGGGTGGAGGCGATGCTGCCGCGCTACCGCGCGTTCGTCACGCGCTTCCCGAATCCCGGCTCGCTCGCCGGCGCCGATGAGGACGAGGTGCTGGCCGCCTGGGCGGGGCTTGGCTACTACGGACGCGCCCGCGCCCTGCACCGGGCGGCGCGCCAGTTGGCCGCCGCCGGCCGGGCGATTCCGCCGGATGCGGCGTCGCTCCGGAAACTCCCCGGAGTCGGTGACTACACCGCGGCGGCGATCGCCTCGATCGCCTTCGGCGTACCGGTCGCCGCGGTCGATGGAAACGTGCGCCGGGTGTTGTCCCGGCTGTTTCTGGTTGAGGGGTATCGGGGACGGGCATCCTTCGAAGGTCGAATCCGGGAACTGGCTGACCGGCTCATGGAGGCCGACGACGCCCGGGACCCGGGCGCCTGGAACCAGGCGCTCATGGAACTCGGAGCGACGGTCTGCACCCCGTCCGCTCCCCGGTGCGCCAACTGTCCGGTCCGGGAGTTCTGTTGGGCGCGGGTGGCGGGGCGGCAAGCCGAGCTTCCCCAGCGCCGGCCGCGCCCCTCCGCGGTCTCGGTATGTCTCGCGATGGCCGTCGTCCGGGACCAGGAAGGCCGGATCCTGGTGTTTCGCCGTGGCGAAAGCCCGATGCGGGGTCTTTATGAACTGCCGTGCGGTGAGTACCGGAGCGATGAGTCCGCGGAAGAGGCGCTCGTCCGGGAGGCGATCTCGCGCTACGGGATCCACGTGAAGCCCGCGCGGGAGCTGGCGGGATTCCGGCACACCGTGATGAATCGAAGGATCTCGGTCGCGCCCTTCGAGGCCGATCTCGTCGAACCGGCCCCCGGCGCGATCGGTCCGGGAGGCCGTTTCGTGCACCCGCGGGACCTCGATCGGATTCCCGCTGGCTCGATGCTCCGAAAGGCGCTTCAGGGGGTCGGTTCCACCCCCTGAACGCCCCGTGAGCGCGTTTGCCGGCTGCTAGTCTCCGCGCCCGACGACCCATGAGCACTTTCCACGAACGCGTCGAGACGAAGTGGCAGGACCGCTGGGAGCGGGAGGGTTCCTTCCGGACGCCGGACCTGCCCGAGGGCCCGCGCTTTTACTGCCTCGAGATGCTGCCGTATCCGTCCGGCCGCATCCACATGGGCCACGTGCGGAACTACTCCATCGGCGACGTGGTCGCCCGCTTCTACCGGCGGAACGGCTTCACGGTGATGCATCCCATCGGGTGGGACGCCCTCGGTTTGCCCGCGGAGAACGCGGCGCTCCAGCGCGGGGCTCACCCGGCCGACTGGACCACCCAGAACATCGACCACATGCGGCGGCAGCTCCGCCGGCTCGGTTTCAGTTACGACTGGGAGCGCGAGTTCGCCACCTGCGATTCGTCCTACTACCGCTGGAACCAGTGGTTCTTCGTGAAGATGTGGGAGCGCGGCCTCGCCTACCGGAAGAACGGCGCCGTCAACTGGTGCCCGGATTGCGAGACGGTGCTCGCCAACGAGCAGGTCGAGGCCGGACAGTGCTGGCGTTGCGAGGCGGAGGTCGCGGAACGGGAGCTCCCGCAGTGGTTTCTGCGCATCACCAACTACGCCGACGAGCTGCTCGACGAGATGGGGCGGATGCCCGGCTGGCCGCACAAGGTGCTGGTGCTGCAGCGCAACTGGATCGGGCGCTCGGAAGGCGCCGAGATTCACTTCCGGATCCCGGCCCTCGGAGACCTGGGCGATGTCCCGGTGTTCACCACCCGGGTGGACACCATCTATGGCGCGACCGCGCTGGTGCTCGCTCCCAGGCATGCCGCGGCGCAGGCCATCGCGTCCCGGAACCCCGAGGTGGCCGACTACGTACGCGCCGCCGCCGCCGCGCATCCCGGTGAGAGCCACCCGACCGGCGAGACCGAAAAGACGGGGGTGAACACCGGCTTCCGGGCCCTGAACCCCTTCTCGGGAGAGGAGATTCCGGTCTTCGTCGCCGACTACGTGCTCATGGAGTACGGGACCGGCGCCGTCATGGCGGTTCCGGCGCACGACGAGCGGGACCACGAGTTCGCTAAGGCGTACGGGCTCGAGATCCGCGCTGTGGTCATCCCGAACGATTCCGACGGCGCGGCGGCGGCCGACGACCGCGCCTTCGTGGACTACGGGACGGTGGTGGATTCCGGCCCGTTCAGCGGCTTGCCCACCGAAGAGGCCAAAACCGCGATGGCGGAGCACGCCCGCGAAGGCGGCTACGGCGAGCCCAAGGTCGCCTGGCGGTTCCGCGACTGGGGAATCTCCCGGCAGCGGTACTGGGGCACGCCCATTCCGATGATCCACTGTGGGGAATGCGGCGAAGTTCCGGTCCCCGAGGACGACCTCCCGGTCGAGTTGCCGCGGGATGTCGAGATCACGGGCATGGGAGGGTCCGTGCTCTCGAGAATCGAGTCGTGGCTCCGGGTGGACTGCCCGCGCTGCGGCTCAGCCGCCCGCCGGGAGACGGACACCATGGACACCTTCGTGGATTCGTCCTGGTACTTCTACCGTTACCTCGATCCGCAAAACGCCGGGGCGCCGTTCGACCCGGAGAAGGCGCGCGCGTGGTTTCCCATCGACCTCTACATCGGCGGCGTCGAGCACGCCATCCTGCACCTCATCTACTGCCGATTCTGGACCAAGATGATGCGCGACCTCGGGCTGGCCAGCACCGACGAACCGGTGGTCCGCCAACTGAGTCAGGGGATGGTCATCAAGGACGGCGCCAAGATGTCCAAGAGCAAGGGCAACATCGTGGACCCGGACGCCGTGGTGGAACGGCACGGGGCCGACGCGATCCGTCTCTACGTCCTTTTCGAGTCGCCGCCGGAAAAGGAGATGGACTGGACCGACACCCGCCTCTCCGGGCCGGCGCGCTACCTGCGACGGCTGGACCGAATGATCCCCGGGGCCACGGAGTGGCTGGCCTCGACCCCGTTGCCGGCCGGGGACGAGGACTTCGTGCCCGAGGACGTGGCACTCCGCCGCAAGACCCATCAGACGATTCGGCGCGTCACCCGCGATCTCCAGGAGCGCATCCATCCGAACACCGCGATTGCCGCCATCATGGAATTGACCTCCGCCCTTTCGCATCGCCTGCCGGAGGCCGTCAGCGATGCGTCCCGGCGCGCGGTGCGCGAGGCAGCGGAAACGGTGATTTCGCTCCTCAACCCCATGGCGCCGCATCTCACCGAGGAACTCTGGGAGCGGCTGGGAGGCGAGACGATGCTGGTGGAGACCCCGTGGCCCGAGTGCGACGAAGATCTCGCCCGGGAGGAACAGGTGCTCGTCGTGTTGCAGGTGAACGGAAAACTCCGGGGTCGTCTGGAGGTGCCGGCCGGACTCGAACGCGAGGCGCTCGTCGGCCAGGCGCGGGAGAATGCCGGGATCCGGCGCCACCTGGCGGGGCTGGAAGTGCGCCGGGTCGTCACGGTTCCCGACCGGCTCGTGAACTTCGTGGCCGCCCGTCCAGCGTGATTCCCGCCGCTCGCTCCGCCTGCAGGGACGGGGACCGATACCTCCGCCGCTGGAGCGGGATGTTGCTGTCCACCTTGCTGTTCCTCGGCGTTCTTGCAGGGTGTGGCTACCGCCTCGCCGGCCTCGGCGGCGGGCTGCCGGGTCACATCCAGGTCGTAGCCATCCTCCCCTTCGACAACGAGAGCGCCTTCCCCGAGGTCGAAGAGGGGATGACGGAACAGATCATCGAGGGGTTCAACCGGCGAGGCCGTTACGAGGTCCAGGAGATCGAGGAGGGGGCCGACGCGGTGATGCGGGGAACGGTGCTGAGCGTGGATTTCTCGCCGGCGCAGCTCGATCCGGCGACCGGAGCGGCCTCCACCTATCTCATCATCGTGCGCGCCACGGTGGAGTTCACCGATGTCCTCAACGACATCGTGCTCTTCGAGTCCGACGAGTTCACGCTGCGCGACGAGTTTTCGATCGGCGACGACCCCGACGCCGCCTTCGACCGGGAGGGGCTCGCCTTTTCCCGGATCGCCAGCGCTTTCGCGGACTCCCTGCTGGTGGCGATTCTCGAGGGGTTCTGATGGCGTTCGCCGATGCCGGGTTCGGCAAGACCTTCGCCACGCTCAAGCCGGTTCCGGCGGAGAAGATGGCGGACAGGTTGCCGGCCCCCGAGGCGGGCGCCTTCTATGTCGTCGGGGGTGCGGACAGTTGGCTCCGCCAGCAAACGTTGCGGAAGCTGGCTGACCACCATCTCGGGGAGCCGCCGGCGCCGTTCCGGCTGCGCCGCTTCGACGGCCGGACGGCGGGCGCCGACCAGGTGGTGAGCGCCACCCGCACGGTTTCGTTCAGCGGAGCTCCCGTCGTTCTCATCGAAAACGGCCTGCGGATCGCCCAGCCCCCCGCGGCTGTCCCGGCGCTTTCCGGAGTGGTGCTGGAACTGCTCGATCACCCGCCGGGACGGGCGGTCATCGCCCTCGAGTGGGAGCGGAATCCCGACCGGCGGCGCAAGGACTGGAAGGCGCTGGCCTCGTCGCTGGCCGGCGCCGTCTCCGGCGGAGGGGCGCTGGTGCTCGATTGCGACGCGCCGCCTCCGGCCCGGATGACCCACTGGATCCGCCGCGCCGCGCGCGAGCGCGGCCTCAGCCTGCCCGAGCAGGGCGCGGAACTGCTCTTTGAGCGCTTCGGCCGGGAGTTGCGCCAGCAGGTGAACGAGATCGAGAAGCTCGCGGTCTACGCCGCCGGCGAACAGGGTGGGGACGTCACGCTCGTGGACATGGAACAGGTGCTCGGCGGCGGCAGCGTCCAGGACCGCTTCCGCTTCACGGATGCCTTGCAGGCGGGCCGCACCGAGGCGGCGCTCTCTTCGCTCGAGTCGCTGCTTCGGGACGGGGAGTCGCCGCAGGCGCTCATGGCGTTGCTGTACCGGCTCGTTACCCAGATCCAGTTGGCCCAGGCCCACCGCGGGGATGAACCGCTCGCCGAGGCGCTGCGCGTGCCCCGCCGGGTCGCCGACGATCTCGAGCGCGCGGCGCGCCGCTTCCGTCCCGCCGAACTCAGGGCCATGCTCAGGCAGCTTGCCGAAATGGACTTGCGGATGAAGACCACCCGGGTCCCGGATCGCGCCGCGCTCGCTTCGCTGGCGCTGCTCCTCGGCAGGGGTTCGTCCGGTACGCGGCAACGCCGGGCATAAGGGCGTCCAACCGAACCGTTCCGACAGGACGGGGTCGGCCCGTAGTATTCGCACCGTGACCTCGAGTCAGCCCCGGGCATCCGGAATCGACCGGCTGTCGGCGCATCACCTGCACGCCCTGGCCGTGGCCGTGCTCATCGACCGCTATCTCAAGGTGGATCCGACACCCGGGCGACTGGCGGATCTCGCGGGCAAGGTGGCCGGATTTGCGGAAAAGGAACTGTTCCCCCACTTTCAGGTGGAGGAGACCGCTCTCTTTCCCGCGCTGCGGCAGGTGCTCGACTCCGATCCGCTCATCGACGAGTTGATTGCCCATCACCGGAACATGGAGAAGTTGGTCGGGCGGCTCGCGGGGTCCTCCGCTCAGGGGCGCGCCTCGCTGCTGAGGCAATTCGGAGCATCGCTTCGCCGTCACATCCGCATGGAGGAGGTGGAACTCTTCCGGCAGATCGGTGCTCAACTGGACGAAGCCGGGAGGGAAGAACTCGGCCGGAAGGTTGACGAAGCGGCAGGGGCGATGGGCCTCACGGTCCACAGGCTCTGGTAGGCCCTCGACCGCAGACCCGTCTGCATCCGGACCGGCACCGACCGCCGAGAGGCGGTCCAATCCACGTGCCGCTGCCCTGTGTGAAGCGCGCCCGTTGCGACGCCGACCGCCCTGACGGCGGAACGCCGGAAAACGCAGGACCGGCTCGTGCGACTAGAGTGTGGACATGGCCCCGCAGCCGCTGCACCGGGATCCGAGTCTGATTCCACTCTCCCATCAGCATCAACACGGCCTGGCCCTCACGGTGTTCATCGACCGGGGATTGAAGGCGGAACCTACCCGCGCGAAGGGACTGGAGCTGGCGGCGAAGGTCGCCCGCGCCGCTGAAGCTGAACTCCTCGGGCATTTTCGCGTCGAGGAGGAAATCCTCTTCCCCGCGGTACGGCCCTTCCTTCGATCCGGCGCGTTGCTCGACAGCCTCATCGCCGAGCACCGGGTGATGGAAGACCTTGTTCGGCGTATCGCCGGAGCCACGGACGAGGACCGGATCCCGCTCCTCAAGCGGTTCGGAGAGGTGCTTCACGGCCACATCCGCACCGAGGAGCGTCAGCTCTTCGAGGAGATTCAGGGCCAGTTGGACGCGTCGCAGCTCGCGGCCGTCGGGCGGGACATCGCGGCCAAGGTCGAGGCCGTCTGCCCACTCACCGACACGCCGCCCTGGAGTGAGCGGTAGCGGCAAACGCCCCCAGAAACCGCCGGAGGGAGCGCGCTCCGTGGTACCCTGCGCCCCCTGATGCAGCTCGACGAATCCGCCCAACCTCCGGAACCCAGCCGGAGAACCGTCCCCGTCGAGGTGCGCCCTTCCGGTACCCGCCATGGTTCTCACCAAGACCCCGCTGCTCGCGGAGACGGTGCGCAAACTGGTGTCCCGGGGGGCCTTCGCTAACGCACACCGCATCCTCGAGAAGCTGCATCCGGCGGATGTCGCCCAGGTCCTCGCCGACCTGCCGGAGGCCTACCGGCTGAAGACGTTCCGGGTCGTCTTCCAGCGGGACCTGAATCTCGCCGCGGCGGCGCTCGGAGAGTTCGGGGTCGAGCGGGCCGCCGACCTGATGCCGCGGCTCGAGCCCGCCGAGATCTCCCAGCTCCTCCAGGAACTCGACCCCGACGACGCCGCCGAGTTCCTGAGCGAACTCCCCGAGGAACTCCGGGAGCGGGTGCTCCGGGGAATGCGGACCCGCGAGGCCTCCGACGTCGAGGACCTGCTCCAGTACCCGGAGGAGACCGCCGGCCGGATCATGAGCCCGAAGGTGTTCTCGGTCCCCGAGGACGCCACCATCGGCGAGACCATCGCGCGCCTCCAGGAGTCCCCCGACGTGGAGATGGTCTTCTACATCTACGTGGTGGACGGCCACGGGACCCTGGTGGGAGTGCTCTCCCTGCGCCAGCTCCTCCAGCGGCGCCCGGAAGCGCTGCTCTCCGAGGTGATGGTGACCGACGTTCTCCGGGTGCGCACCGAGATGGACCAGGAGGAGGTCGCCCAGTTGGTGGCCAGCTACAACATCCTCGCGGTTCCGGTGGTGAACCAGCAGGGGAAGCTGGTCGGGGTCATCACGGTGGACGACATCATCGACGTCATCAAGGAGGAGGCCACCGAGGACATGTACCGCATGGCGGGGCTCGGGGTTTCCGAGAGCGTCTTCACCAAGGCGTCCCGCTCCATCCGGATGCGCATCCCCTGGCTGACGGTGAACCTCGCCACGGCCTTCCTGGCGGCCTGGGTGGTCAGCCTCTTCGAGGAAGACATCGCCCGCTTCGCGATCCTCGCGGTGTTCATGCCCATGGTGCCGCTGCTCGGCGGCAACGCCGGGAACCAGACGCTCACCGTGATGGTGCGCGGGATCGCGCTCGGGGAGCTGAGCTGGAAGAACAGCCGGCAGGCGCTCCTCAAGGAACTCGCGGTGGGTTCGGCCAACGGCCTGATGATCGGCCTCCTCATCGCCGGGGTCTCCTGGGTCTGGAAGGGCGATCCCCGGATCGGCCTCGCGCTGGCGCTCGCCATGATCGGGACCATGGTGGTGGCGGCGATCGTGGGAACGCTGATGCCGCTCACCCTGCGCTGGCTCAAGGTGGACCCCGCGCTCGCGTCCTCGGTCTTCGTCACGACCGCCACCGACGTGTCCGGTTTCCTGCTGTTCCTGAGTATCGGGGTGACGGCCCTGACGCATCTCTGAGGCGGGGACGGCCTGGAACGCCGGACTCCGGCCGGCACGCGGCCTCGAGGGCCGCAGGAGGCGGATCGCCGCCGCTCTGCGTTGGGGTGGGGTTCCAGGTCACAACTGGAGAAACACCGGTTAGCCTCCGACCTTCCTCCCACAATGCCGCTCAAACAATCCCGCGCGTTCGTCCTCCGCACCTACGCGGTGGCGGAGGCGGACCGGGTCTGCGTGCTCTTCAGCGGCGAGGAGGGGAAGGTCCGGGCGTGGGCACGCGGCGCCCGGAAGCCCAGGTCGCGCTACGGAGCCTCTCTCGACATCGGGAACGAGGTCGAAGCCGGCTGGTTCGAGCGGGAGGGCAGGGAACTCGTGCATCTCGATCGCTGTGAACTCGTCACTTCCGCGTTGCCGCTCGCCCGCGACCCGGTACGCGCCGCCGCACTGGGCTACCTTTCCCGGCTCGTGGACACCTTCGCCCCGGACCGGGAGGCCGACCCGAAGCTCTTCCGGCTGATCGCCGCCTGCCGGGACGCGCTTCTCGACGAACGGCCCGCGGAACTCGTGGTCGCCTATTTCGAAGCCTGGCTCCTGCGGCTCTCCGGGCTCTACCCGCGGCCCGGACGCTGCGCCTGCGGCGCCGGCTTCGAGCCGGACGGCGCGGTGTTCTTCGCCGCCGGTCCGGTCTATGCCTGCACCCGCTGCGCTCCCGGGCACGGAGAGCCGACCGACCGTCTCTCCGCCCGGGCGCTCAACCTGCTGGAGACCTTCTGGGTCGCGCCGCCCTCCGCTTCGGCGCCCGAAGCCTCGACCGCCCGGGAGCTCTTCCGGTTCCACGGGCGCCTGACCGCAGGATTCGCCGAGCGGGCGCTCCCGGCGCGTCACGCGCTCGAGGGACTCCTGTACCCGACGATCCATCACGCCGGAGAACCCGTGCCGTGACCTTTCAGGACCTGATTGCGAGGCTGACCGGTTACTGGGCGGACCAGGGCGCCGTGGTCGCCCAGCCGTACGACATGGAGATGGGCGCGGGGACCATGCATCCGGAGACGTTCTTCCGGGTGCTCGGGAAAACGCCCTGGAAGGTGGTGTACGTGCAGCCGTCGCGCCGGCCCGCCGACGGGCGCTACGGCGAGAACCCGAACCGCCTCTACAAGCACCACCAGCTCCAGCTCATTCTGAAGCCGTCTCCCCAGGACATTCAGGATCTCTACCTGGAGAGCCTGGCGGCGTGCGGGGTGGACGCCTCTCGACACGACCTTCGTTTCGAGGAAGACAACTGGGCCGCGCCCACCCTCGGGGCCTGGGGCGTTGGCTGGCAGGTCGTCCTCGACGGACTCGAGATCAGCCAGTTCACCTACTTCCAGCAGGCCGGAGGTATCGAACTGGCCCCCATCTCGGTGGAGATCACCTACGGGCTGGAGCGGCTTGCGATGTATCTGCAGGACGTGGACGACGTGTACGACCTCGAGTGGACGCGCGGCGTGGACTACCGCACGGTGCGGCTCGTCGACGAGCAGCAGTCGTCGCGCTACGCGTTCGAAGAGGCCGACACTGCGGTCCTGAGCCGCAATTTCGACGAAGCGATCGCCGAGGGGGCCCGCCTGATCAAGGGGGGACTCGTGTTGCCCGGCTACGAGCAGTGCCTGCGGGCCTCGCATCTGTTCAACCTGCTCGATTCGCGGGGCGCGGTGTCCGTCAGCGACCGCCCGACCCGCATCCTGGCTGTACGCCGGCTCGCCACCGCCGCCGCGAACGGCTATCTGGACGGCCCATGAGCGGGAAGGAACTCCTCATCGAGATCGGGTGCGAGGAGATTCCCGCCGACTGGGTCGCAGGTCTCGCGAAGGGGTTTGAGACGGCGGTCGCCGAAGGTCTCGATCGGGAACGGCTGTCGGCGGAAACGATCGGCTCCTGCTGCACCCCTCGCCGGCTGGTGGTCCATGGCGCCGGGATTCCCGAGTCCCAGCCGGATCAGGTTCGCGAAGTCCTGGGCCCCCCGTGGCGGGTCGCAAGGGACGAGGGCGGCCGCTGGAGCCGGGCCGCCGCCGGCTTCGCCCGGAAGCAGGGGATCGAGGAGGCGGACTTCGACGAGCGCCTTCAGCCGGTGGAGACCTCGCGCGGTCAATACCTGGGGGTCCGCCAGGTCGCGCCCGGAAAGCCGGCGATCCGGATCCTGCCCGGGATCCTGGAGGACGCGCTGCGCGCCGTACCGCTCCCCAAGGCCATGAACTGGGATGCCTCCATCGGGGAGAAGGCGTTCGCCTTCGCCCGTCCCATCCGCTGGATCGCGGCCCTCTTGGGGGAAGAGGTCATTTCCTTCCGGATCGAGGTGAACGGAGGCGCACCGGTCGTGGCGGGGAACCGGAGTTACGGACACCGGTCGCGGACCGCGGTGGACGGGGAGGTCCCCGGCGCTTCGTTCTCCGTGGCTTCGCTCCGGAGTCTCACGGAAGGGCTGCGCCGCCGTTTCGTGGTGCTCGACGGCGAGGAACGGAAGGGTCGCCTGCTCGAAGCGCTGGGGCGCTGTGAGAACGAGGCGGGCGAGTCCGCCGAGGTCGGTGACGCAGCGGACGTTCACAAGGACCTCGTCGAGTACCCCGGAGCGGTGTTGGGCCGGTTTCCCAACGAGTTCCTTTCGCTGCCGAAGGAGATCCGGGACACCGTTCTCATTCACCACCAGAAGTACTTTCCGTTTCCCACGAAACCGCTTTTCGTCGCCGTCACCAACCTGCCGGACGATCCGGAGGGACACGTCCGGCGCGGCGCCGGGCGGGTCGTGGTGGCCCGGTTGCGGGACGCGCGTTTCTTCTGGGACGAGGACCGGAAGGTCCCGCTCGCCGAGACGCGGCCGCGCCTCGCGGGCGTCGTCTTCCACCGGCAGCTCGGCAGCTTCTCGGAAAAGGCTGACCGGATGGAGGACCTGGCTGCCTGGATCGCCGCATCGACGGGAGCGGATGCCGCCGCCGCGTCGCACGCCGCCGGGCTTTCGAAGTGCGACCTGACGGGGAATCTGGTCGGAGAGTTCGCGTCGCTCCAGGGGCTGGCGGGGGGATTGCTGCTCCGTGAGGAGGGCGTCCCGGAAACCGTGTGGCGGGCGGTCTATGACCACTACCGGCCCGCGGGGCTCGACGGAGACCTCCCCCGTGACCCGGAGGGAGCGGCGGTGTCGCTGGCCGACCGGGCGGACACGCTCGCCGGCCTCTTCCTCGCCGGGGAGGAACCTTCGGGCTCCGGCGATCCGTTCGCCCTGCGGCGGGCGGCGCTCTCCATCATCCGGGTGCTGCGGGACGCTCCGGCGGATTACCCGGAACCTCGAAACGGCTGGCCCTCGCCGGAAGCCCTGCTCAACCGGGCTCTCGACGGATATCACCCGGGCGACGCGGTGCGGGCCGTCGTCGCCGGGAAACTCGCGGCGTTCGTGAACGACCGCCTGCCACACGCGTTCGTTGGTCCGTCAACGCCGAGGGGAGTGGTGAACGCGGTGCTCGCGACCAGAGACTGGTCCCATGCGGTCGCTGACACCTGGCAGCGGATTCGGGATCTCGCGACCGCGGTGATTTCCGGAGACTACGCGACCCTCGCGGAAGCTTCCCGGCGCGTCAGGCGTATTCTGCCGCCCGAGATTCGGGAGGGAAGGGGAGCCGGGCTCAGGCGGAAACTGCTGGCTGAGGCGGCGGAACAGCAGCTCTGCGACAGGCTGGAGGAGGTCGAGGCCGAGGTGGAGCGCCGGTTCGCGGAATCGAGTTATTTCCCGGCGTTCCAGGCGCTGGCCACTCTCTCTCCCTCCATCGCCACCTTCTTCGATGACGTGCTGGTCATGGCCGAGGACCCGGCGGTGCGCGCCAACCGGCTGGCGCTGCTCGCCCGGCTGGATGCGCTGTTCAGCGAGGTCGGGGACCTGGGCCAGATCGAGGCGTCGGCGTCGTGAGGGCTGGTTACGGCGTGCGTTTCGCCGGCCTCCGGCCAGCGGTGCCGACCGGAGGTCGGCGTTCCAAGCCGGGTGTGCCGTTGTTCGCAGTCGACGGTTCCTGACGGCCGGCTCATGGGGCGGATTCACCGGCTGCCGCCGGCGGTAGCCAACCAGATCGCGGCCGGCGAGGTGGTCGAGCGGCCGGCGGCGGTGGTCCGCGAGCTGGTCGAGAACTCGATCGACGCGGGCGCTTCGGCGGTGTCGGTTCGGGTCAGGGATGCCGGGAGAACCGAGATCCGGGTGAGCGATGACGGGGTGGGAATGACGCCCGAGGACGCCCGCCTGGCCATCGAGCGCCACGCCACCAGCAAGATCGACTCGGTGGATGATCTGAGTTCCATCGGGTCCCTCGGCTTTCGGGGGGAGGCCCTGCCCTCGATTGCCTCGGTTTCCCGATTCCGGCTGCGAACCCGCGAAAAGGAGGCCGATTCCGGCTGGGAAATCGAGGTCGATGGCGGCGCGACGGTCTCCGACCGGCCGGCCGGAACGCGCCCGGGGACCATCGTCGAGGTCCGCGACCTGTTCTTCAACACGCCGGCGCGGCGCAAGTTCCTGCGGGCGGAAAGGACCGAAGCGTCCTACATCGTTCAGGCGGTTTCGAACCTGGCGATCTGCTGGCCCCAGATCCGCTTCGATCTGCAGAGTGGAGCCCGGAAGGTGTTTGCCCTCGAGCCGACGGCTGACGCCGCGGAGCGTCTCCAGCAACTGGAACCCCGCTGGGCCCGGGATGCCATTCCGATCGAGGCGCGTTCCGGCGCGCTCGCGGTCCGGGCCTTTCTGTCGCCGCCCATGGCGCGCCGCGGCGCCTCGTCACGGCTGGTGTTGTTCCTGAACGGACGGCCCATCAAGGACCGGCGCCTCTTTCACGCGGTCACCGAGGCTTACCGCCGGCTCTCGAGCCTGAGCGGTACGCCGAAGGCCTACGTGTTTGTGGAGGCGCCGCCGGACGCCGTGGACGTGAACGTGCACCCGGCGAAGGCGGAGGTGCGGTTCGCGGACCCGGAAGCGGCCTGGGGCGCCGTCTTCCGCAGTGTTCAGGCCGGCATCGAAGGATCCCCGAAGCGGGTGGACCTCGGGGTGGCCGGCGGCGGGCGCGTCGGAACACCCTGGGGGGGAACGGGAAAGCCCGCGGGCGGCGCCGGCGGCATCGAGGGGGGCGCCGCCCCGCCCGGGAGCCGGATGCGGCAAAGCGCCGGATGGGACGGGACGAAGGTCGGTGAGGCGCTCTACGGCGGGGACCGGGTGGAGGAGTCGGTACGGGCCAGCTATCTGGACTTCGGGGCGACGCCACCGAGAGTGCTCGGCCAGTTCCGGCGGACCTACATCGTCGCCGAGGAGCGCTCGGAACTGCTCCTCGTCGACCAGCATGCGGCGGATGAGCGGGTCATCTTCAACCGGTTGATGGACGCGCCGAGCGAGGTCCGGACGCAGGAACTCCTGCAGCCGGTCCCGCTCGAACTCTCGCCCGTGGAGCGTGCGGCGCTCGCGGACGAGCACGAGCGCCTGGTGGCCGCCGGCTTCGACCTCGAACCCTTCGGCGGTGACGCCTGGATCCTTCGGGGAGTGCCGGAAGCGCTGGGAGTGGGCCGGGGGTTGGACGTCCTGATGCGCTCGCTGGCTTCCGAAGAGAGCGAATGCTCGGCCGCCGCCACGCATGACGCCCGTGCCCGGATCATGGCGCGGGTCGCCTGCCATGCCGCGGTGACCGCCGGGGTCACCCTGACGACCGAGCGAATGAACGAAGTGCTCGCCTCGCTCTGGGGGACGGCGAACCCCTCCACCTGCCCGCACGGACGTCCCACCGTACTGCGGCTTGATCTCCCCTTCATCGAGCGCCGCTTCGGACGGAGCTGACGGAACCACCGTGCCGAAGCGCCGCCGAGAGCCTCTCCCCACCGCGGTGACGCTCGCCTGGGTACGCTACTTCGCCGGCCGGACGCTCATGATGGTGGGCATGCTGGTGGTGACGGGCGCCGCGGCCCTCTTCTTCGGCGCTGACGCCGAGCGACGGATGCTCGTGTTCACGGGAACGGGGGCCGCGCTCTTCGTCATCGGCCGGCTGCTGTCGAAGAAGCGTCCGCCGGCGGCGCGCTGACCGGGCGGGAAGAGCGCCGGCGGCGAAGGCCGGCGCTCCTGGCTAGGCGGCTGCTGACCGCTTAGCCTCCGATGCCGTCGGCGGTGAAGAAGCTGACCACCGACTCGAGTTCTTCCTTGCCTTCGTCGAGCTTGTGCTTCAGGACCCGGCGTACGGTCGCCATCCCCATTACTTCGTCGCCGTCCACGATCGGGAGGTGCCGGAAATGGTTGGAGACCATGATCTCGAGCGCCTGTTCCAGTGAGGTGTCCGAAGTGATGGTGACCGGCTGGGTGGTCATCGCGTCTCCGACAACCGTGGTCTCCGGATCCCGGTGCAGGGCGACCACCCGGGTCATCAGGTCCCGTTCGGTGAAGATCCCGGCGAGGGTGCCATCGGGGTTCATGACCGCCGCCGCCCCGGTGCGGTCCCGCACCATGGCCTGAACCGTCGCGCAAATGGTCTCTTCCGGGGGAACGCGGGTGGCCGGCCGGTGGCTGATCTTGAGCAGCGGGTCCATGACGTTGTCCTTGAATGATCGTGGTTCGAGAACGGCTAGTTTCGCAAAAGGCGGGCGCGATGGCAATTTTCGGTCGCACGGACTCGGCAAGGGAACAGAATTGCCCCGCTCTCCGTCAGAGACTCTCTTCCCGAATGCGCCTCGCCATCGTCTGTTACCCGACCCACGGCGGGAGCGGTGCGGTCGCCTCCGATCTGGCCATCGGGATGGCGGATGCCGGACACGAAGTCCACGTCGTCAGCTACGCGGTGCCGTTCCGGCTGCGGCGCTTCCATCCGGGAGTGCGGCTCCACGAGGTGGAGATCGCGTCGTACCCGCTCTTCCGCTATCCCCCGTACACCCTCGGACTCGCGACCAAGCTGGCCGAGGTGGCGAGCGAGGGCGGCTTCGACATCATCCACGCGCACTACGCGGTTCCCAACGCGGTGAGCGCCTTTCTCGCGCGGGAGATCATCGGAGACGGCCGGACCCGGGTCGTGACCACTCTCCACGGGACCGACATCACCCTGGTCGGAGCGGACAAGTCGTTCGACCGGGTGATCCGCTTCGCGCTCGAGCGTTCCGACGCCGTCACCGCGGTCTCGGACTATCTCGCCGATCGCACCCAGCGCGACTTCGCTCCTCACGTCCCGGTCGAGGTCATCCCCAACTTCGTGGATACCGAATTGCCGGCCCCGGGTCCGGAGCGCTACGCCCGCGAGGCGTGGGCGCCGGGCGGCGAACGGATCCTGATGCACATCTCGAACTTCCGGCCGGTGAAGCGCATCAGCGACGTCGTTCGGGTCTTTGCCGAAGTGCGCCGGCAACTCCCCGCGAAGCTGGTCCTGGTCGGGGAGGGTCCGGAGAGGCTCTTTGCGCAACAGCTCGTGCGGGAACTCGACCTCTCCGCGGACGTCGTCTTCCTCGGACAGCAGGACGACATCCGGGGCCCCCTCGCCTGCGCGGATCTCCTGCTGCTGCCGAGCGAACAGGAGAGTTTCGGTCTGACCGCGCTCGAGGCGATGGTGAGCCGGGTGCCGGTGATCGCGACCACGATCGGGGGCCTCCCGGAAGTGGTCACCGACGGCGAAGCCGGGCGACTGTTCCCGGTGGGCGAGGTACGGGGCATGGCTGCGGAAGCGGTCCGACTCCTGATCGACGAGCCGGCGCGCCAGGCGATGGGTGACGCGGGGCGGACGCGCGCGATCACCCACTTCGCGCGCGAGGTGGTGTTGCCGCGCTACGAGGACCTCTACCGCCGGGTGATGGCAGGCGCCCGGCCGGCGACCGTGAGGTGAGCCGCGCGCGGACGATTCGCGGCTACTCGCGGTAGATCCCTTCGCGGTAGGCGAGGGACGCCGGGCGTTCGGCGAGGTACGCCTGGTTCCTGAGGCTCTGAACCTCCCGTCTTGCCGCCCAGGCGGCGAGGGAGCGGACCGGCGCCGCGAGCGGCGCCTTTCGCGCCCGGAACGCGGCGATTTCGCCGCCCAGGCGTACCCGCGCTGCCGGATCGAGCGGTTTCTTGAGGTGTCCGGCCAGGTGGAGGAGGACATTGTGATGCGTCCCCACGGACGCCGGTTCGGCGAGCCCGGCGAGGAACTCTTTCCCGTAGCGTGGCAGGGCGCCGTGGATGTCCCGCGTGGCGGCGAGAAAGCGGCCGAGCCGGCGGGCGGTCCCTTCCGAATGCGCCATCAGGACCATCTTCCAGCGCGCGTGGAACTCGTAGAGCGTTCGAGCGTCGGCCGAGCCCGAAGCCAGCTCCCGGATTTCCGCGAGTGCGAAGACACGGGTCAGCCAGTGGTCGCGGAGCGCGGGCTCCTCGAGGTCCACTTCCGAGATTCGTGGCGCCTCGGGAAGCGCCGCCGCGATGCGGCTCGCGAAGACCCCGGTTCCGTTCTCCGAGATCACCGCGCTGCCCTCGTGAAGCTTCACGTCGCCCATGCCGCAACTCGGTGAACGGGACTTGAGCACGATCCCGGCGACGCGGGTCTCATCGAAGACCGAGGCAGCCTGCCGCGCGTAGTCGTCCATGAGCGGGGTCAGGTCCTCGCCCCGTGATCCGCGGAGTCGGGTCCCTCCAGGCTTCCGCTCCAGCCGGATCTTGGGCCGGGGCACGCCGAGGCCGATACCGATCTCGGGGCACTCGGAGACCAGCTCGAAGGCTTTGCCAAGGGCGCTGGCGACGGTCTCACTCCGGCGGTGCCCGCCGTCGTAGCGCACTTCTTCACCGAGGAGGCAGCCCGAAACCACGATCCGGATCGGCCGCCGACGCTCCATTGTCACTCCTTGCAGAGTTCCCGGGCGGTAGCGAACACGTCGTGGAACATGGGCCGGGTGAGCCGGCCGGTGAACGTGTTCTGCTGGCTCGGGTGGTAGCTGGCGAGCAGGTGGATCCGGGGCGCGATCCGGGCCATGGCGCCGTGGCCGAAGCGGGGTATCGGGGCCGGGACCTCGCGGCCGAGCGCCCTCCACGTGCGGAGAAAGGTCGAAAAGGCAATCGAGCCGAGGGCGAGAACCACCCGGAGCCCGCCCGCCCCGCGGATCTCCTCTTCGAGAAACGGTTGGCAGGCAGCGAGTTCCTCAGCGGTCGGGCGGTTGCCCGGGGGAGCGCAGTGGATCGCGGCGGTGATCCTGGCGCGCAGCAACCGGAGTCCGTCGCCCGGATTCGGCGAGTGGGGCGCCGACGAGAAACCGAACCGGTGCAGTGCCTCATAGAGCCACTCCCCCGACCGGTCTCCGGTGAACATCCGGCCCGTTCGGTTCGCGCCGTGGGCCGCCGGGGCGAGACCCACGATGAGCAGGCGGAAACCCTCGTCCCCGAAAGACGGGACGGGCCGCGCCCAGTACTCGAAGCCGCGAAACCGCCGGGGCGGCTCGCGGGCGACCGCCTCGCGATGGGCCACCAGGCGCGGACAGGCCCGGCAAGCGGTAACGCGCGAGTGGAAGTCCACGGCGAGGCTCACGGGTGCTCCGATTGTCGCAGCCTGCTTCACCCCGGGCGGCATCCGTCAGAATGTGCGGCCAGATCCTGCCCATGACCGCGCCCGTCACTGCCAGCCCCGCCCGGGAGCAGTTCCTCGAGCCCGACCATCCCGCGCGCGCCCGGCTCGCGCTGAGCTGGAGCCCGGGAGCCGATTCCGCGGCGCCGGTCTGGGTCTTCCTTCACGGGCTGGGGTCCGACCGCAAGGGAGAGAAGGCGCTCCGGTTCCGCGATCACCTCTCCGGACGCGGGCCCGGATTCCTTTCCCTCGACTTCACCGGGCACGGCGACTCGGGGGGCGACTGCCACGGCCTTTCGCTCACCCGGAATCTCGAGGACATCGGCCGGGCGGTCTCCTTTCTTCGAGAGGAGGCGCCCGGTGCGCCATTGATCCTGGTGGGATCCTCGATGGGGGGCATCGCGGCGCTCTGGTACGCCTCGCTCTTTCCCGGCGCGGTCCACCGGGTGTTCGCCATCGCTCCCGCCTTCCTGATGGCGGCCCGTTTCGCCGCCAGCCTTTCCGCGGCCGCCCGCCGGGACTGGGCGGGTCGGGGGTTCCTGTCCGTTTCGATCGGGGATCGGGACCTCGAGATCGGTTGGGGGATGGTCACGGACGAGGACGGTTATCCGATGGAGCGCCTGGCGGCGAACCTCGGGACTCCGTCCCTCCTGATCCACGGCGACGAGGACTCGGTGGTCCCACGGGAACTCTCGCGGGACTTCGCCGCCTCCTGCGCCGCCGCGGACCTCGTCGAGATCGAGGGCGGCGATCACCGCTTGAGCGGCATCAAGGATCTCCTGTTCGAGATCATGTGGACCGCCGCATCGGCACGCTGATGTCCGGACTCTTCGTCGCGCTGAGCCTCTACGCGGCGGTCCTGGTCGTCGCCTTCGGCGCCGGGCTCGTGATCGAGCGGGCCGCGCGCGCGGTGTTCCGCAAGCAGGCCGCGAAGACGCGGACCGACTGGGACGACTGGGTCGCGGAGGAAGGGTTCCACCTGGTGCCGTCCCTGGTGCTCGCCGTCGTCGCCACCCGGATCCTGATGACGGTCCGGCCGCCGGCCGACGCGGTGGAGCCGCTCGTGACCACCGGCCTGCAGGTGGTGCTGGTGCTCGCCGCCATCCGGGTCGGGGTGGACCTCGGGCTCGCGACGCTCCGCATCCGGCAGAAGCGCCTCGGCCAGCAGGGAGTCTCCATTCTCCGGAACACCCTGGTGGGGGTGGCGCTGACCGCCGGGGTGCTCGTCGTTCTGGACCAGCTCGGCATCTCGGTGGCGCCGCTGCTCGCGACGCTGGGAGTCGGGGCGCTGGCCCTCGCTCTCGCCCTCCAGCCGACGCTCGGGAACATCTTCGCCGGGATCCAGATGGTCGCCGCGGGGCAGTTCCAGGTCGGGGACTTCCTGCGGGTGAACGACTCGGGCGTCGAGGGTTACGTCACCGACATCGGCTGGCGGACCACCACGCTCCGGACCCTGCTCGACAACTACGTGATCATCCCGAACTCGCAGCTCGCGGAGTCGGTGCTCACGAACCTGCACACGCCGGATCCGCGGGTGCGGCTCAGCATCGGGGTGGGCGTCCACTACGACACCGACCTCGAGGAGGCGGAACGCCTCGCGCGCGAAGTGATCGTGGAAGTCCAGAACGAGACCGATGCCGGCGTCCCGGGGTTCGAGGGCGACATCCGCTGGACGGCCTTCGGGGATTCGGCGATCACCTTCGACGCGATCCTGCAGGCGAAGAAGCCGCTGGACCGGTTCGCGGTCGCCAGCGCCTTCATCAAGCGGCTCCACCGCCGCTACGACGAGGCCGGGATCGAAATCCCGTACCCCATCCGGAACCTGTATCTGCGCACCGGGCTGGAAGTGACCGGCCCCGGGAACGCCACGGAATCGGACGGCGGATAGCGGGCTCTCGAATCAGGGCAGGGTCTTCACAAGGAGGGGATTCCAGGTGACAGCAGCACAATCGACCGGCAACGGCGCGCCGGCGTCCTCGATCCGCTACCAGCCGGACGAACGGCCGCCGGAGGCGCTCGCCTTCGGCCTCGGGCTCCAGATGGCGATCCTGCAGATCGCCGGCATCGTCCTCACCCCCGCCATCGTGATCCGCGCCGCCGGGATGGGCGAGCCCTACCTCTCCTGGGCGGTCTTCGCCGCGCTCACCGTGTGCGGTCTTTCCACCATCCTGCAGTCGAACCGGATCGGCCGGTTCGGGGCCGGCCACGTCCTGCTCATGGGAACCTCCGGCGCCTTCATCGCGATCTCGGTCGCCGCCCTCCGGGAAGGGGGGCCGGCGCTGCTCGCGGTCCTGGTCCTCGTCTCTTCCCTCTTCCAGTTCGGTCTCGCCTTCCGACTGACGTGGCTGCGCCGGGTGATCACGCCGACGGTCGCCGGGATCGTCATCATGCTGATCGCGGCCACCGTGATGCCCATCCTGTTCCCGCTGCTGGGCGACGTACCCGAGGGAGCCAGCCCGCTGGCGGCCCCGTTGAGCGCCGGTGCGGCGCTCGCGGTCTTCGCTGGTCTGGCGCTCCGGGCAAGGGGATTCCTGCGGCTCTGGGCCCCGATCATCGGGGTTGCCGTCGGCTCCACCGTCGGCGCCTTCACCGGAATCTTCGATTTCGGGCCGGTCGCGAACGCGGGCTGGATCGGCATCCCCAGCGGATGGCCGGGACTGGACTTCTCCTTTGGAGCCTCCTTCTGGGCGCTCCTGCCCGCCTTCGTCTTCGTGACCCTCATCGGGGCCATCGAGACGATCGGGGACTCCATCGCCATCCAGCGGGTCTCGTGGCGGAAGCCCCGGGCGCCGGACTACCGGGTGGTGGCCGGTGCGGTCGCCGCCGACGGCGTCGGCAACCTGTTCTCGGGCGTTCTCGCCACGGTCCCCAACACGACCTATTCGAACAGCGTCTCGCTCACGGAGTTGACCGGCGTGGCCTCGCGGCGGGTCGGGACCTGGATCGGAATCAGTTTCCTCGGGCTCGCGCTGTTGCCCAAGGTCGCGGCGCTGTTCCTCGCGATCCCGGGTCCGGTGGTCGGGGCCTTCGGGATCGGCCTCATCGGCATACTGTTCAGTCTGGGAATGCACATGGTGGCGAAAGACGGGATGAGCCTCCAGAAGGCCGTCATCGTGGGACTCTCGTTCTGGGTCGGCAGCGGCTTCCAGGGCGCCGCGATCTTCCCCGAGCTGCTCGAGGGCTTCTGGGGAGTCCTGCTGGACAACGGCATGACCGCCGGCGGACTGATGGCCATCCTCCTGATGGTCTTCCTGAACCTCACGGGAGCGCGCCCGAAGCGGCTCGACGCCAGTCTCGACATGGCCGCGGGAGCGAAGATCGAGGAGTTCCTGACTGCCGAGGCCTCCCGGCGCGGTTGGGACGGGAGCGCCACCACCCGGCTGGTTTCGGCGGGCGAGGAGGCGCTGCTGACGCTCCTCGAGGTCGGGCGGGGCGACGATGCCGCGGCCCGGCATCTCCGCCTCACCGCGCGGACGGGACGGCGCTCCGCGGAACTGGAGTTCGTGGCGGTGGCCGGCGACGTGAACATCGAGGACCGGATGACGATGCTCGGCGACCGGCCGGAGGTTCCCGATGAGAGCGAGATCTCGTTGCGCCTCCTCCGGCACTACGCCAGTTCGGTACGCCACCAGAAGTACCCGGACGTGGACATCGTGACGGTCGAGGTGGAAGGGCGCGCCTGACCGGACGGCATGCGGAGCGACAGAATGACCGCCACCCGTCGCTTCGCGGCGCTCGCGCTCGCCGTCGCCGTCACCGCCGCGGCGGAGGAGTCCTGGACGGTCACGTCGGGCGAAGTGCGGGTGCGGTGCCCGCTCACCGTGGGGGGAAGCTTCGAAGCGGTCACCTCGCAGATGTCCGGCGCCCTCCGGCTGGACGAAGCGGGGGCTCGCCGGTTCACGGGAGAGATCCGGGTGTCGCTCGACTCGCTGGACACCGGCATCAGCCTCCGGAACCGCCATCTGCGCGAGACCTACCTCGAAGTCGGCCGGGGTGAGGAATTCCGGGAGGCGGTGCTGACCGCGGTGGAGCTCGGCGAGGCGTTCCCTCCCGGAGCCGGGGACCACGAAACCGGGTTCGCGGGGTTGCTGTCGCTCCACGGGGTCGAGCGGCGCGTCGAGGGAGACGTGCGGCTCGCTCGGGGTGACGGCCGGGTGCGGGTCGAGGCCGAGTTCCCGCTGAGCCTCGCGGAGTTCGCGATTCCACCCCCCCGCTATCTCGGGGTGGGCGTGCGCGACGAGGTCCGGATCACGGTCACCTTCGACGCCGCGGTCGCTTCCTCGCCTCCGGGAGGGCCGCCGTGACCGGCGCGGGAGGGCCTCGCGGGTCCATCGCTCTCGTCCTCCTCAGCGTGTTGCTCGGGGGCTCGATCGCCGTCCCGGCGGGCGCGGAACCCACCTTTCTCTCGAAGCAGTATCCGCGCTGCACCGCCTGCCACTACTCCGCGTCGGGAGGAGGACTGCTGACCCCGTACGGCCGTTCGCTCTCCCGGGAGGAGATTTCGACCTTCGGCCGCCGGGACCCGGCGGTGGACGCGGGCGTCCGAGCCGAGGAGGAGTTCCTTTTCGGTTTCGGCCCCATCGGCAGCGAGAGCCCGCTGCAGCTCGGCGTGGACGTCCGGCCCTCCAGGCTGCGGATCGAGGTCGCCGGCCGCGAGCTTCCCGACCGGAACCTCCTCATGAACCTCGATCTGCAGGCGGCCTGGCGGTTCGCGGACTGGACCGCCTACGGCACCGCGGGGCGGCGCCCCGGCGGGGGCTTCGTCTCGTACGAACACTGGATCGCCCGGCAGATCTCCGGCCGGGTGAGCGTGCGCGGGGGGCGCTTCCTCCCGGCCTACGGAGTGCGGTTCGCCGATCACACCGCACTTTCCCGAAGGCAACTGGGGCTGGGCGAGGACGATCAGGTCTACGGGGTGGAACTCGGCCTCTCCTCCGACCGTTCGCTGCTTCAGGTTGGCGTGGGGCCGGGCCGGGCCGAGTCGCTCCTGAACGACGATGGACGAGCGGCCTTCACGGTCAGCGGCCGCGCGCAGCGCGACTTCGGGTCTCGCACGGTGCTGGTCGGATCGGTCCTCCATCGCGGCGACGCGGACCGGGCTCCCCGCAGCACGGCGGCGGGCGTCGCCTTCGGAACCGCCCCGGTCGCGTGGCTCACGACCTGGACCCAAGCCGACGTCCGCAACCAGGATCTGCCGGGCGCCGGTCGGACCGTGATCCTCACGAACCAGACCTCGGTCGAGGCGTGGCGCGGGATCTGGTTTCGGGTCTCGCCGCAGTGGTACCGGGTACCGGACAACCCGCGCGCCGAGATCCGCAGGATGGTCTATGGGCTGGATCTCTACCCCCGCACCCACTGGCACGTGAACCTGTCCTGGTACCGGGACCGGTTCGTGTTTTCCGACCGGCGCGACCGGCGGCTGCTGCTGCAGTTGCACCTGTATCTGTAGGGGCGATCCGGACTCCGGCGTCGGTGCAGTCGGGCAAGGACGCTCTGGTATGTTCGGCGCCATGTCCAGCACGCGATGCCTCTCGGTCCTCGTCCTGGCCGCCGGGGTCTTCGTCGGGTGCGGTTCGTCCGATAGTCCGGCTCCGGCGGCCCCGACGGCTCCGCCCCCCGCTCCGCCGGCGCCTCCCCCCGCACCACCACCCGCGGAAGACGTGCTGATGCCGACGCTCTCGAGCATCCAGGCGATGGTGTTCGATCCGCGCTGCGTCGCTCACCACGGCGGCCAGTCCGTGGAGGCCGGGCTCGACCTCAGCGAGGGGATGTCGCATGCGGCGCTGGTGAACGTGCCCAGCACCCAGACGGCACTCGACCTGGTGGAGCCCGGAGACGCCGAGAACAGCTACCTGATCCACAAGCTGGAAGGCCGTCCGGGCATCTTCCGGGACCTGATGCCGCCGATCGGGGATCCACTCACCGCCGAGGAGATCGGGGCGATCCGGGACTGGATCAACGCCGGCGCGCCCGCCGAGTGAGTCCGGGGCGGCGGCCGGCGGGCCGCCGCCTCAACCGTCCTTCCCGGTCTCGAGCAGGCGAATCGGACCGGGGTAGCGTGCGACGGTCCGGTCGGCGGTGAGGATTGGGAGTGGAGCCTCGCGGTCCGGTGCCTGGTGCCTCGGGCCGGTGAAGGCACGGACGACGGGAGTCGGCATCCGGGCGCCGACGGCTGGAGACCCCGGATCGGCGCCCAGGGCGGGTGCTCCACCTCTTTGCCGGTGTGATCGGAAGGCAGGTCGGATACGCTCGCCGGTCGGCCGCGCGACGGCCGGAACCGGAGCTGCGGCGAGGGAGGCGAGACCCATGTTTCTTCCACTGGCATCGATGAGAACCCGGCGGGCGGGGCCTGGAGTCCTGCTTCTTGGCGCACTCCTGCTGCTGCCGGCGGCGTCCGCCGGCGCCCAGACGGCCGAGCAGGTCGAGTCCATCCTGAACCGGATCGAATGGCGGAACATCGGTCCGGCGATCATGGGGGGCCGGATCGACGACATCGCCGTCGTCGAGTCCGACCCCAAGGTGTTCTGGGTCGGCACCGCCTCCGCGGGCGTCTGGAAGACCACGAACCACGGGATCACCTGGATCCCGCAGTTCCAGAGCGAGGAAGTGTCCTCGATCGGCTCCATCGCGGTGGCGCCCTCCGATCCCTCGGTGGTGTGGGTGGGCACCGGCGAACCCGCGAACCGGCAGAGCAGTTCGTGGGGCAACGGGGTGTACGTCTCCACCGACGGAGGAACCACCTGGACCCACAAGGGGCTCGAGGACACGCACCATATCGGCCGGGTGCTGGTGCATCCCACCGATCCCGGCACGGTGTACGTCGCCGCGCTCGGCCATCTCTGGGGCCCGAACGAGGAGCGCGGCGTCTACCGGACGCGGGATGGCGGGGAGACCTGGGACCGGGTGCTCCACGGTGACGAGAACACCGGGGCGGTGGAACTCGCGATGGATCCCGAGAGTCCGGACACCCTCTACGCGGCGCTCTACCAGCGCCGGCGCCGCGCCTACGGGTTCGCGGGCGGCGGACCGGGCAGCGGCATCCACCGCACCACGGACGGCGGGGACACCTGGACAAAGCTGGGCGGCGGCCTCCCCGAGGGCGACACTGGACGGATCGGCCTCAACGTCTATCGGCGCGACCCCCGGATCGTCTACGCCATCGTCGAGAACAGGGAAGGCGGCGTCTTCCGTTCCGAGGACAAGGGCCTCACCTGGGAGCGGATGAGCGACACCAACCCGCGGCCCATGTACTACAGCCAGATCCGCATCGATCCCAACAACGACCAGCGCATCTGGGTCCTCGGGACCCAGATGTACTACTCCCAGGACGGCGGGCGGACCTTCGCCACCGACTGGGTCCAGCGGATCCACGTGGACCATCACGCTCTCTGGATCGATCCCGCCGACTCGAACCACATGGTGCTCGGGAACGACGGGGGGATCCACATCTCCTGGGACCGGGGCCGGAGCTGGGACTTCGTGAACACCATCGCCCTCGGGCAGTTCTACGAGATCGGCCACGACATGAGCACGCCCTACATGGTCTATGGCGGGCTCCAGGACAACGGGAGCTGGGGCGCGCCGTCGCGCACCTTCTTCCGCCAGGGAATCAGCAACGAGGACTGGTTCCGGATCGGGGGCGGGGACGGGTTCTACACCGAGGCGATCCCGGGCGATCCGGACACCGTCTACGTGGAGTCCCAAAACGGCAACCTGCGCCGGCTGAACCGCCGGACCTCCGAGACCAAGCTGATCCGGCCGCAACCGGAGAACGGCGGGGAGCGCTACCGCTTCGACTGGAACAGCCCCATCGTGATCTCGCCGCACGACCCGGACACCGTGTACTACGGCGGGAACCGGCTCTTCATCTCGTCCGACCGGGGTGACGCGTGGACCCGGACCGATGACCTGACGAAGCGCCTCGACCGGGACGAGCTGCCCATCATGGATGTCCCGGTGACCGAGGACACGCTGTCCCGCCACGACGGGATTTCCAGTTTCGGCCAGATCGTGACCATCGCCGTCTCTTCGCTCGAAGAGGGGGTCATCTACGTGGGGGCCGACGACGGCAACCTGCAGCGGAGCCGGGACGGGGGCCAGACCTGGGACAACCTGACCGGAAACCTGCCCGGGGTGCCGGACCAGACCTACGTGACCCGGTTGATCGCCTCGGCACATTCGGCGTCCCGGGTCTACGTCACGCTGGACGGACACCGGAACGACGACTACTCCACCTACGCGTTCCGGAGCGACGACTACGGGGACAGCTTCCAGTCCCTCGCCGGCACGCTTCCGCCGGAGGCCGCGCTGAACGTGATTCGCGAGCACCACGAGAACGAGGACTTCCTGGTGACGGGCGGCGAGTTCGGGGTGTACGTGACGCTCGACCGCGGGGCCAACTGGCACCGGATCGGGGGCCAGGTCCCCACCGTGCCGGTGGACGACCTCGCGATCCATCCGCGGGAGAACGACCTGATTCTCGGGACCCACGGCCGGAGCATCTGGATCGCCGACGACATCGCGCCGCTCACCACCCTTGACGCTTCCGTGTTCGAGAAGGACCTCCACCTCTTCCCGGTGCGGGACGCCGTCGCCTGGCGCATCTACACCCACAAGGGGAACACCGGCCACAAGTTCTTCATCGCGGAGAACCCGCCGGAGGGAGCGCTGCTCCACATCTACGCGAAGGCGGCGGGCGAGGCCGAGATCACGGTCAGTGCTGAGGGCGGTGACGCGGTACGCACGCTCAAGGCCGAGCTCGAGCCCGGGCTCAACCGGGTGAACTGGGACCTCCGCTACGACTCCCCGGTCCCGGACGGCGGTCAGGGTTTCGGGGGACCACCGCGGGGTCCACGGGTGCTTCCCGGCGCTTACTCGGTCCGGGTGACGAGCGGCGACGCCTCGGCCGACGGATCCGTCGAGGTGTCGGAGGACCCCCGCATCCAGATTCCCGAGGGCGACCGGCGCGCCAACCACGACGCCCTGGTGCGCCTCACCGGGATGATCGCGGGGATGACGAAGGCCCACGGAGCGGCGGATGCCACCGCCAAGGAGGCGGCGGAACTGGTCCAGGCGTTCGCCAGCGAGCCCGACGGCGAACTGAAGACCCGCGTTTCCGAGTTCCGGGAAGCGGCTGCGGAGGCGGCGAAGAACCTGTCGCGGAACGAGGGGCGTCAGGGACGCGGCGCCTGGCCGCGGCCGCTCTTCGCCCGGATCGGAGCCGAGGCCCGCAACCTCGACGCCTACACCGAGGCTCCGAACGCCGAGGTCCGCGCCCGCATCGATGCGATGAGCGCTGAGTACGACGAACGGATCGCCGCCTGGGAGGCGGTGCGGGGCCGGATCGACGCCCTGAACGAAGCGCTCCAGAGCGGCGGCCCGCCACGGCTCACGCCACGCCCCGGCATGTGAGTTAATTCCTGGTCAGGATTTCCCACAGGAGAGGTCAGCCCATGTCCCGACTGCTCGAAAAGAACCTGAGCCGCGCCGAATTCCTGAAGCTCTCCGGCGCCGCCGCCGCTTCCGGTCTCGCGACCGCCTGCGGTTCGGGCGGGGGCTCGGCAACCCCGCAGATGATCGTCCACAACGCCCGGGTGTACACCTCGGAGTACAGCGAGGGCCGCGAGACCATGGATCAGGCCCAGGCGCTCGCGGTGAACCACGGCAGGTTCGTCGCGGTGGGTTCGAACGAAGACGTGATGAATCTCGCCGGACCGGGAACCGAAGTGGTGGACGCCGGCGGCATGACCGTGGTGCCCGGCTTCATCGATGCTCACTGCCACCCGAACGGGATGCGGGACCTCTTCGAGGTGAACCTCGACGTCCGCACCATCGAGGACATCAAGCTGGCGATCCGCGCCGCCGCCGCCGATACGCGGCCGGGCTTCTGGGTGGACGGGTTCAAGTACGACGACACCAAGGTCACCGGCGAGAACGGCCAGTACCGCCGGATCACCAGGCACGATCTCGACGAGGCGACGACGGACGTTCCGGTGCGCGTCTCGCACCGGGGCGGCCACATCTACTGGTACAACTCGAAGGCCTTCGAGATGGCCGGCGTGACGAAGGACGTGGCCGACCCGCCGGGCGGCCGTTTCGAGAAGGACGAGAACGGTGAGCTGACCGGGCTCGTGGAGGAGAAGGCCGACGACGTCTTCGATGGGGTGGGGCAGCGCCGCGTGTACGGCCGGAACGAGTTTCGACAGGGCGTGGCTCACATGTCGAAGCTGATGACCGCCGCCGGAATCACCGGTGTCCACCAGACCGGCGGCGACTCCGACGGTCTGCTGGCCCTCGAGGACGCTTACGCCGCCGGCGAGTTGCGCTACCGGATGTACTACTTCGCTTCCGCGGACTCCGACCTCCACCGTGGACTGAAGAACGCCAAGATCCACCGCGGCTTCGGCAACGAGTGGCTCCGGATCGGAGCGATCAAGTACGGCGCCGACGGCTCCGCCTCCGGCCGCACCATGTACATGAGCACTCCGTACGAGGGCACCGACGATCACGGCATCCTGACCATGACTCCCGAGGAGATCATGGAGGCGGTCGAGGACTCCCACGCGCACGACTTCCACATCGGGATCCACGCGAACGGCGACCTCACCATCGGCTACGTGCTCGACGCCTACGAGAAGGTGCTCGCCGAGGCCCCCCGGGACGCCCGCCACCGCATCGAGCACTGCTCGCTGGTGAACCCGGACCTGCTGGCCCGGATTCGGGACACCGGCTCCATCCCGACTCCGTTCTGGACCTACGTCCACTACCACGGCAACAAGTGGGTGGAGTACGGCGAGGAGAAGATGAAGTGGATGTTCGCCCACAAGTCGTTTCTCGACTATGACATTCCGGTCGCCGGAGCTTCCGACTACGTGCCGGGACCCTACGAGCCCATGATGGCGCTCCAGGCCATGGTGACCCGCAAGGACACCCAGGGCCGGGTCTGGGGCGGGAACCAGAAGGTCACGGTGGACCAGGCGCTCCGGATCGGCACCATCCACAGCGCCTGGGCCTCCTTCGAGGAGGACATCAAGGGCAGCATCAAGATCGGCAAGCTCGCCGACTTCGTGATGCTCGAGCAGGATCCCCACGACGTCGCGGCCGACGATCCGGACCAGCTCAAGCACATCCCGATCCACCGCACCATCGTCGGCGGCAAGACGATGTTCCAGGTGTAGGGAACGCCTGGAGCGCCGGTCTTCAGACCGGCATCGCGGCCGCAGGCCGCGACACTCCCCCAATCAAATGCGCCCAGTGGACTGGACCTGAGCGGGGACGGCGTTGCCCTACCCCCGTTGGTGTCCGGCGCCATGCGGCGGAATAGCCGGGGGAGTTTCGCCCGCTTTGCGGGCGATGCCGGCCTGGAGGCCGGCGCTCCTGCGCGGGCGATGCCGGTGTGGACACCGGCGCTCCTGACGCTCCTCGCGCGGCTCGCGCGCGCCGGGATCGTGGAGCCGCCGTTACCCCTGCGCCCGCAGCTTCGCCGCGATGAACGCCGGATGCTCCACGTGCAGCAGGGTCGCCACTTTCCGGATGACCTGCTCTTCTTCTCCCGCGAGCCAGCCGTCCGCGTACGCGACCCGGAAGAGCAACTCGATGATCGTCGCCTTGTGCTCCCGGGAGAGGCTCCGGTCCACGAGCCGGGTGAACTCGTAGAGCGAAACCGCTTCGGACGACCGCTGGCCGGCGATCCGGACGATTTCCGCGGTTTCGTCCGCGCTCAGCGCGAACGCCGACTCGATGCTCCGGACGATCTCGCGGCGCTCCCGCTCGTCCACGTCGTGGTCGGCCGCCGATACTTCGAGCAGGAGCACGGCAGTCGCGATCTGGACGTCCCGCGGTGAGGGCGGCGGGGGAGGGGCGTGTTCGGGGCGGCGCCGGCCGCCGCTTACGAGATCGCTGATCCAGCCCACTGCAAACCTCGGAACCGTTCAGTTTGCCGGCGCCCGAACCACAGGAACACTCTCGCTGCGAGCGGCGCGGACAAGAGCCCGGTCGAGTGTTGCGAGAGGCGCTCCGCGGCGCTTCGCCAGTTCGAGGTACAACGCGTCGTAGAACGATAGTTCGCACCGGCGGGCAAGCGAAAGGGCGGAGTCGAGATCCGGATCCCGGTCGGTGATGGTCCTGATCTCGGCGAGAGCCCGAAGCCGGGCGTGGATCTCTGTTTCTTCCAGGCGCCCGCGTCGTGCGGCGACCAGTAGCGCATTCCGTACCTCGAAGTGCCAGAACACCGGCACCATGGCCGGCCCCGTTTCGAGATGCGCCATCGTGGCCTGGACCAGGGGCCCCGTCTCGGCCAGGAGACGGGCTACCGCAACCGACGCGTCGAGAACGATCAAACCCTAGAAGCGCCGTCCCTCGTCACGAGCAGCGAGAATCTCCTCAACGGTGATTCCACTGGGTTTCCAGCCCGCCGCCGCGGCGCGGAATCGCGCCACTCCCTCGCGACACGCCTGCTCCTGTGCGTCCTCGGCGGGAACCAGATAGGCCACCACCCGGCCGTTGCGGCTGATCGCGATCCGCTCTCCGTTCTCAGCCGTACGCAGAAATTCGGCGAAGCGGGCCTTGGCTTCCGTGGACTGGATGCGGCGCATGGGACTATTCTAACCAGTCATTCCGACTGGTTGCTATCGCACACAGATCCGGCCGACTCACGCAGCGACCGCCGGCCGCCGCGAGCGCCACACCCAGAGCCCGAAGGCGCCGAGGCCGAAGAACATGACGAGCAGACCAACCATTCCGCCGATGAACGGAACCTCCACTGCCAGCACGAGGATCCCGAGACCGAGGGCGATCCTCCCGATCCGCTGGATGTTCGTGGAGGCGAGACCGAGAATTGCCTGGCCGATCACCATGGCCGCGATGACCCGCGCGGCATAGAGCAGGAACAGGTAGAGCATGCCGACGGCGAAGGCGAGCGGCAGGCCGATGAAGGTGATGGCGAGGAGGATCGCGGCGAAGGGGAGCCCCACGAAGAGCAGCAGTCCGAGCAGCAGCGGGGCGATGGGCCTCCCGCCGATGGCGGCCATGGCGCCGAGGGGTCCGGAGACGAGCAGGACGAGTACCAGCCCGAGCGCGAGTCCCATCGCCCACCGGGTCGCGATCCGCGCGCCCTCGTCCCAGAGACTGGTCTCCTCGGGTTCCGGCTGGGACCACTCCACGTTGGGGGCGCCGGGCTCGCGCTCGGGCTCCGTGGGGCCGGTGTATCGGGCATCGCCGCCAATCGCCGCCCCTGATCCGAGAAACAGCCGGTCCCCGGTGAACTTGAGATCGCCTTCGATGGGCGCGTCCAGCTCCAGTCTGCTCCCCCCGGCAAGGACCGAGCCTCCGACCGGCCCCGCGAACGAGAGGCGATCTCCAGCCACCATGACGCCGCCTCCCACACTGCCGCCGGGAAGGACCGCGACGGTCTCGCCCCCCGCGGCCAGCCCGCGCCCCAGATCGCCACTGATCCGCACCGACTGCGCGGCGCCGCGCAGACTCAGGCCGACGCTACCCTCCATGTTGATCTCATTTCCGAATCCAAAGACGTCGCCATCGACGCGTCCGGTGATCGTGAGCGAACGCCCGGCGAAATAGAGATCCCCGCGCAGGGTACCCGCCACCAGGGCCTCATCGCAGAGCAGCAGCAGGTCGTCGTTGACCGTCCGTTCCACAGCGATGCGGCAGCGGCCGGAATCTCCAGCGATCACTTCGAGCGCTTCCGCCGGCGTGCTGACAGCGGCCAGTCCGGGAACCAGCGCCGCGAGCAGGAGCGGCATGACGCCGACGCGCGGGCGGCGGATGGCGTTGGAAGCCAGGGCAATACCGATGAGGGTCATGATGACGATGCCTCCGTAGGCGATCTGAAGTCCGATCTGCTGTACGTCCAGCAGGGAGAGAAGGCGGAACCCGAGATCCGAGAGCACGGGAAGGGCGTCCGGCATGGGCGTTTCCGCCGCCGCTTCGCCCACCCCGGTGAAGAAACGCCGCACCGCGACGAGGCCCAGCGAGAGCACGAGCCCCGCGGCCACCACCCACCCGAGTTCGCGCGAGACCTCGCGCTCCCGGACCGCCTCGGGAGCTGCCGCCGCCCGGAGGACATCGCTCTCGCGGCGAAGCCCTTCGTACAGCCGGTGGCAGGGGAAACAGCGGGTCAGGTGCGTACGCGCCCGGGCGGCCTCACCCCGGGAGAGTTCCTCGTCCACAAGGGCAAGGAGTTGCAGTTCCGAGAGGCACGGTGTGTTGGCCATCACTCGATTCCCTCGCCGGCGAGCCGGTCCCGCATCCGGCGCCGGCCGCGGAGGAGCAGCACGCCCACGTTCGTGCGGGTGATGCCCAGCGTGTCGGCGATTTCCTGATAGCTCAGGCCCGCGCCATAACGCAGGGTGAGCGCGAAGCGCTGCCGGAGCGGCAACCCGGAGAGCGCCTCGCGGACCCGTTCCCGGCGCTCCGCGGTGATCAGCCGCTCGAGCGGACTGGGGGAGTCGGCGGGAAGCTGCGCCGCACCTTCGTCGTCGAGCGGTTCGGAACGGCGGTTCCTGCGCGCCTCGTCCCAGCAGCGGTTGGCCGCGATCCGGAACAGCCACGGCCCGAACGGGCGCGACGCGTCGAACGAATCCAGCCGGAAGCGGGTCTTCATCATGATCTCGGCGGCGAGGTCCTCGCCGGAGTCTCCGGGGAGCGTTCGGCGGCAGAACGCGAGCACCTGGGGATGGAAATGCCGATAGAGCGCCGCCCAGGCGTCCTGCGCCGCCTGGTCAGCCGCGTGACCGCTGTCCGCCCCCTGTTCGTCGGCCTGCTGGCAGGTGCGGACGAGATCCGTGATTTCCTGATCGTGGAGCATCCCTCCGGTACCTATACGTCCCGGACGGGCAGACGTTACAGCGCGCGGAGCGGCCCGCCGTCCCCTGTGTGATGCTTCCCGCCCGCAGGAGGCTCCGAGAGTGCGCAGGTTGCTGAGGCGTTTCGCCGGCCGGTTCGCGCTGACGCTGTCCCTGGTACTGCTGGAAGCCGCGGGCTGGACCCTGTTTCCGTTGGTCATCGGCCGCGCCATCGACAGCGTCCTGGCGGATTCGGTGCGTGGCCTGTACGAGTTCGCCGCGCTCGGCATCGGCGTCATGGGCCTCGGGATCGCCCGGCGCTTCGTGGACAGCCGGGCCTACGCACGCGTTTTCCGGCGGCTGGGCGAGGAACTCGTCGTCCAGGACCCGGGAAGCGGCGCCTCGACGAAGACGGCGCGTCTCGGGATGCTCCAGGAGTTCGTCGAGTTCTTCGAGAACCAGGTGCCGGGCCTCATCACCGGGATCATCGGCCTCGGGGGCACGCTCCTCATCCTGTCCGCGCTGAACCGGCCGGTCTTCTTCGGATGCCTCGCGGTCACCGGGGTGAGCGCGGCCCTCTACGCCCTGACGGGGAGGCTGACCACCCGCTACAACGAGGGACTCAACGACGAACGCGAACGGCAGGTGGACGCCGTCGAGAGCGGCGATCCCGCCCGGGTCGGCGTTCACCTCCGGGCGCTCATGCGCTGGAACATCAAACTGTCGGACCTGGAGGCCGTCAACTTCGGGGTGATCTGGCTCTTCCTGATGGGACTCCTGGTCTTCTCGATCGGATCGGCGGCCCGGCAGACCCTCGAGTACGGCACCGTCTTCGCCGTCGTGATGTACGTCTTCCAGTTCACCGACTCCGTGATCGTGCTGCCGCTCTACTACCAGCAGTGGCTGCGGCTGAGGGAGATCTCGGGGCGGCTGGGCGCGGTCGGAGCGCCGGCGTAGGCGCCGTCCCGCCGGCACGGAAGGGTGCCCGGCGTCGCGGCCGGCGGTGAAGTGGGCCGATCAGATGGCTGATGCGAGGCCGAAGTCGGCCCAGACGCCGAAGTGATCGGACATGCTCTCGTCGTCTGCGTTTCGCTTCGGCCAGATCCTGAAAGGGGTCGCCGGCCCCAGGTCCCGTGTGTGGGCGATGTGGTCAATGGTCGGTCCTGGCGCGCCGGGAATCTCGCCGGCCGTAGAAACCTCCAGACCCTCGAAGGCCCTGAGCCGTGCCTCGTATGCCCCCTTCGGTGCTCGCGTCCGCGGAATCCGCTGATTGAAGTCCCCGAGGACGACCATGCGGTCCGCGGTACGCCGCCAGGAAAGCCGTTCGAACGCCTCCAGCCAGGCGTGGTGATCCTCCCAGAGCTTGCGGTCCCTGCGGCCGTTGCGAACGTGGGCGCCGTCCCAGGGAATACAAACCCCAACAACCGTCAGCGGTCCGATCGGCGACTCGGTAACTCCCTTGACGAACCGGCCCCCGGGGAAATCGGCCGCGCCAGTGCAATCGACATCGGTCCACGGGTGTCGGCTCCAGAGCAGAACCTTCCTGCGGTTCTCGTTGCGGAGGGGATAACCCCAGTTCGTGCCGGCATCGATGATGTGGTCTTGGTGGGGCAGGAGACCCGCAGACCCTTCCGTGACGCACAGGATGTCGCACTCGGGGACCGCGATGGAGGTGCGGACGCGAACGCCCCTGGCGCTGCCGGGAACGGCCCATCCCGTGTTCCAGGTGCCGATGCGGACGGCCCCCGTCCGGTCATGCACGGAAAGCGGACACCGTGGGCCAGGCGCCGCGGACCGAGCCGCGGTGGCGGGTGAGCGTGCGGAACTTATCGGACGACGGATCCGGTGTGGCCGGGAGTCCCCGTGAATCGAGATAGAGGCACCCGACTTCGTTTGCCGGAAGGTCCGCCACCAGTTTCCGGGCCTCTTCCATCGCGGTGAGCCACCGGCGCTTGAGGGTGCCGAGGTCGAGCGGTTCCCGGAGCGCCAGCCGGTGAAGGTCCCCTTCGGTGTAGGCGGCATGCCGCGCTGTCTGCTCCAGCAGGAAGTCGGGGGTGTAGCCCGGATCCTGGCCGCAGGCGGCCCACGCCAGGGCGCCCAGGGACAGGTAGGTGTCGTTGCAATGGAGCACGTCCACGAAGTCGCGGATCTCGTGACGCCCCGCCAGCGCCAGGACCTTGTTGATCGCGGCGTCGGCAACATGCAGTCGGTATCCGAACTGGTCATCCTCCTGAATCGGATAGAACCGGAAGGCGCTGTCCTGAGCCCACTCGATCCTGAGCGAGGCGGTGCCCCGTCGGGTGACCGCGCGGTGGAATGCCGGGGTCCGGAGCAGCCAGGAGACTTCGTGGCCGGATTCCCGCAGGGTTGTCGCATCCGCCTCCGCGCAGAGGGCCACGCTTTCTTCCAGATCGTGGAAGAGATCGAGATCGAGCGAGTAGCGCGGCGTCCGCTTCCCCCGGTGGAGCACCGTCGCGCCCGCGACGTAACTGTCCGGCCTGCGGTTTCCCGCAATGAGGCGCAAGACCTCGACCTGGAAGGAACCTAGCGGCATAGCCGGGCGGCGGTACGGAACCCCTTCCGTCCGCCGTGTTGCCGGAGGCCGCGGACGATCTCCGGGACATCGTCAAGCGTTGCCACCAGATCGGGGCGCAGGTACCAGAAGCACTGCGTGTGGAACGTGCGGAACGCTCGCCGCGCTTCGCGGACCCGGACCATGTCGCGTGCCTGCTCGGGCGAGAGTTGGCGGCGGCTCCGCAATCCACCCTTGCGGCCGATACGGGAAAGGTATGCCTTCAGCGCTGGAGACGGTTCCATGCGCGCATTCTAACGTAAGCGGCTTATGTTTTAGCGCCATTCGGGATGGCCCACCGAAACATCACCTCGCGGGTTTCGCGCTCCCGCGCGACGCCTGCCCCGCGCTCCAGGCCGTACGCGCCACCTTGGGCGAGCAGCGTCACAACGTGCGCGGCGCAAAGCGCCGCGCGTTCCGGAACGGAGGTCCCCGCCGGGAGGACTGCCGGCGTTCCCAGCCGTACGTGCCACTTTGTGGGAGCAGCGAGACGACGTGCGCGGGACGGAGCACCGCGCGTCCCGGTCTGAAGACCGGCGCTCCCGCGCTCCAGTCTCCTAGAATCCCGGCGATGCGAGTCCTGCACCGGAGGCTGCTCATCGTCTCCGCGGTGGTCCTGGCGCTCGTCCCGGTGGTGTTCGGAATCCGGCTGCTCGACCGGATGGCGCTCGCCTACACCACCGGGCTCCGGCGGAGCCCGGACAGTCCCGGATTCGGCGGCGTCATGCCGCCCGCGGACGGCCCCCCGCCCGGGGTGGCCTTCATCGGGTTCTCCCAGCCCGTGGAAGGGCGCCAGGGGTTCGTCATGCGGCGGGTCACCGCACAGGGACGGGATGCCGGGCTCCGGGACGGGGATCTGGTCACGGCGGTCGACGGAGTGACGTACCGGGATGCGCGGGCGGCGATGGGAGGTCTCATCAGCACCCGCACCGCGGGCGAGACGGTGGATCTCACCATCGAGCGGGGTGGAGAAGACCTCACGCTGCCGCTGCGGCTCTCGCGCTACGTGCGGCATCCCGGGGACCTCGGCTTGTCGTTCGAGGAGGTCGCCGTGGCGTCGGAAAGCGGTCACACCCTGCGGGGATGGTGGATCCCCCCTCCCGAGGACAGCGACGGCCGGGCCGTGGTGTGGGTCCACGGCGCCCATTCCTCGCGCTACCAGGCGCTCGACCACGGTGCGGAGTTCCTGCACGCGCGGGGCTACGGGATCCTGACCATGGACCTCTCGGGCCGCGGATCGAGCGACGGCGAATACATCACCTACACCTGGAACGAACGCCACGACGTCCGCGCGATGGTGGGCTACCTGCGCTCGCGGCCGGACACGGAGGAGTCGAGGGTGGTGGTCTTCGGAACGTCGAACGGCGCCGCGTCCGCGATCTACGCGGCCGCCGCTCTGGGTGACCTTCCCGCGCTCGCCCTCGACGCCCCCTACGCGGACCTCTGGCGGGCGGCCGGCTCCATGCTCGAGATGAGGGGCGGGATACCGGCGCTGCGGGGACCGCTCGCCCTCTTCGTTCGGGCCCGGACCGGCCTTCGCATCCGGGAGGTCCGGCCCGTCGAGGTGATCGCGGACATTCCGGGACCGGTGCTCTTCCTGCACGGCGACCAGGACCGCCAGGTACCTCCCGAACACAGCCTCGAACTCCACGAGGCGCGCCTGGCGGCCGGTCTCCCGTCCAGGCGCTGGCTGCTCCCCGGCGGAGAGCACGGGTTCGACGCCTACCCGCCGGTCGGCATCCTCTGGAACCGGATCGCGGACTTCTTCGACGACGCACTCGGCGGCCGCCCTTCGGGGAGGGAACTCGGCGGACCGGCCCCCGACACCCTCGACGATCCGGCATGGACGGAGACCGGCGCCGCCAGGGGATCCGGCGGCGGGGTCATCCCGTGAGGGACCGGCCCCGGACCTGCCGGCTTGCCGGGCTCGCGTTCGCGCTGCTGGCCGGCTGCGGGGCGCCGGACGTTCCGGAGCCCGCGGTCGTCGGGCCGGCCCCGGACTATGCGGAACTCGCCTCCCGCCTCTCGGGTTTCGTCACCGCGGAGATGGAGCACAAGGGGATCCCGGCGCTGGCGCTCGCCCTCACCGACGGCGACCGGATCGTCTGGGCGGAGGGCTTCGGAGAGGCTCGCCCCGGTGTTCCGGCCGACGCGGACACGCTCTTCCGGGTCGGGTCGGTCTCGAAGCTCTTCACCGACATCGCGGTGGTGGCGCGGCACGAAGCCGGCGAGCTCGACCTCGATGCCGAGGTCTCGGAGGCCCTTCCGGACTTTCGGCCCGCGGGGGTCCCGGATGCGGGCGGGATCACGCTGCGCCGGCTGATGGCGCACCGCGCCGGGCTCGTCCGCGAGCCTCCGGTGGGGCACTACTTCGACGACACCGGCCCCTCGCTCGCCGCGACGGTCGAGAGCCTGAACGGCGTTCCGCTCGTGTTCCCTCCGGGCGTCCGGCAGAAGTACTCGAACGCCGGGATCGCGGTGGTGGGACGGGTTCTGGAGCACGCCGCCGGAATGCCCTTCGCCGAAGCGGTGACCGAAGAGGTGCTCATTCCGCTCGGGCTCGCGTCCAGCTCGTTTTCGCTGGCCTCGGCGCCGGCGGAGCGGCTCGCGCACGCCTCGATGTGGAGCTACGACGGCCGCGATTTCCCGGCTCCCGACTTCCCGCTCGGAATGGCGCCCGCCGGTTCGATGGTGACCTCGGTCCGCGACCTGGGCCGGTTCCTCACCCTGATGGCCGGGGGCGAACTCCCGGGGGTACTGGACTCGGACGCCCTCGCCGAGATGTGGAGCGTCCAGTTCCCGGAGGATCCCGACGATCCCCATCCCACCGGATTCGGACTCGGCTTCAACAGGGGCAGATTGGAGACCCGGAACGCCCGGGGTGAAACGGCCTCCCACGCGGTGGTCGGTCACGGAGGCGCGATCTACGGCTACTCCACCCAACTGGCGTTTCTGCCGGCAGCGGGTCTCGGTGCGGTAGCCGTCAGCAACGTGGACTTCACGAACGCGGTGGTCTCCCGGATCGTCCGGCTCGCCCTCGAGGCCGCCCTCGGCCGCCGCGAGGGGGTCGAGGTCCCGCTGCCCCGTTCCTCGCCGCTGGCCGAGGGGCTGTCGAGCCGGCTGCGCGGCCTCTATGCCTCCGAATCCGGCGACCGGCTCCGGGTGCTGGCGCGCGGCGGCCGCGCCGAGCTGGAGATCGGGAGCGCCACCGTGGAGCTTCGCGCGTCGCAGACACCGGGAGTGCTCATCGCCGACTCGCGCCTCTCCTTCGGGCCCGAGATTTCCATGGACGGCGAGGACGCGGGAGAGGTCCGGGCCCTGGGCATCGGCGACCGGCAGTTCCGGCGTGTCCCCGACCCCCGCCCGCCCCCGCCGCCGGCGGAGTTCCTGCCCCTCATCGGCGAGTACGGGTGGGACCACAACATCCTCTTCGTGTTCGAGCGGGACGGGGTGCTCACGGTGCTGATCGAGTGGCTCGAGCGCTACCCGCTGACCGTCGACCCCGAGGATCCGGACCGGTTCCACTTCCCGGACCGGGGCCTCTACCCGGGCGAATCCCTGAGGTTTCTGAGGACCCCGGAGGGCCGGGTAACGGGGGCCGATCTCTCCGGCATCGTCTTCGAGCGCCGTCCCGGGCCGGCGGAAGGGACCTTCCGCATCGAGCCGCTGCTTCCGGTCGAGGAACTCCGCCGTCGCGCCGATGCCGGCTCTCCGCCCGTCGAGGAAGGGGACTTCCTCGATTCGGACCTGGTCCGCCTGGCGGACCTCGACCCCTCGATCCGGCTGGACGTCCGCTACGCCGGCGAGAACAACTTCATGGGAACCGCCTTCTACGAGGTCGCGGACGCCTTCTTGCAACGCCCCGCCGCCGAGGCGCTGGCCCGCGCCCACGCCGCCCTCGGGGACCACGGCTACGGCGTCATCGTCTTCGACGGGTACCGGCCCTGGCGGGTCACCAAGATGTTCTTCGATGCGACTCCCGAGCATCAGCGCATCTTCGTGGCCAATCCCGCGTCGGGGTCGCGCCACAACCGGGGCGCGGCGGTGGACATCGGGCTCTACGACCGGGCGACCGGCGAGGTCCAGGTCTTCGTCTCCGGCTACGACGAGTTCTCGGAACGCGCCTTCCCGCGCTACGTCGGGGGAACGTCGGAGCAGCGCTGGCTCCGGGAGTTGCTGCGGCAGGTCATGGAACGCGGGGGATTCGACGTCTACGAATACGAGTGGTGGCATTTCGACTACCGCGCCTGGGAGCGCTACGGCATCCAGAACGTGCCTCTCCACCGCATCGGGGAGGCGGAGCCCGCGCCGTGATCCTCGAACTGCTCTCCCGCGAGGGACGGGAGGCCGCCCGCATCCGGCGAGCCGCCAAGACGCTCACCGAGCGGTACGCGCAGCCGGAGCCGCGGATGGACGCCGCCGAGCGGCTGGTGCGCATCGGAACGCCCGAAGCGATCTACCAGCTCGCCCGGCGCTTCACCATCACCGCCGGGAACCTGGAACAGGACGACAAGGAGAAGCGCTGGGTCCGCGACCTCCTGGTCGAGCTGGGAGGCCGCGCCTCCGAACCCGTGAAGCGCTACCTGAAGGGCCACGACGAGATCACCTGGGCGATGGACGCGCTCGCGAAGCTGCTGCCGGCCGGCGAGCTGGCCGCGTTCCTCTTCGAAGTGCTGCAGGACGGAGACCCGGTGGCCATCCGGGGGTCCAAGGCGGTCCAGATCCTCGACTTCCTCGCCGGCCTGGAGGCGGAGGAAGTCGCCGCCCCGGTGGCGCGCTGTCTCGCCAGCAGCGACGACACGGTGCGGATCGCGGCGGTGGCCGCGCTCCGGGGCTACGCGGAACCGGACACCCGCGAAGCGCTTCTCGAGGCCTTCGTCTCCGACGAAGAGGACTCCGTACGGGTGCGGATCGCGATCGCGGAACTCTTCGCCGACCTGGAGTGGGAGATCCGCGGTCATCGCCCGGGCGTGGAGCGGGTGCTTCCCGACGGCTTCCGGGTCAGCTCCCGCGGCCGCATCGTCCGGGCCGGTTGACGGTCCGGTGAAGCGCTGGCAGCCTGTGGGAAGAGTCACGCGGCCCCGTTGCTGTGAAAATGCAATCCCGCCCGCTGACGGGGACGGCAAGGAGCGCAAGGAGCGCAAGGAGCGCCGGTCTTCAGACCGGCATCGCCCGCGCAGCGGGCGAAACTCCCGGGCTTCCTGTCGCCGCATGGCGCCCCCGCCAAAGGGAATGGCGCGCCGACAACGGCGCGCGCCGACTCCGCTTTCGCCGTCTTCGTTTCGGGTCCCCGCAACGTGGCGCGATGGCCCCGGGAGTTTCGCGGCCTGCGGCCGCGATGCCGGTGTGAACACCGGCGCTCCTGGTCTGAAGACCGGCGCTCCTCGCCCCTGGCCCCCGGTGCCCTTTTCATGCCGGCGGGGTGCGCAGGAGGACGCGCGCATGGGCGTTTCTCCCGGTGGGGGCTCGAGCGGCGATCTGTCCCGCGTGATCCGCGCCACTCCCGGCGCTCACGCGACGTTCTCCACCGGCGGCCAGGCCTGATGGTTTCGGCCTCCACCGTTCTCGTCGTCCTCGGTTACCTCGCGGGGATCACCGCCTTCGGCATCTGGGTGGGCCGGCGGGACCGCTCGGTGACCGGCTTCTTCCTGGCCGGCCGCTCGGCGCCCTTCTGGGCGGTGGCCGCCTGCGTCGTGGCCACCGAAACCAGCGTCCTCACCTTCACGTCCATTCCGGGGTTCGCCTACGAGGGCAACTTCGGTTTCCTCCAGTTGGCCATCGGATTCCTGCTGGGCCGCGTGGGGATCGCGCTGGTGCTGCTCCCCGCCTACTTCCGCGGTGAGGTGTTGACCACCTACGAGCTGCTGCTGAAGCGATTCGGGACCCGGGTACGGAGCGCCGCGGCGGCGATCTTCCTCGTCTACCGGAACCTCGCCGACGGCGTCCGGCTGCATGCGGCGGCCCTCATGGTCGCGATCGTCGCCGGCGTTCCCGAGTGGTGGTGCATCGTGGCGCTCGCCGCGGCCATGGTGGCGTTCTCCGAGGAGGGCGGGGTCAAGGCCACCATCTGGACCGACGTCATTCAGCTCGGCGTGTATCTCGTCGGGGCGGGGATCGTGGTCGCGGCGCTCTGGCAGGGGAGCGGCGCCGAGCCGCTCGGGTGGATTCCCGCCGCCCGCGAGGCGGGCAAATTCGATGTCGCGCTTCCTGCCTTCGACCTGACCATCCCCTACACGATCTGGGCGGGCGTGATCGGCGGGTTCTTCCTCACCTTCGCGACCCACGGGGCGGACCAGTACCTGGCGCAGCGGCTGCTCGCGGCGCGTTCGCTCCGCCACGCCCAGGCGGGTCTCGTGCTCTCCGGCGTGGGAGCGCTCTTCCAGTTCGTGCTCTTCCTGGGCATCGGCGCCTGGCTCTGGCACTACTACGGAGGACGCGAGTTCGCCCGGCCCGACGAGGTGCTCCCGACCTTCGTCGCGGAGCACCTGTCCGGCGCCGCCGCGGGCATCACGCTCGCGGCGGTGGTGGCGGCCGCGCTCTCACCGTCCCTGGTCAGCCTCGCCTCCACCACGGTGCGGGACTTCTGGCTGCCCTGGAAGCGGCGCCGGGCAGCGGCCGGCGCGGCCGGGGACCACGAATCGCGACAGGTCCGGGTGGGCCGGCAGTTCGTCGTGGTGTGGGGCATCGTGCAGACCGCGGTGGCGCTCGTTGCGCAGCGGGCGCCGTCGGCGCTCGAGGCCGGGCTGTCGATCCTCTCCTACGCCTCCGGCCCCACCGTGGGCGCCTTCCTCCTCGCGGTCTTCTACCCGCGGGCGCAGCCCACCGCGGTGCTGATCGGGATGGGCGGCGGGTTCGCCGCCCCGGCGCTGATCCGGCTGGCGGGATTCCCGCTGGCCTGGACCTGGGACGTTATGGTCGGCTCCCTCGCCACCTTCGCGGTGGGACTGGCCCTCACGAGCGCCGCCAGGCCCCGGCCGTGACCAACTCCCGGACCATCCTCGCCGCCTTCCGCTCCTGGCGGACGCTCTCGGTCACGCTGCTCTCCTTCTCCTCGGGGCTTCCGCTCGGCCTCGTCTGGATCGCCATTCCCGACTGGATGCGCGACATCGGGGTGGACATCCGTATCGTCGGGCTCTTCAACCTGGCGCAGATTCCCTGGGCGTTCAAGATCCTCTGGTCGCCGTTCATGGACCGCTACGTCCCCGGATTCTGGGGCCGGCGCCGGGGCTGGATGGCGGTCACGCAGGTCGCGCTCCTCGCGCTCTGTCTGCTGCTCGGCGGCGCCGGAGACCACCCGGACGCCATCTGGGTGGTGGCGGCGCTCGCGCTCGCGGTGGCGGTCGCCTCGGCGTCGCAGGACATCGTGGTGGACGCCTACGCGGTGGAGGTGCTGCGCCCCGAGGAGCACGGGGTGGCGGTCGGCGCCCGGGTGGCGCTCTACCGGGCCGCGATGGTGGTTGCGGGAGGCGGCGCGATCAGCGCCGCGGCGCTGCTCGGCTGGGGCACGGTGAACGCGCTGCTGGGGCTGCTCTTCCTCCCCATGATCCTCGTGACCTGGCGCGCCGCCGAGCCGGAAGAGCGCATCCAGGCCCCCCGCACCCTGCGCGACGCGGTCTGGAAGCCGTTCCTGGAGGCGCTTTCCCGGCCGCGCGCCTTCGAGATCCTGGCCTTCGTCTTCTTCTACAAGTTCGCCGACAACCTGGCCCAGTCGCTCACCCGGCCGTTCCTCGTCGACATGGGCTACGGCGCCGGACACCGCGGCATCGCGCTCGCCACCGTGGGAGTGGTGGTGACCATCGCCGGCACGTTCGCCGGTGGCCTGTTCACCACGCTCGCGGGGCTCGGGCCGGCGCTGTGGATCTTCGGGGTGCTCCAGATCTTCTCCAACCTCGGCTACTTCTTCGTCGCCGGCGCCGAGGGGAGCCTCGCCTGGATGTACGGCGCTTCGGCCTTCGAGCTGCTGACCGGCGGGCTGGGGACCGGAGCGTTCTCGGTCCTCCTGCTGCGGATCACCGAGAAGCGCTTCTCCGCCACGCAGTACGCGCTCTTCTCCGGACTCTTCGCCCTGCCGCGCCTGCTCGCCGGCCCCTTCAGCGGTTTCGCGGTGGACGCCCTCGGCTGGCGGACCTTCTTCCTGTCCACGATGGCGATGGGAATCCCCGGCCTGATCCTCCTCCACCGTTTCTCGCCGCTCGGGGTTCGGGACCCCCGTTTCCTGTTCGGGACCGGAGACGAGCCGGACGCTCCCCGGCTGTCCACGGGGCTCGCCCGCCGCTTCGCGGTGTCGGCGCTTCTCGGCGGCGGGACGGTGTGCGCCTTCGCCGTCGTGCTCGGGGCGCTGAAGGCGGCGCGGCTCGAGCCCGAGGCGGGCTTCTCGCTGGTGGCGGGCCTCCAGCCGATCGTGAATCCGGCGTCCTTCGCCGACTGGGTCCAGGTGGCGGGGATCCTCGTGCTCGGGGTGATCTCGGGTCTCTTCGGCGCGGCCTTCGCGGCGGCCCGCCGGCGCTGAGGGTTCCCGCCTCCCGAGCGCCTGATCCTGGCCGGATCGGGGACGCGGGCTAGATTCCCGGAAGATGTTGCGGATACGCCTCACGGCCGTCGTGCTCGCCGTGCTCGGGTGGGCCGCTTCGGCGGCTGCGTTCTCCGGTCGCGTTCTGCTCGGAAACGGCGAGCCGGCCGCGGGGGCGATCGTCCAGATCCTGGGACATCCCGGCTCGGCCGTAACCGACGGCGAGGGCCGGTTCGAGTGGCTGCCCGACCCGGCGCCCCCCTTCCACGTGCTGGTCGTGCTTCCCGGAGACCGGTACACCACGCCCGTCTTCGTCGAGTCCTTCGACGCGGACGAACTGCAGATCCAGGTGGAAGCCCTGGCGCTTCACGAGAGCGTCACGATCACCAGCGGCGCGGTGCCGCATACCGAAGCGACCCCGGGAAACGCTCCGGCCGTCATCTCCGGAGAGGCGATCCGCGTGCGGCAGGCGCCGCGGCTTACCGACGTGCTCGAAGCGGTGCCCGGGGGAAGCCGCGGCAGCGACCTGCACGCGGGCGTCCCCTCGATCCGCGGGCTCTCCCGGGGACGAACGGTGCTCCTCCTCGACGGGGCCCGGGTAACCTCGGAACGGCGGGCCGGCGCCAGTGCGTCCTTCCTGGATCCGTTCTTCCTCGAGACCGTGGAGGTGGTGCGCGGTCCCTCCTCGGTGTCGTACGGCTCGGACGCGTTCGGCGGGGTCATCCACGCCCGCACCCGCCGGCCGATACCCGGCGGTCCCGCCGGGGCGCGGGCTCGCGGAACCCTGGGAGCCGGGCTGCCGGAGGCCAGTTTCGGCGCCGAGGTCCAGGGGTCCGCCCGGGGCACCGGATTCCTCGCCCAGGCGCGGCGGCGGGTCTTCTCCGATTATTCGAGTCCCGAGGGCCAGGTCGAGGGCTCCGGCGCCGAGGACTACGGGATGCTGCTCCGGGCCGCCCGGGACCTCGGCGGGGGACATCTGGGAGTGGCCCTGCAATACGACGCGGGACGCAACATCGGGCGGCCGCGAAGGTCTTCCGCCCACACCTCCTATCCCGAGGAAGACTCCCTCCGGCTGGTCACCGACTACCAGTTCGCGCCCCGCTGGGGATTCGCGCGGCTGGATACCACCGCCTTCGTCGGGGCGCATCGACTGGTGACCCGGCGGGAGGCGAACGGTGAAACGGCCGACTCCGAGGTCGCCGCGCACGACTTCATGCTGCGCGGGCGCGGGATCCGGCCGTTCGGCGACGGCCGCCTGGAACTGGGAACGGAGGTTCTCAGCCGGTTCGGGATCTATTCGGAGACCCGGGGCGGGCGGGACGACCCGGTCCTGCATGCCACGGCGCTCCGCTCGGGGCTGGATGGCGCCCTGCGCCGGGAGGCATCGGTGTACGGCCACGCCGAGACCCCGTTGGCCGAGCGCCTGGCGGGGAGCGCCGGAGCGCGCCTCTCGGCGGTGGCGACGGACTCGGGGCCCGCTGACGGCGGTGCGCGCCAATCCACCAGTCACGGCGCCCTCAGCGGATTTCTCGCGCTGCGCGCCGACCTGTGGCGGGGGGTGGCCCTGACCGGCCAGCTCTCCCGGGGCTTCCGCGACCCCACCCTTTCCGACCGCTACTACGCCGGCCTGAGCGGGCGCGGGATCGTGTTCGGGAATTCCGATCTGACTCCCGAACGTTCGCTACAGTCGGACCTGTCGCTGCGTTACGACGGTGACGGAGTGCACGGCGGCCTCTACGCCTATCGTTACCGGATCTCCGACCTCATCGAGCGCTATGAGGAGGGAGAGGACCTCTACTTCTTCAGGAACCGGGGAGAGGCGACCCTTTCCGGCGTCGAGTTCGAGGTCCAGGTCGGAACCCCGAACGCTCCGTTCCTGCTGGATGTTGCGGCCGGTCTCATACACGGCGTGACCGACGACGGCGCCGCTCTCGACGGGGTGCCTCCCGCCAACTTCCGGGCGGGCCTGCGCCGCCGCCTGCCGGCGCAGAGCTTCGCCGAGGTCGTGCTGCTGGCCTTCGCCGCGGACCGCGATCCCGGACCGACCGAAGCCGCGATGGACGCCTACGCGCGACTCGATGCCGCGGTCGGGTTTCCCTTGAGCGGCGGCGCGGAACTCCGTTTCTCGGGCCGCAACCTCCTGAACGCCGCGTATCCCATCAGCGCCGATTCCCGCGCCGTCCTGGCTCCCGGAAGGAGTCTGGTCGGCACCATCGTCTGGAATCTCGGAGGGTCCTCGGGACCCTAGGCTGGCGGGCCCCGGGGGCCGGAGCCGCGTCCCCCTCACCGCCGGCCGTTCGTCGCCGCCGGTGGTGAGACTTCGCCGGATATCGTCTCCCGCCCTCCGGGTGGTTGACCCCCGGCTCGCCCGCGGCCGCGCCCAACCGGCGACGGAGTGAGCCGGGCGGGGGTCTCCGGGAAGTCTCCCCGTTTCGCAACTCCGTCCGGCCGGGGTACGGAGGGGTTTCGGTAGTTTCGCCTTGCGGAAGTGCCGCGTCACGGTCGGATGCCGGTGGCGATGGTGACAGTTTCTGGAACATGCGGTGAAACACAAACGTAACGGTTCACGAACTCCCCACGCCAATCATTGGCCAAAACCGCGACAACTACCGACCATCTGGTTGTCGCAGCGTTCTTGACCTCACTGACAGTCGTACATGACCGAATGTCATTACATTCATTACAGTCAGGTTTTGTAGACATTCATACTCTTGGGATTGTCTGAATTGGAGCGCCGCTGTGAAACAATCCGGATACGTCGCACGCAAGAAGAAGATCATCCTTTGGTTCGCACGTGGGGTTCGGTTGCCCCACGCGATCTGTGACACATGACAGTGACACGAGCTTACGTTGAGATGAGGAATGGACGATGAATCTCACAGTTCCCGAGTTGGCCGTTGCCGTAGGCAAGCAGGAAAACTATGTGCGTCAACACATACACCGGCGTCATCTCTCGGTTCGACGGCAGGGCCGCAACGTGCGGGTCCCACTTGACGAGGCCGTCAAGTGGGCGGGAACACGAGGACTTTCCTTTGTGCCGCCAAAACGGATCAGTCTGACATTCCTCGACCAGGGCGAAAGGATCGCGCGACTCACCGTCCTTGTGTGGCGTTCCAGGACCGGCCTGGCGCTGAACCTGTTCACGTTCATGCGTCATCGCAAACGCGAGGCCCTGGGACCCTGGTCAAGCCAACCTGACGCAACGTGGACATTGGAGGAACTCGGTGACGATCTGAGTCTGCTGTCCTTCAACGCTTCCTATGAGAAATGCCGCGAGCATGTCGACACCATCCTTGCATCGGGAGTACTCGAGGCGCACGAACAGGAAGTTCACTACGTCCTCGAAGACAACCCGAGGAATCACTGGGCCTACCGGGATTACCGGCGCCGGTCGGAGGCGTCGATACGCAGCCCGTTCTCGACGCACAGCGCCGCGATCACCGAGTACTGGAGCTTCGAAGACGAACCCCACAAGAGGTGGTTGTCACTTTCGGATCCGCTTGCCGGACGATTGCGCACCGCACTTCGACGCCTTGGCTTTCCGCTCGACCGATGTCCGGAGCGAGTGGGCAACCTCCTGATCGCTGCCGCGGAAGACGCAATCACGTGCCGGCTCACCGCGCACCAGGACCAGACGCTTCGACTTCATGTCGAAGCCAAGGGACTTCTCCCCCAGACATATCGCGCGACCGTCTGGGCAAGCCACAGCGGGGATATGGTGCTTCGCAGGGAACTGTCGGTCATGCCCGGGCAGACGACGATCGGACTCGTTTCCGAAGTGGACCGCACCGGCTTCGCCATCTGCCGCGATTTCGACGGGCAGTACGTGGATCTGGTGGAGAACCTGCCCGGAATGGAGGCGCTCCCGACCGGCCGGCGGGGCGGCCAGCCGCCACCGCCGGTCCCGGACCCCCTCGTGCGCGTTCCGCAGCGGGTCCTTCCGTCGCTTCCGGACGCTGTCGTCTCGGGGCGTTCAGGAGCGGCCACCCGGCTCGATCGGGGTATCCGGCAACAGTGGCTGAACCGTGTGGCGCAGCAGCGCGAGGCCGGAGCCCGCCGCGACGCCAGCCTGGTGCGATTCGGCCCCGGCCGGTTCGCGGAGGCGGCGCGGCATTTCCTCTACCTCCTTTCGCATGACTCCGACCAACCGGGGCCGACCTATCTTGCCGATCCGTGTTTTGTCGGACACACGATGGCGGACGAGGTCGCCCGGCTCTTCATGGACATGTGCGCCGCGATTCGGCGCCGGCCGCTACGGATCCTGTGCGCGGAGCGCCCAGCGAACGATGCCCCCGCGTGGTGGGCGGGCTACCTCCGGGAAATCGAGGCCGACGTGACCGTGCGGACTTTTGTGAATCGCTCCGATGAGCGCGGGTGCTTTCACGACCGGTACCTCATCACCCCCGGACGCGAAGTCCTGATCACGAATTCGTTCAACGGATGGAGTCGTTTCGGCGTGACGTTCGTGAGTCTTCCCTATGGGCTCTACCGTGCGGAAGCCGAGCAGTTGTGGGCTCTGGACCCGGACAGCCCCTCCTCGGACGTGCTCGTCCGCGAGATTTCGTGATGCCGGCCAGGTCGGGCGGCGGTTCCTCCCTGTCGGCGGTGGCCCGCGAGATGGTCTGGCGGATCTTTGGGGCCGGAGCTGCGCCGGGGGCCAAGGGATCGGTGTTCGACAACATCGAACCCATGATCCGGAAGCATGTGCCGCCGGCCGACCAGGATCGCGCCATCGTGACGATCAGCGACTGGTTCGATTCGGGCGCCCGCGCCCGGTGGTTGAAACCGGATCGCGCCGAGTTGGTTGCCGATCTGGTGATCCAGGGGGTCGGTTCGCGCCGCTCCGAAGACGCGGTCTGGGCGATCGGATCGATCGGACTCGAATTGTCCGCCGAGATGATCCGGGAGCGTTGGGCCGAGGAAGAAGTCGAGACCCTGGTGGGCGCGGCGGTGAATGTGCTGAACCGGACCGACGCTCGTGTGCAGCACGACGGTCGTTCGTCCGGTGCCGAGGACGCGGAGTTCGACAGCTTCCGGGGAGCCGTATCCCGCGATGGGACCGTGAGCGCCTTTGCGCGGCTCGAAGAAGAGAGCCTTGAGCTGGTGAATCAGGGACTTCACCCGACGGTGGCCAACCTGGTTGATCTCGCGGTCGAGCTCTCCCGCGAAAAAGCTCCCGCGCTGATCTCCAGGCTGGAGGCGCCGGCCATGCAGGCCAGGGCGGCGCGGCGCCTGGTGGCTCGGACGCCTCGTCCCGATCCGGGCGCGATCGTGGGATGGATCACCCGGCATGCCGCCGACGCGGCAATTGCGCTGGCCGTCGTGCACGTCCTGGGTGCGGCGAGGAAACTGGATGACGCCCGGTCCCCGCGAAAAGTCCTTTCGCGCGCGCCCGCGGGGACGGAGAGTCCGCCGGAGGCGCCGGAACATCCCCCGGATGCCGCCAGGAGTCTGGTCCTTCGACTCATGGAGCGCCTGGAAAGCCTGGATCCGTCGGATTGCGCGCGGTGGATCGGCGAGGTTCTGAGTCAGGCTTCGCGGGCCCTGTCGGCGCCGGGCGGCCGACAAAAGCCTGGGCTCCTGGCCTACCTCGAGGACGAGTGCACAGGACTCGCGGCGCGCCTCCTCGGCGAGTCCGACTCCGCGCATCTGGTCTCGCATTTCCAGTCGGGGCTCCTGCCCGGCCGGGGAAGGCACTGGGTGCGCCACCAGATGGCGATCGCGCGGGCGATGCGCGAATCGGCTCCAGGACGGGCGAAGGAACTCGCGCGGGCCACCCTTGATGAACACCGGCGACAGTTGGCGGAACAGCGGGATGGCCACTACCTGGCCCCCGACTGGGACTCCTGGAGTGATCGGGAATGGCTTGAAGGCCTGGGAACAGCCCTCGCCCTGGCGCGGAGGGATCTGGATCTGAGAGCCTGGGTCGCTGACGAATGCCGGGATCTGCCCCTCAGCGTCTGGGACGCCGAGGAGGACCCCGACGGATTCGCGCTGGCGGAGCAGGTTGCGCAGCACTGGTTCCTGGTCGCGCTGCTCGCGATTCCCGAGCGGCAAAAGTTCGGCCGACCCCTGGAGCCGCCCGTGGTGCGTGCCCTTGCCGCGGCGGTCTGGACTCACGGCAGGTTCTGCCGGCCGCACCTCGAAACCCATCCGGAAGCGTCGGTCGCCGCCGAGCTGGCGGCCCGCTACGCGATGCGGTAAGGGCGGGACAGCGATCCGTGGCTGCTCGATCAGGCGCGCGGCGAAGGGGTGGGTCCCGGGGCGCTCCGCGTCCTCGTGGAAGAGCGGCGATCCTCAAGCCGTCCCGCAGCCGGAGGCGCTTCCGAGGCGGACGACATGATCATGGCGGAACTGGTGCAGATCGCGCTGGACCGATTCGGCGATGGTGGCCAGTTCGACCTGGAAGCCCTTCGGGACTGGGGAAATCTCTGGCTCTCGCTGGGCTTGGTGGACCAAGCGGAAAAAACGGCCGTGGCCATCGTCAGTTTCCCCTTGCGCGGCGCGGATCGGAACTCACGGATCCTGGCGCTGAAGCTGCTCAGCCTGGTCGTCCGGCGCCGCAAACTGCGCCACGGCGCGGCCGAGCACGTGGCGCCGCTGTACAACCAACTCTGGCCGGTGTTCCGCGAGACCCCGAACCAGGAAAGGGCGGACCGCGAGGACATCGACAAGGCCTTCCTCGGCTCGGACCTCATCCTCGGGTAGGTTCGGAGCGCCGGCCTGGAGCGCCGGGCTCCGGCCGGCATCGCGGCCGCAGGCCGCGAAACCTGCGCGGGCGAGGTTGCGTCCTGCAACAGAGAGGGCCGCGGCCGCGTCGCTTCTCATGCTCGGTGGGCCGCCACGCGATCCCTGATGATGGAGATTTACGATTCTCCGGGAGGAGCGCCTACGACCGGCAAACCATGACCAAACCCGTGGACGAACAGACCACCCACCAGGAACGGATGCGGACGCTTCAGGCGGAAGCCCGGCAGAAGCGGGCCGCGGCGAGCGACCCGGAACGGGGCCTGGTGCTGGTCCACACCGGGGACGGGAAGGGGAAGTCCAGTTCCGCTTTCGGGGTCATCGCACGGACGCTGGGCTGGAACCGCCGCGTTGGCGTGGTGCAGTTCATCAAGGGCGACTGGAAGACGGGCGAACGGCAGTTCTTCGGCCGTTTTCCGGAGCAGGTGGTCTGGCGAACCATGGGGGAGGGGTTCACCTGGGACACGCAGGACCGGGCCCGGGACATCGCGGTCGCCGCCGAGGCCTTCGCGGCCGCCCGGGAGATGCTGGTCTCGGGTGACTACGACCTCGTGGTCCTCGACGAGATCAACGTGGCGATGAGCTACGGCTACCTGGATGCCGGAACCGTTCTCGACGGACTCGGAGCGCGCTCGGAGCGCACGAGCGTCATTCTGACCGGACGCGGCGCCCTCCGCGAGATCACGGACCATGCGGATCTCGTGACCGAGATGCAGGAGTTGAAACACCCCTTTACCGCAGGGATCAAGGCCCAGCGCGGCATCGACTACTGAGACCCGGCCGGCCGGGAGCCCTTGTCGGGTGAAGCGGGCCAACCCCGGCTGTGGTGGCGCACCGGCTTGGAGCCCCCACCGGGAGAACTGGCCTCCGGCCGGCACAGCGGGCCGGAGGCCCGCGGGCGGCTCACCGCCATCCGCCGCGGACGATCCGGACCCCCACCACGACGCCCGGCGGAGCGTCTAACCTTCAGGCACGATAGAAGGACGTGGTCGAAGGTTCGTCAGGAGGCACGGGGCCTCCAGTCATCCCACCCCGGGACGCCGCGGGATCCCGGCTCATCCTCGTTACCGGCGGGAGCGGTTACGTCGGCGGCCGGCTGATCCCGGCTCTCGAAGCCCGCGGCTACCGGGTGCGCTGTCTGGCGCGCCGTCCCGAGTACCTCGCGGGCCGCTTTCGAGCCGACACGGAGGTCGTAAGGGGAGACGTCCTGAACCCCGAGTCCCTCGCCGCCGCCCTGCGGGGGGTCCACGCCGCCTACTACCTGGTGCACTCGATGGGCGCGTCCGGAGACTTCGAGGAGCAGGACCGCACCGGCGCGCGCAACTTCGCCCGCGCCGCACGGGAGCGGGGAGTCCGGCGGGTCATCTACCTCGGTGGACTCGGCGAGCGCGAGCTCTCGCCGCACCTCGCGAGCCGGCAGGAGGTCGGCGACATCCTGGCGGCCGAGGGGCCTCCGGCCGTCGAGTTCCGGGCTTCCATCGTGATCGGCTCGGGCTCGCTGTCGTTCGAGCTGATCCGGGCGCTGGTGAACAAGCTGCCGGTGATGGTCACTCCGCAGTGGGTCCGTACGCCGACCCAGCCCATCGCCGTCGAGGACGTGATCGCGTACCTGGTCCACGGGCTGGAATTCGAAGGGCCGGGAAACGCGGTCTTCGAGATCGGCGGCCCGGACCAGGTGAGCTACGGGGAGCTGATGCACGAATACGCCCGGCAGATCGGCGTGCGCCGCGTGATGGTGCCGGTGCCGTTCCTGACGACCCGGCTTTCCAGCCTGTGGCTGGGCCTCGTGACCCCGCTCTACGCCCGGATCGGGAAGAAACTCATCGACAGCCTGCGGAACGAAACCGTCGTCCGCAGCACGGCCGCCCTGGCGCGGTTCCCGGTCCGTCCCCTCAGCGTCCGGCAGGCCATCGCGCGCGCCCTCCAGGCGGAAGACCGCGAGATGGCGGCCACGCGCTGGAGCGACGCGGTCTCCTCGGGTGGCGAGACCTCCGGCTGGGGCGGCCGGCGTTTCGGCTCCCGGCTCGTGGACCGGCAGCAGATCGAGGTGCCGGCCCCGCCCGAGCGGGCGTTCGCTCCGATCCAGCGGATCGGCGGCCGCCGGGGGTGGTACTTCGCGACGTGGCTCTGGGTGGTGCGCGGCTTTCTCGACCTCCTCGTGGGCGGGGTGGGGATGCGGCGCGGGCGCCGGCATCCGGTGGAACTCCGGGCCGGGGACCCGCTCGACTTCTGGCGGGTGGAGGCGTGGGAAGCGAACCGGCTGCTCCGCCTCTCGGCGGAGATGAAGGTGCCGGGCCGGGCGTGGCTCCAGTTCGAGGTGGAGCCGGTGGGGGGCGGGAGCCGGATCACCCAGACGGCGGTCTTCGACCCGTTGGGGCTGAGCGGGCTCGCCTACTGGTACGGGCTCTACCCGATCCACTGGCTGATCTTCCGGCGGATGCTCCGGGGGGTGGCGGCGCGGACGGGCGGCATGTAACAGTCCGGACATGCCCCGCTCCGCGATCAGCCCGTTCCTCATTGCCGCGGCCCTGATGTCAGCCGGCGCCGACGCCGGCCAGGAGCCCCGGATCGTGGTCGGGCCCGACTACCTCGTCAGCCGGGACGGCGACCGGCCCCACGTCGAGATCATGGCGGCCGCCAACCCGCGGGATCTGCGGAATCTGCTCGCAGGCGCGATCACCTTCACCCGTCCCGACGGAGGCGCCGCTACCAAGGCCTACGTGAGCTTCGACGGGGGCGTGCAGTGGGAGGACATCGTCTTCCCCGAGCAGAAGGAGATGGGCGGGGGCGATCCCCAGGTCGCCTTCACCGGGGCGGGCACGGCGATCTTCGCCACGCTCGCGACGCGGGCGGACGAGACCGGGCGCACCCGGGCATTCCTGCACGCCTACCGGTCCGAGGACGGGGGACGCACCTGGTCGGCCCCGTTCGACCTCGGCGCTTCCTACGACCACCCGATGCTGGCGGCGGACCAGTCGGCGGGCCCCTTCGCCGGACGGCTCTACCTGAGCGTCCTCTACGGCCGCGAGTACAGCCTCGGCGTCTTCCGCTCGGAAGACGACGGCAGAAGCTGGATCGGCCCGGTGAAGTTCCTTGACGGCGCCGGGGAACGGGGGCTCAACGTGGATCCGCTGCTGGTGCTCCACGACGGGAGCATCATGGTGCCCTTCGTGGACTTCCCGTCCAACCCGGAACAGACCGAGAGCTGGACCGAATCGCGCCTCTGGACGGTGGTTTCGACCGATGGCGGGGTGACGTTCTCCGAGCCGAAGCCGGGCCCGGTGAAGCTGACGGGCGAGGAGGTGCGCGAAGCGAGGCAGGGGACGCCGCGTTTCCGGGGCGGCTCCTGGACGATGCTCGCGGTGGATCGCAGCGCGCGCTTTCGGGACCGCGCCTACGCCGTCTGGGCGAGCTATGCGGAGGGGCTCCCGCGCATCGTGATCTCCTGGACCGACGACCGCGGCGCTACCTGGAGCGATCCCCGGCCACTGGCGCCGCCCGAGTCCCCGGAGGTCCAGCAGTTCCAGCCCGCGGTCGCCGTCAACGGGGACGGCGTCCTGGGGGTGAGCTGGTACGACACCCGGCTGGCTCCGTCCCGGTTCGCCTTCCACCAGTACTTCGCGGCTTCCTTCGACGGGGGCGAGAGCTTCACGGCTCCGCACCGGGTCTCCGGGGCGCTCTCCGAGCCCATGGGGTCCGGCAACCTGGTGCCCGCGCCGATCACCTTCAGCGGTCCGGAAGGAGAACTCCGGGTCGCGCTGATCTCGGCGGCCTCACGCTGGGTGAACGGCGGCGACTACATGGGACTCACCGCCTCCGCGGACGGGCACTTCCACCCGGTCTGGGCCGACGCGCGCTCGGGCGCCTATCAGGTGTACACCGCCACGGTCCGGATCGTGGACGAGCCGCCCGCGCCGCCGCCGGCGCTCGGGGACCCGGTGGACGTCACCGAGCGCGTCGAACTGGTGAACGACCCGGGAAGCTACGACGCCGAGAGCGGGGTGGCCGAACTCTGGATCCGGCTGCGGAACGTGTCGGCGACGCCGCTTGCGGGGCCGATCGAGGTGGAGATCCGCAAGTTCGGGAGCGGGATGGGCGACACGTTCTCCGAGCTGGCTCCGGAGGTGCTCAACGCCGACAACGGCCTCAGTGGAAACGGCGCCGTCTTCCGCTACGACGCAGTGCTGGGAAGCGAGGGTGTCCTACGGCCGGACGGCGTCAGCGGCGCGGTGTTGTGGCGTCTCAAGCTGGTGGAGCCGATCCGCATTCCGAATCTGCACCTCTACATCACGGCGCGGGAGGTGGTCGGGCAATAGTGGGAGCGCCGGTGTCCTCCAGGGATCGGGAGCGTCGCCGAAGCTTGCGTTGGCAGGAACGCACGTCATCGGTGCCGTTTTCGCGCTTTCGCGCGATGCCGGCCGGAGACCGGCGTTCCAAGCCGTCGCGCCGCTACGCGACGATCAGTGGACGCAGCGCCTTCAGGCCCGCGAGCGCCCGCTCCACGTGCTCCGCGGTGTTGTAGAGGTGGGGTGACAACCGGAAACCGCCGGAGGTCGAGCCGGCGATGCCGTGCTCGTCGTACATCCGGGAGAACACCTCGCGGCGGGATTCGGCGGGCACCTCGACGATGACGACGCCGGCCGAGAGGGCGTCCTCCATGGGGGTCACCAGCGGAATGCCCGCTTCGTGGAGGCCCTTCTTGAGGCGGCGCGCCAGTTCGATCATCCGCTCTTCCACGCGCTCGGGCCCGATCTCGCCGTGGAATTCGGCGGTGGTGCCCATCGCGGCGAGACAGGCGTCGTCGCGCTGCCCCATGGACTCGAACTTCCGGGCGCCGCTGGGATCGGGATCGGCGTCGCCGCCCCAGCCGGGCGCGACCTCCGAGGGCCAGAGGCGCGGGATGAACTCCGAACGCACCACCAGCACCCCGCATTCCTTGGGTCCGCAGAACCACTTGTGGGAGCTGCTCGTGAAGGTGTCGGCGCCGATCGCGGGGACGTCCACCGAGAGGCCGCCGAAGCTCTGCGCGCCGTCCACGTGGACGTGGATGCCGCGTTCGTGCGCCGCGTCCGCGATCCGTCGCACGGGCAGCCGGATGCCGGAGACGTTCGAGACGTGGGTGATCGCCACGACCTTCGTACTGGCCGTGAAGGCGTCGATGAAGGGCGCCGCGAGGTCCGCTTCGCCGGCGGGCGCCTTCGGGACCGGGACCCGGCGCACCGAGCACCCGTAGCGGGCCGCCCGGACGTCCCACGCGACGTTGTTCGTCGGATGGTTCTGGTCCCAGAGGAGGACCTCGTCGCCCTTCCCGAGCACCACGCCGGCGTTCACGATGTTGTTCGCTTCGCTGGTGTTGCGGACCAGCGCCAGCTCGTCGCCCGACACCCCGAGCTGCGCCGCGACCTTCTCCCGCGCCGACTCCCGCAGGTCCCCGAACTTCCCCCGGTTCTGGAACGAGCAGTCGTGGTCGATGTCGCGGGTCAGCTCGCTCACCCGGTCCGCCACCGATCGCGGCGAGGGACAGAGGTTCGCCGCGTTCATCGGCACCTTGTCCTCTTCGAAGGGGAACTCCCACCGCACCATCCGGAACAGCGCCTCGTCGTCGGCGGCCATCGCCCGGAGGGCCGGGAAGGCGGCCGGAACGGCGGCCGTGGTGCGCAGGAAGGAGCGCCGGGAAACGGCGTTCGAGAGGGACTTCGTCATGGCGGGCGCCTCCAATGCGGCGAGTCTACCGGGTTCGCCGGGGCGGGGCCGGAACAGGCGGCGCGGTTCAGTCCCCGGGCCGCCGGGCGCTCCCGTGGGTAATGACCTGGCGGAAGAGGACGGGGCAGGCGAGCGACGTGACCGCGGCGATCATCACCGCGATCGCCCGGTCGGTCTGGTCGAGGAGCCCGAGTTCGAGTCCCACGGTGGCGACGGCGATCACGAGGCTCAGCCGGGCCGAGAGCAGGAACCCGGTGGCGGCGGCCGCCCGGAGCGAGAAGCCCCAGAACACGAAGAGCAGGGCCGGCAGGAACTTGACGAGGAACGCCACGCCGATGATGACCCCGGCGCGCGTGAGCGCCTCGGGGTTCAGGAGGGCCGCTACCTCGAAGCGAAGGCCGACGTTGATGAAGAAGATGGGGATCAGGAAGCCCCAGGAGATCCCGGAGAGCTGGTGGCGGAGCCCTTCCGGCGGATGGAAGAGCAGCGCGAAGACCCCTCCCGCCAGGAAAGCCGCCAGGATCGGCTCCACGTCCAGGACGGTGGACAGGCCCACGAAGATGAGCAGCAGGGCGAGCGCGCCGCGGATCCCCATCTCGTCGGGGTCGTCCTTGCGGAAAAGCCGCGAAACGCGGAGCGGATGCCACCAGAGCACCAGCTTCATGACCCGGAGCACCACCACGACCGCGACCAGCAGCAGCGGCCCGTTGATCAGCTCGATCCCCCATCCGTCCCTCGCCCAGATGGTGATCTCGGCGACCAGCAGCAGGGTCACCAGGTCGGCGATCACCGCGGAGACCAGGATCGCCTGGCCGAGGCTCTCGGTGGTGATTCCGGCGCTCCGCAGGCTCGGCAGCACGAGGGCGGCCGAGGTGGTCGCGAGCAGCGGGGCGTAGAAGACCGGCAGCTCCAGCCACACCGTGGCCAGGAAGGACAGGGCGAAGGTGCCGGCAAAGACCACGAGCGCCTGCCCGATGGGTCCCGCGCCGCCCCGCCGCAGCGCCGGGAAGTCGATCTCGAAACCGGCGAGGAACATCAGCATCAGGAGCCCGAGCGTCCCGATCTGGTCCAGCAGCTCGGTGCCCTGCACCAGCCCGAAGACCGGGCCGACGAGGACCCCGAAGAGGATCTCGACGACCACCGCCGGCGCCCGCAGCCAGGAGGCCACCGGTGGGAGCAGGAACGCGGCGATCCCGACGATCACCAGGGCGCCGGAGCCGTCCACGGGTGCTAGCCGTCCGCCCCGAGCACCGCGGCGGTGGCGAGGGCCAGCGCCCCGGTGGCGCGTACCAGTTCCTCGACCGGGCAGTGCTCGTCCGGCCGGTGCGCCAACTCGAGAATCCCCGGCCCGTAGGCGACGCAGTCCGGAACCCCGGCGATCCGGGCGACGTGCTTGTGGTCGTAGGTGCCGGGGCTCGCCACCTCCTCGACCTCGACGCCGAGCGCGCCCCGCACCCCGTAGCGCACCGCCTCGGTGGCGAGTGACCCGGCCGGCGTCCGCACCGGTTCGACCGTCAGCAGTTCCTCGACCCGGTAGCGCCGGCTCGGCTCGCGGTCCGCGCACGCCCGGACCCGGCGGGCCACTTCTTCCCGCACCGCTTCGAGTCCCTCTTCCGGCAGGAACCGGCGGTCCACCACCAGTTCGGCCCGGTCGGGAACCTGGGGGCTCTCGGTTCCGGCGCCGGCCTGTCCGCCCCGGATGCTGTTCACGTTGACCGTCGCCGCGCGCGCCCCGTCGGGGACCACGGGAAGGGCGGTGCGGCGGGCGGCCAGTTCCGGGACCCATTCGTTCCGGATCTCCTCGAGGAGCGGCGCGAGGTCGGTGATCGCGTTGCGGCCGAGGAACGGCATGCTGCCGTGGGCGACCTCGCCGTCGGCGACGACCCGGAACCAGTACACCCCGCGGTGTCCCACGCACACCCGGCGCGACCCGAAGGGTTCGGGGATGATCACGGCGTCGGTATCCGGGAGGATCTGTCCGGACTCGGCCAGCCATGCGACGCCGGCGTGTCCCCCGGTCTCCTCGTCGGCCGTCCCCGAGATCTCCAGCGTGCCTCCCAGCCGGGCGCCCGCCCGCTGGAGGACGATCGCAGCGAACAGCGCCGCCGCGACGCCGCCCTTCATGTCGCTTGCCCCGCGGCCCCAGACGGCCCCGTCCCGAACCTCACCCGAGAACGGGTCGGTGGTCCAGCCGGAACCCGCGGGAACCACGTCGAGGTGTCCGTTCAGGTGCAGCCGCGGACCGCTCGCTCCAGGCGGACTCCCCAGCCGGCCGATGACGTTCCGCCGGGGATACGCCGCCGAACCGGGCGGACAGGCCTCTGCCGGAGGATCGTCGAAGGTCACCTCGAAACCGGCGGCGGCGAGCCGGTCCCCGAGGAGGGCGGCGCATTCGCGGTAGTTCTCACCCGGCGGATTCACGGTCGGGATCCGGATCAGATCCCCGCAGAACGCGGCAATCTCCGCGCGGGCCGCTTCCGCCTCGCGAAGGATCCGTGCCTCGAGGCCGGCGGCGACCGGATGGAGCGGCATCGAAACCGAGGATACCGCCCTGCGGGGCGGCGGACCGTCGTCCGGACTTGACTGGCTGGTTTTATTTCGATAATATTGGAAATATGGAAAGAACAGCCCCCCGTTCCACCGCCGGCGCGCTGGAATCGCCGTGCGCACTCTCCTCGGAGAGCCGCCTCGACGTCTTCCGTCGGTTGGTCCGGGGCGGCCCGGACGGACTCGCGGCGGGGGACATCGCGAGGCACTGCAGGTTGCCCGCCCCGATCTGCTCGTTCCACCTGAACGAGCTCGGGGAAGGTGGGCTGCTGCGTTGCTGCCGCCACGGCAGGTCTCAGGCCTACACGGTGAACTTCCGGGCGATCCGAGCCCTGCTCGGACATCTGACGGAGCACTGCTGCTCCGCAGAAGAGTGCGACCACGAGGATCCGCAGACCGCGGAGAGCGGGCAGCTTTGATGAGGCTGAGGGCCGGGGGCGGGTGGGCCGCTCCCGGCAAGGACCGCGTGCGACGCCGCCGGCATGTCAGGGTGCGGGACGCGTCCCGAGGCGGACCGGCCACCCCGTAGCGAGCAGGTTTGACTTTTCGGTTTTACTTTTATACTGTTGGAAACATGGAAACGACGGGCGCGTATACTACGTCGGAGGCTCTGGAGATGCTCTGTGCCCTCTCCCAGGAAAGCCGCCTCGACATCTTTCGCCTGCTGGTCCAGAACGGGCCGGACGGACTCGCCGCCGGCGCCATCGCCAGGCACTGTCAGTTGCCGGCGCCGACCTGCTCGTTCCATCTGAAGGAGCTCAAGAAGGGCGGGCTGCTCAAATGCTCCCGCCGCGGCCGATCCCAGATCTACAGCGTGAACCTGCAAGGCATCCGGGATCTGCTCGACTATCTGACGGAGCATTGCTGCACCGACGACTGCGACCACGAGGCGCCGGACAGCGCCGACGGCCGGAAACCGGAGGCGGCGTGAACACTTTGCGACGGGTACCGCTTGGGGTGGACAAATAACGAAGGTCCGGGAGCGGATGGGCCGCTCCCGGTGTTGAGGGGCGGAGGTTCCCACCGGCAGAACGAGGCCGGAGTCCAGGGAAGTCGGTGACGGTTCGCCCGCTGCGGGGCCGCGGCGCGCGGTTCCCCGTTCCCCTTTGAAGGGCCTCGCCAGGGCCGGCGGCCGGGGTGTCGCGAACCTTGCGCTCAGCATGATATTTCGATAATATTGGAAATATGGAAATAAAGACCCGCAGATTGAAAACCGCGGACCTGGAACCCCCCGGTGCCTGCTGGCTGGACGCTCTGACCGCACCGGTCCTGGAGGCGCTCACCCGGCTTCCCCCGTCGGTGGTCGCCGAGTGTCTCGGCAGTGCCAGGATCGCCGAGTACTGCCATCACGGCGGTTCTCGCCGCGGGTCGCCGCACGTCCGGTTGCTGCGCGCGCGGTTGCGGCGCCGCACCCGGCGCCTCCGCTGCCGGCAGGAAGGCCGCCATCCCAGGGTGATCTGCTACGGACCCCACGGATCCGGAGACGTCTAGACCAGGGCCGTCCCGAGCGGCTCGCGGGGACGGCGCCCCGGCGTTGAGCGCCGAGCGAGACCGGGGTGGCGGGCCGCCTCCTCCGGGGCGGCGCCGCATAGAATCCAAGCCGTTCTGTTCCTTCGGCGAGCCTCGGCCCCTCTGCTGTTCCTCGCTATCGGGCTCGTTGTCCCGCCTCACGGACAGGCGGAGGAATCCGGGCGGCGGCAGGCCGTCCCTCCTGCCGGAGATCCCGGACTCGTTGCGGTTCCCGGCATCGAGGTAGGCCACCATGAACTGGACGGGCTCCCCACCGGCTGCACCGTAGTCCTTTCCCGCGAGGGGGCGGTTGCCGGAGTGGACGTCCGGGGTTCCGCGCCCGGGACCCGCGAGACCGATCTGCTCGATCCCGAGAACACCGTGGAGCGCGTGCACGCGGTGGTCCTTTCCGGAGGCAGCGCCTTCGGCCTCGCGGCCGCCGACGGAACGGTCCGCTTCCTGGAGGAGGCCGGGATCGGCTATGCGGTGGGCCCCTTCCGGGTGCCGATCGTCCCGGCCGCCATCCTCTTCGATCTCGGAGTCCAGGGGCCCGGGGCGGTCCGTCCGGATGCCGACTGCGGCTACCGGGCCGCCGCCGTGGCGGGTTCGGACCCCGTGCGGCGTGGCAACGCGGGCGCCGGCGCCGGGGCCACCGTCGGGAAGAGCCGCGGCCCGGCGCGGGCGATGAAGGGCGGGATCGGCTCGGCCTCGCTGCGTTTTCCGGACGGCCTGGTGGTGGCGGCGCTCATCGCGGTGAACGCGGTGGGCGACGTGGTGGACCCCACGGACGGGAGAGTGGTCGCCGGGGTCCGTGACGACGAGGGAAACCTCGCGGACGCGCGCCGGCTGCTGCTCGAATCGCTCTCCGGCCCCGACGAGGCCGGCGCGGGTCCCCTCGCCGGGGCCAACACCACCATCGGCGTGGTGGCGGTGAACGCCCCGCTCACCAAGGCGGAAGCGAACAAGGTGGCCGAGATGGCGCACGACGGCCTGGCGCGGACCATCTATCCGGTGCATACCCCCTCGGACGGGGACACGCTGTTCGCGCTCTCGACGGGGCGCGGACCGGCGGCGCGGGTCGGCCGGGTCGGGGCGCTCGCCGCCGAGGCGGTGGCGCGGGCGGTCCTGGATGCGGTCCGCTCGGCGGAGTCGCTTCCCGGATACCCGGCGGTGGGGGACCTCCCGGCGGCTCCGGGCCGTTAACCGGGTATGTCCCCGCATCTCGCCGTCCTCGCGGCGTACTCGGGCCTGCTGATCGCCGTCGGCTGGTGGGTCTCCCGAAACGCGCGCTCCGCCGAGGGGTTCTTCGTGGCGGGGCGCCGTCTGCCCGCCCGGCTGATCTTCGCGACGGTGCTGGCCGCCAACATCGGCGCCGGTTCCACCATCGGCGCGGCGGCGCTCGGCTACCAGCACGGGCTGGCCGCCTTCTGGTGGGTCGGAGCGGCGGGTCTCGGGACCCTGCTGCTCGCCGCCTGGCTGGGTCCCCGGATGTGGCGGGTGGCGTCCCAGGCCCGCCTCCGGACGGTGGGCGACTTCCTCGAGCTGCGCTACGGCGCGGGGGTGCGGGTCGCCCTCACCGGCCTCCTGCTGGTCGCCACCCTTTTCGTCCTCGCCGCCCAGTTGCTCGCCGCCGGAGTGCTCATCGAGGGAGCGGCGGGGATTCCGCTGCCGGCCGCGATCCTCGCCGCCGCGCTGGTGATGACCGCGTACTTCGCGGTCGGCGGTCTCCAGAGCGCGGCTTCGGTGAACTTCGTGCAGCTCGGCGTGCTGCTCGTCGGCCTCGGACTCGCGGTCCCCTACGCCCTTGCCGCCGCCGGCGGAGCCGGGGGCATCCGGGGGAGCCTCGGGGAGGACGCGCTGGACGTCTTCGGGAACGCCTCGCTCGCGTTCGGCTACACCGCGATGCTGATCCCGGCCTTCCTCGTTTCGCCGGGGATCCTGCAGAAGCTCTTCGGGGCCCGGGAGGAGAGCGCGGTCCGGCGCGGTCTCACCGCCGCCGGCGTCGCCCTGCTCGCCTTCGCGGCGGTTCCGCCGCTGCTCGGGGCGGCGGCCGCGGTCCTCCATCCCGGACTCCCCCATGCCGACGCCGCCCTTCCGGCGCTGCTGATCGAGTCGCTTCCCCTGTGGCTCGGGTGCTTCGGGGTCGCGGCCCTGTTCTCGGCCGAGGTGTCGAGCGCCGACGCGGTGCTGTTCATGCTCTCCACCTCGCTGTCGCGCGATGTCTTTCACCGTTTCCTGCGGCCGGACGCGGACGACCGCACCGTCCTGCGGGTGGCGCGCGGCGCCGCGGTGGTTTCCGGACTGGCGGGCGTCGTCATCGCGATCCTCGCCCAGAGCGTGATCGCTTCGCTGACCGTCTTCTATTCCGTTCTCGGGGTCTCGCTCTTCGTGCCGGTGGTCGTCGGCCTCCATCGCTGGCGGCCTCCGGCGCGGGCCATCCTGAGCGGCGCCGCCGTCGGGGTGCTCGTATTCCTGCTGGCGCCGGCGGATGGAACGCTGCCGCCGCCGCTGGTCGGGATCGCGGCGTCCGCCGTGGTGGTGTTCCTTCACATTTGGACCGCCAGACGTTGACCGGGGCCCCGCTCCCTTGATTGCCGACGGCTCCGGCCGGGAGCCGAATGCCGCCGACGTGGTGGTCGTCGGCGCCGGCCTCGCCGGACTGCAGTGCGCCCGGCTGGTCGCTGAAACGGGACTCGAGGTGGTGCTGCTGGATCGGAAGGAGGATGTCGGGGAACGGGTGCACACGACCGGGATCTTCGTCCGCAAGTCGCTCGAGGACTTTCCGCTGCCGCCGTCCTGCCTGGGGCCGCCGGTCCGCCGCGCCGTGCTCTATTCGCCGGCCCGGCGCGCCCTGTCGCTGTCGAGCCGGCGCGACGAGTTCCGGGTGGGCCGGATGGCGGCGCTCTACCGCGAATGGCTCGACCGCTGCCGCGAGTCGGGGGTGCGCTTCGTCTCCGGCGCCCGCTATCGGGGCTGCCGCCGGACGGGAACGGGGCTCGTGGTCGAGGTGGAACGCGGGGGACGGTCCCTGAGCTTCGAAACCCGGCTTCTGGTGGGCGCCGACGGCGCGAATTCCCAGGTGGCCCGCGACCTGGGCCTCGATTCCAACACCGAATGGCTCGTGGGTCTGGAGTCGGTCCACCGCGGGGTGCCGCTCGCGGAGGGGCCGGCGCTTCACTGCTTTCTGGACCCCGGCGTCGCGCCCGGCTACCTCGCCTGGGTGGTTCAGGACGGCGAGGAGACGCACGTGGGGGTGGGCGGCACTCCGGACCGGTTCCACCCCCAGACCGCGCTCGCCGGGTTCACCGCCAGCCTCGACGGGCGTTTCGCGCTCGACGAGGGGCGCCTCGTCGAACAGCGGGGCGGCCGGATCCCCGTGAACGGGGTGCTGCGGCGCATCGGCACGGACGTGGGACTGCTCGTCGGCGATGCCGCCGGCGCGGTCTCGCCGCTCACCGCCGGCGGTTTCGACGCCTGCCTGCGGCTCTCCCGGCAGGCCGCCGACGTCATCGTGCGGCGCTTCGAGACCGGCGACCCGGCGGTGCTCGCGACGTATTCCGGCGCGAAGCTGCGGACCCGCTTCTGGTCCCGCCGCTGGATGCGGGCGCTCCTGGCCGGGGTCCGGAGCCGGACGGCGATGGAACTCGTGTGTCTGGCGCTTCGCTGTCCGCCGTTCCGCAACCTCGCGTGGCAGGTCTTCTTCCGGCGGCGCTCGTTTCCGGACGTGGACTGACGAAGAGCGCGCCGGCAGGGACCGTCGGTCTCCAGACCGGCACGCACGGTGCTCCGCGCCGCGCATGTCGCGACGCCAACTGGCCTCACGACGCGCCGGTCTGTTTCGCGCCAGTGGCCGTCACCCAGGCCGGCAGAGCCCGCCGAGGCGGGCGGACTCGCGAAGGACACGGATGAGTCCGGCACCTGGTTCGCGCTGCGAGTCCCCCGGGGTGGGAGAGACCCAGTCAGAGAATCTCTTCGGGTTCCACCGGGGGATCGTCGATGCTCCCGAACTCCTCCTCCAGAGGCACGAGTTGGGAAAGTACCTCAGACAACGAAGGAAATCGGTTCTCGAGCCCAGGAATCCGACGACTCTCTTCGGAGCAATTGACGAGTTCCTCTGTGGGCAGTTCGGATTCCGCGGGAGTTCGGATCGGCTGGTCCCCCTCGCCTGGAGACAGCCGAGTGGCGGCTGGGCGTGACCACTCCGGGGCCTTCGCGTTCGGCATCCGCCAAGCCTCTGTCGTTTTCCGATTCAGGTCAACTCCATGGGGATGAGGCGGCACTCCGGACGAAGCAGCTCGGCTGGCTGCTCACCGCGATGTCGGCGGTGCAGGCCGGCAGTCCCCACGCCTGACCGCCCCGGGCCATAATCCGCGCGCCGTGACCGCCAACTTCCCCTTCTCGCTCGCCGGGATGGACGTCGTCGTGATCGGCGGCGGGTCCGGGATCGGCGAAGCGAGCGCCCGGCTGGCCGCCCGCTCCGGCGCCCGGGTGGTGGTCGCCGACCGGGACGAGGCGGCCGCCGACCGGGTGGCGGCGGCGGTAGCGGCCGATGGAGGAACCGCCGTCGCCCGTTCGGTGGACGTCCGTTCCGGGGAATCGGTGAGGAACCTGTTCGAGGGACTCGAGTCGGAGGGATTCCAGCCGCGGGGGCTCGTCTCCACTCCGGGGGTGAACGTCCGCAAGCGCCTCGCCGATACGAACGAAGCGGAGTTCGAGCGCGTCGTCTCGCTGAACCTGAAGGGGACCTTCCACGCCCTCCGGCACGGGGCGGCCAGCCTCGCGCGGTCCGGCGGCGGCAGCATCGTGCTGCTCTCCTCGATCCGCTCCCAGGTGGTGGAAGCGGGGCAGGGGGTCTACGCGGCCACCAAGGCGGGCATCGTGCAGCTCGCCCGCACCGCCGCGGCGGAGTGGGCCGCCTCCGGCGTCCGGGTGAACGCGCTCGCCCCCGGGGTGGTCGAGACCCCGCTGACCGCCCAGATCGAGAAGCGGCCCGACTGGAAGCAGGCGTACACCGACAAGACCCTGCTCGGGCGCTGGGCGACTGCGGACGAAATGGCCGCGCCGACGGTGTTCCTGTTGTCTCCCGCGGCGAGCTACGTGACCGGCTCGGTGCTCTTCGCGGACGGCGGCTGGACGGCGGTGGACGGCCGGTTCGATCCGCTCTGAGGGCCGGCGTTCCCCGCCGGCGGCGCCATCAGGGCGTTGGCCGACCCGCCGGGCTGCATCTGCACATTGGCTGGCCGGCGGCCCGGGCCGGTGCTCCCTTACACGTAGAGGAGGACGCCCTTGGCGGGTTGGCCGGTGGCCCGTTCGACCGCCCGGGCGTAGAGAGCGACCTGCCGGCGGTAGCGGGCCTGGCTGGCCTGGAACTCCGGGTCCTCGGGCGGCCGCGAATCCGTCTTGAAGTCGAGGACCGTCCAGGCGGTCTCCGCGTCCGGCTGGAAGACGAGATCGGCGACTCCCTCCACCAGCGCCGGGCCGGACCCGGCGGGGACGGCGGTCTCCTCGGGCTCGGTGAATGACTCTGCTTCGAGTGCCGATCCCGTTTCGGGCGCCGGCCAGGGGTCGGCGGGTCGACTCGGGCGTGCTGCGGGGCTGCGTGGGGTTGTGCCGTCCGCGGGCCTTCGGCCCGCTGTGCCGGCCGGAGGCCGGCCCAGTTCTCCCGGTGGCGGCTCCAGGCCGTCCTCGCCAACCGGTTCCAGGTGGAGGAGCGGCAACTCCCGGTAGCACGTCCCGTGTTCCGCCGCCCGCCGCGCCTCGGCCAGGAGCGGGTGGCCGAGCGCGGCCCGCACCGCCCTCGCCGCGGCGGGGCCGAGTTCGTCGCCCAGCTCCAGCTCCCGGACGGCCCGGGCCGCTTCCGCGGCGATGTCCGTCTCCGCGGCGTCCAGGGGGACCTGCTCGAGGACCCGGTGGACCAGTTCCCCGAACGCGGCCCCGGCGGGCCGCTTCGCGTCCTGCGGCGGCTCCTCGGCATCCACTCGCCGGACGTCCACCTCCCGCGCGTCCCCGGGATCGCCGGCGGCCTCCAGCGCGGCGAACGCCGTTGCCGGGATCGCCCGGCGGGTCGGGACCTGCCCGGCATCGATGGCTTGCCGCCACCGCGCGAGGAAGGCGGCTTCGGCTTCCTTCCCGTCGCCGGCAGCGCCGCCCGTGGCATCCGCCCGGAGCAGGTCCCACAGCGGGCCGGTCCCCCGCCGGCCCCCCGCACCGTCCGCGGGCGCCGCATCGTCCGTCCGGGGGGTGATGCCGCCCTGTCCGAGCAACGGCTTGAGACCGGCCGCCACCGGGGCGAGCAGGCTCTCCTCCGGGAAGTCTCCCTCGGACACCGGCGCCGCCAGCAGGTCCCGGCCCCGGGTCATCGCGACGTAGAGAAGCCGGTCCAGTTCCGCGAGGTCCTCCGCCTCCTCGGCCGGCGTTCCCTCGAGGAGATCCCAGGGAACGATGCCGGCGCCGAGGTCGCAGGCGTAGAGCCGCTTCTCGGCGCTCACGATGCGGCTCGCCCGTCCGTGGCGCCGCACGGCCCCGTCGCAGAGGACCACCACCGGGAACTCGAGTCCCTTGGCGGTATGGGTGGTCATGATCCGCACCCCCCTCACGTCCTCGTCGATGGCGTGCGCCGACCCCGCGTCGGGATTCTCGGCTTCCGCGGCGAGTTGCTCCACGAACCCACGGAAGGAGAGTCCTCCGCGCGCCTCGAAGGCGCGGGCCGCCTCGACGAGCCGGCGGAGGTTCGAGAGCACCTGATCCGGAGAGTTCCAGAAGGCGAATCCGGTCTCCGCCCGGTGCCTTCCCAGAAGCTGCTGGAGCGTTACCGCGATCGGCTGGTGGGTGCGGCGCCGGTGCAGGTCGTAGAGGAAGGCGAGTGAGCCCCGGATCGTCCGGTCCACCCCCCGAGCCGCGGTCGCGTCGCCGCCGCCCGGTCCCAGGCGCCGGGCCAGGGCCGGCCGCAGCCGGGTCTCCGGATGGCGTTCCCGGAAGAGGAAGAGGTCCTGGTCCGGGATCGCGAACAACGGGCCCCGCAGGGTCGCGTACACGCTCAGCTCGTCCTCGGGAAACTCGATGGCGGTGAGGGCCGCCCGCAGGAACGACAGCTCGGCGCTGCCGATGTAGGTCTGCACCGCCGCCAGCGAGTGCGGGATGCCGAGATCCTGGAGGGCGTCGGCATAGGGCTGGGGCACCAGCCGCCGATAGGAGCGGAAGCGCCGGAACAACAGGCAGATGTCGCTCGGCTCCACCGGTCGCGACCCGTTGCCGTCGGCCCCGGAGACCGCGAACCCGCTGTCGAGGAGCCCGCCGACGAAGGCCGCGACCGCCTTCGGCTCCTGCTCCTCGAGGTGCCTGACGTAGGGCGCGTGCGCCAGCGGGATGGCGGCGAGCGCGGGTCCCGGCATCGGCCCCCGGGCGGCGTGGAGCGGCACGTAGTCCACCTGCCGGGCGAGTCCTCCCAGGCCCGGGGCGGCTTCGAACGCCGGCCTCAGGGTCCGGTTCACGAAATCGCAGATGCCCGGAACCGAACGGAAGTTCGTGCTCAGCCGCACCTCGGCGGCGCCGTTCGCGAGCAGCCGCTCCTTGACGCGCAGGTAGTGGCCCACGTCCGCCCGCCGGAAGCGGTAGATGGACTGTTTGGGGTCCCCCACGAGACAGAGGCGTCCGGGAAGGGGAACCGCCTCGCGCCAGTCGGCGCCCGGCGGCTCCCCGGCGGTGAGCAGCAGGACGATCTCCGTCTGCATCGGGTCCGTGTCCTGGTATTCGTCCACCACGATGTGGCGGAACCGCGCCGCGAGTTCCTCGCGCACCTCCGGATGGCCCCGGAGGAGATCCCGCGTCTTGAGGAGCAGGTCGTCGAAGTCCACCAGGCCCGCCTTCTGCTTCGCGTTCTCGTAGTCGGCGACCAGACCGCGCAGGTCCTCCCGCAGGAGGGCGGCCAGGTCGGCGTTGCTCTCCCGCTGGAACGCGAGCAGCCGGGTCCGGAAGGCGTCGCGCCATTTGCGGGTGTGGGGGAAGCCGGCAGGGGTCCGGCCGCCATACCCCGGGACCCGGAGTTCCGCGAGCGCCTGCTCGAGCCAGTCCAGGTCGCTGCCGGAGGCGGCTCCCCGCACCCGGATCTCCCGGGCGAGATCCGCGGCGGCGGCGAGGGAGCGAATCAGCCAGTTGGGCCTCGCTCCCGGCGGGTCCTTCGGGAACGAGCGGTAGAGCTCCTCCAGCATGAAGAGGGAAGGGACGGGTTCGCCCTCCTGGCCGCCGGGCTCTTCCACCAGTTCCCGGACGGCGGCCTCCGCATCCCAGGCGCGCTGCTTCCAGGGTGCGTCGAGGGACCGGTAGTCCAGCAGCCGCAGCCCGGCCTGCTGGAGGATGTCGAGCGGACTCACCATCGGGTTCCGGCTGCGCCGCAGCAGGCGGGCGATCCCCGGCCCCGGGGCCTCGAGTTGCCGGTCGAGGAAGCGGCGGAAGACCCGGTCGAAGAAGGCCCGCTGCTCGGCGTCCGTCAGGATCTGGAAGTCCGGGTCCACCCCCGCCTCGATCGGGCGCTCCCGCAGGATGGTGGCGCAGAAGGCATGGATGGTCCCGATGGACGCCTCTTCGATCTGGGAGAGCGCCGCTTCGAGCCGTGCCGTCGCGGCGGCTCCCTCCGGGCCGGCCGCGGCGTGCTCGATCCGCAGTTCAAGGCCCTGGCGGATTCGCAGCCTGAGTTCACCGGCCGCCTTTTCCGTAAAGGTGATCGCGGCGACCTGTCCGATCCGGGCGGTGTCCACGGCGATCATCTCGACCACCCGCTCGACGACCGACGTCGTCTTCCCGGTGCCGGCGGCCGCCTCCACGATCAGCGTGGTGTCGTGGTCCCGGCGGATGCGGTCCCGGGCCGCGGCGTCGGGCAGCGCTCTCACGGCAGACCCCGGATCCCGGCGACTTCGTCGAGGGCGGCGGCGAACCCGGCCCGGGCCTTCGTCCGCGCGTGCCCCGCGGGCCGCGGGCCGCAGACCGGGAGGTAGTCGCAGTAGTCGCACACCCGGTAGGTGACTCCCGGGTTCGGCAGCGCGGGGAAGCGCCCGCCCTGGATCGCCCGGTCGAGTCCGGCGACGAACGACTCGAAGGCCGCGCGCGAGGTTTCGCCCGCGGCGTCCACCACCGTTTCCAGGTAGGCGCCGCGGATGGTCGCGTAGTAGAGCCGGCCCGAGGCCGCGGGCGACCCGGACAGCGCCTCGTAGGCCAGCGCGTAGAGGAGCGGCTGGAGGGCCCGGCCGCCGAACAGGATCCGCTGGCTGTCGGTGGTCTCGATCGAGGCCTTCCCCGTCTTGTAGTCGGTGATCTGGACGCTGCCGTCGGGGAGTCGCTCCACCACGTCGATGGAGCCGTGGAGCCGGAGTCCGCCGGGCAGCACGGCCGGTTCGGTCCGGCTGGCCGGGTCGGCGGGCTGTTTCGCCCCCATCCCGAAGGTGAGCTCGTTCGCCAGGGGGATGCGGCCGGTCTCCGCGTACCGCTGCAGGAAACCCCGCAGGTCGCCGAGCAGCCCGTCCATCTGGTCCTGCCAGACACGTTCGATGGCCGGCGCGACCCGGTCGCGCACGCCGGCTTCCACCCGCCGGAAGACCTCCGTCAGCAGCGCGAACGCCTCGTGGAGCCGGGCTTCCCGGAGCGGGGCCAACCCGCGTTCCCGGAATTCGCGTCCCAGGTGGAAGAACACCTCGTGGAGGAGGGAACCGCGGGTGAGCGGGTCCAGGTGGATCAGGGCCTCGGGACGCTCGATCGGCCGCAGCCGGACCAGGTTCTTGAGGAAGAACTGGTAGGGGCAGGCGGCGTACGCCTCGAGGCCGGTCGCCGAGAAGGAACGGTTGCCGGGCCGGTGGCGTTCCAGCGCCTCCAGCGCGGCCTGGTCCGGGTTCAGGAAGCCGTCGGGGGACTGCCACTTCCATTGCTGGCGCATGTATTCCTGGCGCAGCGCGCGGGCCAGCCCCGGATCGGCGAGCAGGTACGCCGCCGTGCCGGCGTCCCCGGCGCGGGCCTCCGGCCTGCCGAGGGCGGACGCCACCTGCGCCAGATCGAACTCGCGCCGGTCGATCGCGAGCGACGGGTCGCGCGGAGCGCGAATCCCGCGCACCACCTTGCTCTCCCGGCCGGCGCGGGAACGGATCTCGGCAAGCGTCGGGACCTTGCCGAGGCCGGCCCGGAAAGCTTCCGCCAGGTAATAGGACGGCACCTGGGGACGGCCCTCGACGAGATTCAGCGAGGAATAGCTGAGGGTGAGTTTCCGGTTGGCCGCGCCGACGCCGATCCGGAGGCGCAGCCGTTCGCGCTCGGCGAGATCGGACCGCACCGGCAGGTCCGGAGCGAGCGCCGCGCGCTCCCGGTCGAGGAGCATCGGGTCTTCGCGGAGCACCCGGGGGAACGCCCGTTCGGAGAGTCCGGGAACCGCCACCACGTCGAAGGCGAGCCCGCGCGCCGCCTCGACGGGCCCCACCCAGATCCGGCCGTAGCGGCTGCCCCGGGAGCGGGTGACCACCTCGGCGAGCCGCCGGGCGAGGCCTTCCCGCACTTCGTCGAGGGTGACTTCGCTCACGTCCCGCATCGGGTCCGTTTCCGCCAGGCAGTCGACGACTCCCTGGGGATGCACCAGTGCGGCCCGGGCCAGTTCTTCGAGGTGACGCGCCCACTCGGCATAGGTCGCGTGCGGGGAAGGGAAGGCCGCCAGCCGGCGGAGGATGGGCAGGGCGGTCTCGGTCAGCCGGCGCAGGTCTCCCTGACGCCGCCGGAGGTGCTCCCGCCGCGCGTCGTCCTCTTCCGCCTCCTCGTCCTGCCGCAGCCGGTCCGCGAAGCGGGCGAGGCGGCTCTCCCAGCGATCGAGGCCCCCGATGACCTCGGAGTCCAGGATGAGCCGCTCCCAGCGGCGGGGCGCCACGAAACCCGGAACGTCCGAAGCGTCACCCGCTGCCGGACCGGTCCCGGAGACCTCCGCCGGAGCCGGAGTCTCTCCGAGCGAGAGGTATTCGGCGAACCGCGTTGCGGAGAGGCCTTCCCGGGCGCAGTCCAGCAGGACCACGAAAGCGCGGCCGGCCGGGTGCGGCCGGCGGGCGCCGGCATCGAAGAAGGCCGGGATCCCGGCGCGCTCGAAGGCTTCCCGGAACGCCGAGGCCTGGCCGGCAGGCTCGGGGAGGAGGACGGCCATCCGGTCGAAGGGAACCCCCGCGGCCGCCTCGGCGAGGAAGGCGCGGGCGTGCTCGATGGCCTCCGCGGCGGTTCCGGGCGCGGCGATCACGCCGAGCCCGCGACGCTCGCCGCCGGGGCCGGGCCGCCGGGTGGCGAACAGATGGCGTTGCGCCGAAGCCACCGCGTCGTCGGGAGTCGCCTCTCGGGAGCCCCCTTCGGCTTCCGGGAGCGGCGCCGCCCCGAGCGCGAGAGCCGCCTTCTCCGTCGCGGTGTCCCCCTCCGGCAGGGTCAGGAACACCTCGGGGGCGGCCGCCGTCAGGGCGCCGGCGAAACGGCGCGGCGCCGTGCCCCAGAGCGGCACGTCCAGCAGGAGAAGAGGAAGCCCTGCCGGGGGACCGGCGCCGCCCTCGATCCGGCGGGTGGCGGCGGCGAACGTTTCCGCCCGGTCGGCGAGACCCGCCTCGGCCAGCGTTTCCCGGTAGCCGCCGTAGAGCGCCCCGAGGCACGCGTCCCGGGCGGTCAGCCGGCCGGCGCCGACGCCCGCCAGCCGCAGCTCATCGAAGGTCGAGGCGAGCCGGACGGCCAGCCCCGGGCCCTCGGCCGCTTCGGCGAAGCGTCCGAGCCGCTCTTCCCGGCGCGCCCGGTGAATGACCCGGACGACCGCCGCGAGCCTCGCGGCGGGGGTCAGCGCCTTGAGCCCGCGCGCCGCGAACTCGGAGCGGGCGAGCCGCTGGGCGAGGACGAAGAGGCCGAAGCGATGCGCGCCGAGGAGCCCCCCGGCCGCGCCGCGCGCCTCCACGGTCTCGTGGACGATCCGGTCCGCGGCGTGGCGGCTCGGCGCGACGACCAGGAACGGCCGCTTCGCGCCGAGTCCCTCGAGGAACCGGCGGGCCGCCGCGATCCGCACCTCCGCCCGCGGACTCTTGACGAATCGCCTCTGCACGGTCCGCGCCATCAACCGGTGGGGAAAGCGCCGCGCGCGGGGTCCTTCGTGGAATTGCGGGAGGGCTCCCGACTGCGACCCGCGCGGGGTGCTTTCCTCACCGGCAACTATAGGACCGAACCCGACAAATCCCGTCACCCGGGCGGCGCCAGGGCCGGCTCACCAGGTCTGGGTCTCGTCGGAATGCAGTTTGGGGGGCAGGCGGTAGGAGATCAGCGGATCGCGGAGCTGGGAGTTGTCCACGAGGGCGGTGAACCGGTCCACCTTCGCCTTCGCTTCCCACTTCGGCACCAGGCTCCGCAACCGCTTCGCGAGGCGGCGTTTGTTCCGCAGGTAGAACAAAAGGCCCCAGGTGGACTGGCGCGGGTAGTTGAGCTGGTCGGCGAGTTCGTCGCCGATCAGGGCGCGGGACACGCGATAGACGTAGTTGGCGAGGTCCTGCCGTTCCCCGGGCCTTCGAATGCCGATCACCACCGGCGCGGAGTTCACGAGCGCGTTCCCCATCACGAGGCTCTCGATCTCCGGCCGGGGCTCGCAGGTGAAGGCGACCCGGCAGAGATCGAGCGCCTCCGCTTCGCTCGTGAACAGGATCGTTTCCGGAACGCCCATCAGGTACCCCGAGTAGCGCCAGATCTGGACAAAGGCCTCGCGCTCCTCCACCGTCGGTTCGGCGCCGAGTTTCATCCCCGCTTCCAGCACCCGCGCGGAGAAGTTGGCCGCCGCGAGCGCCACGTGGCCGATGTGGATGGGCACCCCGAATTCCGCCTCGTCCCACTCGTCGGACCTCCTGAAGAAATGGCGCACCTGGGCGTGGATGAGGCGGATGCGGACGCTCAGTTTCCAGCCCTCGCCGTACCGCTCGAGGCCTCCCGGGATCATGATCTCGATGAGTTGGCGAATGTTCTGCCGGAGACGGCGGACCCCGTGGTCCGTCAGCCTCCCGGTCATGAAGAACGACTTGGCGATCAGGGTGGTGAATCCGCGGACGATGCTCGAGCCCACCAGCGCCTGGACGTAGAGGTCCGAGTCGGCGTGGAACGCCCGGCACCCCGGATAGACCGCTCGCGAATCGAACCAGTCCGGCGGCTCCGCGCTGAATTCGATGAGTTCCCGGAGCTCGGCCGGCGCTTCCCGGAAGCCCGCTTCGTCCTCCTCCATCCCGGCGGTGATGAGCCGGTGGATCCGCTCCTGCGGCATCCCGGCCATGGATTCGACCGCCGCGTCCGCGAGCGGATCCCCCTGGGTCACGTGCTCGATAAAGCGGTGCGCCAGCTCCGGATCGGTCGCGCGCGCCTTCTCGTAACCGGTGCGGTACGCGGTCGGAACAAGGGTCTCCCGGGATCGCGGCGAGAGTCGCTCGGGACGCATGGGCGCGTTGTCGGTCACTGCGAGGCCAGGAGCCAGACTATTGTGCCGATATCACACATGCCGCGAGGGAGCACGGGTCGCTTGACGGGGAGTCACTTCCGGCCGCGCAGCGCGAAGGCGGCATCATCGCCCAGGCTGTAGAGGGCCGGAACGATCAGCAGCGTCACCAGGGTGGCGAAGGCGACGCCGAAGGCGAGCGAGGCGGCCATCGGAATGAGGAACTGCGCCTGGACGCTCTGCTCGGCCATCAGCGGGGCGAGGCCTGCGCACGTGGTCACCGAGGTGAGGATGATGGGCCGGAAACGGAGGGGTCCGGCCGTGAGGACCGCCTCCCGGGTGGGCATCCCGGCGCGGCGCTCCCGGTTGATGAAATCGAGCAGCACCAGGGCGTCGTTCACCACGATCCCGACGAGCGGCACCATGCCGAAGAAACTGGGGATCGAGAACGGCACCCCCATGATCACGTGGCCGAAAATGGCGCCCGCGAGTCCGAAGGGCACCGCGGCCAGGATGACGAAGGGCTGGGTCCAGGAAGAGAGCGGAACCGCCAGCAGCGCGTAGATGACGATCATGGCGAGCAGCACGTTCTGCTGGAGAGCCTCCAGCGTCTCGGCCTGGTTCCCGGCCAGGCCGACGACGTCGAAGCGCAGGTCGGCGAATCGCTCCCCGAGGTCGGGGAGCCCCCGGGCCTGGACGTCGGCCAGCACCGCCCCGGCGGAGGCGACGCGGGGGTCCACGTTGGCGTGGACGGTGACCGCCCGCGCACCGTCCACGCGGCGGATCGCGGCCAGCCGTTCGGCGCGGTCGAGTTCGGCCACCTCGCCGATCGGCGCCACCCCGCCGTCGGCGCGCCGGACCCGCATCCCGGTCACGTCTTCCACCTGGGCGCGTTCCGTGAGCGGATAGCGCAGGAGCACCCGGATCTCGTCGCGCCCGCGCTGGATGCGCTGGACTTCCTCGCCGTAGAACGCCTGGCGCAACTGCCGCCCGAACTCGCCGGCGCCGATGCCGATGCCGGCGCCGCCGGCGCGGACGCGCGCCACCAGTTCAGGAGCACTGCCCTCCCAGTCGTCCCTGACCGCGGTGACCCCCCCGTACTCACTGAGGAGCGTCTGCAGTTCCGCCGAGGCCTCGTGCAACGCCTCCATGTCGTCTCCGCTGGTCCGGATCGAGATGTCCGCTTCCTCGCCCAGGATGGAGGTCAGGACCGTCACCTCGCCGCCGTGCGGCAGCGTGCCGGTGAGGCTCCGCAGCCGGTCGCCGATCCCCCGGGCGGTGAAGCCGGCGCGCTGCTCGGCGGGAATCAGTTCGAGCACCACCTGGCCGATGGTGGTTCCGGACCCCGCCAGCGCTCCCCCAATGGCTCCGCCCGGGCCGAAGGGAAGCTGCTGACCGGAGAGCGCCGTGAGGTTTCGTTGCGGGTCCACGCCGTACTCGGCCCGGATCTCTTCCCGGATCCGGACGATCGCCCCCTCGACCTCGCCGACGACTTCCGCGGTCGCGTTCGCCGAGGAGCCGGGCGGGAGGGAAACCTGCACGGTGATCACGTCGCTGTCGAACGGGGGCGTGGTCTCCACCGGCACCCAGCCTCCCCCCAGGAGGCCCAGCGCCAGGGCCAGGGAGAGCACCCCGAGGGCCAGCGTCGCCAGGCGGTTCCTGAGCGACCAGCCGAGCGCGGGGCGGTAGAGGACCTCGATGGTCCAGTCAAGAGCACTCTGGAAGCCGGCCCGGATCCGGGCGAGCCGGCGGCTTGGCCGCACTCCCAGTCCCCCGTGCGCCATGTGGTGGGGCAGGATCCAGGCGGCGTCCACGAGCGAGAAGGCGAGCACGGGGATGACGATGCGGGGAAGGGTGCCCATCAGGTCGCCCCAGATGCCCGGGAGACCCAGCAGCGGCCCGAAGGCGGCCATGGTGGTCAGGACCCCGAAGGAGGCCGGGAAGAGCACCTGCCGCACTCCCTTGACGGCCGCCGCCTCTACGCCCGTCTTCGCGAGGGAGACGTGGCGCTGCACGTTCTCTCCCACCACGATGGCGTCGTCCACCACGATGCCGAGGGTCAGGATGAACCCGAACAGGCTGAACATGTTCACGGTGACCCCGAGCCCCGGCATCATCAGGAAAGCGCCGAAGAACGCCACCGGGAGTCCGGCGGCGGTCCAGACGGCGAGCCGGCTCGAGAGCGTGAAGAAGAGCACCAGGAAGATCAGGGCCAGGCCCTGAAGCCCGTTCCGCACCAGGACGTCCATGCGGCTCTCGAAGAGCTGCCAGGCATCGAACCAGGGGGTGACGGAGAGCCCTTCCGGCATGGCCCGTTCGAGCTCGCGGACTTCGGCATGCACCGCCTGCGCGGTCTCGAGGAGCCGGGCGCCGCTCGCCAGCATCACCTCGAGAAGCGCTGCGGGCTCCCCGTTCATGCGCGCCGACCGCTGGACGTCCGCGAAGCCGTCGGTGACGACAGCCACGTCTCCGACCGTGACCATCCCGCCGCCGGGCGCGGCGATCAGGGGGATCCGGGCAAAGTCCTCGCCGGTGACGGCTTCCGCCTCCGTGCTGATCCGCAGTTCGCCGCTGTCGGACCGGACGGCGCCGCCCGGAACGTCCGCGGAGCCCCGGCGGATCGCCATCGCGACCTGGTCGAACGTCAACCCGAAGCGGGTGAGGACGTCTTCCGAGACCTCGATCGAGATCTCGTAGTCCCTCCCGGAGGCGATCTCGACCGTCGCCACCCCGGGAATCGGGGCGAGCGCGTCCCGGACCCGGTGCGCCGCCTCGGTGAGGCTCCGTTCGTCGGTGTCGCCGTGGACCGCGATCCGCAGCAACAGGGGATCCACCCGCAACTCCGCGATCACCGGTTCTTCGGCGTCCGCCGGCAGCGTCGTCAGGGACTCCACCCGCTCCCGGATCTCGTCGCTGACGCTCCGGAAGTCGGCCCACCGCTCCACCTCCACGGTGAGGACCCCGACCCCCTCGGTCGCGAGAGCGGCGATCTCCTTCACGCCCGAGACGTCGTCGAGCGCCTCTTCGAGCCCCACCAGGACACCGTCCTCGATCACCTCGGCGCCGGCGCCCGGGAACACGGTGGTGACCGTCAGGGCCGAGGACTGCGTCTCGGGGATCATCTCCTGCGGGATGCCGCCGAGGGTGAGCAGCCCGCCCAGCGAGATCCCGAGCAGCAGGAGGTTGGCGGCCACCCGGTTCCTGACGAACCAGGCGATCACGCCGGACTCCGGGCGACTGCCCGGCCCGGTGGAGGGACCCTCCACCTTCGCGTCCATCGCCGAACTACTCGGCGTCCGGCATCGCCGCCAGCCGGACCGTCATCCCCTCGGTGACGATCGCCGGCGGATTCGTCACCACTCGCTCCCCGTCCGCGAGCCCCGAGCGGACCAGCAGGTCTCCGTCCTCCGTGGACCAGAACGCATCCACCTCGCGGATCCGGATCCGGTCCTCGTCGTCCACCACCAGCACCCGCCCGTCCTCCCGGAACGCGCTGCGAGGCACCACGGCCACCTGGGGGTACTCCCGTCCTTCGATCTCCGCCCGCACGAACATCCCCGCCACGAGCGGCGGACGGCCTCCGGCTCCCTCCCCGTAGGGGTCCCGGACCTCGATCACCGCGGGGAAGAAGCGCGTCGCCGGATCCACCTCGCCCGCCATCCGCGTAAGCCGTCCCTCCCAGCTCCAGGTCGTCGCCGCGAGTGCGGGACCCAATACCGCCGTCAGCCGAGCCCTTGGTCCTCCACCCGAAGAGGTTCCTCCGAACGGAAGCTCCACCAGTTCGAGCGCGGCGTCCGGGAGCGACACCCGCGTCTCCGCCACGTCCACGGACAAGAGCTCGACCAGCGGGACTCCGGGCGCGGTCCACTCGCCGACTTCGGCGGTCCGCGACCCCACGAGGCCCGCGTGCGGGGCCGACACCTCCGTTTTCTCCAGTTCCCGCTTCGCTCGCTTGAGGGACGCCTCCGCCGCCGCGACGCCGGCGCGGGCCGCCGCGAGTTGCGGAACCCGGAGCGCCAGCGGGTCCGGCGCGGCGCCCTCCCCGCTCCATTCCTCTTCCGCGAGCCGGGCCAGGCCCTCCTCCGACTGCAACGCCAGCCGGGCCTGCGCCACCTGGCTCCGCGCCACCTCCACCGCCTGCTCGTACGCCAGCGACTCGATCCGGAAGAGCGCCGCGCCTTCTTCCACCCGCGCTCCGTCGCGGAGGCCGGGCGCCGACCAGACGACCTGGCCCGCCACCTCGGCCGAAACCGTGGTCCGCCGCGACGGGCGTACCGTGCCGTCCGCCCGGACCGTCACGCGCTGCGGACCCACCCGGACCGTTGCCGCCCGCACCTCGGGCAGCACCGTTTCGATCTCCTGCGCCTCCGGCCTCGGGCCGAGCGCCACCAGGAGCGCCAACAACGCTCCCGCGCCGATTAGTATCGGAATGAACAAGAACCTCTGCATCACCTCTCCCCGGCGTCCGCCGTCTCCTCTCCGTTCGTGCGCTCGAACCCGCCCCCGAGTGCCAGCGACAGGTTCACCCGGTTGTCGAGCCGCGCCCGCACCTGCGACAGGTGGCCTGACTCCGCCATCAGGACCGCCCGCTCCGCTTCCAGCTCCATGAGTCGCGTGCCGAAGCCCCCCAGGCGCTGGCTGGCGGTCCGCGAGAGCGCCCGGCGGCTCGCCGAGAGCGCCTCCCGGGAACGCGACTCCATCTCCCCGAGCGCCGTCTCCGCGGAGAGCGCCGCCTCCACCTCCTGATAGGCCGTCAGCACCGTCCGCGCGTACGCCGCCAGCGCCTCGCGGTCGCGCGCCTCCTCCTGGCGGATCTGCGCCCGGATGCGGCCCCCCTGGAACACGGGCGCCGCGATCCGCGCGATCAGGCTCCAGACCGAGAAGTCCCCGTTCACGAGCTGCCTCAGCCGCGTTGACGCCGTGCCCACGGAGCTGGTCAGCGGAAACTGGGGATAGCGTGCCCGCCGCGCCATTTCGGTGAACTCCCGGGACATCGCGAGCCGCCGCTCCGCCCCGGCCACGTCCGGACGTCGGGAGATGAGGTCCGCCGGTGCTCCCGGGGGAACCGGACTCCGGGCCTCGGGCAGCCCGCCGCCGAGTTCCCAGTCCGGCCCGGGCTCCCCGTCGGGATAGTCGGTGAAGAGGACTTCGAGACCCCGCACCGCTGCCGCCCGCGCCTGCCGCCGGCTGGCGGCCGTCGCCCGCGCCTCGGCGAGGCGGGCCTCGGCGGCGTCCACCTCGGCAAGCGCCGCCTCGCCGATGCGCGCCCGTTCCCGCGTCCACCGCACCGTCTCTTCCCGGCTCGCCGCGATCGCCTCGGCGACGCGCGCCTGCTCCCGGGCCTCGACCGCCAGGAAGTACAGGCGGGCCGCCTGGCCGGCCAGCGAGACCCGCGCTCCCGCCACCTCGGCGACCGCCGCCTCCATCACGGCGTTCGCGGCCCGCGCCCGCGGCGTCGCCGCGCGCCAGAGGTTCGCCTCCCAGGTCAGGTCCAGGGAGAGTCCGTAGCGGACGAAATCCGCGGTGAGCACCTCTTCCTCGCCGATGCCCGGGATCGGCAGCCCGACGGACCCCGCGATGTCCGAGATCGGCAGCCCGATGAAGGCCTGCCGCGCCTGCAGGCGGTCCACTCCCGTCCCGACGGTGGGATAGAGCGCGCTCCTCGCGATCCCTGCGTCCGCGGCCGCCTGCGCGAGGCGCGCCGCCGCCTCCCGCAGCGTGAGGTTGCCCGATAGCGCGCGCTCGACGACCCGGTCGAGCGCCGGGTCTCCGAACGCGGTCCACCAGTCCGCCGCCGGCGCCGCCGCGGACTCGGTGGCCGCGGCCGCCGCCGGCTCGGGTGTGAACTCGACCTCGGGGTCCGCGACGGGGGCCCGCAGACCACCGCAACCGCTCGCCAGCACACCGGCGGCGGCCAGCACCGTTCGGCGACCCACCTTCATGGCGCGTGAGTGTATTCGGTGGACACTCCCCTTGGTGGCGGAGCCCCGCCCCTGTTGAAGGGCGGCGTCCGCTCGCGTACGATCCAAGCCGAAAATTTCGGTTCCCGTCAGGCTGCGGCCTGTTTTGACGGAGGCATTCATGACCCAAACGACGCTCCATCCGGCACCCTGGCGGTCCGCCGGTTTCCTACGCCGGTTCTCCCCCTTCGCGGTATTGGGCCTGGCCGCCGTCCTGGGCGCCCCGAGCGCCCTCGCGCAGGACGAGGCGCCGCTCAACCGCCGGGAGGTTTCCCGCGCCATCGACATCGCCGAGGACCACCTCGACGACGCCGAGCGCGCTCTCCGGAGCGAAGATGCCGAAGCGGCGCAGGCGGCCTTCAGCCAGGCGGGCGGCCTCTTCCTCCGCGTTTTGCAGGACCATCCCTACCGCCGGGACATCCGGATGCGGCTCGGCCGCATCTACCTCCACTTCGAGGAGTGGGAGAACGTCGCCAGCACCTTCGAGGAGGCCCTGATGACGGATCCCCCGACGGAGGAGGAGGACATCGACGGCTGGGCGTTCGAGAACGTCGAGGACGAGGAGGAAATTCTCGAGGCCTGGACCGCGGTGACGAGCGCCTACGGGATGCTCGAGAACGACCTCAAGGTGATCGAGGCCGGGCAGAAGGTGATCGAGCTGAATCCGAACCCGCCGGCGAGCACCTACGTGGCGATCGGGTCCAGCATGGCCCGGCAGGGACAGTTCGAGGACGCCTCCGCGATGGCCCGCCGCGCCCTCGAGATCGAACCCAATAGCGCCCTGGCTCACACGACCCTGGGCCAGGCCGCCGCCGCCGGAGGCGACCTGGGGGCGGCCGAGACCTCCTTCCAGCGCGCTGTCGAACTCGACCCGAACACGGCCCGGGCCCACGCCGGCCTCGCCGACATCTTCTACGCCCGCGAGGACTTTCAGGCGGCCGTGGACGCGGCGACCGCCGCGCTCGGCCTGAACGACCAGTTGACGGCGGCCTATGGAATCCGGGGCCTCGCGAACAACGCCCTCGGCAACTCGGCCGAGGCCCAGGGCGACCTGTCCATGGCGGTTACCGTGAACCCTGACGACCCGGCGGCGAACCTCGCGTTCGCCCAGGTGTACGAGGCGCTCGAAAACCGGGGTCAGGCGATGAGCTACTACCGCAAGGTCACGACTCTCGCGAACTCTCCGCCGGCCTCCAGGGTGACGGCCCACGTCGCGCTCGGGCGTTTCGCCATCCAGGACCTGAACTACGACGAAGCCGTCAACCATATGAACGAGGCGGTCGCCGCCGACCCGAACTCGGAGGAGGCCAAGGCGGGACTCGGGATGGCGAGCCACGCGAGCGCGAAGGCCAAGCGTCAGGCTCAGGACGTCGCCGGCGCCCTGGCCGCGGCGCAGGCGGCCAGCGCCGCCGATCCCGGCAACCCGGTCTACCAGGTGGAGCACGGCATCGCGCTCATCCTGAACCAGATGGTGGCCGACGCGGTGCCGGTGCTCGAGGCGGGGATCCCGGGCTTCCCCGCCGACGGGAACATGGACGACCTCGCGGTCGGTCACTGGGCGCTCGGCCAGGCCTACATGGCGTCGCAGAACTTCGCCGGCGCGGAGGCCCAGTTCTCCGAGGCGACCCAGAAGATGGACAGTTGGGGCGCGCCGTTCCAGATGCTGGCCTGGGCCCATACCGCCCAGATCGCCTATGGCCCCTGCCGGCTGAAGGACGCCACGTTCGGCGAACGGATGCAGGCGGCCGGGGTGGGCTGTCCCGCCGGCGACGCGGACTACGAGCGGGTGGCCGCCGCCGCGGCACAGTACGAGAGGGCCGTGGCGCTGGGCGTCCAGGATCCGGTGCTCGCCGAGCGGATCGCGGTGCTCCAGGAGGTCCGGAATCAGATCGCCGAGTAGTCCCGCGGACATCAGGGGGCTGCTCTCCGCGTTGAGCGGGGAGCGGCCCCGGATGGAGGAGATGCTGGGGCGGTTCGTCCGGACCGAATCGCCCACCGACGACCCGGAGGCCACTGCCCGGATGGGCGACGAGGCCGTCGCCGCGCTCACGGACGAGGCCCGGGGTCCGCTGAACGGAGCCTCCGTGTCGCGGGTTTCGGGGACACGTGCCGGTCCACCGCGCGGACCCCACGTGCTGGTGCGGGTTCCGGGAGCGGCGGCCCGTGAGAAACCGCTGCTGCTGCTCGGGCACCTGGACACCGTCTGGGCGCACGGCACGCTGGACGAAATCCCCTTCCGGATCGAGGACGGCGTTGCCCGGGGGCCGGGCGTCTACGACATGAAGGCGGGCCTGGTGCAGACGATCTGGGCGCTCCGCGCCCTCGAGCGGCGCGGACTCCGGCCGCGCCGGCCGCTCACGATCCTGTGGAACACCGACGAAGAGGCGGGAAGCGCGGCGAGCCGGGAGTTCATCGAGGCGGAAGCCGCCGAAGCGGCCGCCTGTCTGGTGATGGAGCCTTCGTTGCCCGGAGGCGGCGCCAAGACCGCCCGCCGCGGCGTCGGGATCCTCCGGGTGACCGTTCGGGGACGCGCCGCGCATGCGGGTCTTGACCCCGAACGCGGGATCAACGCGATCACCGAACTCGCGGGGATCGTCACCGCCGCCGCCGCGCTCTCGGCGCCGGCGCGCGGCGTCACGGTGAACGTGGGGCTGATCCGGGGCGGGTCGCGCACCAACGTGGTTCCGGCCGAGGCGTCGGCCGACGTGGACATCCGCATGGACGACCCGGAATCGGGGGAGCGGTTGATCCGGGCGCTCCGGGAACTGGGCGCGCAACATCCCGAGGCCGGAGTGCGCTGGACCGGTGGGGTGAACCGGCCGGCGCTCGTGCGAAACGAGGGAGTGGCGGCGCTCTACGAGCGGGCCCGGGGGCTGGCCGGGGAGCTCGACTGGGAACTCGGCGAGGGCTCGGCGGGTGGAGGCTCGGACGGCAACATCGTCGCCGGACTCGGGGTTCCGGTGCTCGACGGCCTCGGCCCGCTCGGGGACGGCGCGCATGCCCGCCACGAACAGGTGGTCACGGCCGATCTGCCCCGGCGCGCCGCGCTCCTCGCCGCGCTGCTGCTGGATCTATAGGAGCGCCGACCTTCAGGTCGGCATCGCCGCGCGACAGCGCGGCGAAACTCGCGACAGCATGCACCCTTACCACCCAGGCTCAAGCGGGGGCGGTGTTGCGCCATCCCCTTTCGCGCTCCGCCATGTGGCGGATTCGGTGAGGGAGTTTCGCCCGCTGCGCGGGCGATGCCGGTGTGAACGCCCCCACCGGGAGAAACGCCCATGATCGGGTCCTCCTGCACACCCCGCGGGTCATGAAAATGGCGGAAACGGCTTGGAACGCCGGCCTCCGGCCGGCACAGCGGGCCGCAGGGCCGCAAGCGCGTAGGGCCACCCATCCCGAAGGCGTATACGGCTTGGAACGCCGGCCCCCACCGGGAGAACTGGCCTCCGGTCGGCACAGCGGGCCGAAGGCCCGCGGGCGACGCGCCGCTCGTCGTCTCGGGCGACAGAGGTCCGGGAGCGTCCCCTCCGCCCGGTTGCACCGACAGAGAACCATCCCGCAGGTTGGCGCCGTGCCGTGCGCTGCGCGGTCGCGCAGCGCGTGCCGGCCAGAGGCCGGCGTTCCAAGCCGGCGGCGCCAACAGGACGCTCGGCCGACCCGCCCGACTGCATTTTCACAGCAACTGGCCGGCGCTCCTTGCGCTCCCTGCGCTTCTTTTCTTCAGTGAGAGAGGATCTGGCTCAGGAACCGTTTCGTGCGGTCGTCGGCGGGATTCGCGAAGAACCGGTCCGGGGGCAGACACTCGATGATGCTGCCCTCGTCCATGTAGGCCACCCGGTCCGCGACGGTGCGGGCGAAGCCCATTTCGTGCGTGACCACGATCATCGTCATCCCGCTCTGGGCGAGGTCGTTCATCACGTCGAGGACCTCCTTGATCATCACCGGATCGAGCGCGGAGGTGGGTTCGTCGAACAGCATGACCCGGGGCCGCATGCAGAGCGACCGCGCGATGGCCGCCCGCTGCTGCTGACCGCCCGAAAGCTGGCCGGGGTGTTTCCCGGCCTGCTCGGGAATCCGGACCCGGTCGAGGAACTCCATGGCGCGACCGCGGGCGTCCGCCGGGGTCATCCCGAGCACCCGGGTCGGGCCCAGCATGCAGTTCTCGAGCACGGTGAGGTGGGGGAAGAGGTTGAACTCCTGGAACACCATCCCGATCTCGCGGCGGACCTGCGCCAGGTCCGTGGTGTCCGCGCCGAGTTCCCGCCCGGCGAAGACGACGCGTCCTTCCTGGTGTTCCTCGAGGCGGTTGATGCACCGGATCAGCGTGGACTTGCCCGACCCGGACGGGCCGCAGATCACGATGCGCTCGCCCTCCGCGACCCGGAGATTCACGCCGCGGAGCACCTGGAACGCGCCGAACCACTTGCTCACGCCGTCGAGTTCGATCAACGGCTCCGCCCGCGTCATGCGTTCCATCGGCTCACGTCCGGGCCGCCACCGCGCTCTTCTCCAGCCGGTCGAACGCCAGCGAAAGCAGGGAACACAGGCAGAAGTACAACCCGGCGACGGTGATCCACACCTCGAAGACGCGGGTCGTCGAAACCGCGGTCTCCATCGCCAGGAAGGTCAGTTCCTGGATCGAGATCAGGGAAAGGATCGAAGAGTCCTTGACGAGGGTGATGAACTGGCCGGCGAGGGGCGGGATCACGCGCCGGAGCGCCTGGGGCAGGATCACCCGCCGCCAGAGCTCCCAGCGGGAGAGACCGATGCTGAGGCCCGCTTCCGTCTGGGTCTTCGGGATGGACTGAATCCCGGCGCGCACGATCTCCGTCATGTAGGCGCCCTGGAACATGGCGAGACAGAGGACGCCGGAGATCACGTTCGGGATGAGGGCGGCCGGCCCGAACACCAGCTCCAGGGACCGAAGGGTGGGGGGCGAAGCGCCGCGCACGAGGTCCTCCACTCCCAGGATCGGCATGATCTGGCTGCTGATGAAGAAGTAGAAGATGAAAATGAAGACGAGCGGCGGGATGTTCCGGATCAGCTCGACATAGGTCCGGCTCAGAAGCCGCGGGAACAGGCGCCCCGTGGTCCGCAGGACACCGAAGACCGCGCCGAACAGCGCTGCCGGGATCATGCTCAGGACCGCCAGCCGGATCGTCGTGAAAAAGCCCTGCATCAGCAGGTTCGGGACCCATCGCCCGGCCTCCTGGTCCCACCGGTAGAGGGAGTTCGGGATGGCGCTCCAGTCCCAGCGGTACTCGAGAACGGAGTCCACGCGGTAGCCGACCGCGACGACGGCGGTGGCGACCGCCGCGAGGACCGCGGCGTCGATCCAGCCCAGGCGGCCCCGCTTGCTGCCGGGAATCACTGCGGCGGCGTACTCCCGGGACGCACCTGGTCGACCCAGTTGGTCGTCTTGAACCAGTAGTCGTACCGCTCCGCGAGCCAGCCGTTCGTGGTGTTGACCCGGATCCAGTTGGAAAAGAAGTTCAGTGCGTCCGGATCGCCCTTGCGGAGCCCGAACGCCTCGTCCCCCTGCGACAGGTTGCCGGTCGTCGGCAGAAAGAGCAGTTTCGGGTTCTGCCCCGCCCACTCGACCGGTTTCGGGTAGGAAGACAGGATGGCGTGCGCGTTGCCGTTCAGCACCTCCTGAATGGCCTGGATGTCGTCGTCGAAACGGCGGATCGTCGCCCTCGGGAAGAGGCGGGCCGCATCGTTGCACGCGCTGGCGCCGCGCCGGCAGGTAAGGGTGACGTCCCCGCTGTCGTAACCGTCCGGCCACGCGAGGTCCGCCGCCAGTTCCCGGTTGGCGGCGATCCCCATGCCGGAGTGTGCGTAGGGAATGGTGAAGTTGATCGTCAGGTTCCGCTGGGGACGGATGCTCATGCCGCCGATGATCACGTCGAACTTGCCCGCCAGCAGGGCGGGGATGATCCCGTCCCAGGAGGTCGGCACGAATTCGATGCTCACCCCCATGTCCGCGGCGAGCTTGGTCGCGACGTCCACCTCGAAGCCGACGAGTTCGCCGTTCCGGTCGCGCATCGCCCACGGCTCGAAGGTCGAAACGCCGACCTTGAGGGCGCCGCGCCGCTGGATCGTCTCGACGACACTTTCGGCGGAGCGTTGCTGGCCGGCGCACCGCCACTGGAATCCGGCGGCCACGCCGAGCGCCAGCAGCGCGACCAGCGCCTTGCCCGGCCGCGGGCCGGTGAATCTCATGCTCTTCTCCTTGCTTGGGTGGGGAACAAGACCGGGGGAATCATGCGCGCACGTGCTGTTCAAGGCGGTTTGCGACCACGGACAGGGCCACGGTGAACGTCAGGTAGATGGCGGCGACGGTGATCCAGATCTCGAAGCTCAGGAACGTCTCCGCAATGATGTTCCGGGCCTCCGTGGTGAGGTCGAACACCGCGATCACGCTCACGATCGCCGAGTTCCTGATGAGGGAGATGACGATCCCGGTGAGCGGCGGCAGCATCAAGGGAACCGCCTGCGGGAGGATCACCGAGCGGTAGAGGTCGAACCGGGTCAGGCCGAGGCTGGCGCCCGCCTCCCACTGTCCGCGCCGGACCGAGAGGATGCCCGCCCGGATCGCTTCACCGGCGAAGGCTCCTTCGAACACCGAGAGCGCGACGACGCCGACCCAGAAGCGGTCAAGGCCGAGGATCGGTCCCAGGACGAAGTAGAAGAGGTAGATCTGGATCAGCAGCGGGGTCCCGCGAACCGCCTCCAGGTACGCCTTCGCGAGGATGCGCCCCGACCAGGAATCCGAGAGCCGCAGCAGGGCTGCCGCCAGACCGATCGCGAGGGTGATCAGGACGCTCCAGCCGGTCAGCTCGAGGGTGACCAGGAGGCCGCGCGCCAGCGGGCCCCACAACAGTTCCCCTTCGACGATCTGAACGAGATATTCGGGAACCCGGTACCACTGCCAGTTGTAGCCCATGCCCACCGCGCCCGAAACCAGAAGTCCGAGCAGGGCGGCGACGAACACGGTGAACTGGAGGACGTCGAACCAGCCCGCGTTCCACCAGCGGACGTTCCGGCGGACTTCCGACGCCTCGTGGGAGCGTGCGACCGGTCCGTCCATCAGGCGCTCCGGACGGCTTCCGGGCGCGGAGGAGTCGGTCGTTCCCGCGGTGTCTGGAGCGGCCGGCTGTTGTTCACCGGGCTTCCACCCGCCTTTGCCCATCCGCCGGGAACCGGCGGCCTGCGATGGTTTGACGTCGATGTCGCGAACGTGGTACCAAGGCGCGGTCGCGTGTGGTTCGAACGAAGGAAGGACGGCACGTAAACCGAAGCGAGACGGACGCTTGGAGGGACCACCATGGTTAACAGAATACTCGTCGGCGCAGGCACGCTGATCGGGCTCGCGATGGGCTTCGCCCCCGGTATGGTCCCGATGGACTCACTCCTGATGGTGATCATCGGCATCGTGTACTTCGCGATGAACGTCGATGCCGAGGAACCGACGGTGGCGCTGCTCATGGCCATTGCGGTCGGCGGAATGACCGCGTCGGATGTGCTCGGTCACATCCCGGCGATCGGCATGCAGATCGACGGTGCGTTCGGCGCCCTGGCCATCGCGCTGTGGGCTGGCGTGGCGACGGTTGCCGCGACGCGGATCCTGAATCGCCTCAAGGGCTGACCGTTCAGGGGGCGCGTTCCTGATCGTCCTCTGACGCCGCCGGCATTGTCCGCCGGCCGACCGCCCCGGGTGCCGGTGCGCCCGGCAGCGGCGTCCGCTCCCGCCAGTGGCGCGGACAGGGCGCAGGTGCGGCCATAATTCGCGCCATGAGCGAACTGGCCAGCAAGACCTGTGTTCCGTGTCGGGGCGGGGTGCCCCCGATGGATGCCCGTGAGGCCGAGCGCTATCTCGGTCAGGTCGAGGGGTGGGGACACAGCGATCACCGCCGCATCTCGCGCACCTTCGTGTTTCCCGATTTCGCCGGGGCGCTCGACTTCGCGAACCGGGTCGGCGCGATCGCCGAAGCGGAAGGGCACCATCCCGATCTGCTGGTCGCCTGGGGACGGGTCGAGGTCACGATCTGGACACACAAGGTGAACGGGCTGACCGAGAGCGACTTCATACTGGCGGCGAAGATCGATCAGCTCGCCTGAACCGGCACGCGGGATCCGTTCCCGGGCGCCCGCGGTACGCAGGAGGGGTTGACTTCCAGCCCCCGAAAGTGGTACTCACGCAGGACTGCGTGTCTGCCTGGAAGGAAGGGACGGCACGTTTGGAAGCAACAGACGGACTGGAGGAAGAAATGGCAAACAGAGTTCTTGTCGGAGTAGTGGCGCTACTCGCGGTCTTGGAGGGCTTCGTGCCCGGTGTGGTTCCCATGGCGGGACTCATCATCGTTCTGGCCGGCATCGTGTATGGCGCGATGGCGGTGGACGCCGAGGACGCCACGGCCTATGTGGTGGTGGCCCTCGGGGCGAGCGGCGCGGCAGGCGCGGATGTGCTCAACCACATTCCGGCCGTCGGCGCGCAGCTCGACATGGTGCTCGGCGGTCTCAGCATGGCCCTTTGGGGTGGTGTGGCGACCGTGGTCATCATGCGGACGGTGAACCGGCTCAAGGGCTGATCGAAACACCTGGCGGCGGGAACGCCGCCAACCACGGGTGCGGGCGGCCGCCGGCCGCACCCGGCCCGGGATTTGGTCCCGGGCGAGCGGCGGTACCGCCGGTAGGCGTGTAGCCGCCGGCCGGCGGGTCGCTTCGGAGTGCCCCCCCGCCGGGGCATAATCGCCCGGCGTGAGCCCCAGCCGGATCGATCTGTTTCCGCCAGCGACGACAGATCCTGCTCCCGCCGCCGCCGTATGACCGGTTCGCGCCGGCGGGGTCCGGATTCCGGCGCGCCTCCGGGCGCCCACCTGAGCCCGGCCGAGTTCGCCGAGAACGGCCGGACGGTGCTCGACTGGCTGGCCCGCTACTGGAGTCAGATCGAGGACTACCCGGTCCTGTCGCGTGTCCGGCCGGGTGAGATCCGCGGCCGCCTTCCAGACGCGGCTCCGGAGGCCGGCGAGTCCTTCGAGGACGTGATGCGGGACCTGGACCGCATCGTGGTGCCCGGCCTCACCCACTGGCAGTCGCCGAGTTTCTTCGCGTTCTTCCCCTCGAACAACTCGGGGCCCTCGGTGCTCGGGGAGCTCCTGGCCGCCGGCCTCGGAGTGCAGGGGATGCTCTGGGCGACCAGCCCGGCCTGCACCGAGCTCGAGACGCATGTCCTCGACTGGCTCGTGGACCTGCTGGTACTGCCGCCGGCCTTTCGTTCGGACGGTCCGGGCGGCGGGGTCATCCAGGACACCGCGTCCTCGGCGACCCTGACCGCGCTGCTGGCCGCCCGCGAGCGCGCCACCGGTTTCGAGTCCAACCGGATCGGGGTGCGCGCCCCACTCGTCGCCTACGGGTCGGAGGAGTCGCACTCCTCGCTGCTCAAGGCCGTCCGCATCGCGGGGCTGGGCGGCGACAACCTGCGTTCCATCCCGGCGGACCCGGTCAGCCGCGCCGCCCGTCCCGAGGCGTTCGCCGCCCAGGTGCGGGAAGACCTCGCGGCCGGCCGGATTCCGTGCTTCGTGACCGTTACCCTCGGGACCACGTCCACCGGGGCGTTCGATCCGCTGGAGGCGATGGGGCGGATCGCGCGGGACCACGGGATCTGGGTCCACGTGGACGCCGCCATGTCCGGGACCGCGTTCCTCTGTCCGGAGTTCCGTCATCTGCAGGCCGGGCTGGAGTTCGCCGACTCCTACTGCTTCAACCCGCACAAGTGGATGTTCACGAACTTCGATTGCGACGCCTTCTGGGTGCGGGACCGGCGCGCGCTCATCGAGACGCTGTCCGTGACTCCCGAATACCTGAGGAACCGCGCTTCGGACGCCGGTGAGGTCCTGGACTACCGCGACTGGCACATCCCGCTCGGACGGCGCTTCCGGGCGCTCAAGCTGTGGCTCGTGCTGCGCCACTACGGCGCCGCGGGACTCCGGGACCTCATCCGCGAGCACGTCGCGCTCGGCCAGGAGTTTCGCGGGTGGGTCGAGGCGGCGGACGACTTCGAGGTCCTCACGCCCGCTCCCCTGAACCACGTCACCTTCCGCTACCGCCGGCCCGGCGCCTCGCTGGACGATCTCAACCGGCGGCTGCTGGACGCCCTGAACGAGTCCGGCCGCCTCTACCTGACGCACACCCGCGTCCCCCGCGGGGTCGCCCTGCGCATGGTGGTGGCTCAGACCAACACGACGCGCTCCCACGTCCGGCAGGCCTGGGACCGGATCACCCGCACCGCGCGCGCTCTGCCCTGACCGGGCTGTCGACGCCTTCCCACAGGGGGAGAGCGGGCGCCACCGAGGTCAGAGGTCGAGGCCGTGGGCGATCGTGGTGAGCTGCATGTTCTCGGTGCCCTCGTAGATCGTCCCCGCCTTGGCGTCCCGCCAGAGCTTCTCCGCGAGGCAGTCGGTGGTGTATCCGGCGCCGCCGTGGATCTCGATCCCGAGCGAGGTCACCGATTCGGCCATGCGCTGGGCCGTCAGCTTGGCCATCGCCGCCGCGTAGCGCGTCTCGTTCCCCTGGTCCGCCAGCCGCGCGGCGTTCCAGGTCAGCAGACGCGCCGTCTCCACCTGCATCGCGGCGTCCGCCAGCGCGAAGGCGACCGACTGGTTCTTGCCGATCCGGCGGCCGAACGCTTCCCGCTGTTTCGCGTAGGCGACGGCCAGGTCCAGGGCCGCCTGTCCGATCCCGACGAGTTGCGCGGCGATCCCGATCCTCCCCTCGTTGAGGAGCGCCATGGCGAGCCGCCGTCCCTTGCCGGCCTCACCGAGGACGTCGTCGTCGGCCACGAAGCAGTCCTTGAGGAACAGCGGCGTCGTGCTCGAGGCCTTCAGGCCGACCTTCGCCTCGGGCGGACCCACGGTCAGTCCGGAGCTCTCCCGATCCACGAGGAAGGCGGTGATCCCGTCGCGCGAGTCGCCCCCGTCCTCTGGAGCGAGCCGGGCGAAGAGGAGATAGAGCCCCGCCTCGCGGCCGCCCGACACCCAGGCCTTCGAACCGTTGAGAAGGAAGCCGCCTTCCACCGGCGTCGCGGTGGTCCTCAGAGCGAAGGCGTCGCTGCCGGCGTGCGCTTCCGACAGCGAGAAGGCGCCGATCCGTTCCGCCGCCAATTGCGGCAGGAGCCGGAAACGTTGGCTCCGCCGGCCGAAGCGATTGATCGCCCCCGTGATGAGGGTGTTGTGCACGTCCACCAGGAGCGCGACCGCGGCGTCGGCCCGGGCGAGCGCCTCCACCGTGAGCACCACGTCGAAAAAGCCCTGTCCGCTTCCGCCGAACTGCTCGGGGACCACGACCCCGAAGAACCCGTAGCGCGCGAGCCTCTTCACCAGTTCGGGAGGGATCTGCCCCTCTTCTTCCATGCGCCGGGTCAGCGGAGCCACCTCCGCCATCGCCACCTGGTGGACCGCCCCGAAGTGCAGCCGTTCGTCCTCCGAAAGGACGCTCAGGGGGTTGGTGTCGCGGCTTGCCGGCAGCGGTTCGACCTGGGCCAGCGGGCTCTGCAACACCTGGACGGACACGCCCGCAGACTATCGCGCCGGGTTGCCCGGGTTGGCTCAGTATTCGGCGAGATCCCGGATGGCGGCGAGCAGGTCTTCCGCCTGCGGCAGGGTGCCGGCCTCGACGTCCGGGTTGTAGGAAACCCAGGTGTCCCTGGCGGCCACCCGCCGGACCGGAGCGTCGAGGTCCTCAAACAGTTCGTCGGCGATGCGGGCCGCGATCTCCGCGCCGTAACCGAAGCTGCGGGTGTCCTCGTAGGCCACCAGGACGCGGCTCGTCCGGCTCACGCTCTCGCGGATCGCCTCCCAGTCGTAGGGAGCGAGGGAACGGAGGTCCAGCACTTCCACCGAGATCCCGTCGGCGGCGGCCTTCCGGGCGGCGAGTTCGGCCCGGTGGACGAGCGCCCCGAAAGTGACCAGGGTGAGGTCCTCTCCGGCCCGCACGGTCTTCGCCTTCCCGAAGGGGATCATGAAGTCGGGTCCGGGATCCGGACTCTTGTTGTAGGTCTGCCGGTAGAGGTGCTTGTGCTCGAGGAAGATGACCGGGTCTTCGCAGCGGATCGCGGTGCGGAGCAGCCCGGCCGCGTCGAGCGCGGTGGCGGGCTGCACCACGCGCAGTCCCGGCAGATGCGTGAACAGGACCTCGGCGGACTGGCTGTGGTACACGGCGCCTCCGGTCAGGTAGCCGCCCGTCGGGACCCGCAGGACGAGCGGAGCGCTGTAGTTGCTGTTCGCACGCCAGCGGAGACTGGCGAGTTCGCTCCGGATCTGCATGTAGGCGGGCCAGATGTAGTCCAGGAACTGGATTTCGGCGACCGGACGCAGGCCGCGCACCGCCATCCCGACTCCGAGTCCCACGATGGTCGCCTCGGCGAGGGGGCTGTTGAAGACCCGCTCCGACCCGAACTCGCGCTGGAGTCCGTAGCTCACCTTGAAGACGCCGCCCTTGCCCTTGACCTCCCGGAGGTTGGTCTCGCGGCTCGCGTCGGCCACGTCCTGCCCGAACACCACCAGGCGGGAGTCGCGAGCCATCTCGGAGCGCAGGGTGGCGTTGATCAGGTCCACCATGGTTCCCGGCTTGGCGTCGGTTTCGAAAACGGGTTCGGTCTCGAAATCGGGAGAACACGGATCCACGTCCGGGCTGTACAGGTGGTCGCAGGCCGTGTCCGGATGGGCCCAGGGCAGGGCGAGGGCGTCGGTGGCTGCCGCTGCGACCTCGGCTTGGGTCCGCTTCTGGAGGCCGTCGAGTTCTTCCCGGGTGGCCGCCCCGGAAGCCGTCAGCCGATCGCGCAGCCGCGCCAGCGGATCGCGGTCCTGATCCGACTCACGTTCCACCGCCGTCTTGTAGTCCCGGTCCTCGTCCGAAAGCGAGTGGGGCTGCAGGCGGACCACGCGGGCGTGCACGAGCGCCGGCCCCTCGCCCGAGCGGACGTAGTCGAACGCCTCCTCGAGGGCGCGGTAGGACTCCTCGTAGTCGCAGCCGTCGCACTCGAGGACCTTCAGATCGGGGAAGCCCCGGGCGAGCGGGGCGATCGAGCCGCCCGCGGTCTGGTGTTCCACCGGCACCGAGATCGCGTAGCCGTTGTCCTGGATCAGGAACAGGACCGGCAGCCGGCGGAGCGAGGCGCTGTTCAGCGATTCCCAGAACTCTCCTTCGCTGGTGGCGCCGTCGCCGCCGCTCACCAGCACGATCCCGTCGCCGTTCGGGGCGGCGGGCAACCCCGGGATGCGGTGGCGGCTGAGGTACCGCTCCGCGTACGCGGTTCCGACCGCGTGCAGGAACTGTGTTCCCACGCAGCTCGAGTGGACCGTGAGGCCGAGCGACCTCTTGGAGAAGTGCGAAGGCATCTGCCTTCCGCCCGATGACGGATCGGAAGCGGCGCCCCAGGAAGCTGCCAACTGCTCGAGGGGGGTCAACCCCAGCCCGGTGGCCAGCGCGCGGTCCCGGTAGTAGGCATAGACCCAGTCGGTCTTCGGCCGGAGCAGGGCGGCGGCGGCCGCGGTGACCGCTTCGTGGCCGGCCGAGCTGACCTGGAAGAACGCCTTGTTCTGCCGCTTCAGCGCGATTTCCCGCTGGTCCACCTCCCGGGCGGTGAGCATCACCCGGTAGGCGGCTCTCAGTTCTTCCGGACTAAGCGCCGGAATGTCTTCGGGTTCGCCCTCGACGACGGCGTCGCGCCCGTTTCCGTTGGCGGCTTCGCCGGTCCGCTCCCGGAAGCCGTCGGCGGCTCCCGAGGCCGCTTCGGAGACGGCGCCGGAGTCCCGACCGTTGGAACCGGGGAGGTGCTCGTCGGACATCAGCGGTGCATCACACAAGCGGATCGCCAGCCAGCCGGAGACTTCAGCGGAGGGTGAAGAATCGCGATCCGAGCCATCAGGGGAGGGGCCGAAAATGTTAGCAGAGGGGCGGAGTTGCGCCGTGGAGCGCCGGCCAGTCCTCCCAGTGGGGGCCTCCGACCGGCATCGCGGCCGCAGGCCGCGAAACTCCCGGCGTCCCGGCGCCTCGTGGCGGGGACCCGAAACGAAGATGGCGCAAGGGAGTACGCGCGTACGGTTGCCGCCGCGCCGACGCCCTTGGTCGTGGCGCCATTCGGCCCAATGACGCTTGGGAGTTTCGCCCGCTGCGCGGGCGATGCCGGTCTGGAGACCGGCGCTCCTTGCGCTCCTTCCTAGCGCGCCAGGGCTTCGCCGGGCTTCTTCTTGTACTGCCGGTACTCGTAGGTCCGGTCGCGTTCGTCCGCGAGGCGCATCCCCTCGTCGTGGGGGAACATGTGGACCGCGTCGTAGTCGGGCGGACAGAACTTGGCGCAGAGCTGACACCCGATGCAGGTTTCCACGTTCACTTCGCAGACCTGGCCGACCGACCGGGGCTCGGGATCGGGCACCAGGGTGATGCAGTCCTTGACCGGGCAGACGGCGATGCACATCTCGCAGCCGCGGCCGAAACACTTGCCGGCGTCCACGTAGGCGAGGATCTTCGGCTGGCGCTTCCGGGGCCCGGTGATCAGGACATCCTGCATGAACGGAAAGCGTATCATTCGGAGCGTGCCGACCGCCGAGGACTCCGTAGCCCAGGCCAAGGGCGCGGAACTGTCCCCGCCGAGCGCGAAACTGCCGCCTCCCGGCATCCACTACCGCCGGGGTCTGGGGCTCCGGAAAGAGATCATCGAGCCCCTGACCGAGGACTATCGGGGACATCTGGTCCGCTTCGCCCGCGATCACGACTACCGGCTGCGGGCCGGTGAGCTCCGGTTCCTGATCGCCCACGAATTCGGCTTCTGCTACGGGGTGGACCGGGCGATCGAGTACGCCTACGAGGCGCGCCTGCGCTTCCCCGACCGGCGGATCTTCCTGACGGGCGAGATCATCCACAACCCCTACGTGAACCGCCGTCTCTCCGAGTTCGGGATCCTGTTCCTGGATACCGGGTTGCCGGAGGAGAAGTTCGCCGAGGTCGGGCCGCAGGACGTGGTGCTCCTGCCCGCCTTCGGGGTGCCTACCTCCGAACTGGACGTGCTGCGCCGGAAGGGCTCCATCCTGGTGGACACCACCTGCGGCTCGGTGATGAACGTCTGGAAGAACGTGGACCGCTACAAGCGCGACGGCTTCACCTCGGTGGTCCACGGCAAGTACGCCCACGAGGAAACGATGGCGACCACCTCGCGCGCCGGAACCTACCTGGTCGTCCGCGACATGGCCGAGACCCAGGACGTCTGCCGTTATATCGAGGCCGGCGAGGCCGGCGAGGCCGGCGGGGCGAACGGCGGCCCGGCGCCGCTCACCCGGGAGCGGTTCATCGAGCACTTTGCCCGGGCCTGCTCGGCGGGGTTCGACCCCGACCGCGACCTGGGCCGGATCGGGCTGGCGAACCAGACGACCATGCTCGCCAGCGAGTCGCTCGAGATCGCGGCGGTTCTCCGCGACTCGATGGCCCGCCGCTACGGCGAGGAGGAACTCGCCGGCCGGTTCCGGTCCTTCGACACCATCTGCAGCGCCACCCAGGAGCGCCAGGACGCGGTCCTCGAGCTGCTTCGCGAGGACCTCGATCTGGTCCTGGTGGTCGGAGGCTTCAACTCCTCCAACACCGCCAACCTGGCCGCGATCTGCGACCGGAAGTTCCCGAGCTACCACATCGCGGGTCCCGAGGGCCTGCTGTCCGCGGACGAGATCCGCTGCCGTCCGGCGCCCGGCTCCGGGCAGGGGACGGAGCCGGTGGTGCGGCGGGGCTGGCTGCCGGAGGGTCCGCTCCGGATCGGGGTGACCTCGGGGGCCTCCACGCCGGACGTGATGGTGCACCGGACCATGGTCCGGGTGCTGGAGTTCCGGGGAATGACCGAGGACAACGTGCGGCCGGACGAGTCGTTCTAGGCCCGGCACCCCCGGAGCCTGGCGGATGTCCACGGGGCCTTCCCGATTCGCCGGAGCCGCGGAACGGGCGGCCCCCTATGCCCGTCCCGGACTCCCCCCGGCGAAGACCGCCCGTCCGTTCCGGGTGGTGAGCCCGTTCGAACCGCGCGGCGACCAGCAGCAGGCCATCGACCAGCTCGCCGAGGGGCTTTCGCGGGGCGACCCGAACCAGGTCCTGCTCGGGGTCACCGGTTCGGGGAAGACGTATTCCGTGGCGCGGGTCATCGAGGCGGTCAACCGTCCGGCGCTGGTGATCGCGCACAACAAGACGCTGGCGGCCCAGCTCTACCAGGAGTTCCGGGGGTTCTTCCCCGACAACGCCGTCGAGTACTTCGTCAGCTACTACGACTACTACCAGCCCGAGGCCTACGTCCCGGCGAGCGACACCTACATCGAGAAGGAAGCCACGATCAACGAGGAGATCGACCGGCTGCGCCTCTCGGCGACCCGGTCGCTCTTCGAGCGCCGCGACGTCCTGATCGTCGCGAGCGTCTCCTGCATCTACGGCCTCGGGTCTCCCGAGGCCTACTACGGGATGCTCGTGGTGTTCGAGGAGGGCGCCGAGTTTCCCTCCCGGCAGGCGCTCCTCCGCAAACTCGTGGAGATGCAGTACGAGCGCAACGACGCCTCGCTCGAGCGCGGCCGCTTCCGGGTGCGGGGAGACACCGTCGAGATCGTGCCGGGATATGAGGACCTTGGCCTGCGGGTGCGCCTCTACGGCGACGAGGTCGAACGCCTCGCCCGCTTCGACCCGCTGACCGGGCGCGAGCTGTCCCGCGAGGACCGCGTGACGCTCTTCCCGCGGACCCACTACGTGGCCCGCGAAGAGGACCTCGCCCGGGCGCTGATCACGATTCGTGAAGAACTGGACGAGCACCACCCCAGGCTCCTCCAGGAGGGGAAGCTGCTCGAAGCGCAGCGGCTCATGCAGCGGACGCTCTTCGACCTGGACATGCTCGCCGAATCGGGACACTGCCACGGCATCGAGAACTACTCCCGCCACTTCACGGGGCGGGCGCCGGGCGAGCCGCCGCCGACCCTGATGGACTACCTGCCGCGGGACGCCGTCATCGTGGTGGACGAGAGTCACCAGACGTACCCCCAGGTCCGCGGCATGTTCGCGGGCGATCAGGCCCGGAAGCGCACGCTCGTGGAACACGGCTTCCGGCTTCCCTCGGCGCTCGACAACCGGCCGCTCTCCTTCGAGGAATGGGAGGAGCGGGTCGGGCAGGCGATCTCGGTCTCCGCGACGCCGGGGCCGTACGAACTCGATGCCGTCGGCGGCGCCGTGGTCGAGCAGATCATCCGCCCGACCGGGCTGCTCGACCCCCAGGTGGAGGTGCGGCCCGCCGGCGACCAGGTGGACGACCTGCTGGCGGAGATCCGCGAGACGGTGGCGCGCGGCGAGCGGGTGCTCGTCACCACCCTGACCAAGCGGATGGCGGAGGACCTTTCCGAGTACTACCACGAGCTCGGCGTGCGCTGCCGTTACATGCACTCGGACATCGACACCCTCGAACGCGTGCAGCTCCTGCGGTCGCTGCGGCTGGGCGAGTTCGACGTGCTGATCGGGATCAACCTGCTGCGCGAGGGGCTCGACCTGCCGGAGGTGTCCCTGGTGGCCATCCTCGACGCCGACCGGGAGGGGTACCTGCGTTCCGAGGGGGCGCTGATCCAGACGATGGGCCGGGCGGCCCGCAACGCCGGCGGCCGGGCGATCCTCTACGCGGACCGGGAGACGGGCTCCATGGAGCGGGCGCTCGGCGAGACCCGCCGCCGCCGGGCGCTCCAGCAGGCGTTCAACGACGAGCACGGCATCGTGCCCCGGACGGTGGTCAAGGAGGTGGCCGAGGCGTTCGCCACCGACGCGGCGGGGGCCGCGGCGGTCGAGGAAGACGACTGGGACCGGGCCATGGGGCTCTTCGAGCCGCCGCCCGAGGATCCGGAGGTCCTCGAACGGGAGATCGCCCGGCTCCGCAAGGAGATGAAGAAGGCGGCGCGCGACCTGGAGTTCGAGCGGGCGGCCCGACTCCGGGACCACCTCCGCGAGCTCCAGCACGGCGCGCTGCTGCGTTAGCAGCCTGTGGAGAAAGTGACGTGAGCACCGAGAACGGCGAGGCGCCCGGGTGACAAGGCGCGTGAGGGAGGAATACCGAGCGTATTCCGACCGAAACGCAACGATGAGGGCCGCGGAGCGGCCCGGTTCAGCCGGGATGCATCGCCGTTCGGATGCCGCGTGACTTTTTCCACAGGCTGCTCGGATTCTCCCGTGGGAGAATGACCCGATGAGCAGTCGCCGCGAGTCCGTGTCGCAGGAGGAAACTCCACCCGCCTGTCGTCCCCGGATGACCACCGAGGCCATCCGCGAGGCACACCGCGACTTCGTTCTCCCGGCGGTCCAGACGTTCTACGACGAGCCCATGCCCATCGTCCGCGGGCAGGGGCAGCACGTCTGGGACTCGGACGGCAACCGGTATCTCGACTTCTTCGGCGGGATCCTCACCGTCGGCCTCGGCCACTGCCACCCCGAGGTGAACCAGGCGATCCGCGAACAGGTGGACACCCTCCAGCACGTGACCACCATGTTCCCCAACCAGCCGATGGTGGAACTGGCGAAGCGCCTCGCGCGCCTGTCGCCGGGGAACTGCCGGAAGAGTTTCTTCACCAACTCGGGCACCGAGGCCAACGAGATGGCCCTCCTGATCGCCGAGCTGCACACCGGCAACTCCGAGGTGATCGCCCTCCGCCACGGCTACAGCGGCCGCAGCCGGCTGACCATGGGCGCGACCGGGCAGGCGCCCTGGCGGCTCGGCGGCAGCACCGCCGCCGGGATCCGCCACGTGGCGAACGCCTATTGCTACCGGTGTCCCTTCGGCCTCGAGTACCCCTCCTGCGACCTCCGCTGCGCCCGCGACATCGAGGACGTGATCCGGACCACCACCTCGGGCCGGATCGCGGGGTTCATCGCCGAGCCGATCCAGGGGGTGGGCGGGTTCATCACCCCGCCACCCGGCTACTTCGAGGTCGCCGTGGACATCGTGCGCCGCTACGGCGGGGTCTTCATCTGCGACGAAGTCCAGACCGGGTGGGGCCGGACGGGCGGCAAGCTGAACGGAATCGACCACTGGGACGTGGAGCCCGACATCGTCACCTACGCCAAGGGGCTCGGGAACGGGGCGCCGGTGGGCGCCACGGTCGCCACCGACGACGTCGCGGGCGCCGTGCAGGGCAACACGCTCTCGACCTTCGGCGGCAACCCGGTCAGCATGGCGGCCGCCGGCGCGGTCCTCGAGGTGGTCGAGCGCGACAACCTTGCCGACAACGCCGAGCGGATGGGCGCGCACCTGCGGGCCGGACTCGAGGAACTCGCCGAAGCGCATCCCGTGATCGGGGACATCCGCGGGAAGGGGCTCATGCAGGCGCTCGAGTTCGTGGAGGACCGCGGAACGAAGGCGCCGGACGCCGCCTTCACCACCCGCTTCCTCCAGAAGGCGCGGGACGCGGGGCTGCTCGTCGGGAAGGGCGGGCTCTACGGCAACTGCGTCCGCATCTCGCCGCCGCTGAACATCGGCCGGTCCGACATCGAGGGCGCCCTCGTCCTCCTCGACCGGGCCCTGGCGGCGACCGAGGCGGCGCTCCGTTGAGCACGGGCGCGGCCGGCGGGGGATCTCCGCTCGCGGGAGTCCGGGTCCTGGATCTCTCCCGGATCCTCGCCGGGCCCTACGCCACCATGATGCTGGCCGACCTCGGCGCCGAGGTGATCAAGATCGAACCGCCGGGCGGGGACGACACCCGCACCTGGGGCCCCCCCTTCGGCGGGGGAGAGGCCGCGTATTTCCTCGCGGTCAACCGGGGCAAGAAGAGCGTCGTCCTGAACCTCAAGACCGGGGAGGGCTCGGCCGCGCTCGCCCGGCTCATCGCCTCCAGCGACGTGCTGGTCGAGAACTTCCGGCCCGGGACGATGGCCCGGCTCGGGTTCGCTCCCGAAGCGGTCCAGGGGCGTCACCCCCGGCTGATCTGGTGTTCGGTCTCCGCCTACGGACAGTACGGACCTCTCTCCTCGAAGCCCGGCTACGACGCCGTCATGCAGGGCGAAGCCGGCTGGATGGGCCTCACGGGTCCCCCGGAGGGGCCGCCCACCAAACTGGGGGCGTCGCTCGCCGACATCTGCGCCGGGATGATGGCCAGTTCCGGCATCCTCGCGGCGCTCTTCGCGCGGGAGCGGGACGGCCGCGGGAGGCGGGTGGACGTGGCGCTCTTCGACTCCGTGGTGGCGACGCTCTGCTACCAGGCGCAGGGCTACCTGCTGACCGGAGAGGAACCGGTCCGCAGCGGCAACAACCATCCCTCGCTGACGCCCTACGAGAGCTTCGAGGCCGCCGACGGGCACGTCATCGTGGCGGTCGGCAACGACACGCTCTGGAAGCGGTTCTGCGCGGTGGCCGCGCCGGAGCTGGACCGTCCCGAGTTCGAGAAGAACCCGGACCGGGTCCGCCGCCGGCCCGAACTGCGCGGGCTGCTGGAGCCGGTCTTCCGGTCCCGGGGAGTGGCCGCGTGGGAACGCGTACTCGACGAAGCGGGCATCCCGGTCGGCCGGGTACGGAGCGTCGCCGAGATCCTGAACAGTCCCCAGCTCAAGGCGCGCGGCATGGTGGTGGACCGCGAGCACCCCGTCATCGGGCCGCTGCGCCTGGTCGGAAGCCCGATCCAGTTCGACGGGGAAAACCACACCACGAGCCTCCCCCCGCCGCTCAAGGGCGAACACACGGAGCACGTACTGGACGCCGTCGCCTGTTCCGGCAAGACCGACTGACGCCGCCTCGGGGGGAGCGCGCGGCTCCCGCGCGACGTTGGTCAGGCTGCTAGCATTTGATTGGTTGGGGTGAGGAGGCGGAGAGGGCGCCATGGAAACCGCAGAAGGCACCGGAGCTACGGCCCCGGTGCGCCGCTCGGCAGGCTGGCTCGCCGGCCTCGCTGCGGGCGGAGCGGCCTACGGCTCCTCGGTTCCCATCTGGAAGCAGAAGTCGGCGCTCGTCTCGGCCGCCCTCCATCTGGCGCTCGCCGCGCTGCTGTTCTTCCCGGGATTCGGGATCTTCGACGGCTCGGACGAGCGGATGACGGGCAACCCCATCTTCCAGTTCCGCGTGGCCGGCGGCGAGGGCGCCGGGGGCGGCGGCGGAGGTGGGGGCAGCCGCGGGGAGCGCATCAGCGCCTACATCCCGGTACGGGTGGAGCAGGCGACCCCCGAGGCCGAACCGGAGACGCCGCGCGAAGCGCCCATCGCGCCGCGCAAGCCGCGTCCGCTCCGCTTCGAGGACCTCGAGAACCTCGCCGACGAGCCGGACCTGACGGACATCCTGCTCGGCGGGGTGTTCTCGCCCCAGGCGCAGGATTTCCCCGGGCTCTCGCTCGACGACTTCGGTGACTACGGGGGCCGGGACAGGGCGCCCAGCGCCGGGACCGGCGGAGGGATCGGCGGCGGCGAGGGCATCGGCACCGGCACGGGGCAGGGATGGGGGGTCGGCCCCGGGTACGGAGGGGGATCGGGCGGCGGCGCCTACAGCCCGGGCGGCTACGACGTGGAACCGACGCTCATCTACGAACCGCCGGAGCCGCCGTATCCCGAGTCGGCGCGCCGCCGCAAGATCACCGGCGAGGTGATGCTCCAGGTGCTCGTCAGGCTGGACGGGACGACCGAGGTGCTGGGCGTCATCAAGTCCGGCTGCCGGGTCTGCGTCGAGACGGCGCGCCAGCACGCGCTGCTCTACCGCTGGAAGCCGGCGCTCAAGGACGGCAAGCCGGTCGAGGCGATCGGGGTCATCAGCGTCACCTTCGGCCTGTTCCCGACCGGGTAGCCCCGGCCCGCGGTTTGGCTCCCTCCGGCGGCCAGGCGGCGCCGAATCCGCCCGAAATCCTGTCGCCGGACGTCATCGCCGCCCGCGTGAAGTCCCTCGCGGAGGAGATCGCGGCGGCGAACGCGGGCCGCAACCTGCATCTCCTGGTGGTGCTCCGCGGCGCCTTCGTGTTTGCGGCGGACCTGGTTCGCGAACTCCACGCCCGCGGCATCGAGGTGACGGTGGACTTCTGCCGCGTCGCGACCTACGGCGACGGCACCGAGCCCGGCGTGCCCGCGGTCGAGCTCTACCACCCCGAGACCCTGACCGACCGCGACGTGCTGATCGTGGAGGACATCGTGGACACCGGGGTCGCGCTGGAAGCGCTGCTCGAGGCGGTGAGCTCGGCGGCCCCCCGCTCGGTCGCCTGCGCGGCGCTGCTGTCGAAGCCGTCCCGCCGCCGGGTCACCGTTCAGGCGGACTTCACCGGCTTCATCGTGCCGGACAGGTTCCTCGTGGGCTACGGCCTCGACTACGCCGGCCGCTACCGCCACCTCCCGTACGTCGGGTCCCTCTGAGGGAGGGCCGGCCAGGAGCGCCGGTGTTCACACCGGCATCGTCCCGCGGAGCGGGGCGAAACTCCCCCAGCCAGTCCCTCGCGCAGCGCAACCCACAACGCCGATGGCGCGGCGCCATCCCCGCTCGGTCCAGTCCACGAGCACGCTTGGCGGCGTGAGTTTCGCTGCGCTGTCGCGCAGCGATGCCGGCCTGGAGGCCGGCGCTCCTTTCGCGAATGGCGGCGTGAGTTTTGCGGCCGTCAGCCTTCCCGGAACTCCGGCTCCTCCGCCGCCGCGCCCAGCAGCCGCACGAGGTCCGGCGCCGCCCGGGCCGCGGTCTCGTTCACGTGGGCCGCGTCGAGCGGGCCGTCCCCGAGCCCGGCGGCGAGGTTCGAGGCGAACGCCAGCCCGGCCAGCCGGATCCCCAGGTGCCGGGCCGCGATGGCCTCGTGCACCACGGACATGCCCACCACGTCGGCCCCGAGCGTCCGGAGCATGCGGATCTCGGCCGGGGTCTCGAACTGCGGCCCCCGCACCCCGGCGTAGACCCCGGACCGCAGCGGCATCCCGAGCCGACCGGCCGCCCGCGTCAGCGCCGCTCCCAGTTCCGCGTCCCAGGCCCGCGTCAGGTCGGGAAACCGCGGTTCCGGCCCCGGTTCCGGGCCTTCGAGCGGACTCGCGCCCGTCAGGTTCAGGTGGTCGTCGATCCGCAGGAAGTCCCCGACCCGGAGTTCCGAATGGATGGCCCCTACCGCCGCCGTGAGCACCAGGCGCCGCACCCCGAGGGTCCCGAGGAGCCGCACCCCGAAGACCGCCTCCTCCGGCGTCCATCCCTCGTAGAGATGATGCCGGCCGAGCAGCATGGCCACCTCGAGCCGCGTTCCCGAGTCGCCGGCCAGGGCGCCGGTCACCAGCCGGCTGCGGTGGCCCGGCGCCGAACATTCCCGGAGTCCCGGGATCTCCCGGTAGGGCAGGGAGCGGGCGTCCGAGGCCGCCTCCGCCGCTCCGGCGAGTCCGGAACCGAGGACGACCCCGACTTCGGGAAAGCGCCGCCCCTCCCCGAACCACCGGCGGACGACGCCGGCCGCCTCCCGGAGGCGGGCGGCCGTTTCGGTCTTCACGGCGTCCCGGCGAGCATCCCGGCGATGGCCGCGGTGACCAGCGTCGCGAGCGTTCCCCCGGCGAGGGCCCGGAGGCCGAGGCGGGCCAGGTCCTTCTTGCGCCCCGGCGCGATCGCTCCGATGCCGCCGATCTGGATGCCGACCGACCCGAGGTTCGCGAACCCGCAGAGCGCGAAGGTCGCGATGACCTCGCTCTTCGCGGACAGCGTTCCCGCGGCCTTCAGCGCGGTCAGGTCGAGGTAGGCGACGAACTCGTTGAGGATGACCTTCTTGCCGAGCATGGCGGCGACGATATTGACCTCGCCGGCCGGAACGCCCACCAGGAAGGCGATCGGGGCGAAGACCCATCCCAGAATGTCCGAGAGCGACAGCCCCACCGCGCCGAGCGGCAGGTTGACGAGCGCCACGATGCTGAGGAACGCGATCAGCATCGCGACCACGTTCAGCACCAGCTTCATGCCGGCGGAAGCGCCCGTCGCCGCCGCATCGATGAGGTTCACCTCGGTGCGCTCGACCTGGTGATCCACGCGCCCGGCGGTTTCGGGCCTTCCGGTTTCGGGAACGATGATCTTGGCCATCATGAGCGCCGCGGGGGCGTTCACGAGGCTTGCCGCCAGCAGGAAGCGGGCGTCCACGCCCAGCGCGATGTAGGCGGCGAGCATCCCGCCGGACACCGTCGCCATCCCCGAGACCATGACCGCGTGGAGTTCGGAGCGGGTCATCCGTTCGAGATACGGGGCCACCAGCAGCGGGGCCTCCGTCTGACCCATGAACACGTTGCCGGCGGCGGCGAGCGTCTCCGCGCCGCTGGTCCCGAAGGTGCGGACCATCACCTTGGCCATCCCGACGACGGCGAGCTGGAGGACGCCCAGGTAGTAGAGGACCGAGAACACCGACGCCACGTAAACGATGGCGGGGAGCGCGGAGATCGCGAGGATGACGCCGAAGCGCTCCCGGTCGGCGAGCGGCCCGAAGAGGAGTTCGATGCCGGCGTTCGCCTGCTCGAGCGCGAGGTCCACCCCGTTCGCGACCGCGGAGAGCACCGCGGCGCCGGCCGAGCTCTTCAGGACCAGCAGCGCGAACGCCACCTGGATCGCGAGCGACCAGGCGACCACCCGCCAGGGAAAGCGGCGCCGGTCGGTCGAGATCGCCCAGGCGATCCCGATCAGGACCGCGATCCCGAGGACCGGGAGGAGCGCCATGCCTTGCTCAGGCGGATCCGGATCAGCCGCCCGCCAGGTACATGATCCAGCCGATCCCCACCGCGAACCCCACGAAGCTGAGGAAGGCCCAGGCGGTGAAGCGGAGCCGCGCCGCCCACCCCTCGCGCATGAGGCAGGCGAAGGCGGGGGAGACCAGCGCGGCGAAGAGGACGAGCGCCGCGAAATGACTCATCGCCCGGGGCTCGGTGCTTCGCCGGCTTCTTCCGCCGACCCCTTGGCGCCCGTCGCGATGTCCCAGGCGTCGAGGATCACGAGCATGTTCAGGAGACCCGCCACGATGAGGAAGGCGTACCCGTACTCGTAGGTGGGCGCTTCGGGGTTCCCGGCGCCGAGTCCCAGCATGCGGGCCGCCACGTAGAAGGCCCCGGCTCCCATCTCGGCGACGCCGGCGAGCAGCGTCAGCGGGGCGGCGGCCTCGAAGGGGAAGAGTTCGCCGTCCATCCCGATGCCGAAGACGAACAGCAGTCCGATGCTGACCAGGAACACCGCGCCCGTGCCCCGCCGGCCCAGCGCGATGTGTCCGAGTCCGGGGACCGCGAGGCCCAAGGCGCAGTACAGCAACGGGTTGGAATCCTCGCGGCTGCCGGCCCGGGGCTGCTGCCGGGCGCTCGCCCGCGCCCCTGCCTCGACCATCCCGGAATCGTAACCGGGAGGCGGTGGTTCCGTGGTCGCGTCGGATGACCGTCCAGCCCTGGTCGGCGGGGTGTCGCCGAGGAAGGAGGTCGAACCCAAGGATGTATATACTTTTGTATGTCTCACAGTGCAGTTCTCATGGGACCCCGACAAAAATGACGCCACACTCCGGGAGCGCGGGTTTGATTTCGAGTTCGCGTCCCAGATATTCGGAGGTGACACCGTCGAGACGGAGGATCGTCGGCGCGACTACGGAGAAATGCGAGTGGTCGCCATTGGCCTCGCCGACGGAGTCCACTTGACCGTCGTGTACACCGATCGCACCTTTGAAGGGAGAGTCGTGCGCCGCATCATTTCTGCCAGAAGGAGCAACGCGAATGAGCGCCAGACTTACGGAAGAAAGACCGATCCAACCCAAGGTCCCGAGCCGCGGTCGCGCTGACCTCGATCGCCTCCGGCGTATGTCGGAGGAAGAGATCGAGCGCACTTCGCCTCCTGAGCTACAGAATCTCTCGGCGGACTTCTGGAGCGAGGCAGTTGTTGTTCCGCCGCCGAAACGGGCCATCTCGCTGCGCGTTGACAAAGATGTACTGGAGTGGTTCCGCGCCCGGGGGCCGCGCTACCAGACCCACATGAACGCTGTCCTGCGCGCCTACGTGTCCCGAATGGAGGAGCGCTGACCGTCTCCAGATGCGAAGGATCTTCCTCCATGTCGCAGTCCGGTGCCGCAAACCAGCTTTTGCGGTGGAGTTGACGTGTCGTTCCTGACGATCACGATGGATTCGGAAGTGTTCCGGAGGGCTTGTATCCGGGCGCTGGCGGAAGACACCACCGTGGAAGCCGTGCTGTGCGATCACTTGGCGGCGTATGCCGATGGATGTCCGTCTCTCCGACGTGCCGCGGGGGATGCCGCCCGTGAGCGTGCCGAAGCGATCCAGCGACTCATCCGTCTCTCCCGGATTCCGCGCCCCGTCGCGACTCCGCCCCGTACGACCCGGGATGATTGCGGCACTCGGAACTGGAAGCGTGACGACCTGTATGAGCGGTGAGCGATGCCTCGGTGGACTCGAAATGTCCAAAGGACAGCGACCGGCTTGACCTGAGGCGCGCCGATCTGCGCTCCGCTACCGTGTTGTGTGCGGAGACGCTTGGGGTGCTGTGAATGCGGCCGTCGGCTGGATGGCGCACCGCTTGACCCGCAGTTGGCCCGCATCGGGGTGTTTTGGAGACGGGGCGTCCTCCTCACCAAAGGGCGGTACGCCGTTCCGCCCGCCTGCGGCGGGCGGTGCCGACCGGAGGTCAGCGTTCCAAGCCGGGTGCGCCACTCCGGATTGGTGGCGTTGCGCGACGCGGCCGGTCGCCCAGTCCCGCGATACCCTTTCGTCCGCCATGAGCCCGCCCCGAAACGCCGCCGCTCCGGCGGCCGGAATCTGGTTCGTGGCGGGGGCGCGGACCCCCATGACCCCGTTCCTCGGGGACCTTGCCGGACTCAGTGCGATCGAGCTGGGCGCGGAGGCGGCGAAGGGCGCGCTGGACCGCTCGGGCGTCGAACCGGAGCGGGTGGACCACGTGGTGATCGGGAACGCCCAGCAGACGACGGCCGACGCCATCTACGGCGCCCGGCACGTGGGCCTCCGCGCCGGGGTTCCCGATTCCGTGCCGGCGCTCACGGTGAACCGGCTCTGCGGCTCGGGGATCCAGGCGCTGATCTCCGCGGCGCACCAGATGCTCGCCGGTGAGGCGGACGTCGTGCTCGCCGGCGGGATGGAGTCCATGAGCCAGGCGCCCTTCGTGGTGCGCGGGGCGCGCGCGGGGCTCCGGCTCGGCCACGGGAAGCTCGAGGACAGCCTGGTGGCGGCCCTGACCGACGGCCGCTGCGGGCTGTCCATGTCCGACACCGCCGAGAACGTGGCCGAGCGGACCGGGGTCACCCGCGAGGACTCCGACGAATACGCCCTCCGCAGCCAGCAGACTGCGGACCGGGCCTACCGGGCCGGGTCGCATGCCGAGGAGATCGTCCCGGTCACCGTGAAGACCCGGAAGGGCGAGAACGTGGTGTCCGAGGACGGCCACCGGCGGCCGCAGACCACGCGCGAAGGGCTCGCGCGGCTCCGGCCCGCGTTCCGGAAGGACGGGCTGGTCACGGCCGGAAACGCGAGCGGCATCGTGGACGGCGGCGCCGCCTTCGTGGTGGCGCGCGAGGACACCGCCGCGGTGCGGGACGGATCTCCGCTCGGGCGGATCGTCTCCTGGGCGACCGCCGGGGTGCCTCCGGAGATCATGGGTCTCGGGCCGGTTCCCGCCAGCCGGGCGGCGCTCCGGGCGGCGGGCCTCGAACTCGGGGACCTCGACCGGATCGAAGTGAACGAGGCGTTCGCTCCCCAGTACCTCGCCGTCGAGCGCGAACTCGGCCTCGACCGCGACCGGGTCAACGTGAACGGCGGCGCCATCGCCCTCGGGCATCCGCTCGGCGCGACCGGGACGCGCCTGCTGCTCACTCTGCTGCTCGAACTGCGGCGCTCCGGCGGGCGCTACGGCCTCGCCACCGCCTGCATCGGCGGCGGCCAGGGCATCGCCATGGTGGTCGAGGCGGCGGGGAACGGGACCGGCAACGGAGCCCCGGCGTGACGGACGGCGGCGCCCTCCTGCGCGAACGCCGGGAGACGGCGCAGGGGCATTCCTACGCCCTCGTCACCGTGAACCGGCCGAAGGCGCTCAACGCCCTGAACCGGGACCTGGTCGAGGCGCTCGCGGCGACCTTCGAGGAACTCGACGCGGACCCGGAACTCCACGGCATCGTCCTCACCGGGGCCGGCGACCGCGCCTTCGTCGCCGGGGCGGACATCTCCGAGCTGCGGGACCTCACCCCCGAAGCGGCGTTCCGGTTCGCGCGCCGCGGCCAGGAGGTCATGCGCGTCATCGAAGGCGCCGGCAAGCCGGTGATCGCCGCGGTCGGTGGCTACGCGCTCGGCGGCGGGCTCGAACTCGCGCTCGCCTGCCACCTGCGGGTGGCCGGCCCGAAGGCCCGGCTCGGGCTCCCCGAGGTGAAGCTCGGCGTGATCCCCGGATACGGCGGCACCCAGCGGCTCCCCCGCCTCATCGGACGGGGACGGGCGCTCCGCATGATCCTCACCGGGGAGCCGGTGGGGAGCGAGGAGGCGCTCGCGGCGGGCCTCGTGGACGCCGTCCACGAGGACGCGGTCGAAGGCGCGGCGGCGCTCCTCGACCGGGTGCTCGCGAACGGGCCGCTGGCGGTCCGCAACGCGCTCCTCGCGGTGGACGCGGGCCTTTCGGGCCTCGAGGACGGTTTGCTGACCGAAGCGTCGCTCTTCGCGTCGCTCGCGGGCACGGGCGACATGCGGGAGGGCACGGGCGCGTTCCTCGAGAAGCGCCCGGCGCGGTTCCGTGGCGCCTGAGTCCGGGCCGCTGGCCGGGCTTCACGTCGGGATCGTGCTCTCCGAACGGGACGAGCCCTCGGCCCGCCTCGCCGCCGCCGCCGAGCGCTGGCTCCGCGGGGAGGGGGCCGAGGTCTCCCGCCATCCGGCGCCGGCCGCCTTCGAGGTGGCCCAACTGGCCGGCTGGCTGGCCGATTCCGGGCGCGTGGACGGCATCGTCGCCTGCGCCTCGATCGTGAAGGGAGAGACCTCCCACGACCGCCATCTCGCCGAAGCGGTGACCACGGGACTCCTGGAGATCGGCGTCCGGACCCGGATTCCGGTGGGCAACGCGGTGCTCACCGTGGACAGCGCCGAACAGGCCGACGCCCGGTCCGGCGGCGCGAAGGGGAACCGGGGAGAGGACGCGGCGCGGGCGGTCGCCGGACTGCTCCGCGCCCGGAAGCGGCTCGGCGAGCGGCCGGGCCTCGACCTCGGCCCGGTTTCCGCGCCTCGGGGAGGCTGAGGTGGACCCGCGGACCGCGCGCCAGCGCCGCCGGGGGCGCGAACTCGCCGCCCAGATGCTGTCCTCGTGGGACGCGAACCCGGCGTCGCCGCCGGCCACGGTGGCCGGCGTGCGCGACCTCACGCGGGCGAGTGAAACGCACCTGGAGTTCGCCGAGGCGCTGGCGAACGCCGTCTGGGAGCGGATCGAGGAAATCGACCGCTGCCTCGACGAGACCACCAAGCCCTTCTGGAAGGAGAACATGGGCCGGGTGGAGCGGAGCGTCCTCCGCGTGGCGGTCGCCGAACTGCTCACCGCGAGCACCCCGCCCCGGGTGGTGCTCAGCGAGGCCATCGAGGTCGCCCGCCGCTATGCCGGCGAGGACTCCACCTCCTTCGTCCACGCGGTGCTCGACGGGGTCGTCAAGCGACTCGGCAAGACGGACGCGGACGCCGGACGCGAGGCCGCCGGCTCCGGGGAAGGCCACGCCTCGTGAGCGACGACCCCACGGACCGCGAGACCGCCATGAACCGGGACGAGCGCGACCGCCGCCGGAAGCTGGCCGAGATCGAGAACCTCGGGGTTCCCGCGTGGCCGAGCCGCTACGCCGCCTCGCACACCCTCGAGCAGGCGGCGGAGACGTTCGGCGACCTGGACGGGCCGGGGCTCGAGGCGATCCCGGAGGCGGAGCGGACGGTGCGGGTCGGCGGCCGGATCGTCGCCATCCGGTCGTTCGGGAAGGCCGCGTTCCTGCGCCTTTCCGAAGGACCCGGAACGCTCCAGGTGCACGTCCGGCGCGACGTGCTCCCCGAGCGCGACTTCGCGGTCTCGAAAGCGCTCGACCTCGGCGACTGGGTCGGCGTGACCGGGCCCATGTTCCGGACCCGGACCGGCGAACTCACCGTGCGGGCGGACTCGCTCGCCTTCCTGGCGAAGGCCCTCCTCCCGCTGCCCGAGAAGTGGCACGGCCTCGCCGACCGGGACACCCGCTACCGCCAGCGCTATCTCGACCTCCTCGGCAACCTGCGGACCCGCGAGGTGTTCCGCAGCCGGGCGGCGATGGTGTCCGCGATGCGCCGCTTCATGGACGGCGAGGGTTTCCTCGAAGTCGAGACCCCGATGCTCCAGCCGCTCGCCACCGGCGCGGCCGCCCGTCCGTTCCAGACCCGGCACCGGGCGCTCGGCATCGACCTCTACCTGCGGGTGGCGCCCGAGCTCTACCTGAAGCGGCTGGTGGTGGGCGGGTTCCCGCGGGTGTACGAGATCAACCGCAACTTCCGGAACGAGGGGCTGTCCACCCGGCACAACCCCGAGTTCACGATGCTGGAGTTCTACCGGGCGTTCAGCGACTGCGCCGACATGATGGAGATCACCGAGCGCCTGGTGATCGCGGCGGCGCGGGCGGTGCTCGACGGCGAGCCGGCGGTCTTCGGCGACGAGGAGATCCGGTTCGAGAAGCCCTTCGCCCGGGTCTCCCTCCGCGACGTCACCCGGGCGGCGCTCAAGGAGCATGGAGTGGCGCTCGCGGACGACGACCTGCGTTCGGCCCCGCCGCTCGCCGAGGCGCACCGGCGGCTCGATCTGCCCCTGCCGCCCGACGAGAGCGCCGGCAAGCTGCTGCTCAGTCTCTTCGAGGCCCTCGCCGAGCGCCGGCTCGTGCAGCCCACCTTCGTGACCGGCTACCCGGTCGAGGTGTCCCCGCTCTCGAAGGCGAGCCCCGAGGAGCCCGGCATCACGGAGCGGTTCGAACTCTTCGCCGGCGGCCTCGAGATCGCGAACGGGTTCTCCGAGCTGAACGACCCCGACGAGCAGGCGGCGCGCTTCGGCGAGCAGATGGCGAAGCGCCAGGCGGGCGAGGAACACGCCATGGACTGGGACTACATCGAGGCCCTCCGCCACGGGCTGCCGCCCACCGGGGGCTGCGGGGTCGGGGTGGACCGGGTCGCCATGCTGCTCACGAACTCCCCGGCGATCCGCGACGTGATCCTCTTCCCGCACCTGCGTCCGCGGGAAGGCCGTTGAGCCCCAAAGACAGCGAGCGGCCCGCGCGGGGCCGCTTCGCCTCGCTGCCGTTCGAACTCCAGATCGCCGGCCGCTACCTGATGCTCCGCAAGCGGGGCATGTTCATCTCGGTGATCTCCGCGATCTCGGCGCTCGGGGTGGTGCTCGGGGTCGCGATCCTGCTGGTCGCGCTCGCGATCATGACGGGCTTCCAGGGAGAGCTCCGGGCGCGGATCCTCGGGGCGCTCTCCCATCTCACGGTGTACAGCCTCTCCGCCGACGGCTTCACGGACTACGCGGAGGTGGCTGAAGCGATCGGGGCGGTGCCCGAAGTCGAGGGCGCCGCGCCGGTGCTCTACGGCAAGGCGATCGCGCTCGGCCGGCGGGACGCGCTCGTGACCCTCAAGGGGGTGGACCCGGCGCGGGAGCCCGATGTCACCGAGTTCGCGTCCCGGATGACCGCGGGGCGGTTCGCCGACCTCGAAGCGGTGGTGCCGGGCGAGCCGCCTCCGGTGCTCCTCGGCGAGGAACTGGCCCTCGGACTCGGGGTCGGGGTGGGGGAGACGATCCGCCTCATGGTGCCCGGGGGCCAGTTGACCCCGCTCGGCACCGTCCCGACCACCCGCCGCTTCCGGGTGGCGGGGTCCTTCCGGCTGGGCCTTTACAACTACGACAACGCCTACGCCCTCATCCCGCTCGGGGAGGCGCAGCGGCTGGCCGGCCGGCCCGGCGAGGCGAGCCAGGTGGAGGCGCGGATCACCGACATGTTCGCGGTGCGGGAACGCGAGGCCCGCGTTCTGGAAGCCCTCGGTCCCGGCTACTCGGCGCTCAACTGGATCGACCTGAACACGACCCTGTTCTCCGCGTTCTGGCTCGAGAAGCTGGCGACCACGCTCTTCGTGAGCTTCATCGTGGGGGTGGCGGCGCTCAACATCGTCGCGGGCCAGATCGTCACGGTGACCGAGAAGACCCGGGACATCGCGATCCTGCGATCCATGGGGGCCACCCGCCGGAGCATCATGGCGCTCTTCATGGCGCAGGGGGCGGTGATCGGCGTCGTGGGGACGGGACTCGGGGCGGTGCTCGGGATCACCGCCTGCCGGATCCTCGACGGCCGGATCCGGATCCCCGAGGACGTGTACCAGATCACCGCGGTGCCGTTCACGCTGCTGCCGGGCGACGTGGCGCTGGTCTGCCTCTTCGCTCCCCTCGTCTGTTTCCTGGCCACCCTGTACCCGGCGCGCCGGGCGGCGTCGCTCGTGGTCACCGACGCCCTGAGGTTCCAGTGACCCTGCAGGTCGAGGCCCGCGGGCTCGACAAGGCCTTCGGGACCGGCGCCGGGCGCCTCGCGGTGCTCCGCGGGCTCGACCTCGAGGTGCGGCAGGGGGAGATGGTGGCGATCACCGGGGCGAGCGGGGTGGGGAAGACCACGCTGCTCCACGTTCTCGGGGCGCTCGACCCGCCCGACGCGGGCTCGCTCCGGCTCGCCGGCGAGGAGGTCGCGCAGCTCTCGGAGCGGGAGGCCGCGGCGTTCCGCAACCGGCAGGTGGGGTTCGTCTTCCAGCACCACCGGCTGCTCCCCGAGCTGACCGCGATGGAGAACGCCTCGCTCCCGCTGCGCATCCGCCGCGTCCCCCGGGCGCCGGCCGAAGAACGCGCCGCCCGGCTCCTCGGCGAACTCGGACTCGCGGAGCGGCTCCACCACCGTCCGGAGGAGCTGAGCGGGGGCGAACAGCAGCGGGTCGCGGTGGCCCGGGCGCTCTCCGGAGACCCGGCGCTGCTGATCGCCGACGAGCCGACCGGCAACCTCGACGACGCCGCGAGCGGCCAGTTGCTGGAACTCCTCGCCGGCCTCCACGCGACCTACGGGCTCACCGCGGTCATCGCGAGCCACAGCCCCCAGGTCGCCGCGAGCTGCGACCGGACGTTCCGGATGGAGGCGGGCGTCCTGCACGGGTAGAGGGAGCGCCGCCCTGGTCAGGGGCTCTTGTACCGGGCAGGAGCGCCGCTCTTCAGAGCGGCATCGCCCGCGCAGCGGGCGAAACTCCCATCGCCATGCGTTCGCACGGCGTAACGCGACGGGGGGATGGCGCATCGCCGTCCCCGGCGGGACGTGCGCCGTGTGGACGTGTGAGGGTGGGAGTTTCGCGGCCTTCGGCCACGATGCCGGTCTGAAGACCGGCGCTCCTTGCCTGGAAGTCGGCGCTCCTTGCCTGGAGGACCGCGCTCCTTGCCGGAAGGCCGGCGGTCCCAGTGGGGGGCTGCTGCTAAATTGCGAGCCTTCCAGGGAAGCCACGTTGTTCGAGCGATATACGGAGCGCGCCAAGCGGGCGATCTACTTCGCGCGGCACGAGGCGTCGCAGCTCGGCGGCGACGCCATCGAGCCGGAGCACCTGCTGCTCGGGCTGCTCCGGGAGCTTCCCGCGGCCGTCGCCGGCCGGCTCCACATCTCGCTCGAGCGGGTGCGGAGCGACGTGCAGAGCCACGTCCTGCTGCGGGACACCGTCTCGACCTCGGTCGGCATCCCGCTCTCGGCCGAGTCCAAGCGGGTCCTCGAACACGCCCGCGAGGAAGCGGACCGCATGAACCACGAGACCGTGGGGACCGAGCACCTGCTGCTCGGGGTGCTCCGCGAGCCGGGGTCCGCCGCCGCCGCGATCCTGGCCCGCCAGGGGGTGCGCGCGCCCGCGGTCCGCGAGGCGATCGCGCTCGATCATGGACGGCGGAAGTCCGGGGCGCGGGCCCGGGAGACGCCGCTCCTCGCCGAGTTCTCGCGGGACCTCACCCAGGCGGCCACCGACGGCGCCCTCGATCCCCTGATCGGGCGGACCGAGGAACTGGACCGGGTGATCCAGGTGCTCTGCCGCCGCACCAAGAACAACCCCGTCCTCATCGGCGAGCCCGGCATCGGGAAGACCGCCATCGTGGAGGGGCTAGCCAGCCGGATCGCCGCCGGCGACTGTCCCATCTTCCTCGCCGACCGGCGGATCGTGTCCCTCGACATCTCGCTGGTGGTCGCCGGCACCAAGTACCGCGGCCAGTTCGAGGAACGGCTGAAGGCCATCATCAAGGAACTCGAGGAGTCCCCGCAGTTCATCGTGTTCGTGGACGAACTCCACACCCTGGTGGGGGCCGGGTCCGCGGAGGGGTCGCTCGACGCCGCCAACATCCTGAAGCCGGCGCTCTCCCGCGACGGCATCCAGTGCATCGGCGCCACCACCCCGGCCGAGTTCCGGCGCCACATCGAGCGCGACCGCAGCCTCGAACGCCGTTTCCAGGGCGTGGTCGTCAAGCCGCCGAGCGACGACGAGACCCTGGTCATCCTCCAGGGCGTGCAGGAGCGCTACGAGCGCTACCACCACGTCCGCTACACCGACGCAGCCATCGACGCCGCGGTGCGGCAGGCCCAGCGCTACATCACGGACCGCTTCCTGCCCGACAAGTCGGTGGACCTCCTCGACGAAGCGGGGTCGCGCGTCAAGCTGCGCGACAACCAGTACTCCCAGGAGTTCGCCGAGATCCGCAAGCGCATCCAGGACATCCGCAAGCGGAAGGACCAGGCGCTCGACAACGACGACCTCGAGCGCGCCTCGCTCGCCCAGGACCAGGAGAACGCCGAGCGGGAGAGCCTGGCGCTCGTGGAGGGCCGCTGGAAGGCGCGGGACGGCGAGGCGCCGCGCGTCACCCGGCGCGACGTGGACGAGGTGGTGGCGCACTGGACCGGCATTCCCCTCGGCTCGATCGAGGAGGAGGAGAGCCAGAAGCTGCTCCGCATCGAGGACGTGCTCCACGAGCGCATCGTGGGCCAGGTCGAGGCGGTCGCCACCGTGGCGCGCGCCATCCGCCGCGCCCGCGCCGGGCTCAAGAACCCGGAACGCCCCGGCGGGGTCTTCCTCTTCCTGGGCCCCTCCGGCGTGGGGAAGACGGAGGTGGCGCGCTCGCTCGCCGAGTTCCTGCTGGGAACGGAAGCGTCCCTGCTGCGTTTCGACATGAGTGAGTACATGGAGCGGCACTCCGTCTCCCGCTTCATCGGTTCGCCCCCGGGCTACGTGGGGCACGAGGAGGGCGGACACCTCACCGAGCGCGTCCGCCGCAACCCCTACTCGGTACTGCTCCTCGACGAGTTCGAGAAGGCGCATCCCGACGTCTGGAACCTGTTGCTCCAGGTCTTCGAGGACGGCCGGCTCACCGACGGGCTCGGCAACACGGTGGACTTCCGGAACTCGATCATCATCATGACCTCCAACCTGGGCGCCCGCCACATCCAGAAGCAGGCCTCGCTCGGGTTCGCCTCCGCCGATGCGGGGCACCGGAAACGCGCCATGCGCGAACTGATCCAGGGCGAGGTCAAGAAGACCTTCAGCCCGGAGTTCATCAACCGGCTCGATGCGGTCGTGATCTTCGACATGCTGACCGAGGAGGACCTCACCGAGATCCTGCGGCGCCTGATCGGCCGCATGAACCGCGAACTCGGCGACCGCGGGCTCACCGTCGAACTGACGCCGGAGGCGGAAGCGTTCCTTGTCCGGGAAACGCTGCGCGACCGTTCCTACGGGGCACGGCCCTTGCGCCGCGCCCTCCAGAAACATGTCGAGGATCCCCTGTCGGAGGCCGTGCTCACCGGTACGGTGGGCCCCGGCGATCCGGTGGAGATCGTTCTCCGGGACGGGGAGCTGGTGGTCCGCCGGGGCGGGCCGGCGCTTCTCGAGGAGGCGGAGGAACCCGTCGAGGAGGTGGTGGCCGGATGATGCGACTGCATAGAGCTGTATTCGCCGGGGCCGCCGCGGCTATCGCGCTCGCCGGCACGGCGTGGGCGAGCGGGCCTGCTCCCGCCCCGGCGCCGCCCGCGGCGATCCAGACGACGGAAACGGTCGAGGCCGTGCTCATCGAGGGCAACGACCTGATCGCGGCCGACGCCTGGCTCGCGCACCTGACCGTGAAGCCCGGGGACCCGGTGGACCGCGAAGCGCTGCGCGCGGAGTTCCGGACGCTCTGGAACACCGGTTTCGCGGACGACATGCGGCTCGAGCTGCGCGACGGGCCCCGGGGCGGCAAGCTGGTGGTGTTCGTGGTCCACGAGCGTCCCCGGGTCGTCACCCTGGAGTTTCTCGGGTCCGAGGAACTCGACGAGGACGACATCCTCGAAAAGCTCGAGGAAGAGGACTCCGTGATCGGGGTAGGGGCTCCCTACGACCCCGACAAGGTGGTCCGGGCGCGGGAGATCATCGAGGAGATGCTCGTGGACAAGGGCCGCACCGAGGGCGCGGTCGCGAGCGCGATCACCGAAGACGACACCGGCGTCAAGATCGTCTTCAACATCGACGACGAGCAGCAGATCCGGATCCGCCGGATCCAGTTCGAGGGCATCGAGGCGCTCGACGAGTGGCCGCTCCGCTGGGCGATGAAGAAGACCCGCGAGAGCCACCCCCTCGGGGCGCTGCTCGGGGGCTCCACCTACACGGAAGAGCAGTACGCCGAGGACATCGAGGCGGTCCGGCAGGAGTACCTGAAGCAGGGCTACCTCGACGTCTCGTTCGGCCCCCCGCAGTTCGAGTACGAGGACGGGTACTCGCGGCAGTTCCTCTTCTGGAAGCGCCAGAAGCGCTGGATGGACGTCACCATCCCGGTGGTCGAGGGCGAGCAGTACCGGGTGGGCGAGGTCACCGTCGAGGGCGCCGACGTGTTCCCGGCCGACTTCGTCCGGGCGTTCTTCCCGATCCAGACCGGCGAGGTCTACGACGAGTCGAAGGTCAACGACGCGCTCGAATCGCTCCGCGAGCTCTACGGCGCCCGCGGCTACGTGCAGTTCACCGGGTTCCCGACCTGGCACCGCCGTCCCGAGGAAAAGATCGTGGACGTGGTCATCAACCTCGCGGAAGAGGACCAGTTCCTCGTCAACAAGATCGAGTTCCGCGGGAACTCCACCACCAAGGACCGCGTCATCCGCCGCGAGATGTGGCTGAACGAGCAGGACATCATGAACATGGAACTGCTCAAGGCCTCCATCCAGCGGATCAACCAGCTCGGCTACTTCCGGCCCATCGAGCAGCCGGTCATCGAACCCAGTCCGAGCGACGAGACGAAGCTCGACATCACGCTCGACGTGGTCGAGGAGAACCGCAACCAGCTCACCTTCGGCGCCGGGGTCTCCGGGCTCGAGGGCCTGTTCGTGAACGCCTCCTTCGGGACCACGAACTTCCTCGGCCGCGGCGAGACCGCGAACTTCACCGTCCAGACCGGCAGCCGCACCCAGAACTACCAGATCGCGATCACCGACCCCTACTTCATGGACAAGCCGATCACCCTCGGCTTCGACGTGTTCAGCCGGGTCCTGAAGCTCCGGGAGTTCACGCGCGGCGACATCGGGGGCCGCATCGTCTTCGGCGTGCCGCTCGGCCGCTGGTCGCGGGCGTTCCTGAACTACGGCTACTCGGTCATCACGGTGAGCGAGCCGGACCCCGACATCGTCCTCAACCTCTACGACCTCTACTACAACTCGACGTACCTCGACCCGCGTTTCTACGGACTGTCCGGCAACTTCCGCGAGAGCAAGATCAGCCCGACCTACGTCTACAACACCGTGGACCACCCCATCTTCCCGAGCACCGGTCGCAAACTGACGGGATCGTTCGACATCGCCGGCGGCCGGCTGGGCGGCAACGTGCACTACTACAAGCCGACGCTGGAGTTCGTGCACCACATGCGCGTGATCGGCAACACCTCGCTCGGCATGCGGGTCATGGGCAGCTACCTGCACGGCTACGGCGGCGTCGATCCGCCGGAGGGCGAGGAGATCGACATCTTCGACGTCGAGCAGACGGGCGTGCCCTACTACAACCGTTTCTTCCTCGGCGGGGAGTACCAGATCCGCGGCTACTACATCCGCTCGGTGGGCCCGCGGAACGCGCGGGGCCAGCTTCTCGGCGGCGACAAGATGCTGCTGTTCAACGCCGAGTACGCGATCCCGCTGGCCGGCCCGCTGCGCGCCATCCTGTTCTTCGACGCGGGGAACGCCTTCGCCGAGGAGACGGGCTGGAGCTTCTCCATGCTCCAGGATTTCCGGACCTCGACGGGCATCGAGATGAGGGTGTTCATCCCCATGCTGAACGTGCCCTTCCGCCTGATCTTCGCCTACAATCCCCATCGGGACTACTACCATCGGCCCACGGCCTTCGTCTTCGGGATCGGAACGACCTTCTAGCGGCCGCGGAAAACCGCCGCGTTCCCCGGATCGAACAACGTGTCCGAGCAGAGTTTCAGGGAGTTGACCAACGTCATGAATCGTTTTGCCCGCCGCCTCCGGGGCGGCTTCCCGGGAACGGCGCTGATCGGGTTGCTGCTGGCCGTTCCCTCCGTCCTCGTGGCCCAGACCGCCGAGCCCACCCGGGTGGCGGTGATCGACATCGACCGCGTCGCCCAGGAATCCGCCCGGGGGCAGGCGATGTTCGCCGAGTTGCAGACGCTCCAGGAGGAGATCCTGCGCGGCCGGCAGACGCGCGAACAGGAGCTCCGCGACCTGAACAACCGGGCCCAGTCGCAGTTGCTCTCCGCCGAAGCGCGCGCCGATCTCACCCGTGACATCGAGCGCAAGAACACTGACCTCCAGCGCTGGCTCGAGGACCAGCAGCGCGCGTTCAACGAGAAGCAGACCACCGGCTTCGGCGCCCTCGAGGCGGACCTCGGACCGGTCGTGGAAGAGGTGGCCCGCGAGCAGAACATCCAGTTGATCCTCCGGGTGACCCCGGGACTGACCTTCATCATGGACCCCGCGCTCGACATCTCGGCCGAGGTCATCGAGCGGTTCAACGCGCTGGGCGGCGGCGGCGAAGGCGAGGACGGCGCGGAGCGGTAGTCCCGCCGCCCGCGGGCCCGGGATGACGAGCCTGGAAGGGGCCCCACCCCTCCTCGACGAACCGCCCGCGGTCGATGACGAGGCGCCCGGCGCCATCACCGGGCGCCGGCACGTCCCGGCGGACGAGCCGTTCTTCGCCGGACACTTCCCGGCGATGCCGGTGGTGCCCGGCGTCTTCATGGTGGAAGCGCTCGCCGAGTGCGCCCGCCGTTCGTTGCCGGCGGGCGCGACGCTTGCATCGGCGCCCCTCGTGAGGTTCCGCCGCCGCGTCAGCCCCGGAGAGACCCTCGAGTTCACGGTGACCCCGGCCGAGTCGGAGGGAGACCGCCGGCGCTTCGACGCGGTGGCTTCGGTGGACGGCAAGGCCGCCGTTCAGGCGGTCCTCGAGTTCCGGGTGGAGGCCGAGCCCGCGGAGCGATGAGTTCCGACTTTCAGGGGCTCGGACTGATCGACCCCGAAGAACGCCAGGCCGCTTCCGCGGGGGGTGGGAAGGCCTCCCGCCGGCCCGCCGGGGCGCCGCCCTTCCGCCGTTCGCGTTCCGGCCCGCCGCCGGGCGCCGGCGCCCGGGGTCCGGATCCCGCCGCCACCAGCGGGCTGTTCACCGGCCTGAGCCGGGGTGGAACGATCGACGACCTGACCGGCGTCTCGGTCCGGCGGCGCGCCGTCGTCGCCGCCGCCTCCGCCGGATTCCACCTGTTGCTGCTGCTCCTGTTCGTGGGCGGGTTCGTTCCCGTGGCAGCGGAGCCGGACGCGGCCGAGCCGGAAGAGGAGCCCCTCCTCTACGCCTTCGAGGCGCCGCCGCTCGAGGAGCCGGAGCCGCTCGCGGCGCTGGTCGAGCCCCCGCCGCCGCCGCCTCCCCCGGGGGAAGCGCTACCCGAGGCGCCGGAGGCGCAGCCGGCGCCGCCGCCCCCGCCGGCGGGGGGACTCGTCATCCCCGAGGCGCAGATCGCGGTCCCCAGCACCGGCTTCCAGAACGACCTGCCGTTCTCCGAAGGCCAGGACGAGGAGTTCTATATCGACCACGAGATGGGAGACGAACTGACCGCCGAGGACGACGCGAGCGCGACCGCGGACGAGCCGGAGCTGCTCGCCGAGGTCCCCGCGGTCGAGGAAGCGGCCGACGCGCCCGGCGAGCCGGCGCCGGAGGTCCCGGGGGCCGGGGCGGAGGAGCCGCCGCTCCGGTTCGACGCCGAGGCCTTCCGCCGCCTCATCAACGACCCGGCCGCCGACGTGCGGCGGATGGGCAACGAACTGGCGATGCGCGAGGCCCGGGCGCAGGCGGAGGCCGAGCGCCGCCGGCAGGGCGCGCCCACCGACATCTGGCGTTTCCTCGAGGGGAAGCGGTTCCGGAACCCCGAGGGCGGACTCGTTTCGAACCGCAACAACACCCTCTACTACGACGACCGGGGCGCCAACCTGGTGCCCTGGATCAGCCGGCTGATCGCGGAAGTGCGCCGCAACTGGTACATCCCCTACGCGGCCAGCTACGACCGCGGCCACGTGGCGATCGCCATCAGCGTCCTGCGGAGCGGTGACATCGCCTGGTTGCAGGTCGTGGTCCCGTCGGGGGTGCCCGGGTTCGACAACGCGGCGGTGGGCGCGCTCCGGGGCGCCCAGTTGCTGCCGCTCCCCGACGATTACCCCGGCGCCGACTTCGAGATCATGCTCGTCTTTTGGTACAACGAACAGCCCTACGACCTGTTCTCCACCCAGGGGTGACAGGCGTGTTGGGGGGCAGGAGGGAGCGCCGGTCTCCAGACCGGCACCCGTCCCGCGGAGCGGGGCGGAACCGCGCCTCGCCGTCCAGCCACCCGGCGCCCAGGAGCGCCGGTCTCCGACCGGCATCGCGCGGGAGCGCGAAACCAGCCCCGATGACACTGCGCCCCGGATCCATGAGCGCCCTCACCTCTCCCTCCACGCGCTATCTGCTCTGCGTCGCGATCCTCGCGCCCGCCCCGGCGCCCGCCCAGGCCCCCGCTCCCCGCGAGATCCGCATCGGCCTCGCCGACGCCGTCCCCGCGGCGCGGATCTCGGCGCCCGCCCCCTTCGTCCTGCGCGCCGGCGAACTCACCATCGAAACCACCGACGCGCTCATCGCGCCGGAGACGGGACCCGGCGCATCCGTCCTCGCGCTGGGCTCCTTTGCGGACGAGGCCCGGGCGCGCGAAGTCGCCGCGGCCTTTCGCGAGGAGCGCCCCGATGGTCCCGCGGTCCGCGTCCGCCGCGATCCGGAGACCGGCCGCCATCTGGCGGTCCTTTCGCCGGACCCCGGCGCCGCCGCCGACGCCCCGAGCCTGCGGGCCGCCGGTTTCCCCGAGGCCGGGACCTTCCGCATTCCGGCGCCGGCGGGGGAGGCCCTGGTGGTCCGCCCGTTCGGCGGTTCGCCGATCCGTTTCGCCCCCGGCGTGTCCCTGACCGCCGAGCCCCCCGCGAGCGGGTTCCTCGAGTGGGAAGGGAGGCCGTACCGCGGCTCGTTCACGGTGTCCCGCAGCGGGGACGGGGTGACCGTCGTCAACCGGGCGAACCTCGAGGAGTACCTGTTCGGCGTCGTGCCGCGCGAGCTGCCGCCCGACCTCTTCCCCGAGATCGAGGCCCTCAAGGCGCAGGCCCTCGCCGCCCGCACCTACGCCCTCACCCCGCGGGACGCCTACCTCCGGCGCGGCTACGACCTCTGCGCCGGGCCGGCCTGCCAGGTGTACGGCGGCGTGGCCGCCGAGCACCCGCTCTCCACCGCCGCGATCCGGCAGACCGCCGGCGAGGCGATCTTCCACGACGGCCGGCTCATCGACGCCCTCTACACCGCCTCCTGCGGCGGCTACACCGAGAACGCGGAGAACGTCTTCTCGAACCCGACGCCCTACCTGGTGGCCCGGGCGTGCATCCGGGAGGGCGGCGGCGTTCGGCTGGACGGCGCGCCGGCGGACGGCCCGCTGGACATGGCGCTCGTCCGGCTCGCCGGGGCGCCGCTGTCCGGCTGGGACGCGGCGGGACTGTCGGGGCCGGCGACCCGCGAGGAAGCCGCGGGCGTCCTGGCGGCGGTGCTCCGGTGGCTCGGACTCGCTTCGTGCGAACCGGAGCCCGCCCCCGGAGGCGAGCTGCCGCTCGGCGCGTTCGGCCGGCTGGCGGAGGCGATGCGCTGCCGGGAGCCGGGAGCGCCGGTGCTCGGTCCCGGCCCGGACGGCGGCGAGCTGGCGCGCGAGGGGGACCCGTCGCTCGGCCGGCTGCTCGCCGAGGGCCTTCTCGATCCGAGCGAGCGCGGGCTCGATCCGGCCCGCCCGGTGAGCCGGCGCGAAGTGATCGGGGCCGGGGCGGCGCTCCTCCGCCGGGACGGGACGCTCTTCCGGCGCGGCCAGATCCGGGAGGTGGCGGTCCTGGACGGCTGGGTCCGCATCAACATCGAGGAGGACGACGGCGGGATCGCGCGCGAAGAGCCGCGGATGGTCCGCCTCGAGTCCGGCGGCGGCGCCCTCCTCTTCCGGGAGATCCGTCCCACCCGCACGCCGGGCCGCGACGATCCGCCGCCCCTCGCGGTGCCCACCGGCGCACTGCGGCTCCGCGTCGGGGACTTCGTGCGCTATCACGCCGCCGCGCCGCCGGCGGCGGACGAACCCGTCCCGTTCGACCTGCTGGTCCTCGAAGACCTCGGCGACGCCGAGGACCGCTTCTCCCGGCAGAGTTCGTGGTTCGTTCCCAGGAACAACACGGATCTCTCGGCGGCGGTGAACGAAGTGAAGCCCATCGGCCGGATCGTCGCCCTCGAACCGCTGGAGTTCGGCGCCTCGGGCCGCATCGTGCGCCTCCGGATCGTCGGGACCGCGGGGAGTCTCGAACTGCGGGGACTGCGCATCCGGCGCCTGCTGGGTCTCGCGGAGAACCTCTTCCGGGCCGAACCCCGGCGCGACGAAGACGGCGGCGTGACCGAGTGGTGGTTCTCGGGAAGGGGCTGGGGCCACGGTCTCGGCCTCTGCCAGGCGGGGGCGTACGGCATGGCCGCCGCCGGGGCCGATTACCGCGCAATCCTGGCCCACTACTACCCGGGGACCGAGATCCGGCCGGCCCCGTGAGCTGGCGGGCCGGGCTCGCCTTCTCGCCGGGTCAGTTGCGCGCCGGGGGCGTGCTCGTCCTCGTCCTGCTGCTGATCGCCCTCCTCCGCCGTCTTGGGTAGCCCGTCCCCCCCGTCCCCGAGGTCCGCCCCCGGGCCGCTCGTCCTCGCGCTCGTGGGGCCGACCGCGAGCGGGAAGTCGGACCTTGCGCTCGAAATCGCGGACGCGCTCCCGTTCCCCGTCGAGATCGTCTCCTGCGACGCCTTCCAGATCTACCGGGAGCTGGACATCGGCTCCGGGAAGCCGTCGCCGGAGATGCGAGCCCGCCGGCCGCATCACCTCCTCGACGCGCTCGAAGCCGACGATCCGTGCACCGCCGGCCGCTACGCGGAGCTCGCGGCCGCCGCCGTGCGGGACATCCGGCGGCGCGGGGCGGTCCCGCTCGTCGTGGGCGGCAGCGGCCTCTACTTCCGGGCGCTCCGCGACGGGATCTTCGAGGGACCCGAGCCCGACCCGCGCCTCCGGGCGCGGCTCGAGGCGATCTATCGCCGGCCGTCCGGCCCCCGCTGGCTGGAACGGCTCCTGGCCCGCCTCGATCCCGCCGTGCACCGCCGCGTGCATCCGAACGACCGGGTGCGCCGCGTCCGCGCGCTCGAGGTGGCGCTCGCCGCCGGCGAACCCATCTCCCGGCTGCAGGCCACCCGCCGCCCCCCGCTTCCGGAGGTGGGCTGGCGGATCGCCGGGCTCGATCCGCCGCGCGACCTCCTCGAAGCGCGGATCGTCCGCCGGGTCCGGGGCATGTTCGCCGCAGGCCTCGTCGAGGAGGTTCGCGGCCTCGCGGACCGCTATCCGGGGGAATGGCCCGGGCGGCTCGCGATCGGCTACCGCGAGGTGCTCGGGGCGCTCGCCGGGGACCCCGGCCCGCGGGACCTCCCGGACCGGCTCCGCGCCGCGGAGGAGCGGGTCGTGATCGCCACCCGGCGCTACGCGAAACGACAGCTCACCTGGTTCCGCGCCGAACGGGACGTGACCTGGGTTCGGGGCGCCGCGGGCGACCCGGCGGCCCGCGATGCCGTCCTGAGCGTATTCTCGGGATCGCGGTAGACGGTGCCGGTCCGGACATCGCCGCCTGGCGCGCCCGAGATCACGCCGTAACGCTGCTCCACGTCAAGCGCGTGCGGCAGCGGAGCGCCGGTCTCCGACCGGCATCGCGGCCCGCGAGGGCCGCGAAACCACACGCCATCCCTCTCGAACCGCTTCGTCGTGAGGAACCCCACGAATCAGCGATGCGCTGCCTTCAGGTCCTCCAGACTCTCGTATTCGGTTAGATCCTCATGTTCCTGAGCCTGCCTGAGGGCTTCGCGCGTCTCCGCATTGGGGAGTCTCACCGCGAAGGGGAGACCCCGTTGGAGCGTCGCCTGCTTGTAGAACAATCTGATCGCTTGGGTGGCGGACAACCCGAGCTGGGAGAACAGAGCTTCGGCCTGGCTCTTGAGTTCAGGTTCGATCCGGGCGCGGATCGTTTCGGTTTTGGGCACGGGACTTCGTTCCGCGAGCGCAAATGTAGCACGAATGGGGAACACGTGCCATGGCCTCCGGGCGTCGCGATGCCTAGAATCCTCCCGTTCCTTGCGCCCCGTTCTCCTGCTCCTCGCCGCGGCGCCGCTCCTCGGTGCGGCGGCTCCTGGCCAGCAGTCTCCGGCGCCGCCCGCCGATCCACTCGAGGGCGGCGCCTGGCTCAAGATCTTCCAGATCCGGTCCGGATCGCAGGAGCCGGTCGTCCTCTCGGAGGGCGAGGTGAACGCGCTCCTCGGGTCCGTCCAGCTCACCGCGTTCCTGACGGAGCAGGCGGGCCTGACGGGGGTTCACGTCCGGCTCCTCCCCGGCGAGGCGCACCTCACCGGCCGGGTGGATGCGGAACGGCTGGGCGCGGTGCTCGGTCCGTTCGCCCCGCCGCCGGGCACGCCGCCGCAACCCGTGGACCTCGCCGTGGAGGTGCGGGGCGCCGGGGGTTCGGGGACGGTCACGATCCTCGCGGGAACCGTCGCCGGAGTGGAACTCCCGCCCGAAGTCATCGCCGAAGCGGTGCTCGGGGGACTGGTCGGCTTTTCCCAGTCCGGACTCGAGCAGGTCCGTGGTCCCATCCTCGACGGGGAGCCCTTCCCCCTGCCGGCGGGACTCGCCGGGATCGAGCTGAGGGCCGGAGAAGTCGTGCTCCTGCCCGCCCCTCCCTGACCGGCTTCCCGCCACTTCGACCTTGACCGGAATCACGCCGGACACCGAGGTCCGGTTCCTGCCCGGCGTGGGTCCGCGGCGGGCGGCCGCGCTCGCCGAGGTCGGGATCGTCCGGGCCGGCGACCTGCTGCTGCGGTTGCCCTTCCGCTACGAGGACCGGAGCGAGCGCCGTTCCGTCGGCGAACTGGCCGACGGCGACTCCGCGGCGGCGGAAGTCCTGATCGCGTCGCTCAACGTCCGCCCGACCCGGCGGCGCAACCTGCGCATCGTCGAACTGCGGGGACACGACGCGAGCGGCCCGGTGAAGGCGACCTGGTTCAACCAGGTCCATCTGAAGCAGATCCTGAGGCCGGGCCAGCGGGTGCTGCTGTTCGGGAAGGTCAAGCGGCCCTTCGCCGGGGCGGTCCCCGAGTTCGCGAATCCCGGCTACGAACTGGTGACCGGCGAGCGGGAGGGGGCCGCCGCGGGCTCGCCGGCGGGCCTCCCGGAGGCCGGCGGCGCCCCCGCGGAACCCGCTGTCGGCGGTTCCGAACCCGGCGCCCATGCGGGCCGGATCGTGCCCATCTACGAGCGCGTGGGTTCCCTGACGCCGCGGCTCCTGCGCACCGTCCTCCACCGGCTGCTCGAGGACGGCGCCGCGGTGGGTCCGGGTCAGCTCCCCGAGGAGCTGGTCGGACGGATGGGGCTGCCCTCCCGCGGGCAGGCGCTCGAAGCGGTGCACTTCCCTCCGGACGGGGCCTCGCTGGCCGAGTTCGAGCGCCGGCGCTCGAGCGCCCATCAGCGGCTCATCCTCGAGGAGTTCTTCGTCTTCGCCCTCGGGCTCCGGCTGCGCCGCCGGCAGGACCGGGTGGGCCGCCCGGGCCGGCACACCTTCACCGTGGACGACGACCTCCGGGACCTCGTCCGCCGGGTGCTGCCCTTCCGCCTGACGTCGTCGCAGCGGGACGCCCTCGCCACGATCGCGGAGGAGTTCCGGTCCCCGCTCGCCATGCGGCGGCTGCTCCAGGGCGACGTGGGTTCCGGGAAGACGATCGTGGCGGTCATCGCGGCGCTCATCGTCATCCACCACGGGGCGCAGGTGGCGCTCATGGCGCCCACCGAGGTCCTCGCCGAGCAGCACTTCGCGACCATCCGGGCGCTCCTCGAACCGCACCGCATCCGGGTCGTGCTGCTCACCGCGGGACTCGGCGCCGCGGAGCGCCGCGACACGCTGCAGGCGGTGGCGAGCGGCTGGGCCCAGTTCGTGGTCGGCACGCATTCGCTGATCCAGGAGGGCGCCCGGTTCCGGGACCTCGGCTTCGCCATCGTGGACGAGCAGCACCGGTTCGGGGTCGCGCAGCGCCGCACGCTCGTCGAACGGGGCGGCGGCGCGGACCTGCTGGTGATGACCGCGACGCCGATCCCCCGCACCCTGACCATGGCCCTCCACGGGGACCTCGACCTGTCCGAACTCCGCGAACTCCCCCCGGGACGCCAGCCGGTGGGCACCCTGATCCGCGATGCGGCTGGCCTCTCCGACGTGTACGCGCGGGTCCGCGAGGAGGTGCGGAAGGGCCGGCAGGCCTTCTACGTCTGTCCGCTCATCGACGAGTCCGAGGAACTGCCCGGGGCGGGGGTCGAGGCCCGGTTCCGGGAACTGTCCCAGGGCCCCTTCCGCGGCCTGCGGGTGGACCTCGTCCACGGCCGGGTCCCCGCGGCGCGCCGCGAGCGGGTGATGAGCGCGTTCGCCTCCGGGGAGCTCGACGTGCTCGTCGCCACCACCGTGATCGAGGTGGGCGTGGACGTGCCGAACGCCACGGTGATGGTCGTCGAGCACGCCGAGCGCTTCGGCCTCGCGCAGCTCCACCAGCTCCGCGGCCGGGTGGGGCGGGGTTCCGACCCGGCCACGGCCATCCTGGTGGTGGGAGGGAAGCCGACGGACTCCGCGCGCCGCCGCCTCGAGGTGCTGGAGGCGACCACCGACGGCTTCCGGATCGCCGAGGAGGACCTCGCCATCCGCGGTCCCGGCGACTTCCTCGGCACCCGGCAGTCGGGCATCCCCCCGTTCCGGGTGGCCGACATCATCCGGGACGCCGAGTTCCTCCGCCTCGCCCGCAAGGAGGCGAGCGATTTCCTGGCGTCGCCCGCCGTGGAAACCGACGAGGGCACCCGCATCCTCGCCCACGTCCAGAAGACCTGGGGCGAACGGTTCGGCCTCACGGCGGGCGGGTAAGGCGACGCGCCGGCTTGGAACGCCGACCTCCGGTCGGCACGCGGCCCGCAGGGCCGCAAGCGCGTAGAGCTGCATGTCCCGATGACACCCCCGGCTTGGAACGCCGACCTCCGGTCGGCACAGCGGGCCGCAGGCCCGCGGACGACGCGCCGCTATTCGCCTTGGGCGACAGAGGTCCGGGAGCGTTCCCTCCGCCCGGTTGCACCGAGAGAGAGAACCATCCCGCAGGTCAGCGCCGTGCCGTGCGCTGCGCGGTCGCGCAGCGCGTGCCGACCAGAGGTCGGCGTTCCCAGCCGGCGGCGCCATCGAGGCGCTCGGCCGACCCTTCGGGCTCCTCTTTCACAGCAACTGGCGCGCCGCGCACATCGCGACCCCACGCACCCTCACGCTACGGACGGCTCGGAACGCCGTCGGGTCCGTCAGCCCTCGGCCGGGGTGGCCAGACGCAGGGCGGCCTCAACGACCTCGCCGGGGGCGTCGAGCCGCTCTTCGGGGGTGTCCCCGTCCAGCCAGCCGTTGCCGGAGGCGAACCACAGAGCGATCTGCCAGGGCGTTGCCCATCGAGGCATTTGGGCCAGGATGTCCTTGATCACCCTTCGCGGCTGTCCGTCTGCAAACTGGAACGCCGGGTAGAGGTCCCGTCCGCCATGACGGACGGCGAAGATCCTGCCCTCCCGTTTCCAGTCGGACGCCGACTCGCTGCCGATCTTGGGGTTCAGGCCCGACCCGGTACGGACCTCGGTAGCGGTGAGCATCCGCGTCTCCTGCAGGTAGTCGGCGCGCAGGCGGGCGTTGTCGATCTCCAGTTCCGCCCGAACCCCGGCGCGGGGCGTGTCCGGAAGGGTGCTCTCGATCATCACCGTGACGGGACCCTACCTCGACCGGCTCGGCGAACCGGCATCCCCGCGTTCCCTACCGAAGTCCACCGGACGCAGGCTGTGTCGAGTGCGCCTCCAGATGAATCTCCATCAGGGGCTCCAGCCGGGTGATCCGATCCGCGAGTCTCTTCTCCATCCCGCTCATCCGATCCGACAGGCTCTTTTCCACCCCATGGATCCGATCCGAGAGTCTGGACTCCATCTCGTTGATCCGGGCCGAGAGGCGTTTGCCCATCTCATGGGTCTCGTCCGCGAGCCCGTTGATCCGCTCTCCGAGCCGGTTCTCCATCTCGGCCATCCGGCCGTGAGTGCTCGCCGTCGTGTAGAACAGCGCCACGATCAGCGTTCCCAGCAGGACGGGAACGGTGCAGTCCCTGGCTTTCCCCCACCTGGACTCGCTCATCGGGGCATTCTCCGACCGTTGAGCGCCATGCTAGCAGGGGTGGCGGGTGTGGGGTCTCGCAACGATGCGCCGTCGCACAGCAGCCGAACGCTCAACTTGCCCGGGCCTCCGCGGCCGGCGCTTCCGCCTCCTCCTCGTCCGGCGCGCTCGGCGCGTCCTCGCCCGCGCCCACCGGATGGACGGCGTCCCCGTCCGCCGCCGGGCGGCGGAGGGCATCCCCGAAGGGATCCGGCGTGCCGAGGAGCCCCTCCGCCTCCCGGGACTCGGCCTCGACGGACTCGGGGAACCAGGTCTCCCGGGTCGCCTGCCGGGCGATGCTGGCGCGCGCCGCCTCCCGCGTCAGGAAGACGGCGAAGTCATGCGGGCCCCCGGCGCGCCAGCGGCGCACCGTCTCGGGGAGCGCCATGGGGTGTTCCGTCACGCGATCCCCGATGACGCAGCCTGGCCGGTAGGTGCGGACGGCGTTCCCGAAGACGCTGTACTTGCGTCCCACCCGATCCGTCAGCGCGTAGGTCATGGGGCCCGTCAGCACCGCGACGTGCGCGAGGCCCACGGTCCGGTGCGCCAGGTCCCAGAGATCGACGGGAGCCGACTCCGGGTTCGTTTCCCGCGGCCCGAGCCCGGTGGCGAAGACCGGACGCGTTCGGCGCCGGCTTCCGATGAGGTGGATCAGCCCCTCCACGCCCTCCTCGTTCTGGATGATCCAGGGGGCCGGGAGCAGCCGCCAGCCGTAGTCGGTGAGCCCCGGGGAACGCGCGAGCCAGCGAACGATGCCGGGTACCCACAGCGGCGCATTCCGCTGGTCCAGGCGGCGGCGCGGCGCAAAGAGCATGGCGCGGACCTGGCTCGTCGCTCCGGCGCGGAAGAGGATTACGACCGCCTTCCAGGCAGCCAGTCCGGCGAAGGCGCCCGCTTCGAGCGAGACCCCGAAGTAGCGGCTCGATCCCGCCTCCCGGTCGACGGCTCGTACGATGGCGCCTGCCGACCGATGGCGCTCCACATGGACTTTCGCACCCTCCGGACGCGACGCGGCGTCGAAACCGGGGGGAAGGGGGCCGACGTGCGCCTCCAGCCAACGCAGGATGTGCCCGCGCGACAGGTCCCATTCGCCGCCCCTCCCGTCCGGAGAGAGTTCGGCGGAGACGGCGACGGCGGGCCGAAGTTCCGAGCGGCCGGCGACCGTCCCGGGCAGCCGCGCCCGCCGTACCCGGGGCGTCTGGACGGCCTCCGGGGCGAGCCGGGCGGGACGTCGGGTTGGATCAGGGAGGGGGAGGGAGGTTGGCATGATCGCTCCTGGAGGCAAGACGCCCGACTCCGGGGGAGCCGGCTGCGTGTGGGTGAAGGGGGGATCCGACGGTGAGCGTGCGGATCGCGGGTGGTGTGTTCGGCGGCCGGGTCCTGACCGGTCCCCCGCGCGGCGATTCCCGCCGCGGGCCGGCGCCGGCGGCCGAGCGGGCCCGGCCGACGGCGGTCCGGCTGCGGAAGAGCCTCTTCGCGGTGCTGGACGAGGAACTGCCCGGCGCTCGTGTCCTCGACCTGTGCGCGGGGGTGGGGACCCTGGGGTTCGAGGCGCTCTCGCGCGGCGCCCGCGAGTGCTTGTTCGTGGAGCGGTCTCCGCGGCTCGGCCGATTGATCGAGCGCAATGCGGCCCGGCTCGGGACGGACGGCTTCGAGCTGGTGGTTGGCGATGCGCTCCGGGAGTTGCGCCGCTTTCTCGGGGCCGGAAGGGAGTTCGACGTGGCGTTCCTCGATCCGCCGTGGGAGGTCTGGGAATCGGAGCAGGGGGTGGAACTGCTGCAGGGGGCCGTCGGCCTCGCGCCCCTGGTGGTGGCGGAGCACCGCTCGTCCTGGACGTCGCCGGCGCGCGTGGTCGCCTGGCCGGAAAGCGAGCCCCAGGGGGAGGCGTGTCCACCCTTCGGGGTGAAGGTCCGGACCACCACCGCCGGAGACGGCGCGTTCTCCCTGTACCGGCGGGGAGAGACGAGCGAGATGGTGGACACACTTACCTAGACGTAAACGCGTCCGGTTTTTTCCCGCCTGACGGCCCAATTCGGCCGAAATGTGGAAAAGTCGGAGTGAAGATGCGGTTTTGGGCGGTGATCCGGCCCGATCGCCCGGCATTGCGCGACCCGGGGCGCCGCCCACTGCCTTCCTGTTCCCGGGGCGCGCCCGTATGCTAGGTTTCGTCCGCGTCCCCCCTCAAGCACCGGCGCTGAACTTGGAACCCACCTCCCGCCTGGCCATCTGCCCGGGGTCCTTCGACCCACTGACGCTCGGGCACGTGGACATCATCCGGCGGGCGGCCCGGCAGTTCGACCGGGTGGTCGTCGCGGTGCTCCACAACACCGGCAAGGCGCCGCTCTTCACGGTCGCCGAGCGTCTCGACTTCATCCGCGCCACCTTCGCGGACGACCCGGGGGTGGAGGCGGACGCGTTTTCGGGGCTCCTCGTGGACTACGCCCGGCGCCGCGGCGCCGCGGCGATCGTGCGCGGCATCCGGGCGGTCTCGGACTTCGAGTACGAGTTCCAGATGGCCCTCATGAACCGCCGGCTGGCGCCCGAGGTGGAGACCGTCTTCCTGACTCCGGCGGAGGAGTATTCCTACGTCAGCTCACGCCTGATCAAGGAGATCACCGCGCTTTCCGGCGACGTCCGCGGCCTCGTCCCCGAGCCGGTGGCCGAGCGCCTCGCCGAGAAGTTCCCCGCCGCCCCCGAGTCCGCGACGGACGCCTGACCGACCCCGAGTTGCCCATGACCGATTCCGGAATCCACGTTTCCGCGCGCGTCGGCGCGATCTCGCCCTCGCCCACGATGGCGGTGATGGCGGAGGCGATGCGCCTCAAGGCCGCCGGGGAGGACGTCGTGGACTTCTCCGCCGGACAGCCCGACTTCGACACCCCGTCGGTGGCGCGGGAGGCGGGGATCCGGGCCATCGAGTCGGGCTACACCCGCTACACCCCGAACCCCGGCGCTCCCGACCTGCGGGCGGCGGTGGCCGACGCCTACCGGCGGGACTTCGACCTCGACTTCGGGGCCGCGAACGTCCTCGTCACCTCGGGCGGGAAGCACGCGCTCACCGGGCTGCTGCTCGCGACCTGCGAGGAAGGCGACGAGGTGGTCATCCCCACGCCGTTCTGGCCGACTTTCCCCGAGCAGGTGAAGATCACCGGGGCGTCCCCGGTGCTGGCCTGCGCCGGCGAGGAGGGCTGGTTCCGGCCCACCCGGGCCGTCATCGAGCCGGCGGTGACCGACCGGACCCGGTGCATCATCCTGAACATCCCGGGGAACCCGTCGGGCGTGATGCTCTCGCCGGGCGAGCTGGAGGACGTCGCCAACCTGGCGCTCGAGGCCGACGCCTACCTGCTCTGGGACGACACCTACGCGCGGCTCACCTTCGAGCCGGCCCCGGAGGGGTGCTACCGCCGGATGCAGGATATCCTGGGGCACCGGTTCGTCATCGCCGGCGGGGCCTCCAAGACCTACGCGATGACGGGCTGGCGGCTCGGCTGGGCGATCGGCCCGGAAAAGGTCATCAAGGGCGCCGCCTCGCTCCAGAGCCAGATGACCTCGAACGCCAGTTCCATCTCACAGAAGGCGGCGCTCGCCGCGGTGACCGCGGACCCCGCCGGCTTCGCCTGGATGACCGAGGAGTTCGCGCGCCGGATGGTGCGGATGCGCGACGGCCTGCTGGCCATCGAGGGCGTCCGCTGCGGCGCCCCCGACGGCGGGTTCTACCTGTTCCCGAGCTTCGAGGCGGTGCTCCGCCCGGGTGAGGGGTCGGGCGAGCTCGCCGCGGCGCTGCTGGACGAGCAGCGGGTCGCGACGGTGCCGGGCGTGGCGTTCGGGCACGACGCCCATCTGCGGCTCAGCTACGCGACCTCGGACGTGGTGATCGATGAGGGCGTCGGCCGGATCCAGCGGTTCTTCGCGGCGCGGTAGTCACGTCCCCGCGGCGGGACTCTCCAGGCCGCCCGAGCGGCGCGCCGGCTTGGAACGCCGACCTCTGGTCGGCACGCGCTGCGCGACTGCGCAGCGCACGGCGGGGCGCCGACCTGCGGGATGGTTCTCTCTCGGTGCAACCGGGCGGATGGGACGCTCCCGGACCTCTGTCACCCAGGGCGAATAGCGGCGCGCCGCCCGCGGGCCTTCGGCCCGCTGTGCCGACCGGAGGTCGGCGTTCCAAGCCGGCGGCGCCATCACGGCGGTTGACCGACCCGCCGGACTGCATTTTCACAGCAACTGGCCGGCGTTCCAAGCCGAGCGCGCCATCAACCCAAACTGGCGAAACGCGGTTCGCTCCGCTGAAGCGGAGCGGTGCCGGCCGGAGGCCGGCGTTCCAAGCCGTCACGCCACGATGCCGGTCTGGAGGCCGCTACCGCGAGAACCGTCCGGCGGTCCCTGACCCTAGGGTGGTTCCGCGATGAAGTCAGCGAGGGTCCACCAGTTCGCGGCGGTCTCCTCGCCGCCCGGGCCGGCGCCGGGCCCATAGGCGAGCACCAGATCGTAGACCTCGTTCCGGTGTTCGGCGATCGCCGCCGACAGGAAGATGGCCGGCGCTCCCTGGTTCAGGGTGGCGCACGTCCCGGTCTGCCACGCCACCTGAAAGAGGGTCGCCGCCCCGACGGCGTTCCCTTCGAGCACGGCCTTGACGATGCCGGCGAAGTCCTCGATCCCGGCGCACCCGATGGCTCCGTCCAGTCCCAGGGAGTCCAGCGGGAAGCGGTCGAGCATGGTGTCGAAGACGAGCGAATCGCGGGGCGAGAAACGCGCGAAGACCCGGTGTTGTCCATCCGCCGGCAGCTCGCGGACGCTCGCATCGAGGTCCGCATTGCCGATGCGCAGCGTGGCGCCGGGCGAGAACATCAGCTCCCCCTCCGGCACGCTGATGCCGTCGCCGTCGTAGTCGCCGCGGCGTATTTCGTAACGGAACTCCAGCCGCCCGGCTTCATGGGCCGCGAGAGCGGCAGGCTGGCTCGCAAGGCCCAGATCGAAGATCAGGAAGACCTCCCCGGTCGCCTCCACGTCTTCTCCGCTCGTAACCAGCACGTGGAAGACGAGTTCCTCGCCCTCCAGATAGGTTCCGTTCGCGGCCGGTTCCGAAACGATCTCCACCCGGTCGATCAGCGCGTTCGACGGCTCGGCTGGTTCGGGACCCGTCGGGCCGCCCTCGCCGTTTTCACAGCCGGACAGCGACAGGACCAGGAGAGCCGCCGCGGTCGCACCCGCGGCCGTCCGTCTCACCGCTGCCTCGCCCAGCGCGCCGCCACGTCCACGTGCTTCGCGCCCTCCGGGTCGGGCCGGGTCAGGAGGCTGACCGCGATGGCGGCGGCGAATCCGGCGGCGAACCCCACCACCATCTCGTAGAGCTGGAAGTACGCGGGCTTCCCCCACAGGAACCAGCCCACCGAGGTCAGAAAGCCCGTCACCATCCCGGCGACCGCCCCGGGAAGCGTCATCCGCTTCCAGAAGATCCCCAGGATCGCGACCGGCGCGAAGGCGCAGCCGAGCCCCGACCACGAGAACAGCACGAAGAAGAAGATGACGCGCACCTCGGGGAGCGCCACGCCGATGCCGAAGATTCCGAGCACCAGGGTGACGGCCTTGCCGAACCGGGCCAGCCGGGCGTCGTCCCCGGTGACCCGGGCGATGAACCCCGAGACTCCCGGGGCCGACAAGTTCCGGTGGCGCGGCCCGAGCAGCTTCTCGAAGAAGTCCCGGACGACCGCCGACGAGGCCAGCAGCAGCACCGAGTCCGCGGTGGACATGATCGCCGCCAGCACCGCAGTCAGGAAGAGGCCCGTGACCACCGGCGGCATGAGGTCGGACGCCAGCAGCGGCAGGATCCCTTCCGGGTCGTCGATCACGGGGTAGAGCACCCGGCCGGCCATGCCGGTGAGCACGGCGCCGAGGTCGAACAGCACGATCACGAACGCCGCCATGAACCCGCCATCGGACAGCGTGCGCCGGTCCTTCGAGGCCATGAACCGGACGAGGAGCTGGGGGGCGCCGAGAAACGCCAGCCCGATCCCCATGTGGCTGACCACGTCCGCGATCCCCTGGCCGCTCATCCCCGAGCTTCCGAGCGGGCGCAGCAGCCCGGGATCGGCGGAGGCCAGCCGTTCCGCGAGCACGGAGAGGCCGCCCACCTCGTGGATCGCGACGAGGGGCAGCGCCACCAGCGCCGCCGCCATCAGCGTCGCCTGGATCAGGTCGCTCCAGGCCACCGCCTTGAGGCCGCCGAAGCTCGTGTAGAAGAGGATGACGACCGCGCCGAGGATCACGCCCGCCTCGTAGGGGATCCCGAGGAACGACTCGAAGGTCTTGCCCGATCCGGTGAGTTGGGCGGCCATGTAGGTCCCCGCCATGACGAGGATGACCACCGACCCGAGGATGCGGAGGATCTGCCGCCGGTCCCCGAACCGCTCCTCCATCCAGTCGGCCACCGTGATGGCGCGGTAGCGGTCGGCGAGCGCCTTGAAGCGGGGGCCGATGAAGGCCCAGGCGACCGCGGTGGCCAGCACCTCCCCGAAGACGATCCAGAGCGCGTTCACCCCCAGCAGGTAGCCCATCCCGGTGAGCCCCAGCAGCAGCCAGGCGCTCTCCCCGGTGCTCGCCGCCGAAAAGCCGACGACGGCCGCCGGGAGCTTCCGGCCCGCCAGGTAGTACCCGGCGAGGTCGCGGGTGCTGCGGGAACTCCAGATCGCCAGCCCGAAGAGGATGGAGAGGTAGCTGATCAGAACCGCCCACAGGGGCCAGTTTTCCGCCATGTCAGTCGGCGGTCAGCGTCCGGCCTTCCGGCCGCGGGCGGCGTTCCAGACGGCGAGCGCCATGCCGGGCACGATTGCCACGACCAGCAAGACCCACGCGGCCGCGGGAAACTCGCTCAACGATCTTCTCCGTTCGGGCGGATCGGCCGGTCGTCGGTGCGGAACATCTCCTCCTGGAGCCACGGGTAGCCGCCGTAGGGCCGCGCGTCGGGCCAGACCTCGTCGAGGGTGTCCCCGTCGTAGATCCGGCCGTCCTTGATCACCAGGTGGATGTCGGCGGTGGCCCGGATGTCCTCCAGCGGGTTCCGGTCCAGCACCACCAGATCGGCCAGCTTGCCGTCCTCGACGGTCCCGAGTTCGTGCTCGAGGCCGAGGAACGCGGCCCCCTGCCGGGTTGCGAGATCGAGCGCTCCCTCGGCGCCCATCGCCGGCTCCGCCATCCAGATCTCCCAGTGGGAGCCGATGCCGTGGTGCTGGCCGTGCGCGCCGATCGCGCCCGAGCCGCCCTCGTCCACGATGTCCTGGAGGCCCTGGGCGAGCAGCGGGAAGCTGTAGTCGGTGTCCGGCCGCAGCGGGCGCCGCCGGGTGTGCGGAATCAGCATCCGCCAGGGGAGCCAGCGCTGCTGCTTCGGGTCCTCCCAGTTGGCGGTCTCCTGCCAGAAGTACTCCTCATTCCACACCGAGGGACCGCCGACCACGAAGGTGATCGAATAGACGGTCTTCGTGCGCCCGAAGAACTTCGCCGCGTCCTCGTAGAGCGGGACGTAGGTGAGCGGGTGCTCCCAGCCGGTCTGGCCGTCGAGGATGAGGCCCACGTTGTAGACCAGGCTGCCGCCCTCGCCGGTGAGCATGAGCTTCCGCTCGCGCGAGATCTCGGCGATCCACTGGCGCTGGTCGCGGCGGGGCTGCATGTAGGACTTGATCGCGGTGGCGCCCCACGAAGTCAGCCGCTCGATGTTGTCCTCGGCGTCCTGGTAGCTCCGGATGTCGTTCTGACGGGAGCCGTCGCCGTTGTACATGGGATCGCCGGTGCTGTACATGCGCGGCCCGACCATTTCGCCGGCCTCCACGAACTCGGCGGCGGCAAAGACGTTCTGGGACCACTGCGAGTTGTCGAGGGTGGTGGTCATCCCGTAGGCGAGGTACACGCCCGCCTCCCAGTTACGGCGCGGAAACACCCCGGTGTGGTCCCGGTGGTGGTGCGCGTGCATGTCGATGAACCCCGGGACGATCGTCTTCCCCGAGAGGTCGATCTCTTGGTCCTCGTCGGTCCGGGCGCAGTCGCCGACGCAGGCGATCCGGCCGTCCACAATCCGCACCGCACCCTCCTCGAGGGTCCCCTGCTCGCCCAGGGTGACGATGCGGGCCCCGGTCAGCACCGCCGAGCCCTTCCCGCGCGAGCGCGGGAGGTCGAGGGTGATCTCGTGGCGGGTGGTCTCGCCGCTGTCCGGGTCGTAGGTGGTGATCCGCGGACCGCTTCCGAGATAGAGCAGGCCGTCCGGGGTCCAGCGGGGGAACATCCCGCCGTCCTTCGTGACGGTGCGGATGGGCAGCGAAGCCCTCCGGCGCTCGATGTGGGGGGCCTCCCTGCCGGCGCCCGGCCACGGCAGCGCCGTGATGTACACGTTGTCGCCCTCGGAGAACGCCACCCAGCGCCCGTCCGGGGAGGGAGCCGCCTCGTCGGCGAAGGGGAAGGTGAGATGGACCCGCCGGTCGGAGCCGTCGGCCCTGACCGAGACCAGCCGGGTCACGTCCTGGCGCTGGCCGCCGCGTTCCCAACTGTCCTGCTCGGGGAAGAAGAGGCGGCCGTCCGGGCCGAACGAAGGCGCGACGATCTGCCGGCGGGGCATCAGCGGCCGGCCCGCGTTGAACGGGCGGAGCGTCTTCGTGATCACGGTCGCCTCGCCGCCCCCGGCCGGAATGCTGACCAGGTCGTAGCGCAGGTTCTGCGACCAGGAACGGCCGCGCGCCGGAGCGCCGGTGCCGCGCGCCACCACGATGGCGCTCCCGTCCGGCGTCCACACCGGGTGGATGTACTCCGAGGAGGTTTCCGTGAGGCGGGTGGGCGTCCCGCCGGCCGCCGGCACCGTCAGGAGGTGACCGTCGGTGTCGTCCCAGGAGGTGTAGGCGACGGTGGCGCCGTCCGGCGAGAAGGCGGGCGACAGCTCGTAGGCCGGGTCGTCACCCTGGATCAGGCGCTCGGGGGCGCCGTCCGGCAGGGTCATCCGGTAGAGCCGCCCGGCGGCGTGGAAGACCGCCACCGAACCGTCCGGGGAAACCGCCGGCCAGCGGACCATCTTCGCCCGGAAGGTGTCCCCCGAGATGTCGAACTCGGCTCGGGCCTGTTCGGAGACCCGGCGGCGCACCTCGGCGACGAACGGGACTTCCTCGGTGGCCCCGCTGGCGGCGTCCACCCTGACGATCCGTCCGCCCCGCAGCACGTAGATGGCCGAGCTGTCCGGGCTCCAGGAATACCCCGGGAGGACGCGCTCGGTCTTCATCCCCTCGGCGAGGTCGGTCTCGATGGGATCGGCGAGGAGGCGCTCGGCTCCGGTGTGGAGATCGCGCAGGAAGAGCGCGGTGCGGGGTCCGAACCGGTGCCCCTTGAACGAGATCGTGCCGCCCGGGATGCGGCGCGCGAAGGCGAGCCAGCGTCCGTCGGGGGACGGCTCGGGCGCGATCGCGCCGCCGCTCGACCCCTGGTACTGCTGCTGGGACTGCCCCTCGGTCACGTCGTAGACCTTGCCGGTCTCGAGGTCGAGTTCCCGGATCTGCATGGCGCCCCGGACCATGTCGCGCTCGGAGGACGGCGCGAAGTGGAAATAGAGGGTTCCGTGGCCCGACGGGGCCGGCCAGCTCGCCCGCCCGTACTCGGCGCCGTCCACCAGTTCCACTCCGCTTCCGCCATCGGGGTGGAAGAGGTAGAGGCCCGACCGGCGGGGCCGGGCGAGGGTGTTCCAGCGGGCCACGATCCCCTGCCCGTTCGGGAGCCAGGCCGGCGTGGCGACCCGCGATTCGGGGTCCTGGTGGACCGCCCGCGGGTTGCCCCCGTCCGGGTCCATGAGCCAGAGGTTCGACTGTCCGCCCCGGTCGGAGACGAAGGCGATGGTCGCGCCGTCGGGCGACCAGCGCGGGTGGTAGTTGACCGCCACCCCGCTGTCCTGGGTCAGGCATTCCGCGCGTCCGCCGGTGATCGGCACCCTGTAAACGTGGCCGAGCAGGTCGAAGACGATGGAGTCCCCGTCCGGCGAAACGTCGAGGGACATGAAGGTCCCCTCGGAGGTCTCGAAGACGAGGTCGTAGGCGTCTCCCCGGGCGAGCGTGGTGTCCCAGCCCGAATCGTCGGTGCGGCCGCCTCGCTGGGCGGCGGCGGCGCTCGCAACCAGCAGTGCGGCGGCGATTGCGAGGAGACGGAGCCGGGAGCACGTCGGAAGGGGCGGCGCGACCGGATTCGTCGGCAGATGCATCTGGGGATTCGTGAGGGGATTCGTCTGGGAATTCCTCATGGTGGGCCTCCTCCGGAAGCGGCGCGCTCGGGGACCGGCAACCGGATCGCATAATAACGGCGCGCATGACCGGGCCTTGCGAGCCGTTTCCGTCGGGGAACGGGACAGGTGACGCCGCCGCCAGCGGCATAGAGGCGGTCGCACCGCCGGGCTGGGAAGACGCCGAGGCGGCGGCGGCGCGCCTGCGGCAGGTTTTCCCGCCGAGCCCGCTCCTCCGGGCGAAGTCCAATCTCGGACGGGAGCTGCTGCTGAAGGCGGACACGCTGCTCCCGACGGGTTCCTTCAAGGTGCGGGGCATCTGGGACGCGGTCTCGCAACTGAGCGAGGAGCGGGTGGCTCCCGGCCTTTCCACCGTCAGCGCCGGGAACACGGCGCTCGCGCTCGCCTGGGCGGCGCGCCGGCGCGGCGTCCCGGCGTTCTCGCTGCTGCCGGAGACCGCGCCGCCGGCGAAGATCGAAGGCTTCCGGGCCGCCGGCGGGACGCCGCGCCTCGTCACGGTCCCCGAACTGTTCCGGTTCCTCAGGGAACACCTCTGGGAGAGCGAGCCCTACCTGTTCGTCCACCCGTGGACCTGTCCGCTGGTCCACCGCGGCCACGCCAGCCTCGCCGTCGAGCTGCTGGAGGCGGCGCCGGAGGTCGAATCGGTCTTCATCCCGGTGGGCGGGGGCGGCCTGCTGACCGGAGTGGCCGGGGCCCTCAAGGACCGGCGTCCGGACATCCGCATCTTCGCGGTGGAGCCGGCCGGCTGCGCCGCGCTCCATCACAGCCTGAAGGCCGGACGCGCGGTGTCGGCGCCGTGCGAGACGGTCTGCGACGGGGCCGCCGTGCCGTACCTGACCGAGGAGCTCTATCCGGCGCTCGCGAATCTCGTGGACCGGACCGTGCTGGTCCCGGACGAAGCCACCCTCGCGACCTCGCGGGACCTGCTGCTGAGCCAGAAGATCGTCACCGAACCCTCGGGAGCGCTGGCGACGGCCGCCGCCCGGGTAGTGCCGGTTGAGGAGCGCGGCCTCAGCGTGGCCCTGCTCACCGGCGCCAGCGTCGGCGCGGCGGGGATCCGCCGGCTGCTGGACTGAGCGCCCGGGCGTCGAGACGGCTGCCGGGGAGGGAGCACCGGAAGACCGGCGGCGGCTCCCGCGGCGCCCAGCCGCTCGTCGTAGCCCACGAAGGCGTCCACACGTACCGATCTCGCGGTCGAACGGCGGTCCGCCTTCTCACTCCCCGGTTCGCGCTGGACTCCAGGCAACGCGGGGGTGCCGCAACGTGGACGTCAGGCCGACAAACCCGAGCAGCAGCATCGAACCGGGGGCGAACACGGGCGTCACCCCCGTCACGGACTCCATGAACAGCTCGAGACCGGTCAACTCCGGATACAGCTCCCGCTTGAACGCCAGGTTTCCCTCGAAGTGGAAACCGACGCCGACCGCGGAGGTCACGATCAGGAGCGTCATCACGACGCGCATCACCCGGACGCTGGTGGTGGTCGGCGCCAGCAACTGCCAGATCGTGACCGCCAGGCAACTCGCCAGCACGATCAGGGGAGCGGCCTGGGCCGCTTCTTCGAAGTGTCCGAGGAGCGTCAGTTCCGTGCTCGTACCTACGATCCCGAAAGCCACGATCCCGAGCAGCAGGGTCCGGACGTTGCAAAAGACCACCGGCTCACGGTTGGTGGAGGTCCCGTTGTCCATCTCGGTGGTCGTATTCGGTGTTTGCGGTGTGTCGGGCAGGTCGAGCCGGAACGAACCGCCCGCGCACGGGGCAAGACCCGGACAGGCGCCGGCGAGTCCGATTCAGCGGCCCGCCACGTCGTCAGGGAGACGCAATCCATCCGTCCCTTGGTCCGCGTTTTCGCGTGGTTCAAGCCAAGGCAGAGATTCCTTTTCGGCGCGTCATGATGTGTCGCCGGGAATTTTACCGGGGTTTTGGGGCCAGCCCGTTCTAGGATTCCCGCCGATGGCCCCCGCAGGCCCCTTCAGGCCCTCCGAGAATCGACCGGCAAAATGGGTTTTTGGGGCACGCTGATCGGCGGCACGCTCGGGTGGACCCTGGGCGGTCCGCTCGGCGCGATGCTGGGCGCCGCCATCGGCTCCAGCATGTCGGGGTCGGCCCGGATGCACTCGGTTCCGGGCCAGGGACCGGGTGCGCCCCCTCCCCCGCCGCCCGGGAACACCCACGAGCAGCGCCGGGTGGCGTTCTTCGTGGCCACCTTCGGGGTGATGGGGCACATCGCCAAGGCCGACGGCCAGGTCAGCGAAGAAGAGGCCCAGCTCGCCCGGGAGGTGATGGCGGGGCTCGGGCTGGACGCCCGGGACCGCAACCTCGCGGCGCGCATCTTCAACGAGGGCAAGTCGCCGCGCTTCAACCTCGACGACGCGCTCGGCCAGCTCGTCCAGGTGGCCGGGCGGCGCCGGAACCTGCTCCGGGCGTTCATGGAGATCCAGTTCAAGGCGGCCTGGGCGGACGGCAGCATTCATCCGGAGGAGCGCCGGATCCTCGACCACATCGGGGCGGTCCTCGGCTTCTCACACGCCGAGATGGCCCAGATGGAGCGGGTGGCGTCGGCGGGGATGCGGCCACGAGGCCCGTCCCCGGAGGAGAAGCTCAAGGAGGCCTACGGGGTGCTCGGCGCGGAACGGTCAGCGAGCGACGACGAGATCCGCTCTACCTACCGCCGGCTCATGCGGCAGCACCACCCCGACCGGCTGGCGGCGCAGGGGTTGCCGGAGGAGATGAAGGACGAGGCCACCCGGCGCACGCAGGAGATCCAGAAGGCCTACCAGACGATCCGGGAAGCGCGCCGGGCCGCGTAGGGGGAAGACGGCGGCGTCTCCGCTGCGCTCCTTGGTCACGGAGAGGCGGGATGGCGCGCCGGCCTGGGACGCCGACCTCCGGTCGGCACAGCGGGCCGAAGGGCCGCGGACGTCGTCTCGCTATGCGCCGTGAGGGGATCCAGGGAACGGAACGTTCGTTCCGTTGAGGATCGAGGAGGGGGAGAGCGCCATCACGCGGGGTCAGCGTCGCGTCGTGGGGGGCGCCGAGCGCCCCCCGGGGCCGCCCCAGGCCGGCCCGCCCAGCCCCAGCAGCGGGGGGGGGACCGGCGGGGGGGGGGGTGTT
>JAJDUD010000029.1 GCA_022826825.1 Acidobacteriota bacterium | reverse complement strand
GGAACGCCGACCTCTGGTCGGCACGCGCTGCGCGACCGCGCAGCGCACGGCACGGCGCCAACCTGCGGGATGGTTCTCTCTCGGTGCAAACGGGCGGAGGGGACGCTCCCGGACCTCTGTCGCCCAGGGCGAATAGCGGCGCGCCGCCCGCGGGCCGTCGGCCCGCTGTGCCGACCGGAGGTCGGCGTTCCAAGCCGGGGGTGTCACTGGGACCCGTGGCCGTACGCGCTTGCGGCCCTGCGGGCCGCGTGCCGACCGGAGGTCGGCGTTCCAAGCCGGGGGTGTCGTCAGGACTTGGAGCCCGACGCGCTTGCGGCCCTGCGGGCCGCGTGCCGACCGGAGGTCGGCGTTCCAAGCCGTTGCGTCACTTCCGGGGGTGGGGGCTTCCTGTCCCCCGGACCCTCTTCACGAGCGCCGCGAGTTCCTCCACCGTCTTGTCCACCTCGTCGTTGGTGATCCGGTGGTCATAGGACTCCGCGCGCGGCATCTCCGCCCGAGCGGTCCGGAGCCTTCGCTCGACTTCCGGCCCCGACTCCCTCCCCCGCCCGGCGAGCCGCGTTTCGAGGTCCGCGAACACCGGGGGCTCGATGAAGACGGTCACCGCCTCGGGAATCTCCGTACGCAGCGCGTCGGCCCCCTGCACATCCACTTCGATGAGGAGGTCGTCCGCTCCGCCCGCCCGGAGCGCCTCCTTGCTGGTGCCGTAGCGGTGGTCGTGGACCACCGCCCACTCCACGAAAGCACCCTCATCAATCAGTTCCTGGAACCGATCCTCGCTCACGAAGTGGTAGTCGCTGCCGTTCCGCTCGCCGGCGCGCTGCGGCCGGGTGGTGTGGGAGACCGCGAAGGCGAGTCCCGGGACCTGCGCCACCAGCCGGCGCAGAATGGTGGACTTGCCGACTCCCGAGGGGCCGGAGACGACAAAGAGGCGGGGCAAGATCAGGAACCGGCCGTCTCCCTGAGCGCCTGCCCCAGCCGGCGGATGGCCTCGGGGATGCGGTCCTCGGCAACGTAGCTGTAGGAGAGGCGGATCGAGACGCGCGCCGCGGCCGAAGCCGGATCGGCGAAGAAGCAGTTCCCCGCCACGAAGGCGACGCCGTGGCGCTCGATGGAGCGGAGCAGCAGCTCTTCCGTATCGCAGTCCACCTCGCTCCACAGGAAGAACCCGCCCTCCGGCCGGAGCCACGGGGTCCGGGACGGGAAGTCCACGAGCGCGGCGAGCATGGCGTCGCGCTTCCGCCGGTAGAGGCCGCGCGCCCGCCGGACCTGGGCGTCGAGGCCGCCGGCCTCGCCGTACGCGAGCGCAAGGCGCTGGGTGAGCGCGCTGGAGCACTGGTCGGTGCCGAGCTTGAGCAGGCCGAGCCGCTCGATCAGGCCCGCGTCCGCCGCCACCCAGCCGAGTCGGAGCCCGGGGCCGAAGATCTTGGAGAAGGTGTGGACGAAGATCACCCGCTCCGGCGCGAGCGACTTGAGCGACGGCAGCCGCTCTCCTTCGTAGCGAAGTTCCCCGTAGGCGTGGTCCTCGACCACCGCCAGATCGTGGCGCTCCGCGACTTCGAGGACCGCCCGGCGCCGCGGGAGCGTCCAGGTCCGGCCGGTGGGGTTCTGGAAGCTGGGCCCCACGTAGAGGACCCGGGCGGGACGGCCCTCGCGGGCGGCGCGGGCCGCCGTCTCGTCGAGCGCCTCGGGGACCAGCCCGTCGCCGTCGGACGGGACCCCGGTCGGGACGCCGCCGAGCTCGCGGCAGACCTGGAGGGCGACCATGTAGGTGGGGTCCTCGACCAGCACCGGGTCGCCGGGGTTCACGAGCGCGTTGAACGCGTGCCGGATGCCTTCGAGGCCGCCGCTGCAGACCAGGATCTCCTCCGGGTCGCAGTGGATGTCCTCGATGCGGGCCATCCGGTCGGCGAGGAACGCGCGCAGCGCGGAGATCCCCGGGTTCGGCGAATAGTTGAGCGCTTCCGGCGCGTGGTCGCGGAGGACCCGCGCCATCGCCTCCCGGGTCTCCTCGAGCCGGAAGACCCCGGGGTCGGGCATGCCGCCGGCGAGCGAGATGATCCCCGGCTGCTCCGCCAGTTTCAGGATCCCGATGACCGCATCGGCGTCGGCGATCCGGGAGGCGGCGTCCGAGAAGCGGGTGTTCCAGTTCATCCGGCGCAATTCATCCGGCCCAATTCATCGGGCAATGACCTCCAGGCACAAGGTAGCCGTTTCGCCCTCGACCTCGATCTCGCGCCGCTCGGCACCGGGCAGTTCCCCGGCCGCGAGCTCGACCGCGAGGGTCTCGTTCAGGAAATGGGCTTCGCGTTCACGGGCCACCGCGAGCAGCGAGCCGGCCCCTTCCTCCCCGGCGAGCGCCACGCGAATCCGCGCCACGTAGGGCAGGTCGAGGTCCTTCCGGAAGTTCTGCACGCGGTTGAGCAGCTCCCGGTAGCGGCCCTCGGCGAGGAGTGCGGGGGTCAGCCCCGTATCGAGGGCCACGGTGGCGAGCGGGCTCCCGGCGATGGCGCGTCCCTCCCGGGGGCGCGACTCGATCGCGAGGTCCTCCGGGTCGATCGTCACGGCCCCGCCGTCTCCCCCGTCGGCCGGCAGGTCGAGCGTGAGCGGTCCCGCGGCGAGCGCGTCCCGGGCCGCCCGGCCGTCGAGCGCGAAGATCGCCTTCCGGGCCGCCGGCATCCGGCGGCCGAGCCGGGGCCCCAGACGCCGGAAGTTGGGCTTCACCACGAATTCCAGATCGGCTTCCGGATCCTCCCGGAAGCGGACCTCGCGGACGTTCAGCTCGTCGGCGATCAGGTCGCGATGGCGGTCGAGCCGGGCCCGGAGCCCCTCGTCGGCGACCGCGACGCTCGCGGCCGCGAGTGGCTGCCGCACCCGGATCTCGTGCTCCTTCCGCACCCGGAGACCGAGCGAGGCGATCTCGCGGACCGCCGCCATCTCCCCGTTCAGCCCGGCGTCGAGGGGGAACTCCCGCTCCGGCCAGTCGGTGAGATGGACGCTCTCGGGCGCTTCGTCCCCGTACGGACCGGCCACCAGGTTGCGGTGGATCTCCTCGGCCAGGAAGGGCACGAACGGGGCGGCGAGCCGCGAGAGGCGGACCAGCGCGTCGTAGAGCGTCCGGTAGGCGTCGAGCTTGTCCGCGCCGCGTCCCGCCTCCCAGAACCGGCGCCGGCTGCGGCGGAGCCACCAGTTGGAGAGCGATTCGGCGAAGGCGGCCAGCGAGCGGGCCGCGTCGTAGGCGCGGATCTCCTCGAGGCCCGCGGTGACCTCGGCGGTGGTCTCCTCGAGGTGGGAGAGGATCCAGCGGTCGAGCGCGGGGCGCTCCGGGACCGGCCGGCCCCGGTCGGTGCGCGGGTCGAACCCGTCGATCTCCGCGTAGATGGTGAAGAAGGAATAGACGTTCCGGAGTTTCAGCGGAAACTCACGGGCGGCGGCGCGCACGTTCGCCAGCGAGTGGCGCTTGTTGGCCCAGGGCGCGGCGCCGGCGAGGAAGAACCAGCGGAAGGCGTCGGCGCCGGCCTCGGCGAGCGTCTCCTGCGGCGGGGTGTAGTTGCCGCGCGACTTGGACTCCTTCCGGCCCTCGGGATCGGTGACGTGGCCGAGCACCAGGCACGAGCGGTAGGGGTGGGACCCGTCGGGGGCCGGGAGGCCGAGCCGGCCGCAGGTGTCCTCGTCGAAGAGCAGCGTCGAGATCATCAGCAGCGAGTAGAACCAGCCGCGGGTCTGGTCCACGGCTTCGACGATGTAGTCGGCGGGGAAGGCCTTCTCGAAGCGGTCGCGGTTCCGGTGCGGGAACCCCCACTGCGCGAAGGGCATCGCGCCGGAGTCGAACCAGCAGTCGATGACCTCGGGGACCCGGCGGTACACCCCGGGCTCGCCCGGGTTCGTCCAGGTCACCTCGTCCACCCAGGGCTTGTGGACCTTGAGGTCGGGGTCGAGGTCCGGCCTTTCCGCCCGGGCCTTCTCGAAGGCGGCGAAGGCGTCCGGGTTCTTCGCCTCGATCTCGGCCACCGAGGCGGGCGCCTCCAGCCGGCCGGTCTCGTCGTTGATCCAGATGTTCAGCGGGGTGCCCCAGAACCGCTCCCGGGAGAGCGCCCAGTCCACGTTGTTGCGGAGGAAGTCGCCGAAGCGGCCCTCCTTGATGTGTTCGGGCAGCCAGTTCACCGCGCCGCTGTTGGCCAGCGCGTGGTCCTTCCTGGCCGTGGTGCGGATGAACCAGGCGGGGCGGGCGTACTGGATGAGCGGGTCCTGGTCCGAACGCCAGCAGAAGGGGTACTCGTGGCGGATCGTCTCGTGATGGAGCAGGCGGCCTTCCTCGCGCAGGCGGCGGACGATCGCCTTGTCCGCCTCCTTGACCCACTGGCCCTCGAGCCACGGGACCTCGGCGGTGAACCGCCCGTCCGCGCCCACCGCGCAGGGCAGCGGAATCTCTTCGGCGTTCTCGTAGCCGGAAACCGTCTTCCGGTGGAGGTCGTGGTCCACCTCGCCGAAGGCGGGGGCCTCGTGCACGAGTCCGGTGCCCTGGTCCAGTTCCACGAAGTCGGCGGCGAGGATCCGCCAGAAGGCGGGGACCGAACCCCCGCCCGGGAGGCGGCCCTCGAGGGTGTGGAGCCGGTTCCAGAAGTCGTCGAAGGGAGGCCGGTAGCGGCGGCCGACGAGTTCCTCCCCGGCGAAGGTGCGGCGCACCGGCAGGGGGCGGCCGAGACGCCCGGCGAGGTCCTCCCGGAGCGCGGCGGCGAGCACCAGCCGGCGCGTGTCCCCCCCGGGGGTCGTGTCCTCGACCTCCACGTAGTCGGTGCCGGGCCGGACCGCGGAGTAGAGGTTCGAGGGGAGGGTCCAGGGGGTGGTGGTCCAGACGACGAGCGAGAGACCCGGATCGTCCACCAGCGGCAGGGTCACGTACACCGCGGGGTCGTCCACCTCGCGGTAGCCGAGTCCGACCTCGGCGGAGGAGAGAGCGGTGCCGCCCTGCGCCCACCACCACACGACCTTCTCCCCGCGGTAGAGGAGGCCCTTCCGATGGAGCTCGGCGAGCGCCCACCAGACGCTCTCCACGTAGGAGCGCCGGTAGGTGACGTAGGCGTGGTCGAGGTCCACCCAGTGGCCGATGCGGGAGGTCATCTCCTCCCAGTCGCGGATGTAGCGGAAGACGCTCGCCATGCACTTCTCGACGAACGGGCCCACCCCGTACTCCTCGATGCCGGCGCGGCCGTGGATGCCGAGTTCCTTCTCGACCTCGACCTCCACCGGCAGGCCGTGGGTGTCCCAGCCGGCGATCCGCTCGGCGTAGCGTCCCCGCATGGTGTGGAAGCGGGGGAAGACGTCCTTGAAGACGCGGGTGAGGACGTGCCCGTTGTGGGGACGGCCGTTGGCGGTCGGCGGGCCGTCGTGCCAGACCCAGGGCTCCCCCCCGGCGCGCCGCCGAACGCTCTTCCCGAAGACGTCCCGCTCCTGCCAGAAGGCGCGGGTCTCGTCCTCGACGGCGGCGATCTCGGAGACGGTGCGGGCGGGCCGGAAAAGGGTCACGGGGCTTTCGGGAAGTGTCGCAAGAGTACGGGGAAACGACCTCGCCGGAAGTCTGTCGCGGTAGCGCTCCCGGAGCGGCTCTCCCGGCGTTCCTTCCGGAAGAGCCCCGCGTCCCCAACGGGAGTCGAACCCGTGTTTTCGCCGTGAAAGGGCGACGTCCTGGGCCTCTAGACGATGGGGACCCGAGGGGTAGGCCGTGCAGGTTTCGAACCTGCGACATCTCGCTTAAAAGGCGAGCGCTCTGCCAACTGAGCTAACGGCCCGACCGCGAGAAGGGTGGCGAATATTAGCAGCGTCGCGCCGCGGGAACTCCGTTCTCCGGACCGGCGCGCCCGGCGCCCCCCACCGGGAGAAACGCTCATGATCGGGTCCTCGGGCACACCCCGCTTGACATGAGAATGGCGGAAACGGCTTGGAACGACGGTGCCACCTCCGCCCTTGTGTTCGGCGCCGAGGCGGAGCCAACGTTTGCCGCGTGGGGGTGTGCGGTTCCGCTGCGCTGGGCGCAGCGGGTGCCGACCGGAGGTCGGCGTTCCAGGCCGGCGGCGCCATCACGGCCGTCATGATCCGACTCTTCGCCGCCGCCTGACCGCCAGCCCTTCAAGCGGGCCGCCCCGTCAGTCCCCGAGGATCTCTGTCGCCCGGCGCTTGACGTACGCCTCCCGGTCCGGACCCGTCGAAACCAGCGTGACCGGCACGCCGGAAAGTTCCTCGAGCGTGTCCAGGTAGCGCCGCGCCTCCCGGGGGAGGTTCTCCAGCCGGGTCGCCCCCGCCGTCGGCCGGTTCCAGCCGGGCATGGTCCGGTACTCGACCTCGCAGCGCGCCAGCGCCCCGAACTCGCCCGGGAACTCCTCCACGGCGTCCCCGTCCAGCCGGTAGCGCACGCCGATCCGGACCTCGTCCAGCCCGTCCAGAACGTCCAGCTTGGTGATCGCGAGTTCGTCCAGTCCGTTCACCCGGCGCGCGTAGCGCAGGACCACGCTGTCGAACCAGCCGCAGCGCCGCGGCCGGCGGGTCGTGGCGCCGAACTCGTTGCCCTTCTCCTGGATCGTGCGGTTCTGCTCCGGGTCCATCTCGGTGGGGAACGGCCCCTCCCCCACCCGGGTCATGTAGGCCTTCGATACGCCGAGCACCCTGCCCACGGCGCCCGGGCCGACCCCGGCGCCCACCGCGGCGCCCGCCGCCACCGCGGTCGAGGAGGTGACGAAGGGATAGGTGCCGTGGTCCAGGTCGAGGAGGGTGGCCTGCGCGCCCTCGAACAGGACCCCGTGCCCCGCTTCCAGGGTCTCGTGGATCACGAGCGAGGTGTCCGCGATCAGCGGCAGGACCCGGGCCGCGAAGCGGTCGAGCAACTCCCGCGTGCCGGCTGCCTCTTCCGCGATCCGGCCATCGCTCCAGCCGAGCCGTTCGCCGTGCCCGGCGATCAGGTGGGCGAGCCGCTCGTCGCGATAGTCCCGGTGACGCAGGTCCCCGAGCCGGAGGCCCCGGCGGGCCGCCTTGTCGGCGTAGGCGGGGCCGATGCCGCGGCGGGTGGTGCCGATCCGGTGCTTCCCGAGCCGCTCCTCTTCCCGCGCCTCGATCGCCCGGTGCACCGGGAGGATGATCTGGGCCCGGTCCGAGAGCAGCAGGTCCGGCGAGGGGTCACGCCCGGCCGCCTCCAGCATCGCCACTTCCTCGAAGAAGGCGAGCGGGTCCACCACGCAGCCGTTTCCGACGATGGAACGGACGCCCGGGTGGAGCACCGCGGAAGGAAGAAGGTGCAGGATGAACTCCCGGCCGCCGGTGACCACCGTGTGTCCCGCGTTGTGGCCGCCCCCGAACCGCACCACGGTGTGGAAGCGCGGGGCGAGGATGTCGACGAACTTGCCCTTCCCCTCGTCACCCCACTGGGTCCCGACGACCGCCAGTCCGGGCAAGGTTCGGAGGCCTATATATAAGGATGGGACCCGGAGCGGGTTCTATTCGAGACCGAGGAGGTCGCGGACTTCCTTCTCGAGCCGCTCGGGGGTCCGGCTCGGGTTGAATCCGATGTGACGCAAGCGGACGACGCCGTCCCGGTCGGTGATGTAGGTGGTCGGCATCGCGAAGATGCGGAACGCCTCGTCGGCCTCGACCGTCGAGAGCAGGTTCACGTACTCCGCGCCGTACCGGTCCAGAAACGCCTGGACCTCTTCGACGGACGGGACGTTGTCGTCCACGTGCAGCCCGACGACCACGAGCCCCTCGTCGCGGTAGCGGTCCTCGAGCTCCTGCAGGAACGGCAGCGAATCCACGCAGGGGCCGCACCAGACCGCCCAGAAGTCGTACACCACGATCTTCCCGGGGAAAGACCGCAGGGAGACCAGGTTGCCGTCGAGGTCGGGGAGCTCCAGGTCGGGCGCCGGCTCGTTGACGACGCCGCGCCGCTCACCGGACTGCGGCGGGGCTTCCGCGAGGACGGCCGCGGGGAGGATGAGGGCGAGGAGCAGGGCGAGGACGAAGAAACGGCGCTTCATGCGGAGACCTCCTGGGCGGTTTCGGCGGCGGTTTCGGACATCGGGCCGCGGGACTCCTGCTCCGCGAGCCAGCGCTCGCTGGCGATCGCCGCCATGCAGCCGGTCCCGGCGGCGGTCACCGCCTGCCGGTAGGTGGGATCCATGACGTCTCCACAGGCGAAGACCCCTTCCACCGAGGTGGTCGTGGCGCCCGGGGTCACGACCACGTAGCCGCGGTCGTCGAGTTCGAGGGCCCCGGCGAAGACCTCGGTGTTCGGAACGTGGCCGATGGCGATGAAGAGGGCTCCCACCGGAAGGTGCGATCCCGCGCCGGACTTCAGGTTCCGGAGCCGGAGGTCCGTGACCCCTTCCTGGTTCCCGAGCACTTCTTCGACGGCCGAGTCCCAGACGAACCGGATCTTCGGGTTGTCCATCGCCCGCTTGGCCATGATCTTCGAGGCCCGGAGGGCGTCGCGGCGGTGGATCACGTGGACCGTGGTCGCGAAGCGGGTGAGGAAGAGGGCTTCTTCCATCGCGGTGTCGCCCCCGCCGACCACGGCCATCTCCTTGCCGCGGTAGAGGGCCCCGTCGCAGGTCGCGCAGGCAGAGACGCCGCGGTTCATGAATTCCTTCTCCGAGGGAAGACCGAGCCAGCGGGCGCGGGCTCCGGTGGCGACGATCACCGAGTCCGCGTTGTACGTGGCGCCGGCGGCGGTCACCGAGAACGGCCGCGACGACAGATCCACCGCGGTCGCGTCCACCTGGAGGACCTCGGTGCCGAACCGCTCCGCCTGGCGGCGGAAGAGGTCCATCATCTCGTAGCCGGTGACGCCGTCGGGAAAGCCCGGGTAGTTCTCCACGTCGGTGGTGAGCATGAGCTGCCCGCCCGGCAGGCCGATGTCGGGATCCATCCCCGAACCGGCCAGCAGGAGCGGCTGGAGCTCGGCGCGAGCGGCGTAGAGGGCCGCCGTGTAGCCGGCGGGGCCGCTGCCGACGATGATGACGCGACGCGGTTCAGCAGTCATTCCCTTCCCTTCTTTCTCTTCCGGTTTGTGCGCGACACGCCGAGACTAGCACGCAGCCGGGAACCGCCATCCCTCAGCACGTCAGCCGCGACAACTCGGCGAACGTCTCGACCGCGAGTTGCTCCGGGCGCTGGCCGGCGTCGATCCCCAGGGTGTCGAGGGCGGACCGGACGCGGCCGGCCAGTTCCTGGTCCGGAAGCCGGCTGACGCAGTTCCGCAGGGTCTTGCGGCGATGTGCGAAGAGGCCGCGCACGAGCGCCCGGAAGTGGCTCTCCCGCCCGACGGCCGGCGGGTCCGGGCGCGGGGTGAGGCGGATCACCGAGGACACCACCCGCGGCCGCGGCCGGAAGGCGCCGGGATGGATCCGGAAGCAGAGCTCGGCGCGGAGCGCCTGCTGGACCACCACACTGAGCGCGCTGTAGTCGCGTTCGCCGCGGCGGGCCGCCACCCGGTCCGCCACCTCCTTCTGGAGGGTGAGGGTGAGGGCGTCGAAGAGCGGCGGGTCGCCGGGGGCGGCATGTCCCTCGATGAGCCGGAGCAGCAGCGGCGAGGCCACCGAGAACGGGAGGTTCCCGCAGATCGGCAACGGCGGAGCGGCCCCGAAGTCGGCGATGGCCGCGGCGAGGTCCAACTGGAGCGCGTCCCCGATCACCACCCGGAGGTTGTCGGAAAGACCCCGCTCCCGGGCGTGCTCCTCCACGCGACCGGCGAGCCGCGGATCCACCTCGATCGCCAGCACCCGGATCCCGGCGGCCAGCAGCGGAAAGGTCAGGGCGCCCTTCCCGGGCCCGATCTCGACGATCGTCTCCGGCTCTCCGGAGCCGGCCGCCACGGCCACGAAACGCTCGGCCACCGACCGGTCGTGGAGGAAGTTCTGCCCCCGCGCCCGCGTCGGAAAAAACATCATGCGTCTATTGTCGCGGGGAGCGCGAGGAGCGCAGGTAGCGGCACGCCGTCCCCGGGACGCGTTACGCCGTGCCGCGGATTGACGTTGGGAGTTTCGCCCGCTGCGCGGGCGATGCCGGTCAGAGACCGGCGCTCCTGGCGCCCGGACCCCCCATCCCCTTGCGGCAGTGCTTTAGGTCTGGTAGCGTAACCTATCCTTGTACTTAGGTAAACCCGATGAATTTCGGCGCCTCGCTGCTCCTCGGAATCGTGCAGGGTCTGACCGAATTCCTGCCGGTGTCCAGTTCCGGGCATCTGGTTCTCGGCAGAGAGCTGCTGCCGGATGAAGCGCTCCAGAGTCCGGGGATCCTCTTCGAGATCGTGGTTCATCTGGGAACGTTGGCCGCCGCCCTGATCTACCTGCGCCGCGAGGTCTTCAGGCTGTTGCGCTCGCTCGCCGGAACGGGCGGGGCCACCCCCGAGGGCCGGGACGCCGTCCGGGCCGGCCGGCGGCTCGTCGGCCTGCTGCTCGTCGCATCGGTTCCGGCAGCCGTCGTCGGCGTCGCGTTTCAGGACCAGATCCACCACGCGTTCAGCGGCATCGGCTTCGCCGCCGGCGGCCTCGTGCTGACCGGCGCGGTCCTGCTCTACTTCCGGCGGCCTGCCGGGAAGACAGGCGAAGCCGCCGCCCCAACGGCGGCGATCCCGCTGCTCCCCCGCGGCATCGGCGACGCGCTCTGGATCGGAGCCGCCCAGGCGGTGGCCATCTTGCCCGGGGTGTCACGGTCCGGTCTCACGATCGTCGCGGGCCGCCAGCGCGGCGTCTCGCCCGCCGACGCCGCCCGCTTCAGTTTCCTGCTGTCCGCTCCGGCGATCGCCGGGGCAACCCTGTTCGAGGGCGCTTCCGCGCTCGGCAGCGGAGCGCTCGCGGCCGCCGGAGGCGTCGTCGCGCTGGAGTTGACAGTCGGGTTCGTCGCCGCGTTCGTCGCGGGGACTCTTGCACTCCGCTGGGTTTTCAACTGGCTTGCCCGGGAGCGGTTCCACCACTTCGGCTGGTACTGCCTCTCGGTCGGAGGAATCGGCATTGGCCTTTCGAGCGCTTAGGGCGGCGTTCGGCCGGCGGGGCGTTGTGGGCATCGCCCTGCTCGCCCTCGCCGCCCTGATCCTGTTGTCGCTCCTCTCCTACTCCGCCACGGACCCCGTGCTGCTCCTCAAGGCCGGCGCCTCCAAGACCGTCACGAACTGGCTGGGGCCGACCGGGGCGCTGCTCGCCGAGGTCATTCTGCAACTCGTCGGCCTGGTCGGCTTCGTGATTCCGCTGGTGCTCTTCCAGGCGGCGCGGCGGCGCCTCCGGCCCGTCCCCCCGGAAGGGGACGATTCCACCGCGGTCCGGCTGCTCATCCTTGCGAGCCTCGCGGTCAGCGCCACCGGCCTCGCCTCGCTCGCGCAGCAGGTCTTCGGCGACGGGACCGGCGCTTTCGCCTGGGGCGGCATCGGGGGTTCCCTGCTCGCGACCGCGCTCTCCGGGGCAATGAACCCGCTCGGCGCGGGAGTGGTGCTGGCGGCGGTCGGGCTCATGGGCTACGCCGCGCTCCGGGAATGGGGCTTCGGCGGACCGGTGCTCAAGGAGCACGACAGCAGCCACCGGCCCGGCTGGATCAGGCGGCTCTATCTCCGGCTGCGTCCCACCGGGGGCCCCGTGGAGGAACCGGAGGTTCTGGACCCGGAGGTTCTGGACCCGGAGGCCGCGGCGGGAATCGAACGGCCCTTCGTGGTGCGCTTGCCCAGGCGGCGCCGGAAAACGGACGCGGAGGCGGGCCCCGCCAGAGAGCCCGTTCCGGTGGCCCGGCCGCCCGCCCGCCCCGACCTGCTGAAGAAGCCGGCCAAGCCCGGCGCCCGGCCGGCGCCGGGCGCCTGGAAACTGCCCTCGCTGCAGCTCCTGACCCGCCGCGCCCATCAGCCGGCTCCCGCCAAGCGGGCGCTCGAGGAGCGCCGCAAGGCCCTCGAGGCCGCCTGTCTCGAACACGGGGTGCGGGGCCAGGTGGACCGCATCCAGCCGGGGCCGGTGGTCACGACGTTCGAGTTCCGGCTGGGCGAGGGGGAGACCCTCAAGAAGATCCGGAACCGCCACGAGGAAATCTGCATGGCGCTCCGCGCCCCCGCCATCCGGGTGGAGCGGGTGAAGGGCAAGGGCGTGGTGGGGATCGAAGTGCCGAACGAATCGCCCTCGGTCGTCGGCCTCCGGGAAATCCTCGAGTCGCCCGACTTCCAGGACGAGACCGGCGCTCTCCCCGTCGCCATCGGCCGGCTCGTGGACGGGCGGCCCCTGGTCAAGGACCTCGCCGAAATGCCGCACCTGCTCATCGCCGGCGCCACCGGCGCGGGCAAGTCGGTGCAGATCAACACCCTGCTCTGCTCCCTGCTGACGCGGCGCACGCCGGACGAACTGCGGCTGATCCTGATCGATCCGAAACGGGTGGAGCTCCGGCCCTACCGGAACATCCCGCACCTGCTGACCCCGCTCATCCTCGAACCCGACCAGGCCAAGACGGTGCTCCAGCACGCCTGCCGCGAACTGGACCGCCGCACCCGGATCCTCGAGGAGCACGGGGTGCGGAACATCGACGGATTCAACCGGCTGGTGGAGAAGATGGCCGCGCGGCAGGCGAGGAGGCGCCCCAGGAAAAACGAGCCGGAACCCGAGATCCCGTCACCTCTGCCGCGACTGGTGATCGTGGTGGACGAACTCGCCGACCTCTTCATCCACGCCAAGGCGGAGGTGACGCCGGCAATCCAGCGCCTGCTCAGCCTGGGCCGCGCCGAGGGCATCCACCTCGTGCTGGCCACCCAGCGGCCCTCCACCGACATCATCAGCGGCACGCTCAAGGCGAACCTGCCCACCCGCATCGCCTTCCGGGTGGCCAGCTACGTGGACTCGCGCACCATCCTCGACCGGGTGGGCGCCGAGATGCTGCTCGGCAAGGGCGACATGCTGATGATGCGGCCGGGCGCCGACCTGCCCCGGGCGCAGGGGGCGTACGTGGACGAACGGGAGGTCGGCAAGCTCGTCCGGTTCTGGGAGAGCGCGGCGGAACCGGTCTTCGACACCGGAATGCTGGAGGAGGAGCAGCCGCTTCCCTTCGTCGGTCCGGGGAACGGCGCGGTTCCGAAGGCGAACGGCGCGGCCCGGCCCGCGAAGGGCGGGGACGCGCTCCTGCCCCAGGCCCGCGAACTCATCATCCGGGAGCAGAAGGCCTCCACCTCGATGCTCCAGACCGAAATGGGCCTCGGCTACCAGCGGGCGCGGCGCATCGTCGCCGAACTCGAGCGCCAGGGAGTCGTGGGACCGGCCCGGGGCGCCCAGCCGCGCGACGTCCTGATCGCGCCCCCCTCGTGAGCTTCGGATGATCGCAGTGACCCCATCCGCCCGACTCGGCGCCGCAGCGCTTGCCGCGCTGCTGTGCGCCGGGCTGGCGCTGGCTGGCTCCGCGCTCCCGGAAGCCGGCGCCGTCAGCCCCAGCGCGAAGGCGCTCTACGAGGCGGCGCGGCGGGCCGAAGCGAGCCTCCGCGGCTCGCAGACGGCGATGCGCGACAAGGACCGGTGGGCAACCGTCGCGCGGAAGTACCGGTCGGTGGTGCTCTCCTATCCCCGAAGCGGCTATTGCGACGACGCGCTCCATTACGAGGGAGGGGTCTACCGCGATGCCGCGGAGCGCTTCGACGACCGCCGCCTGGCGGTGCGGGCCGCCGATGCCTATGCCCTTTTGATTCGCGGATACCCGGCGAGCCGCTGGGTCCCGAAGGCCCTCTACGCACAGGTGCGCCTCTACGCGGGCCGCCTCGACGACGAGGCCGAAGCGCGGCGCGTCCTCGAACGGCTCCGGAAGCGTGCGCCGCGCGCCGCCGAGACCCGGATGGCGGCCGCCGTCCTGGCAAAGCCCGAGACCCGGCCCTCGCCGGCGGCCGGTTCTCCCGCGGGCGGCCCGGCCCCGGCCGGCGCGGCGGAACCGCCGAACGACGGGCGAACCGTCGCCGTGCGTCAGGAGGTGACGCCCGCCGATCCGCCGACCACGGTGCAGAACATCCGCCACTGGGTCGGAGATTCGCACACCCGGGTGGTGATCGACCTGAGCGGCCCGACGCCGCACACCGAGGGCAGGCTCACCGACCCGGACCGTGTGTTCTTCGATCTCCACGGGGCGACGCCGGACGACGAACTCGAACGCCGGGCGTTCCCGATCGAAGGCTCGCACCTCCGGCGCATCCGACTCGGCGTTCCGGAAGAGATGATCACGCGGGTGGTGCTGGACTTCTCGAGCATCCGGGAGGTCTCCGTGTTCGCCCTTCCCGATCCCTACCGGCTGGTGGTGGATATCCACGGGGCGCCCCCCGTGCGGGTCGCGGACGGTTCCGCGGCTGAGACACCGCCGGAGGCCGACGATTCCCCGGCCGGGACAACGCGGAGGGCCGCTGCCGAGACTCCGGAAACCGGTAACGAGGCCTCGCCCTCGCTGCCGCGTCCGACCGAGGGGGGCTACTCGATGGCGCGCCAGCTCGGGGCCGGAGTCAACCGCATCGTCATCGACGCGGGACACGGCGGCAAGGATCCGGGCACCAGCGCCGGCAGTCTGCGTGAGAAGGACATCGCGCTCGATATCGCGAAGCGGGTGCGCGACGACCTCGAAGATCGGGGATTCGAGGTCATCATGACCCGCGAGAAGGACGTCTTCATACCCCTGGAGCAGCGCGCGTTCATCGCCAACAGCCGCGAGGCGGACCTCTTCGTCTCCATTCACGTCAACGCCGCACGGAACCGGAAGGCCCGGGGCCTCGAGACCTTCTACCTGAATCTGGCCACTTCGGCGGACGCGGCGGAGGTCGCGGCCCGGGAGAACGCCTCCACCGGCATGGTGCGGATGGCCGATGTCCGCAAGCTGGTGGATCAGATCTTCAATCACACCCGAAAAGAGGAATCCCGCGAACTCGCGACGGCCATGCAGGCGGCGATGGCCGAGAGCATTCTCGGCCGGGAAAAACACCCGCTGAACCGCGGCGTGAAGACGGCGGGTTTCCATGTGCTGCTCGGCGCGCAGATGCCCGCGGTGCTCGTCGAAGTCGGTTTCGTCAGCAACCGCGAGGAAGCGCGGCAGCTCCGCAGCGCCTCCCACCGGGACAAACTCGCCTCAGCCATCGCCGACGGCGTCAGCCGCTACGCGGAGATGCTTGGCCAGGCCGTCCAGACCACCGCCACCCAGAACGAGCCGTAGGGAACGCCGGGCTCCAGACGGCGACAGAACCGCAACACGCAACGGCTTGGAACGCCGACCTCCGGTCGGCACGCGGCCCACAGGCCCGCAGAGCGCGTAGGGCTACAGGTCCCGATCGCGCCACGGCGTGCAACGCCCACCGGCGGAGGTGACGCAACGGCTTGGAACGCCGACCTCCGGTCGGCACGCGGCCCACAGGGCCGCAGAGCGCGTAGGGCCATAGGTCCCGATCGCGCCACCGGCTTGGAACGCCGACCTCCGGTCGGCACGCGGGCCGCAGGCCCGCAGAGCGCGTAGGGCCATGGGGCCCGATCGCGCCGCCGGCTTGGAACGCCGACCTCCGGTCGGCACGCGGGCCGCAGGCCCGCGGATGGTTCGTCGCCGTTCGAGAAAAAGCGCGTGCGGCAGCGGGAATGCCAGTCCCCCGGGCGTCGTGCTGCGCCTCTTACCGCGCAGCGAGTTCCGATTGGCAGTAGCTGTCTTGTGAAAGGGGGAGCGCCGCGTTTCACACATTCCCCCCGGTCAGGCCGGCGGCGAATCGGTGATTCGCCGCCATGTTGTTTTTCTCGTGCAGCGCGGCGCCTTCACCGCCCGACGCCGCGCGGGGGCGGAACGCATTACGATGATTCCTTGGTTCCGTATCTTGAGATGAAGGAGCCGGCCGTGCTTGCCAAACGGACATCCGAAGACCGGATCACTCTCCCCAGGGCGGTGATTGCCGACTTCCCGGATTCGCTGTACTTCGAGGTCACGAAAGAGAACGGCAGGATCGTTCTGACCCCGGTGCGTCTGAGGTGGGCCGACTCGGTCCGCGCCAGGCTCTCCGAACTCGGGATCACGGAAGCTGACGTGGCTGGGGCCGTTGCCTGGGCTCGTCGGGCTCGCGAATCATCCTGAGTGGCCGCTTCGCGGCTGGCGCGCCGTGAGGACGAGCAGCGTTACGACGTGCGCGGCGCGGAGCGCCGCGCGTGCCGACCGGAGGTCGGCGTTCCAAGCCGGCGGCGTGATCGGGACCTGTGGCTCTACGCGCTCTGCGGCCCTGTGGGCCGCGTGCCGACCGGAGGTCGGCGTTCCAAGCCGTTTCGGCCATTTTCATCACCAGCGGGGTGCGTAGGAGGACGCGCGCATGGGCGTTTCTCCCGGTGGGGGCGGCGCCCGTCTGACAAGGCGCGTGAGAGAGAAGTACCGAGTGTATTCCGAGCCAAACGCCCATTGGCGTGTCCTCCTGCCCACCCCGCCGGGCATGAAAACGCTTGACGGTGGCGGAATCGCATGCGACCTGATGGCGGAACGGCCTGGAACGCCGGCCCCCACCGGGAGAACTGGCCTCCGGTCGGCACCGCCCGCCGGAGGCGGGCAAACGCGCGCTTGCCGACGCCGGGACCGCGACGCCGTCGGGCCCGCCGCCGGTACGCCGATCGCCCGGAAAACCCGGGCGGCGCCGACAGGTCCGCGGTTCGTTTCGCCTCCCTGACGGTATGATCCATCGGGCCGCAGCGGCTCGATTCCCACGGTGGGACTCGCTGATTCCGGGGGTAAACGATGGCAGACGACGAAGTGCGGACCGACGAGATCGAGGAGGACGACGACTGGGGCGGCGAGCCCGACGAGGAGGGGCCGGCGGAACCCGAAGCTTCCGATTCCGCAGCGAGCGCGCCGAAGCGCAACACCATGCTGGCGGTGCTGGTCGCGGTGCTGATCGCTGCCGGGGCCGGTTGGTACTTCGTTTACGGTCCGGGCAAGCCTCCCCCGCCTCCGCCACCCGTCGTGGAGGCCGAACCCGAACCGGTCGTGGAGGAGGAACCCGAGCCGGAACTTCCGGCTCTCGACGCGAGCGATCCTTTCCTCCGGTCGCTGTTCGCGGCGATCACCGAGAATCCCGACGCCCTGGCATGGCTGTTGGGCGACGACCTGGCGCGGCGCATCGCCGTGGCGACGGACAACGTCGCCGACGGGATGTCTCCCCGGCGGGCGCTCGCTCCGTTGTCACCCACGAATTCGTTCCGCGCCGAGGGTGAGGGCGAGGAACTCCATGTGCATCCGGCGGCCTTCGCCCGCTACGACGCCGTCGCGGCTGCGCTGGAGGGAGCCGACAGCCCCGGGATGGCCCGGGTGATCCGGGAGGCGCTGCCGATCCTGGACGCCGCCTACGCCGAGCTGGGCCGTCCCGACCGGACCTTCGCAGGAGCCCTGCTCGCGGCGCTCGACCGGATCGCGGCGGTCCCGGTGCCCGAATCGCCCGTTCTGCTCGACGAGCAGGTCCTGCGCTACGAATACCGCGACGCCGCGCTCGAGGAGCTTGACGACGCCAGCAAGCACCTGCTCCGGTTCGGGCCGGAGAACCAGGCCAAGGTCCAGGAGGCGGCCCGCGGACTCGCAGAGCGCCTCCGCGCGGGGGGCGCTCCGTTCTAGCGACCCGTCAAGGCGGCCGGGGCGGCAACGGACTGGACCCACGTGCCAACAGTTCCTCGCTTCGCCCGGCTTCGGCGGTCGCTGCCGGTCTGAAGGCCCCCACCGGGACAACTGGTCAGCGCTCCAGTGCCGTCCGTCCATTTCACACCGAACCTTCGGCGGCACCTCCGCGTAGAGAGCACCGAGGTCGAGGGCCACACCGTGTCGGACGCGCTTTCCCGGGTATTTCGCGATAACCCCGACCTCCGCTCCTACGTCCTCGACGATCAGGGACGCCTCCGCACCCACGTGGTGATCTACGTGGACGGCCGTGCGGTCCGGGACCGGAAGGGGCTTGGCGACGCGGTCGGGGAGGGCGCGGAAATCCACGTCATGCAGGCCCTTTCGGGGGGCTGATACCCAGGAAATGCTGTTGCACCTGGGAACCCGCAAGGGGTACCTCGCGCTTCGGCGGTTCGGGAGGGGCGACTGGCGATGCGAACGCAGCGCCTTCATCGGTGATCCCGTCTCCCAGTTGCTGCCCGACCCGCGGGACGGGCGGCTCTACGCGGCGCTCAACCTCGGGCACTTCGGCGTCAAGCTCCGGGTCTCGGAAGACCGGGGCGCCTCATTCACCGAGCTGCCGGCGCCGGCGTATGCGAAGCAGGAGGCCTCCTCGGAGGAGGCGCCGTCGGTGGATCTCCTCTGGTGCCTCGAACCCGCCGGTCCCGATCCCGGTTCGCTCTGGTGCGGAACCATCCCGGGCGGACTCTTCCGGTCGGATGACGGGGGCCGTTCCTGGGGTCTGAACGAGGCGCTCTGGAACCAGCCCAGCCGCGAGCGATGGTTCGGCGGCGGTTATCCGCACCCCGGAATCCACTCGGTTCTGGTTGCGCCGGACGGCGATCGGGTCGTCGCCGGGATTTCCTGCGGCGGCGTCTGGATCAGCGAGGACGGCGGGGGATCCTGGCGCGTACGGACCGAGGGCATGTTCGCCGAGTACATGCCGCCCGGGTTGCGGGAGGACCCCGCCATCCAGGATCCGCACCGGCTCGCCTGGTGCGACGGGGACCGCCGCCGGATCTGGTGTCAGCACCACAACGGTTTCTTCCGTTCCGACGACGGCGGCGAGACCTGGACCAGCCTCGAAGTGCCGCCCTCGTCCTTCGGGTTTGCGGTCGCCGCCCATCCGGGCGATCCGCAGGTCGCGTGGAGCGTCCCCCTGGTCAAGGACGAATGCCGCGTCCCGGTCGATCGCCGGATGGTGGTGGCTCGCACCCGGGACGGCGGAGCCAACTGGGAGTCGGTGGGCCGCGGCTTGCCCGAGGGCGATTCCTTCGCCGTGGTGTACCGCCACGGTCTCGATGTCCATCCCGGCGAAGCGGTTCTGGCCATGGCCACCACCACGGGAGCGCTGTGGATCTCCGAGGATCTTGGCGACTCGTGGGATCTGGTGACCGCGGAACTCGCCCCCGTCTATTGCGTCCGTTTCGACCGGTCGTAGCCGCCCCGAGCCCGGAGTAGCGGGACGTAATCGCGAGCGAATACACTCCGCAAATTCTGTCCACCGGCGGGTCCGGTGGGCAGGGTGATCCCCTTGAACGATTCTTCGCAGCTTCCCTTCCACGATCTCGTCCGGCGCCTGGACCTCCGGCTGCGGGTGCTGGGCCTGGTGCGGGAATTCGCGCTCGTGGCGGGGGCGGTCGCGCTTGCGCTGTTCCTCCCGCGACTCGTGGGTGAGGGGATCCCCTGGCTGCCGGTGCTGGTGGCGGCCGTGGGGGTCGCGGCCCTCCTCTATCGCGGCCTGTCCGGTCTTCGGGCCGGCGCCGGGCTCGGAAGAGCGGCCGCCGCCGGAGACCGCGCCGGCGGGCTGCACGACGAACTCGCCTCGGCGCAGTGGTTCTCCGCCACGCCGTCGCCGACCGCGTGGGAAGTCCACCAGATCGAGCGCGCCCGGCACCGGGCCGACGAACTCGACGCCGCGGAACTCCTCCCCTTCCAGGTGCCCCGGGCGAGTATCGCGGCGACCGCCGCGCTCGCCGCCCTCGCCGTCATCCTTCCCTTCGCCCACGGACCGCTGGTATCGGAGGCGCTCCGGGCGCGGATCGCCGCCGGACTCGCCGGCCTTGGCGGCGATCCCGCGGGCGAGGATCCGGCGGCGGGGCCGGACGCGTTCGAGGACGCCGCGGACGCCCGGGTGGAAGCCCGGTCACCCGAGGAGATCCTGGCCGAGCTGCGCGCCGGCGAGTTGCGGCTCCCCGAGGACTCCGCCGAAGACATGGATGCGCTCCAGGCGGCGCTGGCGGCGGCGATGGAGGAACGGGCCCTGCAGGAGACGAGCGAGGAGGTTTCCGCCGCGCTCGCGGGACTCGCCGAGGCCATGGACACGGACTCGCTCACCGCCGCCGAGTGGCTCGAGAGCCTCACCGAGGCCATGCGCTCCGCGAACACGCCGGAAGAACTCCAGGCGCTTCTCGAATCGCTCGAGCAGGGCGCGGACGGCGATGCGTTGAGCGCGGCCGCCGCGGAAATGATGGAGTTGATGGAGGGAGGGCTGAGCGCCGACGAGGCCCTCCAGCAACTGGCCGAGAACCTCCAGGCGACGGACGGCCAGGCGATGAATGGCCAGGGCCAGGGAGAATCGCAGCAGATGCCGTTCCCGGGCGACGGGGAAGGCGGGCAGCCCCAGGCCGGGGAGGGTGGTGAGCCCGCGGCGGGAATGCCCCAGGGAGCGGCCGGACTCTCGGGGCAGGTGCAGATGATGGCCGCCGAGGGCCAGATGGGGGCGCCGATTCCAATGGACGCCGGTCCGGCGGGAAACATGACCGGGCCCGGCGGGGGCGGCGAGTCCGAAGTGTTCGGCGCCGCCACCAGTCTCGAGGTCCAGCTCGAGATGGAGGCGATTCCGGCTCCCCTCGATGAGGAGCCGGTTCCCGAGCAGATGATCGAGCGGCAGAGCCGCCGCGAGGAGGCGACTGTCGCCTACGACTCGGTGGGCTCCCTTTCCGACTACGCCGACGAGACCGTTTCCCGCACCCGGCCGATCCCCACCGGGCTCCGGCCCCTCGTTCGCGCCTACTTCCTCATGATCCGCGAGACGGCCAAGGCGGACGCCGCCGAAGGAGCAATAGAAGAATGACCCCGGAAACCGCACTGGCGGACCCGGCTTTCGATATCGAGAGCCGGGTCGAGGCGTTTCGCGATCGCCACGATCGCATCCAGGCCGAGGTCGGACGCGTCATCGTCGGCAACCAGGAAGTCATCAGCGGGATCGTCACCTGCCTGCTCACTCGCGGACACGTGCTGCTCGAGGGCATCCCGGGTCTTGGAAAGACCAAGATCGTCCAGACCCTTTCCGAGGCGATGCACCTCAAGTTCAACCGCGTGCAGTTCACTCCGGACCTGATGCCGGGCGACATCCTGGGGACCAACGTGGTGCGCGAGACGGACACCGGCGCCAAGGTCCTGGACTTCCAGCCGGGGCCCATCTTCTGCAACCTGATGCTCGCGGACGAGGTCAACCGGGCGACCCCGAAGTCGCAGTCGGCCCTGCTCGAGGCCATGCAGGAAAAGAGCGTCTCGGTCGGCAACACGACCTACAAGCTCGAAGAGCCCTTCTTCGTGATGGCCACCCAGAACCCCATCGAACTCGAAGGCACCTACCCGCTGCCCGAGGCCCAGATGGACCGCTTTCTGATGAAGCTCCGCATCGGATACCCGAGCGAGGACGAGTTGCGGGAAATCGTGGAGCGGACGACCACGGTTGAAGAGTTGAGGGCCCGGCCGATGGTGACCCGGGACGAGGTCCTGGAAATGCGCGATACCGTGCTGTCGGTCCCTGTCGCCCGCCCCATCGAGGACTACGCGATCCGGCTGACCATGGGCACCCACCCGGGGTCGAAGTACGCGCACGCGCTCACGAACCGTTACGTCAAATTCGGAGCCAGCCCGCGGGGAACCCAGGCGCTCGTCCTGTCCGGGAAGTTCCGGGCGCTCCTCGCCGGCCGCGTGCACGTCGCCGCGGAGGACATCCGGGACAGCGTCTTTCCGACGCTCCGCCACCGGCTGCTGCTCAACTTCGAGGGAGAGGCCGACAAGGTGGACACCGACGACATCCTTCGGGAGATCATCGCCACGATCGACCCGCCGGGCGCCTAGACACCCGGGGACACGATCGATTCCCCGGAGCAGGCCGGCATGAGCAATTCGCAGACGCTCTTCGACAACGACTTCATGGAGCGGCTCGAGTACCTGAAGCTCATGGCCACCCGGATGCTCCCGAGCCGGCACCGCGGTGAACACCGCGCCCGGAAGCGCGGTTCCGGCATCGAACTCGCCGACTACCGGCCCTACGTGGACGGGGACGACACGCGCGACGTGGACTGGAAGGCGTTCCTCCGGCTCGACAAGCTGGTGCTCCGGGTCTTCGATGAGGAGGCGGACCTGCCCGTCTACCTGTTCGTGGACCGCAGCGCCTCCATGGCGTTCGGGAAGCCTCCCAAGTTCGACTTCGCCCGCAAGATGGCCGGCGCACTGTCCTACATCGGCCTGATGAATCACGATCTCATCTCGATCGTCTGGTACGGCAGGAAGATCGACGGGTGGATGGCGCCGAAACGGGGGCGGAACCAGATTTTCCGGGCCTTCCGGTTCCTCGACGCGGGAGATACGGGAGGTGCGACCTCACTCTCGGCGTGTTTCCGGACGTTCTTCGGCTCGCGCCGCAAGCGCGGCCTCGCGGTGGTGCTCTCGGACCTCATGGACGAGGAAGACCTACTCGGGGCGTTCGACGCCTGCCGCTACCAGAAACATGACCTCTTCGTCGTACAGGTGCTCACTCCCGAGGAACTCGACCCGGCGCTTCCCGACGAGGCGCTGCTCACCGATAGCGAAGACGGCTCGGAGCGCCGGGTTCGGGTCACCCCGAGGCTGCTGGACCGCTACCAGCAGGCGCTCGCCGAGCATCAGGAAAAGGTCGAGGAGTACTGCTCCCGCTACGGGTTCGGATTCTGTGTCGCGAACAGCGGTGAGCCCTTCGAGGACGCCGTCATGGCGATCTTCAAGACCGACCGGTTCATCCGGTAGGCGAGGGCCAGAGTGGGTTTCGGCGCCGCCCCGCTGCTGATCGCCCTCGGCGTCCTGCTGACCGCCGGGATCATCGTGGTGCTCTATTGGGTGCGGCCGGAGCCTCAGCCGGTGGTCGTTCCCTCGAACCTCATCTGGCGCCGGGTCCTGGACGAACGCCGGCGCCGCGAGGACTTCTGGCGCTGGCTCGTTTCGCTGGTGATTGCGCTCCTGGCCGGACTCGCCGTGATCCTGGCCGTGTCGGAGCCGATTCCCGAGGGCGCCGCCCGGGGCGGACGGATCGTCGTGGTGATGGACACCGCGCCGAGCATGGCGGCCGCGCTCCCCGGAGGGGGGACGCGCTGGGATCAGGCGGCGGAGCAGGTGCGGCGCATCCTGACCGGCAGCAGCGAGACGAGCGAGTTCCTGCTGCTGGACACCGCCGGAGACCGCGGCGGGCGTTCCTTCATCGGCCGGCGGGCGGCGCTCGAGGCCCTTGAGGACCTCGGCCCGGTGCACGGCCGCGAACACCGCTTTCCCGATGTCGGGGACCTGCTCGGGTCGGGACCCGCCGCCGCCCCGGCGGCCGACGTGGTCTTCGTCGGCGACGGGGTCTACGTGCCGGAAGCGCCCGAGGGCGTGGAGCGCATCTCGGTCTTCGAGTCGGTGCCGAACGCCGGGATCACGGCGTTCGACGTCCGCCCGCTGCCGTCCGATCCGGGCCGCTTCGAGGCGTTCATCGAGGTCGTCCGGCATCCGGTCGGCGAGGATGACGCCGGCGTCGTGGTCCTCCAGATCGACGGTGCGGGTGGCGCCTCCGCGCGCCGGACGCTCCGGCCCGATCCCGGCGCGCCGCTGGGCGAGACGGTGCCGCTGGCCGGATTCGTCGCGGGACCGGTCCGCGCCGTGATCGCGATCTCCGGCGAGGACGGCTTGCCTGCCGACGACGTGGCGCACGCCTACATTCCGGCCCGGAACCGGCTCCGGGTGCTCCTCGTCGGGGGACCGAATCCATTCTGGGAGGCCGCCCTGCGCCTCGATCCCCGCGTCAGTCTGTCCGTGGCCGCGCCGGGCTCGGACGCGTTTGCCGAACTCGATTCCAGCTCCGTGGACCTCGCGGTCGTCGAGGGTGCGCCTCCGGAGGCGATGCCCCCGGTGCCGGTGCTCTTCGCCGGGTCCGAGAGCGCCGCCTGGCTCCCGTCGCGTCTCGGCGGCGAGGCGGCCGGTCCGGGGGCCGAGGAGGGGACGACGGTCATGCTCCCCGTAGTGCGCGGGCAGACGGAACACCCGCTCCTCCGGGAACTCAACTTCGAGGACGCGATGGCGAGGGACGTGGAGGCGTTCGATGCCGCCGCGCTCGACGACCGGAGCCCATGGACGCTGCTGTTCGGTGACTCCCGTCTCGGCCTCCTGGCGGCGCGCCAGAGCCCCTTGCGCAGCCTCGCGTTCGCCTTCCCGATCGCCCGGTCCAACCTGCCGCTCCAGGCGGATTTCCCCCTGCTCCTCTCCCGCGCCCTGAGCTGGTTGACGGATGTCGAGGTCCGCCGCGTCGGGCTGGGACAGGCCCGGGTGGCGATGGCCGCCGGCGCCGTTTTCGATGCCGAAGGCCGGGAGGTGCCGTCGCGCCGCCTGGGCTCGGAGATTTCCTTCGACGCGAGCGAGCCTTCCCTCTACTACGCCGCCGGAGGCGGGCGTGAGGTCGTGGTGGCGGCGAGCCTCCTCGACCGGCGCGCCTCGAGCCTGAACGAGTCGGCGTGGGCCGGCGAACCTCCAGCTTCGTTGGCGCCGGCCGGAACCGTCGCGAGCGCCCTCTGGCCGATCCTGGCGTTGTTCGCGTTGCTGCTGATCGTCGCCGAGTGGGTCGCCTTCCACCGCCACGCGACGGTCTGAGAGCATGACGGTCCGGACCCGGATCGCTCCTTCGCCGACCGGCGATGCGCACGTCGGGACGGCGTACCAGGCGCTCCTCAACTACGCCTACGCCAGAAAGCACGGGGGCGCCTTCGTGCTCCGGGTCGAGGACACCGACCAGGCGCGTTCCACCAGGGCCTCCGAGGTTGCGATCCTCGGTTCACTGCGCTGGCTCGGGCTCGCCTGGGACGAGGGACCCGACGTTGGCGGCCCCTTCGCCCCCTACCGCCAGAGCGAGCGGGTCGAGGCCTGCCGGGAGGTGGCCGAACGGCTCCTCAGCGGAGGGAAGGCGTATCGGGACCATGGGGAGGAGAGCGGCGGGGCCTACGCCATCCGGCTCCGCACGCCGGATACCGGGCGAATCCCGCTTCCCGACCGGCTACGGCGGGGTCTGTCGAAGGACTGGGAATCGGTGGACGATCCGGTGCTCCTCAAGTCCGACGGTTTCCCGACCTATCACCTCGCGAACGTCGTGGACGACCACCTGATGGAGATCACGGACGTGATCCGCGGGGAGGAATGGATCGCGTCGCTTCCCAAGCACCTCCTGCTCTACGAGACCCTCGGGTGGGAGCCGCCTTCCTTCTGGCACGTTCCGCTGCTCCGGAACAACGACAAGAACCGCACCAAGCTGAGCAAGCGCAAGAGTCCGACCTCCATCGACTTCTACCGGCAGGCGGGTTTCCTGCCCGAGGCGCTCCTCAACTTCCTGGGAATGCTGGCCTGGACCCGGGCGGAGGGCGAGGAGAAGTTCACCCTCGACGCCTTCGTCGAGCACTTCGAGCTCGGATCGCTCTCGCTGGCGGGCGCCGTCTTCGACACCGAAAAGCTGGCGTGGCTGAACGGCCGCTACCTGCGGGAGGACTACGGGCCGGTGGAGCTCGCCGGCCTGCTGCGCAACTGGCGTTTCGATGACCACACCCTGGAAACCGCCGCCGGGCTCGCGCAGCCCCGGATGCGCACTCTGGGAGACTTCGGACCGCTGGCGTCCCTCTTCTTTGCCGATGAGACGCCCTGCGATCCGGACACTCTCGCCGGAGGCCTCGAGCACGCCGCGGTCGCGGAATGGCTGCTTCTGGCCGAGTGGGCGTTGGAGGATCTTCCCGAGTTCACGGCGGACGCGGTCCACCAGGCGCTCCGGGCGCTGTCCGAGTCGCTCGGGGTGAAGCTCAGGAAGTTCACCCGCCCGCTCTACGTCGCCATCAGCGGTTCGGCGTCCTCCACTCCGCTCTTCGGATCGATGGTCCTGCTCGGGAGCGCGATGACCCGCATGCGCCTGCGCCGCGCCCGGACGGCCCTCGGCGGCGTTCCCCGCCGCCGCGAGAAGGAACTGGAAGCCACGCATCGCCGGCGAACCTGAGGGCGCGGACGGCTTGGAACGCCGGTCTCTGACCGGCATTGCGCGGGAGCGCGAGACAGGCATTGACGGTGCGACGGCCACCAGCGTGGGTGCCACTTCGCTCCAATGCCGATTCTGCGACCGTTCAAGGGCGCCCTTCGTTCTTCATTCGGCGCAGTACCTCATCGCTCAGATCCAGCGCGCCGATGGACTTCCAGCGCCGCTGAATGCGCTCGAGCAGCTGCTCGGTGTCCACGGTTCGCTGTGCGAACGACTCTTCCAGCCGGAAGAGGATCTCGGCGCTGACCGTACGACGGTTCCATGCGGCGGCCTGCCGAATCTCGCGATGCAGGTGGTCAGGAACGCCGCGAAGGACGACCCGGGACATGAGGCAGGGAATTCTTCGAGTCAGCGGATGTCCCAGCGATGGAGCCGCGATACGTCCTTCACGTAGATCCGGTCGCCCGCCACCGTGGGCTGGGTCCAGGTCTCGCTGTCGGCCACCTCGTAGCGCCGGATTTCCGTAAGGCCGGCGCGGCTCGCCTCGAACACCACCAGCTCGGCGTCCTCCTCCAGCGAGAAGACGATGTCCCCCGCCCGCACCAGCGCGGCGTTTTCGGCCTGGCGCGGCGTGCTCTCCCAGAGCGCTTCCCCGGAGTCCAGGTCCAGCGCGAAGTACTGGCCCCGCTTCAGGTGCGAGAGACCGAACATCACCCCGTCGCGGACCACCGGGTTCGCCATGTGGAGGGAGTAGTCCCTCGTCCGCCAGACGTCCTCGGTGCTCCAGCCGTCGCCGGCCCGGGCAACGCGGAAGGCCGTCACCCCGTTCCCCCTGCCGTTTTCGATCACCAGGTCCCGGTAGAGGACGGGCGTCTGGGAGGTTGTGTCGGACTGGGTGGTGAAGGGCCGGCTCCAGAGCAGGGCGCCGTCGGCCACGGAAACCCCCACGAAGTGTTCCTGGGTGAAGGTGACCACCTGCTCGACTCCGTCGAACTCAAACAGCATCGCGGAGCCGTACGCCGGGCCGTCGCCGTCCCAGGACCAGCGGACGTCGCCGGTCTCCGCATCGAACGCCGTCAGCGCCCCGTCGTCGTGCCCCCCGACGTGGACGATGACCAGCCCGCCGTGCACGAGCGGCGAAGCGCTCGTGTGGTAGAGCGGCTCGACCCCGGTGCCCGGGACGTGCCAGAGCTGCTCGCCGCCGGCCGCCTCGAAGGCGGTGACCGATCCGGTCATGCCGTGGACGAACAACCGCCCGCCGGCGTAGGCGGGGGTGGACTTTGGTCCGGGACCGTGTCGCTGGGTCGCGGGACTCATGTCGAACGGAGCCGCGTACCCGGAACGCCAGCGGATCTCGCCCGTTTCCGGATCGATGGAGTAGAGGACCTCCTCCTGGCCCCATCGGGCGAACTGCCAGAGATTCCCGTCCACCAGGAGCGGGGTGGCGTAGCCGGTGCCGACGTCGACCGTCCATGCCGGGCTCAGTGCTTCCGGCCACGCGGCGGGCGCCTCGAACCCACGCGCCGCGCCGTCGCGCTCGGGGCCCCGCCACTGCGGCCAGTCCTGCGCGCCGGCGCCGGCAGCAAACAAGAGCGCGAACGCCGGCAGATAGTTCCTCATGCGCATCGTTTGACTCCAGCGCTCTCCCGCGCCGGGCGGTATTGTCGCACCCGGCCGGGGTCCGGCCGGTGAATGAGAATGCCCATGTCCCTCCACAACCTCCGGAACGCGCTTTCGCTGCTTGCCGTCCTGGCCGTCGCCTGCGGTCAGGAACCGCATGACGTCCTCATTCGCGGCGGCCTGCTGCATGACGGTAGCGGGGGTGATCCCGTCACCGCCGACGTCGCGATCACGGGCGACCGCATTGCCTTCATCGGCGACGCGGGCGCGGAAGGGGTGACGGCTACCGAGACGGTGGATGCCAGCGGCCTCATCGTGGCCCCTGGATTCATCGACATGCACGCCCATGCGCAGATCGGCGAGGACTGGGCGAAGGAGGCGCTGCCGTTCCTCTATCAGGGAATCACGACCGTGGTTCTTGGGGTCGACGGAGGCGGCTCGCCGGACGTGGCCGACACCCTGGCGGGCTGGGAAGCCCGCGGCATCGGGGTGAACGCGCTCACCTACGTGGGTCACGGGGCGGTGCGGCGGCTCGTGCTCGGGGAGGAGAACCGGGCGCCCACCGACGAGGAAATGGACCGCATGCGCGCCCTCGTGCGAAAGGGACTCGACGAGGGGGCGTTCGGGCTCTCGTCGGGGCTCTTTTACATCCCGGGTTACTACGCGACCACGGAGGAGGTCATCGAGCTGGCCCGCGTGGCGGCCGAGTACCGGCCGGCCATCTATGACACCCACGACCGGGACCTGGGAGCGGCCTATCCGAGCTTCGGCTACCTGGCGTCCATCGAGGAAGCCATCCGCATCGGCGAGGAGGGCGGCACCAAGGTCATCTTCAGTCACTTCAACGCGCAGGGCGCCGCCAACTACGGCCGCGCGCCGGAGGGCGCCGCCCTGATCGACGCGGCCCGCGCGCGGGGCGTCCCGGTCTCCGGGGCCCAGCATGTCTATACCGCGACCCAGTCCAGCCTGCGCGCCTACACCGTTCCCCGCTGGGCGTCGGCGGGCGGCCGCGAGGCCATGCTCGAGCGGTTCGAGGATCCGGACACCGCGCGCGTGCTCGACGAGGCCACCGCCGAGATGCTCGCCATCCGCGGCGGCGCCGACAAGATCCGGTTCTCCGATCCGCGTCCCCATCTGAACGGGCGCACCCTGGCGGACGTCGCGGAGGAGTGGGGCGTCCCCGCTCCGGAGGCGGCCCGCCGGATCCTCGCCGAGGGGAACGCTTCGGTGATGAACGTCGGGCTCTACGACCCGGTGAACACCGGCTACCTCGCCGAGCAGGACTGGATGATGACCTGCACCGACGGGCGCGACATCGCTCCCGGCACCGCCGTCGGCCATCCCCGGGTGTACGGCGCCTTCACCAAGAAGCTGCGCGACTACGTGCTCGACGAGGAACGCATCTCCATGCCGTTCGCCATCCGCAGCATGACGGGTCTGGCGGCCGAGTTCCTCGAACTGTCCGACCGCGGGTTCCTGCGCGAAGACTGGAAGGCGGACATCGCCATCCTCGATCCGGAGCGGGTCCGGGACCGGGCCACTTACGACGAGCCGCACCAGTACTCGGAGGGAACGGTCCACGTGCTGGTCAACGGGGCGTTCGCCATCCGCGACGGCGCACACACCGGTGCTCTGGCCGGCCGGGGTTTGCGGCCGGGTCCGGCGGAATAGCGACACGGCGGGGCGCCCGCGTCTGACAGAATCCCGCCTCCCCTCAGGAGGATCCACACATGCGCGTTTCGCGGATTCCCGCCATTCTGGCTCTGCTCTCGCTCGGACTCGGGCTCGCCGCCCACGCCCACGCCCAGGGCGGCGCCAACGCCACCGAGCGCTACGGGGTCTGGCGGCTCCGGTCGGACAACCCGCCGCCCTACAAGAACATCATGACCTACGCGCCCCATGGCGACGGGGGCATGAGCATCGAGGTCGCCACCACGAACGCCGAAGGGAACACGTCGGTGTGGAGCTACGTCACGATGTTCGACGGCGTCTTCCGCCCGGTCGAGGGGCTCGACAGTTCCGAGACGGCGGTCGAGATCGTGACCGAGCGAAGCACTCGCATCCTGAACGCCCGGAACGGGGCGGTGTACCAGGTGATCATCAACACGCTCTCGGAGGACGGGAACCGGATCGACAACGACTACGTCCGGATGGACGCCGAGGGGAAGGTCACCCGGGTGACCCGCGCTACCTACGATCGCGTGCCGGAGGAGTAACCGTGGCCGGCGGAAACCTCACCTGGCGGTACCACCGCCCCGGTTGAATGAGCTGCAAGAAGACGCAGGAGTTTCTTGCGGCGAACGACATTGCGGACGGCGAAGTCCAGAACGCGAACAAGGCCCCGATTCAAGGCGAAGCCGCGCTTGAGCTGCTGGAAGGCGTGAGCGAGTTGCTGGTCGCCAGGGGCCGGAAGGTGGAGCGGTTCGACCTCGCCGGTGACCGCCCGGATGACGCCACGCTGAGCGGAGCGATGGTCGGCAGCTACACGAACCTGACGGACCTGCTGCTCGGCCGCTCGGGGAAGCTGCGCGCGCCCACCATGCGGGTCGGCGACCGGTTGGTGGTGGGCTACAACCAGGAGTTGCTGGAACAGGTTTTCGGATAGCCGGGCGTCCCGCCCCGCCCGACCCGGACGGCGGAAACCGCTTGGAACGCCGACCTCCGGTCGGCACGCGCGGCGCACCGCGCCGCGCCCGGCGTGACCCCACCC
>JAJDUD010000039.1 GCA_022826825.1 Acidobacteriota bacterium | reverse complement strand
GCATTGCCGCTCTGCCACCCCTCCAAGGGGTAGACGGGGTTGGGTAGGGTCCCGACCCCGTCGCTCCCGTTGTGTGCATCAGAGCCGGCCAGGCGATGCCTGCAGGGCATCTACCGGGCCCGCCAACCTCCTCCAGGAAGTCCGGCTTCCGTCGGGCTACCCGCTGAAACCAAGAGCCGCGACCGGTGGGCGGGCTCGCTCCGGCTCGGGTTCGACGGCGGGCGGCGGGGCTGGGACATCGGGACTCCTGGGGGATGCATCGGAGGACGCGGCGTCCTCCTCTACTTCCATAGACGTAATTCGGCCCCGTTTTTTCCCGCCCCGGCGGAAAATGTGGAAAGTCGAAGTGAAGATGGCGCGGCACTCCGCGCATTGACGAGGCCGGTGAGCGTCAGCTACCCGTTCGCGCCCCTTGGGCGCGGCGCCGATGGAGGTCGGCGGCGGCGCCGTGCGGCAAAGTGAGGGCGTGAGTTTCGCCCGCTGCGCGGGCGATGCCGGTCGGAGACCGGCGCTCCGCTGCCGCGCGCCATCTCCGCCGAAAGCGGAGGATCAGGAACCCGGAAGCGGTCCGTAGCGGATCTCCAGCAACGCTTCGATCCGGGTCATCTGGTCGGAGAGCCCGCGGAACTCGGTCCGCATCTCGTTCCGGAGCCCGCGAATCTCGTCCCGGACCCCGCGGAACTCGGTCCGCATCTCGCTCCGGAGTCCGCGGAACTCGGTCCACATCTCGCTCCGGAGCCTGCCGATATCGCCCCGGACCCCGCGGATATCGGTCTGGACCCCACCGAACTCCTCGTGCATGTGCCTCTGGCTCGAACTCAACTGGAGGCTCAAGGCGACGAAACCGAGGATGACGCTCACGAGGAGCGTCGCCAGCATCGTGATGAGGATCTGTTTCACCCCATCGATGGGCTCGCGCCGACTCCCGGCGCGGGCGGCGGTCTCCATCGTGGCCGGGCTGCTCATCGCTTCACTCTGTCCGGGAGTATAGGGACGCCTCCGCTCGGCAGCCAGAGGGGCCGTGGGGTCGGCGTGGTCATCCTTCCCCCTCTCCTTCAACCAGGGGGTGCCCCAGTTTCAGATGCGCAGGAGGATCGGGGGCCAGCCGGCGCCCGACCGGCTCCAGCCCACAGCCGCGGAACGGCTGATCAGGATGATTCGCGAGCTCGACGAGCCCGGGCGACGGCCTCAGCCGCGTCAGCTTCCGTGATGCCGAGTTCGGAGAGCTTGGCGCGGACCGAGTCGGCCCGGGTCAGACGCACGGGAGTCAGAACGATCTTTTCGTTCTCTTTGGTGACGTCGAAGTACAGCGCATCCGGGAAGTCGGCCATCACCGCCTTGGGAAGCGTGATCTGGTTCTTGGCCGTCAATTTGGCGAGCACGCGAAGCTCCATGTCCTGGAAGCAAGGAAACAGGGAATCGCTGTAACCCGTTCCGCCGAACGCTCGGGAGCATCCCTGAATGAGGCAACACGGCGTCTCACCCTGATGGACGCGCCACAGATGGGCGAGGCTGGCGAGCAGGGCCTGGTGGGCAGTTGGGGCCGGAACTCAGGCTCCGATAACGATCAGAGTCGAGAGCCGGCCAGCCTATCCGCCGGTGAAGCGAAGGGCAGCGAACAGCAGCCCGGCGATGGCGAGTCCGATCCCGATCGCCCACTTCACGAGACGGACTTCGAGCGTCAGAACCGCCGCTTCGAGGTCAGCCTTGGTGACGAGGTCCGTAGCGGCAGCGGTGTCGAGTGGGTAGGCCATAAGAGTTTCGGACTCGTGGGTCTCCGGATCCTAGTCCCGTTCGCCTGCGAAGATCTGTCCACTGATCCAGAGGCAACGGAGGTCCACGTCCACGGATTGGCGATGGTTGCAGTACAACGCGATCGCGGTTCCGCCAATCAGCGTGTACTGCGGCCCGATCCTGCCCAGGTCTTCCCAGATGCGGCGGATTCTCGGGTCGAGCCGCCCCGTGTGCGTCGGCTGGAGGCCTTTGTTCACGGCTTTCCGACCCACACCTCCTGATCTTCACCGAGCTGGACATAACAGCGCCCGTCCATCGTTTCCTCGGTGGTCCTCTCCCACTGGAACGGCTCGTGGAACGGAATGCTGCCGGTGTCTGCCGTCGTTGGCTCCTGGCCCGCCCGCCGGGTCCAGTACGCCCATGTTTCCCGCGTCAGCCGTCCCTGTCTGGCTACGGCGTCCCGCGCGCGAAGGATCCCGTCCGTGCCGAGCGCCTCGTGGATCGTCGCCACCCCGCAGTGCTGCGGGTGGTCGGGGTCTCCGATTTCGGTCAGCACCACGGCGAGCTGCTCGTCCTCGCTCAGCAACTCGGGCGCTTGCCATAGTGCGGCGTGGCGCAGCCAGTGCCACACTCCGCGTCGGTCGAGCCTCTCGATCGCCGCTGCGATTTCCCGATCCCTTGTCCCGGGTTCCGTCCGTTGGCCGTTCAGGCAGGCGTGGATGCTGAGCACCACGGGTCCTCTTGGCCCCTGTGTTCTGATCATCCGTCGCCCGCTCCGTCGTTTCCGCAAATCGTAGACGGTTCTCGGCGCCGGGACGCGGACGCCGAGGTGAGGGTGGCTAGCAGGCGCGCTAGCATGGCGACATGAACCAGCCGCCGCGGAAGTTGAGAAAGGATCTGTCGCTAAACGGGATATCCGTGCTTGCCCGCTGGCAATTCGACGAAGTGCAGGCAGCCGAGACGCTGGAAGTCGGCAAAGCCCTGCACCACAGGAAGCGTTACGGACGGCGCCCGCCCCGGCAACCGATCACTCCGGCCGTGAAGGATGCGATGACGCGACAGGCGCTGGCGGACTTCCTGTTCGTGGCGCTCGAAAACTGCGGGGCGGGAACTCCCTTGTCAGCCGCGTGTGCAACGGGCTATCGCCCTACCGCGGAGGAAAGGGAAGAGCTGCGCGCTCGTACTTGACTAGCGCCGGGCCAATTGTGCCGGTCCGGGAGACCCAGGGCGGCTACTCTGGAGGCCGAGCGGCTGGCTGGCCGCACTTGGACCACCCTCATCCTTCGGAGGACCGCAGCGGTCGTCGTCGGATCCTCGATGCGGACGAAGGCATCGAGCCACCGCCCACCGAGGCCGGTCTCGACCTCGCTGGCTAGCTCCCCGACGGTGGGGAGGCGGAGGAGCGCCGGAATCGCGCCGATTCGGGCACTGGTGAAGTTTGAGCCCTCGGATTCCATGGGTTGAACTGCCCTCGGGTGAGGGCGAGGCTCAGCGGAGGCGGAACTGAGCTTTCTGAATCAGCGAGCCGCCTTGGAACATCGCGTTCATGCCGCTCCCGTCAGGGTTCTGCCAGCCGTACATGACGGTCGTCGGGAGGCCGGGGATCGAGGTCCGGCTCATTTCCTCCCCGCTCTCGCCGATGATCCCGACAACTTCCCGGTAGCTCATCCCCGCCCGGATTCGCCGATACTCGCTCAGGGTGACCGGAGGCTCCGGAGTCCCGCGGCCGCTCGCCGGGTCGATGCCCTTGGCACGGGCGGACTCGGCGTGTTCGCGAAGCCGTTCCTGCGCTCTCCGTGCGGTCTCGCGATCCTCGGCTAGCTGCGCCTCCAAGCGCATCCGTTCTTGAGCCTGTTCCGCCGTTTCCGGAGCGGAAGTCGGCGGCGTCAGTCGCGAGAGCACCAATACGACCGCGACGATTGCCGCGACGATCAGGAATCCCGTCAGGTTCTTGCGGGTCTTGGACGGAGACGGGTCGGCCATTTGGGCCTCCTGAACGGCAGGTCCCGACGCGCCTTGCTCCAGCGCAGCGGCTAGATCGCTATCGCCAGAGAGTTGTCGTCTCCGACTTGAACCGCGTGGGAATCGACCCGCTTCAAGGGCTCTGTGCAATAGGAGAGAACCCTGTCCGTGAGGACAATGCTGAAAGCGAACCAGGCAACGGCCCCGACCACCAGAATGCCGAGCGGCACGATCACTGTCAGCAGGAGCGCCGGCGAGCCGTAGACGAGGTAGAGCACGAAGGCCCGATGCACTTGGCGACGGTGATCGCTGAGCTTCTCTCGTGTCGGGCCAGGCAACTCCCTGAGCGCCTGAATCCAGGACCGTTCAAATTCTTCGGCTTGGCTGTCGCCGTCCCGGGCCTTCCGGGCGGCGAAGATGGAGAGTGGTGAGAAGATCTTGATCTCGTGGGCAGACCGGATGAACCCGTTGGTGATGGCGCGCAGAGTCTCGTAAGCAGGATGCCGAAAGTCGAGCTCACCGGAGGCGGCCAAATCGAACAGCTTGTTCCGGAGTGAAAACATGTCCTGCCGGAAGTGATCCACGGCACACGCACGGAGCCGGTTGAGAAGGAGCAGCGTTCCAGCGCAGGAAATCGTTGTAATCAGGGCGTTTTCTCCCATAGCGGCTCTCCTCTTCTCGAATTCTACGCCAATAGCGGAGGATCGTCCTGCGGGTTCAGCCCACTTGATGTTCGATCCGGGTCCAGCCGCTTTTCAAGAGAGTTGATCCGGGCCGCCATTTCGCGAGCGGTTCGCTGCCGGAGGTGGCGTTCCCAAGATCCCCATGCGATCGCGGCGGCGGTGGTTCCCCACGCCAGAAGAACGGAGAGTCGCAGGTTCGCCGCGATCTTCAGTCCGAAATCAGCGATCGTTGTCGTTCCCGCCATCGACGCGATGGCCAAGTAAGCGAATCCCACGCACGCCACGGCGCCGACCGTACGAATGGCGGTCCTGCGAACCTGTCCTCGGGAAACGACGCGCTGGATTTCCAGGCGGAACGCCAATTCCGGTGTGAGTTGCGACGCACCCCGCTTCTCTCCCGCCACGCGCGGCGAACATAGCCCAGACCGCTTTAGCAGGTCAATCTCTGCCGCTGGCCCGCGTCGTTATCTTCGCCATGCACAACGGGCGGATCGGCTGGCGGGAGCTGGGTGCGATATCGGGGCCGGTGCGGAGGAATCGGTTCCCAGCGACGGGCTCCAGCATTGGATGAGGACGTGGTGCTGGTTTCGGTCCCGCTGGTCGCCGCGCTCGCCGGCGTGCTCCGCCGCTCCAGGTTTGATCGCTGGTTGGGGTGCCGCGAGCGTGAATGGCGATGTGCGGTTTCGCGGCTTTGGCGGGCCGCGATGCCGGTCGGAGGCCCCCACCGGGAGAAACGCCCATGATCGGGGCCTCCTGCACACCCCGCTTGTCGTGCAAGGCGAAAACGGCTTGGAACGCCGACCTCCGGTCGGCACAGCGGGCCGAAGGCCCGCGGACGACGCGCCGCTGGTCGTCCAGGGCGACAGAGGTCCGGGAGCGTCCCCTCCGCCCGGTTGCACCGGGAGAGAGAACCATCCCGCAGGTCGGCGGCGTGCCGTGCGCTGCGCGGTCGCGCAGCGCGTGCCGACCGGAGGTCGGCGTTCCAAGCCGGCGGCGCCATCGGGGCGTTCGGCCGAACCGCCCGTCGAAGGTCAGCATGGATTCGCAGCGCGCCGCGGCGCCGAGGTGCAGCGCGTCGGTGAGGTCCGCTATCCGGGTGCGCCGTCGGGGACCGTCCGAAACGTGAGCGAGACTCTTCGCTGGCGCTCACGCCAGGTGCCGCCGATCCGGTCTCTTTTGCGTTTCGGTATGCCGTGGAGCCAACTCTGCCGGGCTTCCCCCGTCAGCACGAGGGCGGACCCTCGCCCGAGAAGAATGGACTCCGCGCCACCCTGGGAGGGGTCCACCGGCCGGAGATCCATGAGCCAATCGTCCGCCAGCGACACGGTGGCGACCGCCGGACCGAAACACTCCCGGTCCACGTGCATGGCGATTCCCTGTCCCGGCAGGTACTCGTTGACGATGACCTGGCCGGGAACCGCATCGAACAGCCCGGTTCGCTCCGCGAGGTGGCAGGACATGCCGTGAAGCCAGTCCGGTAGCGGTCCGATCCGCATGTCCTTCGTGATGGTCCGGGCCTGGTAGTCGTAGCGCCACCCGTAGTGCTGCACGCGCCGCATCAGATCATCCCGCCACGGCGCGGCATCGATCGCCGCGCACGCGCGCGCCTGGGCATCGCGATCGAGAAAGTCCGGGAAGTAGTGGAGGCCGGGAACGTCGGGTACCGCGGACCGCAGCGGCGCGGCGAACAGGGACGGCGCGGTGCTTTGGAACGCAGGGGTCCGGGCGCTCCTGGCGATGTGCGGTTTCGCGGCCCGGGCGGGCCGCGATGCCGGTCGGAGACCGGCGCTCCGCTGCCGCGCGTGGTTGGGGCGGGGGGGAGGAGCATCCGGCGTGTCAAGGGCGCGCCGGGCGCGGCGTACACGAAAAAGCGGGGGCGGCCGAAGCCGCCCCCGCCATCAGGCCGGGTTACGGAAGGTCAGGATCCTGCCGGTGCCTGTCGCCTGATTTCGTGCGCGCCGCCGAAGACCCACGGGCCGTCCAGATCTCCGCTCTCGGCGCGGACGCAAAGACGGATCTGTTTGTCACCAAGTCCCGCCGTGGTCGCGGTTCCCTTGGCATCAGCGTCGGTGGTCCTGCCGACGCTCGCCGCAGTGATCACGATCCCTGTCGGGTCTACGTCAATGCTTCCGGCGTCGACGGCTGCGACGGTCCACGTTCCGTTGTCCGCGCTTGCCGTCGTGTCGCAGTCCGCCACCGTCGGAATGGAGGTTCTGAGTTCACGTCCGCTGCTGTCGCCGCCGTCATACGTCTCGTCATACACGATGGTGATGGCGTCAAAGTCGTCCGCATTGTCATCGTCCCCCCGTGGGACATTCGTCTGGTTGCGTGTCTCGACATGCCAGACCACGACCTCCGTTGTGGCAGTGGTTCGTATCCGTGGCCTCAGTACCCGCGGGCTTGCCGGCCGACCCGGGAGGGTAAAGATCTCGGCGTTGGTACTCGGGACCGCCCACCCCGTATCTCCTTTCGTGTTCGCGTACCGCAGGCACAGCAGATACCCGGTGTGGGGCTTCAAACCACTGGTGATGGAGGTGTCGGCAAACGTCACGGGGACATCACTGTCGCCGCTCAGGTGCGACGTCCCCGCTGAACATGCCGCCTGGACTACCTTGGCATCAGTGGTGTCGCCATTGATCTTGCCTCCGCGCACGGGGTCCGCTACCACCCTGAGTTCATAGTCGAAATCGGGCACCACGGCGATACTTGTCCAGGTCAGGGCTGTCGTCACGGCTTTGTCGTTGTCGTTTGCCGCGTCCGCGCGGGTGCCCGGCACCGTTGGTCCGGCGGGACGGGGCACGCCCCAGGCCCAGGAAAGCGCACGGTTGTCCTTGTTCTGGGACCGGACACAGAGGAGGCGAACGTTCCCGGCCGTCAACGAGTCTGCCGTATGACTGAATTGAGCACCGCTTCCGAAGCCCGTGTTCGTGTCTGCCCAGACAACGTCCTCGCAGGGGTTCGGGTCATCACTGACCGGAGTGGCCTCAACGGACCACTCGTAGGTCGCACCGGCGGTCGGCTCCCAACTCCAGGTGATGGAGGTCGCCGCCGTGCTCGTCCAGGTGACGTTCAGGGAACCCATGCCGCCCTCGGTCATGGGCGGGACGGGGGCGGTGGAACGGCCCGAAGTGCGGGATTCGGCGGTCTCGCTCCAGGTGCTCGTCACGTAACGGTCCGTGTTGGACGGAATCGCCCGCACCCGGAAGTCGTAGTCCGTTCCCGCGGTGAGGCCGCTCGCAACGCACTCTTCCTCCTCGACCTCGTTGCCGTCCCCTCCGCAATCCGCGTCACCCCAGGTGTCGCCGGATACGCGCTGTCCGACCTCGTACGAACCGGCATTGCGGACGCCGTCCCACGTCAGCGTGATGGAGGTGTCGGTTGGGGTCGTGCTCAGGCCGGACGGAGCCGAGAGCGGGGCCGCCGGCGGCGGCTCTTCGGTGGTGCCCATCTGGCCCTCGGTCCACATCCCGAAGACCGGCTCGGCCTGCGTCCCGGTGAACGCCCGCACCCGGAGGTAGCCGTCCGCTTCGGCGTCGAGGTTCGAGACCGTGCGCGTGGTGTTCGTCGAGAACTCCCTGCCGGTGGAACCGGTCGGGAAGGTTGAAGTGCCGCTGAACTGGCTCTGGTAGCCGGTGGCGCCTTCGACCGCGTTCCATTCCCAGGTGATGGAGTTAGAGGTCTGTCCCGTCACCCGGAGGTTGGCGGGTACCGGCGGACCGGGGGGCGTGTCGGCCATCGTCATCCCGGTGACGTGGGTCGAGAAGTCGCTCACGACCGGGGCCGCGACGGTCCCGGCGGCGGAGGCGACCCGGACGTACACGGTGGTCTCGGGCTCGAGCCCGGTGTGCGTGTACTCGGTCTCCGTGGTGAACGGCGCCCCGTTGAACGTCACGGTGTCCGAAGCTTCCCAGGTCTCGTCCATGCTCGCCTGCACGACGTAGCCGACCGCGCCCTCGACCGCGGTCCAGTGCCAGGTGATGGAGTTCGCGGTGGTCGCGTCCACGTGGAGGCCGGTCGGGACGGCGGGCGCCTCCGGCTCGGGCTCTGGAGGAGGCGGGGTCGGGGTCGGTGGCGGCGCCGGCGGCGGAGTGGTGGGCGCCGGCGTCTCTTCCTCTCCGCAGGCCGCGACGAAGAG
>JAJDUD010000053.1 GCA_022826825.1 Acidobacteriota bacterium | reverse complement strand
CCGCACCGTCGGCGTCCTCCTCAAGAACGCCTGGCTCCAGACCCTGCTCACCCGCCCGGCGGCGATCAAGACCAACCCCAACCGCTACTTCCGCCCCGCCGTCTTCCTCTGCGACGAATACCAGAGCTTCGCGTCCGTCGGAGAGGACGATCCCGCCGGAGACGAAAAGGCCTTCGCCCTGACCCGCCAGTCCCGCGTCATCCCCATCGTCGCCACCCAGTCCATCAGCTCGCTCAAGAGCGTGCTGTCCGGGCAGGACGCCTGGCGCACCCTCCTCCAGACCCTCCGCACCAAGGTCTTCCTCTCCCTCAGCGACGACAGCAGCGCCGAACTGGCCTCCAACATGTGCGGCAAGGTGCTCCGGCTCTCCCCGTCCTACTCGTTCACCGAGTCCGCCAAGCCCGGGTTCTCGGTCATCACCGCCCGCGCCGGCGGCGCGAAAGGCACGCTGGGGACCTCGAAGTCCTACCGCGAGCAGCGGGAGCCGCTCTTCCACCCCCGCACTTTCTCCCTCCTGGAGAACTGCCAGGCGATCATCCTCCCCTACGACGGGACGAACGCGCAGCCCGCCACCCGCGTCTACCTCAAGCCGCACTACCTCCCCCGCGAGCGCCCCTACTGGCGCGCCCGGGAGGCCGGCCAGCTGTGAGCAACCCCATGTTCACCGCGGTGGAAGGGGGCTTGGCGCTCAAGGCCCACTTTTCCGGGTCTCATCACTATGCATGAATCGACGACACCGGACGCGCCCGGCCTTGTCCCGCCGACCTCCCCGCACTGCCCGGCTGGCGTCCCGCGAAGCTTCCCGATGGCGGCTGGGGCGCTCGCCACGACGCCGCCTGCCGTGCTCCCCTCGGTTCTAACGGGCCGTCGCATCGTCGTTACCGACCGACTGCGCCGCTCCTGGACCGCGACGGTCCTGGAGATCATCGAACAGTATGTTCTGGTCCGAGACACCTCTCGCTTTCACCGACGGCCACTGCCCGGACAACCTCCGGCTGCTTCGTGAAACCGGGTCGCTGCTTGGTGCAATCCTTACGCGGGTCCGCTGATACCCCTCCCGACCTCACCTGGAAAAGCCCGGCTGGACATCATCGTCATCGACGAGGGCGACAGCGTCGCCGAGCGGAGCACTCGGTTGCTGCGCGGCTGGTTTACCCGCCGGCTGGCATGGGGCACGGCGCTCGTCTACCGTTCGCGAACCGCGATTCGCGGTCGAAAATGGGTGACAATTGCCACTGGATCCTGAAGTAATGCCCCGCGGCCGACCGAAGAGACCGAAGAGCCGGCCTGAACCGGCAACCGGAGGGGCGATCTCCGGCTACGAAGCCGAACTGTGGGCGTCGTCCAACGCGCTCCGCGGCAGCATGGACGCTGCCGAATACAAACACGTCGTCTTGGGGCTCATCTTCCTCAAGTACATCTCGGATGCCTTTGAGGAAACACACGCCCGCCTCGAAGCCGAGAGTGACGAGGGCGCGGATCCGGAAGACCCGGACGAATACCGCGCCAACAACGTCTTCTGGGTGCCGCCCGAGGCCCGCTGGACCTACCTTCAGGCTCAGGCGAAACAGGCCGCGATCGGCCGGCTCGTGGACGACGCGATGGCGGGAATCGAAGGCGACAACCCCGCCCTCAAGGACGTGTTGCCGAAGGACTACGCTCGCCCAGCCCTCGATAAGCAGCGGCTCGGCCAGCTCATTGATCTGGTCAGCAACATCCGGGTCGGAGACCGGGAGGCCCGCTCGCGGGACGTGCTGGGCCGCGTCTACGAGTACTTCCTCTCCGAGTTCGCAAACGCCGAGGGCAAGAAGGGTGGCGAGTTCTACACGCCGCGCTGTGTCGTCCGGCTGCTGGTCGAGATGATCGAGCCCTATCAGGGCCGGGTGTACGACCCCTGCTGCGGTTCCTCCGGGATGTTCGTCCAGTCCGTTGATTTCATCGAGGCGCATGCCAGCGGGAATGGGAACGTCCGAACCACACCCTCAGGCGCGAGGGCGGACATCTCGATCTACGGTCAGGAGTCGAACTACACCACCTGGCGGCTCGCCCGGATGAATCTGGCCATTCGTGGCATCGGCGGTCAGATCGAGCAGGGTGACAGCTTCCACAATGATCGGCACCCCGACCTGAGAGCTGATTTCGTTTTGGCGAATCCGCCGTTCAACGTGTCCGACTGGGGCGGTGAGCGCCTCACCGAAGACCAACGTTGGGTGTACGGCGTGCCGCCGAAAGGCAACGCGAATTTCGCCTGGGTCCAGCACATTGTCCACCACCTGGCGCCGAAGGGCGTCGCCGGGTTCGTGCTGGCCAACGGGTCCATGTCCGCGCAGCAGTCCGGGGAAGGGGAGATCCGCAAGAATCTGATCGAAGCGGGTCTCGTGGACTGCATGGTGGCCCTGCCCGGACAACTCTTCTACTCGACGCAGATTCCCGCGTGTCTCTGGTTTTTGTCCCGGCGGCGTTTCGGTGACGGACTCCGCGATCGGCGTGGGGAGGTCTTGTTCGTGGACGCTCGCCGGCTTGGCCGGATGATGACTCGCCGCCACCGGGAACTGGCAGACGCGGAAATCAAGCGGATCGCCGACACCTACCACGCCTGGAGTGGCGGGACGGGTGCGGGCGACTATGAGGATGTTCCGGGCTTCTGCCGAAGCGCCCCTCTCGACGAGGTGCGGAAGCACGGGCACGTTCTGACGCCCGGGCGCTACGTGGGTGCAGAACCGGTCGAGGACGACGGGGAGCCGTTCGAGGCGAAGATGACGCGGCTGGCCGCCGAGTGGCGCGCACAGCGGACAAAGGCGGCGGGACTCGACGCCGAGATCGCGAAGAATCTCGCGGCGCTCGGTTTTGGAGGCGTCGATGACTCCGATTGATGGTCGTGGGGAAACCGCGGGATTAGCCGCTTTCTCGGGGGCTTTGCCGTGCTGGACCTGACCGCTCTCGAGAACGCGGTCGCCCAACTCGAAGAGGCACTCGAATTCCATGACTCTGACTTGGCGGTCCAGCGGCCACGACTCCGGTTACAGTTGCGCGCAGCCTCGATCCAGGCGTTCGAGTTCACCTATGAACTTGCTTTCGCCATGTTGAAACGTCACTTGGAGGAGGTCATGGCGAATCCCGCGGCCGTGGACGAGATGCCGTTCAAAGCCGTGATCCGGGAAGCGCTGGGCCGCGGGCTGGTTGCTGCGGACGTAGATGCGTGGGAGCGGTTCCGAAAGTTCCGGGGAACGACCAGCCACACCTACGACGCCGGAAAGGCTCAGGCCATCTTCGAAGCCATTCCGGAGTTTCGGGTCGAGGTCCGGTATCTCCTGAAGCGGCTCGGCGCGCAAGTGGAGGGGTGATGACGCCCGCGATCGATCTTCGTCCCGATCACCGGAAGATCGTGCAGGACATCCTGCGCGAACATCTTCCACCCGGTGTCAAGGTGTGGGTCTTCGGGAGCCGTGCCGAGTGGACGACCAAGGACTCTTCCGATCTGGACCTGGCCCTGGAGGGTGACGGACCGCTCGAGACTCGGACCTTGATGGAGATCGAACTGGCGTTCGAGGAATCGCTGTTGCCGTTCCAGGTTGATGTGGTCGATCTTGCAAGTGCTGGTGAGGCGTTTCGGGAGGTCGTGCTTCGGACTCGCGCGGTGCTGGCGGGCTGCAGCGATCGTGCCACCACTCACTCGGACCGGTACTCCATGCGCCTCGGGGACGCATTCATCGTCAATCCCAGTGTCAAGCTCCAGCGAGGTGAGGAGTATCCGTTTGTGGCGATGAGTGATCTGAGCCCAGGTTGCCGCGAAGCCGTCCCGTCGGAGCGTCGTCGGTTTCGTGGGGGCGGTTCCCGTTTCCGGGCTGGCGACACGCTGATGGCACGGATAACGCCCTGCCTCGAGAACGGAAAGATCGCCCGCTTCCTCGCATCTGCAAACGGAGCCGATGTCGCGCATGGCTCGACAGAGTTCATCGTGATTCGAGGTCGACCACAAAAAACGGACTCAGAGTTCGGGTACTACCTGACGCTCTGGGATGTAGTTCGCGACTACGCGATCGCACAGATGAGTGGTACGTCCGGCCGGCAGCGTGTCCCGACAGAAGCGTTGAAATCACTGACGATCTCGATTCCCCGAATCCGCGAGCAGCGAGAGATAGCGCGCGTCCTTGGTGCGCTCGATGATCGGATCGAGTTGAACCGGCGGATGAACGAAACGTTGGAGGCGATGGCACGGGCGCTCTACAAGTCCTGGTTCGTGGACTTCGACCCGGTTCGGGCCAAGATGGAGGAGCGCGATCCGGGACTTCCGTCGGAGATCGCTGACCTGTTCCCGGATAGGCTCGTGGATTCGGAGTTGGGCCAGATTCCAGAAGGATGGGAGAGGACGGTACTCCAGACGATTGCCGCCTTGAATCCGGAGTCTTGGAGTACGACGGACCCGCCGGAAGTGATCCGATACGTGGATCTGAAGAACACGAAGTGGGGGGTAATCGGGGACATTACAAGTTACATGTGGCGGGATGCCCCAGGTCGTGCTAGGCGCATTCTCAGGCAGGGGGACACGATTGTCGGGACTGTCCGACCTGGGAACGGTTCCTATGCTCTCGTCGACGAAGACGGTCTCACCGGAAGTACGGGCTTCGCCGTCCTGCGCCCCCTCTCGCCGCACGAGCGGGAATTGCTCTGGTGTGCAGTGACTTCCACGGAGAACGTGCATAGGCTTGCTTTACTGGCCGACGGAGGCGCGTATCCGGCGGTAGGCGGAGATGCCGTCGCACAGACACCTGTTGTGCTTGCCGGGACGCGGGTCCGGCGCGCCTTTTCCGCGATAGCGGGTCCGCTGCTAAAGGAAACGGGAGCGAATCGCCGTATCACCACCGCACTGAAGAAACTCCGCGACACTCTCCTTCCGAGGCTGGTCTCCGGTGAGGTGCGCCTTCCCAAGACGCTCGTTTCCGAAGTCGTACAGTGAAACCAGTCACCGAGGCCACTGTCGAGTCCGCGGCTCTCGACTGGCTGCGGGATCTCGGCTACCGAATCGTCCATGCGCCGGAGCCGGGAGCTTACGGTCTGCGCGACACTTACAGTGATGTTGTGCTGCCCGGGATCCTGCGGGCTCGGCTGGCGAACTTGAATCCCGATCTCCCCGCGGACGCCCTGGACGACGCTGTCAGAAAGCTGACCTCACCGCGGGGTGCCACGCTCGAAGCCCGCAACCGGAGCTTCCACCGCATGTTGGTCGACGGCGTGACCGTCGAGTACCGCCACAACGACGGGACCGTGCGTGGCGATGCGCCGCGGGTGCTCGACTTCGACGACCCCACGAACAACGACTGGCTGGCGATCAACCAGTTCACGGTCGTCGAGAGCAGGAACGAACGGCGCCCGGACATCGTGTTGTTCGTGAACGGCCTGCCGCTCGGCGTCATCGAACTCAAGAACCCGGCGGACGAGGACGCGACCATTTGGACCGCTTGGCAACAGCTCCAGACCTACAAGGCCGAACTTCCGACACTCTTCTCGTTCAACGAGTTTCTGATCGTCTCCGACGGGACCGAGGCACGGCTCGGCACGCTGACGGCGGGACGAGAGTGGTTCAAGCCGTGGCGCACGATTTCGGGCCAAGCGCCGGCCACGCCCGAACGCCTCCAGCTGGAGGTGCTCCTTCGGGGAGTCTGCGCCTCGACGAAGCTACTCGCGATCCTCCGTGACTTCATCGTCTTCGAAGACGATGGCGGAAAGCTCGCCAAGATCATGGCGGGCTACCACCAGTTCCACGCCGCCCGGGTCGCCGTCGCCGAGACGGTCCGGGCCAGTGAAACGGTCCAAGTCCCGGACCCGATTGGCCGGAACGCCGGCGGATCGCCGGGCGATCGCCGCGTCGGGGTCATCTGGCACACCCAGGGCTCGGGGAAAAGCCTGACGATGGTGTTCTACGCGGGCGCGGTCATCCGCGAGCTTGCGATGGAGAACCCGACCATCGTCGTGCTGACCGACCGCAACGATCTCGACGACCAGCTCTTCGGCACGTTCTCCCGCTGCAGCGATCTGCTCCGTCAGCCTCCGGTCCAGGCGGAGAGCCGGGACGACTTGCGACGCAAACTCTCGGTCCGGGCCGGGGGAGTCGTCTTCACGACCATCCAGAAGTTCTTCCCGGAAGAGAAAGGGGGCCGGCACCCGCTCCTTTCCAACCGGCGCAACATCGTGGTCATCGCCGACGAGGCGCACCGCAGCCAGTACGACTTCCTCGACGGCTACGCCCACCACATGCGGGAGGCCCTGCCGCACGCTTCGTTCATCGGCTTCACCGGCACTCCCATCGAGTTGAAGGACGCGAACACCCGCGCCGTGTTCGGCGAACACATCAGCATCTACGACATCCAGCGCGCTGTGGAGGACGGCGCCACGGTCCCGATCTACTACGAGAGCCGTCTCGCTCAGTTGGCCCTTGACGAGGGGGAAAAGCCGCGAATCGATCCCGACTTCGAGGAGGCGACGGAAGGTGAAGAAGTGGCGCGCAAGGAGCGCCTGAAGACGAAGTGGGCGCAACTGGAGGCCATCGTCGGGACGGAGAAGCGCCTCCGGCTCGTCGCTGAAGATGTCCTCGACCACTTCGAGAGTCGCCGTGAGGCCCTTGAGGGCAAGGCGATGGTCGTGTGCATGAGCCGGCGGATCTGCGCCGACCTGTATCGCCAGCTGACCCGGCTACGACCGGACTGGCACGACGCAGACGACGACCGGGGGCGCATCAAGGTCGTGATGACCGGTTCCGCCTCCGATCCGACCGAATGGCAGCAGCACATCCGCAACAAGAAGCGGCGCGAACGCCTCGCAAGGCGCTTCCGTGATCCGAACGATTCGCTGGACTTCGTGATCGTGCGGGACATGTGGCTGACCGGGTTCGACGCGCCGAGCCTCCACACGATGTACGTGGACAAGCCGATGCGCGGCCACGGGCTGATGCAGGCCATCGCCCGCGTGAACCGGGTCTTCCGGGACAAGCCCGGCGGGCTCGTCGTGGACTACCTCGGCCTTGCGCACGAGCTCAAGCAGGCGCTCGCCACCTATACCGAGAGCGGAGGGACCGGCCGCACCGCGCTTGATCAGGAAGACGCCGCCAGCGTGATGCTGGAGAAGTACGAGATCTGCTGCGGCCTTCTCCACGGCTTCGACTGGTCCGCTTGGACCTCCGGGGATTCAGCAGCCCGGCTCGCGCTCCTGCCGGCGGCACAGGAGCACATCCTGGCCCAGGAGGACGGCAAGGACCGGTTCGTGGGAGCCGTTGGGGAACTCTCCCGAGCGTTTGCGCTAGCTGTGCCGCACGCGGAGACGCGCCGAATTCGGGATGACGTGGCATTCTTCCAGGCAGTGCAGGCGGTGCTGGTCAAGCGCGCCGCCGTGGCAGCGCGACCCGAGGAAGACATCGACCACGCGGTCCGGCAACTGGTCTCCCGAGCCGTCGCCTCCGAGGGCGTCGTGGACATCTTCGCGGCTGCCGGCCTCGACAAGCCGGACATCTCCATCCTTTCCGACGATTTCTTGGCCGAGGTCCAGGACATGCCGCATCGGAATCTGGCGGTCGAACTGCTACAGAAGCTGCTGAAGGGCGAACTTGCGGCCCGGCGCAAGAGAAACCTCGTCCAGGCGCGTTCCTTCACCGAGATGCTGGAACAGACGCTCCGTCGCTATCAGAATCGGGCCATCGAGGCGGCCCAAGTGATCGAGGAGCTGATCGAACTCGCCCGGAACATGCGCGAGGCGAATGCCCGCGGCGAGGAGCTTGGCCTGACCGAGGATGAACTCGCCTTCTACGATGCGCTCGAGACGAACGACAGAGCGGTGAAGGTGCTGGGCGACGAGACGCTGCGGGACATCGCGCGCGAACTGGTCGAGAAGGTCCGAAACAACGTCACGATTGACTGGACGCTACGCGAGAACGTCCGGGCGAAGCTCCGGGTGCTGGTGAAGCGGACACTCCGGAAACATGGCTATCCACCGGACAAACAGGAGCAGGCCACGAGGACGGTTCTGGAACAAGCGGAGCACCTCTCCGCCCACTGGGCTGCTGCTGCCTGACCAATCGCCGGACGCCGTCGGAATTCTAGGTGCCCGTCGGGTTCCTCCTCGTGGATTGCAGCCGACCGAGGGTCCTCACTCGTCAGCCACCCTCGCTTATGTCTTTTCTCAGAGTACGGAGTTCGAGTTCCATCTCAAGCAGACGTTGAGCGAACTTGGTTTGCCGTGCTCCCAAGTGCACGAGAAGCGTCACGAGCGGCTGGAAGGCGGCTCCATCAGTCCGTTCGGCGAGAGATCGTGTCGCCTGGCGGCAGAGAGCGGCAAAGCGCTCGTCATCTAGGCGTATGTCCGCCGCCAACGGTTCTAGACCCTCGATTTCTTCGTTCATTCGCGCCTCCCCGAGTCGAATGCGGCGAGGAAGACCTCCCCGACGGGTCCCGGCAGAACGACCCAGCAGGCGCCCATGCCCAAGTTCGGATAGCCGCGGTTTGCATCATGGGTGCTCCGGGAAAATGCAGCGTAGGGCGTCCACGTCCTCGAACGTGACACCGATGTCGTCGAAATCCTCGAACACACCCGTCAGCCTAAGAGACCTCCAATAGCCTGTCCAGTAGTCGTATGTCTTCCTCCAGTCGTTGGGGGAGTAGTCGAAGCCCAAGAGATGGAAGGTTTGGAGGGAGATGGATCCGTTGTCAAGGCCCGGGTAGATTCGTTTTTGCCACATGGCGCACCCGTGATTCACTTGTGGTGAGTCCCCATAGAAGGCCACGATCTGCCCAGGCTCGCGCCAAGAGCACGAACGGTCGTATTCGGCGCGTGAATTGTCCAGGAAACCTCCCACCTCGAAGAGAGGGTACCCGTTCTGTTCTTCGATCCGTTCTGCCAGGAGTTCGTGGACGAGCAGCGCACGCTCAGCTTCAGCGTACATGTCTGAGGGCATTCCGTTGGTGCTGAAGTAGAAGGTGAAAGGAGTTCCGTCCCACTCTCGAGGCAAGATGCGATGTCGGCCGCGAGCTCGTTCCAACTCGTCAGTGCAAACGCGTGGCGACGGGCGCCCAGCGACCGGGCATTCCGAAATGTGCGTTCCCGGCTCGCGGGATTCAGCCCACCGCCGGGCCGGGCTGAATCCCCCGGTGTCAAAGAACTCGGCGGGGATGATGGATGTGATCTCAACGTTGACCTCGATGCCCTGCCGGTTCTCTATTACCCCCTCAGTGAAGTCGAATGCGTCTGGCTCGATGACGATGCCGTCAGGGGCTCGGTCGTCCGCCTGGATCAAGTAGTCGAACCGAAGCAGGGTGTCCTGTTGCGCCCTGTGGTCTGGGCCGGAGTAGCGCCGCCCCACATCGGGCGTCGCATCGGCATAGCGCGTGTTGTCTCCGATCTGGATGGCTATCCGGGGGTTGTCCGTGACCCTCACGAACTCATCAAACTCCGCGGTCAGTCGCATCCACATGCCTTCGGTGTAGTCGCCCGAATAAGGACTGGGGATCGAGTACACGGACACCTCCGCCTGTAGGAGCGGCGATGGCGGGGGAGCCGGAACTACCGGGGCCGAAGGTGGAGCAGGCGCGGAGGATGCTACGGGTGCAGGTGCGGTCGCTGGAGCGTCAGCGCAGCCGGCGGCGAGCAGGACTGCCGTGACTGCCGCTCGCCAGTCAGAGACTGGCAACGGGTTCGCGCCGTTCCGCTCGGCGGGGCGCGGTTCCGCGTAGGTTTCCTCGATCTGGCCGGTGGCGATCTTCATGACGTGGACCGCGTTCGCGACAGGATCAGCTGGGCGCTTCTCTCCGTTGGGACCTGTGGGCATGGCAACCCTCCTTGTTTCCGTTCTCCGTTCACAAGCGTAAACGCAAAATGACAACCCGCCACCCGCCCACCCGCCGTAAGCGTTCGGTCGTGGGTGTATGGACATGTGGTTGACCCATCGGACCGTGCCCTCGGCATCCGGCGGAAACCGGCGCAGGCCGACTAGCGCGCCCTCCACGGCTAGCGCATTCTTCGCCTCCCGCATCGTCGCGAACTCCTTGCGCCACAACGCTTTGAGCAGAGGTCTCAAGCGCCCGCACTGCTGCGGGCGACCGGCTCCGTCCACTGCAACTCGTCCCCGCTCCTTTTCTCCGCTGTGCCGGCCCCCGCGCCGACCACCCCGTTGTCGGTCTGCCATACACCCACGACCGAACGCTTACTACCAAGGAGCTAGCCGAGTTTGCGTCCTTCCAAGAGGCGAGCGTCGCGGAGATGCGGGCTGCGCTCTCACTGGGGCAGCGCGCCGTCCTTGCCGCCTGGGAGGCCGAACGCGAAACGGAGCGCACACTTGAAGCGGCAGCGCCCGAGGCGTGGGCGGCCTATCAGGTGCAGGTCGCCAGCGCCGCGGCAGAGTAAGGGACGACACCCAAGACCGCTACGACAAGCCCAAGAAGGACATCTGGCTCCGCCCCCTCCGACGGAACTGGAAGGCCATCCTCAACCGGTAGAGCCGACCCTCATACACCCACGACCGAACGCTTACCGACCGTTCAACCGTTCCCTTGATGGCCTCACACTTCCAACAAAATGCGGGAGTGATAGGCAAGATGATAGTTGAACCGTCACTTAACACGTAAGACGAACATAAATCGCTGATTTATCGACATATATCGCCCATCTTGTAGATCGGCGCTTCCCGCCCTCCGGTCGGCACGCGCGCCACAGGCCCGCAAAGCGCGTAGAACTCCCCAGCCGCACAGCACACCCGGCTTGGAACGCCGACCTCCGGTCGGCACGCGGGCCGCAGGCCCGCAAAGCGCGCAGAACTCCTCAGCCGCGCAGCACACCCGGCTTGGAACGCCGACCTCCGGTCGGCACGCGGGCCGCAGGCCCGCAAGCGCGTAGAACTCCTCAGCCGCGCAGCACACCCGGCTTGGAACGCCGACCTCCGGTCGGCACGCGGGCCGCAGGCCCGCAAGCGCGTAGAGCCGCTCAGCCGCGCAGCACATCGGCTTGGAAGCACCAACCTCCAGGCCGCGCGGATGGCCCACACGGGCGGTATCGTGCAAGCCCGCACCCCATGACCCCGCTCCACGACCCGATCCGCATCTTCGAAGGCGACATCACCACCCTCGCGGTGGACGCGATCGTCAACGCGGCCAACGAGACCCTGCTCGGCGGCGGGGGCGTGGACGGCGCCATCCACCGCGCCGCCGGCCCCCGGCTTCTCGAGGAGTGCCGCACCCTCGGCGGCTGCGCCACCGGGGACGCCAGGCTGACGGGCGGCTACGACCTTCCGGCCCGCTTCGTGATCCATACCGTCGGCCCCATCTGGCGCGGAGGCAAGCACGGCGAGGCGGAACTGCTGGCGCGCTGTTACCGCCGCTGCTTCGCCATCGCCGAGGAAACGGGCATCCGGTCCATCGCGTTCCCGGCAATCAGTACCGGCGTCTACGGCTATCCGCTCGAGCCGGCGACCCGCATCGCGCTCACCGAAACGCGATTGCACGTCTCGGCCGGCAGCGCCCTCGAAGAGGTGGTGTTCGCCTGTTTCGGCTCCGATGCCAGCCGGACTTACCGGGCGGTATTCAGGGAGCTATTCGGCTGCGATTCCTGAATCCCGGTGTGAACCCCCGCGGTCCCGGCCGGCGGGCCACGTTTCTTGCGTGTGGGTAGGCCGACGCCGCACAACCTGGGTGGCTGACGGCGAAGTAGCGGTGCTGCTCCCCCGGGGCTGAGCGGAGAGAGCGCGACCCGGAACCGGAAGGCGCCCGGTGGGTTAGGGGCGCCCTTGCAGTTCCGCGGTCCTGCGGACCGCGGGTGCCGGTCAGAGACCGGCGTTCCAAGCCGTTTCTGCGTTCTGGGCTGCATTTTCTCAGCGACTGGGCGGTGCTCCCAGCCGGTGCGCCACCCAGGCAGTCAGCGGTACGCGGCTCCGGCGGGTCCAGCCGCATCCGTGATCTGCCCGGATAGCGACGTGCGGTTTCGGGGCCCTCGCGGGCCGCGATGCCGGCCGGAGGCAGGCGCTCCAAGCCCCGATTCCCGCCGGGAAGACACGCGTTTCCGAGCCCCATCCCTCTGTTAGAGTCGCCGCCCGAAGGCTCGGATCCCTGGCGCAGCGCGCAGCCGGCGCCGTGCCGGCGTCCCTGCTTGATTCTCCTCGCCTGCGTCTTCGCGCTCCTCGGGTTCGCCGGACTCGCCTACGGGGCGGACTGGTTCGTGGACGGGGCTTCGGGCCTCGCGCGCCGGTTCCACATCAGCCCGCTGGTCATCGGCCTGACCGTCGTCGCCTACGGCACGTCCGCGCCGGAGATCGGCACCTGCCTGGTGGCGGTGCTCGGCGAGAGTCCGGGGCTCGCGGTGGGGAACGTCATCGGCAGCAACGCCGCGAACCTGGGACTGATCCTGGGGATCACCGCGGTCATGACCCCGTTCGCGGTGCCGCGCGGGCTGCTGCGGCGCGAGTTCTGGCTCATGCTCGCCGCCACTCTTGCCCTCTGGCCCCTCGCGGCCGCCGGAGTGGTTTCGCGGCCGGTCGGGATCGGCCTCGCCGCCCTGCTCGTCGCGTTCAACGTCCTTTCCGTGCGGTGGGGCCGCGATACCGAAGCGGGGACCTCCACCGGCCCGGATGGCGGAGCGGGCGAGCCCTCGCTGGCGCGGCACCTGACGACGACCGGCGTGGGCCTCGTGGCGCTCCTCATCGGCGCCGAGATGCTGGTCCGGGGCGCCAGCGACATCGCCCGGACGCTCGGCGCCTCCGAAACGGTCATCGGTCTCACGCTGGTGGCGATCGGGACCTCGCTGCCCGAACTCGCGACCTCGGTGGCCGCCGGGCGACGCGGCCAGATCCAGATCGTCGCGGGCAACGTCATCGGGAGCAACCTGTTCAACGTGCTCGGGGCGCTCGGCATCTCGGCGGCCGTGGTGCCGGTGGCGATCGAGCCGAGCCTCGCGGCCGCCGAGGTTCCCGGCGTGGTGCTCCTCACCCTGCTCGCCGGGGTCTTCATGCTTACCGGGCGGCGCGTCGCGCGCGCCGAGGGCGTGATCCTGCTCGCCGGCTATGCCGCCTACCTGATCTTCGTGGTGCTCTGAGGCAATGACGACCAATCCAACGCCACCGCGGAACTTCGGCGTGGCCTTCTGCGAACGGCCTCCCGATTTCGTCCGCCAGATGGCGACCCAGGCGCTTTCCGGGTTCGAACTGCGGATTCCGGCCAGCGACGCGCCGGCGGCCGTCGCATCCGCGATTCGGGACACCGACGTGCTGATCGCCCGGAAACGGCCGGTCGGCGCCCGCGAACTGGACGCCGCGAAACCGTCGCTCGTGATCTCTCTCGGCCGCAACCCGATCGCGGTGAGCCTGCGTGCGGTACGGAGCCGCGGCGTCCCCATGCAGGCGATCCCCCACCCCGGCGCCATCGCCGTCGCCGACCACACCCTCGGGCTGCTGCTGGCGGTCGCCCGCCGGATCGTCGAAGGCCATGACGGCGTGCGGGAGGGCGCCTACCGGGAGCGCGGTCTGGAACCGGCGGTCACGACCGAGCGCCTCTTCGCCTTCAACTGGCTGGGCCGTAAGGACGCCTTCATCCTCGACGGCCTTGAACTGGGGCTCGTGGGGTTCGGGGCCATCGGGCAGGAGGTCGCCCGCCGCGCCGCCGGATTCGGAATGCGCATCCGCTACTACCAGCGGCGTCCCCTGCCCGCGGCCTGGAACCGCCGGCTGGGGGTCGAGCCGGTGGGCTCGGTGAACGAGTTGCTCGAAAGCGCCGATGTCCTGAGCCTCCACCTCCCCCACACCCCCGAAACCGAGAACATGCTGGACGGACCGGCGCTCGACCGCATGAAACCGGGCGCGATCCTCGTGAACACCGCGCGCGGGGCGCTCGTGGACGAGGCGGCGCTCGCCGAGCGGCTTCAAAGCGGCAGGCTCGGCGGCGCCGGGCTCGACGTGTTCCGGGAGGAACCCCTTCCCGCCGGCCACGCCTTCGTGGACACTCCCCGGCTGGTGCTGGCTCCGCACACCGGGGGCGCCGGCGCCGGCGGCCAGCGCGAACTCTTCGTCCGGGTCGCCGCCGCGATCCGGGACCACGCCGCCGCAGCGGACCCAGTCTCAAAGTGAGCCATCGCACATGACAGATCCGAAACAGGAACTCGCGGTCGGGCCGGTCGCCTGCAAGCCGGGCGAGCGGGCCTCCGGGTTCGTGACCGCCACCCGTCGGGTGGACGGAACCCCGCTCGGGTTCCCCGTCCTCATCGCGAACGGCGCCCGGCCGGGACCGGTGCTGCTGATCGACGGTGGCATCCACGGCGACGAACAGGAGGGGACGCTCGCGGTCGCCGAGTTCGTCCGGGAAACGGACCCCGCCGACCTGACCGGTGCGGTCGTCGCGGTGCCGCTGATGAACGTCGGCGCGTTCGAGGCCATGGCCCGCGGGAACCCCCGGGACACCCACAGCCACGACATGAACCGGATCTACCCGGGAAACCCCAGCGGCTACCTCACCGACCGGATCGCGGCGACCCACGGGAAGACGGCGGCGGCCGTCGCCGACATCGAGATCACCTTCCACTCCGGCGGCAACATCTGCTACCTCGCCGAGACGATCTTCACCACCTCGAACGACCCGCTGGGGCTGGAACTCGCCCAGGCGATGGGGCCGGACTGGACCATCGTGCTGGACACCCCGCACCCGGCCGGCTCCCCCATGGCCGCCATGACTCCGAACGGCAAGCCGGCCATCACGGTGGAACTCGGAGGCAGCGCCGGGACGATGCCGGGGATGTTCCGTGAGAACGTGAACATCCTGAAGCGCGCCATCGGCAATGTCTGCCGGCACTACGGCATGCTGGAAGGCGAGGCTCGGTTCGCCCCGAAACTCTGGCGCGGCCGGCAGAACGTGGTGCGCGCCAGCGGGAGCGGCATCCTGAGCCCCGCGGCCGGCGAGGCGGGAGACCACCTGAAAAAGCCCATCCGCAAGGGGCAGACCCTCCTCCGCATCCTCGACCTGCTCGGCAACCCGGTCGAAGACCTGAACGCTCCGTGCGACGGCGTGCTCTTCGGATTCCGGACCTATCCCTCCACGACCGCCGGGGACTGGACGCTCTTCTGCGGCGAGGCGGAGTTCGTGGACGTCGAACCTCCCGCACCGCGCGAGCCGGGGAGCATGCCGTGATCGCCCAGCCGCTGCTGCTCCTCGCCTTCCTGCTGCTGATCATCGCGGCGGCGCGGCAGGCGGAGGAGCGCTTCCCCGTCATCCAGAAAATCAGCTCCGCGGTCGTCTGCACCCTGCTCGGCATCCTGCTCGCCAACATCGGGCTCATCCCGCGCGGCGGCGAGTTCATGGGCTCGCTCTCGCGCTACGCGATCCCCTACGCGATCGTGCTCTTCGTCCTTTCGACGCGGCTGGCCGACCTCAAGACCGCCGGACCCCGCATGGTGGTGGGGTTCGGGATCGCGGGCTTCGGCACGTTCGTGGGGGCCTTCACCGCGAGTCTGCTCTTCGCGGGACTGCTCGGACCCGAGACCTGGAAGCTCGGCGGCACCTTCGCGGGAGCGTTCTGGGGCGGAGGCCTCAACTTCGCGGCGGTCGGCCAGGGGCTCGAGATGACCCCCAGCCTCTTCGCGGGCGCCTTCGTGGTGGACAACCTCTCGACGGTGCCGTGGATGCTCGGGCAGGTCGCGCTCGCCTCGGCGCTCGCCGGGGTCTTCCTCCGGCGGGCGAAACCGGACGCGCTGGATACCGCGGCCGACGACGCCGACGTGGACACCGACGCGCTGCGCCGGACCTGGACCGAGGGCTCGATCTCGATCACCCATCTCGCGATCCTGGCGGCCATCCCCCTGCTCGCGCTGGTCGCCGCCGGGCTCTTCGCCCGGGTGCTCCCCGGCGTGCCGGAAGTCCTGTGGCTGACGACCCTCGCGCTGATCCTGGGGCAGATCCCGGCCATCCAGCGGCTGAACGGTTCCGCGATGCTGTCCTACTTCGCCCTCCACCTCTTCTTCATCGTCATCGGCGCCGGGTCCGACGTGCGCGAGGTGGTGGCGGCGGGACCCTGGCTCTTCTTCTACATGATCCTGATCATCCTGATCCACGCCGCCGTGCTGTACGGGATCGGCTGGCTCCTGCGGTTCGACCTCCCGACCATCACCCTGTCGAGCCAGGCCGCGGTGGGCGGGCCGGGATCGGCGCTCGCGCTCGGGATGGCGCTCAAGTGGAAGCACCGGATCGCGCCGGCGGTGATCATGGGGATCTTCGGCTACGGGTTCGGGAACTACCTCGGGTTCGGCACGGCGTACCTGCTGCGGGGGGTGCTGCCGGGCTGATGGGCGAAAGACTCCGGGGGCGCCGCGTCCTGGTGACCGGGGCGGCGCGCGGACTCGGCGCCTCGGCGGCCTGGGGCCTCGCCGAGGAGGGCGCCGAGTGCATCCTGCTCGACCGCTCCGCTGACGAACTCCGGGCCACGGTCGAGACCGCGGCGCGCCGCGGGCCCGGCCCCTTCCATCCCCTGGTCTGCGATCTCGCCAGCCGGGAGGCGACCCTCGCCGCGGCCGCCCGCGCCCGGGAGGTTGCGCGGGGAGATCTCACGCTGCTCGTCCACTGCGCCGCGGTGTTCCACGTCCGGAGCGTCGAGGAGACGACGGACGCCCAGTGGGACGAGATGCTGGCCGTGAACCTGCGGTCGGCGTTCCTGCTCGTGCGGGAACTCCTGCCCGAACTCCGGGCGGGGGGCGGCGGTTCGGTCCTGCTGACGAGTTCGCAGGCCGCCATCATGGGTTTCGCCCGCGAGAGCGTCTATTGCGCCACCAAGTTCGGGATCGAGGGCCTCGCGAAGGCGCTCGCCGAAGAATGCGGAGACGACGGTCTGCTGGCCAACACGATCACGCCGGGCTCGCGCCGCATCAAACCCACCGGGATCTCCCGAGCCGAGGAAGCGGCGATCCCCGAGGCGGAGCGGGCCTGGGGATCGTCGGAAGCGCTCGGTCCCGCCTTCGCGGCCTTCGCGCTCCTTCCCGGCAACCGGGAGGGGGCGCCGAACGGCCGGCGCTTCGAGGCCGACCGGGTAGCCGACACCGTGCGGGCAAACGGGCTTCCCCTTACCGCGAAGGCATGGAAGGACCTCGGGGGATGACCCACTTCTGTCCGATCCCGGTTTCCGACCGGTCGCACGCGCTCGGGGCGGGCCGGACGCTGCCCGACCCCGGAGTGGCGCTCGCCCCGGAACCCGCCGCCGCGCTTCGGGCGGCGCTACTGGGCGGGGAAACGCACTACACGCCCCGCCCGGGCCTTCCGGAACTCCAGGAAGCCATCGGCCAGCGGCTCGAGGCGGCCGGGGCGCCGCCCGGCGGGACGGTGGTCATCACCGGCGGACGGCAGGAGGCGCTCTTCGTCGCGCTCGCCGGGGCGCGGGCGGAGGCCGGCGACGCGCCCGGCAGCGTGGCCCTGTCCCCGGCGACCCTTGGCGACCCGGGAGTGCTCGCCGCCAGCGCCCTCCTCGATCTGTTTCCCGTGGGTGACGCCGGCGCGGACGGCGTCGTCGCGCGCGTCCTCACGCCCGAAGAGGCCGGGGGCGCAACCCCGGTCGAAATCGTGGATTGCGGCGACCGGCTCCTCCCGGCCGGCGCGCCCTTTCTCGCGGGCGTGGGAGAGGAAGCGGTGCTCGTCGGCTCGCTCGACGGCCTCCCCGAACTCGCTCCGTTCCGGGTCGGCTTCTTCCGGGTGCCGCCCCGGCTGCTGGGCCGGCTCCGGAGCCTGAAGCAGGCGGTCTCGATCTGCACCGCGGCCCCCTCGCAGCGGACCGCGGCGCTGCTGCTGGGAGCCGGGCCAGCGAAACCGCCGCCGCGGCCCACGCTCGCCAAGCCGGGCAGGGACGACTCGCGCTACTCCCTGATGGAGCTCGCCGCGCGTCTCGAGGGCGTGGTCAGCCTCGGCCGGGGCGATCCCGACGCCGACGCTCCGGAGCCGGTGCTGGAAGCCGCTTGTGCGCGGATCGGCGAGACGGAACCGCTCGATCCCCTCGGCCAGCGCTGGCTCCGCGAACGGATCGTCGAGCGGGAGGAGGCCCGCACCGGCATCCGCTGGGACCCGGACACCGAGACCCTGGTCACCGGCGGCGCCCAGGAGGGCATCACCCTCGCCATGCTGGCGCTGGTGGGCGAGCGGGAGGACGTGCTGCTCGCCGACCCGCGGTACACCTCGTACGTGCAGGCCATCGCCCTCGCCCGCGGACGGATGGCGCCGGTGCCGTGCGGGGGCGTGCACGGCGAAGACGGCGAGGACTTCGGGATGCGCGCCGCGGCCACCGAGGAGGTGCTCGGGCACTGCGAGCGGCCCCGGCTCCTCACGATCGTGAACTTCTCCAACCCGACCGGCGCCCGGACCCGCGCGGAAGAGGTGGAGGAACTCTGCCGGCTGGCGGACCGCCACCACCTCTGGGTGCTCTCCGACGAGGTCTACGCCGAAATGGCGCTCGATGGCGAGGGGCCGATCCTCTCGCCGTCCACGCTCCCCGGGATGCGGAACCGGACGCTGACCATGGGAAGCGTCTCCAAGAGCTACGCGATGACCGGCTTCCGCGTCGGCTACCTCACCGGCCCGGCGGACGCCATCGCCGCCTGCGCCCGCGCCAAGGCGGCGCTCTCTGGCCCGGGACCGCTCTTTTCCCAGCGCGCGGCGGCGGCGGCGCTGGCCGGCGGCGGCGCCTTCCCGGCCCGGCTCCGCGAGATCTACGCGCCCCGGCGGCAACGGCTCCTCGACGGGTTCGCCCGGCTCGGCATCCCCACCGCGGCGCAGGGGGGCGGATTCTTCGTCTGGGCGGACATCTCCCGCTTCGGCCTCTCCGCGGAAGCGTTCTGCCGACGCCTCCTCACCGAGGCCCGGGTCCTGATCTTCCCCGGGACCGCCTTCGGGGAGCGCTGGGACCGCTATGCCCGGGTCTCCATGCTCCAGTCGGAGGAGCTGATCACCGAGGCGCTGGCCCGAATGGACGCGTTCGCGGGCTGACGCGCATGATGGCGGGTGGCAGGAACGCTCTCCTGAGCGCTGCGGTCGCGGCCGCGCTCGGTTGGACGGGAGAGCTGTCCGCCCAGACCGGGCCGGAGGGCGGCCCGAGCGAACCGGCCCGGATCATCTTCGAGGGCGCGACCGTCATTGACGGGACCGGCGCCGGGGCGCGGGCCGGCTTGGCCATCGTCGTCGAGGGGGACCAGATTTCCGCCATTGCGCCCGCCGGCGAACTCGGGCCGGAGGCGCACGAGGGAGCGGAGATCTTGGATGCGAGCGCGTGGTTCGCGATTCCCGGCCTCGTCGAGGCGCACACCCACGTAGCGACCTCGGCCAACCGCGCCAGGGCCGAGTTCCTCCTCAACCGGCAGCTCTACGGCGGCGTCACCACGGCGCGCGACATGGCGGGGGACGTACGCTCCCTCATGGACCTACAGCGCGCCTCGCTGGTCCAGGAGATCCCCGCTCCCGACCTCCACTTCGCGGCGCTGATGGCGGGGCCCCGCTTCTTCACCGATCCGCGAACGGTTTCCTCGGCCGCCGGCGAGACGCCCGGGGAGGTGTCCTGGATGCAGGCGGTCACCAAGGACACCGACGTGGTCGAAGCGGTGACCCTCGCGAGGGGGACCTGGGCGGCCGGCATCAAGACGTACGCGGCCATCGACGGCGAGCTGCTGGCGGCTATCGCGGCCGAAGCCGGGAGGCAGGGAATCCCGGTGTGGTCGCATACCCACGTCGGGCCGGCGCGCGCTCTCGAGGTGGCGGGGGCGGGCGTGCGCTCGATGTCCCACGTGTGCAGCATCGGCAGCGCGGCGATCCCGGACGACGTCTTTCGCGAGGGACAGGAGGGGAAACGCACCGGGTTCGTGGACGTGGACCTCGACGATCCGGCGGTGGATGCGGTGTTCGCGCTGATGAAGCGGAACCGCACGGTGCTCGACGCCACCATCCGGGTCGTCGTCCAGATCGGGCAGAGGCGCATGGCGGAGATCGACCGGGTCAACGCCCCCCGCCCCCCGGGGGCTGCCCCCGGCCCGAGCCGCCGCCCGGGTCCGCCGCGCGGTCCACCCATCGACCGCCGCCGCCGCGGGGTGCGTCCCCGGTGCGAGACGGCGGACGCGGTCGCGCTCACCCGCCGCGCGTACGAGGCCGGTGTCATGGTCGCGACCGGCACCGACGGCATGACGCCGCCCGACTCCGCCTTCCCGGCCCTCCACGAGGAGATCCGCCTGTTCCACGACGATGTCGGCATGCCGATGCTGGACGTGCTCAGGGCCGCGAGCTTCCACGGCGCCGTCGCGCTCGGGATGGAAGACACGATCGGCACCCTCGAGGCCGGAAAGCACGCCAACATCGTCTTCCTGCGGGAGGATCCGCTCACCGGTCCCGAGAGCCTGCAATCGCTGGAACTCACGGTGAAGCGCGGCACGCTCTACTACCGGCGCGACTTCGTGCTGGGGGAGCCGCCACCAGGGACCGGTCCGCCTCGGGATTGACCGCCGGAGGGTCGCGCGGCTTTCGGGTCGGGCAACATCGACCGGGCGGCGGACTGCCGCGACCCCGGTGGCCGCGTCAGCGCGCCAACTCTTCCTGAACGATCGAGGGCCGTCTGGCGATCAATGCGAGCAGCACGCGCGCCGGTCCCTCGGGACGCCGGCGGCCCTGCTCCCAGTTCTTGAGCGTTCCGAGCGGAATCCCGATGCTCCGCGCAAACGCCGGTTGCGACAACCCCGTACTGGCGCGAATTGCAACGACATCGGGATCCGCAACCTCGACCTCATGTACGACGAACCCGGTGCGATCCCCCTTCCGGTAGGCGCGCGCATCGTCGAGTCCGGCCATGATCCTGCCCGGCGCCTCGGCCATGCGCACGGTCATCGGATCACGATGCAGGGCTTCCTCAAGAGCCCAATGTCGTCGGACCAGCCTGCCCACAGCAAAGCCGCACCGATCAGCGAGCATGTACGGGACGATGGGTTGACTGCACTCTTCAACGGTGGATCGGACAGGGCACACCGGAATCGCCTGACGGCAGCCTGGGCATCACCCTCATCCGATGCGGTCTTGTCCTCTCCCGTTACGAACGCTTCCCAAATGAAGAGACCTCCGTCAACGCGCTGGAAGAGATTCCAATCCAGAAATGCCCCCACGTGGTGTTCGTGGCGTTCCGTTTCCTGACGGATTCTGTCCAGAATCCAGGAGACCTCCGCCAGGCCTGTGGCAAGGGATCCTGATCCAGCGCCCGCAGACCACGGCCGATTGCCCTCTCCCCCACGGGCTCGTGTGAGCTCGCACGGTTCTTCCGCTACGGGAATCCAAAGCGGACACTCGAAGCCAAGCGAGACCTTGGTCCCCGCCTCGAGTTCGCGGGCGACAAACTCGGCGAACTCCACAATGCACGATCCCGAGTCTTCCTTCCTATCCGGACCGGAGACGGCCGCCCAGCCAAATTTCTTTCTCTTGACGGATCCGATATCCGCACAACAAATGGTCATGCTCGTCATGGTGTGGCGCTTTGACCATGTGAGTGTGACTGGCGACCAACCTGAATCGGCAGACCGGCGCCGGGACCGAGCAGTTCCATGCGCAGCAACTCGCCGGGGGTTGAGATACCGTCGCGAAGGATCTCGCGTGCTGTCCTGTCCACGGGTGCGATCTGCGTTGCTCCGGATTCCCGCTCGACTGCGAGAAGGGATTCCACCTTCAGATTCTTCTGGTCGAGGAGCTCGGCGCTGTACGTCGTCGCGACAATTTGCGCACTCTCGCTCGCCTCCTGCAGCGCGTCCATCAGCGCTTCGGCGGCGGCCGGATGCAGCGTGCTCTCCGGCTCCTCGATCCCCACGAGCCGTGCGATCGGCGAGAGCCTGCCCGCACTCTGAAACAGCGCGACCAGCACACCGAAAGCCCGGAGCGTCCCGTCGGACACGTTGTTCGCGAGGAACCGCCAAGGGCGGTCGTCGCAACGTACCTGCTGAAGGAACTCGAGCGCGAGCTTCGGACCGAGCGTCTTCGGCTCGACGCCGACCGTTCCCGGAACGATGACCGAGAGGTACTGGACGATCCGTTTGGCGGTGGACGGCGACCTGGACTTCAGCGCGGTGAAGACGCTCGCGATGTTGGCGCCGTCTCCATCGAGCACGTCGCTCGGGGCCGAGGATTGAAGGTCGCGGATCCGCTCCGGATTCAGGTTGTAGAACCCCATGCCGGACAACGCGTCGTAAACCGGTCGAAAGACGGGATGGTTGGACGCGGGAAGGAGGTGGAGCCGGTCCGTCTGCACCATCCGCGGAAGATCGGGGACCGACATTCGGACCCTGCCGTCCTCCGTCAGGAATTGCCCCGTCCGCGCCGGATCGGTCGAACGAACCAAGCACGATTCGCGGCGCACCCGGTAGCCACCGTTCGGACGCGCACCGACCGCGAAAGCGTAGGAGGCTTCGCCATCGGGGAAGCTCAGGTCCAGCCGAATCCCGAAGTGATTCGGATGTCCGCTTGAACGGCGCCGCACATCGTTGATGCCGCCACGCTCGCGGAGAGCGTGGTCAAGCGAGAATCGGAGCGCCTGCGAGGTGAACCGGAGAGCATCCAGGAAGTTGCTCTTTCCCGCACCGGTCGGACCCACCAGCAGGGTGAGCGGCTCCAGCCGGACATCGCAGGCGGCGATGCTCCGGTAGTTGCGGAGGGCGACCCTGGTGATGATCCGGGCATCCGTCTGCGTCATCGGGTGCGCGGGCACCGCGCGGATCAGCATCGTAGCGGAAGGCGGGAGCACTTCGGTCATTCGACGGCACCGTTGACCTCTTCCGCTTCACCCTCTGCACGCCCAACGAGGGACGGGGAGCACGTGACATCGGGACCGCCGAGCCTGACGCTCCCGGTGGTCCAGGAGCCGACCCCGGCGGAATCCCGTTCGCCCTTCCCGGACAGCGCGTGCTAGTTTCGGCGCATGGAGAAAGTCCGGATCGAAGCCGAATTGCCGGCCGAACTCGCCGCCCAGGCGCAGGCGTTCGTCGCCGACGGGTGCGCGAACGGCCTCGACGACCTGCTGGCGGAAGCCCTACGCCGTTTCCTGGAGTCCCATTCCTCCGAACTGACCGAAGCGTTCATGAAGGAAGACCTCCAATGGGGACTGCGTGGAGAAGGCTGCTCCGCCTCGCGGGCCGGTCAATGAGTTTCATCCGGGAAGTCGAAGCGACGGACGCCTCCTGACCCCCACGGCGTACCTGCCGGTGATCCCGTTGGGCGGGCGTTCCGCGCGAGACCCGTAGAATCGGGCCGCGAAGGGGAGGAAGCTCCGATGAAGAAGGCACGGACTCTTTGGTTCCTGGCAGGTTTCGGTCTGACGGCCGCGCTGCTTGCCGGTTGCGCTGGCGCTCCGGCGCCGCCGGACGACATCGCCGACGACCGCTTCCGGAAGTACGCGGCCGGGATGGGCGCGCACCACCTCTGTTCCGGCACCTTCGTCGTGGGGCGGGTCACCGAGCGTTCGCCGGAGACGGTGCTGGCCGAGGACATCGAGCCCTTCGTCGGCTTCGCCTGGCAGGACGACTTCGAGTGGGAAGTGGACATGGAGGCGCAAAGCGCCACCGTCTGGGCAGCCGACGTGGCCCCGCGCACCGCGAAGTACCACGGGGATCAGGGATGCACGCTGCTGGTGGACGGCGAGGATTCAGTGCACTTCACCCCCGTGCCCGTCCCGCGCGACCAGCCGCCGGCGGACGAGCAGGACTGGCCGCTCGGCGACGTCGGGGCGGAGGAGCCGGACCAGGCCGGCGTGGACCGGGCCGCGCTCGATGCGGCGCTCGACGCGGCGATGGGAACCGAGCAGAACACCCGCGCCCTCGCGGTGGTCCGCCGGGGGAAGATCGTGGGGGAACGCTACGCCCCCGGCTTCACCCGGAACACGCCGCAGATCAGTTGGTCGGAAGGCAAGAGCGTCACCGCCACGCTCATCGGCGTGCTCATGCAGAAGGGGCACTTCGGGCTCGACGATCCGGCGCCGGTCGCCGAGTGGCGGGAGGAGGGCGACCCCCGCGGCGTGATCACCATGCGGCACCTGCTCACCATGAGCAGCGGACTCGACATGACGAACCTGGGTCTCGGCGGCCCCGATTCGCTCGTTCCCGAGAACGAACACATGCGGGTCTATTTCGACGCGCTCAACGTCTTCGAGCACGCTTCCGGACAGCCGTACGGCATCCCACCGGGGACCGAGTACCGCTACCGGAACTCCGACCCGCTGACCCTCGGGCGGATCGTGCGCGAAACGGTCGAGAACAACGACAGGGAATACCTGACGCACCCGCAGCGGATGCTCTTCGACCGGATCGGCTCCCGCGACTTCGTGCTGGAGCCCGACCCCTGGGGCAACTTCATCCTGAGCGGCTACGAGTACGGGAGCGCCGCCGACTGGATGCGTTTCGGGCTCCTCCACCTCTGGGACGGCGTCTTCGAGGGCGACCGCATCCTCCCGGAGGGCTGGTCGGAGTTCGTGAGCAGCCCCTCCCCGGGCGCGAAGGAAGGCGAATACGGCGGCCTCTGGAGGCTGAACCTCGGGGGGCGCTACGCGGACATCCCGCTGGATGCGTACTGGGCGTCCGGGTTCATGGGACAGACCACCATGGTGATCCCGTCCCGCGACGTGGTGATCGTCCGTCTCGGCCCGAGCCCGGGCGAATTCGGCCCCTACCTGAACGCCACCGTTTCCGCGATCCTGGCCGCCTTCGACGAGAGCGCCGGATAGCGGCCCATAGCTGATCTCCGGTGACGGATCGGAGAGAGCGCGGGAACATGGATCGAGGGGCTAGTCCCAGTCACGCCCTGGCCCGAAGGGTTGTGCTCCTGGCGGTCACTGCGGGTTTTTTAGCCACGGAACCGGTGCGTGCCTATCGATTCTGGTCGCGGAACCAGTTCGATCTGGTCGCCTCGGGAGCCGCCATGCGGTGGAACGACGACTCGCTTCCGATTCGCTTTCGGAGTCTCGCGAACGAGCGCTTTCCCGACATCCTGACCGAGGTGTTGTGGTTGGAGGGGATACGGAGTGGATTCACCGCCTGGGAGGAGGTTCCGACCTCCGCAATACGGCTGCGCTTGGAGGGCGAGAGCCAGTCGGCCGATGGTTGGCCGGATCGGAACGGGGTCAACGCGATCGGATTCGCCGAGAACCAGGATCGGCCGTTCACCGGAGCGTTCGCCACCCTGGTCATACAGGAAGGCCGCATTGTGGAATGCGACATCACCGTGAGTCCGCAATCCTGGAACGCGTTGCCGGAGGACATCGACGAGGACGCGCTGAGGGCGCGGGTGCGCCGTTTGATCCTCCATGAAGTCGGCCACTGCCTTGGGCTTGGCCATTCCGCGGCCAACCCCATGTGGCGCGTCTGGCAGGAGGCCCCCAGCGAGTGGTCACGTAACGGCGACCCCCCTCAGGATGTCCGGACCTTCTTCCCGAATCCCAAGATGGCCTATGCAAGCAGTTACGGCTATCCCGGACTGCACCCCGACGACATCGCCGGGATTTCTCTCCTCTATCCGGCAGCGGGATTCCTGGAGAACACGGGGACCGTCCGGGGACGGGTTGTCTTCACGGACGGATCACCGGCGTCCTTCGTGGCTGTGAGTTCGGTGGAATCGGAAGACGCGGCCAACCCGTTCGGGGCCCATACGTTCACCGACGCGCACGGGCAGTTCGTGCTGGAAGCTCTCCGTCCGGGTCGGACGATGCTCTGGATTCACCCGTATCTGGTTCCGGCAGGCAAGGCATTCAGCACTGCGGACGTCGCTACGCCCGACATGAACCACACGATGATCTGGCCCGTGGTAGCAGCCGGGCGGACCCTCGACCTCGGAGAGATCGTGGTAATCCGGGACGAAGGTGGCGCGCCGTGAGGTTTCGCTTCGCAAGCGGCTTCGTGCTGACCGGTTCCCTGGTCATTGCGCCCGCCTGCCAGCCAGAGCAGGCGGCGACTCTCGCACCGACGCTTCCGCCCCCGCCGCCCCCACCGACGACACCGGACCCGCCCTTGACCAGGTCTCTGGCGGTGGGCTTTACCGGGCTCTACTTCATACCTGGCCAGCCGCTGGTGCTCGCCGAAGGACAGAGCGTCTTCGTGGACATCAACTGGGTCGGCGGAGACAGTTTTCCGCAGGACGCCATCCCATACCGGATCGTTTCCGACGCTCCGGCGGACGAGCTGTCGGCGACACCGTCCACCGTCGAGGTCGGTCCACGGGTCAGCAACGCCGGCGCCGTCTTGGTGAGAGCCATCGCCGACGATCGCGCGGACGAGGCTCCGGCGACTTACACCCTTGAGGTCCAGCCGGAAGGTCCGCTGGCGGAAGGCTGGGCCCACGATCTAGCTCGGGCAAAGATGGAGGTCACGGTGGTAGAAGCGGAACCGACGCCGCCGGATGAACAATCTCAGGCCTATTCTTGCCCGGAAACACGGATCCAACCGCTCGCGGAAGGTGGGCCCCGGGACGGCGGCGACTGGATGCGATCGGTCCACGGGGACGATCTCGCGGACTACCTGACGAGTACCGTCACGCTCCAAACCGCGCATCCGCGGACGGCGCTCTCCTTGGTCGGCCCGTACCGGCGGCCGTTCGCGCATCGGGAGATGGAGGGCGAATCACCGTTGTACCGGCCCTATCCGTTCGGGTTCCTGTTCGACCTGGCGCTCCGGGAAACCGGCGGAGGATTCGAGCAAGTGATGACTTTCGCATGGTTCGACGACGTCCGTCTGCGGCTCGAAACGCCCGGATGCGACGCCCTGGAAGCGATCTGCGAAGACGGCGCCTGCCGGGTGCGCTGAGTCCAGACGCGGCCATCGCGGTCCCGTAGAATCGGATCGAGCGGGAGGGACGTCCCATGACGGAACTACGGAACTGGTGTGCTTTGGTGGGACTCGCGGTCCTCGCCGGCTGCGGCGGCGGGATGGAACCCGCCGGGGAAGCGGACGACGGGCGTTTCCGGAAGTACGCCGCCGGAATCGGGGCGCACCACCTCTGCTCCGGGGTGTTCGTCGTCGGCAGGGTGACCGAGCGCTCGCCGGAGACGGTGCTGGCGGACGACATCGTGCCGTTCGACGACTGGGCCTGGCAGGCCGACTTCGAGTGGGCAGTGGACATGGAGGCGAAGAGCGCCACCGTCTGGGCGGCCGACGTGGCGCCGCGGACCGCGAGGTACCACGGCGATCAGGGATGCACCATCCTGGAGGACGGCGCCGACTCGGTCCGCTTCACGCCGGCGCCGGTGCCCCGGAACCTCCCGCCGGCGGACGAGCAGGACTGGCCGCTCGGGGACGCCGGCGCCGAGGAACCCGACCAGGCCGGCGTGGACCGCGCGGCGCTCGACGCCGCGCTCGACGCCGCGATGGGAACCGAACAGAACACCCGGGCGCTCGCGGTCGTCCGGCGCGGAAAGATCGTCGGCGAGCGCTACGCGCCGGGATTCACCCGGAACACCCCGCAGATCAGTTGGTCCGAGGGCAAGAGCGTCACCGCGACCCTGATCGGGGTGCTCATGCAGGAAGGGCACTTCGGTCTCGACGATCCGGCGCCGGTCGCCGAATGGCGGGAGGAGGGCGATCCCCGCGGCGTCATCCTGATGCGGCACCTGCTCACCATGACCAGCGGGCTCGACATGATGAACACCGGGTTCGACGGCCCGCCGTCGCTCGTTCCCGAGAACGAGCACATGCGCGTCTACTTCGACGCGCTCGACGTCTTCGAGCACGCCTCGAGCCAGCCCTACGGCATCCCGCCGGGCACCGAGTTCCGCTACCGGAACTCCGACCCGCTGACCCTCGGACGCATCGTGCGGGAGACCGTGGAAGGCGCCGGCGGGGAGTACCTGACCTTCCCGCAACGGATGCTCTTCGACCGGATCGGCTCCCGCGATTTCGTGCTGGAGCCCGATCCGTGGGGGAACTTCATCCTGAGCGGTTACGAGTACGGCAGCGCCGCCGACTGGATGCGCTTCGGGCTCCTCCACCTCTGGAACGGCGTCTTCGAGGGCGACCGCATCCTCCCCGAGTACTGGTCGGAGTTCGTGAGCAGTCTCTCGCCCGGAGCGAAGGAAGGCGAGTACGGCGGCCTCTGGTGGCTGAACCTCGGCGGGCGCTACGCGGACATCCCGTCCGACGCCTACTGGGCGCTCGGACACATGGGCCAGGTCACCATGGTCATCCCGTCGCGGGACGTGGTGGTGGTGCGCCTGGGCCCAAGCCCGGGAGGCCATGACGCCTACCTGAACGCCACCGTGGGGGCGATCCTGGCCGCCTTCGACGACAGCGTGGGTTAGACACCCCAGCGTCTCAGACCTCCACGTCCTCGCGGATGCGGAAGATGGAAACGGCGCGGATCCGGTCGCGCAGGGGGTAGGTGTCCCGGCCGCCGTGGATCACGTCGAGGCGGTCGAGTTGGAGATCCTCGATGGCGGTGTGCATCGAGCGCGTCGTCCGCGGAGCCGTGGTGCGCTTGATCTCGAACGCTCGTCGCTCCCGGCCACGAACCACCAACAGGTCCACTTCGGCGCCGGTGTGCATCCGCCAGAAGTAGCACTCCTCGGGCTGTGCGTCGAGATGCGCGATCAACTCGTGGATCGCAAAGCCCTCGAACGAAGCTCCCACCTTGGGGTGGCTCTCGAGTTCCGTCATCGTCCTGACGTCGAGGAGATAGTGGAGCAGGCCGGTGTCCCGCAGGTAGATCCGGGGCGCCTTGATCTGGCGTTTGCCGAGGTTCCCGGACCAGGCCGGCAGAATCCTGAGCACGAGCGCGGCGTCGAGCAAGTCCCGGTAGCCCCGGGAGGTCTTCGCCGAACCACCGAAAGCGCGCGCCATTTCGGCGTGGTTCCAGAGCTGACCGTGGAGGTGCGCCGTCATGGTCCAGAAACGGCGCAACGCGGGCGCCGGTTGCCGCGCGCCCAACTGTGGCAGGTCGCGCTCCAGAAAAGTGCGCGCGAAGTCCCGCCGCCAGTCGAAACTCGCGCGGTCGCTCGACGCGAGGAACGCCCGGGGAAAGCCTCCTCGCAGCCAGCGGTTCGGAATCGCCTCGGAACCGGTCTCCTCGGCGTCCAATCCGGACAGCTCCCGGAACGCGATGCGGCCCGCGAGCGTCTCGCTCGACTGTCGCAGGAGTTGCGGGCCGGCCGACCCCAGGATCAGGAATCGCGCCGGGTTCCGCGGGCGGTCGAGCAGGACACGGAGCGCGGGGAACAACTCGGGACGGCGTTGGATCTCGTCGAGGACCACCAGCCCCCGCAGGGGTTCGAGGGCGCCGAGCGGATCCTCGAGGCGCGCAAGGTGGCGAGCGTCCTCGAGATCGAATCGGGTTACCGGGCCGGGGTGGCGCTCGGCGAACTGTCGGGCCAGCGTCGTCTTGCCGATCTGGCGAGGCCCGAGAATGGCGACCGCGGCGAATCCGGCGAATGCCGCATCGAGACCCCGTAAAGGTCCCCGGCGCTCCAACATGGAATCATTTTACTGTGAAAATCCGTCTTGTACAGGCTGAATATCACAGTTAATGGATAACGAACGCACGATCCCGCCAGCGTGGGTCCCGTGATGGCCGCTACCGGAGAAACGTGTCCCACGGCTTGCCGTCCGTTTCCCTGGCGCCGTTACGCGCCGGGGCGGAAGCGGCCGGCGCACCGGAGGAACAGAAGCTAGAAGATCACCCGGAGCCCGAGTTGCGCCTGCCGCTGGGCGCCGACCCGCGCCGCCCCGAGCCCGAACTCGGGGTTCGGCCCGCCGTCTTCGAGGTGCGGCTCCTGCTGGTCGGAACCGGAAACCCGGAAGGTCGCCGCATTGAAGACGTTGAACACCTCGAAGAGCGCCTCGAGCTGCGCGCCGCCGACCTCGAACCGCTTGGTGATCCGGAGGTCGAGGTTCGTCCAGGCGTCGTTCCGCTCCCCGTTCACCGGGGCGAGTTCCCCGCCGACCACCGCCCGCGTCTGGGGCCCGTAAGGGCCGACGTAGAAGCCGGGGTGGTTGTGGAAGCCGACCCGCGGGTCGAGCGCGGTGAAGGGCGATCCGGACTGGGCGGTCAGGATGCCGCTCGCCAGGACGTCGAAGGGCAGCGTGAAGACGCCGCTCGCCACGAAGCGGTGCGGGATGTCCCGGCTCGACAGCCCCCAGTCGTAGTCGGGGTCCGCGGGATCGGTCAGGGTCAGGCTGCCCGAGGACCGCTCGTTGTCGTCGTTCGAGCGGTCGCGCGACCAGGTGTAGTGCGCCTGGAACTGGACGCCGCCCCGGAACCGCCGGCGGAGCGCCGCGGTGACCGCCACGTAGTCCGACCGCGCCAGCGAATCCCGCACCAGGATCGTCCCGTAGCCCGGGTCGATCCGGTCGCCGGAATAGACCGGGCGGCCGAAGGCGTCCCGGGATGGCGCCGGCACGTTCGCGTCCACGTTGGAGGCCAGCAGGTCACCCTGCGCGTAGACGAGGTCAAGCGAGGCGGCGAGGTCGCGGGCGACCTCGCGCTCGTAGCCGAGGTTGAAGCGGGTGGTGCGCGGATCCTCGAAGTCGGGGTGGACGTAGCTGAGCGACGGGGTCAGGCCCGCCGGCGGGTTCGCATTGTCGATCCCGCCGCCCAGCGGGACGAACCCCGTCTGGCCGGGAGCGACAATGGCGTTGCCGTAGCGGGGGAAGACGCCGGTGTCGCTGTAGGCGGAGAAGAACAGCAGCGTCGGGGTACGCCCGTAGAAGATCCCCGCTCCGCCGCGGAGGATCGTGTCGGCATCGAGCGAATAGACGAACCCGGCGCGCGGGGAGACGTTGTCCAGGTCGCTCGGGATCGAGGTCCCCTCGGAGAGCACGTGCTCGATGCCGCTCGGATTGAAGGTGCTGTCCCAGCGGGCGCCGGCGTTCAGGGTGAGCCGCGCGCTGGGACTCCAGGTGTCCTGGAGGTAGAAGCCGAGCGTCGCCTGGGTGATGTCGAAGTTGGGGTTGCTCACGTCCCCGAAGAAGATGCGCGCCCGCGCGGCGTCGCCGCTCACGAAATCGGCGACGGTGTTGAAGTCGTAGCGGCCGTCCGCGTTCCCGGCGAAGTACTCGCTGAGGTGGTCCTGGCTGAAGTCGAAACCGAGGCGGATCTCGTGGTTCCCCGAGAGGAAGGAAAAGCGCTCCTGGATCTCGAACTTCCGCTCATCCACGTAGATGGGCAGCCACCAGGGTTTCCCGAAGGAACCGAAAGAGGGCTGGAAGATCCGGAAGTTCGCCTGGAGCGCACTGTCCGGAAGGTTCGCCAACCGGTCGAGATCGTCGTAGGCGTACTGGACGCGGAACTCGTTGACGCCGGTGTCACCGAGCAGCGAGACCACCGAGCCGACCAGCGCGTGGGTCCGTTCCAGCTTCCGTGATTCCTCGGCGACGTAGTCCGAGGTCCGGGCGTAGTCGGTGACGTTGTAGCGGAGCGTGAGCGAGTGGTCGTCGTTCACCCGGTGGTTCAGCTTGCCGAACAGGATCAGGTTGTCGGTATCGCGCACGAACTGCCCGCTCGCCGTGCCGTCCCCGTTGGGACTGAACCCGGCCAGCACCTCGGGATAGACCGAGAGGACCGCGTCGTACTGCCCCGCGCCCCGGATGTCCCGGATGAAGGGCTGGCTGCGCGCCGTCTGGTCGTAGGACAGGAAGAAGTGGGTCCGGTCCCGGACGATGGGACCGCCGAAGGAGGCGCCCCAGTTGTAGCGCTCGAACTCGTCCACCTCGTAGCGGTCGTCGTTTGCGTCGATTCCGCGGTGCGCGTCGAGGGGCGACTGCGACAGCCGGGCGACCATCCGCTGGTCGCGGAAGAAGAGGAAGCCCGACCCGGCGAAGTCGTTGGTGCCGGCCTTCGTCACCACGTTGATGTAGCCGCCTCCGGAACGCCCGGCCTCGGCGGAGTAACCGCTCGTGACCACCTGGAACTCCTTGACGGACTCCTGCGCCACCACCAGGCCGCCGTTCTCGGTGGCCTCGCCGCCCCGCCCGTAGCCGAAGAAGGCGCTCTTCGCGTCGGCGCCGTCGATCGTGAGCCCGGAGTTGATCCCGCGCTGGCCGCTCAGCGAGATGCCGCCGCGCTGCGGCTCCACCTTCACGGTCGGCTTGAGCAGCGCGAACTGGACGTAGTCGCGGCCCGAGATCGGCAGCGACGAGATCTCCTGTTCGTCCACGTAGCCGGCGGCGCCGCCCCGCCCCACCTCGAGCAGCGGCGCCTCGGCGGTCACCACCACCGTCTCCTGGACTCCGGACAGCGCGAGCTCGAGGTCGGTCTCGAGGATCTGGCCCACGAGGAGCCGGATTCCCTCGTGGCGCGCCGTCCGGAACCCGGAGAGCGAGGCGGTCAGGTCGTACTGCCCGCTCGGCACCGACCGGACGGCGAAGAATCCCCGGCCGTTCGTGACCGCCGTCCGGACCTGCCCGCGTTCGACGTCCCGCAACTCGACGCTCACCCCGGGCAGCGCCGCCCCACTCTCGTCGGTGATGAAGCCCTGCACCGTCCCGAGGGACTGCCGGGCGGCGGCCGGAACGGCGAAGGCAAGGGCCAGCAGGATGCCGGCAATCAGGCTCTTGGTGTTCGACACGGTGGTTGCTCTCCCTGGCGGACCCGGGATGGGAGACGGCTCCCCGTTCCTCGGGTCGCCGGAATCCTTGACGCGGGCGCGTTTCGTTTCAAGAACGCGCCGGAGAGATTTGCGAGACGAACCCGCGTCCGTTCAGAAAACGACCCGCAGGGCGAGCTGGGCCTGACGCTGGGCGCCGGCGAGCGCGCCGGCGAGGCCGAACTCCGGGTTCGGGGTCACGCCGTCGTCGAAAAAGACCTCCTGCTGATCGGCGTCCGCCACCCGGAAAGCGGCGTCGTTCAGGACGTTGAAGACCTCGAAGAGCGCCTCGACGCGCGCGGGGCCGAGTCCGAAACGTTTCGTGATCCGCAGGTCGAGGTTCGTCCAGGGATCGTTCCGCTCGCCGTTCACGGGGACCAGCGCGCCCCCGACCACCGCCCGCGCCTGGGCGCCGTGCGGGCCGACCGCGAACCCGGGATGGTGGTGGAAACCCACCGTGGGATCCAGCGCGGTCCAGGGCGCGCCGGACTGGGCGGTGAAGATGCCGCTCGCCTGCAGCCCGAGCGGCAGGTCGAAGACCCCGCTCGCCACCAGCCGGTGGGGCGTGTCCCGGTTCGAGAGCCCCCAGTCGTAGTCGGGGTCCGTGGGATCGGTGAGCGTGAGCCGTCCCGACCGCTCGCTGTCGTCGTTCGAGCGGTCGCGGGACCAGGTGTAGTGGGCCTGGAACTGGACGCCGTCGCGAAACCGGCGCCGCAGCGCGGCGGTGACCGCCACGTAGTCCGAACGCCCGAGCGCGGCGCGCACCAGGACGGGGCCGTAGGCCGGATCGATCCGCGCGCCCGAGTAGACCGGCCGCCCGAAGGCGTCCCGGCGCGGGGCCGGGACGTTCGCATCCCGGTTCGACTGGAGGAAACGGCTCCGCGCCGCCAGCAGATCGAGCGAGACGGCGAGCCCCCGCCCGATCTCGCGCTCGTAGCCGAGATTGAGGCGCTCCGTCCGGGGATCCTCGAAGCCGGGGTCGAAGTGGCTGAGCGCCGGGATCATGCCGGCGGGCGGGTTCTCGTTGTCGATCGGGTCGCCGAGCGGGACGAAACCGGTGTCCCCGGGGGAGAGGATCGCGTTGCCGAAGCGGGGAAAGATGCCGGTGTCGCTGTGCGCGGTCGAGAACAGCAGGGTCGGCGTCCGGGCATGGAAGATCCCGCCCCCGGCGCGCACGACGCTCCGCGAGTCGAGGGACCAGACGAGCCCGCCCCGCGGCGAGACGTTGTCGAGGTCGTCGGGGATGCGCCGGCCCTCCGGCAGCACGTGTTCGATCCCGCCGGGGTTGAACGTCCCGTCCCAGCGCGCGCCGAAGTTCAGGGTCAGACGTGGATTCGGGCTCCACGAGTCCTGGAGATAGACGCCGAGGATCTGCTGGGCCACCCGGAAATTGGGCTTGGCCTTGCTCCCGAACCAGATGACGGCGCGCGCGGCGTCCCCGGCGACGAAGTCCTCCAGCGTGTCGAAGTCGTAGCCGCCGTCCGCGTTGCCGACGAAGTACTCGTTCAGGGTGTCGTGGCTGAGGGTGAAGCCGGCGCGGACCTCGTGGCTCCCGAGCAGGAGGGAGAACCGTTCGCGCACCTCGAACTTCCGCTCGTGGTTGAAGACGGGCAGCCACCAGGGTTTGCCGAACGAGCCGACGGCGGGCGAGAAGATGCGGAAGTGCGCCTGGAGCGCGCTGTCGGGCAGGTGGGAACTCCGGTCGAAGTGGTCGTAGGCGTACTGGAACCGGAACTCGTTGACGCCGGCGCTCCCGACGAGCGAGACGAGCGAGCCCACCAGCGAGTGGCTCTCGACGAACCGGCGCGACTCCTCCCCGACGTAGTCGGAGACCCGGTCGTAGTCCGTGAAGTTGTAGCGGAGGGTGAGCGAGTGCCGGTCGTTCACCCGGTGGTTCAGCTTGCCGAAGAGGATGAGGTTGCCGGTCTCGCGCAGGAACTGGCCGCTCGCGGTGCGGCCCCGCTGCGGGTCGGGGGCGGCGATTCCGTCGTCGTTCGGGCGGTAGCCGGCGACGAGTTCGGGGAATGCGGCCAGCACGGCGTCGTAGTGACCGCGGCCCCGGATGTCCCGCAGGAAGGGCTGGTTCTGGGAGGTCTGGTCGTAGGACACGAAAAAGTGGGTGCGGTCGCGCCGGATCGGACCGCCCAGCGAGGCGCCCCAGTTGGCGCGGCGAAAGGCGTCCGCCCGGTAGCGGTCGTCGTCCGGCGAGACGCCGCGGAACGCGTCGAGCGGCGACTGCGGGAGCCGGGCGACCATCCGGTCGTTCCGGAGGAACCAGAAGGCCGAGCCCGCGAACTCGTTGCCGCCGGACTTGGTCACGACGTTCATGGCGCCGCCGCCGGAGCGGCCCGCCTCCGCCGAAAACCCGCTGGTGACCACCTGGAACTCCTTGACGGACTCCTGCGCCACCAGCACGCCCCCGCCCTCCCGCGCGAGGCCGCCGCGGCCGAACCCGAAGAAGGCGCTCTTCGCGTTCGCCCCGTCGATGGTGAGGCCGGAGTTCACGGCCCGCTGCCCGCTGAGCGAGAGCGTCCCCCGGTTCGGGTCGACCTGGACTGAGGGCTGGAGCAGCGCGAACCGGACGAAGTCCCGGCCCGCGATCGGGAGCGCGGCGATCTCTTCCTCGTCCACGTAGCCGGCGGCGCCGGACCTGCCGACCTCCAGCACGGGCGCGTCGGCGTTCACCGTCACCGTCTCCTCGACGGAAGCGAGGCCGAGCCGCAGATCGAGTTCCACGCTCTGGCCGACGTGAAGATGGAGGTCTTCCCGCCGCACGGTCCGGAACCCCGGCAGCGAAGCGGTGAGGTCGTATTCGCCGCTCAGGAGGGCCCGCAGCGCGAAGAAGCCCCGCGCGCCCGAGACCACGGTCCGGCGGTGGCCGCGCTCGCGGTCCACGAGTTCGACCGTCACGCCGGCGAGCGCCGCGCCGGTGTCGTCGGTGACGAAGCCCTGGACCGAGGAGAGCGACTGGGCGGCGGCCGGGGTCGCGGAGCACAGGAGCAGGAGCGCGCCCGCCGCCAGGGAACGAAGATCCACCATCGCGGGGGCATTCTCGCTCAATAGAATCCGCCGGATGGGTTTCCTCCGGGACCGGGCGAGGCGGGCTTCCGCATGACCCGGCTCGCGGACCGGGTGGCGGTGGTGACGGGCGCCGCCGCCGGGATCGGAAGGGCGACCGCGGAACTCTTCGCCGAGGAGGGGGCGCGGGTCGTGCTGGCGGACGTTGCGGCGGAAGCGGTCCGCGAGGTCGCCCTCGGGATCGGCCGGGACGGGGGATCGGCCACGGGGGTCGTGGCGGACGTTTCGTCCGAAGAGGGGGTCGAAGCCGTGGTCGGCGCGGCCGAGCGGGAGTACGGCCCGGTGGACGTGCTGGTGAACAACGCCGGCGTGGAACTCAAGAAGCTGGTCGAGGACACGAGCCTCGCCGAGTGGGAGCGGGTGCTCCGCACGAACCTCACTTCGGCCTTCCTGATGTCCCGCCGCGTGATCCGGGGCATGAAGGACCGCCGCCGCGGCGTCATCGTCATGAATTCCTCGGTCGGGAACTTCATCGCGGCGACGAAGAGCTCCGCCTACGGAGCATCGAAGGCCGGGATGATGGCGCTGGCCCGCAGCCTGGCGCTCGAGGGGGCGGAGTACGGCGTCCGAGTCAACGCGGTCTGCCCCGGGGTCATCGACACCCCGATGAACGAGCGGAACCTGTCGCGGGCGGACGACCCGGAGGCGATGCGTCGGTCCTGGTACGAGATCACGCCGCTGGGACGGCTGGGGACACCCCGCGACGTGGCCCAGGCGATGTTGTTCCTGGCGTCCGACGAGTCGAGCTTCGTGACCGGTCTGCCACTGGTCATCGATGGCGGCAGACTGATTCAGTAACGTATTCGTTACCATTGTGCCGTGATTCGGCGCACCTTCCGGAAATCCGTCCGGGCCCGCGCGATCCGGGATCCGCTCTTCCGGGTCTCACTCCTCGAAGCGGGGCTGGACGCGCTCCTCGGCGGTGACCTTCCGGGCTTCCGTGAGGGAATCCGCAGCTACGTGAACGCCACGCTCGGGTTCGCGGCGCTCGCGGACCGCACCGGGATTCCCGAAAAGAGCCTGATGCGCATGCTGGGTCCGCACGGCAACCCCCGCGCGGTGCACGTAGCGACGCTGATCGCGACGATCTCCGAGTACGAGGGGGTCGAGATCACCGCCCGCATCGGGGACCCGGAGTAAGGGGGGGAGCGCCGCTCTTCAGAGCGGCACCGCCGGCCGCAGGCGGGATAGGGTTTGACACGAAACTCGTGTTTTCCTATTCTCGTGCAATGAAGAACGTCACCGTTTCACTCCCCGAGGAGACCGCACGCCGGGTCCGGATCCGAGCTGCGGAAAATGACCGGAGCGTTTCCCGCTGGCTTGCGGAATTGCTGGAAGGGATGCTGCGCGACGAGGATGAGTACGACGTGGCGATGAAGAGTTATCTCGCCAGGAAGCCCCGCAAGTTGGACTGGCGCGACGGTCGTCGTCCGACCCGGGCAGAGTTGCATGACCGGGCTCGTCTTCGTTGATACGAACGTCCTCGTCTATCGCGAGGACGCTTCGGATCCGGCGAAACAGTCCCGGGCCCTCGACTGGATCGCGCTCCTGGTGCATCGCCGTGCGGCCCGCATCAGCTTCCAGGTGCTTCACGAGTTCTATTCCGCGCTCACCGGCAAGCTGGAAGGCCTGAGCGTCCAGGAAGCCCGACAGATCGTTCGGGAACTCGCGGTGTGGCGGCCGCTGACACCGGATCTCGCTCTTCTGGAGGAGTCCTGGCGCCTCCAGGAGCGCTACCGCCTGTCGTGGTGGGATGCCTTGATCGTCGCCGCGGCGCACCGCTGCAAGTGCTCTGCGCTGCTGACTGAGGACCTCCAGCACAACCAACTCCTGGATGGCGTCAGGGTGGTCAATCCCTTCCGCTTCCCGGAGCGTACGCCCGCCGAGATTCTGGACTCGCTGCCGCGGTAGAGGAACAGGTTGACCCGCGGAGCGTTGATCGTCCTGCCCGCGCTGGCAGTCGCCGTCGGGTGGTCATGCGCCTCGGGCGGCGGAGGCGCTGACCTCGTCGTGGTGAACGGCGCCATCCTGACCGTGGACGCGGACTTCAGCGTGGCCGAGGCCCTCGCCGTTCGCGACGGCCGGATCGTCGCGGTGGGTTCGGACGCCGACATCCGGGCGCTCGTCGGAGGGGACACCGAGATCGTTGACGTTGCGGGCAAGACCGTCGTCCCCGGGCTCGCCGACAACCACCTCCACGGCGCCGGGGGCGGCGACGGGGTGGACCTCTCCCGCGTCCGCACCATGGACGAACTGCTCGGAGCCATCGCGGAACGCGCCCGGACCGAGGGCCCCGGCGAGCTGGTGACGACAAACTCCGACTGGCACGAGGGGCAGCTCCGGGAACAGCGGCTCCCGCTGCGCCGCGACCTGGACCAGGCGGCTCCGGGGAACCCGGTCGTGGTGGTCCGCGGCGGCCACGAGTACATCCTGAACTCGCAGGCGCTCGAGAGGTGGGAGATCACCACGGAAACGCCGGTCCCCGAGGGCGGCCGGATCACGCGCTATCCGGACGGCGAACTGAACGGGGAGCTGGTGGACACCGCCAAGCGGCTGGTCACCCTGCCCGAGCGGCCGCCCAGGGATTTCGAGGAACGCATCCAGGATCAGGTCGAGGAGTACCGGACGCTCCACGCGGTCGGCCTCACCAGCATCCGGCACCCCGGCAGCAGCCTCGAGCACTTCCGCTTGCTGGAGGAGATGAAACGGCGGGGACTGCTCACCATGCGGGTCACCTTCCTGATGCGGATGCGCGCCCGCACGGCGGCGGAAGTGGACGCGGCGATCGACGCGTGGGGCCTCGAACCGCAGGCGGGCGACGAGTGGCTAAGGCTCGGCGGGGTGAAACTGGGGGTGGACGGCGGATTCGAGGGCGGCCTGCTGCGCGAGCCGTACGAAGAGCCGTGGGGTCAGGGGGGCACCTACCACGGCCTGCGCACGATGCCGCAGGAGGTCTTCAACGAGGTCGCGACCCAAATCGGCCGCCGCGGCTGGCGGGTGGCCACCCACGCGGTGGGGGACCTGGCCATCGACCAGGTCCTCGAGGGCTACGAGGCCGCGAACGAGGTCACGCCGCTTGCCGGGAAGCGCTGGGCGATCGAGCACGGCTTCATCCCCCGCGAGGACCAGTTCCCGGCGATGAACCGCCTGGGACTCCTGGTGGCCGGACAACATCACCTCTACGTGGCCGGCCCCAGCCTCGAGAAGTACTGGGGCCGGGAACGGGCGGAGTGGACGACCCCGATGCGCGCCTATCTCGACGCCGGGGTGATGGTCTCGGCCGGCACCGACGCGCCCGTTGTCCCCTATCCCCCGCTGTGGGTGCTGCATCACTTCGTCACCCGAGAGACCATCAGCGGCGGGGTTTTCGGCGAGGACCAGCGAGTGAGCGTGGAGGAGGGGCTACGGCTCCTGACCCACGACGTTGCCTACCTGAACTTCGAGGAGGACCTCAAGGGCACGCTCGAACCCGGCAAGCTCGCCGACTTCACCGTCCTCTCCGCTGACCCCCGCGAGGTCCCCGCCGACGAGATCCAGGTGGAAATGACGGTCGTGGGCGGGGAGACCGTCTTCGCGCGTTAGATTCGTCGTCGACCACTAAGGGAAGGAGACTGCCCGCATCCGATCTGGCATGGGTCGTAATACTGAGTCATCGTGCATCGTAACCCTAAGTGTCCGAAACCGTGTAAGAAACCGCACGGTCGAGTTGTTAGGTTCTTATCCTGGCAGCACACGACGGTTCCTAACGCTCCTTGAAGTCGTCGAAACAATCGGATCCGTCCCTCTGAATTACGTAACGAATACGCAATCGATCCCTATCACCAGCCCGCAGCCGACGTTCCACATGCATGACTTGCACGGCGGCATAGAGGCCCGCTGTGCTCTGCAGAACGACTATCTCACCCACGAATACCTGCCTGTGACTCGACGCATAGTTCAACCTAGACGCATTTACCACTTCACCGATCGACTGGCATCCATCCGCTAAGGCAATACCGAATATCGTATCCGGACTGTTGTAGATATATACGCTGTCATCTCCACACTGGCCCCACTGCGTCTCAAACTCGAAGTCAATTGCCCCAACAGTGAATCGGCCGTTGAATAAGCTATAGTCGAAGTCAGCCTCTCCCGTCGGGGACGTCATTCGCGGCGCAGGCACATCAGATGCCTTTCCTGAATAGGATGGCACACCACACTTCCGTAGGATCAGGATCGCAAGCTCCGCCGGTGTTTTCTCCTCGGCGCGGAGGTAAAGAGCATCGGGATTGAGCTCCGCCAAGTCCGTGTCGTCAAACCGTACGGGAATCACATGTTCGCGGCGAACATACGACCATTTGCTGAATGTTGCTCGGCGCTCGAGGCTCGTCCAGTATCCAGTTGCATAGTCCTTTGAAATGAACATTACGACATGCGCTGCCTGTCGGGAGAACACAGAACGAAAAACGTCCCCTCCATCGGAACCCCACAGCTCTACAGTGTTGAAGCCATCGTAGAACACGCCGACACCACGTGCGTACAGGTGTCTTGCTACTTCTTCAACATATTCTCGTTGTGCTCCTGAGAACGAAAGAGCGACTTCGTACCGTTTGTCCTTGTCCACAGCGCTTTCCCTCCTGATCGCGAGGTCCTAAACCACGAATGTGAACTACCTCTAGGCTCGTGGTGGGAGGTGCCCCAGAAAACTCATCAACCGCCCGCTGAGACGCGTCTGATGCGCGACCTCACACTCCCAGACAACCATTACGCGCCATCCCTGTTGTCGGAGAGTTTTTCGGTGGCGGCGGTCTCGTTCTTGGTTCTTGCGCAACTTTGGCACCCAGTAGTGGCGGCGGGTCTTCGGGAGGCGGGACCCGCGGGGGCAATCGTGCTGATGCCAGAAGCAGCCGTGGACGAAAATAACGGCCCGTCGGGCCGGGAACACCAGGTCCGGCACACCTGGGAGATCCCTTCGGTGCAGCCGATATCGATAGCCGAGCGAATGAACTAGCCGTCGTACCGCCATCTCAGTCGTCGTGTCTTTGCTTTTGACCGCCCGCATGGTGCGGCTGCGGGCCGCGTTTCGGTCCGCCATCCGACGAAAGTCGATTGCTAGGCCGGGATCGCTTTCTACTTCGTCCACGATTTGGTTACATCGGCTAATGATGTCCTCCAGAGCCGCGCCATCCGACCGCCTGTGGAGAACTCGTAGGACCGCCGCATACGAACCCCGTTAGCGCGATCCGGCCACTCGCCCAGGGTGCGGGGCGGCGTAGCAGTGCCAGGGAGTCAAGGTAAACGGTGAGTACCACAAGACCTGTCCGGGATTCCTGGAGGACCCGAACCGAGCCTCCGATAGTCGAATGGTATCCATTTCCCGAGGCGGCTCAGCGGTTCGTGATACCTCCGGATCGGGCCTCCCGGAAGAGAACAGCGTGGAAGGATCCAGGCGGGGCTGGGCTGGCCCCAGTGGCCAAACGAAAGGGTGTGTTCAGGGCTCCGGCGGAGAGACACCGAACTCTTTGGGAGTATGTTCCGAGACGATCTGACTGTCTCGGAGAACCTTCCGAGTTGGTCCGTTATCCCCCTCGTTCGGCACCGCCTTCCGCCGGCCGCAAAGTGGCCGCGGACGAGATTCAGGTCGAGATGACGCCGGCACCGGCACCGACTTGGGCGGTCGGCGAGCCGCGCGCCCGCCAGCGGGGACCCGGACGGGACGAAGCGCATCGGACCCACGAAGTCACGGCAAGCCAACACCGATGATATATCTCAATGAGATATATTCGCCGTGAGGAGGCCATCATGGCGCAGACCGCCAAACTCTTCTGGTCCGGCCGCTCGCAGGCGGTACGGCTGCCGAAGTCGTTCCGGATGGAGGGAAGCGAAGTACGCATCCGGCACCAGGGCCGGAAGGTCATCCTAGAACCCCTTGCGGAGGACTGGGCGTGGCTCGATGCCATCGCCGGCACCTTCTCCCACGACTTCTTCGCGGAGGGGCGACAACAACCCGACGAACAGGAACGGCCGGCACTGGACAGCTTGTTCGATTGATGCGCTATTTGCTGGACACCGACGCCTGTATCGCACTACTCAACCGGAGCGACCCGGGGCTGGATGCCCGCGTCCGCCGGCAGCGGGTCGCGGACATCGGCCTTTCCGCGGTCGTGTTCCACGAGCTGTACTACGGCGCGTTCAAGGGTCGGCACTCCGACGAGAATCTGGCAAAACTCGACGGCATGGCGTTCGAGATCGTCCCGTTCGATGCGTCCGACGCCCGCGCGGCGGGAGCCGTCCGGGCAGGCCTGGAGCGCTCGGGGCACGCAATCAGTCCATACGACGTGCTGATTGCCGCTCAGGCCCGCGCCCGTGGCCTGGTGCTCGTGACGCCCAATATGCGGGGGCTCGCGCGAGTGAACGGGCTGGCATGCGAAGACTGGTCCGGCCCGTTGCCCGCGGGACTCTGAACTCCGGCCGTTCCACCATGGGGGATTGGCAACTCTGACAGGGGCGGGAGGATGGCCAGCTACACGACCTCGCTCGACCACAGCCGCGCCAGAAGCTCTGCCCCGGCACGATCCAAAGCCCGTCGCTCGTCGGCCTAGGAGCCGTTTCGTTGGCGACTAGGACGGCATCACGCGGCTTGTGCTTCTCCCGGTACGCCTGCCGGACAGTCCCTCGGCACTCCAGCACAAGTACGACTTCCTAGGTAGCTCCACCCTCCTCGTCCCCGTCCTGTTGTTCCAACCTAGTTCGGTGCGATATCGGTCCCGACCTCTCAGGGCAGGTGAATCCACCGAAGGTTTCTGAACTACACTCGCGTAACGCTCATCTCTATGTCCGAGTCTCAGCCGCAGCACGACGCCCACAGACTCCTCGCGAGCCTCCGTGATCACCTTGCACGACACGACACTCCCATCGCTTTCCTCTTCGGTGCAGGAACGTCCTGCGCGATACAGGTTCCTGATCCGGCGGACAGCACAAGGACTCGACCTCTCATTCCTAGCGTTGCGGGCCTCACAGCATCCTGTGAAGCTGCAGCCACAACGCTTGGTCGAGTATACGCCCGAGCTTGGGCGAAGATTGTCTCTCACTGCAGTACGAGCGTCCGGTCAGCAAACGTTGAGGACATTCTCTCTCACTTGAACGTGATGTCGCGTGCAGTCGGAACACGCGACAGTCTTGTGGGATTAAGGCGTTCACAAATCTCCCGCCTGACAAGCATCATCCGCCAAGAAATTGCACGTCAAGTGATCGTTGATGAAGACTCGATTCCAGACACACATCCTCACCGTGACTTTGCTCTGTGGGTCGTCAAAGGCCAGCGCCACATACCGATTCAGATTTTCACGGTGAATTACGACATCCTAATCGAACGCGCTCTCGAAGCGGAATTCGTGCCGATATTTGACGGCTTCGCCGGCGCGTACACGCCTTTCTTCTACGCCGACAGTCTCCGTCACATTGATGCCGGTCCGGGTAAGAACTGGACCCGACTCTGGAAGATGCACGGCTCCGTAACGTGGCGTCGAGTGACTCACAACGGGCACGTTCGAATCTCGCGCGGATTGCCGGATCCTTCGGGCGAAATGATCCTACCTTCAGACGAGAAGTACGACGAAGCACGCCAACAACCCTATGTGTCCTTCATGGACCAGCTGATTCGCTTCCTCGAACTAGAACGTGCGCTCCTGATTACCTGCGGATTTAGCTTCTCCGATGCGCATATCAATAGCGCCATATTCGGCGCACTAGCCAATCGTCCAAAAACTCATCTGTACGCCCTGCAATATGACGACCCAGACGACAATACCGACCTAGTTCAACGCAGCTATCGACAACACAACATCGTTGTTGTCGGACCTCGGGAGGGAATTGTCGGCGGAGTGCGCTCCCCTTGGTACTTGTCCACGCACTCTCCCACTTTCTCTGATGAAGTCACATCACTACAGACCGAGAACGCCGATCGCGCAGATTCCGCTCTGAAGGCCCCTGACGTACCGTCCGAGCGGTGTACGTGCACGGTCCGGATTGGTGATTTCGCCGTGTTTTGCAGGTTCTTGGCCAAGATGACCTCTGGCTAAGCTCACCATGTGGTCCAGGCAGCCGACACTCGTGGGGCAAGTCGCCTCCGTTGCTGGAGGCATCGTGCGCGTTCGGCTTCGCGTTGACACGCCATCCACACTGGTCATGATTGACGGCGAGTCATATCGTATCGGCCAGATCGGAGGCTTTTTTCGCATCCCTCTCGGATACGCGAATCTGTATGCCGTTTGCACGCAGGTAGGGGCGGATGCTGTTCCTGTCGCGGATGCTCGTGCCGACGGCACGGCCACCAAGAGCGATGATCCTGTTGATCAACTATATGGTTATGGCTGGATGACCCTCGTTCTGTTCGGCGAGGGGGTCGGCAGCGACTTCGAGCGAGGGGTCGGTCAATACCCGACCGTCGGGGACGAAGTTCACATTGTTACGAACCGTAACCTCGCAACTCTATATCAGTCTGTTCGGAGGAATACAGAGACACTTCCGGTCGGGCAAATCGCCTCCGCTAGCGGAATCCCCGCGGAACTCAATGTTGCTCGCCTCGTAAGCCGGCACTGCGTAGTAGTGGGATCCACGGGGTCTGGCAAGTCAAACTTCGTTACCGTAATGTTGGAAGCCCTGTCGGACGGGCTCTTTCCGAACGCGCGAGCGGTCATTATTGACCCACACGGCGAGTACAGTGCGGCACTTCGCGGTAAGGCGCGTGTGTTTCGTGCCAGAGCGAATGGAAGTGTCGATTGCGAACCGCTTTGGGTACCGTATTGGGCACTACCCTTTGACGAGCTCCAGAAGATCGTCCTCGGCGATCTTCAACCCGGTACCCAGGCAATCGTGCGTGATGAGGTTCTTTCTCTGAAAGTAGCCGCCGCTAAGCACTTGGCGACTGCTCCTCCTTTAGAGGCACTGAATGCCGACTCGCCCGTTCCGTTCAGCATTAAGAAACTATGGTATACGCTCGATAGCTTCGAAAGACTTACCTTCAAGAAGACAGGAAACCAACAAAGCCATAGTGAGCGCTACGACGTCGAGGAACGTGGGGATCCGGAGCAACTGAAATCGGATCGGTACCCTACAGCAAGCTCGTACAACCAGGCTCCTTACAAGAATCAGCGCAAGCGAAATATTGAGAAACACCTTGAATTGATGGTGAGTCGCCTACGCGACGCGCGCTATTCGTCCCTATTAGATCCAGGGGGTGGGTTTGGACCGCGTATCGACGGCAGGGTTGGTGCTGATCTCGATGAACTCGTTGGGAGCTGGATCGGGCACGACAGGATGGTATCCGTGTTCGACGTGTCTGGAATACCGCCCGAGATGTCGACAAGCGTCGTTGGGACGATGCTACGCGTCATCTATGACACGCTCTTCTGGGCGCAAGAGCTGGCAGTTGGTGGACGACAGCAGCCGCTACTTGTGATCATTGATGAAGCACACACTTTCCTGCCAGCCGGAGGAGCGTCGGCTGCTCATCGTACGCTCGGAAGGATCGCCAAAGAGGGACGAAAGTATGGTGTCGGACTAATGTTGGTATCACAGCGGCCGTCCGAGCTTGACAGTACAGTGCTTAGCCAATGCGGTTCACTAATCGCGCTGCGGCTTACAAACCCGACGGATCGTGCGACGGTCGCATCCGCTGTGCCTGATGATCTTGGCGGTCTTATGGACTCTTTGCCATCGCTAAGAACCGGAGAGGGTATTTTTCTGGGGGAAGTAATGCCGATTCCCACGCGCGTCCGTGTGCGTCGGGCGCGGCATAAGGCCGTTGGTGATGATCCCAAATTGCCGGACGTGTGGCAGACTAGCGTACGACCAAGTGATACTCTCTACGCTGATGCGCTTGCTAATTGGCGAACGCAGTCGACACGTACGAACAACATACCGAGCGCTATGGAAAGGAAGATCGGAAATGCCTGACATGCACTACGTTGATTCGAGCAATGTCGAAGCGATAGGGTATTGTCCAGAGACGGAGGAGTTACATGTGCAGTTCCTTAAATCGGGACTCTATGTGTACGCTGGAGTTCCGGAGTGGGTCTATGTTGAGTTCATGGAAGCTGAATCGAAGGGCCGTTACCTCAACGAGAATATTAAGGAATGCTACCCGTACGAAAGGCGCTAAGGAACAACAGTGCATACAGTAACCACGGCGGGCTTCGTTGGTGCCGTGTGCAGTGCTGCCGTGGTCGGTACGGGACTACATAACATTGTCGGAGTGAGCGTCGGATCCCGCCGCGTTCCGAGAAGTGGCGGCTACTCCGTGCTGATTGTGATTGATCGTGGGTTGGCGTTCTCGGACGTTGAGGACTCGCCATCCATCGTTTCGGAGAAGTTGCCGGTAGACCTAGTCTACCGCCTGATCCTCCGAAGCTTCGGCTTACAGTGATCGCGGCGTGCTTTGGGATCCGTACAGCGCGTGGGCGTTCATACTGCTGGCGGCAACACCCGTGGACAACCATGACCGTACGTCCGGACGGGAACACGAGGTCTTGAACGCCGGGGAAGTCTCGCCGATGGAAGCGGCCCGTTGGGCCGAGCGGGTGGACAAACCGGCACGCGATCACTTCGACACCAGTGTCCTTGCTCTACACAGCCCGCATCCGTCCGGCCGCGGACCTCATGCAGGTTCGTCGCCTAGCGGAAGGCGATCTTGAGGCCCGGATCGGTCTCGTGTGTTTCAACGATCTCGTTGTAGCGTGAAACGAGCTTGCCGATCGTGGCGCGGCGGTTTGACGTTCGAAATCGGCCCCACTCATGGAGGTTGAGCGCGAGAAACTGCTCAATGTCGAGGATGTCGAGTCGGTGCGCGATAGCCGCTTGCTCCGCCAAGCCCACTGCCACAGCTATCTTGGCGGGTTGGGTAATCAGGATCGGTTGCAAACCGTCGTCGAGGTTGCGCCGACATTGCCCGATCACAGCCTCAGTTGGGGTCGTCGTCACGTGGACGACCGTATCTCCCAATTCGAAGTCGCCCCGCCGTGCTTTCGGGGCGTCAGCCGTCGAATAGCTATTGTGTTCGATCGATTCGGGCTGTATGGCGCAGTCCAGTTTCGCTCCGACCAAATGCTGTAGCAGAGCGCCGGCGTCGGTCTGGCCACCCGAATCCGCCTGCCGATCGAACGCCTGCTGGAGGAGATCGTGGACGACACTGCGCAGGCTTGCGTTGGCGTCCAGCTTCAGGCGGAACGGCTTCTTGGCGAGGAACTGCTTGACTCTCTCGATCCAAAAGCGCTCGATGGCGTCTAGGCCGGCCACTCCCTCACCGTGCAGCTCGTTGAGAAACATGACATACCGGCGCATGTTGCCAACACTCTTCCGGCTTGTTCGGCCGCCCTCTTTGGCGAGGATCTTGTGAATTCCGTGACGAGCGAGGATCTTCTGCACCGCCGCCTTTCCGAGGCCCTTCACCTGGCCCTCGCTATCGGCGAGAAGGCTGGAGGGGTCAAGCGGTAACCCCACGGTTCGCGCGTGATCCGTCACGACCAGCACAACGCAAAGAGCCCCCTTGCCAGGGCGCAAATCCCCGGCGAAGTCCTCAAGCCGCGCCGCCAGTAGCGAGTTCATTTGCCGGGCTCTAAGCCGCTTCGAGAGCCGCCCGACCCGAAGAGGTCACTACAGGTTCTAGGATGTGCTGGGCGAGGTGCCGAACGACCGGCACGACGACTCCGTCCCCCGCCAAGTGGTACCCCTCCCGGTAGTTCTGCGGAAGGTGATAATCGTCCGGTAGGCCCATGAGGCGAGCGGCTTCGCGAGTGGAAAGAAGCCGCGACCGGATGCTCCTCCCGTGCACGACCATGATGAACTGACGACTGGAGCCACCGCTGCCCGTTCGCAAACAGCCAGCTATTCCGTCGAATCGGATCTCGGCGCGCTGGCGGCCTACCCCCAGTTCGTCCGGCCGAGTCCGTCTGTAGATGGTGCCCACGGCGAGCTGTCCCGACTGTTGCGCGCGCTCGACCTTGGTGCGATTCACCTCCGTCATCAGCTCGAGGAGCCGCTGGGTTTGAGCCGACGAATGCCATTGCACGCCTTTCGGATCGCTCTCCAGCAGGTCGGCAAGTTCGGTTCGCCGCGGCGATGGCGGAGGAAGCCGCCACCAGATCCAGGCAGACCGGCTCTCTCGATCGAGTGGGGTCGTCGCCCGATGCAGACTTCGCGGACTCCAGGCGGGATCCGGATCAGATCGCCGCACCGAAGCAGGCAGCGGAAGTGTCCGGTCGGCAGCAACTACAAAGAGCCGCGGCCGCGACTGAGGAAGGAAACGCTCGGCGTCCACGACCAGAGCGCCAAAGCGGTACGCGGCACCTGCCAGAGCAGCGCCGATCGCCGCGAAATCACGGCCCCGGTGCGAAGTGAGGGCACCAGCGACGTTCTCCAACACAACAACTCGCGGAGCGCGACCCTCGCTTCGAAGCCCCTCGATCAGTCGCCAGAACGGCCAGAAGGTTCCGGAGTGCTCGCCGTCGAGCCCCGTCCCAGGACCTGCCAGAGAGAGATCCTGACAGGGGAAAGAAGCCCAAGCCAAGTCGGCGCGGCCCGGCAGATCGTCAGTTGTCAGGTCGGCCACGTCTCCGCGGCACATCTCCGAGCTTCCCCAGTTCCGAATGTAGGTCGCGCACTTCTTCTCGTCCAAATCGTTCGCGAACAGGCAAGACCAACCGTTGCCCAGCCCCAGCCGCGCCATTCCGCCGCCCGCGAAGAACTCGTAGAACTGCCGCATTCGGGCCTCCTCAGCGCGCTCTGGCCACGCGTCCACGGTGCGTGGCCGCATGGTCGCGCCAGAGGATCAAGATAAACGGGGAGTACGACAAAACGTGTCCGGGGTTCACGGGTTTTCCGGATGGCCCGAACCGAGCGTCCGTGGTCGAATGGTATCCCTTCCCCGGCGGAAGGTTCAGTGGCCCGCGATACGGTCGGATCGGGCTTCGGCGAGCGACCCAGGGCGGACAGGGGCAGGCCGGGTTTGCTGGCGTGGGCGGCCCAACGAAGGGGTGTGTTCAAGGCCCCGTTGGAGAAACACGTGACAATTCCGGAGGACGTTCCGAGATAGTCTGACTTTTCGGGAGGACGTTCCGGAATGGTCTGACCATTCGGGAGCGGCCGCTCCGCTCATCGCGGCCTGCGGCCGTGCCGACCGGCGGGATGGTTCTCTCTCTCGGTGCAACCGGGCGGAGGGGACGCTCCCGGACCTGGTCGCCCGAGACGACTGGCGGCACGTCGCCCGCGGGCCTTCGGCCCGCTGTGCCGACCGGAGGTCGGCGTTCCCAGCCGGCGGCGCCATCAAGGCGCTCGGCCGAC
>JAJDUD010000047.1 GCA_022826825.1 Acidobacteriota bacterium | reverse complement strand
CCGACCTGCGGGATGGTTCTCTCTCGGTGCAACCGGGCGGATGGGACGCTCCCGGACCTCTGTCACCCAGGGCGAATAGCGGCGCGCCGCCCGCGGGCCTTCGGCCCGCTGTGCCGACCGGAGGTCGGCGTTCCAAGCCGTGTCCGCCGTTTTCATGACAAGCGGGGTGCGTAGGAGGACGCGCGCATGGGCGTTTCTCCGGGTGGGGGCCTCCAGATCGGCAGGCGCGGCGCCTTGCGCCGAGCACGACGCGACGCCATCCGCCCTCCCGGCACCGCCGCGCGCAGCGCAGCGAGAGGGCGTACCGCGCGGCGCACCCGGATGGGGCCGTGGCTAACCTCACTCCATGCCCCGCACCGACTGCCACAAGTTCTCTCCCGCCGACTGCGCCGCCCAACTCCCCGACGACCGCTACTTCGTCGCCCTGAACCGCGGCACCCTTGAAGTGGGGCTCTATGCCCCGGTGGGCACGGACCCGCAACAGCCCCACGACCAGGACGAGTGCTACGTGATCCTCGAAGGCGAAGGCCGGTTCCAGATGGCAGAAGAAACCGTGCCGTTCCGGCCGGGCGACTTCCTCTTCGTCCCGGCCGGTGTTCCGCACCGCTTCGTCGGCTTCGACGAATCCTTCAAGGCGTGGGTGATGTTCTACGGCCCGGAAGGTGGAGAAGATCCGATGCAGGCGTCTCCCGGACGGTCTTCCTCGCCGTCCGCTTAGCTCCGCCTCGCCGCGCCTACGATTCCGCCGCGTCCAGCAGAGAAACGCCGTCGAGCCGGGCCATGGAACGATCAAAGGTCCAGACGGTGGACGCGCCGGTTCGCTGGGCGGCGCCGAGAATCATGAAATCCGCAAAACCGGCGTCTCCTCTTCGGTACCGATGGGTGGCGCGGGCCGTATCGTGAGCGGCTTCGATCTCGAGTTCCTCCGTGGCGAGCAGTTCCTCGATTTCCCGGCAAATCTGCTCGCGTGAGAAGCCGTAAGCTCGTCGCAACACCCAGACCAGCTCGATCATCACCTCCCGGCAGATGAAACCCGGCCGGTCGGTGCTGAGTGCCGCCAGCCGGTCACGGGCGACCTTGGCCTGTGTCGGATGGTCCGCGACCAGGTAACGAACCAGGACGTTGGTATCGACTGCAATCACTGTTCGCTCGCCTGCTCGGCAATTGCCCGCTCCATGTCCCGAAGCGTCACCGGCGGCCCGTCGTACCGGAGCGCGCCGAACAGCCGCCGGAGCGGGCGGACGGCCACGATCCGCACCTCATCGTCGAGGACGAAGTAGCGGACCCGGTCGCCCGGACGCAGCCCCAGCGCTTTCCGGACCGGCTGAGGCAGCGTCGTCTGCCATTTGGACGTGACCGTGGATTGCACCATGAGGAATCTCCTGTCAATTGATCGAATACCCTTACAAATATAACTTCAGTAAGGAGATCTAGTCTAATGCCTTCAATCTCCTCTGCCCGCCGGCTGCTCGCCTGAGATCCGATTCGGTGAGGCGTGAGATACGCCGAGTCGACGACGCCGAGGCGGATGTTCGGAATTTGTCGCTTTTCGATTTGCATGGTTGGCACGAATTACGTTGGGGCCGTAGCGAAATCTGGCCAATCATGGATTTCGAAAATGTGGTTTTCGAATTGCAGCGTTCGTCCGCGACCTCTGAACGCTGCCGGTCGCGCCGTCAGCGGACGGCGATTTCCAGCAGACCCCGGGACGGTTCCAGCCGCGGATCACCGGTGGCGCCGGCGAGGCGGTCGAGGGTGGTGACCACCTCGGGCAGGCCGACCTGTCGGGCCCAGTACATCGGGCCGCCCCGATCCCTCGGGAACCCGTAGCCGAGCGCCCAGACCACGTCCACGTCGCCCTCCCGCTCGGCAATCCCTTCCCCGAGAATCTCCGCTCCCTCGTTGACCAACGCAAAGAGACAGCGCTCGAGAATCTCGTGGTCTCCCACCTCCCGGCGTTCGATTCCCTGCGCGGCGGATTCCCGGCGGGCGATCTCGGCCACCTCCGGATCGGGCAGGGGAGTCCGGTTCCCGGGTTCGTACCGGTAGAACCCGGCAACCGTCTTCTGGCCGAGCCGTCCCCGTTCGCAGAGCCGGTCCGCCACGTTCGGCGGCGGCGGTGGTTCGCCGCGGGCCGTGGCCTCGGCGGCGAGGCGCTGGCGGACCGCCTGGCCGATGTCGAGTCCCGCCAGATCCGCGACCGCGAACGGACCCATCCGGAACCCGAAACCCTGGAGCGCCCCATCGATCTGCTCGGGCAGGGCGCCCTCCAGCAGCAGCCGGTCCGCCTGCCGGCGGTAGGCGTAGAGCATCCGGTTGCCCACGAAGCCGTCGCAGACCCCGACCGGCACCGGCGCCTTTCCGAGCCGGAGGCCGAGGGACATCGCGGTGGCGAGCGTTTCCGGCGAGGTGGCGTCACCCACCACGACCTCCAGCAGCCGCATGACGTGGGCGGGGCTGAAGAAGTGCGTTCCGACGACGGCCTCCGGCCGGCCGGTGGCGGCGGCGATGGCGTCCACGTCGAGGGAAGAGGTGTTCGTCGCCAGGACGGCGCCCGGTTGCGCGACCCGGTCGAGGCGGGCGAAGACGTCCTGTTTCACGCCCAGGTCCTCGAAGACGGCCTCCACGAAGAAGTCCGCCCCGCCGAAGTCCTCGAACCCGCCGGCGCGGCGCATCCTCCGCAGACGGGCTTCCGCTTCGGCCTCGTCGATCTTGCCGCGGCCGACCGCCCGGGAGAGGCTCCCGGCGACCGCCGCTTCGCCCCGGATCCACGCTTCGTCCGACGCCTCGAAGACCGACACCGGAATGCCGGCCGAAGCGAAGGAGAGCGCGATCCCGCGCCCCATGGTTCCGAAGCCGACGATCCCGGCGCTCCCTACCTCGGCTCCGGCGACCCCTTCGGGAATGCGGCGCGAGTGCGCCGCTTCCTCTTGCGCGCGCTGGAGGTGCGCGGCGGCAGCCTGCTGCTCCTCCGAGGTCGGGTTCCGGTCCAGGGGTTCCGGAACCGGCGCCGGGGAGTTCATGGCGGAAACAGGATAGCGGGGGCCTGCCGGGCTGCTAACGTCACGCTCGCCCGGGAGGCCCGTCATGCGCACCGCTTTGAAGATCACCGCACTCGCGGCGCTACTCGCCCTCGCGTGGGGGGCCGGCTGGCTCGCTTCGGGGATCGGAGTGGGACGGGCCGCTCCGGAGGCGAGCCTCGAAGAGCGCGAGCGCGCGTTTGCCGAGAGCATGCGGGAGGTCGTGCTCGACGGACAGTTCACCGTCGCCTGGCCGGAGCCCCGGGAGGGCGTCTACCGCGACCGTTACGAGATCGCGGGAGTCACCAAGCTGGATGGCGACCGCTGGCGGTTCGACGCCCGGATCACCTATGGGAACACCGACGTCACGTTGCCGGTGGTGGTTCCGATCCTCTGGGCCGGAGACGTGCCCATGATCCGGATGGTCGACGTCGAGATCCCCGGCCTCGGGGAGGAGTTCGGCGCCACCATCGTCTTCGACGGGGACCGCTACGGCGGCACCTGGGACCACGGCGAGGTCGGCGGCTTCATGTTCGGGCGCGTGGTCAAGGAATAAGGGCGCACGGCGCCGTCCGGCCGGTCAACCGGCGCGCCAACACGAAATGACGGTACCGGGCGCTTCGAGTGAGACCTGGCTCGCTCTCCTGCGCGGCATCAACGTGGGCGGCAAGAACGTGATCCGGATGGCGGACCTCCGGAGCTGTTTCGAGGCGGAAGGCTTCCAGGATGTCGTCACCTACATCCAGAGCGGCAACGTGATTTTCCGTGCCCCGGTGGCGGCGCCCAGCATCCTGACGACTCGAATCGAGGAGATGCTGGCCTCGGCATTCGGCTACCAGGCACGAGTCGTGTTGCGATCTCGCGACCAGTTGGAAGCGGTGGTCGCCGGGGCGCCGGCAGGGTTCGGCTCGCAACCCGACCGGTATCGCTACGACGCCATCTTCCTGATGCCTCCCCTGACGGCGAGCGCCGCCATGGAGGATGTCCTCGTCAGGCCCGGGGTGGACGGGGCCTGGGCCGGGAAGGAGGTGCTCTACTTCTCGAGGCTGATCGCCCAGGCCTCCCGGAGCTACCTCAGCCGGCTCGTCTCAATGCCGGTGTACCAGGACATGACCATCCGCAACTGGAACACCACGACCCGGCTGCTGAAACTCATGTCCTGAGCTGACTCCGGAGTTCGGCGAGGTCGCCGAGCACCCAGAGATCGGTGATCCGTGCGTCCTCGCAGGTGAAAAACGCCGTGCCGGCCCAGGTGACCTGCCGGCCGGTGGGCGGAAAGCCCAGGAATTCGTCCCGGTGCCGTCCCGTGAACCGCAGGCGCGCCGCGGCCCGATTTCCGTCGGCCCGGTTCCAGACTTCGAAATAGAAGGCTTCCACAAGTTCACGGGTGTTCATCGGTTCGACGCCCCTCCCGGTCGTGTCAGGAGCGGGTCCACGTCGCGCGCCGACTATTTCCGAGCCGTGATTCGACGCCCGTGGCCATGGTCTGGACGGTGCGATCTATGGCCCCGAAGAACGAAACCGGCGTTTTCCTTCTTCAAGGAGGAAGCGGAACGGGGGGGCAGAGGGGACGCTGGAGGTGGATGGGAAACCGGCGACACGGGGAGCGACTGTCGCGGTCTCGAGTTTGCCGGAACAGCATCCCAGCGCGCCGGAACGGTACTCGTGACGACTCCGCAGCGATCAACCCGGATCCCGGGTCACCCGCCGTTTCAGTAACGGAAGCAGGTGTCCGTTGCCAGTCAGCCGCGCCGACACGGACAGGTGACGCGGCAATTCCGGATTGGCTCCGTGGTTCATCAGGATCTCGACCAAATGAGCTTCTCCGCTGAGGAGGGCCAGTCGCAGCGGGTAGTTGAAGTCGTCTTCGGAACCATTCGGGTCGGCATCGGCGGCGAGCAGCGCTCCGGCGATGCTCGCTCGCTGCTCGCGGTCCACCGCGGACCCGTACGCAACACCGGGCGGGCGGGGAGGCGGGATGATCTCGATGTCTTCGCCTTGCGTCTTCGCGTCTTCGGCAGCCGAGGCCAGTAGTGGTGCGAAAAGGGTCTGTAGCGGTGCCAACCCCGATTCCCCGCACGTGAGGTTGGGATCTGCGCCGTGTTCGATCAGCGCCCGGACCGCGGCGGCGTTGCCCGCCAGCGCCGCGGCCGACAGCGGGGAGAGTCCCAGGTTGTCGCAGGCGTTGATTTCTTCCCGTGCGTCCGCCAGCAGCTTTCCCGGTGGCGGCTCGGCTCCCCACACCACTCGCACGATGTCATTTGCTGACGCGGCCGGGTCTGTGACCTGTCCGGCAGGATTGCGCGGCAGCCCCATATCCACGTGGCACCGCTGGGCGGAAAGGAGCGGTGCGACAAGGCAACACGCGACAATCCATCCGGTGCGGATGCGCGGGCGCGCGGCGTTCGCCCGGACGCGAACGCGGCCTTGGGGAGATCGCCGGCTACCCGGCGCTGCCGGAGCCGCGCCAGCGAGTACCCGCCGGGAGTTCATTGGCAACAGCATACCGGCCGGTGCTGGCCTGGAGGCCGGCGTTCCCAGCCGTCACGCCACCGTTCCGGCCGGAGGCCGGCGCTCCGGGGCTACCCTCCCCGTCCCTTAGAATCGCGCGCTTCCGATGGCTGATTTCGACACCGTGGTACGCGGCGGGACGGTGGTGACCGCCGACGGGATCCGGGCCGCCGACGTCGGCATCAGCGGTGGGGTCGTCCGGGCCGTCGAGCCGGGGCTGGGGCGCGGCGAGGAAGAGATCTCCGCCCAGGGCCGGCTGGTCATTCCGGGGGGCGTGGACGCCCACACCCACATCGAGCAGAAGTCGTCGATGGGGCTGATGTGCGCCGACGACTACCACTCGGGCACCGTTTCGGCGGTTTGCGGCGGGACCACGACGGTCCTCTCGTTCGCGGTGCAGGGGAAGGGCGCGTCGCCGCGGGAGGTGGTGGCCGCCTACCACGCGGCGGCGGGGCCGAAGGCGGTCTCGGACTACGGGTTCCACCTCATCGTGGCCGACCCGACGCCGCAGGCGCTCGAAGAAGAGATCCCGGAACTGGTCGCCGAGGGCGTCGTCTCCTTCAAGATCTACATGACCTACGACCTGGTGCGTCTCGACGACCGCCAGTTCCTCGACGTGCTGGCCGCGGCGCGGCGGATGGGCGCCCTGACGATGGTCCACGCCGAGAACCACGACATGATCGGCTGGCTGTCGGGCCGCCTCGTCGGGGAAGGACACCAGGCGCCGAAGTTCCATGCCGCCGGCCACCCCAAGCTGGCCGAGAGCGAGGCCACCGGCCGCGCCATCGACCTCGCCGAACTCGTGGACGCGCCGCTCTACATCGTTCACGTCTCCTCGAAGGAAGCCGCGGAGGAGATCGGCGCCGCGCGGCGGCGCGGGCTCAAGGTGTTCGCCGAGACCTGCCCGCAGTACCTGCTGCTGACCGCGGAGGACCTTGACAAGCCCGGGATGGAGGGGGCGAAGTTCTGCTGCAGCCCCGCGCCCCGCGACGAGGAGTGCCAGGAGGCGCTCTGGGAGGGGATCGTCGACGGCACCTTCGACGTGGTGAGCTCCGACCACGCGCCCTACAGCTTCGACGACAAGGGGAAGCTGGCGTGGGGGCCCGAGCCGCCGTTCCCGAAGATCTGCAACGGCGTGCCGGGCGTCGAGCTGCGGATGCCGCTGCTGTTCTCCGAAGGGGTGGGCAAGGCGCGGATCAGCCTCCAGCGCTTCGTCGCCGTCTGCTGCGAGACGCCGGCCCGGCTCTTCGGCCTCTATCCCCGCAAGGGGACGATCGCTCCCGGAAGCGACGCCGACCTCGCGATCTGGAATCCCGACCAGGTAGTGGACATCCGCTGGGCGGATCTCCACGACAACGTGGGCTACTCGCCCTACGAGGGCCGCCAGATCAAGGGGTTCCCGGAGACCGTGCTCCGGCGCGGCGAAGTCGTGGTGCGGGACGGTCAGCCGCGCGCCCGGCCGGGCAGCGGCCGGTTCCTCGTCCGGGACCGGCCGAACTCGGCCGAGCCGCTCTACCGCCCCTCGTGGTCGGTCGCGCTGGCGCGTCGCTTCGGGGCGGTGGACTTCCTGAAATAGACGTCAGGAAGGCGCGATCATCGTGTCCGTCGGGGAATCGAGGTCCACCTACCAGAGCAGCGGAGCCGGATAGCGGGAAAACGATTCGTCCGGCGTGACGATGGTCATCCCCCCGAGGATGGCCTGTGAGATCAGGCCGCGGTCGAAGGGATCCCGGTGATGCGGCGGCAAGAGCGCCTCGTGCGTGGCTGCGTTCTCGTCGAAGGGAAGCGGACGGATGTCCAACCACTCGCGGCGGCTGACCACGTAACGTCCGGGAGACTCGGGCAGAGGGAGACGCCCCCGGCGGTGCTTGATGGCGATTTCCAAGGCCGAGAGTGCGCTGAGAAACACCAGGTTCCCGGGGTCGCGGCAGGCGGCCAGCGCCGCTGGCGAAAGCCGCGGGTGATTCGTGGCCAACCACAGAAACGTGCAGGTGTCAGCGAGGAGCTTCACCGGATTCGTCCTCGCCCTCGAATGCGCGCAGCAGATCTTCCGGAAGCGGCTCGAAGAAACTGTCCGGGATCTCCATCCCCTCGTCGATCCCGACAGGGCGCAGCTTTCGAGGCTGCTGCGGAAGCGGACGGATTTCGGCAATCTCCACGTTGTGGCGACACAGGATGACCCGTTCGCCCTGGAGAGCCGCGTTGACGATCTTGGAGAAGCCAGCCTTGGCCTCAGCAATATTGACCTTAATCATAGTCATATTCTAGATCATATAAATGACTTGGCAACGGTGATCGTGCCGAACTCGGAGTTCGCGGGATCACCGGGTCGCCGCGCCGCTCAGCGGAGGGGCACGGGCGGGCCGAACGCGCGGTCCTCTTCCACCACGATGACGCCGTTCTCCTCCACGTAGCCGTCCCACGCCGCGAGGAGCTCCGCCAGCACGTCCGGCCGGTCCGCCGCCAGGTCGGTCAACTCGCCCGGATCCTCGTCGAGGTTGTAGAGCGCCCAGTCGCCCTTTCCGAGGGGCGGCGCCAGCCAGGCGATCTTCCAGGGGCCCCGGCGCATCGCGCGGCGTCCGAAGATCTCCCACCCCGCGGTGGGTTCTTCGTGCACCGTCTCCGTGTCCCCGCGCAGCAGCCCGGCGAAGGACTTCCCGGCGGGCGCGATCCTGTCCTCCGCCGCCGGCATCTCCGCCCCGGCGAGCTCGAGGAAGGTGGGGAAGAGGTCCGTCACGTGGACGAACGCGCCGGTGACGGCTCCCGGGAGGTGGGCCGCCAGCGCCGGCGGGACGACCGCGAATCCCGGGACCCGGATGCCTCCCTCGTGGACGAACTGCTTGAAGTACCGGTAGGGCCCGCTCGCGGCGTCCGCCCATTCCGGGCCGTAGTAGACGAACGAGTCGGGGCGCCCCATGTTCTCGTAGGAGAGGTCGAACCGCCGGGGAAGGAACGTCTCGTTGTCGGCGAGCCGGCTGACGTCCTCGCCCGCCGCCCCGTTGTCCGAGAAGAAGAGGATCAGGGTGTTGTCCAGTGCACCGAGCTCCTCGAGCTCCGCGACGAGCCTGCCGACGTGGTGGTCGAGGCGTTCGACCATCGCCGCGTAGAGCTCCATCTTGCGGGCTTCTTCGCGCCGCTCGTCGTCGCTCAGGTCGTTCCAGCGCCGGGCGAAGTCGGGTAGCGGGGGGACCTCGGCGTCTTCGGGGATCACCCCCACGCGCTTCGCGCCCGCCATGCGGCGTTCGGCCAGTGCTTCCCAGCCGTCGTCGTAGGCCCCCGCGTAGAGGTCGAGGAACTCGTCCGGGACCTGGAGCGGCCAGTGCGGCGCGGTGTAGGTGCCGAGGGCGAAGAACGGCTTTCCGGCTGCGTCCGCCTCCCGGATGTACGCGATGAGTTCATCGGTATAGGCCCGGGTCGAGTAGAAACCCTCGGGCAGCGGAACGACCTCGCCGTCCCGCCGGTAGCGGATCTCGTCGAGGGTGTCCACCGGCGCGGCGTCCTCGAAGTGGCTCGCCGCCCCGGGGAGCAGCACAAAGGACCGGTCGAAACCTCGGTGCGGCGGGCTCTGGTCCGCAGCCTGCCCGAGGTGCCACTTGCCGGCGATCGAGGTGTGGTAGCCGGCGTCCCGCAGGACGGCCGGGAGATGGAAGACGTGCTCGTTGAGGTACCCCTCGTAGCCGATCCGGCCCTCGAGGTCGTCTCCCATCAGGCTCGCCATGCCCCCGAGCCCGGCCCGGTGATGGTCCACCCCGGAGAGCAGCATCGCCCGGGTGGGCGAGCAGGTGGCGGCGGTGTAGAAGCTCGTGAACCGCAAACCGGAGGCGGCCAGGGTGTCCAGGTTCGGGGTCCGGATCTCGCCGCCGAAGGCGCCGATGTCGGTGTAGCCGAGATCGTCGGCGATCAGGACCAGGATGTTGGGCGGGGATGGCGGCGGGTCCTCCGCCGCGCAGCCGGAAACGGCAAGGCCGAGCAGGACGGCGCCGAAAGACGAACGTGGCATCCCTCGATTATCCGTCCTCCGGGCGGCGATCCTAGAATTCTCCGATGCGCATGCTGCGGGTCGCCGCTGCCCAGGTCGGCGGCATCCAGCCGGACGAGACGCGAACGGAAGTCGTGGGGCGGCTGCTCGACCTGATGGAGCGGGCGGCGGGCGCGGGCTGCCGGCTGGTGGTCTTCCCGGAGCTCACCCTCACCACCTTCTTCCCCCGCTACTTCCTCGAGGACACCGCGTCCGCGGACACCTACTTCGAGACCGCGATGCCCGGGCCGGAGACCCGGCCCCTCTTCGACGCCTCCCGGCGGCTCGGCGTCGGGTTCCACCTCGGCTACGCGGAACGGGTCCGGGACGGGGAGCGCCACCGCCACTTCAACACCGCCGTCCTGGTGGACGGCGGCGAGATCATCGGGAAGTACCGGAAAGTCCACCTGCCCGGTCATTCCGAACACCTTCCCGAAGCGCCGTTCCAGCATCTCGAGAAGCGCTACTTCGAAGTGGGCAACCTGGGCTTTCCGGTCTGGAAGGCCTTCGGCGGGGTGTTCGGGATGTGCATCTGCAACGACCGCCGCTGGCCGGAGACCTACCGGGTGCTCGGGCTCCGGGGCGTCGAGATGATCGTGCTCGGCTACAACACCCCGGAGGTCAACATCCACCACCGGGAGCCGGCGCACCTCCGGATGTTCCACCACCGCCTCTCGCTCCAGGCGGGCGCCTACCAAAACGCCACCTGGGTGGTGGCCGCGGCGAAGTGCGGCGTCGAGGACGGCAGCCGCCTGATCGCCGGCTCGGCGATCGTCTCGCCGAACGGAGAGATCGTGGCCGAGTCAGCCGGCGAGGGGGACGAACTGATCGTCGCCGACTGCGACCTCGACGTGGGGAGCGACCTGAAGCGCCACGTCTTCGACTTCGCGCGCCACCGGCGGACCGAGCACTACGGGCTGATCACCGAACGCACGGCGCCGGTCCTGCCGGACTGAGGCGCGCGCCCCGTCCCCCGGGTGGCGCCACTCGACTGCCGTGCCGGACGCTTCCCGCGCACGTCAGAGCCCGAATTCCCGTTCGATTTCGTCGATGGTGTGGACCCTGCCGGCATCAATGTCGGCGTCTCCTTCCCGGATGGCTCGGCGCGCCACTTCGGTCAACTCTTCGTGTTCCTCGGGAGCGGCGAGCACGCTCGCCAGGAATGGATCCCGTTGGGCGGCCAGTTCGGTTACGGCGCGGAGCGCGGCCGGCACGATGGGCTCCGGCAACCGGGCGACGAGACGCTGGAGTTGCTCGCGCGGGTCGGCGTCCATGAGTTCCACCTTAGTCGAAGGCGGGTGTCTCCATCCGACTAGGCCGGCAGTACCGCGCGGCCGCCCAGCCGGCGGATCAGCCGCACGAGCGGCCAGAGGAGCGCCAGGTAGAGCAGCGCCGCCAGGATCAGCGGCGACGGGTTGAAGTGGACGCCCTGGGCCACCCGCGCCATCCGCAGCAGGTCCGGTAGCGCCACCACGCTCGCCAGCGAGGTCAGCTTCACGGCCTCCAGCGTGTTGCCCGCGAGGTCGGGCAGCACGTTCCGCACTCCCTGGGGAAGGATCACGTGCCGGAGGGTCGCCGCGGTCCCGAGCCCGGTGGAGCGCGCCGCCTCCCACTGGGTCGGCTCGATGCTCAGGATGCCCGCCCGCAGGATCTCGCCGTAGTAGGTCGAGGTGTTGATGGTGAGCGCGATCCCGACCCCGAGGAGCGGCGGCGGTTCGATCCCCAGGAACGGCAGGCCGTGGACGATCAGCACCAGCAGCACCAGCGGGGGAAAGGCGCGCACCAGGTCCACGCCCCACGAGAGGAGCCCGGTCACGCTGCGGGGAGCGAGCGTCTGGGCGAGCGCGAGCCCCGCCCCGAAGAAGAGCCCCCCGGGGATCACGATCAGGCACGCCTCGACCGTGACCAGCAGGCCCCGGGCGAGGAGGCCGGCGCTCTCCGCCATCACCTCGAGGTTCAGGAAGGTCTGGAAGAACTCGGACACGGCGACTCAGCGGGTCGGGAAACGGGTCTCCAGCCAGCGACCGGCGCGGACCAGCGGCAGGAAGAGCGCCACGTAAACGCCGGCGGCGAGCAGCAGCGGGGCCGGGCTCGCGGTCTGGGCCTGGACGCTCGCGGCCTGGTTGAGCACCTCGGGGACCGCCACGACCGACGCCAGGGCGGTGTTCTTGCCGGTGGCGATGGCCCGGTTGGTGAGCGGAGGAATGGTCAGGCGGACCGCCTGCGGCAGCACCACCCGGCGGAAGGCCTCGCCGCGGCTCAGCCCGGTGGAGAGCGCCGCTTCCCACTGGCCCCGGTTCACCGAGGTGATGCCGGCCCAGAAGATCTCCTCCGCGGAAGCGCCCAGCACCAGTCCGAGGGCCACGAAGGCCGCCATGAACCCGCTCAGCTCGACCCCGGCGAACGGAGCGGCGAAGTAAAGGACCACCAGCAGCACGAGCGGCGGCATGGCGCGGAAAACGTCGGCGTAGGCGGCGATCAGTCCGCCGACCGGGCGGAGCGGCGCCCCCCGGATGAGCGCCCGGACGGTGGCCAGCACCAGGCCCAGCGCGACTCCGGCGGCGATCGAGGACAGCGCGAGCCCCAGGGTCACGTCGATGCCGGAGCGGATGCCCGGCCAGGCGGCGGCGAGGACCTCCGGGTCGAAGAAGATCCGCATTCAGAGCCGGCTCAGGAAGGTCTGCAGCCGCCCGCTCTTCGGCCGGTCGAGGATCTCCCCCGGCGGGCCGCACTCGAGGATCTCCCCGTCGGCGAGAAAGGCGATCCGGTCGGCGGCCTCGCGGGCGAAGGCGATCTCGTGGGTGGCGATCAGCATGGCGACCCCGTCCTCCTTCAGGGACCGGATGACCCGGAGCACGCTGCCGACGAGTTCCGGATCGAGGGCGCTCGTCGGCTCGTCGAGGAGCAGGATGCGCGGCCGGAGCGCCAGCGCCCGCGCGATGGCCACCCGCTGCTGCTGGCCGCCCGAGAGTTCGTCCGGCATCGCGGTGGTCCGGTCGCCCAGTCCCACCCGTTCGAGCGCCTCCCGGGCGGCGGTTTCGGCTTCGCCCTGGCTCAGGCCCGCCGCCCGGCGGGGGGCGAGGGCAGCGTTCTGGAGCGCGTTCAGGTGCGGGTAAAGGTTGAACGCCTGAAAGACCATGCCCATCCGGCGCCGGACGGAGGCGAGTTCGGCGCCGCCCGCCGGAACCGGATTGCCTTCGAAGACGACCTCTCCCGCGTCGGGTTCGGTGAGGCGGTTGCAGCAGCGCAGCAGCGTGCTCTTCCCGGAGCCGGAGGGACCGATCAGCCCCACCAGTTCGGAAGTCCCCACCGCGAGGTGGATGTCCCGGAGGGCAGGGACCCTGGCGAAGGTCTTTCCGACCCCCCGGAGCTCGAGTACGGAACTCACCCGCAGGGCTCGCGTCCCGGCGTCTCCTGGAATCCGGCAAGCCCGGGCGGCCCGAACCCCGGATAGGCGGTGACCGCGGCGGACCCGGGGGCCGGCGCCACCCCGAGCCACTGCTCATGGATGCGGGCGATGGTGCCGTCGGTCTTCATGCACTCCAGGATCGTCTCGACCCGGTTGCGCGTTTCCACGTCGTCGTTCCGGAAGGCGACGGCGAAGGCCGTCTCCGCGCGGATGCGGAAATCGGCGCGTACCCCCGCGTTCTGGCGGATCGCCCACATCGCGACCGACTCGCCGACCAGGTTCGCGAACGCCCGGCCGGAGAGCACCGCCTGCACCGCGTCGGCGTTCTTGCCGTAACGCAGCACCTCGAACCCGAGCCTCTCGTGGTTTTCGGTGGCCCAGAGGTCGTAGGCCGAGCCGTTGTTGACCGCGACCTGCTGTCCCCGGAGCTGTTCGAGATCGGTCAGCTCGGGTTCGTCGCTGCGGCGGAGAAAGACCGGATCGGTGTCCAGGTACCCCTCGGTGAGCAGGACGCGTTCGGCGCGGCCCTCGGTGATGGTGGTGGGGGCGATCACGAACTCGAACTTCTTCGCGTAGAGCCCCGAGAAGATGGAGGACCACTCGGAGTCCACGATCTCGAAGCCCGACCGGCCGAGGCGCGACGCGATTTCCCGGGCGAGGTCCACGTTGAAGCCCTCCACCTCGCCGTTCGCGGCCATCATCGCGTGGGGCGCGAAGCCCACGTCGGCGGCGACCACCATGGGGCCCTCGCCTTCGACTTCGGGCGATCCCCCGCAACCGGAGAGGATCAGGAGCGCGGCCGGGAGGACGCCGACGCGCGGGCCGGCTCGGGACATTCGCCTCATGGTACCCGGCGACTGAACACGCCCGAGGCGACGCCCGAGAAGAAGCTCATCAGGGCGCTTCCCGCGATCAGGCCGCCGGCGAGGATGTAGCGCGGGGAGTCGTACCGGTCGCCGGTACGCCAGCTCACGAGGCGCCGGACGAGGAGCGCCGCGAGCGCGGTCCAGCCGGCGATGGGGTTGACGACGAGGAGGCCGGTGGCGAAGAGGACCCCCATCTGCCGGTTGGCGCCGCCGAGGAACTGGAGGATGGCCCCGGGCACCGTCCAGATCGCGAGCTGGCGCGCGAGATCGGGGTTCTGGCCCGCCGCGATCGTGGCGACCGCGACCCGGTCGTACGGCGGGAAGAGGTCCGCCTCGAAGTAGGAGGCGTAGGTGAGGAGCACGAGGCCCGCCGCCACGAGCAGCCCGAAGACCTCGGCGCTCCGCTGCGCGAGCCGCCCCTGGCGCTCGTAGTCCGGGTCCTTTCCGTGGCCCCGGAGGATCCAGCCCGCCTTCAGGTCGTAGCCCATGTCGGCGAAGGCGGGGCCGGTGGCCGACGCGAAGCCGGTCAGGAGGACCAGCGCGAGCGGCGGGAATCCGAGCAGCATTCCCAGGAGCAGGAAGATGAGCGAGGTCGCGAAGGCCGGGAACCAGCCGGAGTGCATCGCCGCGACCCCGCAGAGGAGTTCCGAGATGAGCGCGGCGGCGGCTGCGAACAGGGCGAAGGCGATAACCCCGGAAATCCCCATCCCCGTCAGTAGCCCGCCGAGCACCGCGATGAGTGCCGCCGCCGCCGCGAAGCCGGAGTAGCCCTTCGCGAACGTCTTGAGCCCGGGCCGGGGTCCGGCAGCCGGTGCGGCGGTCTGCGACCCCTTCCGGCCCTGGATCGCGCGGCCCATCTGCCAGAGCGCCACCGCCCCCGCGCCGAGCATGATGCCGTGCGGGGCGTGGATGGCGGCGAGGTCCAGCCCGAGCAAGTCCGGTGCGTAGCCGCGGGCGAGGAGCCCCAGCCCGAACATCAGCAGGGCCACCTGGTTCCCGATCCAGCAGACCCCCACGATGTCGGTGGGGATTCCGGCCAGCCGCCCGAGGACGCCCGCGGCCCCTCCGGTGATCAGGAGCATCGCCCGCCGGCCCCCTTCGTCGCCGGCGCGGAGGCACTCGGCGGTGGCGATCCCGGAGGGCCAGAGCCCCTCCGCCGGGAACACGCGGCTGCCGAAGAGCCGGTAGAGCAGCGCGATGTCGAGCAACGCCCCGAGCACCGCGCCGAGGATCATCACCGGAACGAGGTCGGGCCGTCCGAAGAGCCACACCATCCCGGCGGGCAGGAGGACGGCGTTCGCGCCCCCGAAGGTCGCCGCCGAGATGACCGTCTGCAGCAGGTTCTGCCGCGCGGTGCTGCGGAAGCGGCGGGTAAGGGCGAGCGGTATGCGCCCCGCCGCGATGGCGATGACCGCGGCGATGATCGAACTGTTGGCGCTGATCCCGACGCGGGTCAGCAGTTCCATCCCGATGATGGCGCCGAGCAGGGCCAGCCCCGCCCCGAACAGCAGCGTCCCCGGCTCGAAAAGGCTCGGGTGCCGCCTCGGCTCAGCCATGCGCGCCGAAGTATGCGGGAGGAGGGGCGATGGGAGCGCCGGCCTTCAGGCCGGCACAGCCCGCCGCAGGCGGGCGGAACGGCGTAATGCCGACTCGCGTGATGGTTCGCGACAGCGGGAGCTACTCGTTGCCCGACTCCCCCTCCTCGCCCCAGATGTGCCGCGCGAACCACTCCCAGTTGTGCACCATCGCCGCCAGCCGCTCGCGCGGCTTGGTGATGCCGTGGCCGAACCCCTTGTAGATGATCAGTTGGGTCTCGACCCCCACGTCCTGGAGCCCCTGGTACAGCTCGTAGGCGTTGGGGGTGGGCACCCGGGCGTCGAACTCGCCGTGCTGGATCAACGTCGGGGTGCTGGCCTGGTTGATGGTCGTCATGGGGGACGTCTTCGCGTAGATCTCCGGGTCGTCCCACGGGGTGGCCTTCAGGTACTCGCGGGTGAAGCCGTGGATGTCGGTGTTCACGTAGTAGGTCATCCAGTTGGAGATGCCGGCGCCCACCGAGATCGCGCGGAAACGGTCGCTGGTGGTGGTGAGGAAGGCCGAGATGTAACCCCCCTGGCTCCAGCCCATCGCCGCGACGCGGTCCGGGTCGGCGACGCCCGCTTCCACGAGCGCTTCGACCCCGGAGAGAACGTCCCACGCGTCACCGACGCCGAGGTTCCGCACGTTGAGCGCCCGGAACTCCTCGCCGTACCCCGCCGAACCGCGGTAGTTGGGCATCATCACGACGGCGCCCTTCCTGAGCCATTCGAGGGCCGGATAGACGTAACCGCCGACCAGTTGCGGCCGGGAGGTGCCGGTGGGGCCACCGTGGATGATCACCATGAGCGGATACCGGCGGGCCGGGTCGTAGCCGGGCGGCTTCATGACCACGCCCTCGATCTCGGCGCCGTCCTCGCTGTTCCAGGTGATGAGTTCACGGCTGCCCAGATCGCCCCAATCCGACAACTGGGCGGTCATGTCGGTGACGCGCTCGGGTGCGCCCGCGCCGCGTTGCCAGCGGAAGATCTCGGCGACGGTGGTGCGCTCCTCGCCCTGGAGGGCCACGGTGGAGCCGTCCCGCGAGAGGTCCGCCGCCGAGATCATCTCGGGGGTGTCGAGGGCGAGGGTCACCTCACCGGATTCGGGATCCATCACGAACAGTTGGCGGGCCGTCCGCTGGGAGGCGATGAAGAAGACGCCCTCGTCGTTCCACGCCAGTGGGGACGGGTTCTCGTCGAATCCGGCGGTCAGGACGCGGGAGGCGCCGCCGGCCGCGGGGATGACGGCGAGTTCGGAGTTCCCGTAGTAGGGACTCGCGTCCGCCGAGGTGGAAAAGAGGATGCGCCCGCCGTCCGGCGACCAGAGCGGGCCCCGCTGGCGGCCAGGGTCCGCGACCAGGGACCGAACCGTGGCGGACGCCACCTCGACGACCGAGACGTCCGTCTGCCGGAAGGAGTTGACCTGGGGCGTGGGGGCGTGGTCGAAGGCGATCTCGCTGCCGTCCGGCGACCAGGCGAACGTTCCCACGTGGAAGCCGTCTCCCCCGGTCAGCCGGCGCGGCTCGGCTCCCTCGCGGACGTCGGTCACCCAGAGGTGGGCCATGCGGAAGTCCGCGTCTTCGACGGCGTAGTCCCCGTAGGTCTCCTCGCGCTCCTCGAAGTCATCGGGAGCGGCGTCGGTGGCGATGAACGCGACCCGGGATCCGTCCGGCGAGAAGCGGAAGGAGTTGATCCCGCCCTCGTGGGAGGTGAGCTGCTCGGCCTCGCCGCCCTGCGGGCGAATGAGGTAGATCTGCGCGCCGTCACCACGGTCCGCGAGGAACCCGAGCCGGGACCCGTCCGGCGCCCACCGCGCTCCGGTGCTGTTCCCGTCCTTCGTCCGGGTCAGCGGGAACGGCTCGCCACCGGCGGGGGCCAGCCAGATCTCCCGGTCGAACCGGTTGTTCTCCCAGTCGGTCGAGGTGACGGTGAAGGCGATCATGCTCCCGTCGGGCGAGATCCGCGGACCGCTCGCCGAGTTCAGCGAGATCTGGGCCTTGAACGCCTCCACGATCGGAGACGCTTCCTCGGCGGCGGCGATCCCGGCAAGGAGTGCGGCTGTAGACAGGATCAGGAGCGGACTTCTGCGCATGACGTTCCCCCTCAGCGGGTCGGCGGTAAGTTGTTCCGATGGTACCCATGCTGATGGCGCCCCCGGCCTGGAACGCCGGCCTCCGGCCGGCACGCGGCCCGCAGGGCCGCAGAGCGCACGGTGCTGACCGTGAAGATGGCGCGCACGGTTTGGACCGCCGGCCTCCGGCCGGCATCGACCGCCGAGAGGCGGTCGAAACCGCCGAACGCCACTCGTCAAACTACCGGGCGGTCCCCTGATTGCCCGGAGACCCCGGACATCGACCGGACCTCGCCGTTATCGACCGGACCTCCGCCGCAGATCGCCGATATCGACCGGACCTCGGTATCGGAGACCCCGGATATCGACCGGACCCCCGCCGATATCGACCGGACCTCGGCGTTATCGACCGGACCTCAGACCATCAGGTCTTCCGTCACGACCCGGGCCACGGCATCCGCCAGCGCCCGCCGCGCCAGCACCACCGGCTTTCCGGTCGCCCGCTGCATCGCATCCGCCAGCGGCCCGTTATAGCCCAGGCAGTTCAACCCGATGACATCGGCGGAGCGGAACTCGCGGGCCAGCCGCGCCTCCACGCCGCCGTCCCCGTACGGCGAGGCCACCCCGATCACGCACCGGCACCCCTCCGGCACCCGTCGCCTGGCATCGGCTTCCTGCCGAGCCTCCGGAATCAGCATGCCGACGGTGGCCTCCGGGGGGGTGGCGGCGCGGAGCGTCCGGTCGAAGACCGGACCGGCCTTCACCAGCCCCGGCCGCTCGGCGATCCCGCGGAAGGGGCCGGTGCAGAGGATGGCCGCCGCGTCGCCCGCCGGAATCCGGCCCAGCAGCGCCGCCATCCGCTCCTCGACGAAGTCCTCCCCGATGACGACCTCTTCACCGTCCCGCAGCCGGGAAACAAGCGGCATCTCGCCGTCGCGCGGTGCGCCCGCCTGAACCTCCTCCCGCGACAACCCGTCGAGCGCCCCGGCTTCGGCCGCCCGGATGCCGCTCGCGACATCTCCCAGCATGCCGAGGATCTCGGGCACCACGTCCGGTCGCGGCGATTGCCCGATGGTCAGGAAGTGAACGGTCTGCATGGTGGGGCCGCGTGAGTATCCCCTGAATGAGGGTGTCACCACCGGCTGGTCCAATCCGCAAGGAGGGCGTTGAGGCGCTCCCGCCACTCCTCTTCGGTCCGCAGGCGGGAAGGCGCGCCGGGTGGCGCCGCAACTCTCCGTCCCGGACGATCCGATCAGACCCCCGCGGGCGGGGGATCACCTGCGAGCCGCGCAAGGAACTCGAGCTCGCTCGACGCAGTCGAGGCGGCAGCCGCGATGGCGGCGGCCGACTTGGCGGCCAGCGCCGCCCGGCAGTCCGGCGATGGGAAGTCCGGGGAGACGGCGATGCCGCGCCCCGTGAGCATCGCCCGGGCAAGTTCCGTGCGCCCCTCGGCGCGCCCTTCGGCGCGTTGTTCCCGGAGCAGTGGGTCGTTCTCCGGCCCCGTGCCCTCGCGTTCCCCCATCGCGCGGCCTACCCGCGACAGGACCTTGGACGTCTCCTTCGAAATCACGGGCTCGTTCAGCGCCCGGTGGATCTCGTCCGCCCGCCAGCCCGGGAATGCCCGGCTGCTGGGCGACGGCACGTAACGGCCCGCCTCCAGGAGGTAAATCGTGAGGCCCGGGCGCAGCCCCGCCGGCCGGTTCGGCGCGTACGCGTTCGGAACCTCCACCCAGAGTTCCGGGAACCCCCACGCCTCGTAGAGCTTCAGCCGGCACCGGCGCGCGTCCGTCGTGCTGTCCACCTCCACCACCACATCGGGAGTCGGGTCCTCGCGGGCGGTCAGATACTGCGGACCCGTGCGGTCGAGAGTCGCCGGGTCCAGATACACCATCTGATCTGGCTGGATGCGCCGCGTCCGCCCGTCCGGGAAGGTCCGTCGAATCTCGACCATGCCCCCGCAGACGATCTGCGACCCGCGCGTCATGCCGATTTCCCTCAGGAGAGGCCCCAACATGTTCAGCGGCCGTTCGTGCGGGAAGTGCGCCGCCTCGCGAGCCAGCCATGCGATCCCCGCCCGCGAGTCGAAGAACTCGATGCGGCCCTCGTACTCGTCGTATTCCGCGACGGTCATCGGCCGGGCGTAGCAGCCGGGGAACTCCAGTTCGGACAGTGCGGGCTCGACGCCCGGAGGCGTCGGAGCGAACTCTGGCGCAGTAGCGGCGCGCGACGGCTGGCCCACCGCCGTCCGCTTCGGCACCATCTCCTGCATCGCGAGGATTCTAGAGGGAAGCAACGCCGTCTCGGCGGACTGCGTGGCGGCCATCAGGCGGCGTTGCAAGCCGTCGCGCCATCGTGATGAGCGGCCCTACGCGCCGTGCGGCCCTGCGGGCCGCGTGCCGGCCGGAGGCCGGCGTTCCAAGCCGTCGCGCCACCAGGCCGACCGGAGGTCCGGCGTTCCCGGCCGTCCCCGTCATCGGGTGCGGCGCTCGGGGAGGCGCAACGCACATGGGCGCTGCGCCGGGTCACCACTGCCGGTTTCGCGCTCCCGCGCGATGCCGGCCGGAGGCCGGCGCTCCGGGCGATCCGCTAGCATCGCCCGCCGCATGACCCCGGGCGCACGCGAACTCACTCCCACCGAGATCGAGGACCTTGCCGCCGGCGCCTGGATCCTCGGGGCAGGGGGCGGGGGAAACCCCTACCACTCGCTCCTGAATCTGCGGGCGGAGACCGCGCGCGGGTTCCGGCCCGTCGTCATTCCCGCCGAATCCCTGGCCGACGACGACCTCGTGGCGGTGGTGTCGACCATGGGAGCGCCGCTGGTCGGTGAGGAGCGGCTCCCCGATCCCGATGTCGCCGCGCGCCCGGTCCAGGTGCTCGCCGAGCGTCTCGGCCGGCCCTTCGCCGCGGTCATGTCGCTCGAGATCGGCGGGTCGAACTCGCTCCAGAGCTTCCAGGTCGCGGCCCGCACCGACCTTCCGGTGGTGGACGCCGACTGCATGGGCCGCGCGTTTCCCGAAGCCCAGATGACCACCTTCGCGATCGCGAACCTCCGGAACTACCCCTTCTGCCTCGCCGACGTCCGCGACAACGTGGTGATCGTGGAGCGCGCCGCGAGCTGGCAGTGGCAGGAGCGGCTCGGCCGGGTGGCGGTGACCGAGGTCGGTTCCATCGCCGCCACCGCAAAGGCCCCGCGGACCGGGCGGGAGATCAAGGACCACGCGATCCTGGGCTCGGTCACCCGCGCCCTCCGGATCGGCGCCGCCGTCCGCCGGGCCCGGGAACGGGGCGACGATCCGGTGGACGCGGTCCTGGCCTCGGAGGAGGGCCTGCTGCTCTTCACCGGCAAGGTGTCCGACATGGAGCGGCGCACCACCCGCGGCTTCCTGCGGGGGGTGGCCACCATCGCGGGGCTGGGAGCGGATCGCGGCTCCACGATGAAGCTCCACTTCCAGAACGAGTTCGCGGTTGCCTTTCGGGACGGGGAGCCCGCCGGCATGACGCCGGACATCCTCACGGTGGTGGACTCCTCGACCGGGGAGGCGCTTGGAACCGAGGTGATCGCCTACGGCCAGCGCGTCCGGGTGATCGCGCTCGACTCTCCCAAGGCGCTCCAGACCGAGGCGGGGCTCGAACTCGTGGGACCGCGCGCCTTCGGCTTCGATCTCGACTTCAGGCCGCTCTTCCCGTGAGCGGCTCCGCCGGGACGCCGGCGCCCAGCGGCGCCGTCAGGCCCGCGCTCCCGGTCGGCGAGTTCGTCCCGCTCGCCGCCCTCCTCATGTCGCTCGTGGCGCTCGCGATCGACACGATGCTGCCCGCGCTCCCCGCGATCGGCGAGGACCTCGGCGTGGCCCGCCGCAACGACGTCCAGTTCGTCATCACGGCGCTCTTTGTGGGGCTCGGCCTGGGCCAGCTCGTCTTCGGTCCGCTCTCGGACCGAATCGGACGCCGGCCCGCGATCCATGCCGGCCTGGTCCTGTTCATGGCCGGGTGCCTGCTGAGCATCTTCGCTTCCACCTTCGAGGTGATGATCGCGGGCCGGGTCCTGCAGGGCGCCGGAGCGGCGGGCCCCCGCGTCGTGACGCTGGCTCTCGTGCGCGACCAGTACGAGGGACGCCGGATGGCCCGGCTCATGTCGTTTGTGCTGGCGGTGTTCATCTTCATTCCCACGGTGGCTCCGGCCCTCGGGCAGGCGATCCTCTGGGTGGCGAGTTGGCGCGCGATCTTCTCGACGTTCCTCGCCATCGCCGCGATCGCCTTCGCCTGGTTCGCGCTGCGCCAGCCGGAAACCCTGCCCGCCGCGCGCCGGCGATCCTTCGCTCCCCGCGCCATCGGAAGCGGCGTCCTCGAAGTCCTCAGGATTCGTTCGGCGCTCGGGTTCACCCTCGCCAGCGGCTCCGTGTTCGCGCCGTTCATCGCCTACTTGAGCTCCGCCCAGCAGATCTTCCAGGAGGCCTACACGACCGGCGCGCTCTTCCCGGTCTATTTCGGAGGACTGGCGCTTGCGGTTGGAGGCGCCTCGCTCGCGAACGGCCGCCTGGTGATGAAGCACGGGATGCGCCGGCTCTCGATGGGGGCGGCCGCTTCCACGGTACTGGTCTCGATCCCGATGTGGATGCTCACCTTCGTCTTCGGCGGACTCCCGCCGCTGTGGCTGTTCACCGTCTACCTGCTCGCCATCTTCTTCGCCTTCGGACTCCTCTTCGCCAATCTCAACGCGCTGGCCATGGAGCCGCTCGGCCACCTGGCGGGCGTGGGATCGTCGGTCGTTTCGTCGCTCGCGGTGTTCGTTGCAGTGCCGCTCGGAACGCTGGTGGGCCTGAGCTTCGACGGGACCATGTACACCCAGATCGCCGCCTTCGCGGTGTTCGGAGGAGGAGGTCTCGCGGCGATGCGCTGGGCCGCCGGAGGTGGCGCCGCGGAACCGGGTTCCGTCTAGTCGCTTCCGGGATCGGGCGCCAGCTCATCCGCGGCTTCCCGGCCGAACCTCGCGACGGCCTCCAGGGTTTCCCGGACGTCGTCCCAGGTCGTCGTGTGGTTCAGGATGCACAGTCGCAGCGTGAAGGTACCCCGAACGTTGGTCGAGGACACCAGCGCGGGCTCCTCCCAGAAGACGCGCGCGAGAACCTTCCGGTTCACCCGCTCCAGCGCCGGCTCGTCGAGTTCCTCCGAGGGGCGGGCCCTGAAACACAGGATCCCGAGCTGCGCGGGGCTGACGAGTTCGAGGTCCGGACTCGTCTCGACGAACTCCTCCGCCCGAGCCGCCAGATCCATCCCTTGGTGGATCGCTTGCCGGAAGGCGGCCATCCCGAAGGTCTGGACCGACATCCAGACCTTCAGGGCGCGGAAACTGCGGCTCGTCTGCAGGTTGCGGTCCACGAGGTTCGGGTGGTTGGCGCCCCAGACGGTGTCCTGCAGGACGTCCGGCCGGACTGCGAAGGCGTTTTCGAGCGTGCGGATGTCCTTCACGAGGAGGCAACCGGCTTCGTAGCCCTGGAAGAACCACTTGTGCGGGTCCAGTTCGACCGAATCCGCCCGTTCGATGCCGTGCAGGAGGCGCCTTCCGTCTTCGGTCAGAATCGCGAACCCGCCGTACGCGGCATCCACATGGAGCCAGAGACCTTCCGTGGCGCAGTAGTCGGCCAACTCGGGGAGCGGATCCACGGCTCCGATGCTTGGGGATCCCGCGTTTGCGGAGACCAGGATCGGGTCCAGCCCCGCGGCCCGATCCTCCCGCACCGCCGCCCGGAGCGCCTCCACGTCCAGACCCCGAAGTCCGTGGCTCGGGAGCGGACGCATGCCCTCGGGGCGCACGCCCACGATGCGCGCCGCCCGGGCAATCGAACCGTGGGTCTGATCGCTCAGGTAGACGACGGGACGCTCGGGATTTCCGGCGGCCTCGCGGGCCGCGACGAAGGCGTTCAGGGTGGCGGAGGACCCACCGCTGGTGAAGACGCCGCCGGCGCCCTCCGGGTACCCGAGCCAGCGCCGGAACCACTCCACCACCACCAGTTCGAGCTGGCTCGGGCCGCTGGCGACCAGCCAGTTGATCGCGTTGATGTTGTATCCGGCGGCGAGAAAGTCGGCGAGCACCCCGGGCCACGTCGGGGACGAGGGAACGAAGGCGAAGCAGCGCGGGTGGTCGAGGCGGGTTGCGAACCGAAGGACTTCCCGCCGGGCCCGCTCGAGCACGTCGCCCGCGGGTTGTCCGTCCTCGGGCGGGTCTTCCAGCAGCGACTCCTCCAGAGCCTGACGAAAGTCTCCGTCCCAGGCGCCTTCGGCTCGCAGTTCCCGGTTCCGTTCGACGAGAATCTCCGCGGCCTGACGGGCGAGCTCCAGCATGAACTCGGGCGCCATCTGGAGGCCGTCGCGCCCCTCGCGGCCGATCGCGGGTGAAGGGGAGCCCGAACCGTTGGTTCGATTCCGGGACGGACCTGCGCCGCCGGGCCGCTCGTCCACCACATTGCTCCTTCCGCGAACGTCGCTGTTGCGTGCGGCGCATCCTAATCGGAATGCCCTTGCATATCACCGCGTTCCGGGCGAGATCCTGGACGCATAGGCTTCGCCGGAACCCGCCGACGATGTTTCTCGCACTTTCCGCCCGGACCATCGCGAATTGAGCTGAAGCGGAGACGATGAAGGATCCCCCCGTGGCCGACGGCCCCAGGGCACCCGGCCGCGTCGGCGTGGACGTGGGCGGCACCCACACCGACGCGGTGCTGATGCGCAGCGGCCAGGTGCTCGCCGAGGTCAAGGCGCGGACCACGGAGGACGTGACCTCGGGCGTGGTGGCGGCGCTTCAGGCGGTGCTCGGGGAAGCCCGGGCCGCCTCCGGCGTCTCCCGGGTGGTCATCGGGACGACGCACTTCACGAACGCGGTGCTCACCGGGATGGGACTCGCCCGGGTGGCGGCGCTCCGCGTGGGGCTTCCCGCCAGTGCGTCGCTGCCGCCGTTCTGCGACTGGCCGGAGCGGCTCGCCGGCATCGTGCGCGGGCCGGTCTTCATGGTCGCGGGGGGCCACGAGTGCGACGGGCGTCCCATAGTGCCGCTCGACGAGGGCGCGGTGGCCGCCGCGGGAAAGGAGATCCGGAAGGCGGGGTTCGATCAGATCGCCCTCAGCGCTGTGTTCGCTCCGCTCGATGGCAGCGCGGAGGCGCGCGCCGCCGAGATCCTGCAGGACGTCCATCCGGACGCCTCGATCACCCAGTCCCGCCGGCTCGGACGCATCGGGCTCCTCGGGCGGGAGAGCGCCGGACTGCTGAACGCTGCGCTGCGGCCGCTCGCGGCCCGGGTGACCGAGGCGTTCGCCGATGCCGCGTTGGCCACCGGGACGGAGGCGCCGCTTTTCATCGCCCGGAACGACGGCACCATCGCGAGCGCCGCCGCCGCGGCCGAGTTCCCGGTGCTGAGTCTTTCTTCCGGCCCCACGAACAGCATGACCGGAGCGGCGTTTCTCTCCGGGGCGTCGGAGGGCGTGGTCGTGGATGTCGGGGGCACCACGACCGACGTGGGCTATCTCCGCGCCGGGTTTCCGCGGGAGGCGCCGCGCGAAGTGGAGGTGGGCGGCGTTCGCACCCTCTTCCGGATGCCGGACCTGCTTTCCATTGCCCTCGGCGGCGGGAGCCTGGTGTCCGCGGCCGGTGATCAGGTGGGCCCGCAGAGCGTCGGGTTCCGGCTTGCGGACGAAGGGCTTGTCTTCGAGGGCAGCGTCCCGACGGCGACGGATTTCGGCGTCGCCGCCGGCTGGGCCGCGATCGGGGATTCCTCACGGACGACGGGGCTCTCCCGCGAGCGCGTGGGCCGCTTCACCGGCGTGGTGACGGACCGGATCGCCGAAGCGGTGGACCGGATGAAGCCGGACGCGCGCGAGTGTCCGCTGCTCGCGGTCGGCGGCGGCGCGTTCCTGGTTCCGTCGGGGCTGGAGGGGATCTCCGAGACCGTGAACGTGCCCCACGCGGGGGTCGCGAACGCGGTGGGCGCCGCCATCGCCCGGATCGGCGGCGAAGTGGACAAGGTGTTCCACGACGTGGGGCGGGACGAAGCGTTCCGGCTGGCGCAGGAGGAGGCCGAGACCCGGGCGGTGGCCGCCGGGGCGGACCCGTCCGGGCTCGAGATCGTGGAGCGTGAGGACCTGCCGCTCGCCTACCTGCCGGGGGACGCCCGGCGCGTGCGGGTCCGCGTGGTGGGCGAGGCGGGGTAGGACCAAATCCCCTTGCACACCCCGCCCGTCATGAGAATGACGAAACGGCCTGGAACGCCGACCTCTGGTCGGCACAGCGGGCCGAGGGCCCGCGGGGACGCGCCGCTATTCGCCTTGAGCGACAGAGGTCCGGGAGCGTCCTGTCCGCCCGGTTGCACCGAGTGAGAACCATCCCGCAGGTCAGTGCCCCGCCGTGGGGGGGGGGGGGCGCCCCGCCGGCCCCCCCCCCGGCCGGGGGGCAGGCCCGCGCGCC
>JAJDUD010000004.1 GCA_022826825.1 Acidobacteriota bacterium | reverse complement strand
GGGGCGGCGCGCGCCGGACGCGCCGTCCCGGCGCCCGGCGGCCCACCCGCGGCCGTACATACAAAAAGCCCGCGCGGCGGCGGGTGCCCCGGGGAGCGGGCGCGGCCGCTCCCCGGGGACTTCCGGCCCTATGCGGCCGGGATCAGACGGTCCTTACTTGGACGCCGCGATCGAGGTCACCTTGATGGTGTTGGTCGCCTCGTCGAGGGTGCCCATCACCGTGACCTCCATGCCGAGGTTCTCGATGGCCTTCTCGTTCGTGATATCGAGCAGGTGGAAACCGGCTTCGCTCACCAGCGCGACGCCGCCGCCCCGGCTCAGGCAACCGGTGGCGCAGCCCTTGTGCTCGGCGTTGCCGGCCTTCGCGAAGTCCTTCGCGCAGGCCTCGTCGGAGACCCAGCCCTTGAAGGTCATGTCTTCGGCGGCGGCAAACGCCACCGAGGCGAACAGCACGAGGGCGAGGATGAGGAGCTTTTTCATGGGGGGTTCTCCTTGGTGACTCGGGCGAAGCAGTCTGGACGCCCCGCCCGGAAGAGGAAATTGAGAGCAGGCATTCTATCCGCACGGGTTACCGATCGCACGCGCGGATCGGGGAGGCGCACACCGGGGAGCGGGGCGCCACGGCGGCTCCGGCGCTGCCGCAACAACGACCGGAATATCGCCCACCGGATCCGTGGCAGCCGCATCCTCACGATGGCGCCGCCACTGGAAGCGCCCACCGCACGGTCCGGGGGACGGGATACGGCGTTTCGCTGCGTTCTGTCATCGATTTGGCTCTGTCTTGTCGCTCAAATATCGCTCGGAATCTTCTATCTTCCCGCTTGCCCGCTTCCCGTTCCGGACCAGGGCCGCCGAACCCTGGAGTCCAACATGCAATCAGAGCCCCCTCGATTCCCACGCCGCCCGCGGCGCCTCGCCGGGACCGTCTCCCGGGCGGCCGCGGTCCTGGCGCTGTCGCTGCCGGGCGCCTTCGCCGGCACTCCCGCCGCGGCGCCGCAGGCGGCCCGGGAGGCTCCGGTGATCCACTTCACCGCCTCGGGGCCGTTCGCCTTCGCGTCCGCACGGATCACGGTGGACGCGCGCCTCCCGGAAGGGGCGCGGCTGGGCGTGACGCTCACGCCGCCGTCGGGGGAGAGCCGGAACCTCTCGCTGGACCGCGACGGACACCGTTTCTCGTGGACCGGCCAGCTCGACGAGGCCGGCGTCTGGCGCGCCGAAGCGGCGGTGAGCGGAGCGGGACCGCGCGAGACCGCGAGCGCCACCGTCGCGCTCGAGGAGGGGGCGCCGGCCTGTTCCGTGACGGTCCACGCGCCCGGGCAGCCGACCCACTACCTGACCGCCGAGTTGGTCGTTGACGGCTGCGACGCCGCGGCGGTGACCGGCGAGATCGCGACCCGGTACATCACCGTGCTGCGGGACGGGGTGCGGATCTCCGCCCTGGACGCGACCGGCCGGTGCGAGCGCCGGTTCGTTCTGCCGGGCGGCGGCGCCTACGAGGCCACGCTCACCGTCACGGACGACCGCGGCGTCACCGCGACCTGCAGCAGCACGGACCTGGACGTGGCCGCGCTCTATCCGCGGTTCTGGCCGATCGCCGACCTCGCGACGGGGCTCTACAACAGCGCGAGGGCCGACGTGGCCGCCGACGTCTCGGGGGCCGCCTGGCTCGGCGGCGGCGGCATCGGCCTCACCGTGCCGCACGACGCCGCGGCGGAGACGACGAACGCCGTGACGGTCCGGGCCGGAGGCGGATTCGCCCACAACTTCTGGCTCGGCTCGTCCCTCGACCTGCTGATAACCCGGCAGACCCCGGACGGATTCCTCGGGGCGGGGGCCGGGCTCTGGGGCATCGGGGACACCGACATCCTGGACGGCGGCGTGTTCGGCGCCGCCGGCTTCAACCTGCCCGGCTACACGGGCGCGGGACGGGCCCAGGCGTTCGCGGAACTGCGGCTCTTCGCGAGGCACATCAGCGCGCCCCAGGACAACTTCTCCGGTCTCGTCGGACTCCGTCTCAACTTCAAGCCGACGCACCGGCTCCAGGCCCGCTAGGGGCACTCCGCACCGGCCGGGAACGCCGGGCCGCGGACCGGCGCGGCGCGGCGCCGGACGGATTGGCGGCCGGCGCGCTCACATGGGCATGCACACGCCAGCGACAGGGCGTTGCAGGGATGATGAGGAGGAGTGTGCCCAGGAGCCCCCGGTGCGCCAGCCGCCACGAGTTCCGGGCTGCGCCCGAGACTATCGGCGCCAGACAGGGGTGTCAACGCGCATGTGTGATATTTGAGTGTCAAAATAGCCCATAAATATGATAATGTGGCGACTTCGAGGCGGTTCTCCGGATCGCCCGGTTCTGGCGGAGCTCGGTTCTCCGCACGGTCGCGTGGAGGTAAGCGAGTGAACGAACATCCCGAGGATCTGCGGCGGCAGATCGGAGCACTCCAGGAACGCGTTTCCCGCCTGAGCACCGCCATCCTGCGGTTCAGCGCGAGCCTCGACCTCGACACCGTCCTCCAGGAAGTCGTGGACAGCGCCCGCGCCCTCACCGGCGCGCGCTACGGGGTGATCGCGACCGTTGACGAGACGGGCGCGCCCGAGGACTTCGTCGCCTCCGGCTTCACGCCCGACGAACGCCGGGAACTGGCGAGCTGGCCGGATGGGCCGCGGCTCTTCGAGCATCTCCGGAGCCTCGAGACCCCGGTGCGGCTGGCGGACCTCCCCGCCTACACCGGGACGTTCGACTTCTCGCCGGACCTGATGCGCTCGAAGATCCTGCAGGCGACGATGCGTCACCGGGGCGTACGCGTCGGCAAGTTCTTTCTCGCCGTGAAGGAGGCGGGAGACGAGTTCACGAGCGCCGACGAGGAGGTCCTGGTGCTGTTCGCGTCGCAGGCCGCCACCGCCATCGCCAACGCCCGGACGCACCGCGACGAGCGGCGGGCCCGCGCCGACCTCGAAACGCTGGTCGAGACCTCACCGGTGGGCGTCGTGGTCTTCGACGGCAGAACCGGCAGGCTCGTGTTGGCGAACCGGGAGGCGAGGCGGATCGCCGAACCGCTCCGAACGCCGGACTGTCCCGTCGACGAGTTGCCGAAGGATCTGACCTGGCGGCGGGTGGACGGGAGGGAGGTTGCGCTCGCGGAGGGCACGCTGGTCCAGCAGTTGAGCGCCGGCGAGACGGTGCGCGCCGAGGAGTTCACGTTCTCGGTCCCCGGCGGCGGGACCGTCACCACGCTGGTCAACGCCACTCCCATCCGGGGGGCGGACGGCGCGGTCGAGTCGTACGTGGCCACGATGCAGGACCTCGCGCCCTTCGAGGAGGTCGAGCGGCAGCGGACCGAGTTCCTGAGCCTGGTGAGCCATGAACTGCGGGCCCCGCTGATCTCCATCAAGGGCTCCACCGCCACCGTGCTCGGCGCCTCCCGGGTCCCGGACCCCGCCGAGATGCTGCAGTTCTTCCGGGTCATCGACGAGCAGGCCAATCACATGCGCAGCCTGATCGCGGATCTCCTGGACCAGGGGCGTATCGAGACCGGCACGCTGTCGGTGTCGCCGGAACCGGTGGAGGTGGCCGGACTGGTGGACCAGGCCAGGAACACCTTCCTGAGCGGCGGGGAGCGGCACGCCCTGAACATCGATCTGCCGGAGAACCTGCCGCGGGTGATGGCCGATCGGGAGCGCATCGTCCAGGTCCTGAACAACCTGCTGGCGAACGCGGCGAGGCACTCTCCCGACTCGTCCCCGATCCGGGTCGCGGCAACCCTCAGCGGCGTCCACATGGCGATCTCGGTGTCCGATCAGGGCCGGGGCGTGCCGCCCGACCGCCTGCCGCACCTGTTTCGCAAACGCGCCGGCGGCGGGGGCGACCCCGAACTGGGCGGGTACGGTCTGGGCCTCGCGATCTGCAAGGGACTGGTGGAAGCCCACGGAGGGCGCATCTGGGCGGAGAGCGAGGGGTTGGGCCGCGGCACCCGGTTCACCTTCACGGCGCCGGTGGCCGAGGAGGCCGGCCGCGGCGCCCTCGCGGGGGTCCCGGGCCGGTCCCGCCCGTCTCCGGAGCTGCGCGGAAAGACCCGGATCCTGGTGGTGGACGACGATCCCCAGACCCTCCGCTACGTTCGCGACGCGCTCGCCGGGGCGGGCTACGCCGTGTTCGTGACGGGCAACCCCGAAGAGCTGCCCGATCTCGTCAGGAGCCACCAGCCCGGACTGGTCCTGCTCGACGTCCTGCCTCCCGGAACCGACGGCATCGAACTCATGGAGTCCGTGCCCGAGCTGGCCGGCCTCCCGGTGATCTTCATCTCCGCCTACGGCCGCGACGAGACGATCGTCCGGGCGCTGGACGCGGGGGCCGCCGACTACATCGTCAAGCCCTTCTCGCCCTCGGAGCTGACCGCGCGGGTGCGGGCCTCCCTGCGCGTGCGGGCCGAGCCGGAACCCCTGGTGATCGGGGAGCTGGCCATCGATTACGACGCGCGCCGGGTCACGGTGGCCGGGCGCCCGGTGGAGTTGACGGCGACCGAGTACCAGTTGCTGCGGGTGCTCTCGATGAACGCGGGACGGGTCCTGACCTTCGACTCGCTGCTCCGCCAGGCGTGGCGGGGCCGGCAGAGCGCCGGCGATCCGAAGCTGGTGCGGGCCGTCGTGAAGCGGCTCCGGCGCAAACTGGGCGACGACGCGGCGCACCCGGCCTACGTCCGGAACGAGCGCGGGGTCGGCTACCGCATGCCCAAACCCGACGAGGCCTAGCCGCCCGCCCCCACGCGGCCCCCCCACCCCCCTCCCGCTCCCAACCACCCAGCGCCACACGCCCCACTGGCACCCCCGGCTCGCAACACCGACCCCCGGTCGGCACGCGACCCCCAGGCCCGCAAAGCGCGTAGACCCGTACGCCCGGAGGACCCCACGGCCTGCAACGCGCACCCCCACAGGCGACGCACCGGCTTGGAACGCCGACCTCCGGTCGGCACGCGGCCCGCAGGGCCGCAAGCGCGTAGAGCCACGAGTCCCAGTGGCACCCCCGGCTTGGAACGCCGACCTCCGGGCGGCACGCGGCCCGCAGGGCCGCAAGCGCGTAGGGCCACGGATCCCAATCACCCCCCCGGATTGGAACGCCGACCTCCGGTGGGCACGCGGCCCGCAGGGCCGCAACCACGTAAGGCCACGCGTCCCAGTGGCACCCCCGGCTTGGAACGCCGACCTCCGGTCGGCACGCGGCCCGCAGGGCCGCAAGCGCGTCGGGCTGCACGTCCAGACGGCGCCCTACTCCACCTCCCTCCCCGCCGCGGAGGACCACGCCCACTCCTCCGCCCGTTCGCACAGCCCCGCTTTCACCGGGTTGTTCTCGATATAGACGATGGCCCGGTTCAGGTGCGCTCCATCCCGAATCCGCCGGTCGTGGTATTCCCGCATCCAGAACATCCCCGTGCGGCCAAGGATGACGTTCGCTTCGCGGGCGGTGAAGACCTTCCAGCTCTTGACCAGCTCTGCCAGCGGGAATCCCTGTTCCTGCTTGATCAGGACGTGTACGTGGTTCGGCATCACACACCACGCCAGGAGTTGGTAGCGCTCGCCGTCAAACCTCAGTAGCGCGGCGCGAACCAGGGCGGCGATCTCCGGCCGTCGCAGGTGGCATTCCCCTCGCCCGGCGTCTTCGTAGCGGGCAACGCGCCGCTGGAGCTCCTCGTGGCGGGCCCGATCGGTACACAGCCGCCGATTCAGCAGGATTTCCTCCCGCCAGTGCGCGATGACGCTTCGGGGCACGCTGTCGGCGAGCCGGAAGGTGATCCCCTGGACGATGCGCGCGGCGTCAAGGTGCGGGAGATAGCTCCGCGAGTAGACCGAGCGGTGTTCGGAGCGGCCGGAATGGCCTTCTGAGCGTGCCGACGGCTGGGAGGTTGGCCAGCGGCGGCGCACCCGGGCCGGAACACGCCGCGTCCGCGACTTCAAGGTCTTTGGAACGCATCGCATGGCGACCTCCTGACCCGAGGGGCGGGGAGCGTAGCGCGGGGATCTCCGCCGCGCGATGAGGGTGGTTGGGGTTGGGACGTGCGCTGGCCTGCGGCCAGCGCGTGCCGACCGGAGGTCGGCGTTCCAAGCCGGGGGTGTCACTGGGACGCGTGGCCCTACGTGGTTGCGGGCCTGGGGGCCGCGTGCCGACCGGAGGTCGGCGTTCCAAGCCGGGGGTGTTACTGGGACGCGTGGCCTTACGTGGTTGCGGGCCTGGGGGCTGGGTGCCGACCGGAGGTGGGTGTTGCAAGCCGGTGGTGTCACTGGGACGCGTGGCCCTACGTGGTTGCGGCCCTACGGGCCGCGTGCCGACCGGAGGTCGGCGTTCCAAGCCGGGGGTGTCACTGGGACGCGTGGCCCTACGTGGTTGCGGGCCTGGGGGCTGGGTGCCGACCGGAGGTGGGTGTTGCAAGCCGGTGGTGTCACTGGGATCCGTGGCCCTACGTGGTTGCGGGCCTACGGCCCGCGTGCCGACCGGAGGTCGGCGTTCCAAGCCGGGGGCGCCGTCAGGACTTGGAGCCCGACGCGCTTGCGGCCCTGCCATCCCGGCGCCGGGTGGGCGCCTGCCGCCATGCTAATCTGCCTGACGCCGTGTCAGAAGCGTCCGGGAGTCGGGTACCTGGGTCCGCCAGGACGCTCGGGCGAGGGGTTTCCGGCCTGCTCGTGCTGGCTCTGGCGGGGATGCTCGAAGCCTCCACGGTCCGCTTCCTCCCGCTCGACCAGATGGCGGTCCGCGCCGACCAGATCTTCACCGGCGAGGTGGTGGGCATCGCCAGCCAGATGAACGCCCGGCGCACCGGCATCTTCACCTTCGTCACCATCGAGGTGGACGAGTACCTGAAGGGGGGCCGGCGCGACGTCCTGACGCTCAGGTTCCTGGGGGGCGACGCCGAGGGATACCGGCTGACCGTGCCGGGCTCGCCGGAGTTCCACCTCGGCGAGGAGGTCCTCGTGTTCAGCGACGGCGGCGCGGGCCGGATCCCCACCGTCCTCGGGATGGCGGCCGGCAAGTTCACGCTCCGGCGGGACCCGGTCACCGGCGACCGCCTCCTCGAGCGGTCGCTCGAGGGGCTGAACCTCGAGGATTCCCGCGGGAACCGGGTAACGGCGAGCCGGGCCGGATCGGAAGCGCCCCCCTCGCTGGACGCCGTCCGGCTCGTCGTCCAGGCGGCGCTCGCCGCGCAGTGACGATGCCGCGTTCCCCCACGCGTCCGCCCCGGCGGCGGACCCGGTGCGCGGTTCTCGCGGTGGCCATCTCCCTGGGCGCCCCGGCGGTCTCCGGGTACCAGTTGGTCCGGGGTCCCGAGTTCGTGTGGGCCCCGGAGCTGCGGCCGGTGGGTTACTGGGTCGCCAATGCGGGCAACCACTGGTTGACGGCGGACCAGGTCGTGACCGAGACCCGGGCGGCCTTCGACACCTGGCAGGAGTCCGACGCGATGGGGCTGTCGCTCACCTACCGCGGGAAGACGAACCAGCGTCCCTTCGACTTCTTCGACGCGACGAACACGGTCGGCTTCTCGACCCGGGAGCGCATGTCGCAACTGGGCCTCTCGGAGGTCACGCTGGCGGTGACGAGCTGGCTCTCGGTGATCGGCAGGGGCGTGATCGCCGAGGCGGACATCCTCGTGAACCCGGCCTACAACTGGACCGACGTCGTGGACAGCGGTTTCTGGGACCTGCGCGCGACGCTCGTTCACGAAGCGGGGCACTTCCTCGGTCTCGGACACTCGGGCGTGGGCCGCGTCGGGGACACCGGGCTCGTGGCGGGTTCCTCGATCATGTGGCCGTACACGTTCGGCAGGGGAAGCTCGCGCGGCCGGATGCTCACCGCCGACGACGTCACCGGCGCCGCCGTCCTGTACCCGGGCCCCGGCGCGCACACCGGGCGCATCGGCGGCGTCGTCCATCGGGCCTCGGGGGCACTCGTCCGCTACGCGCACGTGGTGGCGTACGAGCCGCTGCGCGATCTCACCGTGGGGGCATGGGCCGACGGCGAAGGCAACTACGAGATCGCGGGCCTCCCCGACGGCCAGTACCTGTTGCGCGTGAACCCCATCCCCGCCCACCACAGCGACGGCGCCTACTTCTTCCCCTACGGCCGCGTCGACCGGAACTTCAGCGTCACCGTCGTCGCCCAGCTCGTCCTCGTCTCGAACGGACAGGCCACCGAGGTCAACATCGAAGTCCTCCCCTGACCCAGGGCACGAGGTTCGCCACCCCAACGACGCGCGGCAGCAACAACCACCACCCATGCACCAGAGTCCCCGCCCCGTGTCCTGGACACCTCCTTCCCATGGGCCGCATCCCCTCCGCGGGCTCGCGGCCCTCTGCATCCTCATCCTCGCCGGGTGTGACGAACACCGGCCGCCGACCGGCCCCGATGCCGCGGACACCGCGCCCGTGGACACGCGCCCGCCCCCTCCGCCGCTCGGCACCGGTCCCGAGCCGTGCGCCGACGGCCGCGCCGGCGACTTCCCCTGCGACGGCATTGCGCTGCGCAGCCGGATGGCGCTCGACGTGATGGGCGGGACGTACGGCAACGACGTCTGGGGCTGGTCCGATGGGGAGACGGGCCCGGAATACGCGCTGATGGGTCTGGACACCGGCACCGCCTTCGTGGACGTCTCCAACCCGGAAGACCCGGTCTTTCTCGGGCGGCTTCCCACCCAGACCGAGCCTTCGTTCTGGCGCGACATCAAGGTCCACAAGGACCACGCGTTCATCGTCGCGGACGCCGCCGGCGACCACGGCATGCAGGTGTTCGATCTCGCGCGCCTCCGGGGGTTGGCGGCGCCCCAGACGTTCGAAGCCGATGCCCTGTACCGGGAGTTCGGAAGCGCCCACAACCTGGCGATCAACGAGGAGACGGGCTTCGCCTACGCCGTGGGGGGCGATGGCTGCGAACGGGGCCTGCACATCATGGACCTCCGGGTGCCGACGAACCCGCAGTTCCGGGCCTGCCACGCAGACGCCCCGGTACACGACGTCCAGTGCGTCGTCTACCGGGGCCCCGACGCCGAGTACGTCGATCGGGAGATCTGCCTCAGCTCCAACGAAGGTCACCTCGCGGTGGTGGACGTCACCGACAAGACCGCGCTCCGGGTCGTGTCCTCGGTGATCTATCCGGAGCTGGGCCTCGTCCACCAGGGGTGGCTGACGGTGGACCACCGGTTCTTCCTGCTCGGGGACGAGTTCGACGAGACCGACTTCGGCGTGCCCACCCGCATGCACGTGTTCGACGTATCGGACCTCGACGGCCCGGAGTACCTCTTCCCGCACGAACTGGAGACCCGGGCGACCGACCACAACCTCTACGTGCGGGGCAACCTCGTCTTCGCGGCGAACTACACCTCCGGCCTCCGGGTGCTCGAGATCGGCGACCTGGCGAACCGGGAACTCCGGCAGGTCGCCTTCTTCGACACGCACCCCCAGGGCGACGAGGTCCACCTCGAGGGCGCCTGGAGCGTCTACCCCTTCCTACCCTCGGGCACCCTCATCGTCAGCGACACCCAAAACGGCCTCTTCGTCCTTTCCCTCCCATAGCGAGCCCCCCGCGGCAGCGGAGCGCCGGCCAGTTGCTGTGAAAATGCAGCCCGGCGGGTCGGCCAAAGCGCCCTAGTGGCGCCGCCGGCTTGGAACGCCGACCTCCGGTCGGCACAGCGGGCCGAAGGCCCGCGGGCGGCGCGCCGCCATTCACCCTGGGCGCCAGAGGTCCGGGAGCGTCCCTTCCGCCCGGTTGCACCGAGAGACAACCATCCCGCAGACCGGCGCGCCTGGCCGTCGCCGTGATCAGGGGTGCATCTTCGCTCCGACTTTTCCACATTGGGCCCGATGGTGGGAAAAAACCGGGCCGATTCTCGTCTATGGATGGTGGAGGGCATGTCCATGAACAAGCTGACCACCGAAACCACGCCGACCCCCGGAACCCCGCTGGTTGCGGAGCAGGGGCGTCCCTATACTCCCGGACAGAGTGAAGCGATGAGAACCCCGGCCGCGATGGAGACCGCCGCCCCCCGCGCCGGGAGCCGGCGCGAACCCCGTGAGCGGGCGGACCGGATTCTCACGACGGTGCTGGGGGCGCTCCTCGGGAGCGTCATCCTCGGCTTCGTCGCCATAGGCAGCCAGTTGGTCTCGATGCAGAGGCACATGCACGATGAGATCGGCGGGGTCCGGAACGAGATCAGCGGGCTCCGGAACGAAATCGGCGAGCTCCGAACCGAGATGCACGTAGAGATCAGCGGGCTCCGGAACGAGATGCACGAAGAGATCGGCGGGCTCCGGAACGAGATGCGGACCGAGATGGGCAAGCTCTCCGACCGGATAACCCGGATCGAGACGTTCCTGCAGATCCGCCCCGGACCCCTGCCGGGCTCCTGACCGGGCCGACCAGCAGCGCACGCACCCCTCCCCGCGCCCCACCACGCGCGGCAGCGGAGCGCCGGCCAGTCGCCGCGAAAATGCAGTTCGGCGGGTCGGCCGAGCGCCTTCATGGCGCCGCCGGCTTGGAACGCCGACCTCCGGTCGGCACAGCGGGCCGAAGGCCCGCGGGCGGCGCGCCGCCATTCACCCTGGGCGACAGAGGTCCGGGAGCGTCCCATCCGCCCGGTTGCACCGAGAGACAACCATCCCGCAGACCGGCGCGCCTGGCCGTCGCCGTGATCAGGGGTGCATCTTCGCTCCGACTTTTCCACATTGGGCCCGACGGTGGGAAAAA
>JAJDUD010000058.1 GCA_022826825.1 Acidobacteriota bacterium | reverse complement strand
GGCGCGGGGGGCCATCACCGCGCCCTGCCTCATGACGAGATCGCGGCGGCCCTTCGTTCCATCCGGCGCGTGGGGGACGGGAGTACGGCTGCGTTGTGCGTCGAACTGATGGTGCTCACCGCCGTGCGCCCGGGCGAGGCCCGGGGCGCGCTCTGGGATGAGAACGAAAAGGACGCGGCGCGGTGGACCAACCCCGCGTTGAGGATGAAGGCGGGCCGCGAGTTCGCCGTTCCGCTCAGCACGGGCGCTCTGGGCGTGCTGAGGAAGGCGCGCAGGCTGTCGGGCGAGTCGCCGCTCGTGTTCCCGTCGCGGACCGGCAGAACGCTTGCGCCGAAGACGGTGGCGCGTGTGCTCCAGATCGCCGGGGTGGACTCGACGCTTCACGGCTTCCGTTCGAGCGCGCGGTCGTGGATGGCCGAGTCGGGCGTGCCGGCCGAGGTTGCGGAGGCCTGCCTCGCCCACGTGCCCAAGAGCCGAGTCGTCCAAGCGTATCAGCGCTCCGATCTGCTGGAGCACCGTGCCGAGGTCATGCAGGCGTGGAGTAGCTATGTCACGCAGGGATAGGCCGCCGACCTACCGCCGCTTCCCCGGCCTCGGGAGCCGTTTCCGCACGTTTCGTGCACATTTCGGGGAATCTACGGGCCGCACAATGGCCTCAGGTCGACGATCTCCGGTCTCCGAGGGGTAAGGGTAGGGCCAAAAGGCGGCCCCAAGCGCTCCAAATCGCCGCGGTGGACCTCGACGCTGTAGGAACTCCGGTCGAGCACCCGATCGTGGATGGCCGAGTCCGGCGGCTTGGCCGAGGGCGCGGCCGTGCCTGTCTTTCCCATGTCCCGAGGACCCGGGCCGCACAGGAATATCAGCGATCCGACTTCCCGCACGCCGCGACGAGCCGCTGGATCCATTGCGGCAGCAAACCCAGTCAGACCGGGCCTCGTCGGACCGGCTTCCATGCCACTGGACGATCACTCCGCAATTCACCAGGGGGGCGTCTTGCCGCGCCACTGGCAGCGACCGCAAACAGGTCGTGGACGGCGTCGGAACGCTATGGAACGCTGGGGAAAAGTAGGGTATTTCCGACCGTTGACATCGCCCCGAATGGTTGTTCAGCGTTCGGGCATGATGACGCTGGAGAATCAGTTCATTTCGCGGGTGAGCGCGTTTCTCGGACGCTCGGGGGTGAGCCCGACTGCCTTCGGTCAAAAGGCCGTGGGCGACCCGAACCTGATGCGTCAGATCGGTCGGGGGCGCTCGCCGTCACTGAGGACGGCGGATCGGATTCTGGCGTTCATCTCGGAGCACGACGGCGAACGCCGCCGCGCGCGGGATCCACCGTCCCCAACAGCGACACCGGAGACCGACCTGAAAGCTACGAGCAACGAGGAGGAGCAGGACCATGACCGAGAACCCGAGAGAACAGAGGATGAACCCGCCGATCCGCATCCTGCGGCTGCCGGAGGTGCTGCGGCGCACCGGCCTGTCGCGGAGCACGATCTATGTGCGGCTTGCCGAGGGACGCTTCCCCCAGCCGGTTCGGCTGGGCGACCGCGCCGTGGGCTGGATCGAGGCCGAGATCGACGAGTGGGTCCGCGAGCGCATCGCCGAGAGCCGTTTCGGCGGCGGTCCGGCCGGTGAGCGCGTCGAGGCCGCGCTCGGGATCGGCGAGGCTCGTCACGGGGCGTCGGAAGGCCGCCCGGTTCGATGACGCGGAGCGCTCAAGACCGGCGCACCCGGGGGCTGGCTGACGGCCTTAAGGTCCGTAAGCCAGCACACGCCGTGTTGAACACGGCGGGCTGGCAAGGGGGCGTTCCGGCCCCCTTAGACCCCCGGACTGCCGCGCCGCTGCCCGGGCAGCGGACGCGCGGGGGCGACGCCCCCGAACCCCGTCGCCGGTGCGCTCATGGCTGAGGGGCATCGCACCGTCATGGTCGCCGCCCGCGTCACGCCAGCGGAACACGCCGCCTGGCGGGAGAAGGCGGCCGCAGCGGGCGTCTCTCCCTCCGTCCTGCTTCGCGAGGCGATGGCGCGGACCCATACGTGGACCGCGGCGGCGCGGGCCGTCGAGCGCGAGCGCACACGCCAGATCGCGCGCATCGGTAACAACCTGAACCAGCTTGTACGCTGGGCGAACACCCACCGGACGGCGGCCGAGGCCGTCTCGGTGATCGCGCACCTCGTGTCGTTCGAGCGCTCTCTGCTCCGTGTCGCCCGCATCGGCGGGGAGACCGGCGATGCTCGTTAAGTTCCTGTCCCACGGGAAGGGCTCGGCCAAGGCGGCGGCCAAGTACCTCGTCGGCGAGTTGGACGCCGAGGGACGCGAGCGCGAGGGTGTCGAAGTGTGGCGCGGGAACCCGGACATGGTGGCCGCCGTGGCCGACTCGCTCGACTTCGAGAGGAAGTACACGTCCGCCGTGATCGCGTGGGCGCCGGAGGACCGGCCCACCGACGAACAGATCGAAGCGGTCCTCGACGAGTTCGAGAAGACCGCGTGGGCGGGACTGGAGCCTGACCGCTACTCGTGGACGGCGGTTCTGCACCGCGAGCGCGGAGGCGGCGTCCACATCCACATCCTGGCCGCGCAGTGTGACCTACAGACGGGCCGCAGCGTGAACATCGCGCCCCCCGGCTGGGAGAAGACCTTCGCCCCGCTGCGAGACGCCTTCAACCACGAGCACGGCTGGAGCCGACCGGACGATCCGGCACGGGCGAGGGCGCAGCGGCCGGGCCACTTGGCCTACATCGAGGCGTCGAAGCTCAGGGCCGGGCTCGAACACGAGGCGGACCCGCGCACGCTGATCCGCGACTACCTCGTGCAACGCGTCGAGCACGGCGCGGTCAAGGGCCGAGCCGACGTGGTCTCCGCGCTGGAAGACGTGGGCCTCGACGTGACCCGCCAGGGGAGGGACTACATCACCGCCCGCGATCCGGACACCGGGAAGCGGTGGCGGTTGAGAGGAGAACTGTATGAACGAGACTTCGAGCCCGGGCGACTTGACCTCCCGGCTGAGGAACAGGCTGGAGGCCGACCGGAGGCGGATCGAGGACGAAGCCGCGCGCGAGCTCGCGCGGCTCGGCGACAACTTGAGCGCA